>CAVSZN010000017.1:0-88430 GCA_963732425.1 uncultured Alphaproteobacteria bacterium
TCGGGATTGTCCGTCGTCCGGATCCGGTACCCTGTCCCAATTGCGCGGTGGGCGAGTGGGACATGTGCCGCAACGGGCAATGCACGGAGCGCGGGATCAAGGAGATCCATGGATTCATGTCTGAACGCTGGCGCAGCGAGCCCGAATACCTCATCAAGGTAGACCCTTCGCTGGGAATCCTCGGCGGTGCTGCTCGAGCCGATGACGGTGATCACAAAAGCGCTGGAACAGGTCTATCTGGCGGGCGGAGCGCGGCTTTCTGGGAGCCCAGGATCGCGCTGGTGACCGGCGCAGGGCCGATTGGTCTTTTGGCGGCGCTGCGGTTGAAAGCGAATAACTTGGAAGTCCACGTGCTTGATCGCGCGCGGAAACCGGACCGAAGCCGGACCTGGTACGCGCCATGGGTGGGACGTATCACTCGGGTAGGGTTACGGATCTTGATTTCGAGCCCCGACGTTATCGTCGAATGCACGGGGGTTGGCGCAGTGATTGCCGACTCGATCCAAAAGATCGGATCGGGAGGGATCATCTGTCTCACGGGCATCGGCGCCGGCGGCGGCGCCGGCGGGGCCGTAGCCAATGTCGCCGCGGCAGTGGTTCTGAAGAACAATCTGATTGTCGGCAGCGTGAATGCCAACAAGCGGCACTGGTACAAAGCGGGCCAAAACCTGGCGCGTCGGGACCGCGCGTGGCTGAGCCGTGTGATCACACGCGGTCGTGGAGCCGGAGAACTTCCAACAAGCTCTCGAGAGACAACCCGATGACGTCAAAGTCATCATTCAATTTAGTGAGGTCTGATAGCAATGAAAATCATCATCGTTGGTGGAGTCGCCGGCGGCGCATCCTGTGCGGCGCGCCTGCGCAGGTTGGATGAAGAAGCAGAGATCCTCATGGTCGAGCGGGGCCCCTATGTTTCGTATGCGAACTGCGGGCTGCCGTACCATGTCGGCGGCGCGATCGAGCAGGAGGCGAGCCTGCTGGTGGCGACGGAACAGACCTTTCACGAGCAGTTCGCCATCGACGTCCGCACGCGCTGTGAGGTAGTGGGCATCTCGGCCGCCCAGAAAGACCGTGGACCTCAAGGACCATGTCACCGGTGAGATAACCACCGAGAGCTACGACAAGCTGGTGCTGTCGCCGGGGGCGGCGCCGATCCGCCCGCCACTGCCCGGCATCGATCTGCCGGGAATCTACTCGGTGCGGACTGTGCCGGACGCCAGGGCCATACGTGAGTGGCTCGACCGGGATGCGGCGGAGCAGACCGGCATGAACTCCTACACGGGCATGCAGACGGTGCTGCCGGCCAAGCCGCGCCGTCGTGGTCGGCGGCGGCTTCATTGGTCTGGAGATGGTGGAAAACCTATCCACCGCGGGCTCGAAGTGACGCTGGTCGAGCGCCTTAATCAGGTCATGCCCCCGCTCGATCCGGAAATGGCCCGCCTCGTCGAACGTTACATGGTGCGGCACGGCGTCCAGCTCGAACTCAATGACGGCGTGGCTGGCTTCGAGCAGGCCGCCCCGGGAGGCGCGGATCTTCGACCGACTGTCGCTGGAAGTTCTCACCAGCTCAGGCAAGCGGCTGCCGGCGGACATCGTGATCCTCGCGATCGGCGTGCGTCCGGAGACGGCGCTGGCGAAGATGGCCGGGATCGATATCGGGCGGAACGCGGCGGCATCCGCGTCGACGAGCAAATGCGCACCAGCGACCCCGATATCTTCGCGGTTGGCGACGCGGTCGAAGTCAAAGATTTCGTCACCGGCCAATGGTCCCTCGCGCGGTCGCCGGGCCGGCCAACCGGCAGGGCCGGGATCGCGGCCGAAGTGATTGCCGGGCGCAACTCCCGCTTCCGCGGCACGCAGGGTACCTCGATTTGTCAGATCTTCGAGGGCGTGATCGCTTCGACAGGCGCCAGCGAGAAGGTCCTGACGCAGCTTGGGGAGGAAGATTTCGAGAAGATCTACCTCTACCCGAATTCGCACGCGGGCTACTATCCGGGCGCTAAATACATCGCGATGAAGGTCCTTTTCCGGAAATCCGACGACGCCTTCTCGGCGCGCAGATGCTCGGCGAGGACGGTGTCCCCTCGCGCATCAACGCCTTCGCAATGGCAATCCAGACGGGCCTGACCGTTTACGACCTGGAAGAATCTGAGCTGGCCTACGCGCCGCCCTTCGGCAGCGCCAAGGATCCCGTCAACTTCGCCGGGATGGTCGCGGTGGATATCCTGCGCGACGACATGCCGATCTGCCACTGGGGCGCCGTGGATAACGGGTTCCTTCTCGACGTGCGCCAGCCGGCTGAGCTTCTGGTGGAGCATGTGCCGGGCGTGGTCAATATCCCGCTGTCGGAACTGCGCGCCCGCCTGGCCGAACTCCCTCGCAACCGCGAGATCCTTGTCTTCTGCCGCTCTGGCCACCGCGCGCCTACTACGCGACGCGTATCCTGCTGCAGAACGGGTTCAAAGCCCGCAACATCGCCGGAGGCATGCTGGCACGTTCGCATCTTGCAGGGGTCTGAACTCGGTGTTCCATGACTGCGACCGGCGGGACCGCCAGTCTCCCGCAGCCCGGCCAGTCGTTATCCAACTTATTCCGGAGGTTATACCATGTGCTGTTTCTTCACGATCCTGGTCTTTCTCGGACCACGCTTTGCAGCCCCGCTCTGGTGGCTGATCCAACCCGCGCGCTGGAATGCGGCGTTCTCCAACATCATCTGGCCGATCCTGGGTATCATCTTCGTGCCCTGGACCACGATGTTCTATGTCATCGTCTTCCCCGGCGGCATCAACGGCTGGGACTGGCTCTGGATCGGCCTCGGCGTGCTAGCCGACGTCGCCTGGTGGGCCGGTGGGGGTTTCCGCCGCCGCGCTCCCGGCTATACCGGCCAGTATTGATCTTGTAAGGCTCTGGGTCGCGGCGGTGACCGCTTTCATCGGCGGCTTCATCGTGGTGATCCAGGGCCTTCCGTGACAGGAAAGACTGAAGGTGGACGTGGCGAGGCAGGTGAGTAGATGACAACAAAGATCTCGGTAGGACAACCCGCTCAGCGGCGGGGAATCGCATCCTTCTTCCCGATCCTGCAGTGGTTGCCCAAATACGAACGTTCCTGGCTGCGTCCCGATTTCATAGCGGGCATTACGATTACGGCGCTGTTGGTTCCGGAAGGCATGGCCTATGCTGAACTGGCCGGCATGCCGCCGGAGGTCATTTTCTATGCCGCGCCGGTCGCCTTGCTGCTCTACGCTATCTTCGGCACCTCTCGCCAGCTGGTGGTTGTGGTTTCCTCTGTCCAGGCGGTCATGTCGTACTCGATCATCTCCGCCCTGGCGCCGGCCGGATACGAGCGAGTTCATTATTCTTACCACCGCCCTGGCCATCACTGCGGGCTTTGTGTCCGTTCTGGCCGGCATGCTGCATCTGGGACGCATCGCACAGTTCTTCTCGGCGTCGGTGCTGGCCGGCTTTGTCTCGGGTCTGGCCGTGGTCATCATTGTCAAGCAGTTGCCCAAGCTGTTCGGCATCGAATCCGGCTCCGGCAATGTGTGGGAGCGGCTGTATGACCTGGTGATTCACCTGCCGGAGACGCACCTCCTGACGCTGGCTGTCGGCCTCAGCACGCTGGCCTCATGCTGCTGTTGGAGCATTACTTCCACAAGATACCGGCCGCGCTGGTGGTCATGATCTACGGCATTGTCATTGCTACCGTCTTCGGCCTGAGCGGAACGCGGCGTGCATGTCATTGGCGAGATCCCGGCCGGTTTGTCGGGCCCCACGCTGCCGAACATCACGATCGATCAGTGGCTTTCACTGATCCCCGGCGCGCTGGCGCTCTCGCTGGTGGTCTTTGCCGAGGCCATCGGCCCGGCGCGGAGCTTCGCCACGAAATATCGCTACAGCATCAGCCCGGACCAGGAACTGATGGGCATTGGCGCGGCGAATATCGGCGCCGGCCTGTTCCACGGCTTTCCCATCGGGTCCAGCCTGTCAAAATCGGCGGCCAACGACGCCGCCGGCGCGAAGACGCAGATGTCGGGGATCGTGGCCGCCGGGACTGACGGTCGTGGTGGCGCTGTTCCTGACACCGCTCTTTACCAACCTGCCCGAGGCCACGTTGGGAGCCATCGTCGTCGTGGCGGTGTCCGGCATGTTCAAATGGCGCGAGATGCTTCGGCTCTACAAGCTGCGGCGGGTGGACTTCGTCCTGGCGCTGGTCACCTTTCTGGGCGTATTGACCTTCGAAGAGGCGCTATGGGCCTTGCTGCTGGCGGTCGTGCTGTCGCTCCTGGCCCTGGTCTGGCGGACGAGCCAGGGACGCATGAGCGAGTTGGGGTTGGCTCGCAAGGGACTGATCTTCGAGGAGATTGGGTCCCGGACTCGACGCGCAGAGCCAATCAGCCGGCTGCTAATCTTTGCGCCGGAGGAAAGCCTCTTCTTTGCCAACGCCGACACGGTGCGCACGCAGATCACCAACCGGTTGGCTGCCGGCGCGGAACCGGTGGACAGCGTACTCCTGGACCTGGAATTGACGAACGAGCTCGACGTGCCGAGCGCCGACATGCTCAAAGAGCTGAATGCCGACCTGGACGCAGCCGGGCGTGCAGTTGATGCTGGCGCGCGTGCGCCCGCCGGTGCGCGACCTGCTGGACCGCAGCGGTGTGACCGAAGCCATCGGCGCGGAACACATCTACGGCCGGGTGTTGGAAGGCGTGTTGGCGCACCTCGGCGACGGGAGATGTGCCTGCGGAGACGTTCCTTGGCCTGTCCAGCGCCGCTCTGAAGGCGCTTCAGATGGCGGTGAACGACATGCTGGTCAACGCCCACGGCGATGAGCGGGCGCGGCTCGAAGCGCTTGCTACCCTGTTGCGCGGGGTGATTGACACGACGGAGCGCGACTGACCCGGAGCCTGGATTGAAATAGGAGTTGTCAAAGAAACGACCGATGTGGTCGAGCAGTTCGTGCAGGCTGTAAAGGAACCTGCGGTTCGCAGTGCGGGCCTAATGCTCTGGCGATTCCCTCGGCCGCGCAGGATCAGCCGGCGCGCACGCAGCGCATCTCAGCGCGTGCTTGCAGGCCGGAGAGACTCACGCTTACCTGCTCCAGGACCTCCAGCGAGGTGATCAGCTTCACGATCACCACGCCAGACGACGACCTGGCGCGCCGTCGCCCTCGCGGCGGTTCGCCGCGCTGAAGACGCTGGCAGGGCGAGGGCTGCACACCGGCGTGATGTTGATGCCGGTGCTGCCATTCCTGGAGGATGACTCGGAGAACGTGACGGAAGTCGTACGCCGAGCGGCCGATTGCGGGGCGCGCCACGTCGTCCCCGGCTGGGGCGTGACGTTGCGCAACCGCCAGCGTGAACATTTCTATCGCGAGCTGGACGCCCGCTTCCCCGGCGTGCGCGCCAAATACGAACGCAGCTTCGGGGCGCGCTGATCATGCTGCGGCGCGGAACACCCCGGCGCTGGAGGGCGCGTTTCGCGGAGCTTGCCGCGCACTACGGGCTGGAGCGCTGCGTCGCGCCGTATGTGCCTGCCGTGGAGCAGCCGGGCCTGTTCTGATCGTGCAGTGCGTGTGTGCGGTGTGTATCCTCAGATGCGCCGTGGTGCTGCACCACGGCGCATCTGAGGATGCGCAATACGCACTTTGCTTCATACAATGCGCTATTCCGCGGCCAGCCAGACGAACCCGCTCGGCTCGAGGGTGAGATCCCCGGTAGGGATCGGCGCATCCGCCACCAGATCGCGGAACGCATGAGCCCAGCCCGTGCGTGCGGATGACGTTTGCGGAGATGGTCTGCGCGTGGCTCGCTGAAGTTCGCCAGCGCCAGCACGCGTTGGCCCTCTCCCTGCCGCACATAGCCGAATACGTGCGGATTCCCCGTCTCCACCACCGCCATCTCGCTCCCCGCGCAGGCGGGCGATGTCTGTCGGATGGCAATGAGCCGCCGCAACCCGCCATACACCTGCCCTGCCACGGTGCACGAATCGGTGCGAGCCGCATAGCGCCCGCCGGGTCGGCGGCGGGCCGGTGCACCCACCGGCTGTCGCCGGCCTTAGCGGGATCGTCGCGATAGCCGTAGTCGTTGAGCGCGCCGATCTCGTCGCCCAGGTAGATCAGCGGGATGCCGCCGATGGAGAGGATGATGCTGTGGATCATCAGGATGCGGCGCACCGCGAGCGCGACATCGGCGGGAGATGCATCCTCGAGCAGCGCCGCCTCCAGCCCGGCCAGCGACGCGCACGTCCCGAGATGCGCGCATCCCCCCGTCCTGGGGTTCTCCTGGAACGGCAACCCCGCGGGAAAGCTCCCCGCAAAGCGGCCGGTATAGAAATCGTTGAGGAATCGCCGGTGATCGTAGCCGTTGATGCCGAGGTGCGCGGCATCCACGTCGTCGAACGTCCAGCCGATATCATCGTGACAGCGGACGTAATTCACCCACGCGCAGCCGGGGATGATAGCAAACCGCTCGCGCATGGAGTGCTGCAACAGCTTCACCTCGCGCGTCGCCAGCGACTCCCACAACAGCGCCATCAGCAGCGGGTTGTACGAAAGCTGGCATTCCCCCGGCGAGATGTATTGCGCCACCTCATCCGGGTGGACGATCGCCTCTGACTTGAAAAGCAGGGCCGGGGCCGCGATCCCGCGCCAGCGCGTTGAACGCCTGGATCAGCATGTGCGCCTCCGGCAAGCTCTCGCAAGGCGTGCCCAACCGCTTCCAGGTGAACGCCACGGCGTCTAGCCGCAACACCTCGATCCCTGCGTTCGCCAGGAACAGCATCTCCTCCAGCATCGCCCGGAATACTTCGGGGTTGGCGTAATTCAGATCCCACTGGTAACTGTGGAAGGTGGTCCACACCCAGCGGTGGATCTCAGGCACATATGTGAAGCTGCCGGGGCGTACGTCGGGGAAGATCTCGCGCAGGTCCCGCTCGTAGGCGTCGGGCAGCTGGCGATTGGGGAACATCAGGTAAGTAGTCCTGATGCGCCGCATTGCCTGCCAGCGCCTTCAGCGCCCAATCGTGTTCGTCTGATGTGTGATTGAAGATAAAGTCCACGACCAGGCTGATGCCCTCGCGGCGCAACTCGCCGGCGAGCGCGCGCGCAACCCGTCCATATCGCCCAGCGCCGGGTTGACCTCGCGGTACGAGCTGACCGCGTAGCCGCCGTCGTTCTCGCCTTCCGGCGCCTTGAACAACGGCATCAGGTGCAGGTAGGTCAGCCCCAACTCCTTAAAGTAGGGGATACGAGACCGGATACCGTCCAGATCGCCCGCAAACAGGTCCACATAGCACACGCCGCCCAGCATCGCCTCCGACTGGAACCAGTCTCGGTCGGCTTCGCGGGCGGCGTCCAGCGCGGACAACTCTGCAGGGCGGGCCAACGCCATCCTCGCCGCGGCCGCCAGGATCTGCTCCAGATGATAGAAAAAGTCGTAACGGTCGCCGTAGAGGTGCAGCAGCAGGCCGAACAGGCGCGGAAATTGCGCCTCAAGCCGCGCCGAAAGACCGCCCACGCCGTTGGGTCCAGCGCCGCGAACTGGGCTTGCAGCCGCGGCAGCAGGCGTCCCAACGAGCGCTGCGCCTCCAATTCCAGCGTCTCTTGAGTCATGGCCGCAGAATCGGCGCTCACCCTTTGACCGCCCCAGACGTGAGGCCCGAGACGATGCGCTGCTGGAAGATCAGCACCAGGATGATCAGCGGGATGCTGGCGATGATGCCCGCGGCCATGATCTCGCCGAACGGTTGCTGGCGCGAAATCTCGCCCGTGAACAGGGCGATCACCACGGGGATCGTGCGCGCTTGCGGCTCGATGGACGTGAACGTCAGGGCGAACAGATACTCGTTCCACGCGGCGATAAACGCCAGCAGGCCGGTGGTCACCAGGGCCGGGGCGGTGAGCGGCAGCAGGATCTTGACGAAGGTCTGCATGGTGTTGGCCCCGTCCACCTGAGCGGCCTGCATGATCTCAACGGGAAGGCCCTCGAAGAAGGACGTCAGCACCCAGACGGTGAAGGGCAGCGTGAACAGCATGTAGGTGACGATCATGCTGGGGATCGCGCTGACCCCCGTGGCAACGATCATCGCGTAGAGGCCCGAGAGCACGGCGACCTGCGGGAACATCGTCATCGCCAGAACCAGGTAGAGCGACGGCGTGCGCCCGCGGAAACGCAGCTTGCCCATCGCAAAGGCGGCGGACGCGCCGATGGCCAGCGCCACCAGCGTCACCGACACCGCGACGATCGTACTGTTGACAAACCCACGCAGGAAGGCGTCGTTCTGGAACACCGCCGTGTAGTTGTCCAGCGACGGGTTGACCTCGTTGGTGACCGGATTGCGCGGGACGAACGTCGCCGGGGTCATCTGGAGCTGCGCCTCCGTCTTGAACGACGAGTTGATCGCCCAGTAGAAGGGGAACAGCATCCAGGCTACGATCGCCAGCACCAGCAGCCAGAAGATGATCTTGCGAACGATGGAGGGTTTCTTTTGGGTCATTCGGTTTGCACTCCCACCAGCTTGATATAGAGCATCGCGAAGACCAGGATCAGCACGAAGATGACCACGCTGCTGGCCGACGAGTAGCCCATGGCCCGGTTATTGATCAGCTCGTAGTAGGTGAAGCTGGCCATCGAATACCGACTCTGCGCGAGGACGATCTGGAACACGTCGAAGACGCGTAGCGCATCGAGGGTGCGGAAGACCAGAGCGACGGCGATGGTGGGCCGCAGCAGCGGCAGCGTGATGCTCCAGAACTGCTCCACTGGCTCGCGCACCGTCCACGTCGGACGCCTCGTAGAGGTCGCCCGGGATCAGCTGGAGGCCGGCCAGCAGCAGCAGCGCCATGAAGGAGGTCGTCTTCCACACGTCAATGGTGATCATGGCCGGCATCTGACAAGCGCGGGTCGGTCAAGAACGGGATGTTGCCGTCGCCCAGGCCGAGATACCACAGCACCGTGTTAAAGAAACCGGTGCGTGTGCCGCCGAACATGAACTGCCACATGCGGGACGAGACGGCGGTCGGGATGGCCCAGGGGATCAGCATGACGGCCATCAGCACAGCGCGGGCGATGCTCCCCGCCTTGAACCCGTTGATAACCAGCGCAATGCCCAGCCCGAGGACCAGCTCGAGGAAGACGGTCGCGATAGTGAAGATGAGGGTGTCTCGCACGGAGTTGATGAAATCGGGATCGGTCGCGCCCAACACATAACGGTTGCCAAAGAGTGAGAACTCCGTGACCGGGCGGTACCGGTACGGCTCGCGGGGCAACACCTCGACCGCGGGTTGGTACACTGGCTCGCCGGTGCGCGGGTTGACCGCCTGTTGCCCGGTCTCCGGATCCATCACCGGCTCGAGGGGCTGGATGGTCATACTGAGCAACTGGCGATAGTTGTCGATCCCTACTGCTTCGGTCGGGGCCGAGCTGGCGAAGGTTCGGTTGGTGAAACTGCTGACAAAGACCGATCCAAGCGGATAGAACGCGATAAGTACGATGACGATGAGCGTTGGCAGGAGCATCAGCCATGCCAGACGCTCCTCCTTCTTCGCCAGCTCACTCATGCTCGATGACTTGGTTGCCATGGCCGGATTGCTCCTCGGTTCGGGCGAACGGAAGTGGTGGGTTGGGTCGGGGGCAGGGACATAGCCCTGCCCCTACGGGGCTCGCGGGTCGTGCGCTCTCACGAACGTACGACCCGCGGTGAATACCGCGTGTTACGGCGCGCCGGTCTCGAAGCCCAGCAGGTCTTCCAGGTCCAGCTCCAGCTCGGCGAGGGCGGCAGAGCCTTCAGCCTCACCGGTCAGGACGCTGTGCACTGCTTGGAAGAACAGGGTCGAAACCTCGTTGTACTTCGGAGCGGTGGCCGTGGACGGCCGGGCCGCGGCGTTGGTGAAGACATCCAGCAGCTTGCACAGGAAGGGCTGTGCGGCGCACACTTCCGCATCCTCGTATAGCGCCGGGATGGTCGGGTTGAAGCTGCCTTCGATCGCACGGATCTTCTGCTCTTCCGCGGATGCCAGGTAGAGCGCCACATCGGCGGCGACTTCCGGATTCTTGCTGTACTTGGAGACGGCCAACTGCCAGCCGCCCAGCGCCGCGAGCCCGCGCCGCTGTCGCCGGCGGGCAGCGGGGACACATCGAACATGCCCTTGACGACGCTGTCATCCGCGTTGCCCAGGCTGAAGGCATACGGCCAGTTGCGCATGAAGGCGGCGTTGCCGGCCTGGAACGGCATTACGGGCGTCCTCTTCGGCGAAGCCGGTCACGCCGGGCGGTGAGATCGTGCCGACCCAGCCGGCAGCGCGATCCACGGCCGCCACAGCGGCCTCGTTGTTGATCGTGATGACCTTGTCGGGGCTGATGATCGTGCCGCCGCCGTTCGAGTCAATCCACTCCAGCGCGTCACAGGTCAGACCCTCGTAGGCGTTGCCCTGCCACACATAGCCCCAGAAGTCCGGGTTCGCGGCGCGTTCGCCGTCCTGGATCGTCTGGGCCATTTCTTCCAGCTCGTCCCAGGTCGCCGGCGGAGCGGTGTAGCCGTACTTCTCCAGCAGGTCGGTGCGATAGTAGAGCAGGCCGGCGTCCGTGAACCACGGGATACCGACCAGCTTGCCGTCTACGGTGTTGTTGGTGATGATCGCGGGGAAGTGCGTACTCGCCACATCGGCCGCGCCATACTCGTTCAAGTCGACCAGATGCTCGGCCAGGTCGCCGGGCCAGATCACGTCAATCTGGTAGACGTCCACGTCGGGCGATTGCGCCTCGAAGAACTGGAGGTAGAGGCCCAGCCGGTCATTCGCCAGATCGGGGGTGCTCAGCACCTCGATCGTGACCTCTGGGTGCATTTCCATGTAACGGGCGGCGGCGGCCTGGGTTAGTTCCAGTTCCTGCCCCACCGCGCCGGCGGCCACCGTGATGGTCACTGTGTCGCCTGTTGCGGCGGGTTCTTCCGCAGTTGTCGGCTCGGCTGCCGGGGCCTCCGGGCCGGGGCTTCCGTGGCCGGGGCTTCCGTGGCTTCAACCACGTCAGGCGCGGCAGTCGGTTCAACGGCCGCGGGCGCGGCGGGCTGGGCAGGCGCAGCAGGCGCAGCGCACGCGCCTATCATCAGGGTCAGCATAACCAGCAGACTGACGATAGTGAGACGTTTCATGTGAGTCACTCCTTCTCGATAGGTTTGATAGGCTTCAACGGGTTTCGATCCACGCCGGCAGCGTGATATTTCTTCAATGCGTCACATCCCCCCTTTCCAGGAAATGCATGTCACCGCCCGGCTCCTACGGGGTCAGGCTGTGTCGCGCCGGATGAGTGTCAGCGGAAAGCGAATCCGCTGCACGTGACGGTTCTCATCGGCGATTTGAGCCAGCAGCAATTCCACCGCCACCCGTCCCGATTCTTCCAACGGCTGGCGCACGGTGGTCAAACCGACATCGTCGGCGCTCTCGATGTCATCGAAACCGATCACCGCGAGATCGCCGGGCAGGTCAGCCCGCGGTCGCGCGCGGCGCGTGCAATACGCCGAACGCCTGCACGTCGCTGACCGCAAAGATCGCCGTGGGCGGCTTCGGCAGGTCGAGCAGGGCGTGCGCGCTGCGCCGGGCGTGCTCGCGGCCGTGCGGGGCCAACGCGACGTATGCGTCGGGCAGCCCCGCGGCCGGACTTCTCAATTGAGTCGCGATAACCATCCAACCGCAGGTCGCTGGTGCGAATGGCATAGTCGGGCACGTCGCTGTCGCCCACGAAACCGCAGCACTGGCGGCCCCGCCGGATAAGTGTTCCGCGGCCATGCGTCCGCCGGCGCGGTCGTCAATGCGGATGCTGCTGAACGGCTCTTGTGAGAACTCGACGGTCACGGTCGCCAGCCCGCTTTCGACGAGCCGCGTTGTTGCTTCGGCGCCGAACGGCAGCGCCATGACGATCAGGCCGTCTAGCCGCCGGGTGGTGGGCAGGGTGTTCAGATAGGCGTCGCGTCGCGCGGTCGAGTCTACGTTATAGATGACGAGATCGAAGGCGGTCTGCGCGAGACGTCGGCGACGCCGCGCAGCCGCTGCACGAACGACGGATAGGTGAAGAAAGGGGCCAGCACGCCGATGCGCCCGTGGGCCTTGCGCGCCCGCGCCGGCGGCCTCGGCCTTGGGCACGAAGCCCAGCGCGTCAATCGCCGGCGCGGATCGCGTTGGCACGTGGCAGGGCTCACCTTGTCAGGCGTGTTCAGCACGCGCGACACGGTGGCGATGCTCACGCCGGCCTCACGGGCGACGTCATAAACGGTGATCGGCGTCATTACGCTCCTTCGTCGGGTTTGTGATTGTTATTGCAAATGTTTACATGAAAGCACTTACATTATATACGCCAGGGCGCGCGCTGTCAAGCACTTTAACCAAGAAGGTGGAACGCACTTCGGAAGTGCGTTGCATGCACGGCCGCGCGTTGACAGCGCCCGCGCCCTTTGTTACATTACCGCCAACAACCTCATATATCCTCCGGATCACCCGCGCGAGAGCGCCCACCCCTGCATGATCGGGGCGGCCAATCTCTCAGAGTCCGTTTGGAAATTATGCCGAGGCTGGCGTCCGTTTGAGCATGATATGGATTGCGATCAGATAGATTATGGCTTCGCTGCTCTTGGTCAAGTGTTCGTAGTCCTTGCTGGGCCGGCGGTAACCTTCGGACCAGGCAAAAGTGCGACAGTGTGTACTCTCCGCTTGGTCGAGTGGGTTGGTTGGTACCCCCTATTCTACCAAGCAGGTATATTCAAACGGACTCTGGGACAGGATCCCCAGTCGATAGCGTCCAACCAAAGATTTCAGAGCGGGGAGCACGTCGCGAAACAGGCGATAGTGGTTAACGAAGTGGTAGAGACACATGAGTTCGCCCAGCGGGTCAGAGTTATCGGACTCCAGTGTGGCTACAACTCAGGGGAAGACCGTGCTGGATCGCGTGCATCAGAGCATGATCCTGTTCGCGGCCGGCCGTGCGGAGGCGCTCAGGCGTTTTCTGATGGACGAGAAGCTAGGCACCGACGAGCGCTTCTGGCGGCTGGCGCAGGCGTTGTCCGCGCTGTACCCGGGGGAGAGCGACGAAAAGCGCTGGGTCGCCGGTGTCCTCGCGTGGAAGAAGGGTCTGGGATTCTAGATTGGCCAATTGCGTTCCGCGCAGTTTAGGGCATCGGCGACCTGCGATCGGCCACTGGCCGCTAACTCTTATCGATTGTCGAGCTTCATGACCTGTTCAGGTTTATCGTTCACTCTTGGGCTTGCTAAGGAGGCACTGATATCATGGCAGAATCTAGCATCAACACGCCTGAGTTCTTCGTCGATCGCAAGGAGGAGCTGCGCCAACTAGAGCACGCGCTGGCTTCAATCGTCAACAGCAAGCGCCCTCAGTTCATCTTGATCCAGGGCGACGTCGGAATTGGCAAGACTGCTCTTGTTGAGTCATTCTTGGCTTCTGTACCGGCACAGGCACGGAACGCGTTGATCGGTCGAGGTAGATGCGCACTGGAAACTGAGCGCAATGGGTTGGTTCCGTTCAGCCAGGTTCTAGGCGGGCTTGTCGAGCGCGGCGCTCGGGCGAAGCTCATCGGCGGTCCAGTGTGGGAGTTCGTCAAGGACGTCGCGCCGGCCTGGCTCAATCTGGTTACTCTTAACTTTGCAGATCCCATTTTCGCAACAGTGGAAGCGGGTATCAAGCTGGCCTCCCAGAGCAAGTTCGCCGAAGAGAATGTCTTCACGCAGTTCACCAATGCGATTGAGCGACTCGCCGAGCGAAAGCCGATCGTCGTCTTCATTGATGACCTGCATTGGGCCGACGAGTCCTCCTTACGCTTGCTGTTTCACCTGCAGCGCAACCTTTCAGGCGGCCCGGTGCTGTTTCTGTGCACCTATCGGCCTCAGATCGCCTCAGGGGCAGGCGCGAATACTCAGATCTTCAACGAGATCCGGGCCAATCTGATCCGAGCTGGCGCCTCGGAGATCGAGCTTCAGAAAGGGATCGACGTGCAGCGCTATGTGGCGCAGCGCTACCCGCGGAACACTTTCGATGGGGCCATCATTGAACGTATCCAGACCGCTACAGGGGGACACCCGCTGTTTATTGATCAGCTTTTTGACCTGTGGGAGAGCACGGGTCTGATTTGTTCTTCGCCCGGTTTCGAGCAAGAGCCCGTTTGGAGGCTTGCGTGTGACGAGGATGTCCAGATCAGTATCCCGCCAGCACTCACGGAAGTGCTGGGACAACGGATCCGGCTTCTGGAAAACAGCCTGCGGGATCTTGTCACGTATGCATCGGTCGAAAGGGAGGATTTCGCCGTACAAGTCGTTGCCAAAGTGCGTCAGCTTGACGAATTAGCGGTGTTTGACGACCTCGAAGCGTTGGAGCATGATCATCGTTTGATCCAAGAGGGCGAGCCGCATTCGCCCCATGCCAAAGATCTGGACTATTATCACTTCGGTCAGCGCTTCATCCGAGAGTACGTCTACAATCAACTCCCGGCCGGCAAACGACGCATACTTCATCGCCAGGTAGGCGAATGCCTGGAATCTCTATGTGCTGAAAGCGATCGGCGCGAGATTGCTTCGCAGTTGGCGTGGCACTTTGGTGAAGCACGTGAGACATTGAAGGCGGCGAAATATGCCTTACTGGCAGCAGATCGCGAGCAGGAACGGTTCGCCTGGGCTGAGAGCGTACAACTATGTGACGACGGATTGAAGGGGCTAGATCCGACATCCTGCGACCCTCAAGTGATGGGCCTTCGACTGGACCTGCTAGAGAAGTCAGCCCAGAGCTGCTACAGCAATGGCAGATTCGCCGACGGAGAACAAAGATACGACTCGGCGTTGGCTGTGGCACAGGATTCCAAAGCATCCGCCGAGCGCATCGCCGGTCTATATGCGCAGTTGGCCGATATACTCGAATTTGAAGGTAGATATGATGATACGGCGCGGGCGATCGAAAAAGGCTTGCAGGTTTTGGCCGAATCCAATACGCCATTCGGAGAGGTCGCTGTCCAACTTCGGTGGCTTAAGGGCATGATGCTCGGACGGTACGGTGCTGGAGGGGCCGCAATTGATGCACTACGCAAGCTATTGACAGAAGCCGAGGATTTGACCAGAACAGTAAGCCTGGCGCACCTCTTAGCAAGAATCCATAACTCGCTTGGCGTCGTGTTGCTTGAACTCGGATGCCTCGACGAGTCCCTGAGATCGTTCCAGCAAGGGCTGACTTTAGCTGACAACAGCGGCTATGACCTGTACTGCCCAACGCTCTTGCTAAACATGGTCAGCCCCTACATCGTTCTGCGTGATGTGGATCAGAGCTTGGCAAACATCAGTAGAGGACGATCGCTGGCACAGCGTGTCGGTGATCGAGACTCGCTCATGTTTGCCCAGGTCCAGGCAGCCGAGGTAGATCTGATCCTCAGCAAACCTCGTGATGCGATCATCAAGCTGGTGGCAGCGATAGCAGATGCGGAAAGCGTCGGCTCTTTGTGGTATGTCGGGCACATGAATACCGTACTTACACTCGCGCACATGGCCCTCGGAGAGCTGGACACTGCAGCCAAAATGGCGGAACTCAGCGTGGCGGATGCGAAAGAGAAGGATTACCGCTTTGAGCTAGGTTTCGCACTCGACGCTTTAGGGCAGGTGGAAGCAGCGCAACAACGGCCGGAAGCCGCAGCAGATCATCTTGGTCAGGCCATTGAGATTCATCGAATTGCGGGGCATCGCGTGAACCTTGCATTTGCTGAGCAGCATCTGGCTCAAGTCCGCCAGGGGCAAGGTCGCGTGCAGGAAACACGTAGCTTGCTGATGAGTTCCTTAGCTGCATTTCAGGAGCTAGGACTCGCATACGAGGTAACTGAAACAGAGCGGTTGTTGCGGAAGCTGAACGAATCCGTCGCGAGATAGCCGACTTACCCAAGCTTTGAACGAGCTTGACTGTAGAGCTTGCTCGGAGGGTGGATGCTGGCACGCCCACTAAGCCCTGGTACACGGTTGGCTAACCCGCGAAGACCTGCGTGAGAACAAGCCCCCTCGACGCCTCGGAGTTGGCGGTGCATCTGGACCACGTACGGACAGGCCGCGTCGAGCCGATTACGTCGAGCCGACAGCGTTTCTTCGGGCGCTCCTACCTGATCCAGACGCTGCCGTCGGCTAGCAGCTGAGACGTTAGACGGCTCTCGGGCGAGACGTACCGAAACCTCAGCTGTCTTCAACCTGGCGACCAGCCGCGATCACGTCGTCTACCCTCCGTGGTCTAGGTCTCGCCCGCCTTGGCCTGACGAGGCCATTGCGTTGCCGGACGTCGCTCAGGTTCTCCAGCGGACCGGGATGCTGACGGTACCAGCGCGTCTTGCGTGTGCGGCTTTCGTGGGCACGGAGTGCGATGCCATCCGGGCACGCGGGGACACGACGGGACGCCGTTGCGCAAGACGCCCTGGCGAGACAGCGAATCCACATGTACGCCGGAGTCGAGACTTGGACCGTTCAGCGCAAGGCTCAATTTGACGAAACACCGGCTGGGTCCTCCGGTCCAATGCTTTAGAACCACCTATATTTGGAAATTTTCGCTGAGCTACAGTACGCGCGTTGACAGCGCCCGCGCCCTGTGTTACATTACCGCCAACAATCGCATATCCGCCGGATGAACCGCGCGAGAGAGCGCCCACCCCGCATCAGCGGGGCCGGGCCGCCGACGGGGCACGCCGCCCACACCGGATGGGGCGGCCAATCTCTCAGGTATCACGAATGCGCGAGGACGGCACTCTGGAGAGCGCCCGCGGGGAGAGCGATCCCCCGGGCCACCGATGGGGCAACCCCGGCTGCGCGCGGGCGGGGCAATCTCTCAGGTACGGATACAGAGACGGGACCGGGCCTCGCGCCCGTGTGCCCGTCTTTTTTGTTTTGCCACGAATTACCGAAGTGCGCGAATCGGTTCAAAGACATCTTACGTGAAATTCGTGCAATTCGTGCGCAGAGGGAACGACTACATAACAGGAGGAAGAACATGGCATACCGGTTTGATCCGAAAGCAAAGTACGCAAAGAGCCACGAGTGGGCGCGACAGGAAGGCGATATCGTCGTGATCGGCGTGTCCGACTACGCCCAGCACCTGCTGTCTGACGTGGTCTACGTCGAGCTGCCCGAAGTGGGCGACACGGTGATCACAGGGCGAGAGCCTGGGCACCGTCGAGTCGGTGAAGGCCGCCGAAGACGCCTACGCCCCCATCAGCGGCGAGGTGCTCGAAGTCAACACCGAGCTGGAAGCCAACCCCGAGTGGATCAACAGCGACCCCTATACCAAAGCCTGGATGATCAAGGTCGCCCCGGAAGACCTGAGCCAGCTCGACTCCCTCATGGATCTCGCTGATCAACTGCGCCCGCGGTGGGCTGGTCGATGAGGCGGCGCTCCATGATGCGCTGGTCTCCGGCCACCTGGCCGGTGCCGCGCTCGACGTGTTCGAGACGGAACCCGCGACGGACAGCCCGCTGTTCGGCCTCGACAACGTCGTCTGCACCCCGCATCTGGGTGCTGCGACCGCCGAGGCGCAGGAGAACGTCGCCCTGCAGGTGGCCGACCAGATGGCCGATTTCCTGCTGACCGGCGCGGTGTCGAACGCCATCAACATGCCCTCGGTCACCGCCGAGGAAGCCCCGCGCCTCAAGCCCTACATGGAATTGGCGCGGATGCTGGGGGCCATGGCCGGGCAACTGACCGCCGCGCAGGACGGCGCGATCAAGGCGGTGCGCGTCGAATATGAAGGCGCCGTGGCGGAACTGAACCTCAAGCCGCTGACCGCCGCCGCGCTGGCCGGCGTGCTGACCCCGCTGATGGGCGCGGTGAACATGGTCAACGCCCCGGTGCTCGCCAAGCAGCGCGACATCGAGGTCGCCGAGACGACGGTCGAGCGCAGCGGCGAATACCACACGCTGGTGCGCCTCACCGTGGTGACCGACCGCTTCGAGCGCTCGATCGACGGCACGCTGGTCGCCGAGAACAAGCCGCGCCTGGTCGCCATCAAGGGCATCGCGGTCGAGGCCGATTTCGCGCCGCACATGCTGTATGTGACCAACAAGGACAAGCCGGGTTTCATCGGCCGGTTCGGCATGGCGCTCGCGGATGCGGGGGTGAATATCGCGACCTTCCACCTGGGCCGCTCGGCGCCGGGTGGGGATGCGATCTGCCTGGTCGGGCTGGACGGGCCGATGCCCGACGGGGTGCTGGCGGGCGTGCGAGGGCTGCCGCTGGTGGTTCAGGCGACGGCGCTGGCCTTCTGAGAACGGCCGGAGGGGCCCTGGCCCCTCCGGACCGACCAGCCAAAGGGCTGAGAGACGGCTGCGGACTGCGCCATGAGGCGCATCCCGGCCCGGCAACGATTATCGTTTCAGCGCAGGACCACGCCCGACTCGCTTCCGGCCGCCCGCGTCAGGATCGGCGCGATGGATTCCAGCGTCCACAACCGGGGCAGGTTGGTCAGCCGTTCCAGCGTCGCCTCCGGCCCGAGCGTGAACACCGGGTTGGACAGCGCCGCCCGGATGGCGGCCTGGTCGCCGCTCTGCAACGGCCCAACGGCTGCCGCCAGCGCGGCCGAGGCCTGGCCGGGCAGCACGTCGAGCGGGATGCCGAGTGCCTCGCGTTCCTCGCGCACCGCGGCGGCGACCTGCGATCCATAGCGCATCGGCAGCGCGACCGAGGTGGCGGGGTCGCGCATCCCTGCGATGGCGGCTTCGAATTGCGCGAGCGCGGCCGCAGCCTCGGCGGGCTTGCCGCGATACAGGCCCATGTCGCCGAAATTGCGTTCCGCATAGGCCAGGTTCTGCCGGACGTTGTTCGGCTGGAACCCGGCACCGCCATAGCTGAAATCCGGCGGCTGGGACGCGCAGGCGGCAAGCCCCGCCGCCAGCGCCCCCAGAACCACCACTGACCTGCGCCACATGAGTCCCTCCTGACGATGAGCCAGGGATCAGGATGCCTCGGGGACGGCCGGGCGGAAAAGGGGCCGGCCTCGATGTCGGGTTGGCGGTGTGGCGGGCGGCAGGCGCCAAGGCAGGCGTCAGACGATGGCCCAGATGGCCAGGCCGATCAGGCCCCAGAGCGGCAGCGCCAGCAGGATCCCGTTGGCGAAGGCGCGGCCCGGGTTCTCGAACCGTGGCACCTCCGCGTCATGGAGCGTGGCATGGAGCGGAACGGTGATGGAAACACTGGCGTCGGACATGGCTTTCTTTCTCCCGTCTCGGGTCACCCCTGGCAGCATCCTGCGATGGGAATGGTTGATGACCGGTGAAGCGGGTCGCATCGATATGCCCCGCTGCCATGGCCGTGGCCGGGCCGCGGCGTGACGGGAATGCGGCAGCACGCCAATCCGCGCCGGCGGGGGTTGCCGGGGGGCGGGCGCCCTGCCACACCCTCG
The DNA here is from genome assembly GCA_963732425.1 of uncultured Alphaproteobacteria bacterium. GTDB lineage: Bacteria > Pseudomonadota > Alphaproteobacteria > Acetobacterales > Acetobacteraceae > Neoroseomonas. The sequence goes on from CAVSZN010000017.1 coordinate 19,405, forward strand.
GCCGGCCATGACCGACGACCTGCCCAATCCCGCCCTGCTGCCCGCGGGCCTTGCCGACCTGCTGCCGCCCGAGGCCGAGCGGGAGGCCGCGCTGGTTGAAGCGCATGATGGGTGTCTTCGCCGCGCATGGTTACGAACGCGTGAAGCCGCCGCTGCTCGAATTCGAGGACAGCCTGCTGGCCGGGCTCCGGCGCCGCCGTCGCCGAGCAGACCTTCCGCCTGATGGACCCGGTCAGCCAGCGCATGATGGGGCTGCGGGCGGACACCACGCCGCAGGTCGCGCGCATCGCCGCCACCCGGCTGGCGGCGCCAGGCGCGGCCGCTGCGCCTGTGCTACGCCGGCCAGGTGCTGCGGGTGCGCGGCACGCAGCTCGCCCCCTCGCGCCAATTGCCGCAGGCGGGCGTCGAACTGATCGGCGGCGCCGCGCCGGCGGCGGATGCCGAGGTCGCGATCGTCGCGGTCGAGGCGCTGGCCGCGGTCGGCGTCACGCATGTCAGCCTCGATGTGACGCTGCCGACGCATGGTGCCGGCGCTGATGGACGCGGCCGGCGTCGAGCCGTCGCTGCGCGCCAGCCTGGCCCGCGCGCTCGACCGCAAGGACAGCGCGGCGGTCGCCGCGCTGGTGCAGGGCCAGCCGGGCGCGCTCGCCGCGCTGCCGGGGCTGATGGCCGCGACCGGCCCGGCCGATGGCGCGCTCGCGGCGCTGGAGGCGGCCGACCTGCCGCCCGCCGCCCGCGCCATCGCCGCAGCAACGCGGCCGCAGGTGCTGGCCGCCATCCAGGCGCGCGCGCCGGCGCTGCGCATCACCCTCGACCCGGTCGAATTCCGCGGCTTCCGCTATCACACCGGGGTCGCCTTCACGCTGTATGGGCCGGGCATGAGCGGCGAACTCGCCCGCGGCGGGCGCTATGTGTCGCAGAATGACGAGCCGGCGACGGGCATGACGCTGTATCCTGACGCCGTGCTGCGCGCGGCGCCCGCCGACCGCGCCGAAGCCGCGGCTGTTCCTGCCGCTCGGCGCCGATGGCGCGGCCGTTCCGTGCCGAGGGCTTCGCGACGGTCGCCGCACTCGCGGCCGAGGACACCGCCGCAGCGCCTGCGCTGCACCCATGAACTGAAGGACGGCCGCCCCGTCCCGATCCTGACGAAGGACTGAACTGCCATGGCCAATGTCGCCGTGATCGGCGCCCAGTGGGGCGACGAGGGCAAGGGCAAGGTGGTGGACTGGCTCGCCAGCCGCGCCGATATCGTGGTGCGGTTCCAGGGCGGCCACAATGCCGGCCACACGCTGGTGGTGGGCAACGAGACCTACAAGCTGTCGCTGCTGCCCTCCGGCGTGGTGCGCGGCAAGACCGGCATCATCGGCAATGGCGTGGTGCTCGACCCCGAGGCGCTGCTGAGCGAGATCGCCCGCGTCACCGCCCAGGGCCTGAAGGTCGACGCCGGAGAACCTGCGCATCGCCGAGAACGTGCCGCTGATCCTCCCGCTGCACCCCGCGCTCGACAAGGCGCGCGAGGCGGCCCGCGGCGAGGACAAGATCGGCACCACCGGGCGCGGCATCGGCCCGGCCTATGAGGACAAGGTGGGCCGCCGCGTCGATCCGCCTGTGCGACCTCGCCGAGCCCGAGACGCTGTCGGCCAAGCTCGACGAATTGCTGCTGCACCACAACGCGCTGTTCCGCGGCCTCGGCGCCCCGGAATTCGAGAAGCAGGCGCTGCTGGACGGCCTGCTGGCGCTGGCGCCGCAGCTGCTGCCCTATGCCGAGCCGGTGTGGGAACGCCTCGACGAGGCGCGCCACACCGGCAAGCGCGTGCTGTTCGAGGGCGCGCAGGCGGTGATGCTCGATGTCGACCACGGCACCTACCCCTACGTGACCTCGTCCAACACCGTGGCCGGCAACGCGGCGGCGGGGGCGGGCGTCGGGCCGGATGCGATCGGCTTCGTGCTCGGCATCGCCAAGGCCTATGCGACGCGGGTCGGCTCCGGGCCGTTCCCGTCCGAACTGTTCGACGCGACGGGCAAGCTGCTCGGCGAGCGCGGCCGCGAATTCGGCACCGTCACCGGCCGGCCGCGCCGCTGCGGCTGGTTCGATGCCTGCCTGGTGCGCCAGGCGGTGAAGGTCGGCGGCATCAACGGCCTGGTGCTGACCAAGCTCGACGTGCTGGACGGGCTGCCGGAGCTGAAGATCTGCACCGGCTACCGCATCAATGGCGAGATCGGTGAAGCGGCTGCCCGCCGCGCTGCGCGCCCAGGCGGCGGCGGAGCCGATCTACGAGACGATGGCGGGCTGGAGCGGCTCGACCCGCGGCGCGCGGTCCTATGCCGAATTGCCGGCCGAGGCGGTGAAGTATGTCCGCCGCATCGAGGAACTGGTGGAAGCGCCGATCGTGCTGCTGTCCACCAGCCCCGAGCGCGACGACACCATCATGATGCGCGACCCCTTCGCGGGGTAGCGGCGAGGACGCGCGGGCGGAAGCCTCCCGCCGGACCCCGAGGCTGCCGTCCGGTTGCCTGGCGTGGGCATCGCCCCCTCCATGGCGCCGGTCATCCAAGCACCGCGCGGGTTCGCATGGACGGTCAGCCCGGCGTAGGGACGCGCGCCCTCGGCGCCCCGCGCCACCATCGGCCGGTCGCATGGCCGGATCGCCGGCAAGCCGCATGACTCGGCCTGTCCGGCAGGCCTTGCGGCGGGCCAAGGTTGACCTGGGCAGGCGAAGCGGCGACGTAGCGCCCGATGGCCCCACCTCCCTTGCTGATCCTTCAGGATATCCGCCACGGCTTCGGCTCCACCCGCCTGCTGGAAGGCGCGGGACTGTCCGTCGCACCCGGCGAGCGCCTCGCCCTGGTCGGGCGCAACGGCTCGGGCAAGTCCACGCTGCTCAAGGTCGCCGCCGGGCTGATCGAGGCCGGAGGGCGGCACGCGCTTCCTCCAGCCCGGCGCCACCATGCGCTACCTGGAGCAGGAGCCGGATCTCTCCGCCTTCCCCGACGTGATGGCCTATGTCGAGGCCGGGCTTGGCCCGTCCGACGATCCGTATCGCGCGCGCTACCTGCTGGAACAACTCGGCATGACCGGCGAGGAGAAGCCCGCCGCGCTGTCGGGCGGCGAGACGCGCCGCGCCGCGCTGGCGCGCGCGCTGGCGCCCGAGCCCGACATCCTGCTGCTGGACGAGCCGACCAACCATCTCGACCTGCCGGCGATCGAATGGCTGGAATCGGAACTCGCCTCGCTGAATTGCGCGCTGGTGCTGATCAGCCACGACCGGCGCTTCCTCGAACGGCTGTCGCGCGCGATGGTGTGGCTCGACCGCGGCACGACGCGGCGGCTGGAACAGGGCTTCGAGCATTTCGAGACCTGGCGCGACCAGGTGCTGGAGGAGGAGGAGCGCGACGCCCACAAGCTCGCCCGCAAGATCGTGCGGGAGGAGCATTGGCTGCGCTATGGCGTGACCGCGCGGCGCAAGCGCAACGTGCGCCGGCTGGAGAACCTGCACACGCTGCGCGCCAAGCACCGCGAACGCGGTCGGCGCGCAGGGCCGCGTGAGCATGGCGGCGTCCGAGGCGGCCGGGTCCGGCAACCTCGTCGTCGCGGCCGATACGCATCTCCAAATCCTATGGCGAGCGCGCGATCGTGCGCGAGGTGACGACGCGCATCATGCGCGGCGACCGCGTCGGCATCGTCGGGCCGAATGGCGCGGGCAAGACGACGCTGCTCAACATGCTGATCGGCGTGCTGGCGCCCGACAGCGGCAAGGTGAAGCTCGGCACGGCGATCGAGATGGTCGGCGCTCGACCAGAAGCGCGACGAGCCTCGACCCGTCGAGTCACGCTGTCCGCGGCGCTGACCGAGGGGCGTGGCGACCAGGTGCATGTCGAACGGCCAGCCGCGCCATGTGATCGGCTACATGAAGGACTTCCTGTTCACGCCCGAACAGGCGCGCACGCCGCTCTCGGCGCTGTCGGGCGGCGAGCGCGGGCGGCTGATGCTGGCGCGCGCCTTCGCCAAGCCGTCCAACCTGCTGGTGCTGGACGAACCGACCAACGACCTCGACCTCGAGACGCTCGACCTGCTGCAGGAACTGGTCGCCGAATATGCCGGCACGGTGATTCTCGTCAGCCATGACCGCGACTTCCTCGACCGCACCGTGACCAGCGTGATCGCCTGGGAAGGCGAGGGGCGCTGGCAGGAATATGCCGGCGGCTATTCCGACATGGTGGCGCAGCGCGGCCACGGCGTGCGGGCGCGCTCGGGTGAGCCGGCGCGCGCCGAGGCCCGCGCGGCGGCGAAGGCCGAGACCGGACCGCGCGAAGCCGCGCCGATGCGCCCGCGCGTGCGGATGAACGCGAAGGAACAGCACGAGCTCAAGACCCTGCCGCGCGAGATGGAGAAGCTGTCGGCCGAGATCGCCAGGCTCAGCGCGCAGGTCGCCGACCCGGCGTTCTACACGCGCGATCCGGTGGGCTTCCGCCAGGCGACGGAGGCGCTGGGCAAGGCGCAGGCGGCGCTCGTCGCCGCCGAGGAGCGTTGGCTGGAGCTGGAGATGCTGCGCGAGGAAGCCGCGGCGGGATAGCGGGCCGGAACACATTTTCGGCAACAGCCCGCGCGCACGGCGCGTGGCCGGCGGTGCCGGTCGCATCGTGCCGGCCGCGGGCTCAAGGCAATCCGGGCGATAATGCCGGCTTTCGGCGCGGCACGGTGCGTTGGCTGGGCGAAGTCATGCTCAGATCGCAATGAAACATGAAGAAGAAATCATTCGACGCTGCCGTAGGGGTCGCGGTTTATGCCGGCGGTTCAACAGGGGTTCACAACAATGCGCTTGCTATTCGGGACAGAATTGCGGTCGCACGCTAGCCGCCTGGGGCGGCGGTCATGAGCGGCACCTGGACCCCCTCCGGTGGGCCGACCGCCGGCAATGACAGCTTCACCGCGGCATCCACCGGCAGCATCGCTGACGGCCTGGGCGGCAACGACACGCTGGTCGGCGGGGCCGGCTCCGACATCCTTTCCGGCAGCGACGGTGACGACAGCATCATCGGCGGCATTAGCGCCGATCTTCTCTCGGGCGGTGCCGGCGCCGATGTGATCAGCGGCGGCTCCGGCAACGACACCATCGAGGGAGGGCCGGGCGCGGATCTGCTGTTCGGCGGCACCAACAGCGACCTCGTCAGCTACGCCTCCGACACCTCGGGCGTCACGGTGGATCTCGATGGCAACGGCAATTTCACCGTCAGCGGGGGGGATGCGGCCGGCGATACGCTGAACAGCTTCGAGCATGTGATGGGCGGCGGCGGCGCCGATGTGCTGACGGGCACCACCGGCGCCAACAGCATCTTCGGCGAGGGCGGCAACGACACGCTGCGCGGCGATGACGGTGCGGACACGCTGTTGGGCGGCGCGGGCCAGGATTCGATCCTGGGCGAGGTCGGGGCCGATTGGCTGGATGGCGGGGACGATGGCGACACGCTGTTGGGCGGCGCCGGCGCCGATACGCTGCTGGGCGGCGCGGGGCAGGACTCGCTGCTGGGCGAAGCCGCGTCCGACCTCCTGGACGGCGGCGATGGCAACGACACGCTGAATGGCGGTGCCAGCCCGGACACCTTGCTCGGCGGAGACGGCGCCGACCTGCTCGACGGCGGCGGCTCCGAGGCGGACCTGCTCGACTTCGGCGCCGGCAATGACAGTTTCACCTACGTCGACGGCATGGGGCCCGACACGCTGGATGGCGGCAGCGGGGCGGACCGCCTGGTGCTGCCCAACCTGTCCGCCTGGACGGTCGGCTCGGGCGCTGACGGCTTCACCACCTATACCCTGGCCGGGACGACGCTCCAGGTCCGCAACTGGGAACAGGTGGTCTGCTTCGCGCAGGGCACGCGCATCATGACCGCGCGCGGCGAGGTGCCGGTCGAACGGCTGCGCGCCGGCGCGCTGGTGTTGGCGGCCGATGGCACGCCGTCATTCAGGCCGATCCGATGGGTCGGCCATCGGATGGTGGATGTCGGGCTCCATCGCCAGCCGGAGCGGGTGGCGCCGGTGCTGGTGAAGGCGGGCGCGCTGGGTGCCGGCGTGCCGGCCCGGGACCTGCGCGTAAGCCCCGACCATGCCCTGTTCCTCGATGGCCACCTGGTGCCGGCGCGGCTGCTGGTGAACGGGGCCAGCATCCTGCAGCAGAACTGGTGCCGGTCGATCACCTACTGGCACGTCGAGTTGGAGGTGCACGGCCTGCTCATCGCCGAGGGCGCCCCGGTCGAAAGCTACCGTGAGGACGGCAACCGCCACCTGTTCGACAATGCGGCCGTCGCCGCGCCGTTCCTCGACCTGGCCACCGGGTCCAGGGCCCCGGCCTGCGCGCCGATGCTGGAGGAAGGGCCGGGCCTGGCGCGGATCCGGGCGCGAATAGCCGGGCGGGTCAGCGCGCTTCCGCCAGCAGCGCGGTCAGGTCCAGCCGCCGCGTGACCATCGCCAGCCGGCCGGCCGCATCGCGCGGCCAGTCGGCCTCCGCCCGGTCGCGATACAGTTCCACGCCATTGCCGTCCGGGTCGCGCAGGTACAGCGCCTCGGATACCCCGTGGTCGGACGCGCCTTCCAATGGCCAGCCGGCCTCCGTCAGCCGCAGCAGCGCCTGAGCGAGCGCCTGGCGGTGCGGGTAGAGCAGCGCGACATGGAACAGCCCCGTCGTGCCCGGCGGCGGCCAGGCGCCGTCCTTGCTCTCCCAGGTGTTGAGCGCGATGTGGTGATGATAGCCGCCGGCGGAGAGGAACACCGCCTGGTCGCCATAGGTCTGCTGGACGTCCAGCCCGATCACGTCGCGCCAGAAGCCGAGGGCGCGATCGAGGTTCGCCACCTTCAGATGGACATGGCCGATGCGCGTGCCCGGATGGATGGCGGGGCGGGTGTCGGTGCGGGGCAGAGTGTCGGGCATGCTGGGTACTCCTTCGTCTGCCGTTCCAGATGCGCCTGGCGCGGCGACGGCGCCAATGGGTTTGCGGGATCATCGCCATCGGGCTGGCCTATGACGGCACCCTGCGGGACCGACGCCGCAGCACATCGGGCGATGGCGTCACCGTACCGCGCGCCCGGCCGACGGTCCTCTTGCCGCGCCGCCCGCGAGGGGGGATGAGACGCCCATGCGGACCTTCGAATCGGATGTTCTGGTGCTGGGCTCCGGCTCGGCGGGGCTGGTGGCGGCGCTGACGGCGGCCGCGCAGGGCCTGCGCGTCACGGTGCTGGAGAAGACCGACCGCCTCGGCGGCACCACCGCCATGTCGGGGGCGGGAACCTGGATCCCGGCCAACCACCTCGCCGCCGAAGCGGGCATCGAGGACAGCGTCGAGGAGGCGCTGGCCTATATCCGTGCGGCCGCCCCCGATGGCTGGGCCGAGACCGAGGCACCGCTGTGGGACGCCTTCGTGCGCGCGGCACCCGAGATGCTGCGCTTCATCGAGGCCAGGACGCCGCTGCGCTTCGCCCTCACGCCGGAGCCCGACCCGCTGCGGACGCTGCCGGGGGCGAAGATGCGGGGGCGGATGATGTCACCCCGCGCGCTCAGCCGGTGGCGGGCGGGGCGCTTCGCCTTCCGCATCCGCCGCTCCACCATTCCCGAGATCTTCACCTATCACGAGGCGGTGACCACCGACATCTACCACAAGCCCTACCGCACGGCGCTGTCGCTGTGGCCGCGGCTGCTGTGGCGGTTGCTGACGAACAGCCGCGGCAAGGGCACGGCGCTGGTCACCGGCTTGCTGCGCGGCTGCCTCGATGCCGGGGTGCGGATCGAATTATCCGCCCGCGCGGTGGAACTGACGCAGGATGCGACCGGCGCCGTCACCGGCGCGGTGGTCGAGCGTGGCGGCGCGCGGGAAACCTGGACCGCCCGCGCCGGGGTGGTGATCGCGACCGGCGGCTTCGAGTGGGATGCCGGGCTGCTCGCGAGGCATTTCCCCGGGCCGGTCGATTACCTCGGCAGCCCGACCGCCCATGAAGGCGACGGCCAGCGCATGGCCGAGGCCGCCGGCGCCGAACTCGCCCGGATGGACCAGGCGACGATCGCGCCCTCGATCCCGGTGCGCTACCAGGGCCGCATCCTCGCCCAGCCGGTGCCCTTCCACACCGAGACCAACGCCATGCTGGTCAACCGGCATGGCGAACGCTTCATGAACGAGTTGACCTTCAACATCGGCGAGGTGCTCGACCGCCGCGACCCGGCGACCGGTGAACCCATCCACCTGCCGGCCTGGGTGATCACCGATGCGCGGATGCTCGACCAGGTGCCACCCGTGCGCTGGGCGGCCAAGGCCGACCGGGGATGGATGCGCCAGGCGCCGGACATCGCCACCCTGGCCGGGCTGATCGGCGTGCCGCCGGCGGTGCTGGGCGCCAGCGTGGCCCGCTTCAACGCCTTCGCGGCAGCCGGCCGGGATGAGGATTTCGGCCGCCCGGCGCGCCCGGACCCCGCCGCGGCCGGGGACAAGCGGCGCCGGGCCGGGATCGATCCGATCATCCAGGCGCCGTTCCTGGCGATGCCGCTGAGCCGGTCGATCCTCGGCACCAAGGGTGGCGCCCGGACCAATGAGCACGCCGAGGTGCTGCGGCCGGATGGCAGCGTCATCCCCGGGCTGTTCGCGGCGGGCATCGCCATGGCGAACCCGATCGGGTCGCGCAATGTCGGCACCGGGACGACGATCGGGCCGAACATGGCGTGGGGTTACATCGTCGGGAAGCGGCTCGCGCGGCGCAACGCCCCGGCGGGTTGACGGCGCACCGCGCGGGGCCAGGGGAGGCCGCGCCGGCGCGGCAATGACCAGGATGCGGATCGAGGCCGGGCGTCCAAGCGGGGGCGGTGGCGCGACCTGCCCGTAGCCCCGGCCCTGTGCGGCATGTCGTGGCCGGTTACAGCCAGGATGGCGGGGTTGGCCGCCGCCCCCGCCTGATGGCCACGGACTTCAGGCAGGGGACGCCGATGACGCCCCCCGCCGATCAATGCGACATCAGCACCGGCACCGTCATCTGCTTCAGCAGCGTGCGCGTCACGCCGCCCAGGGCGAATTCGCGCAGCCGCGAATGGCCATAGGCGCCGACCACGATGAGATCCGCCGAGATGTCGGTGGCGTGGTTCAGCAGCAGGTCGGCGTCGGACACATCGGGGGCGACGCGGTGCTCGACCGTCACCTTCGCACCGTGCCGGGCGAGGTGGACGGCGATATCCGCCCCCGGTTCCTCGCCATGCCCGTCCATGCCGCCGCGCGGATTGGCCGACAGCACGCTGGCCGTCTCGGCCCGGGCGATGATCGGCAGCGCGTCGTTGACGGCGCGGGCGGCTTCCCGGCTGGCGTTCCAGCCGATCAGGACACGCCGCCCCACGGCGGGGAAGTGGCCGGCATAGGGCACCACCAGCACCGGCCGCCCGGCGCCGAACAGGACGTCGCCCGGCAGCCCCGCGGTGCCGACGGACGATGCGTCCGGATCGTCCTGCCCGACGATCACGAGGTCGGCGTAGCGCGCGTTCTGGATCACGAGCTCACCCACCATGCCTTCGACCTGGCGCCATTCGCCCTGCATCGACTCGCGACGCATGCGTTCGCGGAAGGCGGCCTCGATGCGGCCGGACTCGGCGAGGGCGGTATCGCGCATCTGGTCGATCAGGCCGGCGAGTGCCGCGCCGCCGCCGCCATCGGCCATGCCGATCAGGGGCATGCCGATATCGACAACGTGAAGCGCGGTCAGATGCGCCTCATGCCGGCGCGCGAGGTCGATGGCGAGGTCGAGCCGTCCAGCCGATTGGGACGAGGCATCGAGATGAACGAGAATATCCTTGAGTGGCATCGCGATGTCTCCCCCGCGCGGCTGGCGTTGGCCCCGCCCGGCCGGCAGGGGATGCCTGCCGACCGTCGCGGGTCCTGTTTGCCGAGGCAGAGTGAGCCTGTTCGGGTTTGTGGAAAAGTCCTGCCTTGCCAAAGGGGTTGGCGCGCGGAATCATGAACGAAACGGGAACATGTTTCGGGCTGTGACAAACGGGCAACTCTTGGCAAGAGGCATGTTTGCCACCCGATGTGGTAGCCAGATGACTGTGGCAAGACTACATCTTGTGTGGATAGGCCCCGGGGCGGCAGGATGCATGCCCAGGGGATGAGTTTGGTTGGGGGGTCTGACGTGTTCGACGCAGTACAGCTTGAGGGCCATGGCCAGGTCAGGACCGATCCGTCGCGCGACGCGCTGCTGACCGATTTCGGCAAGGCCACGCTCGACGACCGCTACCTGCTGCCGGGGGAGACCTACCAGGATCTCTTCGCGCGGGTGGCATCGGCCTATGGCGATGACGCGGCGCATGCGCAGCGCATCTACGACTACATCAGCCAGCTGTGGTTCATGCCGGCGACGCCTGTGCTGTCGAACGGCGGCACGACGCGCGGGCTGCCGATCTCCTGCTTCCTGAACGAAGCCTCCGACAGCCTCGATGGCATCGTCGGGCTGTGGAACGAGAATGTCTGGCTGGCCGCGAAGGGCGGCGGCATCGGCTCCTATTGGGGCAACCTTCGCGGCATCGGCGAGAAGGTCGGCCGCAACGGCAAGACCTCGGGCGTCATCCCCTTCATCCGGGTGATGGACAGCCTGACGCTGGCGATCAGCCAGGGCTCGCTGCGCCGCGGCTCGGCCGCCTGCTACCTGCCGGTGAACCATCCCGGAGATCGAGGAATTCCTCGAAATGCGCCGCCCGACCGGCGGCGACCCGAACCGCAAGGCGCTCAACCTGCATCACGGCATCCTGATCCCGGACGCCTTCATGCGCGCGGTGGAGAACGACGAGGAATGGGCGCTGGTCTCGCCCAAGGACGGCGCCGTGATGCGCAAGGTCTCGGCGCGCTCGCTGTGGATCCGCATCCTGACGGCCCGCATCGAGACCGGCGAGCCCTACCTGATCTATTCCGACCACGTGAACATCGCGCGCAGCCCGAGCATCACAAGCTGGCCGGGCTTGAGGTGAAGACCTCGAACCTGTGCTCGCGAGATCACCCTGCCGACCGGGCTCGACCAGCATGGCGAAGCAGCGCACCGCGGTGTGCTGCCTGTCCTCGCTGAACTGCGAGACCTGGTTCGAGTGGAAGGATGATCCGCTGTTCATCGACGGACGTGATGCGCTTCCTCGACAACGTGCTGCAGTCCTTCATCGACACCGCGCCCGATTCGATGGCGCGGGCGAAGTACAGCGCGATGCGCGAACGCTCCGTCGGCCTCGGCGTGATGGGCTTCCACTCCTTCCTGCAGATGATGAACGTGCCGTTCGAATCGGTCGTCGCGAAGGTGTGGAACAAGAAGATGTTCAAGCACGTCCGCGAACAGGCGGACGCGGCCTCGCGCCTGCTGGCGGAGGAACGCGGCGCCGTGCCCCGACGCCGCCGAATACGGCATCATGGAGCGCTTCTCCCACAAGATGGCGATCGCGCCGACGGCGTCGATCTCCATCATCTGCGGCGGTGCGTCGCCCCGGCATCGAGCCGATCGCGGCCAACGTCTACAACCACAAGACGCTCTCCGGCTCCTTCATCGTGCGCAACCCGTATCTGCAGAAGCTGCTCGCGCAAGCACGGCCGCGACGATGAGGAAACCTGGACCTCGGTCACCGTCGACCAAGGGCTCGGTGCAGCATCTCGACTTCCTGTCCGAACAGGAGAAGGCGATCTTCAAGACCGCCTTCGAACTCGACCAGCGCTGGGTGGTCGAACACGCGGCCGACCGCACGCCGTTCATCTGCCAGTCGCAGTCGGTGAACCTGTTCCTGCCGGCCAACGTGCACAAGCGCGACCTGCACCAGATCCACATGACGGCGTGGAAGAAGGGCGTGAAGTCGCTGTATTACTGCCGCTCGCTGTCGATCCAGCGCGCCGACACGATCAGCGAGAAGGTGGTCGGGCAGGGCGACATCATGGCCGCGCATGTGCCGACCGAGCGCGAAGTGCGGCTGCCGATGGCGGCGGCGGCGCCGGTCAGCTCCAACAACTACGAGGAATGCCTGGCCTGTCAGTGACGGTTGGAGGGGCTCTGCCCCTCCAAACCACCCCGCCAAAGGCCTAAGGGCCTCTGGACACCTTGAACTGGTTCCGTGACTTACCAGCGCCGGCCGGAGCGAGGCATCGGTTCGCAGGACCAGCCATCGCCATCGGCATCAAGGTGGCGAAAATATCCGGGTTCGCCGATCCGGGCGGTGCCGAAGCCCAAGGCGCGGGCCTCGGCGCAGGTTCCTTGGAACGTAGATCGCGCGCGTCAGGCTCGCGGGCACATAGGGCGCGATCAGCCACAACACTGCGCAGAAACCAAGCGCTCCCAACGCGGCAAGGATCGGCCGCGCGATCGACCAACGGATCGCCGTAGACGCGCGCCGCAAGGCCTGGCCGCAGCAGCATGAGCGCCAAGCCGCCCGCCGCCAGCCCTGCCAGCAGCAGATGCACGCCCGGCAACCTCGCCATCGCATCCAGCATGGCGCCATCTCACCAGATCCGCCGCCGCCCTGGCCACTCCTGCCGATCGAGGGTCTCCAAAGGCCTCGGGCCTTTGGTGGGTCGGGTTCGGGGAGGGCAAGGCCCTGCCTGATCGCTTCCCCATCGACGCCCCGCGCGACAACCCGCTACGCTTCCGCTCAAGGAAACGGGAGGAACAATCATGATCACACGACGCAGCCTCGCACTCGCGGCGGCGGGCACCACCATGGCCGGCGCGGCGCGGGCGCAGGCCGCCTGGCCCGAGAAGCCGGTGCGCGTCATCATCGGCTATCCTGCCGGCGGTCCGACCGACCTGGTCGGGCGCCTGTTGCAGGAACCGTTGCAGCGCCTGTGGGGCCAGCCCGTGGTGATCGAGAATCGCCCTGGAGCGAGCCAGATCATCGCCAGCGAGGCCGTCGCGCGTTCCCCCGCCGATGGCTACACGCTGCTGCTCGCGGCCAGCACGCATGTGAGCAACCCTGCGGTGCAGCCGCGGCTGCCCTACGACACGGTGGCGGATTTCACGCCGATCTCGGTGCTCTACGCGTCGCCGACCGTGCTGTTCGTCAGTGCCGAGACGCCGTATCGCACGGTGCAGCAACTGGTCGAAGCGGCGAAGCGCACGCCGGGCATGGCCTTCGCGTCCTCCGGCAACGGATCCTCGGGCCATTTCGCGCTGGAGATGTTCAGCCGCAAGGCCGGCATCGAGGTCACGCATGTCGCCTTCCGCGGCGCAGCGCCGGCCTTGCAGGAGGTGATCTCGGGCCGCGTGCCGGCCACCTTCAGCACGCTTGTCGGGCGCGATCGGCCTGGTGCGCCAGGGTGGCATCCGCGCCATCGCGGTCAGCGGCCCGCAGCGCGCGCCGGTGCTGCCCGACGTGCCGACGCTTGGCCGAGGCCGGGCTCGATATTCCCGACACCAGCCCGTGGTATGGCTTCATCGGTCCGAAGGGCCTGCCGCAGGCCGTGGTGGACCGCGTCGCGCGCGATTCGCTCGCCCTGATGCGTGATGGCACGATGATGGAGCGCATCCGCGACACCGGCGGCGTCGTCATCGCCGAGGGGCCGCGCGAATTCGCCGCGCGGATCACGCGCGAGATCGAGGAGAACCGCGATATGGCGCGGGAGGCCGGCGTACGCGTCCAGTAGCCTGCCGCGGCGCCGGCTTTTCGCGAGTTGGCGCCGTTTCCTTTGTACCACAAGGGAGTGTGGCAGCTTGTTGCCGCGCCTACCACATGTGGTAGAAGGGGCGACGCCGCGACAGCAGGGGACAGGGGCAGCAGCATGGCCGACGGGATCACGCACGACGAGCTTCCGGTGAAGTTCGACCTTCTCACCGCGAACCCGGTCTACAAGCCGTTCCGCTACCCCTGGGCCTATGACGCCTGGCTGACGCAGCAGCGCATCCATTGGCTGCCGGAGGAAGTGCCGCTCGCCGATGACGTGAAGGACTGGCAGAAGAACCTCACGGAGTCCGAGCGCAACCTGCTGACGCAGATCTTCCGCTTCTTCACCCAGGCCGATGTCGAGGTGAACAACTGCTACATGAAGCAGTACTGCCAGGTGTTCAAGCCGACCGAAGTGCTGATGATGATGTCGGCGTTCTCGAACACCGAGACGATCCACATCGCCGCCTACAGCCACCTGCTCGACACCATCGGCATGCCCGAGATCGAGTACACCGCCTTCCTCAAATACAAGGAGATGAAGGACAAGTACGACTACATGCAGACCTTCTCGGTCGAATCGAAGACCGAGATCGCCAAGACGCTGGCCGCCTTCGGCGCCTTCACCGAGGGGCTGCAGCTGTTCGCCTCCTTCGCGATCCTGATGAACTTCCCGCGCTTCAACAAGATGAAGGGCATGGGGCAGATCGTGTCGTGGTCGGTGCGCGACGAGACGCTGCACTGCCTGTCCGTCATCCGCCTGTTCCGCACCTTCGTGCAGGAAAATCCCGAGATCTGGACAGCGGAGTTGAAGCGCGACCTGTATCGTCATCTGCGCCACCATCGTGGAGCATGAGGACGCCTTCATCGACCTCGCCTTCGAACTGGGCGGCGTGCAGGGCCTCGATGCGGCGCAGACGCAAAGCACTACATCCGCTTCATCGCCGACCGCCGGCTGCAGCAGCTCGGCCTCGAGCCGCTCTACAACATCGAGAAGAACCCGCTGCCCTGGCTCGACGAGATGCTGAACGCCGTCGAGCACACCAACTTCTTCGAGAACCGCGCGACGGAATATTCCAAGGCGAGCACCGGCGGGACCTGGGAGGACGCCTTCGCGGATTCCGTGTTCTCGACGCCGCAACCCGAGGGCGAGATCGACACCGTTCGCCACTGAGGCGGGCATCACGGTCACACTGTGACATGCGGGGAGCCCTTGCGCGCCCCGCTGCGTGCGGACTAACAGCGCCGCATCATGCTCCGTGCCATACGCTTCGCATCCGTCCTTCTCGTTGTCCTGCTCGGCGGCGTCTGGGCCATCGCCTGGTTCGCGCGCGCGCCGGGCGAATCCGTCGCCGACGCCTTCCTGCGCCAGCTCGCGCGGATGACCGGCGCCGACATGCCGGCTGCCATCGCGCCGGCGGCGTGCAGCTCGCCCAGGGCGTGTCGCTCGGCGGGCCCTTCACGCTGGTGGACCAGACCGGCAAGACGGTGACCGAGCGCGACTTCGCCGGCCGTCCGCTGCTGGTCTATTTCGGCTTCACCTACTGCCCCGATGTCTGCCCGACCGAACTCGGCACCATCGCCGCCGCACTCGATGCCATGGGCCCGGCCGGGGAGCAGCGTGACGCCGGTCTTCATTTCCATCGATCCGGAGCGCGATACGCCCGAGGCGATGGCCGACTACGTCTCGCGCTTCCATCCGCGCATGATCGGTCTGACCGGCAGCGCGGATCAGATTGCGCAGGCCGCGCGCGCCTACCGCGTCTATTACGCGAAGGTGCAGCCGCGCGACACAACCGCCTATCTCATGGATCACTCGTCATTCATCTATTTCGTTGGACCCGATGGCACGCGTCCGGAGCCTGTTCCGCCCGGACAGCACGCCTGAGGCGATTGCCGCGGCCGTCAGTGCACAGCTTCGCGCGTTTTGACACGCAGGGTTCCGAAGTATCACGATTGGCACTATAACGTCGCATCGCGATCCGGTGTCCGTTGATGCACCAGGCACAGGAATCGGCGGAGGGCATCATGTCGTTCGATGATCACGACGGCGACAAGCGCCGCGAAGGGGGACGAGGCGCCACGACGGCGCCGCGCCATACCCGTCGGCTGTCCGACAAGATCCTGATCGCGTTCCACCATGCCTGCGACCAGGGCGACTTCGAGGTTGCGGAGGATTTGCTGCGCATCCTCGAGATGATGCTCACGCGGCGTCCCGCTTCGCCGGATTCGAACCGGCGCAAAAATCTGGAAAGCCTGGTGGCGGCGCATGAGCGGCTGTGGCTGCTTCGCCACCCCGAGGTGCGCGACCAATAGGGCCTATTCGGGCGCCAAGGCGACGCCGCGGCGCAGCACGGCCTCGGCGGCTTCGGTGAAGGCGCCATCGGCTTCATGCAGCACGAAGGCGCGCAACAGCCGCGCCGGGGAACGCCCCGACCTGCGCGCAGCGGATCAGGCACGCGCTTGGCGGCCTGGCCCGGCGCGCGGCGACGACCGGCAGCAGCGTGACCGACCCGCAGCCAGCCTGGCGCAGCGCCGCGACGCCGGCATCGAAGCGCGCCGCCGGCAGCACCAGGCTCACCGTGCCGCGATCGCGCAAGGCCGCCGTCAGGAAGCCCGCCCAGGCCACGAGCCCCGCCCCCGATTCATGCGTGGCCGCGCGACGCACCGCGCCGGGTGGCGGCGTGCCATCGGGCCAATAGGGCGGATTGGCGAGAGACCTGGTCGCAGCGCACCCAGGCGCCGCGCCAGCGCGAGGTCGGCAACGTCACCCTCGCTCACCGATGCATCGGCGCCATTGGCCGCGGCGTTGCTCGCGCGCCAGCGCGGCCATCGCCGGATCGCGTTCCACCGCGGCGATGCGAAGGCCCGGCACCCGCGCAGCGAGGCAGAGGAAGGCGGCGCCGCTGCCGCAGCCGGCCTCGAGCACGCGCTCACCGGTGCGCGCCGGCACGAAGGCGGCCAGCAGCACGGCGTCCAGCCCGGCGCGGAAACCCTGTCGCGGCTGGCGCAGCCGCACCCGGCCATCCAGCAGCGTATCCTCGGTCGTATCGCTCACGCCGGGGCCTCGCCGGCCTCCCGCAGGACGGCGCGGGCGCGCGCCTCATCGTCCGTCACCACGGCGAGGCGGCGGGGGAAGGCGCCGATACCGCCCTCGATCGCGCTGATATGCGCATCGAGCACGATGCTGTCGATGCCGGCATCGCTCAGCAGGGCGCGCAGGAAGGACAGCCGGACCGGGTCCGTGGTGGTGGCGACGACGCGCATCGCAAGTGCATTTCCCTTGGTTTTTCCGCTGCTTGCCGCCTGGGCGGGGCGTGACTATGGTGCGCGCCACAGCAGGAGAAGAGCAAGGGTGAGCGCCATCGCCAAGCCGCTCGTCGCCGGCACGGCGCCAGGAAATGTCGCCGGCACGGCGCGGGAAATGTCGCCGGCACGGCGCCAGGCAATGCCGCCGGCCCGGCGCCGCAGGACACCGTGCCCGCGCGCAAGGGCGAGGACGCGCTGAGCGCGCTGACCACCCTGGTGCGCGACGACCTCGAAGCCTGCAACCGCCTTATCGTCGAGCGCATGCAGAGCGACGTCGCGCTGATACCGACACTCGCCGCCCATATCGTCGCCGCCGGCGGAAAGCGCCTGCGCCCGCTGCTGACACTCGCCGCCGCGCGGATGTGCGGCTATCGCGGGCAGCGCCATGTCGGCCTCGCCGCCTGTGTCGAGTTCATCCACACCGCGACCCTGCTGCACGATGATGTGGTCGATGAAAGCGCGCTGCGCCGCGGCCAGGCCTCGGCCAATGCGCTGTTCGGCAACAAGGCCTCGGTGCTGGTCGGCGACTTCCTGTTCTCCCGCGCCTTCCAGGTGATGGTCGAGGACGGCTCGCTCGAAGTGCTGCGCATCCTCTCCGCCGCCTCGGCGACGATCGCCGAGGGCGAGGTGCTGCAACTGATCACCCAGAACGACACCACGACGACCGAGGCAGCAGTATCTCAAGGTCATCGAGGGCAAGACCGCCGCGCTGTTCGCCGCCGCGACCGAGGTCGGCGCCGTCGTCGCCGACCAGCCGCCGGCGCGCCAGGCCGCCCTGCGCGACTTCGGCATGGCCCTTGGCGTCGCCTTCCAGCTGGTGGATGACGCGCTCGACTACAGCGCGGACCAGCAGGCGCTCGGCAAGACCGTCGGCGACGATTTCCGCGAGGGCAAGATCACCTTGCCCGTGCTGCTCGCCTTCGCGCGCGGCAGCGAGGAGGAACGCGGCTTCTGGCGCCGCACGCTGGAGCAGCGCGAGCAGACGGACAGCCGACCTTGGCCAGGCGCTGGCGCTGATGCGCCGCCACGATGCGCTGGCCGACACGATCGGGCGCGCGCGCCTGTATGGCGACCAGGCGGTGGCCGCGCTCGCCGCCTTCACCGACACGGCGGAGAAGCGCGCGCTCGCGGAGGTGGTCGCTTTCTGCATCGAGCGGGCGCGGTAGCGCGCCTGTGCGTCATCCCGGCGGGATGGGTTTGCCTCATGCCGCGGCCGCGCATCCGGCCCGCCGGCGAAGGCCGGGCAAGCCGGAGGTCGGTGCGCGGTGCCTGATCGAGACCTGCGGGGACATGAAGGGCCGAATGCCGACGGCCGGAGCATTCGGCCGCCGGTATCAGGCCCGCTGCCGTGTCGGCGCGGCCATGCCGTCGCTCAGCAGCGCCGCGCAGAATGCCGCCGGTCCGTGTTGCTCCACATAGACGCGCCGGGCGGCGCGACGCAGCGCCGGCTGCGCCGTTTCCTCCAGGATGGCGGCAGCCAGTGCCTCGGGGTCATGGCTCACCGGCACCAGGCGCACGGCGCCGCCATATTCCGTGAAGGCGCCGATATCCGAGGCGAGGATGGGTATGTCGCGCGACAGCAGTTGCGGAATGATGCCGGAGCTCTCGCCGGCATTGTCCTTCCGCAACTGCATCGCGACATCGACGCCGTTCATCAGCTCGCCCAGCCTGCCCATCGGCGGGTTGTCGTGCAGTTCGAGCCCGGGCTCGCCGCACAGCCCTTCCTCCTGCGCATAGCGGGCGACGTTGAAGCCGGCGAGCACCAGGCTGGCGCCCGGGTGTTCCTGTCGCAGCCGGCGGAAGGTGGCCATGATGGCGTCGGTGCCCTTGGATCTCGCCGGATAGCCGAAGGAGCCGATGCGCAGCCCGCCGGCGGGGCGCTGGGCGCGCGGCGCGAAGGGTTCGAGCACCGGCAGGTACAGGTCGCGCTGCTCCAGCGCGTCGAGGTCCGGCCAGGCGGGCAGCAGGATGTCGCGCGCGGCGCGCGAATGCAGGATGACGCCATGCAGCGGCAGGTCCGCGAACAGCGCGCGCGCGGCCAGGCCGGCCTCGCCGATGATGCTCGCCACATGGCCCGTCGCAACCTCGTTCCAGTCGGCGGACGGGATTTCCGCAAGCGCGGCCCCGCGCAGCAGGACGGCCAGGTTCAGCCGATGCCGTTCGGCATGGAGCCGCGCCAGGTTGAACAGCACCGGGTCGTGCAGTTGCAGCCAGTTCGGCGCCAGCGGGTCGAGGTGCCGGGTCTCGCGCAGCAGCCGCAGCACCGGCAGGTGATGGTCGGAATTGCCCATCACCCAGATCACCGCCTGGTAGCGTCGGGTCGCCAGGGCATAGGACAGCGCCGCCAGGCCATGGATGGCGAGCGGACCGCCACGCCGGGGCAGGCGATGCACCGCGGCAAGATAGGCCGCCGCATCGGGGAAGGGGGCGAAGATGTCGACGCCCACCGGCGCTGCCTCGAAGGTCCGCAGCGTGTATTCGGCGATGCCGGTTTCCATCGGCGGCAGCACCGATACCACGGCAATCCGGGGCGACGTCGCTTCGCCGGCGTCGTTCAGCCGCCTCAGCGAATCCTGCAGGACGAAGGCGGCGCCATTGCCGCCATCGTCCATCAGGCGCGAGACCCCGGCGCCGATGTCGTCGAGCCGCCTGCGCGCGGCATCGTGCTGCGCCTGCAGGCCGTCCAGGCGATGTTCCACATGCTGGCGATGGCCGTGCATCTGCTCGCTCAGCAGCCCGCCCATGGCTTGGGTACGCTGGTTCACCAGCCCGCCCAGCCCCTGGATCTGCTGCTCCAGCTGCTTGCCCAGCGTCTCGCTGCGTCCGCCGTTCGCCGTGTACCAAAGGTCGCGCAACCGCTGCGCCACGGAAGGCGCGACCCGATCAAGCGCCCGCCCGATTGTGTGTGTGACGCGCATCGAACGGACCCGCCCTGAGTCTAGAATGCTTGGCGTCTTATATAAATCATCGCAAAATACTCGCAATCGCTTTGTCGTTCACGCCGGTGTCGTGCGCGGCAGCCGATCGTCGTGGCCGCCGCGCCGCCAAGGTGGCGAGGCCGGGCGGACGGCGGTGGCATGACCGGCGCTTGGGGCATCCGGTGCCCAGAGCGCTTCCCGCACGCGGGCACGCCGCCGGTTGCTCCCTTCTTCCATCATGCTGCCGTCGCCTGGCGCGGCGCAGTTTCAGCGAGGCCCCATGCGACCCATCGTCTCGGTTGTCGTGCCTGTGTTCAACACGCGCCGCTATCTGGAGGCCTGCCTGCGCTCCATCGCGGCGCAGACCCTGGCCGAGATCGAGATCATCTGCGTCGATGACGGCAGCACCGATGGCAGCCATGAGGTGGTGGCCGCCCTGCAGGCGACCGATCCGCGCATTCGCCTCCTGCGCCATGAGCGCAACCGCGGCATCGGCGCCGCGCGCAACACCGGCGTGCGCGCGGCGCAGGCCGACTACATCACCGCGGTGGACAGCGACGACACCATCGAGGCGGACATGCTCGCAGCGATGCACGCCGCCGCGATCGAGGGCGACTTCGATATCGTCACCTGCGGCATGCGCGAGGTGAACGAGCAGGGCGAAACCCTGCGCACGATCATTCCGCAGGACCGGACGATCATCATCGAGGGCGCCCATCGCGATGTCTTCGCGATCACCAATCCCTCCGCTGCCACGAAACTCTGGAAGCGGACGCTCCACACCGACAACGATCTCTATTTCGACGAGACCACCCTGTACGAGGATCTCGGCTGGACCTACCGGGCGCTGTTGCGGTCGCGGCGTATCCGGATCCTGGGCGCGGCCTACTACAACTACCTGCTGCGCCCCGGCTCGGTGACGCACTCCCTCGGCTGGCGCAACCTGACCGACCACATCGCGACCTTCGAACTGCTGCGCCGCGCGCTGGTGGAGGAAGGCGTGGCGCGGGACCACGCCGAGCCCTTCCGCAACCTGGTTCGCCAGACGCTGAAATACCATGCCGGCAAGGCGCTGGAAGCCGGTGGGACGAACGAGGATACGCTGCGCTACCTGCGCTGCATCCTGGCGATCAGGCGCGCCTATACCCTGCCGGACGAGGCTGCCGAGGCGCTGCCGGATGCCGCCGCGATCATCCACGCCATCGAGTTCGACGCGGTGGATGCGCGCGACACGCGGCTGCGTGAGCAGCAGGCCCGCATCGACCGGTCCGAGGCAACGATGCGGGAGGCAGCATCGCTGCTGCGCATGCCGTTGGCGCTGGCCGGCCCGCTGTCTCGCCTGTGCATCGCCCTGGGGCATCTGAGCGGGCAGGCGGGGCCGATGCGTTATGGCCTGAGGCTGCGGCGGCTGCGGCGGCGGCTCACCCGCCAGGGCTGACCCGGCTCAGCCATCCTGGCGTCGCGGCAGCCCGGCACAGGCCGCCGCCGCCAGCAGCATGGCCGCCACCCACCAGGCCTGCCACGCGCCGAAGGACAGCATCGCCGTCACGGCGGCCGAGGCCAGCACGCCGGTTGCGGCGGCGGGGCAGGGCGCGCGCGCCGCCGCCACGCCCAGGAACCAGGCCAGCAGCGCGGCGATCGCCGCGCCGATCCCACCCAGTTCGAGCCACAGCTGCAGCGCGCCGTTATGCGGATGCAGCGGCAGGATCTGCACATGCGGTTCGGCGAACCAGCGCCGCAGCGCCGGGTCGGTCACGCGCAGGCGGTCCAGCGCGGCCGCGCCGGGCTGGTCGCGCCCGCCGGGGATCTCGCGGCTCGCTTCCATGCCCCAGCCGGCCAGCGGTCGTTCGGCGATGCGCTCGGCGGCGAAGTCCCAGATCAGCATGCGGTGCAGGGCGGAAGGCGGCAGGCGCTCGACCGGCAGGGCGGGGATCACGGCGACCAGCAGCGGCATCGCCAGGATCTTGAGGCCGAGCCCCGCGCCGATCACCCGCGGCGCCGCGCGTGGCGCCAGATGCGCCGCCCCCGCCGCCAGCAGGCCGATCACCGCGGCGATCTTCGCCGTATCCCCCGGCAGCAGGATCAGCACCACGGCGCCGGCCATCAGGAAGCCGAGGCGCGACAGCACCGGCCAGGGCAGCGCGACGGCCAGCGGCAGCAGCAGCGCCATCACCGAGCCGGCCGGCTTCAGCCCGAAGGCCAGCGTCGCCGGCACCTCGCGCAGGCCCCGCACGCCGGCGCGGATGGCATTGCCGCTCAGCGTGTCGATGCCCGCCGGCCAGCAGCCCCACCACCAGCCCGAAGGCCGGCCAGCAGCACCAGCCGCGCGCCGCGTGGGTGCGTCGCTGTCCTCGATCGCCCGCACGGCGCCGGCGGCCAGCAGCACCATGCCGGCGAGCGACAGGCCGGTGGTCAGCGCGCGGCCGGGCTCGATCGCCCAGGCCGCGCTGGCCATGCCCCAGATGCCGAGCGCGAGCGCCATCGCGGCGGCGGCACCGCTCGGCCAGGGCAGCGCTGCGCTGCTGCCGCCAGAAGGCGATGATGGCGAGCGCCAGCGCCACCAGGGCGATCGGCGCCATCGTCTTGGATTGCAGCACGACGGCGAACGGCGCCACCAGCAGCGCGACACCGATCGGCAGGGCGGGGGAGGTGGTCTTCATGCGCGGCGGTCCCTGGCGGGGCTGTTGCGGTCCGAGTGGCGCTCAAGCCGGCGGGCAACGGCCGCTCGGGGGCGCTTCGCGCATCGTTCGAGCGGTCCGGCCCCCGGCGACCCGGCACCCCCTGGCGCCCGGATGGCGCGTGTGCGGCGCTTGGGCGGTGCGGCCTGCTCATGCGCCGGGCGGTGTGCCGGCAGCGGCGCCGCGTGGTGGCCAAAGGACCGCCGCCGGCCTGGCCGGGCGGTTCGGACGGGTCCTGCCCCGCCGCCCCGCCCGCGCCGGCCGGATCGTCAGACCGCCGCCATGCCTTCGCGGCGCAGGTCGACCGACAGCGCATCGAGCGCCTGGCCGACGCGGTCCAGCATCTCGGTCACCTCATCCTTGGTGATCACCAGCGGCGGCGAGAAGCCCATGCTGTCATTGGTCATGGCGCGCAGGATCACGCCCTGCTCCTCGCCATGCTTGCACCAGGCGCGGGCCGGCCTTCCTCGCCGGGTCGAAGTTCGGCTTGCGCGCCGCCTTGTCCGCGACCAGTTCGATCGCGCCGATCAGCCCGACGCCGCGGACCTCGCCCACCAGCGGATGGTCGGCGAAGCGGCGGCGCAGTTCCGCCTGCATGTGCGCGCCGACCTCGGCCGCATGGGCGACGATGTTGGTCTCGTCGTAGATCTTCAGCGTCTCGATCGCGACGGCGGCGGCGACCGGATGGCCGGAATAGGTGAAGCCGTGGCCCCAGGTGCCGACGGCGGAGGAGCCTTCGGCGATGCCCTGGAAGACGGCCTCGTTCACCATCACGGCCGAGATCGGCAGGTAGGAGGACGACAGCGCCTTGGCGCAGACCAGGATGTCCGGCTCGATGTTGAAGGTCTGGCTGCCCCAGTAGTTGCCGGTGCGCCCGAAGCCGCAGATCACCTCATCGGCGACGAAGAGCATGTCGTACTTCTTCAGCACGGCCTGGATCTTCTCGAAATAGGTCGCCGGCGGGACGATGACGCCGCCCGCGCCCATCACCGGCTCGGCCCAGAAGGCCGCGCATTCCTCGGCGCCGCCTTCCTCGATGATCCGCGCTTCCAGCTCCTCGGCGAGGCGCGTCGCGAAGGCTTCCTCGGTCTCGCCGGGCTCGGCCTCATGGTAGTGGTGCGGCGTGCCGACATGGATGAAGCGGCCATTGGCGATCGGCGCGTCGAACAGCTTGTGGTTCGCCGGCAGGCCGGTCAGCGAGGCGGCGGCGAGCGTGATGCCGTGATAGCGCCTTCAGCCGCGCGAAGACCTTCTTCTTCTTCGGCCGGCCCAGCGCATTGTTCATGTACCAGACCATCTTCAGCGCCGAGTCGTTCGCCTCGGAGCCGGAATTGGCGAAGAACACCTTGCTCATCGGCGCGGGCGCGCGCTCGATCAGCATCTCGGCCAGGTCGATCATCGGCTCGTGCGACTTCGCCGTGAAGGAATGATAGAAGGGCAGCTTGCGCATCTGGTTGGCCGCGGCCTGCACCAGGCGCTCATTGTCGAAGCCGAGCGAGGCGCACCACAGCCCGGCCAGCGCCTCGATGTATTCCTTGCCCTGCTCGTCGTAGATGCGCACGCCCTTGCCGCGGGTGATCACCAGCGGCCCGTTCTGCAGATGCGCCTTGGCGTCGGTGTAGGGGTGCAGCACGTTCGCGATGTCGCGAGCGGCGTTGGAATTGCGCGGCGGTGTCATGTCTGTCTGAGCCTTCCTCGGCGAGCGAGGCGGGCACTTTAGGCTCGGATGCCCTGCCACCCAAGGGGCGCGGTTGCGAGCGCAGCCATGCCCGCGCCACCTTTCGGCGCGAAGGAGCCTCCCATGACCCTCGATATGCCGGCGAGACCACCGCCAAGCCGCATGCCGCCCATTGGGGCACCTACGACGCCTGGTGCGCGATGGCCGCGTGGTCGGCGTGCGGCCCTTCGAACGCGACCCCTTCCCCGGCAGCCTGATCGAGAGCGTGCCCGACATCGTTCACGCCGCCTGCCGCGTGGACCGGCCCCATGTCCGCAAGGGCTGGCTGGAAGGCCGGCGGCGCGGCGCGCTGCGCGGCGGCGACCCCTTCGTGCCCGTCTCCTGGGACCGCGCGGTGCGGCTGGTGGCGGAGGAGACGCGCCGCGTCCGTGCCGAGCACGGCCCGACCAGCATCTTCGGCGGCTCCTATGGCTGGTCCTCGGCCGGGCGCTTCCACCATGCGCGCAGCCAGTTGCAGCGCTTCCTCGGCCTCGGCGGCGGCTATACCGGGCAGGTCAACGCCTATTCCTACGCCGCGGCGCAGGCGCTGCTGCCGCATATCCTCGGCACCAATGAAGTGCTGCTCGGCCGCACCACGGATTGGGCGGCGATCACCCGCCACGCCAAGGTGATGCTCTGCCTCGGCGGCCTGCCGCTGCGCAACGGCCTGGTCACCTCCGGTGCCGCCGGCAGGCATTCGAACGAGATCAACCTGCGTGCCGCCGCCGCCGCCGGGCTGCGCTTCATCCAGGTCTCGCCCAACCGCGCCGATGTGCCGGACTGGTGCAACGCCGAATGGATCCCGATCCGCCCGGGCACCGACACCGCGCTGCTGCTGGCGATGGCGCACGTCATCGTGACGGCGGGGCGCGAGGATCGCGACTTCCTCGCCACGCATTGCGTCGGCTGGGACCGGCTGCGCGCCTATGTCATGGGCGAAGCCGACGGCACGCCGAAGACGCCCGAATGGGCCGAGCCGATCACCACCATCCCCGCCGCGACGATCCGCCGCATCGCCACGGACCTCGCCGACCAGCCGGCGATGCTGACCGCCACCTGGTCGCTGCAGCGCGCCGACTATGGCGAGCAGCCCTATTGGATGCTGGCGGCGCTCGCCGCCATGCTCGGCAAGATCGGCAAGCCCGGCGAGGGCGTCGCCTACGGCTATGGCAGCGTCAACGGCATGGGCGAGCCGCGGCAGGAGGTGCCGTCCTTCTCCATGCCTGCCACGCGCAACCCGACCGGCGCCTTCATCCCGGTCGCGCGCATCACCGACATGCTGGAGAACCCCGGCGGCACCTACGACTTCAACGGCCGCGAGCAGACGCTATCCCGACACGCGCATCATCTGGTGGGCCGGCGGCAATCCGTTCCATCACCACCAGGACCTCAACCGCATGCTGCGCGCCTGGGCGCAGGCCGAGACCATCATCGTCCAGGAACAGCACTGGACCGCCGCCGCGCGCCACGCCGACATCATCCTGCCGGCGACCACCACGCTGGAACGCAACGACATCGCCTCCAGCGGCCGCGACCGCTTCGTGCGCGCCATGCACCAGGCCATCGCCCCGGTCGGCCAGGCCCGCAACGACCACGACATCCTCGCCGACATCGCCGAGGAACTCGGCTACCGCGACCGCTTCACCGAACAGCGCAACGAGGATGCCTGGCTGCGCCACCTGTTCGAGCAGTGGCGCCAGAACTGCGCGCGCCTGGGCTTCGACACGCCCGACTTCGACGCCTTCTGGGCCAAGGGCTGGTGGGAAGCCGAACCGCCGAAGCGCGGCGAGGAATACACGCAATTCGCCGATTTCCGCGCCGACCCGGAGGAGCACCCGCTCGACACCGCCACCGGCAAGGTCGAACTGTTCAGCGAGACCATCGCCTCCTTCGGCTATGACGACGCGCCGGGCCATCCGGTGTGGATCGAACCGCGCGAATGGCTCGGCGCCGAGCAGGCGCAGCGCTTCCCGCTGCACCTGCTGTCCTTCCAGCCGGCGACGCGGCTGCATGGCCAGCTCGACCCGGGCCGCGTCGCCGCGGCGGACAAGATCGAGGGCCGCGAGCCCATCACGCTGAACCCGCAGGACGCCGCCGAGCGCGGCCTCGTGCCCGGCGACATCGTGCGCGTGTTCAACGACCGCGGCGCCTGCCTCGGCGGCCTGCGCACCGATGCCGGGCTGATGCGCGGCGTGGCGATGATGGCGACCGGCGCCTGGTTCGACCCGCTGGAACCCGGCGTGCCCGGCAGCCTGTGCGTCCACGGCAACCCGAATGTGCTGACGCCCGATATCGGCACCTCGCGCCTCGGCCAGGGGCCCTCGGCGCAATCCTGCCTGGTGCAGGTCGAGAAATGGACCGCAGCCGCTGCCGCCGGTGCGTGCCCACATCCCGCCGCCGATCGAGGAGCCCGCCGCATGATCGCGCCGCCGCGCCCTGCTCGCCGCGCCGCTGCTGCTCGCCGCCCCGGCGCTGCGCGCGCAATCGCTGATCATCCGCCAGGATGATTTCGTCGCGCCCGGCCTCCGGCGCGGCGCGCTGATCCGCTGGGGCGACCGCGTCGCCTTCGACGCGCCGCCCTGGACCCCGGCGCAGCCGACCGCCGAGGCCGCCGCCGCCCAGTTCGGCTGGGATGCCCGCATCCTCGCGCTGATCCCGGCGCAGGCCGCCGAGGATGGCGTGCCGCGCGCCGTGCTGGTGGTGGCGCACCCGACCGTCGATGCCGCCATGGCCTTCCCCGGCGGGCGCGACCGGCCCGATGTCGCCGGCGCGATGCAGGGTGTCAGCCTGCTCAACATCGCCCGCCGCGGCGACGCCTGGATCGTCGTCGATGGCGGCTTCCAGAACCGTCGCCTGACCGCGCGCACCCTGTGCCGGCTTGGCGCGGATGGCGGCCCGTCCGTCGGCATCATCGGCGTGACCGGCGGCTGCGCGACCCCCTGGGGCAGCGTGCTGCTGGCCGAGGGCGGGGCGGCCGCCTGGGCCGGCCGGCTGCCCGGCATCGATGCCGCTGCGAACGGCATGCTGGCCGAACTCGATCCGGCCGACCCGCTCGCCGTGCCGGTGAAGCACGCCGCGCCGGGGCGGTTCGGCGCGGTGGACGCCGCCGCCGGCCTCGCCGCCGATGGGCGCGCCGTGGTGTGGATGGTCGATGGCCGGGCTGGCGGCTTCCTCTACCGGTTCCTGTCGGATGAAGTGGCCGGGGTGCGCGCCCTGGATGCCGGCCGCCTGGCCGCGGCGCGGATCGAGGGTGGTTCGCTGCGCTGGCTGCCGCTGCAGGCGGGCGACCCGTTGGCCGCCGCGCGGAATGCCGGCGCGACCCCGCTCGACGAACCCCGCGCCGTCGCCTTCGACGCTGCGAGCGCAGGCGGCTGTTTGTCGCGATGCGCGGCGGGCCGGGGCAGGTCATCGAGATCCGCGCCGCGGCCGGTGACCTCGCCGCCGAGACCGGCATCGCCGAGGTCGTCCTCGAAGGGCGTGAGGCCCCGCCGCAGCCGGTGCGCCGCGGCGAGGCACCGGCGGCCGTGCCGGCCTGGCCCTGGGCGCCGGCCTCGCTCGGCTTCGACCGCGACGGCGCGCTGCTGGTCGGCACCGATCGTGGCGCGCGGCCCGGCGCGCTGCCCGAGGCGCTGTATCGCGTGCCGGTGAGCGGCGCGCGAGCGCGGGCAGCCGTCGCTGCTGCTGGCGACGCCGGTCGGCGCGGCGGCGGCGGGCGCGGCGGTCGCGGCGGATGGCACCGTGCTCGCCGCGGTCGCGCATCCCGGCGCGGCGCCGGGCGCGACCTGGGCTGCGCCGGCGACGCGCTGGCCGAACATGCGGGCGGACGAACCGCCGCGCAGCATGGTGGTGACGCTGGCGCGCTGAAGGATCGGCTTGGTGGCCGGTGCGCGTTTCAATCGACATGCGACCGGCCCTGCAACATATTCTTCACGAGCCGGCCGGTTCCCCGCCATGCGCTGCGCGGCCAATGTCCGGCCGTCGCCGGCACCACCGCCGGCACCCGCCCCAGATCGATGGACGCCATGACCGAAGCCGACCTCCAGCCGACGCCCGAGGACGAGAAGATCGACGTCTTCGAGGATTACGGCATCTCCAATCCGGATCCGCGCCATTCGATCGGTGAGCTGATCGAGGCGCGCTACGGACGCCGCGCACTCTTCGGCGCCGGTGTCGCCGCCACGGCGCTCGCCATGCTGCCGCAGGATGCGGCGGCGCAGGGCGTGCCGCTGACCGGCGGGCCCTCGACCCTCGGCTTCCAGGAACTGCGTCATCAGCTCTCGCAGGGCGATTCCGTCGCCGAGGGCTATGAGGCGCAGACGGTGATCCGCTGGGGCGACCCCATCCTCGCTGATGGCCCCGACTTCCAGGCCGGGCGCTCGACGCCGGACAGCCAGGCGAAGCAGTTCGGCTACAACAACGATTACCTCGACTTCTTCCCGCTGCCGCAGGGGTCGAACGCCGCCGATCACGGGCTGCTCGCGGTCAACCACGAATACACCAACACCAACCTGATGTGGCCGGGCCTGGGCGCGGGCCGCGTCCGCCGCGCTGCGCGCCAGCGCCGAGCAGGCGCAGACGGAGGTGCTCGCGCACGGCATGTCGATCGTCGAGATCCGCAAGGTCGACGGGCGCTGGGCCTATGTGAAGGAAAGCCGCTTCAACCGCCGCGTCACCGGGCAGACGCCGATGCGCGTCTCCGGTCCCGCGGCCGGACATGAGGCGATGAAGACCAAGGACGACCCGACCGGGGTGCGCGTGCTCGGCACGCTGAACAACTGCGCCGGCGGCAATACGCCCTGGGGCACGGTCATCACCTGTGAGGAGAACTTCAACTACTATTTCGGCGGCGCCGATGCGGCGAACCCGCAGAACCCGCACCATGCCGACTGGCGGCGCTACGGCCTCACGCAGCCGCCGCTGTTCTCCTGGCCGCAGCACATGGAACGCTTCGATCTCGGCAAGGAGCCGAACGAGGCGAACCGCTTCGGCTGGGTGGTCGAATACGACCCCTACGATCCGCAGAGCGTGCCGGTGAAGCGCACCGCGCTCGGCCGCTTCAAGCACGAAGGCTGCACCCACGCCGTCAACAAGGACGGCCGCGTCGTCTTCTACATGGGCGATGATGAGCGCTTCGAATTCATCTACCGCTTCGTCACCGCCCGGCCCTTCGATCGCGAACAACCGCGCCGCCAATCGCGACCTGATGGACGACGGCACGCTGTCGGTCGCGAAGCTGTCCGACGACGGCAAGGTCGAATGGCTGGACCTGGTGCATGGCCAGGGGCCGCTGACCGAGGCGAACGGCTTCCGCAGCCAGGCCGATGTGGTGATCCTCGCCCGCCAGGCGGCGACCCTGCTGGGTGCGACGCCGATGGACCGCCCCGAGGATGTCGAGGCCAACAAGGCGACCGGCCGCGTCTACGCCATGCTGACCAACAATGTGCGGCGCACGGCCAACCAGGTGAATGCGGCCAATCCGCGCCCACGCAACGTGCATGGCCATGTGGTCGAGTTCATCCCGCCCGGCGCCGGCACAGCCGAAGTCGACCACGCGGCCAGGGAGATGCGCTGGGCGCTGTTCCTGATGGCCGGCAAGCCCGGCATCGATCCCGGCGCGCAGTATCACCGCGCCACCGAGCATGGCTGGCTGTCCTGCCCGGACAATTGCGCCTTCGACAGCAAGGGCCGCATCTGGATCGCGACCGACGGCGCACCGACGGCGGCCGGCGTCGCCGATGGTCTCTACGCCGCCGATACGCGCGGCCCCGGCCGGGCGCTGACCAGGCTGTTCTACCAGGCGCCGACCGGGGCGGAGATCTGCGGTCCGCTGTTCACGCCCGACGAGCGGCACGGTGTTCCTCGCCATCCAGCATCCGGGCGAGGATGGCGGGTCGTCCTTCGACCGGCCCTCGACGCGCTGGCCCGACTTCGCCGATGGCGTGCCGCCGCGCCCGTCGGTCATCGCCATCGTCAAGAAGGATGGCGGCGTCATCGGGGACTGACGCAGGGGGCCGGATGGTTCGACGGTTGGCCATCCGGCCTGTCGATGCAATTGGACGCCGGGCGCCAACCTCCGACTTGCCTGGCGTTCGCCCGACCTTCCGGTGGGCCGCAGTCGCGGCCTCGGCATGCGTCAAACACGCGTGCCGCCGGCATGGGCGCCGCAGCCGCGCCCGGGCCGCCGGAAGGGCGCGCGACTGCGCTCGCCGCGCGGGCGGATCCCGATCAGGTGGGATGACCTGATCGGGTGACGATGCTCGCCAGGACCACGAGATGGAGACGGCGCCCTGCGCCGGCGCGAACGGAAGCGGCGCCAAACTGCAATGTCCGGGGCGGGCGGAACGGCAAAGGGGGCCTTGCGGCCCCCTTCTTCATGTGGCGGCGGTGGCGCCGGTCACTGCGTGGCGGTGGCGCCACGCGAGCGGCGGCGCTGATTGGTGGTCGCCGAGGCGTGCTGCGTGCCGCGGCGCTGGCGCGACGCGTTGGCGGAGCCACGGTTGCGGCGCTGGCGATTCGCCTCGTTGCGGCGCGACTGGCGGGTGGAGGAGGCGCGCGGCGCCTCGGCGCCGGCGGCCGCCTCGGTGCCGGTCGTGCGCGCGCGGCTGCGCGCCGCATCCGCGGGGCTGAGGGTGCCGAGGGCGAGGAACAGGCCGGCGGCGATGAGGAAGGCACGGAACATGGCACGGGAATCCTTAAACTCGGCCGTTGAGACCTGACGAAACGGTCGGTACGGCCGGGGGGATCCGATACCTCAGGGCAGGACATACCCTTTCTCTGATGTCTCAGAAATATCCGATAAATGACTGATATGACATGTTTGGCCCTGCGCAGGAGGGGTGGCGGCGTTTGTTGCGCCGCAACCCAACCGGCGCCGGCTTCATGACCGCAGGGCAATCCGCGCCAGGCGCACCGCTTTCAGCGCCTTGCCGGGATGGCCGGCGGCCAGTTCGCTTGCCGCGGTGCGCAGATGGGCGGCGAGCCATTCGACATGCTTGGGCGGGTTCGCGCCGCGCATGCCATCGAGGGCCAGCCGCGTCCCGACGACGCCGAGCGCCGTGCCCGCGGCCTGGCTGCGGCTTTCGCGCAGGTCTTCCTCGACTTCGGCCAGCAGGTGATCGAGCACGCCGGCGCTGCCGGCCAGCGTCTGCGGCAGGCTGGCCTCGGGGTCGGCAAGTGCCGCGTCGCCCGACGGAAACTGCCGTTCGGCGGCCGGCAGGCTGATATGCGAGAGCAGATCCAGCATTGACTTCGCAAGAGGTGTGTTCGGCATGGTCCTGCTCTCCCTGGCAGCAGTGGTTTCGGCGGTCGCTGACGGCCATGTCGGGCAGCCTGCCGGGGCTGGCAAGATGCCGCCTTGATCCGGAACAAGCCGACCGCGCCAACCGCAGAGACGGGCTTGATATTATCGCCTGCGAAGCCCGTCGGCGACCAGGGTGCAGCCGGCGACGGTCGCCATGATGGCAAGGCCGGGCCAGACGGCGGCCCAGGGCGCGCTGAACACCAGTTCCTGCGCATTGGCCAGCATGTTGCCCCACGACGGCGCCGGCGGGCTGATGCCCAGGCCAAGGAAGGACAGCGTCGATTCGGCGAGGATCGCGCCGCCGACGGCCAGCGCGGTGGCGACCGCGACCGGCGGCAGCAGCGCCGGCAGGACGTGGCGGCGCAGGATGCGCGATTCGCTCGCCCCCAGCGCGCGTGCGGCGCGGATGTGGTCGCGCGACAAGGTGGCCAGCGCCGCCGCGCGCGCCAGCCGCGCCACGCCCACCCAGCCGAAGATGGCCAGGATGGCGACGATGCGCAGCACGTCGCCGGCAGCCTCCCCGCGCGCCGGCAGGCCGATGCGCGACGGGTCGGCCGCGGCGAGCAGCACCAGCAGCGGCAGCGCCGGCAAGGCGAGCATGAAATCCGCCAGCCGCATGATCAGCGCATCGGCGATGCCCCCGCGCCAGGCCGCGAGGAGGCCCGCCGCCGTGCCGATCATCGCCGCGGCGAGTGCTGCCGCCAGGCCGACCGCGAGCGAGACCCGCGCGCCATAGAGCAGCCGCAGCAGGATGTCGCGGCCGAGGTCGTCCGTGCCGAGCGGATGCGCGGCCGAGGGCGGTTCGAAGCGCGCGAAGAGGTCCGGCGCGAAGGGATCGAGATCCAGCAGCCTCTGCAACGAGCGGCGCGGCGAGGGCGGCGAGGCACAGCGCGCCGAGCAGCGCGAGGCCGAGGCGCAGCCGCGTCATCGCTTCGCGCAGCCGGGGGTCGAGCGCGCGTTGCGCGAGGTCTGCCGCCGAGCGTCGCGAACATCGTCACCGCCGCCACCAGCAGCAGCGCGACCAGGGCCAGGTTGGTGTCGTTGCCCATCACCGCGTCGTACAGCAGCTTGCCCATGCCGGGGCGGGCAAACACGGTTTCCGTCACCAGCGCGCCACCGGCCAGGGCGCCGGCATCGAGTGCGGCGATCTGCAGCACCGGCAGCGCGGCATTGGGGAAGGCGTGGCGCAACAGCACGCGGGGCTCCGACGCGCCGCGCGCGCGGGCGGTGCGGATCCAGGGCTCGGTGAGCGTGGCTTCGAGGCTCGCCGCCGAGTGGCGCGCATAGGCGGCGAGATGCGCGATGGCGAGCGTCGCCACCGGCAGCACCAGGTAGTCCAGGCCTAGCCCGCCCTCCGCGCGCGCCGCCGGCCGGCAGCCAGCCCAGCGTCACCGCGAAGGCGATGATCAGCAGGATGCCGAGCCAGAAGGTCGGCATGGCCTGGCCCATGACGGCGATGGCATCCACCAGCGGCGCGGCGCGCGGCCGTGACGCCGCCAGCGCGCCGAGCGCCACGCCCGCGACCAGCGCGATGGCCAATGCGGTGCCGGCGAGTGCGAGGGTGGACAGCAGCGCGGGGCCGAGCAGGGCCGCGACCGGCTGCGCGAACAGGCGCGAATAGCCGAATTCCCCACGCAGCAGGCCGGCGGCCCAGGCGAGGTAGCGCTCGGTGAAGGGGCGGTCGAGACCGTGCAGGGCGCGCATGCGCGCGGCGTCCTCGGCAGGTCAGGCGCGGGTCGCCGGCGATGGCGACCTCGATCGGGTCGCCCGGGCATCAGGGCGATGAGGGCGAAGGCGCAGAAGGAGAGGATGGCGAGGGTGACGGCGATCTGCGCGAGGCGGGTGGCGAGGATGCGGGTCATGGCGGCGCAGGCCCGGCGCACCTCATGGCGCGCGCTGGCACACGGCCTCCACGCGATTGCCATCGGGATCGAGCAGGATAGGCCGCGTAGTAGTGCGGGTGGTAATGCGCCCGCAGCCCCGGCGCCCCGTCATCCACGCCACCATGCGGCGACACCCGCCGCATGGAACGCATCCACCGCTGCGCGGTCCGGCGCACGGAAGCACCAGTGGCGGCGATCGGCGAGGATCGGCCGCGCCGACGGCGCGGATGCGTCAGGTAGGTATGCCCGTCATCGTCGGCGCGGTTGCGCATGCCGTAGCCGATCGCGTCGTCTTCGACCGGTTCACGCATGGCACGCGCAGCGCCGCCATCACCGCATCGTAGAACCGCGCCGCGCGCGGCAGGTCGCTCACCGTGATGGAGACGTGGTCGAGCATCACCGCACCCGCCATTCCTCCGCCCAGAGCGGCGAGGCATTCAGATGCCCCGTCGGCCGCACGCCATCGAGCCATGGCGGCCAGACATGCGCATCGGCGCGGAACCACAGCGGGATGGCGGGCAAATCCTCCGCATAGATCGCCTGCAATCGCCGCCACATCTCGCGTCGCTGCGACACGTCGAGTTGCTCGGGGATGGTCTGCGTCAGCACGTCCATCTCCGCGTTGCGATAGCCGCCGAAATTCTGGCCGGACCAGTTGGTCGCCTCGCGCGGGATCTCGTCCGAGTTCAGCGCCGATCGCGGCACCGATTCCGGCGCGGAGATCCAGGCGAACAGCGCGAGGCCCTGGAAGCGGCGGCGCGACAGTGTTTCGGCGAAGAACACGCGCGGCGGTTCGTTGCGGATGCGCGCCTCGATGCCGGCCTGCCGCCACATGCCCTGCAACACCTGCTGCACGGCTTCGCGGGATCGGTTGCCGGCGGTGGTCATGAATTCCAGCGACAGGCGCTCGCCGGCGGCATTGCGGCGGATGCCGTCGGGGCCGGGCGTCCAGCCGGCCTCATCCAGCAGCGCGCGGGCGCGGGCGGGGTCGAAGGGCCATTGGCGCACCTGAGCGTCATGCATCGGGTCGAGCGGGTTGACCGAGGAATGCGCGACAGGCTGGCGACCGGCGAACAGACGCTCAGTGATCGTCGCCCGGTCGGTCGCCATCAGCAGCGCCTGGCGCACGCGCCGGTCGGCCAGCGGCGGTTGGTCGAGCCGCACGTCCAGATGCTCGTAGATCAGCCCCGGCTGGTAGAGGAAGCGGAAGCGCGTGCCGGTGCGGCGTTCCAGCGCGATCGCCTGTTCGATCGGCAGGCCGAGTTCGCCGGCGATCATGTCCACCTGGCCCGCCAGCAACTGCGCTTCGAGCGCCGGCGTGTTCTCGACGGTGCGGATGGTGATGCGGCGGAAGGCGGGCGCGGCGCCGTTCCAGGCGTCGTTGCGGTCGAGCGTCACGGATGCGCCGGGCTGCACCGCGGTGATGCGCCACGGCCCGTTCCACAGGGCGGGATTGGTCGTCTCGGTGTCGTAGGCGGTGCGGGTGCGATAGGTCGCGCGGGTCGGCCTGCCAGCGGGCGCGCTCGACATGCGCGGGCAGCGGCTGGAAGTCGCCCATCGAGGCGTATTCGAAGGTGACGCGGTCGAAGCGCAGCGTGACGGTGCGCGGGTCGACGACGATGAGCTCGTAGGCACTGCGGTAGAATTCGGCCGGGCCGAAGCCGGTGGCGGCATCGCGCCCGGCCTCCCAGGCGAAGCGGAGATCCTCGGAGGAAACCGGCGTGCCGTCGCCCCAGCGCAGCCCCTCGCGCAGGCGGTAGGTGACGCGGATGCCGGGCTTGCCGTCGGGCGTCGTCTCGCGCTCGGCGAGGCCGTTCTCAAGGCTCGGCAGCGTCTCGCAGGTCAGGCAGGTGAGCCGCCAATCGGCGCCATAGGCGGTGAGGGGACGGCGCGCGAAGCCCAGCACGTAGGACTTCGCGGCCATGTTCTCGATGTTCGGATGGAACGTCGAAGGATACTGCGTGATGCCGATGGTCAGCGTGTCGCGCGGCTGGGCGGCGGCGGGCAGAGCCGCCGCCAGCAACAGCGCGGCGACGCCCAGCCTCACTCCACCGCATCCTTCAACTTCGCCTCATCCACGCTGCCCACCCCGCCATGCGCCTTGGACCAGGACACCGGGTCCTCGAGGAACTTGCGCACTTCCTTCAGCGCCGCTTCGCTGAAATACGGCTTCTCGCGGCACACTTCGAGAACGTCCCACCAGGTGCACAGGTGGTGCAGGGTCAGCCCCATGTCCTTCATCTTCTCGAAGGAACCGGGGAATACGCCATAGAAGAACACGACGAAGGTATGGTCGCAGACCGCGCCGGCCTCGCGCAGCGCATTGGCGAAGCGGATCTTGGAGCCGCCATCCGTCGTCAGGTCCTCCACCAGCAGCGTCCGCTGGCCGACCGGCACCTCGCCCTCGATCTGGGCGTTGCGCCCGAAGCCCTTCGGCTTTTTCCGCACATAGGCCATCGGCGCCATCAGGCGGTCGGCGATCCAGGCGCCGAAGGGGATGCCGGCGGTCTCGCCGCCCACCACCACGTCGATCGATTCGTAGCCGATATGCCGGCCGATCTTCTCGACGCCCAGTTCCATGATGCGGTTGCGGGCGCGCGGGAAGGAGATGATCTTGCGGCAATCGATATAGACCGGCGATTTCCAGCCGCTGGTGAAGGTATAGGGCTCCTCGGGCCGGAAGTTGACGGCCTTGATTTCAAGCAGGATGCGCGCGGTGGTCAGGGCGGCGTCGCGGTCCCAGTCGGAGGCGTGCAGCGCGGTCATGGCGTTTCGTCCTGGTGATGGTCCTTTGTCGTCCTGTCGTAATCGGCGGGGCGGGCGGCGTCCATGACCGAGGCGCGGGCAAACCGCATATGGGTGCTGGCCGACCCCCGGGCGGGCACTGCCTCCCAGGCGATCGGCATCGCCGAACGGCTCGGCCGACCGTTCCGCATCCTGCCGCTGGACTGGGGCCTGATGGCCCGGTTGCCGCTGCGCTGGGGGACCCTGGCGGGGCTGTCAGCCGAGGCCCGGCGCGCCATCGCGGCGCCATGGCCCGACCTCGCCATCTCCGCCGGCCGGCGCTCCGCTCCCGTTGCGCTGTGGCTGGCGGCCCAAGGCGTGCGCACGGTCCATTGCATGCGCCCCGGCTTCGGCGAGCATCGCTTCGACCTGCTGGTGGTCGGCCGGCACGATTCGCCGCCCGCCGCGCCCAACATCCTGCCGATCCTGGGCGCGACCCACCGCATGAGCCCCGCCCGCCTGGCCGCCGCGCGGGAGGAATGGGGCATCTTCGCCGAACTGCCCGGCCCGCGCGTCGCGCTGCTGCTCGGCGGCCCGCCGCGGGGGGAGGGGATGCGCCCGGACCTTGCCGCCGCCATCGCCCACCAGGTCGCGGGCTTTGCCGGCAGCGTCCTCGCCACCGGGTCGCGCCGCACCGGCCGCCTGGCGGAATCGGCGGTCGCCGAGGTGCTGGCCGGCAGGCCCCACCATCTGCGCCGCTGGGGGGATGGCGGGCCGAACCCCTATGCCGGGTTGCTCGCCTGGGCCGATGCGGTGGTGGTGACGGGCGATTCCGTCTCGATGCTGTCCGAGGCGCTGGCGACCACCGTGCCGGTCTTCATCGCCGATCCGGGTGGCCTTGGCGCCCGCCATCACCGGTTGCACGACAGCGTCTATGCCACCGGCCAGGCCAGGCCCTTGTCCGATGCGCCGACCCCCTTCGCGCGGGACCCCTTCGACGAGACCGGCCGCGTTGCCTTCGAGGTCGCCGAGCGTGGCCTTCTGGGCGACTGACCAACCGTTCGGCCTGACGGCTGGCCGCGTGGCATCACGGCCCTGCCATGGTGGTCATGGCCGCTGTTGCCCCGCTGCGTTGCTCGTTTCGCCGGGCTTCTGGCCGGCCCGCGCGCGTGCATGCGCGGTTTCCCAACATGGCCGGAACGCATTATGGACATGACCTGACGGGATGCCGGAGCGAGGGGTCTGCGATGGGTTTGCCAAGCCGATATGTGGTCTTCGCCGGCATCGCCGTCATGGGCGTCATCGCGCTTGCCGCCAAGTTGCCGTCGCATGCTCCGGCAGGCCTGCCCGCCACGCCATCGGCGGCTTCCCGGCCAGGCGCCGCAGCGCCAACGCCGGCAGGTGCCGCGGCGCCGGCACCGGCCGCCACCGCCACCGCCACCGCCTGGAACGTCCCCGACCCCAATTCACTGCCGGACGATGCCTTTGGCCGCACCGTCCGCCATGGGCGTGACCTGATCGCGCGCACCTCCTCGCTGATCGGTCCCGACGCGCCCGATCCGGCGATGCGCTATGCCGGCAACGGGCTCGACTGCCAGTCCTGCCATCTCCACGCCGGCACGCAGCAATTCGGCATTCCGCTGGCCGGCATATGGGGCGTGTTCCCCCGATATGTCGGTCGCGAGAACGAGGTCCGCACGCTGGAGGAACGCGTCAACGGCTGCATGGAGCGCAGCATGAACGGCCGCGCCATGCCGGCGGAGGCGCCGGAGATGCAGGCCATCCTCACCTATATCCACTACATCAGCACGCCCGAGCAGGGCGGGCAGCCGCCGACCGGGATCGGCACGCCAGCGCTGCCCTTGCTGGACCGTGCCGCCGACCCGGAGCGCGGCCGGACCGTCTATGCCGAGACCTGCGCCGCCTGCCACGGTGCCGACGGCCTCGGCCAAAGGCTGGATGCCTCGGAGGCCGCCCATACGGGCCGGCGCTACCGCTTCCCGCCGCTATGGGGGCCTGACAGCTACAATGACGGTGCGGGCATGGCGCGCACCATCACCGCCGCGCGCTTCGTTCACGCCAACATGCCGTTCGGCATCACCTTCGAGACGCCGCTGATCGCGCCCGCCGATGCCTTCGACGTGATGGCCTATGTCAACACGCAGCCGCGCCCGCAAATGGGCGGGCTGGAGGCCGACTATCCCGATCGCGCGAACAAGCCTGTCGATGCCGCCTATCCGCCTTTCGTCGGCCCCTTCCCGCCCGACCAGCACCGCTTCGGGCCCTGGAAGCCGATCCAGGAATGGATGCGCGCAAATCCCGCGGCGGCGCGCGCGGCGAATTGACCGACGGCACGGGCCCGGACGAAACGATCCGGACCATCGGCCCGACATGCGATCGGAAGGATTGAGGCGTGGTGCCGCGCGCTCCTGACCCTTTGCGCGACGGACAACACCAGCGGGCCGATGGACTTCAGCGACCTGCGAAAACCGGCTTTCGCTTGGACATGAAGGCATCGCGGCCTTCGCGGAAATCCTCGCTCTGATAAAGCAGGCCCTGCGCATCCGCCTCGGCCTTGAGAAATTCGGACAGCGGGCCGGACGAACGGCCGATCAACTGCTTCGCCATGCCGTTGGACAGCGGCGCGGCGGCGGCGATGTCGCGGGCGATGGCGCGTGCCTCGGCCAGCGCCGCGCCGGGTTCCGCCAGGGCATCCACCAGGCCGAGCCGGGCCGCTTCCTCCGCATCCACCGGCTTGCCGCGGAACATCATCATCTTGGCCGGGCCAAGGCCGATCCGCCGCGGCAGCGTCCAGGCCGCGCCGAGGTCTGGCACCAGGCCGATCCTGTTGAAGGAACAGGTGAAGACCGCCGCGCGGGAGGCAACGACGATGTCGCAGGCGGACGCGATCGACAGCCCCGCGCCGGCGGCATGGCCCTCGACGGCGGCGATGACCGGCGTCTCGCCCTC
This sequence comes from uncultured Alphaproteobacteria bacterium, assembly GCA_963732425.1. GTDB lineage: Bacteria > Pseudomonadota > Alphaproteobacteria > Acetobacterales > Acetobacteraceae > Neoroseomonas. Next base: position 58,544 of record CAVSZN010000017.1, read on the forward strand.
GATCAGCAGCCGCAGCATCCGGTGGCTGACGCGCATCATGCGCGCGCGGCCCTGCAGCCCGGTGTTCTGGCCCATGCCGGAAATATCGCCGCCGGCGCAGAAGTGGCCGCCTTCCCCGGTGAGGATGATGGCGCGGCAGGCCGGGTCCGCGAGGCCGTTCTCGAGGTGCTCGATCAACGCCATCCGCAGGCCCGGGGCGAGCGCGTTGCGCCGGCGCGGGTAGCTCAGCGTCAGTTCAAGGATGCCGTCGGCAAAGGCGGCATGGGTGGTGGCTTCGTCGCCCGGTGCGGGTGCGGTGCCGTTCATGGCGCGGTGTCCTCCTGCGGCGCGTCCTTGGAAGATCGCGACCTTTGCGCGCCAGACTAGGAAGCGGCGACGGGCGCAGCAACCACGGCGGGCGCGCCAGCGCGGCGCCCGCCCGGGCCGGACCGCGGTGGGAAGGTCGCTGCCTGCCTGGTGCCGGCGCGGCATCCGGCGCGCCAACCGCGTCAGGCGGGGCCAAACGAAATCCTTGCCCTGTTGCCGGTGCAGCCTGAAGACTGCCGGATGTGCATGGTGGGAGGCACCGCGTGACCGATGGCGTAATTCACAGGCGATTTCTGATGGCTGTGCCGCTGGCCGGCGCCGTGGCGGGGCTGCTCGGCTGTGCCGAGACGCCGCCACCGCCGGCGTCGGACCAGATCGCGTCGAACCCCGACCTGATCATGCGCAGCGTGCCGGCGGGGCAGCCCGCGCTGGCCGCCACCGGCATCGCTGCCTTCGGCCTGGTCCAGGGCGTCGATCCCTCCTCGCGCGAGGTCGTGCTGACGACGACCAGCGGGGGAACCGTCACCCTGACGGCGGGGCCGGACTTCCGGAACCTGCGGCAGTTGCGGCCAGGAACGCGCGTCGTGGCGGCATATGGCGCCGATGGCACGGTCCGGTTGCTCATGCCACCGCGCAGTGCCGATGCCAGCCGGCCCGGCTGGTTGCGCGGCACCATCGCGGCGGTGGAGGTCGGTGGGCGCCGCCTGGTGGTGGCTTCGCCGCCCGACATGCGCCAACTCGTCTCGGTTGCCGATCCGGCGTTGATGGCCTTCGTCACGCGCCTCGCGCCCGGCGACGAGGTCGCGGTCACGAGCGGCGGGCGATAAGGCCCGCCAACGCCCCATCCGGCGGCCCCCGCCTGATGGGGTGGTGATGCGTGCGCAGCCACGCGCGCGAGCGGCATCCGCGACGTACCTTGCCGCGCCAGGCCTTGCCGGGCGCTTCTATCGGGGGCGTGCGCGCTCTGCCGCCAGCGCGGCCGCCGTCCCGCCCAGCATCAGCAGCGCCATGGGAACCGGCGTTCCGTTTGCCAGCGCGCCCACCAGCGCGCTGCCCAATGCCGCGCAACCGAATTGCAGCGTGCCCAGCAGCGCCGAGGCGCTGCCCGCCCGCGCGGGGTGGCGGGACAACGCGCCGACCGCCGCATTGGGAAACACCAGCCCGGTGCAGGCCAACGCCACCGCCGCGGGGATGAAGATGCCGATCAGCCCGCCGAAGCCGGCGACGGCCAGCACGGTCAGCACCGCGACCGCAGCCCCCGACAGCCGCAGCGCATAAGCGACCACGCGCTGCGCCCCGAACCGGTGCAGCAGCCAGGGATTGAGCTGAGACGCCCCGATAAATCCGGTCGCGCTGATCGCGAAGAGCAGGCCGAAACGGCCGGGGCTGACGCCGAACTGCCCGATGTAGACGCCCGGCGCGCCGCTGATGAAGGCAAACACCGAGAACATCGTCGCACCGCCCATCAGCGCATGGGTGATGAAGCCGCGCTCCCGCCCGATCTGCGCGAAGTCGGCCAGCAGCGTGACGAAGGAACGCCTCGCGCGGCGGTGCGGCGGCAGGGTCTCGGGCAGGAGGCGCCACGCCAGCAGGCAGGACAATCCGCCGTAGAAGGCCGAGACCCAGAAGATCATGCGCCACCCGCCGGCGCCCATCAGCAAGCCGCCGAGCGTCGGGGCGAGGATCGGCGCCGCGCCCATCACCAGCATCAGCTTCGACATCAGCCGCGCGGCGCCGAGCCCGTCCGCCAGGTCGCGCACCATGGCGCGCGGGATCACCGCGCTCGCCGCGCCGCCGAACGCCGCGACGCAGCGCCAGGCGGCGAGCACCACCATGTCGTTCGCCATGGCGCAGCCGATCGTCGCCAGGGTGTAGACGGCCGTGCCGATGATCAGCGGCAGCCGCCGGCCGAGCCGGTCGGCCAGCGTGCCCTGCACCAACTGCCCGACGGCGAGCCCGATGAACCAGGCCGCGAGGGTGATCTCGACGCTGCCATGCGCGGTGCCCAGTTCCGCCTCGATCGCCGGGAAGGCGGGCAGGTACATGTCCGTCGAGATCGGCCCGACCGCGGTCAGGAAGCCGAGCAGCAAGGGAAGCCAGGCCGGCATGGCAACTCCAATCGACCCACGATGCCGGGAACCATGCAAGGCGGGCGCCGCGTGGCGACGGGCGGATCAAACGCGGCGCGACATCGTCAGGCGATGCGCGCCCGGCGCCGCCGCGTCGGCTGCGGGGATGGGTGACCGGTCAGCGGCGCGAACCTTTAGTCTCCGCGCCGGGCCATGGGCTGACAAGCGCGTGCCGCGCGCGGGTGATGCGCGCCGCGGACGGCCCCCGCGCGCCTTGATTAGGGGCAGGCTCGCCGCGGCCCGCTGCCCCGCGCAACCGTGCCGGTTCCGATGCATCCATCCGGTCGGGCGCCGGCCCCGTGTGCTGCCCGCGAAGCCCGCTGGATGCCCGGCGGGCGAAGCGGACAAGCAGGCCACTCAGGATGAAGGCTGCTGTCCTGCCCGCGAAATCCGCCGGATGCCAGGCGGGCGAAGCGGGCAAGCCGGCCCCTGACAACGAAGGCTGGCGCGCTGCCCGCGAAGCCCACCGGAGTTGGGCACCGGGACGCTACAGCGGCGTCGCCGGGCGCCAGCGCAGCAGCCGCAGCGCGTTCAGCGTGACCAGCACCGTCGCGCCGGTATCCGCCATGATGGCCGGCCACAGCCCCGTGATGCCGGCCAGCGTGGTGACCAGCACCACGCCCTTGAGCCCGACCGCCAGCGCCGACATTCTGGCGCACATTCGCCATCGTCGCCCGCGACAGGGAGATGAGTTCCGCAACGCCGCCGACGCGGTCGCGCAGCACGGCGGCGTCGGCGGTCTCAAGCGCGACGGCGGTGCCGCCGCCCATCGCCACGCCGACCGTCGCCGCCGCCAGCGCCGGCGCGTCGTTGATGCCGTCGCCCACCATCACCACCGCACCGCCCTCGCGCAGGGCGGCGATCTCCCGCAGTTTGTCGGCCGGCAGCAGCCCGGCCTTCGCCTCGAGGCCGAGGGCCGCGGCGATCGCCTCGCCGGTGCGCCGGTTGTCGCCGGTCAGCATCACCGGGCGCAGGCCGAGCGCGGTGATGGCGGCGATGCCGGCGGCGGCATCGGCGCGCGGTTCGTCGCGCAGCGCAATCAGGCCGGCCGCCGCGCCATCGACCACCACCACGGCGACGGTGTGGCCCTCGGATTCCAGCCGCGCGATCTCGGCGTCGAGCACGCCGGGGTCGGCGCCTTCCTCCCGTGCATGGCGTGGGCTGCCGATGCTGACCCGCCGCGCGCCGACCATCGCGGTCGCGGCGCGGCCGGGGATGGCGGCGTGGCCGGCGGCGGCGGGGGGCGCGATGCCGCGCGCCTCGGCCTCGGCCAGCACGGCGCGGGCAAGCGGGTGGCAGGACCCCTGCTCGACCGCGGCGGCCCAGGCCAGCACGGCCTGCGCGTCCTGCCCCGCGGCCGGGAGCACGTCGGTCACGCGCGGGCGGCCTTCGGTCAGCGTGCCGGTCTTGTCGAAGGCAATGGCGGTGGCGCTGCCGATCGCCTCCAGCGCCGCGCCACCCTTGATCAGCAGCCCGCGCCGCGCGCCGGCCGACAGCCCCGAGGCCATCGCCGCCGGCACCGAGATCACCAGCGCGCAGGGGCAGGCGATCAGCAGCACCGCGAGGCCGCGATACAGGCTGGTCCACCAGTCCCAGCCGAAGGCGAAGGGCGGGATGAGGATGACGAGCAGCGCGACGGCCATCGCGCCGGGCGTCCACCAGGCGGCGAAGCGTTCGATGAAGCGCTGCGTCTTCGCGCGCGACGCGGTCGCTTCCTCGACCATGCGGATGATGCGCGCGATGGTGTTGTCGGCGGCCGCGCGGGTGACGCGCAGGCGCATCGCGCCATCGGCGTTGATGCTGCCGGCAACGACGGCATCGCCGGGGCCACGGCTGACCGGGATGCTTTCCCCGGTGACGGGGCTTTCATCGACCGCCGAATTCCCCTCGGTGATGACGCCGTCACAGGGCAGGCGGTCGCCGGGGCGCACCAGCACGTGGTCGCCGACGGCCAGCGCCTCGGGCGCCACCGGTTCGGTCGTGCCATCGGCGCGCAGCCGCAGCGCGACCTGCGGCATGAGGCCGGCAAGGGCGCGGATGCCATCCCGCGCACGTCCGGCGGCGACGGATTCGAGCAATTCGCCGAGCGCGAACAGCAGCACCACGACCGCGGCCTCCTCGGCCGCGCCGATGACGGCCGCGCCGATTGCCGCGACGCACATCAGCGTCTCGATCGAGAAGGGGCTGCCGGCGCGAGCGAGGGCCATCGCGCGGCGGCCGAAGGGCACCACCGCGACCAGCGTGGCGACCAGGAAGATCGGGTCGGTCAGCGCGGCGGGGAACGCCATCGACAGCGCCTGCGCGCCGAGCACGAGCAGGCCGAGCACGCCGACCAGCCGTGCCTTGCCGGTGCGCCACCAGGGCAGGCCCGCCTCGGCGGGGTCGGCATGGTCATGGGCGTGGCCGGACGCGGCGGCGTGGTCGTGCGCGCCGTGGTCGTGCTGCGCGTGGTCATGCCCGGCGTGATCGTGGTCGTGGTCGTGGGCGTGGGCGTGGGCGGGAGCATGATCATGCCCGCAGTCGCAGTCGTGCCGATGCGCCGGGCTGGCGTCGGTTGCCTGCGCCAGCGGGCTGACCGTGTAGCCGAGCGCGCTGACCTGCCGCACCACCGTGGCGACGCTGTCGGTCCCCGGTGCGATCACGGCTGTCAGCCGTTCCGCCATGAGGTTCACCTGGACCTCGGAGACGCCGGGCAGGCGCTCGACCGCCCGCGTCACCTTGGCGACGCAGGCGGCGCAATCCATGCCCTCGACGCGCCATTGCCGCTTTTCACCGCCATCCATGCCGATCATTCCCTGGCCCGGGATGACATCTGGCACCTCCAGCGGCTGGAGGTTCAAGCCCCCTTCGCGTGACGGGCCTTCACTCGCCCAGCAGCGCGTCCCACAGCACCTTCACGTTCAGGGCCAGGACGAGCGCCGCGATGGCCCATCCCACCACCACCTGCCAGCGTGGTGCCGCCAGGGCGCCAAGCCTGGACTTGTCGGAGGCGAACATCATCAGGGGGATGACTGCGAAGGGCAGCTGCATCGACAAAACCACCTGCGACAGGATCAGCAGCTGCGCGGTCCCCGAGGTGCCGTAATGCCAGGTGACCAGGACCGCCGGCACGATGGCGATCAGGCGTGTCACCAGCCGGCGCAGCACCGGCGACAGGCGGAAGCGCAGGAAGCCTTCCATCACCACCTGGCCTGCCAGCGTTGCCGTGACGGTCGCATTCAGCCCCGACATCAGCAGCGCGACGGCGAACAGCGTCGCCGCCAGGGTGCCGCCGAGCAGCGGTGTCATCAGCTGGTAGGCATCCTGGATCTCGGCGACCTCGGTATTGCCCGTGGTGTGGAAGATCGCCGCGGCCGCGATCAGGATGGCGGAATTGATCAGCAGCGCGAAGGCCAGCGCGACGGTGCTGTCGATGGTGGCGAAGCGGATCGCCTCCTTCTTGGCGACCTCGGTATCCTCCCAGGCGCGGGACTGCACCACGGCGGTGTGCAGGTAGAGGTTGTGCGGCATCACCGTCGCACCGAGGATGCCCATGGCGATGTAGAGCTGCGTCTGGTCCGTCACGATCGAGGCGGCGGGGATGTAGCCGCGCAACACGTCGCCCCAGACCGGGCTGGCCAGCGCGAGCTGCACCGCGAAGCAGCCGAAGATCAGCACGATCAGACCGAAGATCAGCGCCTCGAGCCAGCGCACGCCCTTGTTCTGCAGCCACAGGATCAGGAAGGCGTCGAACGCGGTCAGGATCACGCCATAGAGCAGCGGAATGCCGAACAGCAGTTCGAGCGCGATGGCCGTGCCGATCAGTTCGGCAAGGTCGGTCGCGATGATCGCCGTCTCGGCCAGCAGCCACAGCGGATAGGCGACGATCTTGGGAAAGCGGTCCCGGCAAAGCTGCGCGAGGTCCCGTCCCGTCGCGATGCCGATGCGCGCGCACAGCGCCTGCAACAGGATCGCCATCAGCGAGGACGCGAGCGCGACGGACAGCAGCGTGTAGCCGAAGGCCGACCCACCGGCGAGCGCCGTCGCCCAGTTGCCCGGGTCCATGTAGCCGACCGCCACCAGGTAGCCCGGCCCCATGAAGGCGAACAGCTTGCGCATGAAGCCGCCGGCATTGGGGACGGCGACCGAGCGATGTACCTCCGGCAGGCTTGGCTGGCCGGGAAGGGGGGCTGCGGCAGCGTCCGGTGGCGGGTTCATGTGATGCCTCTGAAAGTTAGCCTAGGCTAAGAAGTGTTTCGACGGCTATCAAGGGGGTCAATCGCGGATTGCCATGATTCGATGCCACGCCGTTCCCTGCCCCCCGCCGACGACCACGCCGCCCGTTTCGCCCGGCAGCGGGAAGCCGACCGCACCGCGACGGCCGAGGACTACGTCGAGTTGATCGCCGACCTGCTGCGGGAGGAAGGCGAGGCCCGCGCGGTCGATCTCGCCCGCCGCATGGGCGTATCGCAGGCGACGGTGACGGCCACGGTCGGCCGGCTGCAACGCGATGGCCTGGTCGAGACCAAGCCCTATCGCGGCCTGTTCCTGACCGAGGCCGGCACGGGGCTCGCGTCCGCGGCCAAGGCGCGCCACGACCTCGTCGTGCGCTTCCTGATCGCCGTCGGCCTCGATGCCGAGACGGCCGAGCAGGACGCCGAGGGGCTCGAACACCATGCGAGCGACGAGGCACTGGCCGCCTTCGCCCGCTTCCTCGACCGAGGCGGCAACACAACATGACGCGCATGATGTCGATCGGTGACGTGGCGCGCGCGACCGGGCGTGAAGCCCACCACCATCCGCTGGTATGAGCAGGAAGGCTGGCTGCCGCCGGCCGCGCGGACGGAAGGCGGCCACCGCGCCTATGACGAGGCTCATCTGCGGCGGCTGGGCTTCATTCGCCACGCGCGGGAACTGGGCTTCGAGAGCGCGGCGATCCGCGCCCTGCTCGACCTCGCCAGCCACCCGGAGGCGGATTGCGGCCAGGCGCATGAGATCGCCACCGCGCAGATCCACGACATCGATGCGCGACTGCGGCGGCTCGCGGCCCTGCGGGCGGAACTCGAACGGATGGCGACGAGTTGCGCCGGCGGCGTGGTCGGCGATTGCCGCATCATCGAGACGCTGGCGGATTTCGGCCACGGGCATTGCGTGGACCCGGCGCATCGCGGCGACGCCGTGCCGGTGTGACGACGGCGGCGCGCCGGCCGCCCGTCCAGCCTGGCTGGAACCGACGGCCTGCCGTCAGGTCATGCCAGCCAGCCGCAGCCCGCGCAGGAAATGGTCCATGTCCCGCCGCCGCACATAGGGGGCGGCCTGGCGGAAGCGCGCAACCGTGAAGCCGGGGTCGAGTTCCAGCATCGCGCGCACCAGCGGCCGTGCCTCCGCCGTCCTGCCAAGATGCCCGAGCGCGGCGATCTGCGCCCGCAGCGCCGCGGTGAAGCGAGGCTGCAGTTGCAGCACGGCGCGGCCGATCTCCAGCGTCGTCTCGAAATTGCCGAGCAGCATCTCCACGGTGGCGAGCCCGGCCTCGGTGAAGAAGGCATGCGGGTTGCGCGGCAGCAGCGCCAGCGCGCGCCTGAGGTGCCGGCGCGCCGTCTCCAATTCCCCCGCATAGGCATGCGCCATGCCCGAGAAGGTCCAGGCCGCCGGCAGGGCCGGGTTGATCTCCAGCGCCTGGCGGGTCAGCGCCAGCGCCTCGGGGATCTGGTGATGCAGGAAGCCGCGCACATGCCCGGCGATGGCGAGGCCCCGCGCGTCGCGCGGGTCCAGCATGATGGCCTGCTCCGCCGCCTGGCCGGCCGCGGCCAGCGCATCGCGGTCCTGCGCCGCCCAGCCCTGGCCGACCAGCAGCACGTTCCAATAGGCGAGCCAGGCCTGCGCCGAAGCGAGGCGCGGCTCCCGCCGCACCGCCATGGCCAGCACCCTGCCGGCGCGCTCGAAGGCGTCGCGTTCAAGCCGGTAGATGTCCGGCACGACGCGCAGCACCATCTCCTGCGCGCTGGCCTCGGCAAGCGGGCGTTGGGCGGCGCGCTCGGCCTCCAGCAGCAGCAATTCGTGCTCGAGCCGGGCGCAGGCCTGTGCGGCGACCTCCTCGACGTAGGCGGCCGGCTGTGCGTCATCGGGCGCGATCACGGCGGACCACGGCACGGCGCCGCCGCCGCCGACATCGACCAGCCGCAGCGAGACCTGGGGCCGCTGCCCCGGCAAGGTGGATGTTGCCGGCCAGCAGGTAGTCCGGCACCGGCGACGGGCCGCCCCGGCACTTCCACCAGGACGGACACCGAGCGCAGCGCCGACAGCGCGGCGACGATCGCATCCGTCGCCGCCACGTCGAGATGGCCCGCCCGCGCGCCGGCAAGATTGTTGAGCGGCGACACCAGCACGCTGGCGCGGCGCGCGGCCGATGGCACGCCGCGGTCCGGTTGCGCGCGGGCCTCGGCGAGGGTGCCGCGCGGCGCACCGCCCTCGGCGCGGGCGAGCCAATCGTCCAGTTGCGGGTCGATGCCCTGCAACTCGGCCAGGAAGGGCCAGCCGGCACTGCGTTCGGCAATCTCCACCGTGACGCCCTCGGCCAGCAGCCAGATCGCGGATGCGTCGGCGCCGAGGATATCGAGCCCCTGGGCGAGCAGCGAGGCGCGCACATCGTGCAGCACGTCGCGCAGCCGCGCGAGGGCATGGCGTGCCTCTGCCCCCGACCACAGCAGCCCCGCCAGCAACCGGCGCGGCATGCGATGACCGGCTGCGAGGGCGAGCAGCGCGATGAGCGCGCGCGGGCGGGTGCCGCCCGGTGCCACCGAACGCCCGTCCGCCGCCAGACATCTGCAGCGTGTCGGCCAGGTGGATGCGCAGCCCGGGCCTGGCGAGGCTGGCCTCCTCACGCGCAGATCCGACGCTGGACACCCTGGACCCCCTCACGAGCCATGATTGCACCGACGCGATTCCGACGCCGGCCGACGCCGTTCCGATGTGCATTATAAAGCGAAAAAGAACAAAGATTTTCGCCATCAGGTAGAAAACATACGAAAGCCCACCCCATGGATGCCTTCGCCTGCCAGCCGGTTTCGGCGACGGCCCGCCCCGTGCCGCGGCGCGCCACCACCCCTTCGCCACCCATCGCGGCGGCGTCGCAGGCCGAGGACCGCGAGATCCTGTTCGCTCTGCTCGCCCCGTGCCTTGGCTGCATGGAGGCGGCCGAGGCGGTGGAGGCGGTGATCGCGCGGTTCGGCGGCCTGGCCGAGGCGACCGCGGCGCGCGCGAGCGACCTCGCGGCCCTGCCTGAACTGGGGGAGGCGGGCGCCGCGGCGCTGCGGGCGGTGATGGCCGCGGCGCTGCGGCTCGAAAGGCTGCGGCGCACCCGCCGGCCGGTGCTGGCGCAGACCGCGGTCGTGGTGGCCCATCTGCGGCGCCGGGATGCGCCGATCCGCGTTGGGGAACTGCGCGCCTTGTTCCTCGACCCGCGCGGCGTGCTGCTGGCGGAGGAGACGGTCGGCCCCGCTGTCGCGGCCGGCGTGCCAGGCCATGTCCTGCGGCGGGCCCTGGCGCTGGACGCCGAGGGCATCGTTCTCGCGCGCGGCGGGGAGGGCGGCGATCCGGTGGCCAGCGACAGCGACATCGCCATGGCGCGCAGTCTCGACCAGGCGGCGCAGGTGATGGGGCTGCGGTTGCGCGACCATCTGGTGCTGGGCCGCACGGCGCATGCATCGCTGCGGGAAGAGGGCGCGGTTTGACGGGCCGGCGTTCCACCCCGGCGGCTGCCTTCGATACCCGGCGATCCCGGTGCCGGGCATGCCGGCGGCCTTCGCCGCAACCACGTCGCCCGGTGCCCCCGATGGCATTCCAAAGGCCCCGCGCCCATGGCGGGGTGGCTGGGAGGGGCGCTGCCCCTCCAACCGCCTTCACCCTTCGGCGCGACGGCGCCGCCGCACCTCGGCGGCGTTCCGCCCAGCGGGCAGCCGCCGCCGCGCCGCGGCGCGACGACGCTGTGGTCGTAATCCGCCCATTCCGACGGCCCGAACGCGCCGGCGACCGCTGACCACCGGCGCGTCGTTCAGCGCCGCCTCGGCATAGGCTTCGCGCGGGATGGGCTGGACCTGCAGGAAGGGCGTGTCGCGGCGGAACTCGACCGGTGCATGGGTGCGGGTCAGGCGCAGGTTGACGAACAGCGGTCCGAACCAGCGATCGGCCTCGACGATGCCCTCGAAGGCTTCGTAGCCGGCGGCGCGCGGCAGGTTTGCGGGCGGGCGGACCAGCAGGGACCAGCCCGGCCGGGTGCGCGCCATCAGGCCCGACCACAGGTTCAGCAGCCCCGGTTCGGGCAGGGCGCCGATGAAGGGCGGCGACCAGCCGCGCAGCGCCTCGGGCGCGGCGGCGTCGAACGGCTCGCGCAGGCCGGGGAATTGCGCGACCGAGAGCGGGTACCAGCCATCGGCACCCTGCCAGGTCCAGCGCATCTCCGATCCGTCCCACACCACCGCGAGGTCGATCGGCGGGAAGACCAGCCAGCCGAAGGCGGCGGCGGTGGCGGCGGATTCGCAGTAGCGGAAGGCGCGCGTCGGCAGCGTGCCGCCGGCCGAGCGATCGGCGCGCTGCGGCGGCCGGCAGCCCGCGGTCGCCGGCACCAGGTGCCAGAAACGGACCAGCGGTATGGCGTCCTCGGTCAATGCCGGGATCTCCTTGCATTCTCGTTCCCCAGGGCAGGTTGCGGCGGCTTGCGGCCGACGGCCGGCCGATCGCCAGGTCGCGCGGCGGGCGGTGGATGTGACAGGCCGGACGATGCTGCCGGCACCGCCCTGCGCGCGGCGCCTGGCGGTGCCGGCGGCGTTCAGCCGCGGCCGAACACGGGCGACAGGCCGCCGAGGCGCAATTGCCCCGCATCGGCGACCGCCGCCGGCGGGAACAGCGGGGACAGGCCGCCGAGGCGCAGCGCGCCGGCCTCGGGGCGCGGCGTGGGGCCAGCGGGCCCGGCCATCGGGAAGGCGGGCAGCGGCGGGAGGGTATCGATCATCGGGGGGGTCCTTCGTGACGGGAAAAGGCCTCGACGGAGGCCGGCGGATGCCCTGCCTTGGCCGGGCGATGCCGCGCCCGGCTGCGGGCGGGCATTGGGAGCCCACCGAAACCGGCGGTGGGGCGAGACAAATTTCTTATGATGCGCCGCGCCGCGACACGCCTGGAAGCGGACGGCCAGGCGGTTGCGGATGCCGCCAGGACGCAAAATATCTCAGGTTTCGGACGCAATTCGTCCCTTGGCTCGCCATTGGTATCCTCGGCGCGATCGGGGCGTCAAGTATAAAATCCTAGGAAACTTGACCCCGATGAGGGGCTTGGGTTTGCCGCGGCGGACCCGGTAGGATCGCCGCACCGGGTCGCGCCAGACCACCACGGAGACACATGCTGCACCGCCCGTTGATCCGCCGGCTGGCCATTCCGGCCGCCATGACCGTGCTGGCCCTGCTGCTGCATCTCCTGCTGCCGGATGAGGGCATCCCCGGCACGCTTGCGGTTGTTCGCCGGCACCGCCTTCTGGCTCGCCATCGCCTGGAGCGCGGCGCGCCTCGCGACGCTGCTGCTGGCCGGCTATCCGAAGTTGCTCAGCGACCTGATCGGCGCGGCGCTGTTCATCACGGCCGGCGTCCTTGTCTCGCAACTGGTCTTCGACCTGCCGGCGACCGGGCTGATCGCCACCTCCTCGGTGCTGATCGCCGTGCTCGGCTTCGCGTTGCGCAACACGCTCGGCGACATCTTCTCCGGCATCGCGCTGGGCATGGAATCGCCCTACGCCATCGGCGACTGGATCGAGGCGACCGAGAACTGCGCCGGGCGCGTCACCGGCATCTCCTGGCGATCGACCAGGCTGGTCACCCGCGACGGCGTCGTTGTCGCGGTGCCGAACGGGCTGATCGCGGCGCATCGCATCGCGGTCTATGGCGCCGAGGGCATGGGCGCTACCGCGTGGCGCTGACACGTGCCGATCGACCTGCGCGTGCCGGCGGCGCGGGCGCGCCGCGTGCTGCTCGGCGCCGCACTCGAAGCCGGGCGTGCCCTGCCGGACTTCGCCCCGGACGTGGTGCTGACCGACATGTCGCAGGGCACCGCCAACTACGCCGTGCGGTTCCACGTGCCCGATTTCGGCGCCGAGATGCGCTGGCGCGACGCGGTGGCGGGCGCGGTGCAGACGCGCGCTGGCGCGCGCCGGGCTGGAGATCGGCAGGCCGGGCCGCGAGGTGCAGCCAGGCCGGCCCTGGCGCGAGCCGCGCCCGCCGGGCCGGCCATGCTGTTCGACACGCTCGACCTGTTCCACCCCTTCACGGCGGAGGAGCGCGAGTCACTGGCGGCCGCCATGACCGAACGCCTGCTGCAGCCGGGCGCGGCCGTGATGCGCCGGGGCGAGGCCGGCGAGACGCTCGGTGTGCTGGCCGAGGGCGTGCTGGAGGTGCGGATCGCCAGGCAGGATGGCAGCGAATGGGTGGTGGACCGGCTGTTTCCCGGCGCGGTGTTCGGCGAGATGGCGCTGCTGACCGGCCAGCCGCGCAGCGCCACCATCCTGGCGACGACCGAGGCGGTGGTCTTCGAACTGCACCGCGCGGACATCGAGCCGGTGCTGCGTGCCCGGCCCGCCGTCCTCGAGGGCCTGACCGCCATCATGGCCGAACGCCAGGCCCGCAACAGCGCCGGCGCCGCCGGCCCGGCCATGCCCACCGCCGCGGCGCCCACGCGCGAGGATATCCTGATGCGGCTGCGGTCGTTCTTCGGGATCCGATAGGGGGCAGGCCGCCGGGCGCGTTGAGCCGAGCCGCGGTCGACCGGCGCGATCAGCGCGCTACCGGCACTCCAGCACGCGGATGTCGTAGACCGGGTGTTCCAGCATGTGCACGCCCGGCGCATTGGCGAACATCCAGCCGAGGAAGGCCGGCGGGCTGCCGGCGGCGGCGCGGCTGTCGGTGATCTCCATCCAGGCCGGCCGCGTCCGGCACGTCGTCGGGCGCGCGGCCCTGGCAGGCGCGCAGCCTGATCGTCAGCGAGCCGAAGGTCACCGAGCCGCCGACCGGCGCCTCGATGACCGTGACGCGGGCGGTCACCTTGTCGAGCGCCTGCAGCCGCGCGCTGCGCATCGGCACCCATTCCTGCGCCGCGGCCGGGCCCGCCAGCAACAGCGGAGCCACCAGCGCCATGGCGGCGGCGGCGATTGCGCCGCACCTCATGCGCGGCCGCTTCGGGCTGGTCGAGCCCGGCCACCATCTCGGCCAGGATGCGCCGCATCGCGGCCTCGTCCACGCCCATCAGCAGCGCGTCCTCGAAGACGTCCTGCAGCGCCTGGCGCGCCTCCGCGTGGTTCTCCGCGAGCACCTTGAGCTTCTCGCGGCAGGAGACGGGCTTGCCGTCCGCACCGGGCCACAGCGCGGGGGGCGCGACGCTCATCGCGGCGCGGGCGGCGGCCGGGGCGGGCTGGTCGCTGCCGCGCTGCTGGTTCATCTCCGTCACGCTGAAGATGAAGCGGCCGAGCAGGCTTTCCAGGCTGACCGCGCTCTGGGTGATGGTGATCTCGCCGCCATCGCGCAGGATGCGCTCCGAACCGCCGGGCACCAGGGCGATGTACTTGCCGCCGAGCAGCCCCTCGCTCTGGATCTCGGCCGAGGTGTCGCTCGGCAGCCGCAGCGTCGGGTCGACGCGCAGCGTCAGCACCGCGAGGAAGGTCTCGGGATCGATCCGCTGGCCGGCCACCTGGCCGACCTTGACGCCGGCGACGCGGATATCGGCACCGGCGGCCAGCCCGTCGATGCGGTCGAACCGCGCCGTGAGGGACATGCCGGCGGTGGTCAGCGCCCGTCCGCTGCCGGTGACGGCATAGGCGAGGAAGGCGATGGCGACGACCAGAACCACGGCACCGGTCAGGATCTCGGCAAGGCTGCGCTTTTGCATGGCTATGGGATGTCGGGGCTCAGCGCCCCGGTGTCCAGGCCTCATAGTCGCCGGCGCTGTGCGCGCGGCCGGCCGCGGCATGGCCGGGCGGATGCCAGGCGCCGGCGGTGCCGGTCTGGTTCGGCAGGTGGGCCTTCTGCCACGGCTTGCGCGGCGCGTTCTGGTCCAGCGGGGCGTCGGTGGTGTGATGGATCCAGCCCCACCATTCCGGCGGCACCGTGGTCGGCTCGGGCGCGCCGGCATAGGTGACGCGGCGCATCGGGCGCCCATAGGTGTCGCGGCGGGACGCGCGCCTCCCAATAGGTGTTGCCGGCGCTGTCCTGGCCGATGCGGCGGCTGGTCAGGCGAATGAACAGGCTGTCGAACAGGGCCATGCGGCACGTCCTCGGGGCAAACGGTAAGCGCCCCTGATGCCACAGCCGGCGGCCGGGCGCAAAGATCGCGCTATCCACAGGATATTGGGGGTCGGGAGGCAAAAAGCACACAAGATGCGGCTTCCACCCCGGCGCAACCGCGCATAGCATCATGCCATGGCAGGCTTGATCGGCACTCTGTGGGACGGTGTGACCCTTCGGCGGGAGCGCTGCGGCGCCGACCCCGACGCGCCGCCGCGCCCCATCGCTCTCCCCGCATCCTGGGATGACGGCGCCGCCGAGGCGCTGGCGGCCCTGGCCCCCGGCTCCGGCCCGGTGGTGTTCCCGACCCTCGCCGAGGGCTGGATCCGCCGCGTCACCACGCGCGGGCGGCGCCTCGGCCTGCTCGAGAGCCCGGAGGAGGCCGATGACCTCGCCGCCGCGCTGCGCGCCCTGTTGCTGGCGCGGCGCGGCGCGCCGGGCGTCGAGGTGTGGCGCGACCGCAAGGATGAGCCGCGCTTCGTGCTCAACCTGCCGGCCTTCCTCGACGCCGCGGGCGGCTTCGATGCCGCAGGCCTACGCGGCGGCGGCGGCGCTCGGCGTGCGGGTGCTCGATATCCTCGGCCATGGGCGCGCGCCGCGGCTGCGGCTCGGCTTCGCCGACCTGGCCGGGCTGCTCGCCGCCTTCCGCCTGCCCTATGACGGCGCCGAGGCGCGCGCGGTCGCCGCCGCCATCGCCGCCCTGACCCGCGGCGCGGCCGAGGCGCAGTCCGGGCGGCTGGCCGAGCGCCATGGCGCGCTGCATCCGGTCGCGCTGATCTGGCCGGAACCGCCGGCCGAGACGGCGATCCCGGGCCTCGCCGCCGCCGCGCGCGCCGCGCTCGATGCGGCGGCCGCCTCGCCCGGGCTGCGCCATGATGGCTGCGTCGCGCTGGCGCCGGCCGATGCGGTGGAAGCCCTGCTGGGCGCCGAGACGGCCGGGCTTCGCGCCCGCCTCGGGCGCGGTGCGTCCGGCCCGCGACGGCGAGGGCCGCCTGGTGCTGCGCCCGACCCGCGCCGCGCTGCGGGCCGGCGATGTGCGCCGCCGCGCTGCTCGCCCCGCCGCCGCCCGAGTCGCGCGCGGCGATGGAAGCCGCCGTGCTGCCCTTCCTCGATGCCGCGCCGCCGGCGCCGCTGGCCGTCCCGGCCACGCCGCAGGCGCCGCGCCGCAGCGCGCCACGGCCGGTTTCGGCGCCCGCCGCGCGCACCTGGCGCGTGACGATCGACGGCGCGCGCGTCGCGCTGCGCGCCGGCGAGGACGATCATGGCCGGCTGCGCGAGATCGCCTTCAGCCTGCCGCGCGAGAGCGTCGGCGGCCGCGCGCTGCATGAGGCGCTGGCCCAGGCGGTCTCGCTCGGCCTCGGCCATGGCGTGCCGCTCGATGCCTTCGTCGATGCCTACGCCTATGCGCCCGGGCAATGGCGGGGTGGTCGAGGGCGACGCGGCGATCCAGCGCGCCACCTCGGTGATCGACTGGGCATTCCGGCGGCTGGCGCTCGACTACCTCGGCCGCGCCGACCTGCCGGACCCGGCCGAGGAGGAAGTGCCGCTGCGCCAGCCCTGGTGGCGCAGCCGCCGCTGCTGCCGCTCGACCTGCCGGCGCAGCCATCGCCGCGACGCGGCCGGGCCTTGCGCCACGCCGCCTGAGCGGGTGATGTCGTCGCCTCCCGTTTGGAAGGACGACAGACCCATGGCCGGACGCATCGAACAGCGGCTGACCGAACTCGGCATCACCCTGCCGACGCCGGCGGCGCCGATCGCCAATTACGTGCCCTTCACGATCTCCGGCTCGCTGCTGGTGGTGTCGGGCCAGATCCCGCTGCGGGACGGCAAGGTGGCCTATACCGGCAAGCTCGGCGCAGAGGTCAGCACGAGGACGGCGTCGCTGCGGCGCGGCTGTGCTTCATCAACCTGATGGCGCAGGTGAAGGCGGCGGCGGGCGATCTCGACCGGGTGAAGCGGGTGCTGCGCCTGGGCGGCTTCATCGCCGCGCCGGGCGTCCTTCACCCAGCATGCGGTGGTGATGAACGGCGCCTCGGACCTGGCGGTCGAGGTGTTCGGCGATGCCGGGCGCCATGCGCGCTCGACGATCGGCGTGCCCTCCCTGCCGGCGGATGCGGCCGTCGAGGTCGAGGGCATGTTCGAACTCGGCTGATCGCCGGCGGCGCGGGCCGGGGCGGGTGATCGCCGCGGCCAGCCCGCATCACGTTCCTCCATGGCGGGTGGCGCCGGGCACGCCTGCCCGGCGCTTCGGCGCGCCATGCCGCGCGCCCCGTTCCGGTCGTCGCTGCCGCGGATGTCCGTCGGAGGCCGTGCTGCGCCGCGGCCGCCTTGGAGCGACGCGAGTTCACCGCGGTCTCTACAACCTGCGCCGAAAGCATGGACACGTATTGGTTGTATTGCCCGGGGCAAATTTTGATACTGGGTTGCAGAGCGATGCGGATATTTCGATTTACCGGTTGCAAATCCTCCTCACCCATGTGTGAAATATACCGGTGATTGAATTCGGAGGGCCGGACATGTCGGAAATTCGGTTTCGTGACGACCGGGACTACTTCTTGGCGCCGAGCAATAGCGGGTCGCAGGACGGACGCTGGGCGGTGGCCCTTGGGGTCGTGGCCATGCTGCTTGGCCTCGCGGCCGCGGCCGCGGGCGCCTTCATCGGCTTCGGCACCTCCGCCCGCTTGGTGGCGCTGCCCGCCGGGCTGCCGGCCGCCGAGCCCGAGATGGTCGCGATCTTCATGTTCGTCTGCGGCGGCATCACGATGCTCCTGGGCGTCGTGAGCATCTACAAGGCGAACGGTAACTGAATTGCCGGGGCCTGGCCCCAGCGCGCTGGCCCGCTCGCCGGTCGCCGCCTGCTCGCCTGGCGGCATCCGCCTGGCGGTCGCGCACCGGGTGTGACGATCCAGACCTGAGGGCGGCCCGCGGATGGCCGCCGGCCTGATGGGCGGCCCGGCGGCGCGCCTGTGCCGCGATGGCGTTCCGACCGCCCCGCCGCGGACGACAAGGCTTCACGACCTGCTACGCGCGCGCGCGGCACGGCGCTGGTGCGCCGTTCGGGCCACGGTCCCGCCTCAACTCGCGCTGCCATGCCCACGGGATGTGCCCCGCCTTGGCCGGGGTGCTTGCGCCCCGCCGTGGTCGCGCGACATTGAGGGGGATGGCCGACGGACCCGCCCCGCTTTCGCTTTCCCTGCATCGGCGGATCGCCGAGATCCCCGCGGCGGAGTGGGATGCCTGCGCCGGCGGCGACAACCCCTTCGTCAGCCACGCCTTCCTGGCGGCGCTGGAGGACAGCGGCAGCGCGGTGCCGGAACGCGGCTGGCTGCCCCAGCACGCCGCCCTGCGCGACGAGGCCGGCACGCTGCTGGCCTGCGCGCCCTGCTATGCCAAGTCGCATTCCCAGGGCGAATACGTCTTCGACCATGGCTGGGCCGATGCGCTGGAACGCGCGGGCGGCCGGTATTACCCGAAATTGCAGGTCTGCGTGCCGTTCTCCCCGGTGCCCGGGCCGCGGCTGCTGGTCCGTCCGGGCGCCGAGGTGCCGCCCGGCGCGCTGGCCCAGGCGCTGACCCAGGGCTGCCAGGCGGTCGGCGCGTCATCCGTCCATGCCACCTTCTGCACGGCGGACGAATGGACCGCGCTCGGCGAGGCCGGCTGGCTGCAGCGCCTCGGCACGCAGTTCCACTGGACCAATCCGGGCTATCGCTGCTTCGACGATTTCCTCGCCGCGCTGGCGTCGCGCAAGCGCAAGGTGCTGAAGCGGGAGACGGCGCGACGTGCAGGCCAGCGGCCTGACGCTGCGATGCCTGCGCGGCGCCGAGATCACCGAACGCCATTGGGAGGCCTTCCACCGCTTCTATCGCAGCACCACCGACAAGAAATGGGGCCGCAGCGCGTATCTGACCAAGCGCTTCTGGCCGATGCTCGGCGACCGGCTCGGCGATGCCGTGGTGCTGATGATGGCCGAGCGCGACGGCGTGCCTGTCGCCGGCGCGCTGAACCTGGTCGGGCGCGACGCGATCTACGGCCGCAACTGGGGGGCGACGGTGGACGTGCCCTTCCTGCATTTCGAGCTCTGCTACTACATGGCGATGGATTTCGCGATCGCGCACGGCATCGGCGCGCGTCGAGGCCGGCGCGCAGGGCGAGCACAAGATCCAGCGCGGCTACCTGCCGGTGCCGACCTATTCCGCGCATTGGATCGCGCATCGCGGCCTGTCCGGCGCGGTGGCGAATTCCTCGACCGCGAACGGCCGGCCATGCTGCGGGAGATGGAGGCCCTGGCGACGCTGTCGCCGTTTCGCCGCGACGATGAGGCCTGATGCGACGACGCCGATAGGAGCCGGCCGCATCCCGCGATAGGCTGCCCGCCCGTGCGTCTCGCTTACCTGCAACTCGCCCTGTCGATGGCGCTGGTCGGCGCCAATGTCGCGGTGGCGAAGCTGCTCGCCGACACCTTGCCGATCGCCATGATCGCCTTCCTGCGCTGCGTGCTGGCGACGGCGGTGCTGTGGCCGCTGGCGCGATGGATGGACGGGCAGGTGCGCGTGCCGCCCGACGGTGATGCGCAACCTCGCGCTGCAGGCGGTGTTCGGCACCGCCATCTACAATGCCGGGCTGCTCGCCGGGCTGCGGCTGACCACGGCGCTGGAGGGCGGGCTGGTGCTGGCCACGCTGCCGGCGGTGGTCGCCATCGGCGGCGCGGTGCTGCTGCGCGAACGCCTGCCGGCGCGCCAATGGGCCGCCGTGGCGCTGGCGGCCGGCGGCATGGCGGCGATCACCCTGGCGCGCGCCGTCGGCGGCGCCGGGGGCTCGGCGCTGGGCAACCTGCTGGTGTTCGGCGGGGTGCTGGGGGAGGCCGCCTATGTGCTGCTGGCGCGGCGCATCGCCGGGCGCGTGCCGGTGATCACCGCGAGCCTGTGGATGCAGGCCTTCTCGGCCCTGGTGCTCGCGCCCTTCGCGCTGCCGGACATCGGCGCGGCGGCGGCGCTGGCCGCACCGTCGATCGCGGCGCTGCTGGTGTTCCATTCGCTGACGGCGAGCGTGCTGTGCCTGCTGCTCTGGTATGCCGGGCTGAAGCGCGTGCCGGCGGGCATGGCGGGGATCTTCACCGCCTTCCTGCCCGGCACCGCGGCGCTGGTGGCGGTGACGCTGCTGGGCGAGGCCTTCACCCTCACCCATGCGGCGGGCTTCGTGCTGATGATGGGCAGCGTGGCGGTGGCGACCTGGCCGCGGCGGGGAGGGGGCGGATGAGGGCCTGGTTCCACTGCACCGGCGCGGCGCTGCTGGCGCGCGACCCGGCCGATACGGTCGGCCGGCTCGCCTCGGCGCAGCAGGCGCGCGGCTACCCCGGCACGCCTGGAGCAGGACTTCGCCTGGCAAGCCAGATTGCCGCGCTGCGCCGCGCGGTGGCGCGAGGCGGGCGGCGCCGCCTGGACCATCGTGCTCGAATACGACTTGCTGCGGCTGGAGAAGCGCGATCGACGCCGTGGTGCTGACCGACCGCGCCATCTGTCGCGATCGAGTTCAAGACCGCCGCGCCCAGCAACGCCGGCAAGGCCGAGGCCGAGGATTACGCGCTCGACCTGCGCGACTTCCACGCCGGCAGCCGCGCGCATTCGATCGTGCCGGTGCTGGTGGCCGGCGCAGCGCGGCCTTCGCGCCGCCGTCGCAACCCTGGCTGCTGCCGCCCAATCCGACGGAGCCGCTGGTCTGCGGCCATGCCACGCTCGGTGACGCGCTGCGCTGGGTGCAGGCCGAACATGCCGCCGGCCGCCGACGCCGCTCGACGCCGCCACCTGGCTCGACAGCGCCTATCGACCGGTGCCGACGCATCGTCGAGGCGGCGACCATGCTCTATCGCTCGCAACTGGTGTCGCCGAGATCGCCAGCGCGCGCGCCGATGCGCCGAACCTGACGCGCACCGCCCGGCGCCATCGCGCGCGCGGTGGCCGCCGCCCAGGCCGAACGGCGGCAAGCGCGTCGTCTTCGTCACCGGCATCCCCGGCGCGGGCAAGACGCTGTGCGGGCTGAACGCGGTCTTCGCGCCGGAGGCCGGCGGCCGCAGCGCCTTCCTGACCGGCAATGTGCCGCTGGTGACCGTGCTGCGCGCGGCCCTCGCGCAGGATGCCGTCGCCCGGCGGCGAATGCAGCCGCCCCGAAGCCGAGCGCCGCGTGAAGGAGCGGCTGCAGAACGTGCATCGCTTCCTCGAGGACAACGCCACGGACCCGGCGCGGCGCGCCCCGCCCGACCGGCTGATCGTCTTCGACGAGGCGCAGCGCGCCTGGGACGAGGCGAAGTCGCGCCTCGGCACGCGCAACAAGCCATCCCGCCTGACCATGAGCGAACCCGCGCACACGCTGGAGATCATGGGCCGGCACGATGGCTGGTCGGTGGTGGTGGCGCTGATCGGCAATGGCCAGGAGATCAACACCGGCGAGGCCGGCCTCGCCGAATGGGGCCGCGTGATCGCGGCGTCCTGCGGGCAATGGCAGGCGGTCGCGGCGCCCCGCGCCGTCACCGCGACCGACCCGGTGCAGCGGCTCGCCGACCCTGGCGCCTCCTGGCTGACCATCGATCAGGAACTCGACCTCACCGTGCCGGTGCGCAGCGTGCGGGAGGCCGCCGGCCGCCCCTGGGTCGATGCGCGTGCTGCGCGGCGAGGTGCTGGAGGCTCGCGCCATCGCCGAGGCCGCGACCGCGCTGCCGTTCCTGCTGACGCGCGACCTCGCGGCGCTCGCGCCAATGCCTTGCGACGCCTCGCGCGCGGGCGCCGGCGCGCCGGCATCCTGGCATCCGCCGGGGCGCAGGCGGCTGCGTGGCGAGGGCCTCGGCGTGCAGCTCGACGACGTGGCCGACTGGTTCCTGCGACGCTGGCCGGACATCCGCGGGTCCGATGCGCTGGAGACCTTCGCGACGGAATATGATTGCCAGGGCCTCGAACTCGACGTCGCCGGGCTGGCCTGGGGCGGCGACCTGCTGTGGTCGCGCGGGCGGTGGCACACGCGCCGCTTCGCCGGCCAGGCCTGGCAGGAGCGCAGCAAGGATGCGCACTACGTCATCAACAAATACCGCGTGCTGCTGACACGCGCGCGCTACGAGACGGTGATCTGGGTGCCGCGCGGCAGCGACGCGCGATGACCCGTTCCACGATGCGACACGCCAGGCCGCGGAGATGGACACGATCGCCGACTTGCTGCTCGCCTGCGGCGCCCGGCCGCTCGAGGCCGTGCCACCCGCCCCCACGCGCGCCGATGCGCCGACGCTGCTATGAAGGTTGCCATGCGCCCCCTGCTGATCGCCCTGCTGTCGCTGCTCGCCATGCCCGTCCTCGGCGGCGAACTGAAACTGGCCACCTGGAACATCGCCTGGCTGACGACCAAGCCGGCCGGCCATCCCGACCTGCCCGCCTCGGTGCGGCCGCGCACGAATGAGGAATTCGCCCTTCTGCGCGCCTATGCCGACCGCCTCGCCGCCGATGTCGTGGCGTTGCAGGAAGTGGACGGCCCGCTCGCCGCCGCGCGCGTCTTCGACGCCACGCGCTACGATTTCCACTTCCCCGCCGAGACCGACACGCAGCGCGCCGGCTTCGCCTGGCGGCGCGGCCTGGCGCGTGACGCGCAATCCGGACCTGATGGCGCTCGACCTCGTACCCAATGCGCGCCATTCGCTGCGCCGGGGTGCCGACATCACGGTGCGCGACGGCGAAGGCCCGCCGATCCGGCTGCTCTCGGTCCATCTCGATGGCGGCTGCGCGCTGGGATCCGATCCGCCGGCCGAATTCGCGCGACTGCCAGAACCTCGGCCGCCAGGCGGAGATCCTGCGCGACTGGATCGCCGCACGCCGGCGCGAGGGCATCGCCTTCGCCATTCTCGGCGACTTCAACCGGCGCATGGCGCGCGACGACGAATTCCTCGCCGTGCTGGACGAGGCGGCGCCGCTCAGGCGCGTCACGCACGGCTTCTCCAACCCGTGCCAGTCGCGCGATGGCCGGGCGCGGCCCTTCATCGACCACATCCTGCTCGGCGGGCCGGCGCGGGACTGGGTGGTGCGCGACAGTTTCCGCGTCCTCGTCTATGGCGAACGCGACCAGCGCATGCGTGAACGCCTGTCCGACCATTGCCCGGTCAGCGTGCGGATCGACCCGCGCTGATGGCACCCACGCCGGGTTTCGCGCGCATCACCCTGCCGCTCGCGGCGATCAATTTCCTCAACCAGGGCAACCGCGCGCTGGTGGCGACGATCGGGCCGCTGCTCGCCATCGAGTTCGGGCTGTCGGCCTCGGAACTCGGCCTGCTGGCCGCCTGCTTCTTCGGCGCCTATGCGGTGGCGCAACTGCCGATCGGCGTCGCGCTCGACCTGCATGGGCCGCGCAAGGTGCAGAGCACGCTGGCGCTGGTCGCCGCGGCAGGCTTCGCGGTCAGCGCCATCGCGCCGGGGGTCTGGGCGCTGGCGGTCGGGCGCATCATCTGCGGGCTCGGCCTGGGCGCCGGGCTGATGGCGATGCTCAAGGCCAATACGCAATGGTACCCGAAGCACCGCGTCGCGGCGGTCACCGGGGCGGGGCTGTTCCTCGCCGGCATGGGCGGGATGACGTGCGACGGTGCCGGTGCAATGGGCGCTGCCGCTGCTCGGCTGGCGCGGCATCTTCGTGCTGCTGGCGGTGCTTTCCGTCGCCGCCTCGGTGTGGATCCGCCTCGCGGTGCCGGACCGGCCGCCGGGCGCGGTGGTGCCGCAGCGAAGGTCCCTGGTGCGGGAGATCGGCGAGTTCGGCCGCATCTTCGCCGATCGCGGCTTCCTGCGCTTCCTGCCGGCGGTGATGGTGCTCTCGGCGCTGAACTTCACCTTCCAGGGGCTGTGGGCCGGGCCGTGGCTGCGCGACGTGGGCGGGCTCGAGGCCGGGCCGCGGTCGGTGGCGCTGCTGATCTATGCGACGGGCCTCGTGACCGGCAGCCTGGTGACGGGCCAGGCGGCATCCTTCGCGCAGTCGCGCGGCTTTTCGGCGATGTTCGTGCCCTATCTCGGCATGGCCGGCGTGCTGGCGGCCCAGGTGGCGCTGGTGCTGGCGCCGTCGGGGTTCTGGCTCATCGCGGCAACGTGGTTCGTGTTCTCCTTCTGCGGGTCGGTCGGCGTGGCCGGCTACGCGGCGATGGGGCAGGGCTTCCCGCCCGAACTGCAGGGTAGGGTGGCAACCGCGATCAACTTCGCGATGCTGGTGCTGGTCTTCATCCTGCAGACCGGGATCGGCGCCATCCTCGACCTCTGGCCGCGGCAGGCGAGCGGGGGGTGGGACCCGGCGGGCTATGGCGTGGCGCTGTCGGTGACATTCCTGTTGCAGGCGATGGCCGCGCTGTGGATCGTGCTGGCCCCGAGGGGGAAGGCTGCATGATCGACAAGAACGTCACGAAAATCCTGGACCGCTTCTGCATCACCTCGGGCAAGGGGTTCCACCTGAAGGACCTCGACCCCGGTGACACGGCTGGCCTCGACTTCGAGAAGGGCCACGCGGCGGACATGCTGCAAAGGGGTGTCGAGCGCCTCGCGGAATTGCAGGACATGCTCTACGCGCAGGATCGCTGGTCCGTGCTGTGCATCTTCCAGGCGATGGATGCGGCGGGCAAGGACGGGGCGATCAAGCACGTCTTCTCCGGCGTCAATCCGCAGGGCTGCCAGGTGCATTCCTACAAGGCGCCGAATTCCACCGAACTCGACCATGATTTCCTGTGGCGTCATTCGACGGCGCTGCCCGAGCGTGGCCGCATCGGCATCCACAACCGGTCCTGGTATGAGGAAGTGCTGGTGGTGCGCGTGCACCCGGACTACCTCGCCGGCCAGAAACTGCCGCAGCGCCTTGTCGGCAAGCACATCTGGAAGGATCGGCTCGAGGATATCGCCGCCTATGAGCGCTACCTCGCGCGGCAGGGCACGGTGGTGCTGAAGTTCTTCCTCAATGTCAGCAAGGCGGAACAGAAGCGCCGCTTCCTGTCGCGCATCGAGGAGCCGGAGAAGAACTGGAAGTTCTCCGCCGGCGACGTTGCCGAGCGCGCGCATTGGGACGCCTACATGGCGGCCTATGACGCGGCGATCCGCGGCACGGCGAAGAAGCACGCGCCCTGGTATGTGGTGCCGGCGGACAACAAGTGGTTCACGCGCCTGGCGGTGGTGGCGGCGATCGTGCAGGCGCTGGAGGGGCTGGACCTGCATTATCCGAAGGTGACGCCGGAGCAGAAGGGGGCGCTGGAGGTGGCGAGGAAGGCGCTGGTCTGACCTGTATCCTGCCGCCTCCGCACGGTCACGGCATGCGGGGTCCACGGCGGCTTCAGGCGCCCACGATGGCCGCCTGCCAATAGGGCCGCAGTTGGAAGAACGGCACCGGCCGGGCGAAATGCGCCAGCGGGTCGTTGATGTAGAGCACCGGCAGCGGCCCATCGGGCGTCGGCACCCAGGCCATGCCGCGCAGCACGACGACATGGCCGTTATAGGGTGTCGATCGCACCGCGAGGATCACCGGGCGCTCGGCCGCCAAGGTGCGGTACAGCGCCATCGGGTCGGCCGGCGGCGAGATCTGCGATGCCCCGCCGCCGAACTGTGCAAGCAGACCCTGGATATGATGCAGGCCGCCGGTGGTCATGCAGGATTGCGGCAGGCCGCAGCAGCGTTCGGCCGAGACTCCATAGGCAGCGGCGACCAGCGCGCATTGCGGCGGGGATTCGCCGCGCCGCCAGGTGATGATCTGCTCGGCCACCGCCGCCCAGCACCAGACGGGGGTATGCTGGGGGATGTTGACGATGCCGAGGTCGATCTTCGGCAGCATGCCGGGCTTGGCGTGCGACGGCGGGGCAAGCAGGCAGCCGGCGGCGGCGGTCAGCAGAAGGCGGCGATGCATCGAAGGCTCCCGTCGATGATGACGGGAGATGGTTACGACGCACTAACGTGGCCGCTCCACGCAGCCTTTCACATCGCCGGGCGCTGCCCGCTCAGGACTCGTTCGCCCGATCCAGCGCATGCAGCGCATAGGTGAACGCCGCCCCCGCATTCAGCGCGATGGCCACGCCAAGCGCCTCGGCGATTTCCTCCTTCGTCGCGCCGGCGGCCATCGCCTTGCGCACATGGGCGTCCATGCAGCCTTCGCACTTCGTCGTGATGGCGACGCCCAGGGCGATGAATTCGCGCGTCTTGGCGTCGAGGTGCTTGGTCTGCGCGGCGCCGTTCGACAGGGCGACGAAGCCCTTCACGATATCCGGGTGCAGCTGGCCGAGTTCCTTGCCGCGCTCCCGCAGTGCCGCGGAATAGCCTTTCCAGTCCTTGATTGCGCTCATGCTGGCGAGATCTCCTCATGACAATGGACGCGGAGGCCACCCTCCGCGCCCATCATCATCGCGCGAGACGCGCGACCGCGCTACTCGACCTGCTCGGGTTCCCGCTCGGCGTCGCCTTCACCTTCTTCCGGCTTGGGCAGGGCAGGGGGGGCGGCTTCGAGTATGTCGAACACCAG
Source organism: uncultured Alphaproteobacteria bacterium (assembly GCA_963732425.1). Classification (GTDB taxonomy): domain Bacteria; phylum Pseudomonadota; class Alphaproteobacteria; order Acetobacterales; family Acetobacteraceae; genus Neoroseomonas. The sequence goes on from CAVSZN010000017.1 coordinate 84,771, forward strand.
CGCGCCGTCCTTCAGCCCGACCTTCACCGAGCCGCCCTTGGCGAGCTTGCCGAACAGCAGTTCCTCGGCCAGCGGCTTCTTGACGAACTCCTGGATGACGCGGGCGAGCGGCCGCGCGCCATACAGCGGCTCGTAGCCGCGCTCGGCGAGCCATTCCTTCGCCGCGCTGCTCAGTTCGATCGTCACGTTGCGGTCGGCGAGCTGCGCCTCGAGCTGCATGACGAACTTCTCGACCACGCGGCCGACGATCTCGGGCGTCAGGCCCGCGAAGCCGACGATGGCATCGAGGCGATTGCGGAATTCGGGGGTGAACAGGCGCTTGATCGCCTCCTCATCCTCGCCCACGCGGGTCGGCCGTTCGAAGCCGATGGTCGCCTTCGCCATGTCCGACGCGCCCGCATTCGTCGTCATGATCAGGATGACGTTGCGGAAGTCCACGGTCTTGCCGTTGTGGTCGGTCAGCTTCCCGTGGTCCATCACCTGCAGCAGGATGTTGTAGAGATCCTGGTGCGCCTTCTCGATCTCATCGAGCAGCAGCACCGCATGCGGGTGCTGGTCGATGGCATCGGTCAGCAGCCCGCCCTGGTCGAAGCCGACATAGCCGGGCGGGGCGCCGATCAGCCGGCTGACGGAATGCCGCTCCATGTATTCCGACATGTCGAAGCGGATCAGCTCGATGCCGAGGGTCTTGGCCAATTGCTTGGCGACCTCGGTCTTGCCGACGCCGGTCGGGCCGGAGAACAGGTAGTTGCCGATCGGCTTTTCCGCGTCGCGCAGCCCCGCACGCGACAGCTTGATCGCGGCCGACAGCGCCTCGATCGCGCTGTCCTGCCCGAACACCATGGCCTTGAGGTCGCGATCGAGGTTGCGCAGCTGCTCCCGATCGTCGGTCGAGACCGACTTCGGCGGAATGCGCGCGATCTTCGCGACGATGTCCTCGACATCCTTCAGCGTGACCGTCTTCCGCCGCTTGCCTTCGGGCAGCAGCATGCGGGACGCACCGACCTCGTCGATCACGTCGATCGCCTTGTCCGGCAGCTTGCGGTCGTGGATGTACTTCGCGCTGAGCTCGACCGCGGCACGGATCGCCTCGGGCGTGTAGCGCACCTTGTGGTGCTTCTCGTAGTTGGTCTTGAGCCCCTGGAGGATCTTCACCGCATCCTCGAGCGTCGGCTCATTGACGTCGATCTTCTGGAAGCGCCGCACCAGCGCGCGGTCCTTCTCGAAGTAGTTGCGGTATTCCTTGTAGGTGGTCGAGCCGATGCAGCGCAGCGTGCCCTGCGCGAGCGCCGGCTTGAGCAGGTTCGACGCATCCATCGCGCCGCCGCTGGTCGCACCGGCGCCGATCACGGTGTGGATCTCGTCGATGAACAGGATCGAGCCGGGCTGGTTCTCCAGCTCGTTGACCACCGCCTTCAGCCGTTCCTCGAAATCGCCGCGATAGCGCGTGCCGGCCAGCAGCGCTGCCCATGTCGAGCGCGAAGATGGTCGACTTCAGCAGCACCTCGGGGACGTCGCCCTCGACGATGCGCTTGGCCAGGCCCTCGGCGATCGCCGTCTTGCCGACGCCGGGGTCACCCACATAGAGCGGGTTGTTCTTGGTGCGCCGGCACAGGATCTGGATGGTGCGCTCGATCTCCGAGTCGCGGCCGATCAGCGGGTCGATCTTGCCCGCCTGCGCCTTCTTGTTGAGGTTGACGCAGTAGTTGGACAGCGCGTCCTGGCCGCGGCCGGCGCCGCGCGGCTTCTCCTCCTTCTCCTGGTTCTCCTCGGCGTTGGGGCTGGAGGCGGCGGTCGGCTGGCCCTGCACCGGGCGCGGCTGCGACCGGCCAGGCGCCTTGGCGATGCCGTGGCTGATGAAGTTCACCGCGTCCAGCCGCGTCATGTCCTGCAACTGCAGGAAATAGACCGCGTGCGATTCGCGCTCGCTGAACAGCGCCACCAGCACATTGGCGCCGGTCACCTCGTCGCGGCCGGAGGACTGGACATGGATCGCGGCGCGCTGCACCACGCGCTGGAAGCCAGCGGTCGGCTTCGGGTCGCCCGCCACGCTCGGTCACCAGCCCGGCGAGGTCCTTGTCGAGGAACTCGGTCAGGTCGCGCTTGAGGCGGTCGAGATCGACGCCGCAGGCGCGCAGCACGGTGGCCGCGTCCTGGTCGTCGCCCAAGGCCAGCAGCAGGTGTTCAAGCGTTGCGTATTCGTGTCGCCGTTCACTGGCCAGCGCCAGTGCACGGTGGAGCGTCTGCTCGAGGTTGCGGGACAGCATATCGGTGACGCTCCCCTGTCGATGGTGCGCCGTCCTCCTTGGGAACGGACGACACCTGGCATCAAGTCGTTAGATGGGATTCCCCCCGGGGTTCTGCGACCCCTTCCCCTATTCCTTCTCGATCGTGCACTGCAGAGGGTGCTGGTTCTGCCGCGCCAGGTCCATCACCTGTGTCACCTTGGTCTCGGCGACCTCATAGGTGAAGACCCCGCAGACCCCAACTCCACGACGGTGCACATGCAGCATGATGCGCGTCGCTTCCTCGCGGTTCTTCTGGAAAAAGCGCTCGAGCACATGGACGACGAATTCCATCGGCGTGTAGTCGTCGTTCAGCATCAGCACCTTGTACATCGCGGGCTTCTTGGTGCGCGGACGCGCCTTGACGACGACGCCGGTCTGCGACCCGTCATTGCCCTGCCCGTTGCCCGTACGCTTGTCCGGATCGCTCATGGCTGCAGAAGTGGTTTCCCTAGGCGGTGCGGCAACGGCCCCCCGCCGCATGGCAGGATATCGGAGCGCGCGGCGAGAGGTGAAGGCCTGAGCGTGCCCCAGGCGCAGATTGTCCGCCGTGGCCCCATTACATCCCCCAAGGCGCGCATTCCACAAATCCCGCCGCCCGGTGACCGGTGGGCGGGGCGCAATCCGGCTCTCGCCCCGAAATGGCGAAGGGCCCGGCTCCCGCCCCATCCCGCCTGAGCGGGATGGGTCCGGATGCCGGGCCCTTCGTTTGGCCGCCCCGCCCTGGGAGGGGAGGGGGAAGTGCGGGCGGGGGCGGCCGTAGTCCCGTTGGCTCAGGCCGCGAGCGGCTTCGCCATCTTCTCCATGGCGACCGTCATGCGGGCGGAGATCGGCGCCACGGCCTGCTCGGCCAGCTTGAAGACGGCTTCCTGCATCTTGGCGGATTCGGCGACGGCCTTCTCGATGGCGGCCTTCGCGTACTTCGTCTGGATCTCGGCGGCCTCGTTCAGGCTCTTCACGGCGGAGAGCGCCTTGGCACCTTCCAGCGTGTGGTCGGTCAGGCCCTGCGCCAGCGCCATCGCCTGGCGGGCCAGGTCCTGCGAGCCGGTCGCCCAGGTCTGCGCGAACTTGGTGAAGGCCTCGACATTGCCGCGGCTGAACTCGGTCGCTTCCTCGGCGGCCTTCATGAAGCCTTCGGCACCCTTGGTCATCTGTTCCATACCCTTCTCCATCGCCACGCGGGCCTTCGCCGCGCCATCGGTCACGATCTTCTGCGCCTGGGCGGCGCCCTCGGCGGCAATCTTCTTCACGTCGGTCTTGATCTCAGCCATGGTCTCGTCCCTTTCGAGGTCGGGCGACGGGGACCGGCAGCGGCCCCGCTCTGTTTGGGTGACCCGGCCTTCCGGGTCGATTTGCTGCGCTGCAACATGGCGAT
>CAVSZN010000018.1:0-188960 GCA_963732425.1 uncultured Alphaproteobacteria bacterium
CGCGCTACGTCCGCCTCGTGGACGACCCCGAGGAGGCGGAGTTCGCGATCGCCATCGCCGACGGCTGGCAGGGCCGCGGGCTCGGCCGCGTCCTGCTCGGCGAGCTCGTCGACGCGGCGCGCGCGAACGGCCTGCGGCGGCTCTCGGCGACGTGCTCGCCGAGAACGACGCGCATGCTCGAGCTCGGCCGCAGCGTCGGGCCGCGACGCGCGCCTCGGCGACGTCGCACGACGGCGTCGTGCGGCTCGTCGTGGAGCTGTGAGCCGTGGCGGCGCCGGCGACGGACTCGGTCGCGTGCTGCGCGTGCGGCTGACGCCGCGCGCGTCGCGCGAGGAGGTCACGCTGCGGCCGGACGGGACGCTCGCCGTGCGGGTCAGCGCGCCGCCGGTCGACGGCCGCGCCAACGCCGCGCTCGAGCGCGCCGTCGCGGGCGCGCTGCGCGTCGCCCCGTCGCGCGTCGCGCTCGTGCGCGGCGCGCGCTCGCGCGACAAGACGCTGCTCGTCGACGGGCCTCGACGCGCGGGGGGTGCGCGAGCGCCTGGCGGGTTAGGCGATCGCAGCGCGGCCGCGCGGCGCCGTCGCGCAGCACGCCGATGAGCGGCTCGGCGAGGCTGGACGTCGCCCGTCGACCTCGAGCTCCGTCCGCGCGCCCGTGCTCGATGAACACCTCGACGAACGCGCGCTCGGGCCCGCTGATGCGGGCGTCGGCATCCGGCGCCTCGCGCTCGGCGTAGCGCAGCGCGCCGTCCGCGACGGTGAGCGTGTACACGAGCACCCCGCGCTCCGGATGGGTCGATGCGGACCTCGAAGACGCCGTCGAGCGAGCCGCGGCATGACGAGGCCCGTCGCGGCGCGGAGGATCGCGCCGATGTCGATCGCCTCACCGGGACGCGGCGGGCCCCAGGCCCAGCTGGTAGCCCCAGCGGGCGAGCTCGCCGACGACCGGCAGCAGCGCGCGCGCGCGCTCGGTCAGCTCGTAGTCCACGCGCGGCGGCACCTCGCGGTAGCGCTGGCGGGTGAGCAGGTCGTCGGCGACCATCCGGTTCAGCCGCGAGCGCAGCTGCTCGGTCGAGATGCCGGGGAGCGTGCGCTGCAGCTCCACGAACCGCCGCGGGCCGCCGGCGAGGTCGCGGACGATCAGCAGCGTCCACTTGTCGCCGACCAGGTCGAGGGCACGGGCGTCGGGCGACCACTGGTCGTACGGGTGCCGCTTGATCGGCGGTTGGGCGGGGATGGGACGGCCTCCTTCCGCGCTGGTCCGTCAGGGGGGAAGCGTCGAGTGGCTAGGTCATACCAAGGCCGTCACCCGGCGACGCGCCGGTCACGTCCGCCGCCGGTGCGTCGGCGCGCGCGCCGTGGGTAGGGTGCCGGGCATGAGCACCGAGACCGAGCCGACCACCCAGCTCCACGGCGGCCGCCTGATCGCGCGGCGCCTGCGCCACCACGGCGTGACGAAGCTCTTCACGCTGTCCGGCGGGCACCTCTTCTCGATCTACGACGGCTGCCGCGAGCGAGGGGATCGACCTCGTCGACGTCCGCCACGAGCAGACCGCCGCCTTCGCCGCCGAGGGCTGGGCGAAGGTGACCCGCGAGCCCGGCGTCGCGGCGCTGACCGCCGGCCCCGGCGTCACCAACGGCATGAGCGCGATGGCGCCGGCGCTGCAGAACAACTCGCCGATCGTCGTGCTCGGCGGCCGCGCCGCCGGCGATGCGCTGGGGGCAGGGCTCGCTGCAGGAGATCGACCACGTGCCGTTCGTGCGCCCGCTCGACGAAGCTCGCGCGAGACCGCCGAGGCGACCGCCGACGATCCCGCGGCTCGATCGACCGCGGCGCTCGACCACGGCGCTCGCGCCGCACTCGGCGGCCCGACCTTCGTCGACTTCCCGCTCGACGTCGTCTTCATGGAGGCCGAGGCCGAGGAGCCGACGACGCCGCTGCCCGAGCCCGGCCGACGAGCCCGCCGCGACCGACGGGATCGAGCGCGCGGCCGCGCTGCTGCGCGACGCCGAGCGCCCGGTGATCATGGCCGGCACCGACCTCTACTGGGGCCACGGCGAGGACGCGCTGCGCGAGCTCGGCCGAGGCGCTCGGCATCCCGGTCTTCCTCAACGGCCTGGCGCGCGGCTGCCTGCCCGCCGACCACGAGCTGTTCTTCAGCCGCGCGCGCGGCGACGGCGCTGAAGGGCGCCGACGTCGCGCTCGTGATCGGCGTGCCGCTCGACTTCCGGCTCGGCTTCGGCGGCGTCGTTCGGCGAGGACGACCGAACGATCGTCGTCGATCGATCGCGCCGAGCCGCTGCGCGAGCCACCCGCGCGCCGTCGCCGCCGAGCTCGTACGGCGGCGATCGCCGCGACGCTCGCCGCGCTGCGCCGACGGCACGCCGGGCTCGAGCCGGCGACCGGCGCGCCTGGGTCGCGCAGCTGCGCGGCGATCGAGACCGAGAAGCGCGCGGCCGAGGACGCCGAGCTCGCCGACGACCGCGTCGCCGCTGCACCCGATGCGCATCTACGCGCGAGCTCGACGCAGGTGCTCGACCGCGACGCGATCGTGATCGGCGACGGCGGCGACTTCGTCTCCTACGCCGGCCGCGTCATCGACACCTACGAGCCCGGCTGCTGGCTGGACCCGGGCCCGTTCGGCTGCCTCGGCGCCGGCCCGGGCTACGCGATCGGCGGCGAAGCTCGCGCACCCCGACCGGCAGGTCGTGCTGCTGCTCGGCGACGGCGCCTTCGGCTTCTGCGGCATGGAGTTCGACACGCTGGCGCGCCACGGCGTGCACGGTCGTCGGCGTGATGGGCAACAACGGCATCTGGGCGCTCGAGAAGCACCCGATGGAGTTCCTCTACGGCTACTCGGTCGCCGCCGAGCTGCGGCCCGAGACGCGCTACGACCAGGTGGTCGAGGCGCTCGGCGGCCACGGCGAGCTCGTCGCGACGCCCGGCGAGCTGCGGCCCGGCGCTCGAGCGCGCGTTCGCGGCGGGCAGGCCGGCGCTCGTCAACGTGCTCACCGGACCCGAGCGTCGTCTGAGCAGCCGCGTGGAGTTCGTTCCGATGTCGACGACGGCGACGCGCACGGCCCCGAGGCTAGATGGTCATCCGCGCGTCGCCGGATGGGGCATCGGCCGGCCGGCCAGCGCGGCGAGCAGGTTGTCGACCGCCATCGCGGCCATCCGCTCGCGCGTCGCGACCGTCGCCGAGCCGATGTGGGGGAGGACGACGAGGTTCGGCGCCGTGAGCAGCGGGTCGTCGGCGGGCAGCGGCTCGGGGTCGGTCACGTCGAGCGCGGCGGCGGCGATCGCGCCGCCGCGCAGCGCCGCGGCGAGGGCGACCTGGTCGACGATCGGCGCCGCGGGCGGTGTTCACGAGGATCGCGCTCGGGCGCATCGCGGCGAGCGCGTCCGCGTCGATCAGGTGGCGCGTCCGCGCGCGTCAGCGGGACGTGGAGCGCTCACGACGTCGGCCCGCGCGAGCGCCGCGTGGAGGTCGTCGTCGCGGCCGACCGGCTCGATCTCCATCCCGAAGGCCGCCGCCCGCTGCGGCGACGGCGCGGCCGATCCGCCCGAAGCCGACGATCGCCAGGCGCGCGCCCGCGCAGCTCCAGGCCCGAGCCAGCCGCGCGGCTCCCAGGTGCGCCAGCCGCCGCTCGCGGACGGCGGCCTGCGCCTCGGGCAGCCGGCGCGCGGCGGCGAGCAGCAGCGCCATGCGCGAGGTCCGCCGTGGCGTCGGTCAGCACGCCCGGCGTCGCGCCGACGGGGATCCCGCGCGCGTCGGCGGCGGCGAGGTCGATGTTGTCGCAGCCGACCGCGTAGTTGGCGATCGCGCGCAGCGCCGGCGCCGCGGCGAGCACCTCGGCGTCGATGCGGTCGGTGAGGAGGCTCAGCAGGCCGTCGGCGCCGGCGACGCCGGCGAGCAGCTGCGTCGCGGGTCGGCGGCAGGTCGCCGCGGTGCACGGCGACCTCGTGCCCGGCCGCCGACAGCCGCTCCAGCGCCGGCCCGGGAGCGCGCGGGTGACGAAGACGCGCGCCATGGGGGTCATGTCGCGTTCGGGCCGGGTGCCGGGACGCTCCTATGCTGCGCGGATGGGCGGGCCCGCGAGATCCCCGGAGGATGCCGCAGGCCGGGTTGACGGCCCGGAACCGGTCGCGCCGCCCGCGGGCGCCGCTGCGACGTCGCCGGGCGGACGGCACCGTGCCGCCTCCATGGTGGTCACCGGCCTCGTCCTGGTCGCGCTGGCGGCGGCCGGCATGCTTCTCGTCCCGCGCCTGCTGGGGTACGACACCTACGTGGTGACGGGCGGGTCGATGGCCGGGACGATCGACAAGGGGGCGCTGGTCTACGAGCGCCGCGTTCCGGCGTCGAGTCTGCGGGTCGGGGACGTCATCACCTACCAGCCGCCCGCGGGCGCGCAGGTGAAGCGGGAGCTCGTCACCCACCGCATCCACCGCGTCTCAACGGACCGGCGCGGGCGCCGCGTGTTCGTGACGAAGGGAGACGCCAACGCCGTCGCCGACCCGTGGACGTTCACCCTCGATCAGCCGCGGCAGGCGCGGTACGCGTTCCAGGTGCCGTTTGCCGGGTGGGTCTACGACGCGCTGTCGCTGCCGTGGGTGCGGGTGCTCCTGCTCGCGGTGCCGGCGCTGCTCATCGGCCTGGCGCTGCTGCGCGACGCCTGGCGCGATGCGGGCGAAGAGGCCTCCCAGCGCCGCTGAGGCTACTCGGCCTTGAATCCGGCCAGGCCGCTGTAGGGGCCGAGATTGATGCTCGCGAACGTGCCGCCCGCGAACAGCTCCGGTGTGGTGAGCGTCAGGGTGAAGACGGTGCCCGGGCCCAGCGCCGGGTTGAAGGCGAGCGTGTTGCCGCCTCCGCGCGTGACGGCGCCGAGTGACGCTCGGGGCGTTCCGCCGAGGAGCGAGAATGCGCCCCCGACGTACGCGACGGCGGGGTCGAGCGCGAGCGCGTGCACGCTGCCGTTCGCCTGCGGGTCCCACGCTTCGAGCGTGCCCGTGGCCGGTTCCCATTCGGCCAGGCGGCTGCGGTTGACGGTGCCACCCGCGACGGTGGTGAAGTCGCCTCCGACGTACAGGTCGTCGTCGCTGAAGGCCATGGTGTTGACCGTGTTGTTGAGGTTCGGGTTGAAGGCGAGCAGCGCACCGGCGGTCGTGACGCCGCCGAGGCGGTTGCGCGTCGCACCGCCGAGTGTCGTGAACGAACCGCCGATGTAGAGGGCGGTGCCGTCGAGGGCGAACGCCTCGACGGCCGCCCCGCCGCCGCTCGCGCCCGGGTTCCAGCCGAGCAGCGTGCCGGTGCTGTTGTACGCGGCCAGCCGGCTGCGAGCGGTTCCGCCGCCGGAGACGCTCGTGAACGATCCGCCGACGTACAGGGTGTTGGCCGCGTCGAGTTGCAGCGCGTTGACGCTGTTGTTGAGACTCGGGTTGAACGAGGTGACCGTGGAGGTCGCGGTGTTGACGGACGCGAGCCGGTTGCGGGTGCTGCCGCCGACGCTCGTGAACGCGCCGCCGACGTACAGCGTTGTGCCGTTGACTGCCAGCGCGTTGACCGAGCCGTTGACGTCGGGGTTCAGCGACGTCGGCAGCCCGGAGGTGGTGCTGATCGCGGCGACGCGGTTGCGGATCACGCCGTTGACGGACTTGAAGGCTCCGCCCGCAAGGACCCGCGACGCGGTGGCCTGCAGCGCGTTGGCGCTGTTCCCGGCGGACGGATTCCATGACGTCGGCGTCGTCGAGCCGCCGGAGGTGGAATACGCGACGAGCTTGTTGCGCAGCGTGCTGCCCCCGACGGTCGTGAAGTCCCCGCCGGCGTACAGCGTCGTTCCGGCGAAGCTCAGCGCGCGGACGACGCTGTTGACGTTGGGGTCCCAGCTGCTGGACGCAGGTGCGCTGGCGATGTCGATCACGGATGCGAGCCGGTTGCGGGTGCTGCCCGCCATGCTGGTGAACGCGCCGCCGACGTAGAGCGTGGTTCCCGACCGCGCCAGCGCGAGGACGGTGTTGTTGGTCCCACCGCTCACGAGCCCGGAGGGCGTGCCGGTCCCGGTCGTGGTGATCCGGGCGAGGCGGTTCATGGCCGCCCCGCCGATGGCGGTGAACGCGCCGCCCACATAGATCGTCAGGTTGTCGGCGGACCGCTCGAGCGCATAGACGGAGTTCTGGACGTTGGGGTTCCAGATCGTCAGCGCGCCGGTCGCAACCGTGTACGCGGCAAGCCGGTTTCTGTTCGTTCCGCCGGCGACGGTCGTGAAGTCGCCGCCGACGCGGAGCGTGGTCCCGTCCGAGGTCAGTGCGCGGACGATGCCGTTGGCGTTCGGATTCCAGCTCGTCGCCGTGCCGGTCGACGCGTCGACCGCCGCGAGGTTGTTGCGCGCGGAACCGCCGATCGCGGTGAAGCTCCCGCCGACGTACAGCGTTCCGCCCGCCGGCGCGAGCGCGTTGACCGATCCGGTCACGGCCGGCGCAAAGCCCGGGTCGAGCGCTCCGGCGCTCGTGACGTGCACGAGCGGTGCGGTGGCGACGCCGTCGACGGCCGTGAACGTCCCGCCGACGAACGCCCCGCCGGCTCCGTCGTCGACGATGGCGTTGACGACGCCGCCGGCGAACTCCGGCCAGTCGCTGTCGTAGAGCCCGGTGGCCGGGGAGATGCTGGCCAGATTGCCGGCATCGGGCCCGAGGTACGTGAACGACCCGCCGATGTACAGCGTGTCGCCGGAGACCAGGCTCGTGAACACGGCGCCGCCGTCGGCGATGGCCAGGTCGGAGTTCGGGATGCTGGAGAACGTCGGGACGTCGAGGCCGGTCGGCAGCGAGGAGTGGGTGTCCGTCCCGCCCGCGTTCGTCGCCGTGACCTCGACGCGGAGCGTGGACGGGGGGATCGTGATGTCGTACTCGGTGACGACGTAGCTCGACCCGGTTGCGCCGGCGATGTCCACGCAGTGCCCGCCGGACTCGTCGCAGCGCTGCCACTGGTAGGTGAGCGTGATGCCCGTTCCCAGCCACGTTCCCCCGGTCGTCGAGAGGGTGGACCCAGCGGTGGGCGTGCCCGTGACCACCGGAGTGACGGTGTTGCGCGGTGCGAACACGGCGACCGTGGCGAACGTCGAGCCCGTCTCGCTGTGGGTGGTGGTGAAGGACGCTCCCGTGAAGCCGACGGGGTTCAGCGCAAGCGCCACGACGGCGGCGAGCGCAACGGCCGCGAGCTGTCGCCGCCGCGTCGTCATGCGCCTCCCACCCACGTGAGGTCGAAGGTGGCGGTCGTGTCCTGCGCCGCGACCGCGACATCACCGGGAAGCGTCACCGTGACGCGGTAGGACCGTCCGGCACCCGGGTCCAGCGGCACGCCGTCAACGTCGTCGAACATCGCCGTCGCCGAGGGGAAGTCGACCAGCGCACCGTTGAGCGCCGCCTGCTGGGCCGGGTCGAAGCCCGCGCACGAGAACGTCTCGCCGCCCGCTGCGCCGTCGCCGAGGTCGACCTCGTAGGCGAGGTACGCGCCGAGGCCCGTTCCTCCGACGGTCCCGTACAGCGCCAGGCTGCTGATCGGGCGGTCACCGACGTTGGACAGGGTGATGCAGCGGGTGATCTCATCGCCGGGCTGCATGCCCGTCACATCGAACATCGTGCCGGTCGTACCGCCCCCGTCGCTGAGCGTGATGGTTCCAGCCGCCAGGCTGTTCCCGGTATTGCTCGACCCGGTGGTGAACGCCGCCCCGGCGCCCACGACGACGGTGGCGGCCGCCGCCAGGACGGCGAGCGCGGCGAGCAGCAGCGCGACCCGCGACCTGCGGGGTGTCGGGGGCCGCCGCTCTCGGGCGGCGCGGTTCGCGGTGCGCGGGGTCGTGCTCCCCTCCTCAGGTGGTCGCGGTCCAGTCGAACTCGGCCGACGCGGCGGAGCTCTTGAACGCGTTGTCGCCGGTCGTCGGGCCTGGAGGCGGACCGCCGTCGGGGAAGGTCACGGTGAACTGGTAGGTGCGCGCCTCGCCTGCGCTGAACGGCAGGCCCGCGGCGGTCGGCGTCAGCGCGTCGAACTTGCCCGAGTAGATCGTGGCCGGCGCACCCGTGACGTCCTGGATCAGCAGATCCAGCTGCGTTGACAGGTTGCCGCCGTTCGGGCCGGGCGTCGACGTGATGTTCGACTGGCTCAGCGTGAACGTGCCCGCGACGTCTCCGGAGTTCGTGATGACGACGGTGCCGGTTGCGATGTCACCAGGCAGCATGCCGGTCGCGGTGAGGATCGCGGCGTTGTCCTTGCTGTTGCTCTGGGACAGCGTCCCAGCCGAGAACGTGTTGTTCGGGTTGGCGCTGGAGGAGGTGAACACCGCACCGGTTCCGACCGCGATCGTGGCCGCAAGGGCCAACGCGCCGATCCCGAGCAGCATGCGCTTCGGGTGGCGCGCGAGGATCGAGAGGCGGGACATGAGCACTCCTCCGGTGGCAGATGCGAGGCGATTTGCGCTCGCAGGCACGGCTCCCTCGATTGTCGGGGGTGCTGGGGCCCGAGCGCGACCGTACCTATCACGGACTTGCCTGCGGGGGAGCGGGACCCGCCCCCAACGGGTGCCAGACCACGCTCGAGGTCGCGGGCCCCGCCGCCCCGGTGAAGCCCCGGGGGGTGGGCGCACGGCCTCGCACCTGCGCGGTCCGCCAACGCAGCCCCGCGCTCGTGCTGACCCCTTCGAACCGGTTGGAGGTGCTCAGCGTCAGGCCCACCGTGACGCGGTATGTGTACCGAACGCCCGGAGCCATCCACGTCAGGCGGCGCGGTGTTGTCATCGCCCCACCGAGACGCCCCCGGTAGAGCCTGTGGTAATACGGCGCCAGCAGACGCGCGACGCGTCGCTCACAGGCTGTGCGTTTCGCCCCTCGAAGCGCCGGCGAGCAGGTCAGGCTGCGCCGGCGGGAGAGGCAGGTCTGGAACTCACGGCGGTTCAGCGTCGAGCGCGAGCAGGTGGGAACGGTCCTCCTGGTGCGCACGTACACGGTCACGACGAGCAGGCGCGAGAGCGCGGCTCCCGGGCCCCCGACATCGAACGAGTTCAGGTAGAGCAGGCAGCGGTCCCGTGCGCCCGTGCTCCCGCTCGCGCGAGGCCAGGTCTTCAGCCAGAACTGCGTCGTCGCCGCGGCAGGACGGCCGCCGGGGATCATCCGATGGGTGTCGAACAGCGGCTGCCCGTCCCTGCTCTGCGCCAGCCGGCACACCCGGTCGCGGGCAGCGACCTCGGCCCCTCGACCCGGATCGCCGCCGCGGATCGGAACTTCGAGCGCCCAGGCGGCGCCGGCGAGCAGCACGCCGAACAGCAGCGCAACCACCACTGTGCCGCGGTGGGACCGGCGCCTCATTGAGACCCTTCAACGTCGCGTGACGGACAGGGAGCCCGCATGACCGCATTGTCGCCCGCCGGTGCGGCGCCCGCGACCGTAGTCGACCCCTACGCCGGCACCGCTCGTCTGCGCGATCATGGGCGACGGCCCGAACGTCGCACGAGAGGAACCGATGGTCACCGCCGCACAGCAGCCGCTCCGGGTCGACGAGGCCACCGAGCACGTCGACGTCCTGATCGTCGGGGCCGGCATGTCCGGCATCGGCTGCGCGGTCCATCTGCGGCGCGCGCTGCCGGGCAAGAGCTACGCGATCCTCGAGGGGCGCGAGGCGATCGGCGGGACCTGGGATCTGTTCCGCTATCCCGGAATCCGCTCGGACTCCGACCTGCACACGTACGGGTTCGCGTTCAAGCCGTGGGCAGGGCGAGCAGTCGATCGCCGACGGCCCCGCGATCCTCGACTACATCCGCGAGACGGCGCGCGAGAACGACGTCGACCGCCACATCCGGCTGGGCCACAGGGTCGTCTCGGCCTCGTGGTCGGGCGAGCACGCGCGCTGGACCGTCGAGGCCGAGCGTCCCGGAGGCGAGCGGGTCCGGGTGACGTGCTCGTGGCTGTTCGCGGCCGGCGGGTACTACCGCTACGACCGCGGCTATGACCCGGGCTTCGCCGGGACCGAGCGCTTCGAGGGCCGGATCGTGCACCCGCAGTTCTGGCCGCAGGACCTGGACTACGCCGGCAAGCGCGTCGTCGTGATCGGGAGCGGCGCGACGGCGGTGACACTGGTCCCGGCGATGACGGACAGGGCCGCGCACGTGACGATGCTCCAGCGCACGCCGACGTACGTCGTCGCGCTGCCGGAGAAGGACTGGATCGCCAACCTGCTCAAGCGCCGGCTCGACCCGCAGCGCGCCTACGACCTGACGCGGCGCAAGAACATCTGGCTCCAGCGCAACGTCTATCGCCTGAGCCGCAGCCGCCCGGGCCTCGTGCGGCGCGTCCTGCTCGCGGCGGTCCGCCGGCAGCTGCCGGAGGGGTACGACGTCGGGACCCACTTCACGCCGCCGTACGACCCGTGGGACCAGCGGATCTGCGCGGTGCCCGACGGGGACCTGTTCGCGGCGATCTCCGCCGGGTCGGCGTCCGTCGTGACCGACAGGATCGCGACGTTCACCGAGAAGGGACTGCTGCTCGAGTCCGGGCGCGAACTCGAGGCGGACGTCATCGTCACCGCGACGGGCCTGGAGCTGCCCGACCCCGAGATCTTCGCCACGCAGGAATTCAAGCCGGCGCGGCTGTACCGGCTGTGCCGGTCCAAGGCCTATCTGTTCCGCGGTGTCGAGATCCGCTGGTCCTGCGATCCGGCGCTGATCAAGGACGAGACGCCGGCCGAGGCCACGCTGCATTTCCCCGGCGGGCTGTCGCGACTTCCTCGCCTCGGCGATCACCGGCCAGGCGACGGTGGTGGCCGCCCCCTGGAGCGGCCAGGCGGATTTCCCCGATGGTGCGGGCCGCGTCGAATGGGCGGCGACCTGGATGGAGCGCGCCGAGGGCTTCCTCAACACCTATGCCAACACCATCCCGACCGGGCAGGGCGGCACCCATGAAGCCGGCTTCCGCGCCGCGCTGGTCAAGGGCCTGCGCGCCTATGGCGAGTTGAAGAAGGAAAAGCGCGCGGCGAATGTCACGGCGGAGGACCTGCTCGGCGGCCTCGCCGGCATGCTCTCGGTCTTCGTGCGCGACCCGCAATTCCAGGGCCAGACCAAGGACAAGCTGACCAGCCCCGAGGCCGCGCGGCTGGTGGAAAACGCGCTGCGCGACAATTTCGACCATTGGCTGGCCGGCGATCCGGCGACGGCGGACAACCTGCTGGCCTTCGCCATCGAGCGTGCCGAGGACCGCATCCGCCGCCGCGCGGAGAAGGAGACGCCGCGCAAGTCGGCCACGCGCAAGCTGCGCCTGCCGGGCAAGCTGGCGGATTGCTCGCGCGCGACATCCGAAGGCACCGAGTTGTTCCTGGTGGAGGGCGACAGCGCCGGCGGATCCGCCAAGCAGGCGCGCGACCGCGAGACGCAGGCGGTGCTGCCGCTGCGCGGCAAGATCCTCAACGTCGCATCCGCCAGCACCGAGAAACTGCGCCAGAACCAGGAACTGAAGGACCTGATCGAGGCGCTGGGCTGCGGCGTCGGCGACCGCTTCGACATCGCCAGGCTGCGCTATGGGCGCGTCGTCATCATGACCGACGCCGATGTGGACGGTGCGCATATCGCCGCGCTGCTGATGACATTCTTCTACAAGGAACTGCCGGAACTGGTGCGGCAAGGGCGGGTGTTCCTGGCGCAGCCGCCGCTGTATCGGCTGCAGGCCGGCGGCGTGTCGGTCTATGCGATGGACGATGCGGACCGCGAGCGCGTGCTCAAGAAGCGCTTCAAGGCGAACCAGAAGGTCGAGGTCAGCCGCTTCAAGGGCCTCGGCGAGATGCCGCCGGCCTCCTTGAAGGAGACCACCATGGACCCGAGGAAGCGCACCCTGCTGCGCGTGGTGCTGCCCCCCGAGGACCGTGCGCGCACCTCCGAACGCATCGAGGCGCTGATGGGCCGCAAGCCGGAACTGCGCTTCCAGTTCATCCAGGAAAACGCGGCGAGCGTGGAGGCCGAGGCGGTCGACGCCTGAACGCGCCATGAGCGATCCCGTGCTTCAGGATTGCGCGTCAGGGGGTTGATGGGCCCGCCGGGGCCAGAGCGGTTTCCGTCCGCCCTGGCCCACGGCAACGTCTCCAGCCAGTTGTCTTCGCGAACATCCTGACCCGATCAGGTGATTCCACCTGATCGGGATCTGCTCCGGGCTGACAGCGATTGCCAGGCCAGCGGGGGACGCGACGCATCGCGCGCGGCAGCCCGCGGCAGGATGCGAGGGCCGCCCCATATCGGCGTCGTGGCACGCCCCCGTGGCGGCGCCGTCGCCTTGATGCAGCGGGTCAGGCCTGCGGAGCACCTGCGTTGATGGCGCCCGGGCAGTCGCGTCATGGACCCGACGGCGAAATCGTTACTTGAACGATCAGGCGCATCTCGCAGGTGCATGGTACGGCTTCTGTCGACACCAAGAAGTTGATGGAAGCCGACGAAGTTTCATCACAAGATTACCATCCGACAGATCATATCTTTGTGAAGACAATCATTCTGGTGAAATTTCCACTCTCAAATCAACCCTTCGGACAAAAAAACCGGCTGTTTTGATGAAGGAACGAACGGAAATTCACCCTCAGATTTCATGCATGCGAATGCAGGGAGCGTATTCAATGGTTTGCCGGGTGATTTAGAGAATTACGCGAATATTACTCGTCATGATTGTGTGTCAAGAATCCAGATTGTGAAATTCCTCCGGTTATGAAATTTTTACTGAGAAGGGATGATTGGCGCTCCATAGATTGCAGTATCAATAAAAAGCCGGCCTGAATTTACAAGAATTCTGGGCCTGCGGGAGCGCGGATTCATGCCTGTGTGTCTCCGGGGGCGCCAATAATAAATATGAGGAGAGAAGTGTCATGGCCTACAGTTTCTCCATCAAGAACAGCACGCGTTTTGGGTTGGCCGGGACAACGGGCGACGATGTCGTCGACCTGACCGACAACGTCATCCAGAAGAACGAGGTTTCGCCCATCCTGCCGCAGGATGTGGACCTCCTGGCCGGTGGCCTTGGCTTCTTCCGCCGCATCGATATCACCGGCGGAGAAGGCAACGACTCGGTGATCGGCAATGATGACGTCCTCGCCAAGATCGTTGCCGACGGCGGTGCCGGCAATGACTGGCTGGACGGCGGCCTGAACGCCGACAGGTTGAGCGGCGGAACCGGCCAGAACCACCTGAACGGCTACGGCGGAGACGACACCCTCACCGCGAATGGCGGCAACGACACCGTCCTCGGTGGCGACGGCAATGATTCGATCCACGCCGGGGCCGGCAACAACCAGGTGATGGGCGAGGCCGGCAACGACACGATCACGACCACGACCGGCCATGACATGGTGGATGGCGGCAGCGGCAACGACCTCATCGATGCCGGCAGCGGGAACAACAATGTCGCCGGCGGGGACGGTTTCGACACCATCACCACCAATGGCGATCATGACACCATCAGCGGCGGCGCCGACAGCGACCTCATCAATGCCGGAGACGGCAACAACCGCGTCACTGGTGATGCCGGCGACGACTCGATCACCGCCGGCGGCGGCAACGATACGATCGAAGGCGGCGACGGCAACGACCTCCTGGCCGCAGGCAACGGCAAGAACAAGGTT
Organism: uncultured Alphaproteobacteria bacterium; assembly: GCA_963732425.1. Classification (GTDB taxonomy): domain Bacteria; phylum Pseudomonadota; class Alphaproteobacteria; order Acetobacterales; family Acetobacteraceae; genus Neoroseomonas. The sequence continues at coordinate 13,632 of CAVSZN010000018.1, forward strand.
CTTGGCGGCGCTGGTGAGGACAACATCACGGCCGGCGACGGCAATGACGTCATCGATGCGGGGACGGAGAACGACGTCGTCAATGCCGGCGACGGCAACAACCTCGTCTATGGCATGTCCGGCAACGACGCTCTCACAAGCGGCGGCGGCGCCGATTCCATCTATGGCGGCTCGGGCGCCGACACCGTCAGTTCCGGTGGCGGCAATGACCTGGTCAATGCCGGCGCCGGCAATGATCTCGTGTCCGCGGGCGATGGCAACGACACCATCGACGGCGGCAACGGCAACGACACCATCGATCCGGGCGCAGGCCAGGACACGATCTACGACGGTGCCGGGAACGACAACATCCTGCTCTCCGACGGTGACAACGATACCGTGTTGAACGGGATGGACCTCAACAAGGACGTCTTCCGCTGGACCTCGCTCAGCACACCGGGCGCGAACGGCCCGGAGTGGGACAAGATCTCCTACTTCGACGTATCCAGCGTGAACCATGACCAGCTCGACGTCTCCGCCCTGGGCACCGGTCTCGTCGCTGATGTCTACGGATCGGCCGGGGATGGCGGTGCGATGGCCATCTATCTCGATATGGCCTCCCGGGCGACAGGGCAGGCCAGTCTGGTCATCGAATGGGAGAACGGGACGCCTATCGAGCAGATCAACGTCGGCATCCAGAGCAACGCCGACATCCGGATCGGTCTCGGGTGGCAGGTCTTCGACGCGGTGTCGGGCGATTCAATGTTCTGACACACGGCGGACGGGGGCGACCATGCCGAAATGGTCGCCTCCGGACTGCCATGAGCGTGCAACAGTGCCGGGGGCAAGCCTGCCCCTGGCTGGCATTTGCCTCATTTCCGATACCGCGCCGGCAGATAAACGGCAGGACGCCTGCGATGGCGCTTCCAGGCGTTACGCCCGACAGCCTTCCGTGGCCCGACCCTGGCAGACACGGTGGTTCGCGCCGGACCCGCCGCGGGCACGTCCGGCCCGTTTCACGGCGCAAGGGCGCGCCTTGCGCGGATCGGCCTGGGCGAGCGCCTAGGCCAGCGCGAACTTCACCGCCGACAGCGCGGCGATCAGCCACACCGCGCCATGGACCTCCGCCGGGCGGCCCGCCAATGTCTTCACCCCCGCATAGGTGATGAAGCCGAGCCCGATCCCTGTCGCGATCGAGAAGGTGAAGGGCATCGCCAGCGCCGTGATGATCGCGGGCAGGTAGTCGGTCGCGTCCTCCCAGTCGAGTTCCTGCAGGGACTTCGCCATCAGGCAGGCGACGAAGACCAGCGCCGGCGCCGTCGCGAAGCCGGGGATGGAGGTCGCGAGCGGCGCGAGGAACAGCGCCAGCAGGAACAGCACGCCGACCGTCACCGCCGTCAGCCCGGTGCGTCCGCCCGCCTGGATGCCGGCCGCGCTCTCGATGTAGCTGACCGTCGTCGAGGTGCCGAGCGCCGCACCCATCATCGCCCCGGTCGAAATCGGCCACCAGGGCGCGGCCGAGATTCGGCACCGTGCCATCCTTGTTCATCAGCCCGGCGCGATGGACCGTGCCGATCAGGGTGCCGGTGTTGTCGAGCAGGTCGACGATGAAGAAGGTGAAGATGATCCCGGTGATGCCGAGCCCGATGGCGCCGGCGATGTCCAGTTGCAGGAAGGTCGGCGCCAGGGAGGGCGGCATCGAGGCGATGCCCTGGAAACTGGTCAGCCCGAACGGGATGCCCGCCAGCGCGGTCAGCAGGATGCCGATGACGATGGCCCCCGGCACGCCGCGCGCCGACAGCCCCGCGATCAGCAGGAAGCCGGCGCAGGCGAGCAGCGTCGTCGTCGCGCCGATCGGCCCGAGCCCCACCAGCGTTGCCGGATGCGCCACCACCAGCCCCATCCCGCGCAGCCCGATCAGCCCGAGGAAGAAGCCGATCCCGGCCGCGATGCCGAATTTGAGCGACAGCGGGATGCCGTTCACCAGCCACTCCCGCACGCGCAGCACGGACACCGCGAAGAACAGCAGCCCCGAGAGGAACACCGCGCCCAGCGCCACCTGCCATGGCACGCCCATGCCCTGCACCACGGCGAAGGCGAAATAGGCGTTGAGCCCCATGCCCGGCGCGAGGGCGATCGGGAAATTCGCGATCACGCCCATCAGCATCGAGCCGATCGCCGCAGCGAGGCAGGTGGCGACGAAGGCCGCGCCGGCATCGATGCCCGGCCGCCGCCATGATGGAGGGATTGACCACGACGATGTAGGCCATGGTCAGGAAGGTGGAGAGGCCGGCGAGGATCTCGGTCCGCGGGTTCGTGCCGCGTTCGCTCAGCCGGAAAAGTCGCTCCATGTCGGGCCCTCGGGGGATTGGCGTTGCACCAAGGCTACGCAGCGAATCGCCCGCAAGTCCCGCGCCGCCGCGGCCGGGCCGTGCTCCGGCCCGGCGGTTGGTGCGTCAGTGTTGCATCTGCGCCGCGCCGGCGGCGATGCGCAGCGCCAACTCCTGCGCCCAGTGGTCATGCGCCTGTTGCAGGCTGATGCCGATCGCCTCGGGCAGCGTGGCGGCATCGAGCCCGAGGAACCAGCCGGCGGGCATGTCGAGCGCGGCGCCGAGGCTGAGCGCCAGGCGCAGCGTCAGCGGTTCCAGCCCGAGTTCGAGCCGCGCCATCCGCCGCTGCGTGATGCCGACGCGCCGCGCCAGTTGCGTCGCCGTCAGGCCCAGCCGGCGGCGCCGGTGGTGCAGGGTGGCACCGACCTGGCCGTCGAATTCGAGGGTGTCCGCCGGCATGGTCTCGGCCGCCGTCATGGTGGTGGCCTGCATGTACTGAGACATTCTGTCGTCCTCATCGCTTTGCGTGCCGGCGCTGGCCCGGTGCTGCCCCGCATCGGTTCCGCCGGCGACACCAGGACTGAGGCCGATTCGGCTAATGAAAGGTGAAAAACCGCCACATCTTGGGAAAATCCAGGGCATTGCCACGACATCTAGAGGCGCGTGGCGTCGGGCAGCCGCCATGCCGGCGCGTTGGCCGCGGCAGCCGGCTGCTCTAGGCTGGTGTCCACCCTGACCAAGGATGCCCGCGATGCTTGCCTCCCAGCGCCATCTCTTCGACATCCCGCGCGACGTTGCCTACCTCAACGCCGCCGCCTGGTCGCCGCTGCCGCTCGCGGTGCAGGAGGCCGGGCGGCAGGGCGTCGCGCTCAAGGGCCGCCCGTGGGATGTCGACCCGGCGCTGCCTGGCCGGCGGATCGAACGCTGCCGCGCCGCCGCCGCCGCGCTGATCGGTGCGGCGGCCGAGGATGTCGCGATCATTCCCTCGGTCTCCTACGGCGTCGCCGTGGCGGGCAGGATCTTCGCCCCGCCGGCCGGCACCCGCGTGCTGGTGTTCGAGGACGACCATTCCTCCCCGGTGCTGGAATGGATGCAGCGCGCGCCGGCGCAGGGCTTCACGGTGGACACGGTGAGGCGCCCGGCCGATGGCGACTGGACCGCGGCCGTCGAGGAAGCGATCGCGCGGCCCGGCGCGCCGGTCTCGATCGCCTCGATCTCCAACCTGCATTGGGCCGATGGCGCGCTGCTCGACATGGACCGCATCTCGGCGGCGTTGAAGGCGAAGGGTGCCGCGCTGCTGATCGATGCGACGCATGGCGCCGGGATGATGGACCTCGATGTCGCGCGCATCGACCCGGATTTCCTGATTTTCCCGACCTACAAATGGGTGCTCGGCCCCTATGGGCGCGCCTTCATCTACATCGCGAAACGCCACCAGGACGGCGTGCCGCTGGAACAGACCGGCTTCGGCCGGCGTGGCGTGCAGAACGACCGCACGCCCTACCTGGCCGACCTGTCCTACGCGCCGACGGCGCGGCGCTTCGACATGGGCGAGCGCGACCATTTCATCGGCATCGAGATGTCGGCGGTGGCGCTGGAACTGATGGCGTCCTGGGGCCACCAGGCGATCGCCGAGCGCTGCGCGATGCTGACGGCGCGCCTGGAGGAAGGGCTGGCGGCGGCGGGTGCTGTCCTGCCCAGCCGCGTCGCTGCGCGCGCCGCACCTGCTGTGCGTGACATTCCCCACCGGCATGCCGGCGGGCTTCATCGAGTGCCCTGGCGGCGCAGAAGGCCTTCGCGGCGCCGCGCCTCGGCCGGCTGCGCATCAGCCCGCATGTCTACAATGACGAGGAGGATGTGGACCGCTTCGTCGCCGCCTATGCGCGGCTGATGCGCCCGGGCGCGGCGGCCGCCTGATGTCGTGAACGGGTGTTGCGGCGCCGGGATGCGCGCCGCCCCTGCCCGCCGAACGGGACGCACCGCTGTGGCCGGCCCACGAAAAAGGGCCCCGCGCGATGCGCGGAGCCCCCTTCGTCGCGTCCGATCCAGGCGGGATCAGGCGGAGTAGTACATCTCGAACTCGACCGGGTGCGGGGTGTGCTCGAAGCGATACACCTCGTTCCACTTCAGCTCGATGTAGCTCTCGATCTGCTCCTTCGATGAACACGTCGCCCGCGAGCAGGAACTCGTGGTCGGCGGCCAGCGATTCGAGCGCCTCGCGCAGCGAGCCGCACACCGTCGGGATGTCCTTCAGCTCCTCCGGCGGCAGGTCGTAGAGGTCCTTGTCCATCGGGTCGCCGGGGTGGATCTTGTTCTTGATCCCGTCCATCGCCGCCATGGTCAGCGCGGCATAGGCCAGGTACGGGTTCGCGGTCGGATCCGGGAAGCGCACCTCGACCCGCTTGGCCTTCGGGTTGGTGGTGTAGGGAATGCGGCAGGACGCCGAGCGGTTGCGCGCCGAATAGGCCAGCAGCACCGGCGCCTCGAAGCCCGGGATCAGGCGCTTGTAGGAATTGGTCGACGGGTTGGTGAAGGCGTTGATCGCCTTGGCGTGCTTGATGATGCCGCCGATGGCGAACAGGCACATCTCCGACAGGTCGGCATAGCCGTTGCCGGCGAACATCGGCTTGCCGGCCTTCCAGATCGACAGGTGGGTGTGCATGCCCGAGCCGTTGTCGCCATAGATCGGCTTCGGCATGAAGGTCGCCGTCTTGCCGTAGCTGTGGGCGACGTTGTGCACGCAGTACTTGTAGATCTGCATCTGGTCGGCCATCTCGACCAGCTTGCCGAAACGGGTGCCGAGCTCGTGCTGGGACTGCGCCACCTCATGGTGGTGCTTCTCGATCGGCAGGCCCATCTCGCCCATGGTGGACAGCATCTCGGCGCGCAGGTCGCTGTCGCCATCGACCGGCGGCACCGGGAAGTAGCCGCCCTTCACCGCCGGGCGGTGACCCATGTTGCCTTCCGGATAATCCTTCAGGGACGAACCCGGGCCCTCGACGCTGTCGAGCTGGTAGATGCCGTAGTTGCCGCCGGTGCCGAACTTCACGCTGTCGAAGATGAAGAACTCGGCTTCCGCGCCGACGAGGACGGTGTCGCCCACGCCCGACGAACCGACATAGGCCGCGGCCTTCTTCGCCGTGCCGCGCGGGTCGCGCGCATAGAGCTGGCCGGTCGAGGGCTCATAGATGTCGCAGATCAGGATCATCTGCGGCTTGGCCGAGAACGGGTCCATGCAGGCCGTCGTCGGGTCCGGCATCAGGATCATGTCGGACTCGTTGATCGCCTTCCAGCCGGCGATCGAGGAGCCGTCGAACATGAAGCCGTCGGTGAACACGTCCTCGGTGACGGTCGAGACGTGCTGGGCGGTGTGCTGCCACTTGCCGCGCGGGTCGGTGAACCGGAGGTCCACATATTCGACGCTGTGCTCCTTGATCATCTCCATCACCTTGGAGACGTCGGAGCCACCTGCGGGGGCGGCGGGCTTCTTGGCCATGATGTGCGGTCCTGTTGCCTGACTGCGAAAACCCCGAAACCTGTTCCCGCACCGCGGCTTCGGAGCCCCGCGGAACGACCCGGCGTAGCCTGGCGATGCGGCGTCATGCGCCACCCCGCCTGGCTCATCCGGTCCGGCAGGCGCCCTGCGCCGCGTCCGGACCAGCCACCGGCCCCCCGCCGGGGAGGGGTCGGCGAAACTTCGCGCGGCCTAGACCGCGTCGTCGCCCCGTTCGCCGGTGCGGATGCGGATCGACCTCGGAGATGTCCGAGACGAAGATCTTGCCGTCGCCGATCCGCCCTGTGCGGGCGGCGGCCTGGATGGCCTCGACCGCGCGGTCGAGCATCTCGTCGCCGCAGACGACCTCGATCTTCACCTTCGGCAGGAAGTCCACGACGTATTCGGCGCCGCGATACAGCTCGGTATGGCCCTTCTGGCGCCCGAAGCCCTTGGCCTCGACGACGGTCAGGCCCTGCAGCCCGATCTCGTGCAGCGCGTCCTTCACCTCGTCGAGCTTGAAGGGCTTGATGATGGCTTCGATCTTCTTCATCGGCTCCTGTCCAGCGGCCTTCTGCGCCCCGTGGCGCACCGGCCGTCCTCCCGGTTGTCCCGGTGCCTCGTTCCCGTGTCCAGCGCGCGTCCCGGTCCGCAGGGGCACGGGACACGGCCGGGTATTGCACGCGCCATGCCGGACCAGCAATCGGATGCGTTCACGGAAAATCACCGGCCGAGCCCGGAGCATGGCCAATGCTTCGGGCGGATTGCACAAAAATAAGGCGAAAAATGCCCATCATCCGGGCGGCGCGGTAGGACGCGCTGGGCGTCCGGTGTCACGCAACCCGTTGCCGCCTCGCCCGCCCGGCGCCATAACCGCCGCCCATCACACGTTCAGGACAAGTGCGAGGCCGATGCAGCCGCAGAACGCCCTCCTTTCCGCCACCGGCACCACGGTCTTCACCGTCATGTCGGCGCTGGCGAACCAGCACCAGGCGATCAATCTCGGCCAGGGCTTCCCCGATTATGACGGCCCCGAGGACGTGGTGCGCGCCGCCGCCGAGGCGCTGCTGGACGGCCGCAACCAGTACCCGCCGATGACCGGCCTGCCGGAACTGCGCAACGCCGTCTCGGCCCATGCGAAGCGCTTCTACGGCATCGACGTCGACCCGAATGCCGAGGTCGTCGTCACCTCGGGCGCGACCGAGGCGATCACCGCCTGCCTGATGGCGCGTGCTGAACCCCGGCGACGAATGCGTGCTGATCGAGCCGCTGTACGACACCTACCTGCCGGTGGTGAAGCTGCTCGGCGCGGTGCCGAAGCTGGTGCGGCTGTCGCCGCCGAACTGGGACCTGCCGCGCGCCGAACTGGCCGCCGCCTTCGGCCCGAAGACCAAGGCGATCCTGTTCAACACGCCGATGAACCCGACCGGCAAGGTGTTCACCGCCGCCGAACTCGCCTTCATCGCCGACCTGGTCGCGCGGCACGATTGCTACGCCATCTGCGACGAGGTCTATGAGCACCTGACCTTCGACGGCTGGAAGCACATCCCGCTGATGACCCTGCCGGGCATGCGCGAACGCTGCATGCGCATCGGCAGCGCCGGCAAGACCTTCAGCCTGACCGGCTGGAAGGTCGGCTACATCACCTGCGACCGCTCGCTCGCGCCCAACGTGGCGAAGGCGCACCAGAACCTGACCTTCACCACGCCGCCCAACCTGCAGCGCGGCGTCGCCGTCGGGCTGGCGAAGGACGATGCCTATTTCGCCGGGCTTGTCGGACGCATCTGCAGCAGAAGCGCGACCGGCTGGCGGCGGGCCTCGCGCGGCTCGGCTTCGGCGTGCTCGAGACCAAGGGCACCTATTTCATCACCACCGATGTCCGCCCGCTGGGCTGGAACGGCGATGACGTCTCCTTCTGCCGGACGCTGACCGAGGAAGCGAAGGTCACCGCCATCCCGGTGACCGCCTTCTATGCGAGCGAGGATGCGCCGAACCACTACGCCCGCTTCGCCTTCTGCAAGGGCGACGCGCTGCTCGACCAGGCGCTGGCGCGGATGGAGGCCTGGCTCGCCGCGCGCGGGACCGCGCCGCGGGCCGCGGCCGGCTGACGGGCGCGGTCCGGCGGCCCGCGGTCGCGGGCGGTGCCGGTGGGCGCTGGGCGAAGCGCCTGGTGCGGTCGATGGCGGGCGCCGGCGCGACACTGCGCCGCGGCAGGCGCCGCCCGACGTGGCGGCGCTCGATCCGTATCAAAAACACAAAATAATCTGAAAATAAGTTTGGTTGTTGCTGTCGACGGCGGGCTCGATTTGGATGGAGCCCGGGGCATTTCTCAACCTCTGGTTCTGACGAATCAGCCGCTATCGACGTCTCGCAGACCCGGATTTCACGTTAATTCCGCGTGACTCCAAGGGTGGTGTGCCAATGCCGCGCGCGCCTACTACCGATGGTGGGCGCAATGCATGACCTGCAGAAAATTACACTGAAATTACGATTGTGTGATCGCTAGAGTCGTGTGATCAGATACCCGCATAACGTGCATCGAGGGCGGATGCGATGACTCTTGCGGGAAAAGCCGAGCAGCAGACTCTACCGCCCGCCAGGGGCGGCCGCTCCATATCCCAGGCGGCCATGGCCGTGGCGCTTGGCCTGGTGGCCCTCATGGCAGGCCTGGGGGCGACCATGGCGGGTACCTGGATCGCCTATTGGCATGGCGCCGACCTGGTGTCCCTGGCCGGCGCCGGGCCGGAACCGGACCTCGTCAGCCTCTACCTGGTCGCCTGTGGCACCGTGACCACGATCCTCGGCGGGCTGACCATCTACAGGTCGCAGGACATGTGAGCATCGCACGCCGGCATGGGGGATGCCGGCTGTGCGTCACATGATCGGTGCGACCTGGCGTGGGGCCGGGCGAGGCATCGCCCGGCCCTTCGCGCCCCTGCCGCCTATTGCCCCGGTTCGCGCAGATAGGCCTCGACGGTGCCGGTCAGCTTCAGCGTCAGCGGCTTGCCGCGGCGGTCCACCGCCTTGCCCATGCTGACCCGCACCCAGCCTTCCGAGATGCAGTATTCCTCGACATTCGTCTTCTCCTCGCCGCGGAAGCGGATGCCGACGCCGCGCTGCAGCAGTTCCTCATTGAAGAACGGGCTGGATGGATCGGTGGAGAGCCGGTCGGGAAGGGTATCGGCCATGGTGTGTTGCCTCCGCGTGATTCGGCCGCACGGCCGTCAGGAGCGCTCCGCCTAAGCCAGGTGACCGCCAAAGCCAAGAAGGCGGCCGCAAGGGGGCGTCGGCGGGGCGCGGCACCGGCCCCCGCCGTCATCTGCCGCGGGCGCGGTTCAGGCGGCGTGTATGGCGCCTTCGCGCGCCATCAGCGCCAGGCCCTCGGCAACCGAGACGAACTCGCCGCCAGACACCACGCGCGCGGCGCCGAAGCGTTCCTCGAACAGCCGGCGCACCGCCGGCACAAGGGAGGTGCCGCCTGTCAGGAACACCCGGTCCACCGCCGCGGGCGCCCATCCGCGCATCGACCAGCGCGGCATCCACCGCCGCGCCGATGCGCGCCAGTTCAGGGCTGATCCAGGCCTCGAAATCATCCCGCGCGATCTCGGCCCGCAGCGTGAAGTCGCCATGGGCGAAGTCGAGCGTCGCGGCCCCGCTGCCCGACAGCGCCGCCTTCACACCGGAGACGGCGCGATAGAGCGCATACCCCGCATCATCCTCGATCAATCCGATGAGCCGTTGCAGACGTTCGGGATGTTCGGCGGTGCGCGCGACGGCGGCGATGTCGCGCAGCGTGCGCGGCGCGCGCATCATCGACAACTGGTTCCACCGCGCGAAACTCGCGTACCAGGCTGGCGGCACCGGCAGCGGCTCGCCGCCCATGATGGAATAGGTCGTGCCCTTGCCCAGCAGCGGCGAGACGACGTGGTCGATGATGCGGTAGTCGAAGGCATCGCCGGCGATACCCACGCCCGCATGGCCCAGGGCGGTGACGCGGCGCGGCGGGCCTGGCTCGAAGCGCAGCACCGAGAAGTCGGAGGTGCCGCCGCCGAAATCGGCCACCAGCACCGTCGCGGCGTGGTCGAGGTCCTGCGCGAAGCGATGGCCCGCCGCGGCCGGTTCCAGCCCCACCATGACCTGCGGCAGCCCCGCCTCGGCGAAGGCGGCGCGCAGGCGATGTTCGCCGAAGCTGTCATCGGCGCGCTCGCCGACGAAGCGCACCGGGCGGCCGACCGTGACCTGCGCCCCTGCCAGTTCCTCGCCGAAGGGGCCGAGCAATTCGCGCAGGAACGCCGCGATCAACCCTTCAAGCCCCCAGGCGCGCCCGAAGATGCGCGTCTCGGTGAAACTGCGCTGCGCCAGGTAGGACTTCATCGACATGATGAGGCGGCTTTCGAGCGGTTCCTCCAGATAGGCCTCGATCGCCGCCGGCCCGGCCGCGTGGCGCGGCCGGCCATCGGCGCCGGCCCAGAAGCACAGCACGGAGCGGAACACGTCGCCCGTCGCATGGCGCAGCGTGCGCACGGCGCCATCGGCGCCGACGATGGCGACCACGCTGTTGGTCGTGCCGAAATCGATGCCGATGGCGGGGCGCATGATGCTGGAGGTCCGGGACAAAAGGGGGCGCCTTGAAGCCGGTTCGCGCCGCGATGGCAAGCCGGGTGTGGCGGCGGCGGTCGCCAGCGACCAGGCCGCATGCCGGCGCAGCATGGCCGGACAGGCGAGGTGGCGGCCTGGGCCCGGTGTCCTGATCGGAAGACCGACCGACGTCCTGCCCGGGCTTCCCGCCGCATGATCCACAGGCCTGCCTGCCCGCGTCGCGCGCTGGACATCGGGCGAACGTCGCGGCCGGGACGCATCGGGGCGATGCTTCCACATGCTCCTGGCAGGGGGCAGGGGCGGTGCCCCTGCGCCTGCCCGGGCTGCGTGTGGCCGGGAGGGGCGGCTAGCCGGCTGCCTTGGCTTCGCGCCGCCGCCTGGTCAGCACGAACTCGGTATACCCGTTCGGCTGCTTCGCGCCCTCGAACACCAGGTCGCAGGCCGCCTTGAAGGCCGGCCCGTCGAAGCCCGGCGCCATCGGCACATAGGCGGCATCCCCGGCATTCTGCCGGTCCACCACGGCGGCCATGCGCTGCATCGTCTCCATCACCTGCTGCGGAGGTCACGACCCCGTGGCGCAGCCAGTTGGCGATGTGCTGGGATGAAATGCGCAGCGTCGCGCGGTCTTCCATCAGCCCGACATCGTTGATGTCCGGCACCTTGGAGCAGCCGACGCCCTGGTCCACCCAGCGCACGACATAGCCGAGGATGCCCTGCGCGTTGTTGTCGAGTTCCGCCTGCACATCGGCGGCGGCTCCAGTTGGTGTCGCGCGCCAGCGGCACGGTGAGGATGTCGTCGAGCTTCGCGCGCCGGCCGCCCGTGGCCAGTTCCTCCTGCCGCGCCGCGACATCGACCTCGTGGTAATGCAGCGCATGCAGCGTCGCCGCGGTGGGGGAGGGCACCCAGGCGGTGTTGGCGCCAGCCTTCGGGTGGCCGACCTTCTGTTCCAGCATCGCCGCCATCAGGTCGGGCATCGCCCACATGCCCTTGCCGATCTGCGCGCGACCGCGCAGGCCGCAGACCAGCCCGGTATCGACGTTCCAATCCTCATAGGCCTTGATCCAGGGCAGCGCCTTCATCTCGTTCTTGCGAACGACCGGGCCGGCCTCCATCGAGGTATGGATCTCATCGCCCGTGCGGTCGAGGAAGCCGGTGTTGATGAACACCACGCGGTCCTTCGCCGCGGCGATGCAGGCCTTGAGGTTGACGGTGGTGCGCCGTTCCTCGTCCATGATGCCCATCTTCACCGTGCGCGCGATTGCAGGCCGAGCACGTCCTCGACGCGGGCGAACAGCATCGTTGGCCCAGGCCACTTCCTCCGGCCCGTGCATCTTCGGCTTCACGATGTAGACCGACCCGGCGCGGGAATTCATCCGCTTGCCGCGGATGTCGTGCAGCGCGATCGCGACGGTGCACAGCGCGTCCAGGATGGTCTCCGGCACCTCCTGCGCCGTTCAGCGTCACGGCGTCGGTCATCATGTGGTGGCCGACATTGCGCACCAGCATCACCGAGCGGCCATGCAGCGTGAGCGCCCCGCCGGCCGGGCGGTTGAAGATGCGGTCGGGATTGAGCCGCCGCACCATGGTCTTGCCGCCCTTGTCGAATTCCGCCGTCAGGTCGCCCTTCATCAGGCCGAGCCAGTTGCGATAGACCTCGACCTTGTCCTCGGCATCGACGGCGGCGACCGAATCCTCGCAATCCTGGATGGTGGTCAGCGCCGCTTCCATCACCACGTCGGACGATGCCGGCGGCGTCGGTCTTGCCGATCGGATGCGTCGCGGTCGAACAGCACCTCGATATGCAGGCCGTTGTTCACGAACAGCAGGGCGGATGGCGCATGCTGCGTCGCCGAGGAAGCCCACGCATTGCGCCGGCCGGGCCAGGCCCGTCGCCGAGCCGTCCTTCAGCGCGACATCCAGCACGCCCGCCTCGATCCGGTAGCGCGTGGCATCGGCATGGCTGCCGGCGGCGAGCGGCACCGCCTGGTCGAGCACGGCGCGCGCCTTCGCGATCACCTTCGCACCGCGCGCCGGGTCGTAGCCCTTCACCCTGGCGCCGTCCTGCGGGATGGCGTCGGTGCCGTACAGCGCGTCATACAGGCTGCCCCAGCGCGCATTCGCGGCATTCAGCGCGTAGCGGGCATTGGAAACCGGCACCACCAGCTGCGGCCCGGCCATGGAGGCGATCTCGGCATCGACATCGGTGGTGCCGACCACGACCTCTGCCGGTTCGGGCAGCAGGTAGCCGATGCCTTCGAGGAAGGCGCCATAGGCGCGCAGGTCGATCGGCTGGGCCGGATGGGCGCGATGCCAGGCATCGATCTGCGCCTGCATCTCGTCCCGCTTGCGCAGCAGGGCGGCGTTGGCGGGCGCCAATTCGCCCAGGATGCGTTCCATCCCGGCCCAGAAGCGTGCGGCATCGACACCGGTGCCGGGCAGCGCCTCGGCCTCCATGAAGGACTTCAGCACGGGCGCGACGACGAGACCCTTGGTGGCGGTCATGGCAAGCTCTCCTCATCGAATGGGCCCGGGCAGGGCGGCGACATGCATCGCTACCTAGGGTGAAAGACCGGCCTCGGCAAACGGGGGTTGTCCGATCCGTCCACCGGCGCGAGGCTGCCGTCCAAACCTAGCCTGAGGAAGGACGCCGCCATGGCCTGGACCCCGTCGCCGCATGTGAGCCAGCACTGGCAGGTGACCAAGCCCGGAGCGTCCGGCAAGCGCGGCATGGTCGCCTCCCAGGCGCGCGACGCGGCCGAGGCCGGCATCGCGATTCTCGAGGCCGGTGGCTCCGCGGCGGATGCGGCCGTCGCCACCGCCTTCGCCCTGGCGGTTGTCGAGCCCTGGAATTCCGGCCTCGGCGGCATCGGCTTCACCCAGGTCGCCGGGCCGGGCATGGCGCCGCAGACCTTCGATTTCGGCCCTGTCTCCCCGCATGCGCTCGACCCCGGCGCCTTCCCGATGACCGGGCAGATGAAGAACGACCTGTTCACCTGGCCGGAGGTGTTCGAGGACCGCAACGTCCACGGCCCATTGTCCTTCGCCATCCCCTCCTCGGTGGCGGGCTATGCCGAACTGCATGCCCGCCATGGCAGGCTGCCGCTGTCGGTTGTGATGGAACCGGCCATCGCGCTGGCCAGGCGCGGCCTGGCGCAGGACTGGTTCACCACGCTGAAGGTCGCCAACAGCGCGGCCGTGCTGCGGCTCTATGCGGAGTCGGCGCGCATCTACCTGCCGAATGGCCTGCCGCCGGTTGCCCCCTATCAGGGCAGCCCCGGTTTCTTCCGCCAGGGCAGGTTGGCGGAGACGCTGGAACGTCTGGCGCAGGCCGGCCTGCGCGATTTCTACGAAGGCGAGGTGGCCGGCGCGCTGCTCGCCGATTTCCGCGACATGGGCTCACCGATCAACGCCGCCGACCTGGTGGGCTGCAAGGCCGTCGTGAAGCCGGCGCTGGAAGCGGCCTGGCGCGGCAAGCGGCTGTTCCTCGCCAATGGCCTGACCGCGGCGCCGACGCTGGTGCGGGTGCTGGAAGGGATGCGCGGGGCGGATTTCTCGGGCGCCGCGCCGTCGGCCGGCTGGTATGCGCAACTCGCCCGCGTGCTGCGCGATGCCTATGCCGAGCGCCTGGCCGGCCTCGGCGATGCCGAGCCCAAGGCCGCCGAATCCTGCACCACCCACCTGACCGTCTGCGACAAGGACGGGATGATGGTGGCGATGACCACCACGCTGCTGTCCTCGATGGGCAGCCGCGTCGTGCTGCCGCGCTCGGGCGTGCTGATGAACAACGGCATCATGTGGTTCGACCCGCGCCCCGAGGCGAAGAACGCCCTCGCGCCCGGCAAGCGCCCGCTGACCAACATGTGCCCGGTGATCGCCGCGGATGGCGACACGCCCATCATCGCGACCGGTGCCTCGGGTGGGCGGCGCATCATGGCCTCGGTGTTCCAGACGCTGTCCTATGTGGCGGATTTCGGCATGACGCCCGACCAGGCGGCGCATCACCCGCGGCTCGACGTATCGGGGCCGGAGGGGGTGACCGCCGATATCCGCCTGGGCGCCGAGACGCTCGCCGCGCTGGCCAAGGACGACACGGTGACCGAGGTGGAGCACGCCGTCCTGCCGGTGAACTTCGCCTGCCCGAACCTGATCCGCATCCTGCCGGACGGCACGCGGGAGGGCACCTCCGACGCGATGAGCCCCTGGAGCGCCGCGCTGGCGCAATAGCCGGCCCAGCCGCCGCGCATCTGCGGGGGGGTTTGCGATCCTGGCACGGGACTTGCCCTGCAGCCGCGTCGCGCGGCGCAGCGGGCCCGGACCGGGAAGCACTGCTTCCGGTTTGGTCATGGCGATGCCGTCATGCCTTGCCAGGGAGCATCGTCGTGAATTGTCGTTCCATCCTCAAGATTGCGGCGGCCGGGGCTGTTGCCCCGATCGCCGCACCGCGCATCGCCTCGGCCCAGGCGGCCTGGCCGTCCCGCGGGTCGATCCGCCTGGTCGCCCAGTTCCCGCCGGGCGGGCTGGTCGATACCGTCAGCCGGCTGATGGCGCCCATCATGTCCCAGGCGCTGGGCGCGACCGTGGTGGTCGAGAACCGCGCCGGCGCCGGCGGCGTCATCGGCACCGACTTCGTCGCCAAGCAGCCGGCCGATGGCTACACGCTGCTGGTCAGCCATGCCTCGGTGCATGTCTTCTCGGCGGCGACCATGCCGGCCCTGCCGTTCAACCCCGTGACCGACTTCACCCATATGGGGCTGATGGTCGAAGCCTCGAACGTGCTGCTGGTGAAGGCGGATTCGCCCTATCGGACGCTCGATCAATACATCGCGGCGGCGCGTACGCGCCCGGTGCGCTACGGCTCCTCGGGCATCGGCTCGGCGCCGCACCTGCTCGGCGCGATGCTGACGGGGGAGACAGGCGTGGCCAATCTCGACCACGTTCCCTATCGCGGCTCCGCGCCGGCCATGCAGGACCTGATGGCCAACCAGATCGAGTCGATGATCGACCCGATCACCACCAATGTTCAGTTGATGAAGGATGGCGTGCTGCGCGCGCTTGCGGTGTCGACGCCGCAGCGCCTGCCGGCCTTCCCCAACGTGCCGACCTTCGCCGAACTGGGCTTCCCGAAGCTCACCTCGGCGCAGTGGCTCGGCCTGTCGGGTCCGAAGAACCTGCCGCAGCCGATCGTCGATCGCCTGTCGGCGATGATCCCGGCCCTGGTGGCGCGCCCCGACCTGATGACGCGGTTCGAGGAATTGCAGACCCTGCCGCGCAGCCCGCCGCCGATGGGGACCGATTTCACCGCCATCATCAACCAGCAGATCGGCGAATGGACCGCGGTGGCGCGGCAGTTCAACATCGTCGTGACGTAATATCCGTCGCGCAAGCGGCGGGCGGCGGGCATCCGCCCGCCTTGCCTTCGCGCCCCGGGCTGGCGCGCCGGGGGCGGCGGGTGGTCCGGGTGCGGTGCGCTCGCGGATCGCGGCGGGGCCGCGACCCGATCCTGGTTGGCTGTGGGAGACGCGCTGTTCCTCACAGACCGCTTGAGAGTGCCGGGTCCGGCATTCTCAACCGGCCTCTCAGCCCTTCGGTGGCATGCCCGCCTGGGTCGCGCACCAGCGCGCCACCTCCTCATGCGTGCCGAACCACACGCCCGGCGTGCCCTTCATCAGCGTCACCAGCCGGTCGAGCAGCGCGATGCGGCTGCGATGGCCGATGACATGCGGGTGCATCGTCAGCAGGAACAGCCCGCCCTCGGCGACCGCACCCTCGAACTCGGCGCGGAAAATCTCCTCGACCGCGGAAGGCGGCGTGTAGGGGCGCAGGCCCGAGAAGCGCAGCATGTTGAAATACACCGCGTCGTCGCGGATCCATTCGGGCGGCAATTCGACGATGCCGGTCGGCTCCCCCTGCACTTCGAGTTCGTAGGGGTCGTCATCGGCCATCAGAGACGAATCGTACAGCAGCCCCAACTCGCGGATGATGTCCATCGTATCGACGGAGAAATCCCACGATGCCGTGCGGATGCCGACCGGGCGGCGGCCGGCGATCTTCTCCAGCGTGTCGGCGGCACGGAAGGTCAGGTCGCGCTCGACGCCGGGCGGCAACTGCGTGTTCGCCTCATGGATCCAGGAATGGACGCCGATCTCATGGCCTTCATCGGCGACCGCGCGCACTTCCTCCGGGTGCAGCAGCGCGGAGACGGCGGGGTAGAAGAACGACGCCCGCACGCCATGCCGGTCGAGCAGCGCGCGGATGCGCTTCACCCCCTGGCGCGCCCCGTACTGCCCCTGGCTGATGCGCATCGGGCTTTCGTCGGAATCGCGCAGCGGGATCGTCTCGTGGTCCGCATCGAAGGAGAGCGAGACGGCGCAGCGCGCCCCGCCTGGCCAGGATGCCGGTGCCAGCGACCGTCCGGCGCGGGCGCGCCCGACGATGCGCCGCCATTCCGGCTCGCTCCACTCCCAGGGCTTCGCCGTGCCGTCGCTCATTGGTGATCTCCGTGCAACCGAGGATGGCACGGTACTTGCGGATGCGCCAGCGGTCAACCGGCGGCCATCGCCATGCCGCCGCCGGCCCAACCGCTGCGGAGCGCACCATGGACATCGGCGTCTTCATCCCGATCAACAACAATGGCTGGCTGATCTCGGCCACCTCGCCGCAATACATGCCGAGCTTCGAGCTGAACAAGGCGGTGGTGCAGAAGGCCGAGGGCTACGGCTTCGACTTCGCGCTGTCGATGATCAAGCTGCATGGCTTCGGCGGCAAGACCGAGTTCTGGGACCACGGGCTCGAAAGCTTCACCCTGATGGCCGGCGCTGGCCGCGGTGACCACGCCGCATCAAGCTGTTCGCCTCGACCGCGGTGCTGACGCTGCCGCCGGCGATCGTCGCGCGCATGACCACCACGATCGACGACGTCTCGGGCGGGCGCTTCGGCGTCAACATCGTCTCGGGCTGGCACAAGATCGAGTACAGCCAGATGGGGCTGTGGCCGGGTGACGCAGCATTTCGGCAGGCGCTACGACTACAGCACGGAATATGTGCGCATCCTGCGCGACCTGTGGGAGACCGGCACTGTCCGACCTCAAGGGCGAGTTCTTCCAGATGGACGACTGCGTGCTCAGCCCGCGCCCGAAGACAGCCGATCAAGGTGGTCGCCGCCGGCCAGTCCGACCGCGGCATGGAA
The DNA here is from genome assembly GCA_963732425.1 of uncultured Alphaproteobacteria bacterium. Lineage (GTDB taxonomy): Bacteria > Pseudomonadota > Alphaproteobacteria > Acetobacterales > Acetobacteraceae > Neoroseomonas. Next base: position 31,219 of record CAVSZN010000018.1, read on the forward strand.
TTCGCCGCCGAGCTACTGCGACTACAATTTCTGCCTCGGCGAGGGCGTGAACGAGCCGACCCGCGCGGCCTCGCGTGCCCGCCCGCGTGCTGGAGGCGGGCCGCGAAGACCGGCCGCGATGTCGGCGCCTACATGCTCTACATGATCATCGCCGACGAGACCGACGAGGCGGCCTTCGCCAAGTGGGACCTCTACAACCAGGGCGCCGACAAGGACGCGCTGGCCCATCTGCTCGGCAAGGCGGCGGAGGACACCACGGCGGCGGATACCTCGATGGCGGCGGCCGTGCTGCGCTCGCCCTCGCCGATCAACTTCAACATGGGCACGCTGGTCGGCTCCTACGCCAATGTCGCGCGGATGCTGGACGAGGTGGCCACGATGCCCGGCGTGAAGGGCATCATGCTGACCTTCGACGACTTCCTCGAAGGGCTCGACAAGTTCGGCACGCACATCCAGCCGCTGATGCAGTGCCGCAAGGACCGGCTGCCCCTGGCGGCGGAATGACGGCCACCTGACTTGAACGCCGCGGGACGGGAGGACATGGTGCCTGCCATGTCCTCACCCGCCCCCCGGTTCCCATGAACGACCGCGCCACACCCGCCACGCCCGCCACGGGCGGCCACCCCGCGCCCGTTCCGGGCGACCCTCCCGCGCCCGTTCCGGGCGACACCGACCCCGCCCTGATGTCGGCCGAGACCCTGCTCGGCCTGTACGCCCGCCGCGCGCTCTCACCGGTCGAGGCGCTGAAGGCCGTGATGGAGCGCGTCGCCCGCTACAACCCCTGGGTCAATGCCTTCGCGGCGATGAACCCGCACGCGCTGCGGGCCGCCGGCGAAAGCGAGGCACGCTGGGCCGCCGGCCGGCCGATCGGCCCGCTCGACGGCGTGCCGGCCACGGTGAAGGACCTGCTGAACCTGGCCGGCTTCCCGACGCGGCGCGGCAGCCGCACCACCGACACGTCGCCGGCCACCGAGGATGCCCCGGCCGTGATGGGCCTGAAGGAGGCCGGCGCCGTCATCCTCGGCAAGACCACCACCACCGAATTCGGCTGGAAATCCCCCGGCGACTGCCCGCTGCACGGCATCACGCGCAATCCGTGGAACCCGCAGCGCACGCCGGGCGGGTCCAGCAGCGGTGCCGGGGCGGCGGGGGCGGCCTGCTTCGGGCCGCTGCATATCGGCACCGATGCCGGCGGTTCGATCCGCATCCCGGCGGCCTATTGCGGCCTGGTCGGCGTCAAGCCGACCTTCGGGCGCATCCCGCAATGGCCGCTCGGCGCCTTCGGCCATGTCGCCGCCGCCGGGCCGATGACACGCACGGTGCGCGACGCCGCGCTGATGTTCTCGGCCATGGCGCGGCACGACCTGCGCGACCCCTTCTGCCTGCCCGATGACCCGCGCGACTGGCGCCACGGCATCGAGGACGGCGTCGCCGGCATGCGCGTGGCCGTGGTGCGGCGCATGGGCTTCGAGCCGCCGCTCGATGCCGATGGCGACGCGGTGCTGACCGGGGCTGCGCGGATGCTCGCCGAACAGGGCGCGCTGGTCGAGGAAGCCGATCCCGGCCTGCCCGACACGCGCGCCATCTTCGGCCGCGTCTGGGGCGGTGGCGATGGCCCGCCTGGTCTCGACGGTGCCGGAGGACAAGCGGGCATTGCTCGATGCCGGCATCATGGATGTCGCGCGCCGCGATGGCGACATGTCCGCCGTCGACTACCTGGCCGCCGAGGCGATGCGGCTGGAGGCTGCGCATCGCATGGCGCGCTTCCACCAGCGCTACGACCTGGTGCTGACCGCCTGCACGCCGACCGCCGCCTTCGCCGCCGACCAGCCCACGCTGAAGCCGGCCGAGGCGCTGTGGCGCGACTGGGCGCCCTGGACCTTCGCCTTCAACCTGACGCGCCAGCCGGCGATCTCCGTGCCGGTCGCGCTGGACGGGGAAGGGATGCCGCGCGCCGTGCAGGTGGTCGCGGCGCTGTATCGCGACGACCTGGCCTTCCGCGGCGCACGCGCGCTTGGAAGTGGCCGCGACCCTGCCCCTGGCCAACCCCGCCGAGACCGGCCGCATGGCCAAGGGAGGCTGACATGGCCGACGGCAGCGACGACTACGTCTATGACGAAGCGAGCGGCGAATGGCGCCCGGCCTCCGAGGTCGCCGCCGCCGCCGCCGAGGCCGGGCGCCGGGTGGTGCGCGATTCGGCGGGCAATGCCCTGGCCGATGGTGATTTCGTCACCGTCATCAAGGATCTCAAGGTCAAGGGCGCCGGCCAGACGCTCAAGCAGGGCACCGTCATCCGCTCGATCCGCCTGACCGACAGTGACGAGGAGATCGACTGCCGCTACGACGCCATCAAGGGTTTGGTGCTGCGCACCGAATTCGTGCGCAAGCGTTAGAAGGGGAGGCGGCCATGCGGCTGGTCACGTTCAGGGACGACAAGGGCACGCGCATCGGCGCGCTCGATGACGCGGGCAAGGTGCTCGACCTCGCCGCGGTGGATGCGGCGCTGCCGCGCGACATGCTGGCGCTGATCGCCGGCGGGGCGGGGACGCTTGCCGCCGCACGCGGCCGCCGAGGCCACCGCACCGGTCGCCGAGGGCGCCACCATCCTCGCCCCCATCCCGCGCCCGGCGAAGAACGTGTTCTGCGTCGGCAAGAACTACCACGAGCATGCGAAGGAATTCGCATCCTCCGGCTTCGACGCCACCGCCAAGGAAGTGGTGCCCGAGGCGCCGGTGGTGTTCTCCAAGCCGCCCACCAGCGTGATCGGCCCGCATGACCCGATCCCGTCCTTCCTCGATTCGTCCAACAGCACGGATTACGAGGGCGAGATCGCCGTCGTCATCGGCCGCGGCGGCCGCGGCATCAGCGAGGCCGACGCCTACGCGCACATCTTCGGCTACACCATCGTCAACGACGTCACGGCGCGCACGCTGCAGCACAGGCATCGCCAGTGGATCCTGGGCAAGGGCATCGACGGCTACTGCCCGATGGGGCCGGCGATCGTCACCGCCGATGCGGCGCGGCACGCCGCCGAACCTCGCCATCTCGACCTGGGTGAACGGCGAATTGCGCCAGCGCGCCAGCATCGACGACCTGATCTTCGGCATCCCGACGCTGATCGCCGCGATCAGCGCCGCGATCACGCTGGAACCGGGCGACATCATCGCCACCGGCACGCCGGCGGGCGTCGGCATCGGCTTCACGCCGCCGCGCTTCCTCAAGCCCGGCGACAGGGTGCGCATCGAGGTGCCGGGCATCGGCGTGCTGGAGAACCCCGTCGCGTGACGTGACCGAATGAACCAACCGGGAGGAAACACACCATGAAACGACGCGATATGCTGGCCGGCGGCGCCGGCGTTCTGCTGGCGCCCGGCATCGCGCTGGCGCAGGAGGAATATCCGTCGCGCGCCGTGCAGATGATCGTGGCCTTCCCGCCGGGTGGCCAGGCCGACATCGTGGCGCGGCCGGTCTCCGCGGCGCTGGAGCGCATCTGGCGCCAGCCGGTGCCGGTGGTGAATCGCGGCGGCGCCGGCGGTGCGATCGGCAATGCCTCGGTCGCCCGCGCAGCGCCGGATGGCTACACGCTGCTGATGGCGCTGTCCTCGCTCGCCATGCTGCCGGAGGCCGACCGCCTGAACGGCCGCCCGCCGTCCTATACGGTGGACCAGCTGGCGCCGATCGCCCTGATCACCGCCGACCCGACGGTGCTGGTGGTGAAGGCGGACGCGCCGTGGCGCACGCTTGAGGATTTCGTCGAGGACGCCAAGCGCCGCCCCGGCGCGATCACCTATTCCTCCGCCGGCAACTATTCGACGCTGCACGTCGCCATGGCGATGTTCGCCGCCGCCGCCGGCATCGACATGCTGCATGTGCCCTTCCAGGGTGGTGGCCCGGCGATGACGGCGCTGCTCTCGGGCACCGTGCAGGCGCTCTCCTCCGGCCCGGGCCCGGCGCTGTCCCAGGTGCGGGACGGCAAGCTGCGCGCCCTGGCGCAATGGGGTGCCACCCGCGCGCCCGGCTTCGAGGATGTCCCGACCTTCATCGAGAAGGGCTATCGCGATGTCGAGTTCTACATCTGGGCCGGCGTCTTCGCCCCGGTGGCGACGCCTGCCGCGGTGCAGGACAAGCTGCGCGCCGCCTTGCGCCAGGCGGTGCAGGATGACGCGCTGAAGCGGGCGCTGGCGGCGGCCGGCAGCCCGATCGACTTCCGCGAAGGTGAGGCCTTCGCGACGTTTTTCCGGCAGGACAGCGCACGCCTGGTGCGAGCGGTGCAGCGGATCGGCAAGGTGGATTGACGGTTGGGGGAGGAGAACCTCCCCCAAACCCCCACGCTTTTTCTGATTATTGGCGCTGCCCACCCCGGTCAGTCTCCAACAGACAGAAAAAGGAGGGGGATCGGGGGAGTTCTCTCCCCCGACCTTGCTTTTTCATCCCCTGTCGCCCACCGGAAGATCCATCACGAAGAACCGCGACTCACGTCAGGCTGATCGGCCCGGACCCTCCCGCGACCGGACATGAAGGCCACGCGTGCCGCGCCGACAATGCGAGCCTTGCCGCGACCGGCAACCCGATGCGGGAGACGACATGATGACCGAGGCCCTGTGGCGGCTTTCCGCGACCGAACTCGCCGCGCGCTTCCGCGCCGGGAAATTGACCCCAGGCGCGGCTTTGCGTGCCGTGCTGGAGCGGATCGCCGCGGCGAACCCGGCGCTGAACGCCTTCGCCATCCTGGACGAGGCGGGCGCCACGGCCGCCGCGGCGGCTTCCGATGCGCGCTTCGCCGCCGGCACGCCGCTCGGGCCGATGGATGGCATTCCCGTCTCGATCAAGGACAACATCACCGTCGCCGGCGCTGCCCTGCGCCTGGGGCAGCGAACTCTATCTCGACTACGTCCCCGAGGCGGATGAGACACCGGTGGCGCGACTGCGTGCCGGCGGCGCGGTCATCCTGGGCAAGACCAACGTCGCCGAATTCACCCTCGGCCGTGGCAACACCGATACCACGTCCTTCGGCACCACGCGCAACCCATGGAACACGGCGCTGACGCCGGGGGCCTCGACGGGCGGCGGCGCGGCGGCGGTGGCGGCGGGCTTCGGGCCGCTGACGCTCGGCACCGATGGCGGCGGGTCGATCCGCCGGCCGGCCTGCCATTGCGGGCTGGTTGGGCTGAAGCCGTCCACCGGGCGCGTCGCGCGCCGCAACGGGCTGCCGATCATCCTCGACGATGCCGAGGTGATCGGGCCGCTCGCGCGCACGGTCGATGACCTCGCGCTGACGCTGTCGGCGATCCAGGGGCCGCTCGACGAGGACCGGCTGTCGGTCGGCGTGCCCGGCCCGCATGAGGAGCCGCCGCCGCCGAAGGGCTTGCGCATCCTCTATGTGCCGCGCTTCGGGCAATGGCCGGTCGATGCGCCGGTCGCCGAATCCTGCGCCGCCGCCGCGCGCAACCTTGCCGCACTCGGCCATCGCGTCGAGGAGGGCACGATGCCGGTCGATCTCGACCTGTTCGACCGGCATTGGCCGAACCTCACCGCGGCGCGGCCTGTCCTGGCTGCTGCGCGGGCGGGAATGGCGCGGCCGCGTCGGCGCCATCTACGAGGAGATGATGGCGCTCGCGGAGACGCTGACCGCGGCCGACTACATCGACGCGCTCAACGCCTTCCGCGAGGTGCAGGCGCAGTTCGCCGTCGCCTTCCGCGACTGGGACGTGATCGTGACGCCCTCGGCCGGCGCGCTGCCCTGGGATGCCGACGCAATTCGGCCCGCCGCACCACCGCGCCTTCACCGGCATCGTCAATGCGGGCGGGCTGCCGGGGTTGAACCTGCCCTGCGATCCTTCGCCGGAGGGGCTGCCGATCGGGGTGCAACTGGTCGGGCCGTTCGGGGCGGATTGGAGGCTGGTCGCGCTGGCGCGGCAGTATGAGGCGGCGCATCCCTGGGCGCAGCGCTGGCCGGCGGTCTGAGCGCGCATCCGGGCCGCCGCCGCCAGGAGCAGGCCCGATGCGCGCCGGGGCCGGCTCTGCCATCCGGCCGCGGGTCGCCGGGCGGGCGGGGATGCCGCGGGGGCGGGCCGACATGCTCGAACGCGCGCCCCTTTGCGCGACGCGCACGGGTGTAAACCTCCGCCCGAGCAAGGAGACACCGCATGAGCACCGAAGCGCAGATCACCGCCTGGCTGGCATCGCAGAAGGAGGCGATGCTCGCCGAACTCGCCGAGATGGTGAACACCGATGGCGGGTCCTACGACAAGGCCGGCGTCGATCGCACCGGCGCGCAGGTGAAGCGCTTCCTCGAATCCCACGGCATCGCGACCGAGGTCGTGCCGCGCGAGAAGCATGGCGACTGCATCCGCGGCATCGTCGATGGCGGGCATGCGCTCGGCACCGGCAACCAGCGGTCCAACATCGTGCTGATGGGCCATCGCGACACGGTGTTCCCGAAGGGCGAGCCGGAACGCCGCCCCTTCACCATCAAGGACGGCCGCGCCTATGGCCCCGGCGTCGCCGACATGAAGGCGGGCATCGTGATGAACATGTTCGTCCTCGCTGCCTATGCGAAGTTCGGCGGCGCGCCCGGCCCGCTGGTCGGCCTGTTCACCGGCGACGAGGAGATCGGCAGCCCCGAGGGCCGTCCCGTCATCGAAGCCGAGGCGAAGAACGCCCGCGTCGTCTTCAACAGCGAGCCGGGGCGCGTCTCGGGCAATGTCGTGAAGGCGCGCAAGGGCGGCGTGTTCTCCGTGGTCGACATCGAGGGCAAGGCCGCGCATTCGGGCGGCAATTTCGAAGCCGGCATCAGCGCGATCGGCGAGGCGGCGCACAAGATCGTCGCCATCCATGCGCTGACCGACCTCAAGCGCGGGCTGACGCTGAATGTCGGGCTGATCCAGGGCGGGCAATCGGTGAACACCACGGCGCCGAACTGCCAGTTCCAGATCGACCTGCGCTATGTCGAGCCGGCCGACCGCGACGAGGTGATGGGCAAGATCCACGACATCGTCGCCCGCGCCCATGTGCCGGGGACGAAATCGGCACTGACCATCAAGGGTGAGTTCCTGCCGCTGAACCCGACGCCGGCCTCGGATCGCGTATTCTCCGTCTATCAGGCGGCGGCGGCGGAAAGCGGGCTGAAGATCGAAGGTGAATTCACCGGCGGCTGCGCCGATTCCGGCTTCACCGCCGCGATGGGCGCGCCGACGCTGTGCGCCGTGGGGCCGGTGGGCGGCCTCGCGCACAGCCCGGAGGAATACCTCGAGGTGGAAAGCTTCGTCCCGCGCGCGCAGGCGATGGCGCGCGCCATCGCGCGCATCGAGCAGGCGGGGCTGTGACGTGATGGGCGCCGCACTGCGCGATCGCTTCGCCGTCGAGGGCCAATGGGCGCTGTGGCAGGAACACACCATCCGCTGGGCGGAATGCGACATCTACGCGCATGTGAACCATGCCGCCTACCTGACGCTGTTCGAGGACATGCGCATCGCCTGGTGGCTCGGCGCCGGCGGCACCTTCGCCCCGGACGCGCCGGGCCCCGTGGTCGGCACGCTGGAGGTGAAGTACCACCGTCCCGGCCATTTCCAGGACAAGGTGCTGCTGACGGCGCGCACGGCATCCTTCCGCCGCACCTCCTTCGTCCATCAATACGGCATGTGGCGCGACGGGCTGCTGTGCTCGGCGCGCGCGCTGTGCGTGGTGATCGACAACGCGACGGGAAAGAAGGCCGAGTTGCCCGAAGCGATGCGCCGGCTGATGGCCGAGCGCGACGGGGCGGTGGCTGAAGTCTGACGGCCAGGGGGTTTTGCCCCCCTGCCATGCGCCGGGGTCCCGCCGCACCGACCATTCGGCCCTGCCGATGAGGATGCGGGAAGGGCGGTGCCCCTCCCGCCGCCTTCACATGCCGCGATCGGCCCTGGTCGCGGCCAGGTCGTCCTCGATGAAGGCCTGCACCAGGTCCTCCAGCGATTCCTGCTCGACGAAGCCGAGCCGGCGTGCGCGCGTCGCGGCGAAGGTCGCGGGCCAGCCGGCGACGATGTCGTGGACCTCCTTGTCGAACACGAAGCCGACCTTCTCGCGCGCCTCGGTGCCGGCCACCGCTTCCAGCGCCTCCAGCATCTTGGCGACCGTCGCGCTGCGGCCCGGCGGGTTGATGCCGCGATCGGTGCCGAGCGGGCCGGTGTCCATCGTCGCGGCGTGCAGGAACCACTCCATCGCGCTGCGCGGGCGAACAGATCCAGACCGCGAATTCCGGCGGCACCGGGCAATCGGTGGCAAGGCCCAGCAGCGGTTCGCGCACCACCGCCGAGACGAAGGAGGACGCCGCCTTGTTCGGCCGTCCGGGCCGCACCATCACGGTCGGCAGCCGGAGGCTGACGGCATCGAGGAAGCCCTTGCGCGTCGCATCCTGCAGCAGCAATTCGCCGATCGCCTTCTGCGCGCCATAGGAATTGGTCGGCACCTGGCGGCCGTCATCCGGCACCACCGCATCCTGCCCGCCGCCGAAGGAGGCGACGGAGGAGGTGAAGATCACCCGCGGCCTCGTCCCGAGCGCGCGGCAGGCGGCGAGCACCGCCAGGGTGCCGTGCAGGTTCACCTTCATGCCGAGGTCGTAGTCGGCCTCCGCCGCGGCGCTGACCACGGCGGCGAGGTGGAACACCACCTCGGTCCCGGCCGGGATGGCCGCCGCGACCGCGGCCGGGTCGGCGACATCGCCGCCCAGGCAGGTGAGCGGGAAGGGCGTGGCGATCGGCGGCGGGGCCGCCAGGTCGAACAGCGTCAGCCCGGTGATGGGCTTGCCGCCCAAGCGTGCCGTCCTGCGCCAGGCGGGCCGCCAGCTTGCGCCCCAGGAAGCCGCCGCCGCCAAGGATGGTGATCTTCATGCCGTCCCTCCGATGTCACGCCCGGTTTGGCGCGGGGCGCGGCCCGGCGCAATATGCGTGCATCCATGATACCGACCTTTCCGTTCCGCTTTCTGATCAACCGCCGCCACGGCACGCCGGGCGTCGTCGTGCTGCCCGATGGCGGCTTCCGCCGCGCCAGGGAGGAGATCGCCTCCTGGCCCGGCTACGCGCGTCACGCCGCTGATCGACCTGCCCGATGCCGCCGCCGCGGCGCGCGTCGCTGCCGTCCGCTACAAGGATGAGGGCGGGCGCTTCGGCCTCGGCTCCTTCAAGGCGCTGGGCGGCGCCTATGCGGTGATGCGGCTGCTGCAGGCGGAACTGGCCAAGCGTGGCGCGGCCAATGCCGCGACGGCGGCCGAGCTGATGGACGGCACCTTCAAGGAGGCGACCAAGGCCATCACGGTCTGCTGCGCGACCGATGGCAACCACGGCCGCTCGGTCGCCTGGGGCGCGCAGCGATTCGGCGCGGGCTGCGTGATCTTCGTGCATGAGACACGTCAGCCAGGGCCGGCGCGACGCCATCGCGCAATATGGCGCGCGAGATCCGCGTCGTGCCCGGCAACTACGACGATGCGGTGCGCGAGGCGCAGAAGCAGGCCGACGCGCATGGCTGGTTCGTCGTCTCCGACACCTCCTATCCCGGCTACACCGAGGTGCCGCGCGACGTGATGCAGGGCTATCGCGTGATGGCCGACGAGGCCGCCGACCAGATCGGCGCGGCACCCACCCATGTCTTCATCCAGGGCGGCGTCGGCGGGGTTGCGGCCGCCGTCGCCACGCAGATGCGCGCGCGCTTCGGTGCCGCCGCCCGCATCATCATCGTCGAGCCGGACAAGGCTGCCTGCCTGCTCGCCAGCGTCGAGGCGGGGGAGCCGACGACGGTTCCGGGCGATCTCGATACCTTGATGGCCGGGCTTGCCTGTGGCGAGCCGTCGCTGCTGGCCTGGCAGGAACTGGAGCGCAGCGCCTTCGCCGTCATGTCCGTGCCCGATGCAAGCGCGGTCGCCTGCATGAAGGCGCTGGCGGCGCGAAAGCCGCCGGTGGTGGCGGGCGAAAGTGCGGTCGCCGGCCTGGCCGGCCTGCTGCTTGCCGCCGGCGAGCCCTTCGCGCGCGCAGCATTGGAACTCGACGAAAACAGCCGCGTCCTGCTGTTCGGCACCGAGGGCGCGACCGATCCGGAGGTCTATGCGGAACTCGTCGGGCAGCAGCCGGAAGGCGCTTCATTGAACTGAAACAAATCTGTAGTCTGCCGGAAACGAGCCAGGGCTACGCCGCCCTGACATCGCAATGGGAGATTACGCCGTGATGCAGCGCCGCACCTTGCTCACCGGGGCCGCGACCCTTGGTCTCGCCGCCCCCGCCCTCGCGCAGGGCCAGGTCGAGATCCAGTTCTGGCACGGGCTGAGCCAGCCGCTGGGCGGCCTGCTCGAACAGCGCGTGGCGGCGTTCAACGCCAGCCAGCCGCGCTTCAAGGTGGTGCCGACCTATCGTGGCAGCTACCCCGAGACGATGGTCGCCGCCATCGCCGGCCTTCCGCGCCAATTCCGCGCCGCACATCGTGCAGATGTTCGAGGTCGGCACCGGCACGATGATGGCCGCCGGCCGCGCCATCAAGCCGGTGCATGAACTGCTCGCCGAGACCGGCGTCAGCATCGACTTCGACGACTACCTGCCCGGCGTGCGCGGCTACTACAGCCTGTCGGACGGGCGGATGATGTCGATGCCGTTCAACAGCTCGACGGCCATCGTCTGGTACAACAAGGACGCCTTCCGCCGCGCCGGGCTCGACCCCGACCGCTTCCCCACCACCTGACCAGGCACTGGCCGAGGTGCTGGCGAAGCTCAAGGCCGGCGGCTCCGACGTGCCGATGAGCACGGCCTGGCCGACCTGGGCGCATGTCGAGAATTTCTCCGCCATCCACGACATCCCGCTCGCCACCAAGGGCAACGGCTTCGGCGGCCTCGACACCGAGATGCGCATCAACAACCCGGTGATGCTGCGCCACATGCAGAACCTGGTCGACTGGCAGAAGGCCGGCCTGTTCCGCTATGGCGGGCGCACCAATATCGGCGAGCCGGCCTTCCCCAAGGGCGAGGCCGCGATCCTCACCACCTCCTCGGGCTTCCGGGCGCGGGTGCAGCGGGAGGCGCAGTTCGCCTGGGGCGTGGCGATGCTGCCCTATTATGAGGGCACGCCGCGCGCGCCGCTCAACTCCATCATCGGTGGCGCGAGCTTCTGGGCGATGACCAAGGGCCCCGCCGCCGGCGGCGGCCGCACGGCGGACGAATACCGCGGCGTCGCGGAATTCTACCGCTACCTCAGCCAGCCCGAGGTCGATGCGCAGTGGCACATGGACACCGGCTATGTCCCGGTGCGCCGCGCGTCCTACGCCATCGCGCGCGACAAGGGCTTCTATCGCGACAATCCCGGCGCCGATGTGCCGATCGAACAGTTGCTGCGCGGTGGCGGGCAGCTGACCGAGAACAGCCGCGGCATCCGCCTCGGCGGCTTCGTCGAGATCCGCACCATCATGGAGGAAGAGATGGAGCGCGCCTTCCAGGGCCAGCAGAACGCCGAGCAGGTGCTGGCCAATTCCACCACGCGCGCCAACCAGGTGCTGCGCAACTTCGAGCGGGCGAACCGCGGCTGATGAACGGCACGGCGCCGCGGAGATACCGTTGAGAAAAAAGGTAATCTTTCGCGGCGCCCTGCTGCCCTACCTGCTGCTGGCACCGCAGATGGCGGTGACGCTGGTGTTCTTCTTCTGGCCCGCCGGCATGGCGGTGTGGCAATCGACGCTGCGCCAGGACGCCTTCGGCCTGCGTACCGAATTCGTCGGCTTCGAGAACTTCACCGACCTGTTCACCGATGAGCGCTACCTCGGCTCGGTGCTGAACACCGCCTTCTTCTCCGGGGCGGTCGCGGCACTCGCACTCGGCGCGGCGCTGTTCCTGGCCGTGCAGGCCGACAAGCAGATCCGCGGGTCGGGCCTGTACAAGACGCTGCTGATCTGGCCCTACGCCGTCGCGCCCGCCTTGGCGGCAGTGTTGTGGCTGTTCCTGTTCCATCCCTCGATCGGGCTGTTCGGGCGGGGCTTCACCGCGCTCGGCATCATCTGGGACTACCGGGTGAATGGCGGGCAGGCGATGGCGATGGTGATCCTCGCCGCGGCCTGGAAGCAGGTGTCCTACAACTTCATCTTCTTCCTTGCCGGGCTGCAGTCGATCCCGACCTCGGTGCTGGAGGCCGCCGCCATCGACGGCGCGCGGCCGATGCGCCGCTTCTGGACCGTGATCTTCCCGCTGCTGTCGCCCACCGCCTTCTTCCTGCTGGTGGTGAACCTGGTCTATGCCTTCTTCGACACCTTCGGCGTCATCCACGCGCTGACCCAGGGCGGGCCGGGCAACGCCACCGAGACGCTGATCTACAAGGTCTATGTCGACGGCGTGCAGAACCTCAACCTCGGCTCCTCGGCGGCGCAGTCGGTGGTGCTGATGGTCATCGTCGTGGCGCTGACCGCCATCCAGTTCCGCTTCATCGAGCGCCGGGTGCATTACTGATGTCGGCCACGATGGATGTCGAAGCCCTTGCCGCCGCCTCACGCCGCCGTCGCACCCGCGAACGGATCCTGACCCATGTCGCGCTGGTGCTCGGCGTCTGCCTGTTCGCGCTGCCGATCTGGATCACGCTGATCGGCTCCACCCATGACGTGGACACCATCGGCCGTGGCGACGTGCCGCTGCTGCCGGGGGCGGAGGCGGTGCACAACTACGCCACCGCCTGGTTCCGCGGCGGCGGCAGCCGCAACACCTTCCAGGTGCCGGCCAGCACCATGCTGTTCAACAGCCTGATGATGGCGCTGCTGATCGCGGTGGGGAAGATCGCTGATCTCCTTCCTCTCGGCCTTCGCCGTGGTGTTCTTCGCCTTCCCCGGGCGGATGATCTTCTTCTGGATGATCTTCATCACCCTGATGCTGCCGGTCGAGGTGCGCATCATCCCGACCTTCCAGGTGATGACCGACCTCTCGCTGATCGACACCATGACGGGGCTGACCCTGCCGCTGATCGCCTCGGCGACGGCGACGCTGCTGTTCCGCCAGTTCTTCCTGACCATCCCCGACGAATATGTCGAAGCCGCCAAGATGGACGGCGCCGGGCCGCTGCGCTTCCTCAAGGATGTCGTGCTGCCGCTGTCGGTGACGAACCTCGCCGCGCTGTTCGTCATCCTGTTCATCTATGGCTGGAACCAGTACCTCTGGCCGCTGCTGATGGTCACCGACCGCTCGCTGGAGACCGTCATCGTCGGCCTGACCAAGATGATCGGCAATGGTGACGCGCAGAACGAGTGGAACGTCATCATGGCGACCGCCGTTCTTGCCCTGCTGCCGCCGGTGGGTGTCGTGGTGTTCATGCAGCGCTGGTTCATCAAGGGCCTGACCGAGACGGAGAAGTAGCCGCGTGGCGAGCCTCGACATCCAGGGCGTGACGAAATCCTTCGGCGTGACGAAGGTGCTGCACGGCATCGACCTCGCCGTGCGCGACGGCGAGATGGTGGTCATCGTCGGCGCTTCCGGCTGCGGCAAGTCCACCCTGCTGCGCATCGTCGCCGGGCTGGAGACACCCACCGGCGGGCAGGTGATGATCGAGGGCCTCGACGTCACGCCGCTGGAACCGGCCGACCGCGACATCGCCATGGTGTTCCAGACCTACGCGCTCTACCCGCACATGACGGTCTTCGAGAACATGGCCTATGGGCTGAAGATCCGCCGCCTGCCGCAAGGCCGAGATCCGCGCCCGCGTCGAGGAAGCCGCCGCGCTGCTGTCGATCGGCCAGTTGCTCGACCGCAAGCCGCGCCAATTGTCGGGCGGCCAGCGCCAGCGCGTCGCCATGGGCCGCGCCATCGTGCGCCACCCGAAGCTGTTCCTGTTCGACGAGCCGCTGTCCAACCTCGACGCCAAGCTGCGCGTGCAGATGCGCGCCGAGATCCGCCGGCTGCAGAAGCGGCTGTCCGTCACCTCCCTGTTCGTCACGCATGACCAGGTGGAGGCGATGACGCTCGGCGACCGGCTGGTGGTGATGCATGAGGGCCGGGCGGCGCAGATCGGCACGCCGATGGAGGTCTGGTCGAAGCCCGCCGACACCTATGTCGCCAGCTTCATCGGCAGCCCGGCGATGAACTTCCTGCCCGCCACCCTGGCCGAGGGCGGGCAGGCGGCGCGGCTCGCCAATGGCGCGCTCTGGCGCTTCACCGATGGCGCGCGGCCCGGCGCGGATGGCGCCGCGATCACCATCGGCATCCGCCCCGAGCACCTGGTGCCGGACGGCGAGGGCGGCCTGCCCGTCACGATCGACCTTGCCGAACCGCTCGGTTCCGAAACCGTGCTGCATGGTCGCCTCGCCGATGGCACCGAACTCACCGCACGGCTTCCCGGCGGCGTGCCGGAGGAGGGGCTGCGCCTCGCGCCCGAACTGGCGGCGCTGCATGTCTTCGACGCGACGAGCGGCAAGCGCATCGATCCCGCCTGAGATCCGTTCGAGAGATCGGCGCCGGCCCGGCCACCCGTCCCGGATTCCGCCGCGGGCAGCCGGGGCCGGTGCCACCGTCGCGCAATCGCCGCCCGGCGCCGTCTGAAACGGCCCGGCAGACCATTGACGCGCATCGCGCCCAGCCTCCAGATATCGGCAACCAATCGGGAGACCACCAAGATGAACCGTCGCCACGTCCTCGGCCTCGGCGCCGCCGGCGCGCTCGCGCCCCTCGCCGCCCGCGCCCAGGCGCCCGTCTGGCCGACCGCGCCAGCGCGCATCGTCGTCCCCTTCGCCGCCGGCGGCCCGACCGACATCCCCGCCCGGCTGCTGGCCGATGAGATGTCGAAGTTCCTGCCCAACCGCCTGATCGTGGAGAACCGCACCGGCTCGGGCGTGCTGATCGGCACCGATGTCGTCGCCAAGGCGCCGAAGGATGGCCAGACCATCCTCTACACCACGGTCGGCCACGCCTATCTGCCGGGGCTGTTCCCGACGCTGCCCTTCGATCCGATCGCGGACTTCACGCCCTGCGCCTTCATCGGCCAGATCCCGATGATCATGCTGGTGAACAAGGACTTCCCGGCCCAGACGCTGCCCGACCTCATCAAGCTGCTGCGCGAGAATCCGGGCAAGTACGACTATGCCTCCTCCGGCAATGGCGGCGCGGTGCATCTCGGCACCGAATTGTTCCTGCACATGGCGGGCGGGCTGCGGGTGAACCACATCGCCTATCGCGGCTCCTCCGCCGCCATGCCGGAAGTGCTGTCGGGCCGCATCCCGATGATCTTCGACGTCGCCTCCGGCGCGCTGCCCTATGTCCAGCGCGGCGAGTTGCGCGCCCTGGCGATCAGCACCCGCACCCGCATGCCCTACCTGCCGGACCTGCCCACCTTCATCGAGGGCGGCGTGCCGGACTTCGAATGCTACACTTGGCACATGGCGATGGCGCCCGCGGGCACGCCGATGCCGGTGGTGAACGCCATCAACGCCGCCTTCAACCGCGCGCTGGCGGTGCCCGCGGTGCAGGAACGCCTGGGCCAGATGCTCATGAACGTCACCACCGACAGCACACCCGAAAGCGCCGCGCGCTTCCTCGCCAGCGAGATGGCGAAATGGACGCCGGTGATCCGCGGCGCCGGCATCCGGCCGAGCTGAACCGGCGACCCCCGGATCGGTTGACGCATGACGGGCCTTGGTTCATGCGTCCGCCCTCCAGGAGATTGCCATGATGAACCGTCGTGATCTGATGGGCCTCGGCGCTGCCGCGGCCCTTGCCCCTGTCGTTGCGCGCGCCCAGGCGCCCGGCTGGCCGACCCAGCCCGTGCGCCTGGTGGTGCCCTTCGCCGCCGGCGGGCCGACCGATATTCCCGCCCGGCTGTTCGCCGATGAACTTTCCAAGACCCTGCCGCAGCGGGTGATCGTGGAAAACCGCACCGGCGCGGGCGTGATCGTCGGCTCCGACGCCGTCGCCAAGGCGCCGAAGGATGGGCAGACGCTGCTCTACACCACCGTCGCCCATTCGGTGCTGCGGCCGCTGTTCCCGCGCCTGCCCTTCGACCCGGTGGCGGATTTCACGCCTGTCTGCCTGATCGGCGTGATCCCGATGGTGATCACCGTGAACAAGGACTTCCCGGCGCGCACGCTGCAGGAACTGGTCGAGCTGATCCGCGCCAACCCCGGCAAGTACGACTACGCCAGCAGCGGCAATGGCGGCGCGCTGCACCTCGCCACGGAATTGCTGCTGCGCCGCAACAACCTGCGCGCCAACCACGTGCCCTATCGCGGCACGGCGGCGGCGATGCCGGATGTGCTGAACGGCTCGGTGCCCATCATCATCGACGTCGCGACCACCTGCCTGCCCTTCGTGCAGCGGGGCGAAACCCGTGCCCTCGCGGTGATGGACGAACAGCGCCTGCCGCAACTGCCGGACGTTCCGACCACGGCCGAGGCCGGCTTCCCGGACCTGCTCGCCTATACCTGGCACATGGTCATGGCGCCGACTGGAACGCCGGCCCCGGTGGTCGATGCCGCGGCGGCGGCCTTTGGCCGCGTGGCGGCCGAGCCCGATGTGCGCCGGCGGTTGAGCGACCTCGCCATGCGCATGGTGACCAACAACACGCCCGCCTATGCCGCGGCCTGGCTCGATGCCGAGCGCACCAAGTGGGAGACGATCATCCGCGAGGCGGGCATCCGCGTCGATTGACCGGCCGGCGGGCCGCCCGCGTCGCGCCGGCGCCATGCCCGCGGGGGCGAGGGCGCCGGCGTTCCGCACCGCGCGATGGCGCCGCGGGGCAGCCGCGGTCGGGCCTGTCGGCGCATCCTGGCCTGGCGATGGCGGTGCCCTTCAGGGCCCGCCATTCGCATTCCAGCCGGCATCCACGGCCAGCACCGCGCCGCTGATCGCGCCGGCCGCCGGGGAGGCCAGGAAGCAGGCGAGCGCCGCCACTTCCTCCGGCCGAACCAGCCGGCGCAGCGGTGCGCGCGCGACCAGCCTGTCGCGCGCCAGCCGCCCCTGCGCCACCAGCTCGCTCACCAGCGTCGTCTCGGTGTAGCCCGGCGCCAGCGCATTCACCCGCACGCCCCGCGGCCCCCATTCGCAGGCCAGCGCGCGGGCGAGGTTCGCCACCGCCGCCTTGGTCGCGCAATAGGCCGCGCGATCCTCGCCGCCGACGCTGGCATAAAGCGAGGAGGTGAACAGGATCAGCCCGGCGCCATCGCGCACCATGCGCCGCCCCGCGGCCCGCGCGGTCAGGAAGGCGCCGGTCAGGTTGACATCCACCGTGCGCCGCCATGCCTCGACGGACAGGTCGAGGGTCGGCGTGTTCATCGCGAAGCCGGCATTGGCCAGCGCGACATCGACACCGCCCCAGGCCGCATCCATCGCCGCGAAGGCGGCCTCGACCTCCGTCTCGACGGCAACGTTGCCGGCGACGCAGAGCCAGCCTGGCGGCGCATCCGGCACCGGGTCGCGATCGAGGATGCAGATGCGTCCGCCTTGCGCGGCGAAGGCATCGGCGACGGCCCGCCCGATGCCGCGTGCGCCGCCCGTCACCAGCACGCGGGCGCCGGATGCGGGCAGTGGCGACAGCAGCGGCGCCGTCACCGGCACGACCCCGTGACGGCGGCGAGGGGTGCGGTGGTGTTCATGGCTGGTGTGCTCCCTTTCCTGACGGCCCGATGCCGCATGTGATGGGCCGGGAGGGGCACCGCAGGCGGGTCGCCTCGCCGGTGCCGTACCCGGGGCCGCGTCAGCCGCTGCCTTCGCCCATCTGGCCACGCGGTTGCGCCACCGCCGCCTCCGGCGGGAAGACGGTGACCTGGTTGCCGTCCTGCCACTGCAGCACGAACGGCTTCGCCCGGGTGTTCTGGCCGCGTTCGTCGAAGCGCACGCCCCAGCCGGTTGCCGTCGTGCCGTCCGCGACATCGGTTGCGAGCACCGCGGCGCGGATGCGGTCCTTTTCCGTCGCGCCGGCGCGCTGCACGGCATCGAGGAAGACCCTGGCACCGAAGTAGTTCGCCAGCGAATGCCCCGAACGCGGTTCGGAGCCATAGCGACGCTTGTAGAGGTCGACGAAGGCCGAGACACCGGGGGCGTATCGCTCATTCACCGCGAACTGGGTGAAGTCCACATTCATCACGCCGTTGAAGGCCGGCCCGACGGTGCGCGCCGTATCCGTCAGCGAATAGCCCGCGCCCGAACCGATCACCATGCGCGGCTTCCAGTTGGCGTCCTGCATGCCGCGGAAGAACAGCACGATGTCGTTCTGGTATCCGGTGTGCAGCACGATATCGGCATTGACGCCGCGCAGCCGCTGGATCGCCGACGACAGATCGACCGAACGGGCCGAATAGCCGAGCTTCTCGACCAGGTTCAGCCCGCGCGCACGGATCTGCTGTTCCTGGAAGCTGGAGACGGTCTGGCCGTACAGCGCGTCCTCGATGCAGCACGGCGATGCGCAGCGTCTTGGGATCGACGCCATAGAGCGGCGCCAGCGCATCGGGGATGGCGGCGACCGTCGTCGCGCCGAAGTCGGATGATCGCGGGCAACTGCGGAACACATAGCGGAAGCCGCGATCGGTGATCGGGTCGCTGATCGCGCCCATCTCGAAATAGGGCACGCCCTGCAATTCGCTGACCTGGGTCGCGGCGAAGCTGAGCGGGGAGGCATAGGTGCCGAACACCGCGACCACGCGCTCGGCGGTCATCAGCCGCCGCACCTCGCTGGTCGCCTGGGCCGGATCGACGGCATCGCCCTTGGCCAGGCGCACCTGGCGGCCCAGCACGCCGCCGGCCGCGTTGCGTTCCTCCGCCGCCACCTCCAGGCCACGGAAACTCTCGTCGCCCAGCAGCGCCAGCCCGCCGGAGAAGGGAAACAGCGCGCCGAACTTCAGATCCTGCCCCTGCGCCACGGCGAGGCCCGGCGCCGCGAGCGCGGCGGCAAGGCCCGCCAGCAGCGGGCGGCGACGGATCTGCTGCATGGGGCGCCTCCCGGAACGCAATTCGGCCGCGATGTTCCGCGCCCGGCCGGCCGAAGGCAAGCCCGCCGCCGCCTTGACGCGCAGGCATTGCGGGGAGAATGGTCCCCCACACGCCACGGGGAGAAGACGCGCATGGCCACGCTGCCGCAGGAAATGACGATCATCGACCATGGCGCCGGCGGTGGGCCGGAGGTGCTGGTGCCCGCGCGCGCGCCTGTCCCGGTGCCGAAGGCCGATGAGGTGCTGATCCGCGTCATGGTGGCCGGGGTCAATCGCCCCGACGTGCAGCAGCGCAGCGGCAACTACCCGCCGCCGCCCGGCGCCAGCCCCATCATGGGCCTGGAATGCGCCGGGGAGGTTGTCGCCACCGGCGCCGATGTCGCCCGCTACAAGGTGGGCGACCGCGTCTGCGCGCTGACCAATGGCGGCGCCTATGCCGAATATTGCGCGGCCCCCGAGGCGCAGACGCTGCCCTGGCCCAACGGCTACGACGCGACCCGCGCCGCCGCGCTGCCCGAGACCTATTTCACCGTCTGGGCGAACATGTTCGGCCACGGCCAGTTGCAGGCCGGCGAGACCGTGCTGATCCATGGCGGCACCTCGGGCATCGGCGTCACCGCCATCCAGCTCGCCAAGGCCTTCGGCGCCCGCGTCTTCGCCACCGCCGGCAGCGATGACAAGGTCGCCGCCTGCCTGCGCTTCGGCGCCGATGCGGCGATCAACTACCGCACCCAGGATTTCGCCGAGGAAGTCCGCCGCCTGACCGACAAGAACGGCGTCGATGTCATCCTCGACATGGTCGGCGGGGCCTATTTCCAGCGCAACCTGCGCTCGCTGGCCTGGGATGGGCGGCTGGTGCTGATCGCCTTCCTCGGCGGCTTCGAGGTGGACAAGGCCGACCTTCGCCCGATCATGATGAAGCGGCTGACCGTCACCGGCAGCACCATGCGGCCGCGCACGACCATGCAGAAGGGCAAGCTCGCCGCCGGGCTGGAGGCGAAGGTCTGGCCGATGCTGGCGAAGGGCGCGGTGGGGCCGGAGATCTTCCGCGTCTTCCCGCTGGCCGAGGCCGCCGCCGCCCATCGGCTGATGGAAAGCAGCGCGCATATCGGCAAGATCATGCTGAAGGTCGCTGACTGAGGCGCGTCTGTGGCCCTCGGGCGCCGGCGCGGCCATCCGGCCGCCTGGCTTGCGCGCCATGCGCTGAACTGCCCGGCGCAGCGGTCGGTTCAGGCGCGGCCGCGCCGCCTGCGCGCAGCACGGTGCCGGACAGCCGGCCAAGGGACAGTTGTGTGACCGCGGCAGAACGGAGACGCGCATGTTCGACCTGACCGGCAAGGTGGCCCTGATCACCGGCGCCACCGGCGGTATTCCGCGCGCCACCGCCACGCTGTTCCACAGCCTCGGCGCGCATCTCGTGCTCACCGACCTCGACGGCGCGGCGCTGGAAGCCGTTCGCGGCCAGCCTGCCGGCGAGCGAGGCCCGCATCCTGACCACCCGCGCCGACGTGACCGAGCCAGCGGAGGTGGATGCCGCGATGGCCATGGCCGGGCGCGAATTCGGCGGCCTCGACATCCTGGTGACCGGCGCCGGCCTCTACGTCGAACAGGAGGTGGCCACCATGACCGACGCCGACTGGCGGCGGACGGTGGCGGTCAACCTCGATGGTGTCTTCCATGCCTGCCGTGCGGCGATGCCGCTGCTGCGCGACGGCGGGTCGATCGTGAACATCGCCTCGATGGCCGGGCATCGCGGATCGGTCCGCCATGCCCATTACGCGGCCTGCAAGGCGGCGGTGCTGGCCTTCACCCGGTCGCTGGTCCATGAGCTCAGCCCGCGCGGGGTGCGCGCCAATTGCGTCTCCCCGGGCATCATCGCGACGCCGATGACCGAAGCGGTGATGGCCAGCAACGGCGCGGCCCTGATCGCCGCGACCCCGATGCGCCGCTTCGGCACGCGGGGGAAGTCGCCTCCGTCATCGCCTTCCTCGCCTCCGATGCGGCCGCCTTCGTCACCGGCGAGACGGTCCACATCAATGGCGGGCTTTACATGGATTGAGATGGTGTTCCTCGCCCTGCTTGCCGTCGCCGTGCTCCTGGCGGTGCTCGTTCGGCGCCTGCCGCGCGGCGGCATGCGGGCGCTGGTCGCCGGCGGCGCGGTGCTGGCCCTGGTCGGCGCGGCGCTGATCAGGCTGCGCGCCGGCCATCTGCCGGGACATGGCCCGCGCCGCTGGCACAACGCATCCTGACCCCGGGTGGCCTGCCGAAAGGCATTGTCACGGAATTCACCGTACCGACGCTTTCCAAAAAGTCGTGCATACGCTCAGAATAGGCTGGATGCCGCATGCGACCCGCGGCTTTTCGAACGGACCGGGACAGACTGCCATTCAGATGCGCTCGGCCCTTCACCTCCTGCTTGTCGCGATCGTCCTGTTCGGCGGCGCCTGGCCGGTCACCAAGGCGGCGCTCACCCATGCGACGCCGATGTGGTTCGCGGTCGGCCGCGCCGGGCTCGCGGCGATCGTCACGGCGCTGCTGCTGGCGGCGCTGCGCCGGCTGCATTGGCCGCGCCGGGCCGACTGGCCTTCGGTGCTTCGCCCTGGGCCTGCTGCAACTCGGCGCCTTCTTCGTCCTCGCCCATGCCGCGGTCGCCATGGTCCAGGCCGGGCGCACCGCCATCATCTCGGCGGTGGTCACCTATTGGCTCATCCCGCTCTCGGTGCTGGTGCTGGGGGAGAAGGTGCCGCCGCATCGCTGGGCCGCGGCGGGGCTGGGCCTGGCCGGGGTTGCCGCGCTTGCCGGGCCCTGGGCGGTGGACTGGGGCGATTCGACGCAACTGCTCGGCCACCTGATGCTGGTGGTGGCGGCGCTGTTCTGGACGCTGGCGATCATCACCACGCGGCGCTTCCCGCCCGCCAGCCCGATCTTCGAATTGCTGCCCTGGTGCTTCGTCCTGGCGACGCTGCTGATCCTGCCCTTCGCGCTGGTGCTGGAACCCGATGGCGGCATCCACGGCCCGTCCTGGCCCTACATGCTGTATATCGGGCTGATCGTGGCGCCGATCGGCACCTGGTGCGTCATCGAGGTCGGCCGCCGGCTGCCCGGCGCGGTCGCCTCGGTCGCCTTCCTGCTGGTGCCGGCCTTCGGCGTGACGGTCAGCCAGTCTGTGGCTGCATGAACCGATGGGCTGGGACATGCTGACCGGCGGCGCGCTGATCGTCGCCTCCGTCGTGCTGGCGGCGCGCGAATGATCCTGGCGCTGACCGAGGCGGGGGAGGGGCCGCCGCTGATCCTGCTGCACGGCCTGTTCGGCGCCGGGCAGAATTGGGGCGCCATCCGTCGCGCCCTGGCGCCGCGCCACCGCGTGCTGACGCCCGACCTGCGCAACCATGGCGCTATCGCCGCGCGCGGCGGCGATGGACTACGCCACCATGGCCGCCGACATCGCCGAGACGATGGACGCCGCCGGCGTGCCGCGCGCGGCGGTGCTCGGCCATTCGATGGGCGGCAAGGTGGCGATGGCCTTCGCGCTGGCGCCATCCCGAACGGGTCGATCGCCTGGTCGTCGCCGACATCGCCCCGGTGCGCTACCAGCCCGCGCTGCGCGGCTACGTCGACGCCATGCAGGCCCTGCCGCTGCGCGGCCGGCCTGACGCGCAAGGAGGCCGACGCCCACCTCGCCGCGACCATTCCCGAACCCGGCATCCGCGCCTTCCTGCTGCAGAGCCTGCGTTTCGAGACCGACGCCGCCGTCCTGGCGCCTCGGCCTCGCCGAACTCGCCGCCGCGATGCCGGACATCGAGGATTTCGCGCCACCCGTGGGCGCGACCTTCGATGGCACGGTGCTGGTGATGGCCGGGGAACGGTCCGGCTATGTCCGCCCCGAACACCATGCGGCGTTCCGCGCGCTGTTCCCGCTTGTGGTCTTCACCACCATCGCGAATGCCGGCCATTGGGTGCATGCGGAGAACCCGCAGGGCTTCCTCGCCGCGCTGGAGCCCTTCCTGGCGGGTTAGAGCAGGTCGCGCCTGGCCTGGAATCAGTCAGTCGCGCGACGATGCTCCCGGAGCAGATGCGTCGAGCGGTTCGCGATCGGCCTGCGAACCGACAGCCCAGCTGCGCCGGCGTCGTCAGGCCGGCGGCACCCAGGCGAGGACGTGGCTGCCCACCAGGCAGGTCTGCCCGTCCTGGTTCACCACCTCGAGCCGCGCGCGGGTGCGGGCGCGGGCATCGTCCACCTCCTCGATGACATAGCGCGCGGTCAGCGTCTCCCCGGCGAAGACCGGCCGGGTGAAGCGGATGCGGTCATACCCCGCCGAGACCGGCGTGCCGGTCGCGCCGCGCGCCGACCGAGCGGCGCGACATCAGGCTCGCCGTCGTCGACAGCAGCCCCATCACATGCGCGCCATGCGCGATGCAGCGGCCGAAGGCGGTGCGCGCGGCGAAGTCGGGGTCGGTGTGCACCGGGTCGTCGTCGCCGCTGATGCGGGCGAAGGCGGCGATGTCCTCGGCCTCGATGGTGCGGGTGTATTCGGCGGCTTCACCGACCTCGAGGAAGCACGGCGCCTTCATGGCAGGCGGTCCGCGTTGGCGCGGGCGGGGCGGGGTCTGAGCCGCGCGGCAAGGCCCATCGGCCCGTCCGCGAACAGCGCCGCGTCCATGATGCGCAAGGCCGGCGACACCGCAGGGCGGAACGCCATCGCGCCGATCACGTCGCGTTCCACATCGAGGCCCGGCGCGACCTCGATCAGTTCCGGCCCGGTCGCGCCGAGGCGGAACACGGCGCGTTCGGTGACGTAGAGCACCTCCTGCCCACGCTCGCGCGCATAGGGGCCGGAGAAGGTGATCTGCTCCACCTGCTGCACGGCCTTCTTCGACCCGCCCGCCGTCAGCGTGCCGCCGAACACGACGCGCCCCGCGCCCTGGCTGATGTTGATGAAGCCGCCCGGCCCGACGATGCGCCCGCCGAAGCGGGAGACGTTGACGTTCCCCTCGGCGTCGAACTCGGCGAAGGAGAGGAAGGCGAGGTCGAGCCCGCCGCCATCGTAGAAATCGAACTGATAGGGCTGGTCCACCTGCGCGTCGGGGCTGCTCGCCGCACCGGCCTCGTTGCCGCTCGCCGGCGCGCCGCCGATGTTGCCCTGTTCGTTGGTCAGGCAGATGCGGTCGAGCATCGCCTCCTCCGCCGCGACATTGGCGATGCCGGTGGAGATGCCCGAGCCGAGGTTGCAGATGGCACCTTCGAACAATTCGAGCGCGCCGCGCCGCGCGACGATGCGCCGCGGGCCGGCGGGCAGGCGCGGCACCTCGTCGAGTGCGACGCGGTGATGGCCGGAATAGGCGGCGCTGTCATAGGTCTCGTAGGTCTGCCACTGGTCGGGCTCGATGACATAGGCGTCGATCAGGATGCCCGGCACCTTGACCATCTTCGGATGCAGCGTGCCGCGCGGCACCAGCGCGCTTCGCCTGGGCGATGACGATGCCGCCCTGCCGCCGCGTCGCCTGCGCGATGGACAGCATCTCCAGCGTCACCGCCTCATGCTCCATCGAGCAGGTTGCCCGCCTCGTCGATCGCCGAGCCGCGGATGAAGGCGACATCGAGCTTGTACGGCTTGTAGAACAGGTATTCCTCGCCGCGCAGCGTGACGACCTCGATCAGGTCCTCGGTGGCGCGCTGGCTCTGCCGCCCGCCGCCGATGCGCGGATCGACGAAGGTGCGCAGGCCCACCTTGGTGAGCAGCCCGGCGCGCCCCGCCGCCATCTCCCGCATCAGTTGCGACAGCGCGCCCTGCGGCAGCGTGTAGGCCTCGATCTTCTCGTCCAGCGCGAGCCGCGCGATGCCCGGGCTGTTGACGAAGGTGCCGGAGACGACGCGCTTCAGCAGCCCATCCTGCGCCAGGTGCCCCGCGCCGCGCGTCTTGCCGTCGCCGAGGCCGACCGGATGCAGCGCGGTGATGCCGCGCGGCGCGCCGGTGTCGCGGAAGCGCCTGCCGACGGCTTCCAGCAGCGCGTCCGGCACGGCATGCCCGCCGCCCGAACCGCCGATCACCAGCGTATCGCCGTCGCGCAATATGGCGGCGGCCTGGTCGGCCGTGATGCGTCTCATGGTGTCCCCGTGCAGTGGCTTGAGTGAGCCTGGCGCGTGGCACAGCACGCGATGGCCCGGCGCGATCTCGGTCAGCGGCGGCGGCTCGGCGCAGATCGGCCGCGCGACCGGGCAGCGCGCCTGGAAGGCGCAGCCCTGCGGCAGGCGCAGCGTCGAGGGCGGCTCGCCGCCGAGCACGATGCGCTGTCGCCCCGGCTCCGGCACCGCCGAGAGCAGCGACACCGTGTAGGGATGCGCCGGACGCGCGAACAATTCCGCCGCCGGCGCTTCCTCGACGATGCGGCCGAGATACATCACCGCGACGCGGTCGCAGAAGGCGCGCACCACCGCGAGGTCATGCGCGATGAACAGGTAGGACAGCCCCATCCGTTCCCGCAGGTCGAGCATCAGGTTCAGCACCTGCGCCTGCACGTTCACGTCGAGCGCCGAGACCGGCTCATCCGCCACGATCAGCGCCGGTTCCAGCGCCAGCGCGCGGGCGATCGAGATGCGCTGCCGCTGCCCGCCGGAGAATTCATGCGGGAAGCGCTCGCCCCAGGCCGGGTTCAGCCCGACCATGTCGAGCAGCGCGCCGACGCGCTCGCGCGCCTCGGCCGCATTCTTGGCGCGGCCATGCACGCAGCAGCGGCTCGGCCAGGATGTCGCCGATGCGCATGCGCGGGTTGAGCGAGGCATAGGGGTCCTGGAACACCATCTGCAGGCGTCGGCCGCAGCAGGCGCAGATCCTCGCCGCTCAGCGTGCGCGATGTCCTGGCCGTCGAAGCGGATATGCCCGGCATCCGGCGCATGCAGGCGCGTGACCAGCCGCGCCAGCGTCGACTTGCCGCAGCCGCTCTCGCCGACGATGCCGAGCCGTCTCGCCCGGCATGATGTGCAGCGAGACGCCGTTGACGGCGTGCACCACCTCGCGCTGCGCCGAAGAAGGACTTCTTCGGCAGCGGGAAGTGCTTGACGAGGTCCGTCGCGCCACCAGCAGCGGCTCGCGCGGTGGAGGCGATCCGGCGGCGTGGCATGGGCGGGAACGCTCGGCGGCGGCAGGCTGCGGCCATCGGCCGTCACCCAGCAGCGCGCCATGCGGCCGGGCGCGACCTCGGCCAGCGGCGGGCGTTCGTCGTCGCAGCGCGCGATGCGCCACGGGCAGCGCGGCGCGAAGCGGCAGCCCGTCGGCATGGCGAGCGGATCGGGCGGCATGCCCTCGATGCCCGGCAGCCGATCCGCGACCGGCGCATCGAGGCGCGGCACCGCATTGGCCAGCGCCCAGGCATAGGGGTGGCGCGGATCGGCCAGCACCTCGGCGGTCGGGCCTTCCTCGACCACCTCCCCGGCATACATCACCACGATGCGCTGGCAGATCGTGCCGATGACGCCGAGGTCGTGGCTGATCAGCACGATCGCCGTGCCGAAGTTCTCGTTCAGGTTGGCGAGCAGGTCGAGGATCTGCGCCTGGATGGTGACGTCGAGCGCGGTGGTCGGCTCGTCCGCGATCAGCAGCGTCGGGTCGTTCGCCATGCCCATGGCGATCATCACCCGCTGCCGCATCCCGCCCGAGAACTGATGCGGGTAGGAGGCCGCCGCGCGTTCCGGCGAGGCGACGCCCATCCGGCGCAGCAGGTCGATGCCGTGCCGGCGCGCCGCGCGCCTGTCCATGCGGCCATGGGCGACGACGTGTTCCGTCACCTGGCGCAGGATCCGCAGCACCGGGTTCAGCCCGGTCAGCGAATCCTGGAACACCATGGCGGCACTCGCGCCGCGCCAGGCGGTGAGTTCGCGCTGCGACATGGTCAGCACGTCGCGGCCTTCGAACAGCACCTGGCCGCCCTCGATGCGCGCCGGCGGATCGAGCAGCCGCATCAGCGACTGCGCGGTGACGGATTTGCCCGAGCCGCTTTCGCCGACGATGCCGAGCGTCTCGCCCTTGCGCCACGGTGAAGGAGACGCCATCGACCGCGCGCACCGGCCCGGCATCGGTGTGGAACACCGTGACCAGGTCACGGACATCGAGGACCGGCGTGCTCAACGGCTCTGCGCCTTCGGGTCGAGCCAGTCGCGCAGCCCGTCGCCGAGGAAGTTGAAGCCGACGACGACGGACAGGATGGCGAGGCCGGGGAAGGTCGCGACCCACCATTGCTCCACCAATTCGCGGCCCTCGGCGATCATCGAGCCCCATTCCGGCGTCGGCGGCACCACGCCGAGGCCGAGGAAGGACAGCCCCGCGAAGGTCAGGATGGCGATGCCGAGGTCGAGCGTGCACAGCACCGCGATCGGCCCGAAGGTGTTGGGCAGGATGTGGCGGAACAGGATGCGCTTCTGCGGCAGGCCGACCACGGTCGCGGCCTCCACATATTCCTGGCTGCGCTGCACGATGGCGAGGCTGCGCGCGAGCCGCGCGAATTTCGGCCACCACACCACCAGCATGGCGATGATCGTGTTGGTCGTGCCGATGCCGAGTGCCGCGGCCAGCGCGAGGGCGAGGATGATCGGCGGGAAGCACAGCACGAGGTCGGTGAAGCGCATCAGCGCTTCCTCCCCGAAGCCGCGCAGCCAGGCCGCCAGGATGCCGACCGCCGTGCCGAAGGCCGCGCCGATGATGACGACCGAGAAGCCGGCGAACAACGACACGCG
The DNA here is from genome assembly GCA_963732425.1 of uncultured Alphaproteobacteria bacterium. Lineage (GTDB taxonomy): Bacteria > Pseudomonadota > Alphaproteobacteria > Acetobacterales > Acetobacteraceae > Neoroseomonas. Next base: position 58,845 of record CAVSZN010000018.1, read on the forward strand.
CGACGCCGTGCAGCAGCCGCGAGAAGACGTCGCGGCCGAGGATGTCGGTGCCCAGCCAATGCGCGGCCGAGGGCGGTTCCAGCCGGTTGGTGATCTCCTGCGCTTCGGGCGGATAGGGCGCGATCCAGGGCGCGAGGATCGCGACCAGGATCCAGGCCAGCACGATCGCCCCGCCCGCCCAGGCGAGGCCGTAGCGGCGGATGCGCCGGCGCAGCCGCGAGGCCGGCAGCGGCCGCGGTCGCACTCATCGCCGCACCCGCGGGTCGAGCAGCGCATAGGAGAGGTCGACCAGCAGGTTCACCAGCAGATAGGTCGCCGAGACGACCAGCGTGATGCCCATGATCGCCGGGAAATCGAGCGCCGCCGCCGATGCGGAAGGTGTATCGCCCGAGCCCCGGCCAGGCGAAGATCGTCTCCGTCATCACCGCGCCGGTCAGCAGGTTGGCATAGGCGAGCCCGCCCAGCGTCACCACCGGCACCAGCGCGTTGCGCAGCGCGTGCCGCAGCACCACGGCGCGTTCCGCCAGCCCCTTGGCGCGGGCGACGCGCACATAGTCCTGGTGCAGGCATTCCAGCATCGCCGCGCGCGTCGTGCGGGTGATCAGCCCGAGCGTCGCCGCCGCCAGCACGATGGACGGCAGCACCAGATGCGCGGCGGCGTCGTGGAAGGTCTCCCAATCGCCGGCCGCGCGCCGAATCCCACAGGAAGAAGCCGGTGCCGCCTTCCGGCGCGAAGGCGATCGGGTCGAGCCGCCCCGGGCCCGGCGCCCAGTCGAGCCAGCCGTAGAAGATCGCGAGCATGATGAAGGCGAGCCAGAAGGTCGGCGCCGAGACGCCGAGCAGCGACACCGCCGCGCGCCACCGCATCCACCGCGCTGTCCCGCCACACCGCGGCCGCGACGCCGAGCGGGATGCCGACGATCAGCGCCAGCGCGAAGGAGACGGTGGCGAGTTCGATCGTCGCCGGCGCGAATTGCGCGATGTCGTCCAGCACCGGGCGGCGCGTGGCGATGGAGGTGCCGAGATCGCCGTGCAGCAGGCCGCTGCAGGAAGATCCAGTAGCGGTCCCACAGCGGCAGATCGAGGCCCCATTTCGCCCGCCACTGCGCGACGACGGCCGGGTCGCTCGCCAGGATGTCGCCGAGCTGCGCCAGCACCGGATCGCCGGGCACGAAGTTGGAAATGAGGAAGATGACGAGGCTCGCGAGCAGCGCCATCACCACGGCCGACACCAATCGTATGGCGATGTATCGCAGCAAGCGATGGTTTCCTTCCCCTTGCGGACATGCTGCACTTGAGCCGTACGCGACAATCAAGATGTCGACGGAGGAACGTGATGGACGGAGCGGTATCGGTGACCCTGCACGGCGCCGTGGCGGAACTGCTGCTCGACCGCCCGGCGAAGCACAATGCCGTGACGCCCGCGATGGCCGCCGCGATCGCCGAGGCGGCCCGCGCGCTCGATGCCGATGACGCGGTGCGCGTGGTGCTGCTGCGCGGTGCCGGCGAACGCGCCTTCTGCGCGGGCAGCGACCTCAATTCGCTCGCCGCCTATCCGAGCACCTGGCATTTCCGCAATCGCGTCGAATACGCCACCGCCATCCGCAACATCCGCAAGCCGGTGATCGCGGCGTTGCAGGGCTGGACGCTCGGCGGCGGGGCGGAGATGGCGCTCGGCGCCGACATCCGCATCGCGGCGGAGGGCACGCGCTTCGGCTTTCCCGAGGTGACGCGCGGCTGGGTCGGCGGCGGCGGTGCGTCGCAGATGCTGCCGCGCATGATCGGCGTGGCGCGCGCCACCCGCATGCTGATGACCGGCGACCCGATCGACGCCGCCGAGGCGCAGGCGCTCGGCCTGTTCGACCAGGTGGTGCCGCAGGCGGAGCTGCTGTCCGCCGCGCATGCGCTGGCCGGCAAGATCGCCGGCTTCAGCCCGGTCGCGGTGCAGTCGGTGAAGGCTTCCGTGCGCATGGCGATGGAGGCGCCGCTGACCGCGGGCCTGCTCTATGAGAACGAGATGAACGTGCTGTGCTTCTCGGCGGGCGATCACCTGGAAGGCATCCGCGCCTTCGCCGAGAAGCGGGGGGCGAGCTTCAGCCGATAGGCCCGCCGCCCCGCATTGCGCGCTACGCCGGCCGCACCTTGCCGGTCTCCAGCTGCCAGCCCGCCGCGGTCAGCGGGAAGGCGCCGATCGTGTTGCGCACGGCGATCTGGTAGGTCGGCTGGAACAGGATGAAGTGGTGCGCGACATCCACCACGCCGCGCTGCCATTCGACCCAGAGCCCGGCGGCCTTCTCGATGTCCTGTTCCTCCGAGGCGCGCTTCACCAGGTCCGTCATCGCCGGCGGCACGGTCCAGTGGACGCGCCGCGCGACGCGTTCCACCACCGCCGAGGCCCACAGGTCGTTCGACACCGCCGGCGGGTTCCAGAAGGTCAGCACGCCGCCGGCCATGCGGCCCGTGCGTGTAGGCGGTGCGCAGGTTCACCTGGTCCATCGGGTTCAGCCGCACGCGGATGCCGACGCGCGCGAGGTCCGCCTGCAGCTTCTGCCCCAGCACCTGGTAGGAAATGCCGGCGACCGCCGCATTGCCGTAGGCGATCTCCATCTCGAAGCCATCCGGCACGCCGGCCGCCTGCAGCATCTGCCGCGCGCGGTCGAGATTGGTGTTGAAGCCGACCTCGCGCGCGATGCGCTCGGTGCTGCCGTTCACGCCGATCGGCAGGAAATGCGCCGGCCGCACGGCTGCACCGCCGAGCAGGCTGCCGAGGATGCCGTCATAGTCGATCGCATAGCCGATCGCGTGGCGCGCTTCCTTCTTCGCCAGCACGGGGTTGGCCTGCGGGGCTTTCGGTCACCGCCATGTAGACGAAGTCGAGGCTCGGCATGCGGTCGATGCGCACATTGCTGTCGCCGGCGAGCGTCGCGATCTGCTCCGGGATCAGGTTGAAGGCGGCGTGCACATCGCCGCGCCGCACCGCGAGCAACTGCGCCGCGCTGTCCGACAGATGGCGGATCACGACGCGCTCGAAGGGCGAGGCCTCGCCCCAGTAATGCGGGTTGCGCACCAGTTGGATCTGGTTGTTGCGTTCCCACCGCACCAGGCGGAACGGCCCGGTGCCGGCGGAATTGCTGTTGAGCCATTCGGTCGCCTTGTCGGCCTCGCGCGCATTGGCCGCATCGGTGCCGCCCTGCGCCACCACCGCGGCCTTCTCGAGGATGCCGTTGCCCGGTGCCGCGAGGATCGGCAGGATCGGCGCATTCGGCGCATTCATGATGAAGTCGACGGTCTTGCGCGTCCACCACTTCGACGCGATCGACGGACTTGATGTATTGCTGCGTCTGCTCGCGCATGTTGATCAGGCGCATGAAGGTGAAGCGCACATCCTCGGCCGTCATCGGATTGCCGGAGGCGAACTTCACGCCTTCGCGCAGCGTGAAGCGCCAGCCGCGCCCGTCCGGCGTGCGCTGCCACGACGTCGCGAGGGACGGCTTCACGCGCACGAGATCGTCGGGCGTCAGCGTCACCAGCGCGTCATAGGTCGCGGCCAGCGTCAGCGGCGGCGTGTATTGCGCCTGCCGCACCGGGTCGAGCGTGACGGTGTCGCTGATGTCGATGCCGATCACCAGCGTGTCGCGGCGCGACTGCGCCAGGACCGTTGCGGGCAGCATCGGCAGCGCGGCGGCGGACAGGCCCAGCATGCGCGCAAGCGTCCGCCGGTCGATCACGGTGGTTGTCATTGTGCGTATCCTCCTGCGGACCCTTGTGTCGGGTCGTTTCGGGGGGCAGCCTAAACCCCGCGAGCAACGGCGTGGAAGCCGGAATCGATGATGGGAGGAAAGCCGGAATGGCATTCGGCATCGGTATCGTCGGCCTCGGCATGGCCGTGACGCCGCATATGCTGGCCTTGCAGGACCTTGCCGCGGCAGGGCGCGCGCGGATCGTCGGCGGCTTCGCACCGTCAGCCGCGCGGCGCGATGCCTTCGCGGCGCGCTGGTCCGCGCCGGTATTCGACAGCATCGATGCGCTGCTGGCCGCACCGGGCCTCGACCTCGTGCTGATCCTCGCACCGCCGGGCGAGCACCTGCCCATCGCCGAACGCGTCGCCGCCGCCGGCAAGCACATGATCGTCGAGAAGCCGCTGGAGCGCAGCGTCGCGCGGGCGGAGGCCCTGGCCGTCGCGGCTGAACGCGCCGGGTGTGCGCGCCGGCGTCTGCTTCCAGCATCGCTTCCGCCCCGGCGCGCTGGAATTCGCGCGTCGATTGCGCGCCGGCGAACTCGGCAGGCCGCTCAGCGCCTCGGCCAGCATCCGCTGGTGGCGCGATGCCAACTATTTCGCGCAACCGGGCCGGGGCACCATGGCGCGCGACGGCGGCGGCGTGCTGCTGACCCAGGCGATCCACACCATGGACCTGCTGCTGCACCTGATGGGCCCGGTGCGCGACGTCGCCGGCTTCGCGATGAATGCCGGCCTGCGCGCGAATGACACCGAGGATGTCGCCGCCGCAGCCATCCGCTTCGAGAATGGCGCCATCGGCGTGATCGACGCGACGTCGGTCGCGCGGCCCGGCTTCCCCGAACGCATCGAGATTGCCGGCACCAAGGCGAGCCGCGCTGCTCATCGGCAACCGCCTGGAATGGTATGCGGGCGATGGTCCGCCCGAGGTGATCGACCCCGGCACCGGCACCGGCGGCGGTGCCGATCCGATGGCCTTCGACCACGGCCCGCATCGCGCGCTGATCGCCGAGATGCTCGATGCCATCGAGCGAAGGCGCGCCCCGTCGAATGACGCGCGCAGCGCGCTGCATGTCCAGCGCCTGATCGAATCCTGGCTCTCGGCTGCGGAGGCCCGCGCCATGACCATCACCGGCGCGACGCGTCTGTTCGCCATCGTTGGCGATCCGGTGGCGCCGCTGCGCTCACCGGCGGTGTTCAACCCGGCCTTCGCGCGACTTGGTCGCGATGCCGCCTTCGTCGCCTTCCAGATCGGGGCGGGCGCGCTCGAACGCGCCTGGCCGGGGCTGCGAGGAGATGCGCAACCTCGACGGCATCGTCATCACCATGCCGCACAAGGAAGCCGGTGTTGCCGCTGCTCGCGGCGCTCGGCCCGACGGCGCAGCTGACGCGGTCGGTCAACACCATCCGCCGCCGCGCCGATGGCGCCTTCGAGGGCGACATGTTCGACGGCGAGGGTTTCCGCGACGGCCTTGAACGCGCCGGCCATGCACCGCGCGGCAGGCGCATCCTGCAGGTCGGCTGCGGCGCGGCGGGCACGGCGATCGCTTGCGCGCTGGCGCGCGCAGGGGCGGCGGAACTCACGCTGCACGACACCGTGCCGCGCGGCTGGAGGCGTCTGGGCGCGCTGCTGCGCGCGAATTTCCCCGACGACGCATGTGGCCTTCGGCCCACCCGACCCGCGCGGCTTCGACATCGTGGTGAACGCCACGCCGCTCGGCCTGCGCGAGGACGACCCGATGTCGGTCGATGCCTCGCTGCTGGTCGCGTCGCAGGTGGTCGCGGATGTCATCCCGAACCCGGAGGTCACGCCGCTGGTCGCCGCCGCGCGCGCCATCGGCTGCGCGACGACGACGGGGCGCGACATGCATGAAGGCCAGGCACGTCTCGCCGCGGCCTATCTCGGCATCGAAGGCTGGGACGTGTAGGGCGGTTTCCGCTCGCGCCGACGCACGGCAACGCCCGCATCTCGTTGCCTTGGCGGGCATGTCCACCCGACCGGGCGATGCCACCTGGCCGGGTCAAGATGCTCGCGAAAACAACGGGCTGGAGACTTTGCCATGAGCCAAGGCGAACGGAAACGGCTCTAGCCGGCCCGGCGATGCACCATCAGGTCGTTCTCGCCGGCCTGCACCACCTCGCCACGCTGGTTGAACAGCGTGATGTCCAGCGTGACGATGCCGCGATCCGCATGTCGCGTCGTGCGCTTCGCGACCACCTTGATCGTCGCGTGCACGCGGTCGCCCACCAGGATCACGCCGGTGAAACGCCAGCGCCATCCCATCGAGACGATCGCCGCGAGCCGCACCGCGGAGCGGTTCTTCAGCCCATCGGCAAGCGCGAGGCCCAGCAGGCCATGCGCGACGCGGCCCGGATAGCCGAGCCCGCGCGCATACTCGTCATCCACATGGATTTCGTAGAAATCGCCTGACAGGCCGGCGAAGGCGAAGATGTGGCTCTCGGTCACCGTGATGCCGGGCGTCTCCCAGGCCAGGTCCTCGGCGATATCCTCATAGGCGAGCCGCCCGTCATCCTGCATGGCGTCATCTTCCTCAGGCGAGAAGCGTCCGCGCCATGATCATGCGCTGGATCTGGTTGGTGCCTTCGTAGATCTGCGTGATCTTCGCATCGCGATACAGCCGCTCGACCCGCACGCCGCGAATGTAGCCCGACCCGCCATGGATCTGCACCGCATCAGCCGTGCGCGCGACCGCGGCATCGGTGGCGAAGCACTTCGCCATGCTGGCCGCGAGCGTCGCGCGACCGCCGCCATCGAGCAGCCGCGCCGCCTCCATGATCATCAGCCGCGCCGCCTGCGCATCCTTCGCCATGTCGGCGATCATCCATTGCACGGCCTGGAACTCGGCGATCGGCTTGCCGAACTGCACGCGCTGCTTCGCATAGGCGATGCTGTCCTCCAGCGCGGCCATCAGGATGCCGAGCGCCAGCGCCGCGATGCCCGACGCGCCCCTTGTCGAGCACCGACATCATCATGTGGAAGCCGCGCCCCTCGGTGCCGAGCAGCGCATCGCCCGGCAGCCGCACATCGTCGAAGGTCAGCCCGCCGACCGGCGAGGCGCGCTGGCCCATCTTGTGCTCGCGCCGCCCGCGCGACACGCCGGCGCTGTCGAGTTCCACCAGGAACACCGACATCCCCCGATGCCCCGCCGCCGGGTCGGTGCGCGCCAGCACGGCGGCGAAGTCGGCGACCGGCGCGTTGTGGATCCACAATTTCGCGCCGTTCAGGACCCAGCCCGCGCCATCGCGCCGTCGCCTCGGTCTTCAGGGAACCGAGGTCGGACCCGGCACCGGCCTCGGTCAGCGCATAGGCGCAGCGGCGCTCGGCCTTGAGCAGCGGCACCAGGTAGCGCGCCTGCTGCGCCGGCGTGCCATGCTGCGTTATCAGCGTGCCGAGCAATTCGACCAGCCCGACCTGGTCGGCGACCGAGGCATAGCCGCGCGACAATTCCTCCATCACCAGCGCATAGGCCAGCGCGTCCGCGCCCGCGCCGCCCAGCGCCTCCGGCACGGTGATGCCGAACAGCCCCGCCGCGGCAAGGCTGCGGTACAGATCCGCCGGATAGGCTTCGCTCTCATCGAGTTCGGCGGCGATCGGCGCGATCTCGGCCTCGGCGAAGCGCCGCGCGGTCTCGCGCATCGCGGCATGCGTCTCGGACAGGCCCTGCGCATCCAGGAAGCGCGATGGTCATGCGGCCTCGCAGTGGTTCGAACGGCCGAGCAGTCTGCCCCAAGGCGCCGGCATCGCGCCATGCCCGGCTGCGCGCGCGCCAAGCGGCCATGATCGGCCGCCTGTCGCACCTCCACGCGGCGCCGGTGCTCGGTCCGGTTCGGCGGTGCCTGGCGTCAGATCGCCTTGGGCTGGCGGAACCGGCCTTCCTTGTGCAGGTCGGCGGCGCGCCAGAAATACCAGGCGGCGGTGGTGCGATAGCGGCGCCCAGGCCTGCCCGATCTCGGCCAAGGCGCGCGGCTTGGGCTGTTCGTCGAGCCCGGCGGCGACGCGATAGCCCTCGCGCACGCCGAAATCATCGACCGGCAGGATGTCGGGCCGGCCGAGGGTGAAGATCAGCAGCATCTCCACCGTCCAGCGCCCGACGCCGCGCAGCGGCACCAGGCGCTCGATCAGCGCCTCGTCGGACAGCCGCCGCGCGGCCGCACGGGTCGGCACGACGCCGGCGGCCGCCTTCTCGGCGATGTCGCGGATGGCGAGCACCTTGTTCGCCGACAGGCCGCAGCCGCGCATCGCCTCGGGCGTCCGCGCCAGCACCGCCTCGGGGGCGGGGAAGACCGGGCGCGTCGCACAGCGCGAGGAAGCGGCCGAGGATCGCCTCCGCCGCGCGGCCATGCACCTGCTGATGCGCGATGGCGCGCACCAGCGCCTCATAGGGTTCGCGCTCGGCCGGCTTCAGCGTGCAGGGCCCGACCTGGCGGATGACCGCCTTCAGCGCCGGGTCACGCCGGAGGTGCTTGAGCGCCTCCGGCGTGCCGATGCTCACCGGAACACCAGCTGCGGCAGCGTCAGCGTGATCGCCGGAACGTAGGTGATGACCATCAGGCAGGCGAAGACCACGGCGATGAACACCGCGAGCGGCCGCATCATCTTGTCCACGCCGCAGCCGGCCACCTGGGCCGCGGCGAACAGGTTCACGCCGAAGGGCGGCGTGATCATGCCCAGCGCCAGGTTCACCACCATGATGGTGCCGAAATGCACGCCGTCGATGCCGACGCGCGTGGCCGCCTCCGACAGGATCGGCGCCGAGCACGATGATCGAGGCCGAGGTCTCGACGAACATGCCGACGACGAACAGGAACAGGTTCACCACCAGCAGATAGGCGGCCGGCGCTGTCGAAGGCTGTCGACGAGCCAGGCGGCCGCCGCATCCGGCACGCCCTGGCGGTTCAGCAGCCAGGAGAACATCGCCGCGCAGGCGATGATGAACATGATCACCGAACTGCTGATCACCGACTTGCGGAAGATCGGATACAGGTCGCGCAGGCCGATCTCGCGATGCAGGAACATGCCCACGATCAGCGCATAGACCACGGCGATGACCGAGGCCTCGGTCGGCGTGGTGATGCCGCCATAGATGCCGCCCAGCACCACCACCGGCATGACCAGCGCGAAGCCTGCCTGCCGCGTCGCGGTCGAGGAAGGACAGGCGGCCGACGCCGTCCTCCTTGCCCCAGCCCTTGATGCGGCACCACACCAGCACCGTCGCGATCAGCGCGCCGCCGATCAGCAGCCCGGGGCCGAAGCCGGCGATGAACAGTTCCGGGATCGAGGTCTGGGTGGTGACGCCGTACAGGATCATCGGGATCGACGGCGGGATGACCACGCCGAGTTCGGCCGCCGTCGCCTGCAGCGCCGCGGCGAAGGCCACCGGGTAGCCCGCGCGCACCAGCGCCGGGATCATGATGCTGCCGATCGCGAAGGTGGTGGCGACCGAACTGCCGCTGATCGCCGCGAAGATCATGCAGGTGACGACGCAGGTCGCCGGCAGCCCGCCCTGCACGCCGCCGACGATCGAGCGGGCGAATTCCACCAGGCGGCGGGAGATGCCGCCGACATCCATCAGGTTGCCGGCCAGGATGAAGAACGGGATCGCCGCGAGCGGGAACTTGTCGAGCGCGACAAACAACTGCTGCGCCGCGACGATCAGCGGGAAGGAGGTGAAGCCGGCGATGCCGATGACCGCCGCGATGCCGATCGCGAGCGCGACCGGGATGCTGAGGCCGCGAACAGCACCAGCATCACCGTGAGCATGGTCGCCGCTCATGGCGCGGTGCCCTCGGCCGGCCCGCGGGCGGCGCTGGCCCGGGCTTCCTGTCGTGGTGGTGCGGCGGCGGGCGCCTTGGCCATGGCCGCGCGATGTGCTCCTGGCACGGGCATCGGGCGGCGGTTCATACGGCCAGGTCCAGTTCTTCCGAGCGACGATCGAGGAAATGCGCGACGGAGCCGATCATCGCGAAGGCCGCCCCGATCGGGATCGCCGCATAGCCCCAGCGACATCGACACTTCGAGCCCGGCCATTTCCTGGAACTGCACCCGCTGGGCCATCATCCAGCCGAACCAGAACATGACGCCGAGCATCGACAGCGCCGAGGCGAGCGTCGCCGCTTCCAGCGCCCGGCGCAGCGCGCCGCTGGAATAGCGATGCGCCACGTCGATCGACACCAGCGCACCCGCGCGCAGCGCCACGGCGACGCCGAGGAAGGCCATCCAGATCAGCGCCGTGCGCACCAGCGCCTCGGACCAGATGGAGGGGGTTTCCGTGGCGAAGCGCGCGACCACCTGCCACAGCCCGGCCGACACGGCGACGATCAGCGCCAGGCTGGCGATCACCGTCGCGATCGCGGTGCTGACGCGGTCCACCAGCAGGATCGCCCGGCGGATGGCGCCGCGCAGGCCGCCGCCCGAGCCGGCCCACAGCGCCACGGCGACGGTGGCGAGCGTCGCCACCACCGTCACCTGCAGCGGCAGCACGTTCATCGCGTTCATGGAAACCCCCCAGACGGCATTCGGGGCGCGACGGCCGGTCGCGCCCCGTTCAGTCGGACCGGCGGCTCAGTTCGGCTGCCAGTCGCGGATACGGCGCAGCGTCGCGGCATCGAGCGTCCGCTCCCATTCCGCGAAGGCCGGGGCGAGCGCGGCCTGGAAGGCGGCGGTGTCGACCTCGGTGATCACCGTCATGCCGCGGCGGCGCAGTTCGGCCACGCCGGCGTCGTCGTCGGCGGTCACGCGGGCGCGGTTGGCGTGTCTGCGCCTCGACGCGCCGCCTGCTGGAAGGCCGCGCGGTCCGCCGCGTTCAGCCGGCCGACGGTCTGCGGGTTGCAGATCATCACCTGCGGCGAATAGACGTGCCGCGTCATGCGTCATGTAGCGCTGCACCTGGTTCAGGTTGTTCGCCACGATCACCGAGATCGGGTTCTCCTGCCCATCGACGGTGCCCTGCTGCAGCGCCGGCACCAGTTCGGAGAACGCCATCGGCGTCGGCAGCGCGCCGAGCGTCGGTGAAGGCGCGCATATGCACCTGGTTTTCCATGGTGCGGATCTTCAGGCCGCGCACATCGGCCGGGCGTGTTCACCTCGCGGCGCGAATTGGTCAGGTTGCGGAAGCCGTTCTCCATCCAGATCACGCCGACCAGGCCGCGCGCCGGGAAGCGCGCGAGCACCTGCTGGCCGATCTCGGAATCGAGCACGCCGCGCGCATGGGCCGCGTCGCGGAACAGGAACGGGCACGTCGAAGATGCGCACTTCGGGGACGAAATTGCCGACCGGGCCGGTCGAGGTGAAGGTGCAGTCGATGGTGCCGATCTGCACGCTCTCGACCATCTCGCGCTCATTGTCGTTGCGCTGGATGACGACCTTGTAGCGGCCATTGGTCAGCCGCTCGAAGGTCTCCTTGAAGGTCGAGGCGCCGACGCCGGTGTGGCTGTTGGCGGGCAGGGCGTGCTGGACGGTGATCTGGGTCTGCGCCATCGCAGGGGCGGCGGCCAGCGGGGCGGCCAGGGCGGCGGCAAGCGCCAGGCGTCGGGTCAGGGTCATGCGCGTGTTTCCTCCGTGTTGGTTATTGACGGGCACATAGCCGGGCGCCGAGGCCGCTGGCAATGCCGCCTTCGGCGCCGCTGCGCGGGGTGCCTCGTTCTGGGCGAATGCCGTGTTCCCGGCCGCGCGGCCGGATCGTCGGTTCGGTGACCAGGCCTGGATGCGGCGCACCCTGCCGGCCTCGGAGGCCAGGTTCGCGCGGTGCCAGGATGGCACGCGCGCCGAGGCCGGATCAGGCCAGCGCCGCGCGACGGGCCAGGGTCATTCCCGGGGGCACCCTCCAGGCGGGCGGCGTTGCCGCCGCCCGGCGGTGCGGCCCTCGACGCGACGGCCGGGGTCGGGGATCAATGCGCGACCTCGGCATGCGGGGCCGGCAGCGGCAGGCCCAGATGCAGCGCCGCATTGGCGTTGAGCGAGCCTTCCCACATCAGTTCGAGGCCGATCCAGGCGATCAGCGCCACGCCGATATAGGCGATGAACTTGAAGCGATCGAGCAGCCGCGCCAGGAAGCCGCCGAGCACGCCCATCATGACGATCGACACGGTCAGGCCGATGACCAGCATCGTGATGTCGTTGCGCGCGACCGCCGCCACCGCCAGCACGTTGTCGAGGCTCATCGACACGTCGGCGACGACGATCTGCCACAGCGCGGCGGCGAGCGACTTCTCCTTCACCTCGCCGGCCTCGCCGCCGTCCTCCTCGCCGTGATGGAGCAGTTCCTTGAGGAAGGACCAGGCGATGTAGAGCAGCGCCGCGCCGCCGAGGAAGGCGATCCACCACAGGCCGAGCAGGTAGGTCGCGAAGATCGAGAAGATGATGCGCAGCACCGCCGCGGCGATGATGCCGAACATCACCGCCTTGTTGCGCATCGCCAGCGGCAGGCCCGCCGCCGCCATGCCGATCACGACCGCGTTGTCGCCCGACAACACGATGTTCAACCAGAGAATCTCGAAAAAGCGCGGCGCCGCCGCGATCAGGCTATCCATGCGTCACTCCCGGCGCCGCCCTGAATGGGCAGGCTGAATTGCCGCGCGACGCTAGCCACCGCGCGCCGCGCGGCAAGTTTCATCAATGCAATGCGGCGTCCATGTTCCTGGCCTGCACGGCAATGCCTCGCAACACCGCTGCGATGCGGCCCGCGGATGCGCGTGCCGCGATCGGCCTGCCGCGTGGGCGGCCATGCCGCGGCCGCGGGACGGTGGGCCGGTCGCCACCGGTCAGGCAGCGGCGGCGACTCCGCAGCACGGGGTTCATCGCAGGATCGCGACGGTGGCCCAGCCGAGCACCACCACGGCGATGAAGGACGGCAGCAGCAGCCGCCAGACCTGCGCCGGGCGCGTGCCGTCGGCGAGCAGCCCGCAGACCAGCGCGGTGCCGGCGAAGGACATCCCCGCACCGGCCGCGCCGGCGAAATTGTGCACCGCGGGTGCGAGCAGCGGCGGCAGCCCGGCGGCCAGGCCCAGCGCCTGCTGCACCGGCATCATCGCCGCGTTCGAGCCGACATTGCTGCCGGTCACCACGCCTGCCGCCAGGCCCAGCACCGGCACGGCATAGGGTGCGAGGTCTCCCAGCGCCCCGGCCGCCGCTTGGCCAGCGCGCCGGTCGCGCCGCTGCCGGCCATCCAGCGCGCCAGCAGCACATACAGCAGCATCACCGCCGCCGGCCGCGCCGCGCGCCGCAGGGCATCGCCGGTGCGCCGGCCGGCATCGGGGCGCAGACAGCAGGATGCCGCCCGCGACCACCAGCAGCACCACGGCGACATGCGTCACCGGAAAGGCCGGCAACCCGTCATAGGGATGCAAGGCCGGCGGATGCGGCACCGCGCGCGCGCCCAGCAGCGCCACCGTCAGCAGCGCATAGGGCCACAGCGCGCGCATCGCGCGCCGCCAGGCGGCGCCATCGCGCGGCGGGTCCGCCAGCCACAGCGCCACCAGCAGCGGCACGCCGGCGGCGAGGATGCCCAGGATTTCGAAGGGCAGCATCCAGTGGCCGGCAACCAGGATCACCGCCATGACCGCCAGCAGCGCCATCTGCGCGGCGCGCTCGCGCGCCGGCACCGGCACGCCGGCCGCAACCGACAGCCGCCAGCACACCGGCCCGAGCAGCAGCACCCAGGCCGCATTGGGCAGCGCCGTCAGCGTCGCGATCGCCTGCGCCGGCACGCCGAGCAGCGCGGCGCCCAGCGCCGTGCCCGGCCCCAGCCCGCCCCAGGGGATCAGGCACAGCGACAGCAGCGCGAGGGCGGCCGCCGGCGGTCCGCGCAGGCCCATCGCCGCGCAGCGCCGCCAGCGCGAAGACGGCGCCGACGCGCGAAGCCGGTCACGCTCTCCATGAAGACGCCCATCAGCAGCGTCGCGGTGAAGATGGCCCGCGGCGTCGCATCCTGCCGCGCCGCCGCGTCGCCGCGGCCCTGCACGGCGGCATGGAACAGCAGCCCGCCCAGCACCACGCCGATCGGCTGCAGCGCGAGGAAGACCGCCGCGCGCCGCTTCCTCGGCCAGGAACGGCGCGAGGCCGGCGCCGGCCGGCAGCGACACGAAGGCCGCCGGCAGCGCCATTGCCAGCGCCGCCAGCACCGCCGCCAGCGGCCCCGCCCGGCCGCTGAACCAGCAGGCCGAGCAGCAGCAGCAGCGGCGCTGCCTGCAGAAGGAGGATCACGCCTCCAGCACGAAGGTCTTGCCGACCGCGCCGGGCACCACGACCGCCTCGCCATGGGCGCGTTCCAGCGCGCTCAGCGCGCGCCAGCCGGTGCAGTGGGAGGGGAACATCCAGCGCATGCCCGAAGGCGCCGAGGTCGGAGACCGTCTGCGGGATGATGCGTTCATTGGTGCCCGAGAGATGGTAGCCGCCCATCGCCGCCAGCAGCGGCAGGTCCGGCATCAGGCGCCGCGCCTCATGCAGCACGTTGACGATGCCGCAATGGGAGCAGGCGGAGAACACGACCAGGCCCTTGCCGCGCAGGTTCACGGCGATGAAGCGCTCGTCGGACAGCCATTCATCGGGCTGCCAGGGCGCGTCGTCGGCCGCGCGCGCGACCTGGCCGGGCAGGCCGATCTCATAGTCGGTCACGCGCGGGATCTCGCCGCTGACCAGCACATGGCCGGCGACCACGGCGGGCTCGCGCGAGACATGCGGCTGCGCGCCCATCGCTTCCCATTCGGCGGGCGAGGGCACGCGGTCCATCGGCAGCACGCCGCCATCGGGCTGCCGGCTGCCGCGTTCGCGGAACATGCCCGGATGCAGGTGCAGCGGCACGCGGCTGCCCGCCATTGGCGGCCCGCACCATCTCGATCGCCTTCGGCAGGCCGCCCGCATGGTCCCAGTGGCCATGGGAGAGGATGACGGCCTCGATCGCGCCGAAATCGACCCCGAGTCGCACGCCGTTGCGCTCCACCGCGTAATCCACCGGCCCGCCGTCGAACAGGACGCTGCGCCGCTCGCCCTCGGCCTCGACGGTGATGACCAGCGACAGCCCGTGATTGGCGCAGCACAGCGCCCCGCCGGCGCACGCGCTTCATGCCCTGGCGCGCCAGCCGCACCCATTCCCGCGTCACGAAGGATGGCGTCGAGGAAAGGCTGTCCGTGACGTTGTCCACCAGCGTCGTTATCTCGATCCGATCGACCGGCCGGAGGTGCCTGCATGCCCGATTTCCTTCCCGAACCCTACGCAGCCTATGGCAGCAACCTGTGGCACGACCAGATGCGCCGTCGCTGCCCCGATGCGCACGGTCGCCGGCAGCGTGGTGCTGCCCGGCTGGCGGCTGGTGTTGCGCAAATACGCGCTGATCCAGCGCGACCCGGCGGCGCAATGCCCCATCGGGCTGTGGCGGATCACCCAGGCGGACCTCGAGGCGCTCGACGTTTTCGAGGGCGCGCGGACCTATGCCCGCATCAAGGTGCCGCTGCCCGACGGCAGCATGGCATGGACCTATGAGGAGATCCGCATCCGCCCCGGGCCACCGGCCAGCGAATATGTGCAACGGCTGCGCCGTGGCTATGCGGATTTCGCCTTCGAGACCGCGCCGCTCGACCTGGCGATCAGCGAATCGGGGTATGTCGGCTGAGGCAGGTCCCGCTCAGGCTCGATCGCCTGGTCGGGTGACGATGCCCGCAGGGACAACGACCTGGAGAAAATTCCGCGAGCCGGAGCGGGCGGCAGCGCGCCTTCGGACATCGCCGACCTCTCCGCCGAGGCGCCGGCGCGCGCGCCCAGGCCGGCAATCCGCCGGGCGTGCCGCCGCCGGATCGCCGCGCGGTGCATGATCCGCGGCGATCCGGCCAGGGCGCGGATTCGAACCGGCTGCCGGCCTCGCCCCGCGATCGCCGGGCCGCCGGCGGGCGCGCCCGAACCGGCGATCAGGCCGCGCGGGTGAAGCCGTGGCGGCGGAGCCTCTCCGTCAGCGTCGCCGTGCCTCCGCCAGCGTTACGATCAGGGCGCCGGTCAGGATCACCGCCGCGCCGGCCCAGGTCCAGCCATCCGGCACTTCCTGGAAGAACAGCCAGCCGAAGCCGGTGACGAAGATCAGGCGCAGATACTGGAACGGCGCGATGGCCGAGGCCTCGCCATGGCGGTAGGCGCTGGTGATCAGCCAGATGATGCCCGGCGCGACGCAGGCCACCGCCAGCAGGATCGCCACATCCGCCGCGCCCAGCGGCACCCAGGCCATCGCCGCGAAGGGCGCCGACCCCGCGCTGGTCACCAGCCCGACCCAGGCCATGATGGTGGTGTTGCGGTCCTGCTGCGCGAGCACGCGCGAGGACAGGGTGATGCCGCACCAGGTCACCGCCGAGGCGAGCGCGAGCGCCACGCCAATCGTGGAGACCGTCGTCCCCGGCCGCAGCATCACCGCGACGCCGACGAAGCCCGCGATGGTGCCGGCCCAGCGCCAGCGATCGACGCGCTCGCCCAGCACCGGCCCGGCCAGCAGGGTGGTGAACATGACGTTGGTGAAGGACAGCACCGTCGCCGTCGCCAGGTCGAGCGGCCCGAAGGAGGCGTAGTAGAAGCCCCAGGTCAGCAGGCTGGACGTGCCACGCAGCAGGTGCAGCCCCGGCCGGGCGGTGCCGAACACCGCAAGGCCCGAGCGCGCGATCAGCGGCGCCACCCAGAACAACTGCCCGAGGGAGCGTGCGAAGACCTGCACCTCCACCGGGATGCCGCGCGCGGTCATCAGGCGGATGGCCAGCGCCTCGGCGGCGAAGATCACCGCCGCTGCCGCCATCAGCGCGCCGCCGCGCAGGTTTCCCGAAACACCCTGATGCATTGACGGCGGCAGTCTCCAGCGTAGCGTGCCGCAGAGTGCGGCCGTGCGGCCAGGCCGTCCAGGCGGGAAGGGACCCCATGGCGAAGGAA
This sequence comes from uncultured Alphaproteobacteria bacterium, assembly GCA_963732425.1. Taxonomy (GTDB): domain Bacteria; phylum Pseudomonadota; class Alphaproteobacteria; order Acetobacterales; family Acetobacteraceae; genus Neoroseomonas. Next base: position 75,498 of record CAVSZN010000018.1, read on the forward strand.
GCGGAACTCTCGGCGGCGCGGGACGCGGTGGACCGCGGCCCGATCCTGGTCTGGGGCGCGGGGGCGATCGGCGGCACGATCGGCGCCGCACTGGTGCGCGCGCACCACGCCGTGGTGTTCGTGGATGTCGAGGCCGACCACGTCGCCGCCATCGCCGACCCGGCGCGCGGGCTGTGCATCGAGGGCCCGGTCGATCCGCACCGCATCGTCGCCCCCGCCTTCACACCCGAGACGGTGCGGGGGACGTTCCGGCGCATCTTCCTGTGCGTGAAGGCGCACCACACCGAGGCCGCCTGCCGCGCGCTGCTGCCGCACCTCGCGCCGGACGGCTACGTCCTGTCGCTGCAGAACGGCCTGAACGAGACGATCATCGCGCCGATCGTCGGCCCCGAACGGACCATCGGCTGCTTCGTGAATTTCTCGGCCGACTGGCACGGGCCGGGGCAGGTCATGTATGGCGGCCGCGGCGCGCTGGTGCTCGGCGAACTGGACGGCACGACGACGCCGCGTCTGACCGCGCTGCACGCGCTGCTGTCCGGGGCCTTCGAGCCCAACGCGATCATCACGCCGAACATCTGGGGCTATCTGTGGGGCAAGCTCGGCTATGGCGCGATGCTGTTCGCCCAGGCGCTGGGGGAGAAGGGCATCGCCGACTGCCTCGCCCGGCCCGAACTGCTGCCGCTGTGGCGGGCCCTCGGTGCCGAGGCGATCGCCGTCGCCCGCGCCGAGGCCGTCACGCCGCTCGGCTTCAACGGCTTCGACCCGGCCGCCTTCTCGCCCGGTGCGACGGAGGCCCAGGCCGCCGCATCGGTCGCCGCGATGGTCGAATTCAACCGCCCCAACGCCAAGACGCATTCCGGCGTCTGGCGCGACCTGTGGGTGCGCAGGCGCCGCACCGAGATCGACGTGCAGATCGCCCCGATCGCCACCATCGGCGCGAAGCACGGCATCGACTGCCCGGCGGTGCGCCGCCTGGTGGCGATGACGCATGAATGCGAAGCCGGCACGCGCCCGATGTCGGATGCCAACCTCACGGAGATGCTGTCGCCATGAAGGAATACGACTTCACCGGCGTGACCGTTGCCGTCACCGGCGCCGGCCACGGCTTCGGCCGCTCCATCGCGCAATCCTTCGCCGCCCTCGGCGCACAGGTTTTCGCGACCGACCTCTCGGCGGAGGAACTCGAACAGACCGCCGCGCATCCGGGCGCCATCCACACCAGCGCCTTCGACCTGACGGCACCTGGCGCGGCCAAGGCCTGGATCGCCGATATCGAGAAGCGATCGGACGGCCCGATCGGCGTGCTGGCCTCCAACGCCGGTGGTGTGCGCGGCCAGGTGATGCGCCCCATCGAGGAGGTGCCCGAGGGCGACTGGCACGACATCATCGCCATCAACCTGCATGCGCATTTCGCCCTGGCCCAGGCCGCGGCGCCAGGGATGAAGCGCGCCGGGCGCGGGCGCATCGTCACCATCAGCAGCGGCGCCGGGCTGCAGCCCTCGCGCACCGGCATCCAGGCCTATACCAGCGCGAAGCACGGGCTGATCGGGCTGACGCGGCAATTGGCGCATGAACTCGGCCCGCACGGCATCACCGCGAACAGCGTGGCGCCGGGGCTGATCCTGTCGAACCCCACCTCCACCCGGCAATGGGAAGCCTACGGCCCCGAGGGCCAGGCGCGCGTCATCGCCTCGATCGCCGCGCGGCGGCTGGGTGAGGCGCAGGACATCGCCAATGCCGTGCTGTTCCTTGCCTCGCCCATGGCGAACTACGTCAACGGCCAGGTGCTGAGCGTGGACGGAGGCAAATAGGCAGCCCGCGCATGCTTCGGTCCTCGCCGCAGCATGCGCGGCGCCTGGGGATGCAGTCTCCGCCTCCACACCGACCGGATGCCTGCATGGCCCTGTTCACCATCACCGGCCGCACCGCATGAGCGCCGCCGCAGCCTCGCCCGCTTTCAGCGGATGGCGCGTCGTCTGGGCCGCCTTCGTCGTCGCCGTCTTCGGCTGGGGTGTCGGTTTCTACGGTCCGCCCGTTTTCCTGTTCGCCGTGCATGAGGCGCGCGGCTGGTCCATCCCGCTCGTCTCGGCTGCCGTCACCTGCCACTTCCTGCTTGGCTCGATCGTCGTGGCGAACCTGCCCGCCATCCATCGCCGCTTCAGCGTGCCGGGCGTCACGCGGCTGGGTGGCGTGCTGTCGGGGGCGGGAGTGCTCGGCTGGGCGCTTGCGACGTCACCCTGGCAATTGTTCGCGGCGACGACGCTCAGCGGCGCGGGTTGGGCGATGACCGGCGCGGCGGCGATCAACGCCATCGTCTCCCCCTGGTTCATCCGCCGCCGGCCGGCGGCGCTGAGCACCGCCTACAACGGCGCGAGCGTCGGCGGGGTGGTGCTCTCGCCGCTATGGGTGATGCTGATCGCGGCGATCGGCTTTCCGGCGACGGCGGCGCTGGTCGGCGGCACCATGGTGGCGGTGCTGTGGTGGCTGTCGGGGCGCTATCTGGCGCATGGCCCGGACGCGCTCGGCCAGCAGCCGGATGGCGATGCCGCGCCCGTCGCCACAACGACACGCGCCATGGCCCGACATTCCGCCGACGCCCGCTGCGCAATCCTGTGGCGCGAACGACGCTTCCTCACGCTGATGCTCGGCAGCACGATCGGGCTGTTCGCGCAGGTCGGGCTGATCGCGCATCTGCTGTCGATGCTGGTCGCACCGCTCGGCGCGCAGCGCGCCGGGCTGGTGGCGGGCATGATGACGGTCTGCGCCATCATCGGGCGCACCGGCATGGGCTGGGTGCTGCGCCCGGGCGTCAATCGTCGCCATGCGGCCGCCGGCAACTACGCGCTGCAACTGATCGGCTCGCTGGTGCTGCTGTCGGCCGGCGGAACCGATGTGACGCTGCTGTTGCTCGGCATCGCGCTGTTCGGCCTCGGCCTCGGCAATGCGACATCGCATGCCGCCGCTGATGGCCCAGGCGGATTTCGCGCCGGCCGACACGGCGCGCGTCGTGGCGCTGATCACCGCCTGCGGCCAGGCGGCCTATGCCTTCGCGCCGGCGGCCTTCGGGCTGTTGCGCGCGGTCGATCCGGCGCCGCTGTTCGTTGCTGGCGGCGGCCATCCAGGGCCTGGCGGCCATCGGTGCTGCTTTCTGGCCGGTCAGCCGCGCCGGACCCGCCGTCTCAGCGATAGCCGCAGACGCGGCGCGGCACGCGGCGATAGAGGCGCCGGCCATAGCGATCGTAGCCGACAAAGATGCGCCGGTACTCCGTCCAGCAGACCGCGCCGGCGCGGCGATGGCCTGTAGTAGGGCCGTTCCTGCTGATAGTACTGCGCCGGCACCACCGTCGTTGCGGTGGCCGGCAGGGTGGCGATGCGCGGCCGCCATGCCCGGTGCTCCGAAAGCACCGGTGCAGGAAGGCAGCCAGCAGAATCACGTCCCGGGTTGCGTGCCATTGCGGCATCTCCTTTCGTGATGGCCGTGGCGCTGATCCACGGTCCCCTGAAAGGTCGGTCCCAAAGGCGGGCAGCGCAAGTCCGAAGCGCCGCGCCATGGCCACGGAACGTGAAGCGATTCAGGCCAGCGTCGTCATCAATCCCGCCAGCAGCTTCGCCCGCGGCACCAGGCTGTCGACCAGCACATGTTCTTCCAGCGTGTGCGCCAGCGCACCCTGCACGCCGAGGCCATCGAGCGTCGTCACGCCCATCGCCCCGGTGAAGTTGCCGTCCGACCCACCGCCGCGCGCTCTGCGGATTGATGTCGAAGCCGATGGCATTCGCGATCTGCCGCGCCTGGTCGATACAGCGCCATGCCCTTCGCATCCGGCTCCCACACCGGCCGCGTCACGCCGCGCGTCACCTCCAGCGTCACGTCATTGGCGTTGGACCGCAGCGCCAGCATCTTCTGCACGCCGGCGTCGAGATCCTCCTGCCGCTTGGCCATCGACAGCGATTCCGCCTCGCAGGTGGTGGACACGCAATTCACCCATTGCCCGCCATGGATGACGCCGACCGAGAAGGTGCAATCCTCCGTCGTCATGTCCTCGATGGCGACGATCTGCCGCGCCATCTCGCGGATCGCGCTGCGCCCTTCGGCCAGCCGCGCGCCGGCATGGGATGGCCGCCCGGTGGTCTTGAGGTTGAAGCGCGCGATCGCATAGCGCCCCGTCACCACGCCGCCATCCGGCCGCGCCGGTTCGGGCACCAGCACGAAGCGGTTGCGCTGACGCCTCCGCCTCGATGATGTCGCGCGTCGACGGGCTGCCGATCTCCTCGTCGCTGGTCAGCAGGAAGGTCACCGGCAGATGCGTCGCCATCCCCGCGGCGAGGATCTGGCGCATCGCCTCGACCGCCAGCACCGTGCCGCCCTTCATGTCCTGGATGCCCGGGCCGTAGCATTTGTTGCCCTCGCGCCGGATCGGCAGTTTCGCCAGCGTGCCGACCGGATGCACCGTGTCGAGATGCGCCAGCACCAGGATGCCCGGCGCCGCATCCCCGGCCGGATGCGGGAAGCGCGCGCGCACGCAGTCGCCCAGGCCCATGCGGCCCGGGATGCGGTCGATCCGCGCGCCCAGCAGCGCCAGGTCGCGCGCCGCGAGGTCCATCATCCGGTTCACCGCCGCCGCGTCGAAGGTCGGGCTCTCGCAGGCCGACCAGCGCATCAGCCGGGCGAGGATCTCCTCGGCGTCGAAGGGCAGGGCGGTGGCGGGGAAGTCGGTCATGCGTGCGTCTCCGGCGATGCGATCGGGCGCAGCCTCCACCCGCGCCGGCGGATCGGGCAAGACCGCGGGCGGCTTGTGACCTGCGCACCGGGCACATGCTACCAATGCGTGCATGAACGCCCCCTCGCGACCCCGCCCGAGGCCCGTGCCCCAGACCGGCCCCGCCGTCTGGGCCGCGGCCGACCTGACCGCCGCGGACTGGATGGTGCCCGTCGGCACCGAGGAAGCCGCCGAGCTGGAAGCCGCGCTGACCGCCGCCGCAGGCCGCCGCCCCGGTGCCGGCGCTGACCCGCCTCGCGCCGATCCTGGCCGATGTCACCACGCGGCTCGACACCGGGCGCGGCTTCTGCCTGCTGCGCGGCCTGCCCTTCGACCGCCATGGCGCGGCGGCGGCCGAGGCGGCGCTGCTGGCGCTCGGCTGCAATCTCGGCAAGCCGCTGAACGGCGCACGGCCCCGGCGGTGCAGCCGCCTGACCGGCCCGCCCCCGGCCGAGGCCGTCACGCGCTCCGGCCCGCCGCGCTTCCACATCGAGGCCTGCGACGCCATCGCGCTGCTGTGCATGGCCAATGGGCCGGAAGCGCCGGCGCATGTGCTGGTCTCCGCCGGCGCCGTGCACAACGAGGTGATGCGCCGCGACCGCGCCGCGCTCGCCGAACTCTACGAACCCGCGCCGCTGATCGAGGAGGGCGAGCCCGAGGCGCGCGCCGTCTTCACCGTGACCGGCGGCGCCTTCGCCGCGCGCTACACCCGCCACGCGGTCGAGCAGGCGGCCAGCGCGCCGCAGCCCGGCGCGCCGCCGCTGCCCAGTCGGCCTGCGCCCGGCCTTCGACCTGCTTGATACGGTCTGCGCCGAGCCGGCGCTGATGCTGCGCCTTGAACCGCGGCCCGGCGACCTGCTGCTGTTCAACCCGCATCTGGTGTGGAAACTGCGCACCCTGGTCGAGACCGCCGCGGATGCCCCGGCTGCGCCGCAGGAATTCCGCCGGCTGCGCATCACCATGGCGCATTCGCGCCGCACCGTGGCGGAACCTGGCTGATGCGCCTGCTCGTCGCCAACGCGAACACCACCGAGGCGATCACCGCAGGCCTGCGCCACGGCCGCGCGCGCCGTCGCCGCGCCGGGCACCGAGATCATCGCCGCCACGCCGCGCTTCGGCCCCACCGTGATCTCGACGCGCGCGGAAAACATCATCGCCGGCCATGCCGTGCTTGAACTGCTCGCCGAACATGCCGGCAGCGTCGATGCGGTGCTGCTCGCGGTCAGCCACGACACCGCGCTCGACGCCGCGCGCCAGTTGATGCCCTGCCCGGTGGTCGGCATGACCGAGGCCGCCTGCCTGACCGCCTGCATGCTGGGCGGCCGCTTCGGGCTGATCACCTTCGGCGGGGTCGAGCAGTATCGCGAACTGATCGCCCGCCACGGCCTTGAAGCGCGCCTGGCCGACATCGTCGCCGTCAATGCGACGCCGCCCGAGGCGGTGCTCGACCCCGACAGCGTCGGCACCAAGGTGCTGGCCGCGGCGAAGGCGCTGGCGGCCGAAGGCGCGAATTCGGTGGTGCTGGCCGGCGCGGCGCTGGCCGGCTTCGACAACCGCCTGCAGGCCGCCGCCCCGGTCGCCCTGCTGGACGGCATGGCCTGCGGCGTGCGGATGGCGGAGATGCTGGTCGCGCTCCGCCTGCCGAAACCCGCGGCGGGGTCCTACGCGGCGCCGGCGGCGCGCACGGCGAGTGGCGTCTCAGCGGCGCTTGCGGCGTTGCTGAAGGGGTAGCGCGCAGCGGAGCGGCGCGATGCGTCTCGACGGGCCGCGGACGGCAATGTCGAGGACCGGCGCGGCCGGCAGCGGCCTTTTTGTCATCGGGCGGCGGGCTGGCGTCGGCCCGGGCTCGTGGCGCCAGGCGGCGCCGGGACCTTGCCGCCATGTGGAACGCCGCTTGCTGGACGCCGACACTCAGCCGGGCAAGGATGCCCGAAGGGTTGGCATGGGGATGACGATGATGCAGCGGCGTGACCTTCTCGGCCTGGCGGCGGCGGGCGTGGCTCTACCCGGATCTGGTGCGCGCGCAGGGCGCACCGCAATTCACCTTCCGGCTGCATTCCTTCTCCTCGCCCACCGCGCTCGACCACACGATGCACCTGGATCGCTGGGCCGAACGCATCGCCGCGGCCTCGGGCGGGCGCATCAAGGTCGAGGTCTATCCGGCGATGCAGTTGGGCGGGCAGCCGCGCGACCTGGTGCAGCAGCTCGAGGACGGCGTGGTCGACCTGATCTGGACGGTGCCCGGCTTCACCCCCGGCCGCTTCATGGGCGTCGAGGGCCTCGAACTGCCCTTCATGAACACCGGCCTGTCGGTGTCCGAAAGCCCGGCCGCCTTCAACTTCGTGCAGAAGCACCTGGCCGACAACGAGTTCCGCGGCATCAAGATCATCGCCATCAACGCGACCGACCGCGCGCTGGTGCACACCACCCGCAAGCCGATCCGCACGCTGGAGGATTGGCGCGGCATGCGCATCCGCGTCGCCGGCCGCTGGATCGGCGAGGCGGTCACCGCGCTCGGCGGCACGCCCGGTCGGCATCGCGCTGCCCGGCGTCTATGAGGCGCTGGCCCGCGGCCAGGTGGACGGCATGATGATCAACTGGGCGATCACCCAGCCCTTCCGCTTCTATGAGGTGGCGAAGTTCCACTCCGAGCCGCGCGGCGGCATCTTCCAGGGCATGATCCTGACGCTGATGAGCCAGCGTTCCTACAACCGCCTGCCGGCCGACCTGAAGGCGGTGATCGACGCCGATTCCGGCGCGCCGCTTTCGGCCCGCCTCGGCGAGATCTGGGACAGCCAGACCCAGCCCGCCATCGACGCGACCAAGGCCGCCCCGGGCAACGAGATCATCGACATCCCGGACGACGAGAAGGCGCGCTGGCGCACCGCCGTGCAGCCCGTCTACGAGGCCTGGATCGCCGAGATGAACCGCCGCGGCCGCAATGGCCGCGCGATGTTCGAGGACATCCAGGCGATCGCCGCCTCCGCACGCTCGTGATCCGGCTGCGCGCGCTGCTGACGGGCCTCGCCCAGGCGGGCGCGCTGCTCGGCGGCGCGCTGCTGCTGGTCGCGGTGGGCGTCACCTGCGCATCGGTGCTGCGCGGCGCCTTCGGCCGGCCGATCCTCGGTGATTCGGAAATCGTCGAGATGTGCCTCGGCGTCGCCGTCGCGCTCTACCTGCCCTGGGCGGAGATGCGCGGCAGCCATGTCATCGTCGATGTGTTCACCGCGCGCATGCCGGCGCGCGGCCTCGCCTGGCTCGATGCCGTGATGCGCGGCTGCGTCGCGCTGGTGGCAACCGTGCTCGCCGTGCGGATCATCGACGGCACCTACGCGCAGTGGGACCGCGAGCGCGCGACGATGTTTCTCGAATTGCCCTATTGGTGGGGCTATGCCGGCGCGGCACTCGGTCTCGCGCTGTGGACCGTGACGGCGTTCTTCGTCGCGGCCGAACGCTTCAACGAGGCACGCCACCCCGCATGACCGGATTCGAGATCGGGCTGCTGATGTTCGCGGCAGCGCTGGCTGCTGATTGCGCTGCGCATGCCGGTGGGCGTGGCGATGCTGCTGGTGGGCGGGCTTGGCTATGCCGCCATCACCGGCTGGACGCCGCTGCTCGCCACCTTGCGCACGCATGGCCTTCAGCAAGTTCTCCTCCTACACGCTGTCGGTGCATCCCGCTGTTCCTGCTGATGGGGGATTTCGCCACCAAGGGCGGGCTGAACCGCGCGCTGTTCGCCGCCGCGCGCGCCTGGTTCGGCCACTGGCGCGGCGGGCTGGCGCTCGCGACCATCGGCGGCTGCGCGGCCTTCGGCGCGATCTGCGGCTCGTCGCTCGCCACCGCGGCGACGATGAGCCAGGTGGCGCTGCCCGAGATGCGCCGGCACGGCTATTCGCCGGCGCTGGCCACCGGGACGCTGGCGGCGGGCGGCACGCTCGGCATCCTGATCCCGCCGTCGGTCATCCTGGTGATCTACGCGATCTACACGGAGCAGAGCATCGGCGTGCTGTTCATCGCCGCCGTCATCCCCGGCATCCTCGCGACCGCCGGCTACATGCTGGTGGTGAACCTCTATGCGCGGCTGTATCCGGGCGCCGCGCCGCCCGCCGAGCGCCTGCCCTGGTCGGCGCGCTGGAAGCCGACGCTCGAGGTCTGGCCGGTCATCCTGGTCTTCGTGCTGGTCGTCACCGGCATGTATGCCGGCTGGTTCAGCGCGACGGAGGGCGCGGCGGTCGGTGCTGCCGCGACCGGCGTGCTGGCGGTCGACGCTGGGCGGCATGCGCTGGCAGGGGCTGAAGGAAAGCCTGCTGTCCACCGCCGAGACCACCGGGCTGATCTTCCTCATGCTGCTCGGCGCGAACTGTTCAGCGCGGCACTCGCGCTGTCGCGCGTGCCGGCGGAACTCTCGGCCTCGGTCGCGGCGATGGACCTGCCGCCGCTGGTCGTGCTGTTCGCGATCCTGCTGATCTACTTCGTGCTCGGCTGCTTCATGGAAAGCATGGCGATGGTGCTGCTGACGCTGCCCATCTTCATCCCGCTGATGCTCGCGCTGGATTTCGGGCTGTCCCAGGCGCAGGTGCTGGTCTGGTTCGGCATCCTGGTGCTGGTCAGCGTCGAGGTCGGCATGATCTCGCCGCCCTTCGGGCTGAACCTGTTCGTCATCAACTCGATGGCGAAGGACGTGCCGATGGGCGAGACCTACAAGGGCGTCGCCGGCTTCTGCGCCTCGGACGTGGTGCGCATCATCCTGCTGGTCTTCGCGCCGGTGCTGTCGCTGTGGCTGCCGGGCCTGTGGTGACGCGCGGCCGCGTGCCGCCTTTCACGCAATGGCATTCCTGATCTAGGCTTCCGCCGGCGAGGAAGCACAGGACAACGGCGATGGCATTGACCGATGGGCTGCGCCCGGTCGACGGCCGGGCGCTCTGGTACGGCCCCGACCTGGCCCGCCGGACCGATTGGCTGCGACACCTCACCCCCGCCGAGATCGATGCGCTCGACGCCGCCTCCGCCCGGCTGGCCGCCAGCGAGATCGACGTCGCGGCGATCGGCCCGCGCGACCTCGACGCGCCCCGGCACTCGCCCCGCTGGTCGCGGAGATCCGCGACGCCGTGCTGCACGGCCGCGGCTTCATCCTGCTGCGCGGCGTGCCCGTCGAGCGCTGGTCCCGCCGGCAGAGCGCCTGCGCCTATGTCGGCCTCGGCGCCCTGCTGGGCGAGCCGGTGTCGCAGAACGCGATGGGCCACATCCTCGGCCATGTGAAGGATATCGGCGGCGACTACGCGCAACCGACGCATCGCGGCTACCAGACCGCCGCGCGGCTGCCCTATCACTGCGATGCCTCCGACGTGGTCGGCCTGCTCTGCCTGCAACCCTCGAAGTCGGGCGGCAAGTCGAGCCTGGTCAGTTCCTGGGCGCTGTACAACGAGATGCTGGCCCGCCACCCGGACCTGCTGCCGGAACTGACGCAGCCGGTCTATCGCGACCGCCGCGGCGAAGTGCCCGAGGGTGCCGACCCCTGGTATGCCGTGCCGGTGTTCAACCCGATGCCGGATGGCGGCCTTGTCGCCACCTATGTCCGCAGCACCATGCGCAAGGCGCAGCGCTTCCCCGAGGTGCCGCGCAGCACCCCGGCACTCGAAGCCGCCTGCGACGCGCTCGACGCGCTGGCCGAGGACCCGGCGATCCATCTCGACATGGATTTCCAGCGCGGCGACATCCAGTTCGTCAGCAACCACTGGATCATGCATTCGCGCACCGCCTTCGAGGACTTCCCCGAAGCCGGGAACCGCCGCCACCTCTACCGCCTGTGGCTCGCCTGCGCCGACGGGCCGGCGCTGCCCGAGGCCTATACCGCGCGCCTGGCAGGGCGCGACGCAGGCGGGGCGCCCGGCCGGCATCCGCGTGCCCGGCGTGGATCTCTCGGCGCCGCTCGATGCGAGCTGGTGAATGGCGCGCCAGCTCCACCTCAACCTGTTCATCCATGCCCGCGGCCATCATGAAGCGGCCTGGCGCCACCCCGCCGCCTCGCCGCTCGCGCTCACCGATATCCGCTACTACAGCGACCTCGCGCAACGCGCCGAGGCGGGGCTGTTCGATTCCATCTTCCTCGCCGACCAGCTGGCACTCGGCCCGGATGTCGCGCATGCGCCGCGCATGTGGCTCGAACCCGTCACCGTGCTCGCCGCGCTCGCCGGCGCGACCAGCCGCATCGGGCTGATCGCCACCTGCTCGACCACCTATACCGAGCCGTTCAACCTGGCGCGGCAATATGCCTCGCTCGACCACATCAGCCAGGGGCGGGTGGGCTGGAACATCGTCACCTCCTGGCTGGCGACGGCGGCGGCGAATTACGGCGATGGCGGGCAACTCAGCCACGCCGATCGCTACGCCCGCGCCGAGGAATACATGCAGGTCGTGAAGGGCCTGTGGGACTCCTGGGCCGACGATGCCGTGGTGGATGACCGCGCCGGCGGGCTCTACGCCCATGCCGATCGCATCCGGCGCATCGATCATGCGGCCCGCACTACAAGGTTGCCGGACCGCTCAACATGCCGCGCGGGCCGCAGGGGCGCCCCGTCTTCGTGCAGGCGGGCTCATCGGAGACCGGCAAGCGCTTCGCCGCGCGCCACGCCGAGGCGGTCTTCACCGCGCAGATGGAAAAGACGACGGCGCGCGACTTCTACGCCGAACTCAAGGCGCTCGCCGCCGCCGAAGGCCGCGACCCGGACCAGGTGCTGATCCTGCCCGGCCTCAGCCCGGTGATCGCTGCGACCGAGGCCGAAGCCGGGCGCCTGTCGCGCGAACTCAACGACCTTTCCGACCCCGAGGTCGGCCGCTCGCGCCTGTCCGGCCGCTTCGGCGGGCATGACTTCTCGCATCTGCCGCTCGACCGCCCGCTCTCACCCGAGGACTTCCCCGACCCCGCCACGGTGGAGGCGGCGCGCAGCCGGACCGAGGTGATCATCGGCCTGGTGCGGCGCGAGAAGCCGACCCTGCGGCAGTTGCTCGGCTACCTCGCCGGCGCGCGCGGCCACTACGTCACCACCGGCACGCCCGAACGCATCGCCGACCTGATCGAGGACTGGTTCGCCGATGGCGCCGCCGACGGTTTCAACGTCATGCCGCCCGTCCTGCCTGCCATGCTGGACATCTTCGTCGAGCAGGTGGTGCCGCTGCTGCAGAAGCGCGGCCTGTTCCGCACCGGATACCAGGCGCAGACGCTGCGCGGCCATTACGGGCTGGCCCGGCCGCCGGCCTTCTGAACCGATTGCGCGACGGAGAACTTGGCAGCCCCGGCGCGGGGGGTAACATCGCGCCATGCCGCACATCGCCGTTGCCCGTCTCTGGTTCGAAGGCAATTCCTTCACCCCCGTCCCCACCCTGCGCAGCGCCTTCGAGAGCCGCGAATGGGGCAGCGGGCCGGACCATCTCGCGCGCTACGCCGGAACGGCGACGGAACTCGGCGCGCTGCACGGCTTCCTGGCGGCGCGCCCCGACTGGCGCGCGACGGTGCTGACCTGCACCGCCGCCCAGCCAGGCGGCCCGATGGCCGATGACGCGATGGCCGCCTGGCGGGCCGCGGTCGAGGCCGCGCTGAAGGCGCAGCGCTTCGACGGGGTGTATCTCTCGCTGCACGGCGCCTGCGTGACGGAATCCGACCCCGAGGCGGACGCGACGACGATCTCCCGCATCCGCGCCATCGTCGGCCGCGACACGCCGATCACCGCGAGCTTCGACTTCCACGCCAACATGGCGCCCGAGATCGCGGATTGGCTCGATGGCGCCTCGGCCTACCGCACCTATCCGCATGTCGACATGGATGCGGCGGCGATGCGCGCGCTGCGCCAGCTGGAACGGCGCCTGTCCGGCGCACCGCGCGCGCATGGCCACATCGCCAAGCGGCCGATGGTGCTGCACAGCTTCCACATGCGGCATGAGGCCGGCCCGATGGCCGAGGTCTGGGCCGAGGCGGCGGCGGCGGAACACGCGCCGATCCTCGATGCCTCGATCTTCGGCGGCTTCGCCTGGGGCGACAGCCCGCATGCCGGCCCGTCGGCGATGGTCTGGGCGGAGGAAGCGGGCGCTGCGCGGGACCTGGCGGAACGGCTGGCGGATGCCATCGCGTCGCGCCGCGACCGCTTCGCCGTCACGCTGCCCGACCCGGCGACCGCGCTGGCGCGGGCGCTCGCCGCGCCGCCGGGCCTCGTCGCGCTGCTCGACCCGGCGGATAATCCGCTCTCGGGCGGCATCGCCGATACGCCGGGGATGCTGCGCACGCTGGTCGCTGCGCAGCTGCGAGGTGCCGGCCGTCTTCGCCTTCCTGCATGACCCGGCCTCGGTCGCCGCGGCGCGGGAGGCCGGCATCGGCGCGACGCTGACGCGCCACCTCGGCGCCACCATCACCGAGATGTTCGGCCGCCCGGTCATCACCGAGGTCGTGGTCGAGCGCCTGACGGATGGGCGCTTCGTCAATGAGGGGCCGATGGAACGCGGCGCGCCGGTCGATCTCGGCCCGACCTGCGTGCTGCGTGCCGGCAACCTGCGCATCATCTGCACCGACCGCAAGGAAGCCGCCGTCGACCCGGCCTTCTTCGCGCTGCACGGCATCGACCTCGCGGCGACGCGGCTGCTCGCGAACAAGGCGAAGAACCATTTTCGCGCGGCCTTCAAGGACCGTTGCGTGGCGATCGTGGAATGCGATGCGCCGGGGCCGGCCGCACTCGACCTTTCGGCGCTGCCCTGGCGCCATGTGCCGCGCGAATGGCTTCGTTGAGCGACACGGAAGCGTATCGCGCTGCATGGCGCGCCCCGCGACGCGCGAGGCGCGCTATGCCAGCCTTGCGCCGTCCGGCTTCGCCATGCCGCGTTGCACCGCGGGGCGTGCGCCCACCTCGGCAAACCAGCGCGCCAGGTTCGGCGTATCCTCGACGCGCCGCGCCGCCCAGCCGGCCCGCGCCACCCAGGGAAACGCCGCGACATCGGCCACCGAATAGGCATCGCCGCCCAGGTAGGGCACCCGCGCCAGCCGTTCATCGAGCAGCCGATAGACGCGATCGACCAGGGCGAGGCTGTAGGCCCGCGCGGCATCCGGCTTGTCGGGCGCCAGGTCCGTCCAGTGATGCGCCTGGCCCGTATAGGGGCCCAGCGAGGTCAGCGCGACCATCAGCCAGGCCATCACCTCGGCCCGCGCGCGGGGTTCGCGCGGCAGCAGAACGCCTTGCGTCTCGGCAAGGTGCAGCAGGATCGCCCCGCTCTCGAACAGCACCAGCGGCGCGGTGCCATCCCCGGCATCCTCGACCAGGATCGGCACCTTGCCATAGGGGTTCAGGGCGAGGACCTCGGGGGCGAACTGTTCCCGCTTGCGGATGTTCACCCCAACCACCGCATAGTCGAGGCCGCATTCCTCCAGCATCACGGTCACGCGGTTCGAATTGGGCGTGGCCCAGCCGTAGAAGGTCCGATTCACGCCGCTGTCCCGTTTCATCCGCGTTGGCCGGCGCAACACCCGGCCCCGATGCCGGCGTCAGGCCCGCAGCCTGTCCCGCCGCAGGGCGGGACAGGGCGGGGAGGCGCTCAGTCGATCGTGATGTTGCCGCGGCGGACCACCTCGCCCCATTTGGCGATCTCGGTCCGGATGAAGGCATCGAAGGTGGCCGGCGTGGAATAGCCGTCCGGCGTGAGGTCCGGCTTCATGCCCCCGAGTTCCTCGATCCGGTGCCACACCGCCGGGTCCGCCAGCGTCGCGTTGATGGCCTGGGCGAGACGATCGATGATCGCCCGCGGCGTTTGCGCCGGCGCGCAGACGCCGAACCAGGCGGTCGCTTCAACCGCCGGGAAGCCGGCCTCGGCCGTGGTCGGTACGTCGGGCAGGGCGGGCGTGCGCGTCTTCGTCGTCACCGCCAGGGCGCGCAGCCGCCCGTCGCGCAGATGCCCGATGCAGGACGGCAGGTTGTCCACGCCCACCTGGATGCGCCCGGCGATGATCTCCTGCAGCATCGGCCCGGCGCCGCGGAACGGGACGTGCGTCATGTCGATCCCGGCCGCCTGCTTCAGCAATTCGCCGGTCATGTGCAGCGAGGTGCCGACACCGGAGGAGCCGATGTTGAGCTTGCCGGGCTCGCGCTTGGCGAGGTCGACCAGTTCGCGCAGCGTGCGCACCGGCAGGTCGTTGTTGACGAAGATGGCGTTGGGCACCTTCACCACCAGCGCGACGCCGGCGAGGTCGTCCGCCTTGTGCGGCATCCGCGGGCCGAACAGCCCGTGGTTGATCGCGCCCGAGGAGACGGTCTGCATCAGCAGCGTGTAGCCATCGGGTTCCGCCTTGGCGACGACGTCGGCACCGATATTGCCGCCCGACCCGCCCGGGCGGTTCTCCACCACCACCGGCTGGCCGAGGCGCCGCGTCAGCGGCTCCACCAGGATGCGGGCGGCGATGTCGGTGGTGCCGCCGGGCGGGAAGCCGACGATCAGGCGAATGGGCCGCGTCGGCCAGGCCTGCGCGAAGGCCGGTGCGGCCAGGGTGGTTGCGGCGATTCCGCCCAGCAGGGCGCGACGATCGATCATTCTTGGAGTCTCCCGGAACCCGCCATGGCGGGCCGCCATGTGTATGGTGCAGGTGAAAACTGGCCCGGCGAGGCGTCCAGATCAACCGTGCCGGTTGGCGGGGGCACCGCGCGACCGGTAAAGGCATCAGTCAGCCGTCACTTTCCCGGGCGGCGCTGGGGGGCATGACCGCATGCGGTTTCTGAGGCTCTACGGGCGCGTGCTCTGGCTGCTTGGCGCCGATCGCCCATTGGCCTGGGGCCTTGGCGTCGCGGCGCTGGCGCTGGCCGGGCTGCAATTCCTCGAACCCGTGCTGTTCGGCCGGGTGGTGGACCTGCTCGCGCGGTCGGAACGGATGCCTGCCGGAACGCTGTGGCAGGAAGCGACGCAACTGCTGGTGATCTGGGCGGTGGTCGGGCTTGCCAGCATCGGGGCGAATGTCGCGGTGGGTCTGTTCGCCGACCGCATGGCGCATCGCAACCGACTGCGCGTGATGCATGACTATTTCCAGCACGTCCTGTCGCTGCCGCTGTCCTTCCATGGCGACACCCAGTCGGGCCGGCTGATGAAGATCATGCTGGTCGGCACCGACAACCTGTTCGGCCTGTGGCTCGGCTTCTTCCGCGAGCACATCATCACCTTCGTCTCGCTGATCGTGCTGCTGCCGCTGACCATGGTGATGAACTGGCGGCTCGGCCTGCTGCTGGTGGTGCTGGTGGTGGTGTTCACCGTCGTCTCCGCCTTCGTCATCCGCCGCACCCAGGATGCCCAGGCCAAGGTCGAGGAATTCCATTCCCGCCTGGCCGGCAACGCGCAGGATGCGCTGTCGAACGTCGTGGTGGTGCAGTCCTTCACGCGCCTGAACTCCGAGGCGCGGATGTTCGGCGACATCATCGGCCAGGTGCTCGACCATCAGTTCCCGGTGCTGAACTGGTGGGCGATCGTCTCGGTGCTGACCCGCGCGGCATCGACCATCTGCGTCATCGCCATCTTCGTCCTCGGCACCGTGCTGCATGTGCGCGGCCAGGCGAGCGTCGGCGAGATCGTCTCCTTCATGGGCTTCGCCACGCTGCTGATCGGGCGGATGGAAGGCGCTGTCAGCTTCGTCTCCCACATGGTGTTCGTGGAGCCGCGGCTGGTCGAGATGTTCGCCGTGCTCGACGCCACGCTCGACGGTGCCCGAGGCGCCGGACGCGATCGATCTCGGCCGCGCCGAGGGGCGCGTCGCCTTCGAGGGCGTCGGCTTCGCCTATCCGGGCGGCCCGCCCATCCTGCGCGACGTCGTCCTTCAGCGCGGCACCGGGCAGGACGGTCGCCCTGGTCGGGCAGACCGGGGCGGGCAAGTCCACCGCCATGGCGCTGCTGCAGCGCCTGTGGGACCCGACCGAGGGGCGCGTCACCGTCGATGGCCACGACCTGCGCTCGATCAGCCTGGAGAGCCTGCGCCGCAACATCGGCGTGGTGTTCCAGGAATCGATGCTGTTCAGCCGCACCATCCGCGAGAACCTGCTGGTCGGCCGCCCCGACGCGACGCAGGAGGAGATCGAGGCCGCCTGCCGCCAGGCCGAGGCGCATGACTTCATCACCCGCCAGCCGCAGGGCTACGACACCATCGTCGGCGAGCGCGGGTCGAACCTGTCGGGCGGCCAGCGCCAGCGCCTCGCCATCGCCCGCGCGCTGATCAAGAACCCGCCGGTGCTGATCCTGGACGAGGCGACCTCGGCGCTCGATGCCGCGACGGAAGCGCGGGTGCAGAAGGCGCTCTCGGCGCTGATGGCGGGGCGCACCACCTTCATCATCGCCCATCGCCTGTCCACCGTGCGCGAGGCCGATGAGATCCTGGTCTTCGACGGTGGCCAGGTGGCCGAGCGCGGGCCATTCGCGGACCTCGTGGCGCTCGACGGCCGCTTCGCCGACCTGGTGCGCACGCAACTCGCCGGCGGTGCGCGGCGCCGGCGCATTGATGTCGCGCCGCATCCATCCTTCCTGGGTCGTGGTGGACAGCCTCGAAAACGCCGAGGGCAATCGCTGCGTCGATCTTTTCCAGCGCCCCGACGGCAGTTTCGGCTTCGAGGAATTCCGCCGCGACGTCGAGGATCGCGGCACCTGGACGCCGGTGCAGGTACTTCTCGGTCATCCGGCATGACACCAGGGATGCGGCCCTTGCCGCGCGCGCGGCAGGCTGTCCGCTGGCTGGCGGAGGCGGGCACCGCCTCTCACTGATCCGCGACGCGACGCAGTTCCTTCTTGCACGCGCGGCGTTCTCCGCTGGCACGCTCGCCTTCTGGTTGCGCGGACAGGGATCGCCGGACCCCTCGCTTCGCTGCGGACCCCGGCGCATCCCCCGACCGCGTCCCGCGGGCCCCCCGGCCTGCGGCGGAGGAGGGAGCGGACATGAACATCAAGGATATCCTGCGCCACAAGGGTGAGG
The DNA here is from genome assembly GCA_963732425.1 of uncultured Alphaproteobacteria bacterium. Taxonomy (GTDB): domain Bacteria; phylum Pseudomonadota; class Alphaproteobacteria; order Acetobacterales; family Acetobacteraceae; genus Neoroseomonas. Next base: position 93,228 of record CAVSZN010000018.1, read on the forward strand.
ACGTGTTCTCCGTCGGCCCCGGAGAGGATGCGACGGCCGTGTCGCGCGCGCTGGCGCAGCATCGGATCGGCGCGGCACTGGTGCGCGACCTGGAAGGCCGCGGTGCTCGGCATCATCAGCGAGCGCGACATCGTCCGCGCCGTCGCCCGCGAAGGCGCCGCCGCGCTGGCCGCACATGGCGCGCGAATTGATGACGTCCGACCTCGTCACGGCATCACCGGCGACCAGCGTCGCCGAAGGCCTGGCGCTGATGACCGAACACCGCTGCCGGCACCTGCCGGTGATGGAGAATGGCCGGCTTGCCGGCATGGTCTCGATCGGCGACCTGGTGAAGGCACGCATCGCCGAAGCCGAGCAGGAAGCGGAGAACCTTCGCGCCTTCGTGACCGCGGCCTAGTGTCCTGATCGCGCGGTCCTGCGGCCGGCGGATGGCAGCGGGATGAGGCTGCGGCCGGCGCGGGGCTCCATCGGCCGGACCCGCGCTGAAGGACCGCCTGCCGGCAATCGCCCAGGGTCCGTTCCAGCGGGCGTGAGCCGCTTCGGCGCGGGCGGTCCGCGAGGGTCGTTCAACCACGCCGGACCTGGCCCCCGCACGGGGGGCAGGCAAGGCCGCCTTCCGCGGCGGCCATCGCGCTGCCGGCCGACCCATGCGACGGTCCTGCCAACCGCCTCGCAGGAGCCCGCGCGCATGGATCTTCAACTCACCGGCAAGGTCGCCCTCGTGACCGGGGCCTCGGTCGGCCTCGGCCGCGCCATCGCCAGGATGCTGGCCGCCGAGGGCTGCCGCCTCGCCATCCTCGCGCGCCGCCGCCCCCTGCTCGAGGATCTGGCGCGGGACCTGCCGGCATCGGCGACGCCCTTCGTCATCGAGCAGGACATCACCGCGCCCGATGCCGCGACGCGCATCCGCGATGCGGTGCTCGGCCATTTCGGCCGCTGCGACATCCTGGTGAACAATGCCGGCGGCTCGCGCCCGCAGGCCGACCTCGGCACCGACGCGGTGTGGGAGGAGGCGATGGAACTGAACTTCCAGGCCGGCCGGCGCATCACCCATGCGCTGATCCCGTCCATGCAGGCCAATAAATGGGGCCGCATCGTCAGCCTGACCGGCACGGACGAGCCGTTCTCGATCAACCCCGCCAATGCGCCGAACGGGGCGGTGCATATCTGGTCCAAGGCGCTGTCGCGCGTGCTGGGGCCGGACGGCATCACGGTGAACTGCGTGCCGCCCGGGCGGCTGCGCTCGGAACAGATCGACACGCGCGTGATGCCGACCGAGGAATCGCGCCGCGCCTGGGCGGAGAAGGAGGTGCCGGTCGGCTATATCGGCGAGCCGGACGACCTTGCCGTGCTGGTCACGTTCCTGTGCTCGCCGCGGGCGCGCTACATCACCGGCCAGGTGATCCATGTCGATGGCGGCACGCTGCGCTCAAGCCACTGAGGGTCGCTTGAAATGCCCGGCACCGGCCGCATCCCCAAACCGGCCACGCATCCAGGATGTTCTCGCCGGGTGGCGGGCCGGGGATGCGGGCCGGTGCCGGATGCGGGACTGCGCGTCGCGGCGCCTGTTCAAACGACCTTTCGCGACGTCCGATGACACCGGCACCCTCCCGTCGAGGACACCAGGCATGAAGCGCAGCGATCACGCCCCAACGCATCCCGCCACGGTGCGGCCGGGCCATATCCGCCGCACCATCACGCTGGCCCGGCGCCGGCGCAAAAGCGGCCCGCCTCCGCCGCTGCCGGTCGGCGCCCGCCTGGCCGACAGCGTCGCCGCGGCGGTCGGGTCCTGGCGCTTCATCGTGATCCAGTCGGCGCTGCTGATGCTCTGGATCATCGGCAACGCGCTCGTCGGCCGCAGCGCCTGGGACCCGTTCCCCTTCATCCTGCTGAACCTGCTGCTGTCCTTCCAGGCGGCCTATACCGCGCCGATCATCATGATGAGCCAGAACCGGCTTTCGGATGTGGACCGCGAAAGGGCGCTGGCGGATTATCAGGTGAACATCCGCGCCGAGGCCGAGATCGCGCTGCTGCATGAGAAGATCGACCTGATGCGCGAGCGCGAACTGATGGAACTCACCGGCCTGCTCAAGGCGGCGCTGGCGCGGATCGAAAGCCTCGAAGGCGGGGGGAAGCCGGCATGATCAATCTCGTGGTGCGCGTCATCCTGGCGATGGGCGGCGGCCTCGCCGCGTTGTTCGTGGCGCGCGACAGCCCGAATTTCGGCGTGGTCCAGGGCATGCTCTCGACCGTGGTGCTGGTCTGCGTGGTGCTGATCCTGGTGCTCTGGCGCTGGAAGAAGGAGGAGGAGCAGTAGGCGGCGGCCCGATCCGCCTCGCGCCCCGGCCGCGCCGGTCGCCGGGCTGAGCCGTGATCCCGGCCGGGACGACGACGGGCTCATGCACCGGCGCGCCTGCTGCCACCCGAATATCCGCCGGCCCGCCCCGCCTTGCCGGTGCGCCGCGACAGGCACCGCCGCGGCGATCGCAGCCCGGTGAACCGGCATCGGGGCGCAGCCCGAGGGAGGCGGACAGGGTGCATCCGGCCCGCCCACCGGCGCGATGGCACCGCGCAACTCCCCATGCCGCTTCCCAGGCGGTTCCGGGCTTGGCAGTTTCGCCGCAATGGAAATCGTCGAAGTCCTTCTCGCGCTGATGGCGGCCTGCGTCGCCTTCGCGGTGCTCGCCCGTCGCGCCCGGCTGCCCTATGCGGTCGTGCTGGTGATCGGCGGCATGGTGCTCGCCTTCATCCCCGGCATGCCGGAGGTCGAACTCGACCCGCAGGTCGCGCTCGCCTTCTTCCTGCCGCCGCTGCTGCAGGCCAGCGCCTATCGCACGGATTGGAAGGCCTTCAAGGGCAACCTGCGGCCGATCCTGCTGCTCGCGGTCGGCGCGGTGCTGTTCAGCGCGTTCTGCGTCGGCGTCGTGGTCAAGCTGCTGATCCCGGGCTTTCCCTGGGCGGCGGCGATCGCGCTCGGCGCCATCGTCGCCCCGCCCGATGCGGTCGCCGCCGCCGCCGTGCTGAAGCGGCTGCGCCTGCCGCGGCGCATCGTCACGGTGCTGGAAGGCGAAAGCCTGATCAACGACGCCTCGGCGCTGGTGCTCTACCGCTTCGCGGTGGCGGCGACGCTGGCGGGCAGTTTCTCCTGGTTCGAGGCCGGCTTCTCCTTCCTCGCCCTGGCCATCGGCGGCGTGGCGGTCGGCTGGCTGGCGGGCTGGCTCGCGGTGCGCGCGGCGCGCCGGCTGCAGGACACGCTGCTCGAGACCGCCGCCTCCTTCATCGCCTGCTTCGCCTCCTTCCTGGCGGCCGAGGCGTTGCATGTCTCGGGCGTCATCGCGGTGGTGACGACGGGCCTCGTGCTCGGCCACGCGCAGCACGGCTTCACCGCCCAGACGCGGCGCGATTCCCGCACGGTCTGGGAGTTCATCGAATTCGTGCTGAACAGCCTGATCTTCATCCTGATCGGGCTGCAACTGAACGGCATCCTCGACCGGCTGCACGACTATCCCGGCTGGCACCTGGCGCTGCTGGCGGTCAGCGTCTCGGTGGTGCTGATCGTCGCGCGCTTCGTCTGGGTGTTTCCCGGCGTGTGGCTGCCGCGGCAGATCCCCTCCATCCGCCGGCACGACCCGATGCCGCCGCTCAGCCACACCATCATCATCTCCTGGGCGGGGATGCGCGGGGTGGTCTCGCTCGCCGCGGCGATGGCGCTGCCGGTCACCTTCCCCGAGCGCGACCTGCTGGTCTTCCTCGCCTTCTGCGCCATCCTCGCGACGCTGGTGCTGCAGGGCACCACGCTGGAATGGCTGATCCGCCGGCTGGGCGCGGAGGAGAAGCGGCGCACCACCATGCCGCTCGAGGAAGCCGCCGCGCGCACCCTGATCGCCCATGCCGTCGCTGCGCGAGATGGAACGCCGCGCCGAGGATGTGCTGTCCGGCGCCATCGCGCAGGACCTGCTGCCCGAATACCGCGACCGGGTGCGGCTGCTGGACGGCATCAACCAGGGTGCCATCGCCGCCGAGCGCGCCTCCCGGCTCGAACACCGGCTGCACGCGCTGCGCGCCGGCCGTGCGCGGCTGCTGCGCCACCGCGACGAGGACGGGCTGGAGGAGGAACTGATGATGCGCCTGGTCGAGGAACTCGACCTCGAGGAGTTGCGGCTGCGGCGGCTGCTGGGGGCGGCGGATGCGTAGGACGGTGTGCGCCATCTTGCTCTATGGGACACTGGCCGTCGCCACCGCCGGCGTGATCCTGGCGGAGCTGGCGAGTTGGCGGTGAGGCCGTGGTCTTCTGGCTGCTTGCCCTGCTCTTGTATCCGCTCGATCGGTTTCTGCTTTACCTTGCCGGCTGGGGGCCGCGCGCGCCGTCAGACCAGGACCGGACATGACCGATCTTCGCCAGGCCCTCGAGGACGCACGCCGCGCGCTGCTCGACCTGTCCACCCGCAACCGCCTGCTGTCGCTGCCGAAGCCGGGCCGGTCGCGCGGCGTCGTCATCCTGGACGATGAGGATGCGGATTTCGTGGTTGGCGCGCTCGCCGCCGGCCGCGCCTTCGGCTTCGAGGCCGCCGGCGAGGAAGCGCCTGAAACCGCTGCCACGGAGGGAGCCAGGCCGCGCCGCCGCCGCACCTCGCAAGGCCGCGGCCAAGGCCGAGGGCGTCGTCCGCGCCGACGACAAGACCAGCCGCGAGGATTGGCAGCGCGACGCCCTGCTGCGCGTGCGCCTGCCGCCGGCCGACCTCGCCCGCCGCCTGCGCGACCTGATGACCGATGCGCGCACCGCGCGGGAGGAAACCGGCGTCCCGACGCTCTACCTCGCGCTCGGCACGCTGACCTGGCGCGACCCGGCGACGCCCGAGACCGAGCGCCGCGCGCCGCTGGCGCTGCTGCCGGTCACGCTGGAACGCGAGGGCGTGTCGCAGACCTTCCGCCTGCGCGCCGGCGCCACCGAGGTCGCCGAGAACCTGTCTCTGCGCGAGATGCTGAAGGTCAACTTCACCACGGCGCTGCCCGACTTCGACGACGCCACCTACAACCCCACCGCCTGGGCCGAGGCGGTCGCATCCGCCGTGAAGGACCGCCCGGACTGGTCGGTCGACGCCGGACGCGCTGGCGCTCGGCCTGTTCTCCTTCGCCAAGTTCCTGATGTGGCGCGACCTGGGGCCGGAGGAAAACCCCGGCCTCGCCGACCACCCGCTGGTGCGCGCCCTGGTGGGCGGGGAGGCGCTGGCGACCCAGCCGACCTTCCCCGACGACGCCGATGTGGATGAGGCGATCCCGGTCGAACGGCTCGACCATGTGGTGGACATGGACGGATCGCAGGCGCTGGCCGCGGAATCCGTCCGTCGCGGCGGGCATGTGGTGATCCAGGGCCCGCCGGGCACCGGCAAGTCGCAGACCATCGCGACCATCCTGGCGCAGGCCATCCTCGATGGGCGCTCGGTGCTGTTCGTCGCCGAGAAGCTCGCCGCGCTGGAAGTGGTGAAGCGCCGGCTGGAGAACTATCGGCCTCGGCGCCGCCTGCCTCGAACTGCATTCCGAGAAGCAGTCCAAGCGCGCCGTGCTCGACGAACTGCGCGCGACCCTGGCCTTGCCGCCGCCGCCCAAGCCGAACCGCCAGGCGGTGATCGACCGGCTGGCGATGCTGCGCGGGCGGCTGAACCGCCACGCCGCGGCGATGCGCTCGCCGGCGGGCGCCTCCGGCATCGCGCTGCACCAGGTGGTCGGCACGCTGGTCGGGCTGCGCCGCCGCGGCATCGCGGTGCCCGATTTCACCCTGGACGCCGCCGCCTGGGATGGCGCTGCCATCGCCGCCAAGCGTTCCGCGGTGGGCGACCTCGCCGCCCGCGCCGCACAGGCCGATGGCGCGAACAACCCCTGGCGCGGCGTGACGGCCGATCTCGGCCCGGCCGATGCCGAGCGGCTGATGATGCGCCTGCCCGACTGGATCCGCGCCTTTGCCGCTGCCGGCGGCGCAGGCCGGTGGCGGCCCGGCGGCCGTCGCGGCGCGGCTGCGCTCGGCATCGGCGCTGCGCGAAGCACCGGCGCATGACAAGGCGGCGATGGCCAGCGCGGCCTGGCGGGCAGACCCGGCGCCGCTGGTGTCGCTGACCGAAGCCGTCGCCAAATTCGCCATCGCGAAGCGCGACGCGCGGCTGAAGCCCGGCGCGCTGGATGTCAGCGGGCTGGAGGACGCGCGCGCAACCCTGGCCGCCTCCGGCGGCTTCTTCGGCTTCCTGAATTCCGCCCGCTCGGCCGCGCAGGCTGTGGCGGCGCGCGTCGCCCGCGACGGCACCGACCCGCTCGCCGCGCTCGATGCCGCCATCGCCGGCCAGGCGGCGCGGGACCGCGTGCGCAGCGGCAATGCCCTGGGCCAGGCCGCCTTCGGCCGGCTGTGGCGGGGCGAGGACACCGACCCCTCGGCGATGTCCGCGCTGATCCTGTGGCGCCAGAAACACGGCGCCGGATGCCGCCGCCGCGCTCGCCGCCGAGGCGCCCTCCGGCGATGCCGCCGTGCTGGACGCCGGCGCCACGGCCTGGGCGGAGCTGAAGGATGCGACCGGCCTCGACCCCGTCGCCGCCTTCGGCACCGCCGACCCGCCCTTCGCCGCCCTGGCCGACCGTCTTGGCGCCTGGGCCGGCGCAGCCCGAGGCGCTGCCGCTGTGGCAGGGCTGGCGTCGCGCGCTGGCGCAGGCGCAGCGGCATCGAGCCGCATCGTCGAGCGCCTGCAGGATGGCCGCCTCACGCCCGACGCCGCCGAGGACGCCTTCGCCTACGCCCTGCATGAGGGCCTGCTGCGCGCCGCGACCGCGCAGCACCCCGACCTCGCCGCCTTCGATGCCGCCGGCTATGACCGCCTGCGTCACGGATTTCCGCGAGGCCGACCGCGCCCGCGTCGCGCTGACGCGCGCCGAGGCCGCCCGCGCCCATGCCGAGCGCGTCAAGCAGGTGCGTGACGGCGCGCCGGGCATGACCGTGATCCGCGGCGAGATGGAGAAGAAGCGCGGCCACCTGCCGGTGCGCGAATTGCTCCTGCGGGCGCAGCCCGCGGTCCAGCAGGCCAAGCCCATCTTCATGATGTCCCCGCTGTCGGTCGCGCAGTTCCTCAGCCCCCCGCATGGCCTGCGCCCGGGCCTGACCTTCGACCTGCTGGTGATGGATGAGGCATCGCAGATCGAGCCCGTCGATGCGCTGGGTGCCATCGCGCGCTGCCGCCAGGTGGTGGTGGTCGGCGACGACCGGCAGATGCCGCCGACGCGCTTCTTCCAGCGCATGACGGAGGAAGCCGACGACACCGCCCCCGAGGACGCGCCCGAGGCGGTGGCGGCGCGCGATGTCGAATCCATCCTCGGCCTGTGCAACGCGCGCGGCGTGCCTGGCGCGATGCTGCGCTGGCACTACCGGTCGCGGCATGAAAGCCTGATCGCCACCTCCAACGCCGAATTCTACGACAACCGCCTGCTGGTGCTGCCCTCGCCGCGGCCGCGCTCGGCGCTGCTCGGCCTGTCGCTGGTGCGCGTCGAGGGTGCCTGGGAGACGGGGGAGGGCACCAACCGCGCCGAGGCCGCCGCCGTCGCCGAAGCCGTCATGCGCCACGCGAAGGAAACGCCGGGCGACACGCTCGGCGTCGCGGCGTTTTCCATCAGGCAGCGCGACGCCATCATGGATGCGATCGAGGCCGCGCGCCGCGCCGACCCTTCGGCCGACGCCTTCTTCGCCGACCACGGCGACGAGCCCTTCTTCGTCAAGAACCTCGAGAACGTGCAGGGCGACGAGCGCGACGCCATCATGATCTCGGTCGGCTATGGCCGCGACAAGGACGGGCGTCTTGCCATGCGCTTCGGACCCCTGAGCGCCGAGGGCGGCGAGCGGCGGCTGAACGTGCTGATCACGCGCGCGAAGAAGCGTTGCGTCGTGTTCTCGGGCATCGGCGGCGACGACATCGACACGGAACGCGCCTCCGGCCGTGGCGTCGCCGCGCTCAAGACCTTCCTGACCTTCGCGGCGGCACCGGCGGCCGCGCTGCGCGGGGGCGGGGAGGCGACCGGCAGCCCGATCGGCGAGGCGATTGCCGAGGCGGTGCGCGAGGCGGGCAAGGAAGCCGTGCCGCATGTCGGCCTCGCCGGCCTGTTCCTCGATGTCGCGGCGCGCGGGGAGGCCGGCTACGAACTCGGCATCGAGGCCGATGCCGGCGACTGGTCCGCGCTGCGCTGCGCGCGGGACCGCGAGCGCGGCCGTCCGGGCGCGCTCGAAATGATGGGATGGCGCCTTGCCCGCGCCTGGTCGCTCGCCTGGTATGCCCGGCCGGAGGCAGAGGCGGCCAAGGTGATCACCGCCCTCGGCGCCACGCCGGCCGCGCCGCCCGCCATCGACACCGCGCCGCCGCCCGAGGCGGGCCTCGCCGAACCGTATCGCGAGGCGGCGCCGCAGATCGCCCAGGGGCCCATCGACGCGCTGCCTGCCGCGACGCTGGCGGCGGCGGTCGGCGAGATCGTCGCGCTGGAAGCCCCGATCACCGCCGACAGCCTCGCCGAGCGCCTGCGCCTGCTTGCCGGGCGCGACGCCCTGACGGTGCGGGAGAAGGAGGCGATCCGCCAGGCCACGACGATGGCCCGCACGCAGCATGGCGTCATCGAGGCGGCCGGGCTGCTCGCCACCGCGACGACGGTGATCGCCCCGCGCGACCGCCGCGCCGCCGCGCCGCATCTGCGCCGCGCCGCCGCCGTGCCGCCGGCCGAGATTGCCGCGGCGGCCGAGGCGCTGCTCGCCCGGCGCGGGATGCTGACCGAGGCGGAACTGGCGGCGGCGATCCATGCCACGCTCGGCCTCGATGCCGGGGCGCAGATGGCGGTCGCGGCACGGCTCGCCGCACTGGTCGGTGGCGGCGCCATCCGGCTGTCGGGCTGATCGCGGCCATGGTGGAGGGGCAGGCCGCCACGATGATGGGCCGGCTGCTCGCCGCCACCCTGTCGACGATCGATGCGCTCGACGATGCGGCGCGGCATGTCGCGCCCGATACGCTGGAGGCGCTCGCCGCCCGCATCGATGCCGCACCGCTCGCCGCGGTGCTGGCGGCGGCAGGGGCCTTCGACTGGCCCGAACGCCTCGGCCCGGTGCGCGACTGCCTGATGCAGGCCGCCACCGAAGCCCACGCCGGGAGCGAGGGCCTCGCCGCCGCCCCGGCCGATGCCAGCCCGATGATCGCCGCTTCCCGCGCGCTGCGCCGGCGCGCGCGGGCGGAGGCGGCGCTCTATCCGCTCGCACCCTTCCTGCCGCCGGTCGGTCGGCATTTCCTGGAACCGGCGGCGCGCGAGGATGCGGCGCTGCTCGCCCGCCTCGCCGCGGTGCCGCCGGGGCGGGACGGGACCGGGGTGATGCATCTCGGCGGGCCGCCCGGCACGCGGGGCGGCGCGGCGCTCTACGTGCCGGAAACCTACGACCCGGCGCATCCGCCGCCGCTGGTCGTCGCCCTGCATGGCGGCAGCGGCAATGGCGCCGACTTCCTGTGGACCTGGCTGCGGGAGGCGCGGACCCGCGGGCTGCTGCTGGTCGCGCCGACCGCGCCGGGCCGCACCTGGTCGCTCGACGACCCCGGCGCGGATGGGCAGGTGCTCGACCGGATGCTCGCCGAGGTCGAGGCGCGCTGGCCGGCCGATCCGTCGCGCCGCCTGCTCACCGGCATGAGCGACGGTGGCACCTTCACCTACGGCCTTGGGCTGCAGGACGGGCAGCGCTTCACCCATCTCGCCCCGGTTGCCGCGGCGTTCCATCCGGTGCTGATGATGCTCGCCCATCCGGCGCGGCTGCGCGGGATGCCGATCCATATCCTGCATGGGGCACGCGACTGGATGTTCCCCGCCGCCTCGGCGCGGGAGGCGGCGCGGGTGCTCGCCGGCGCCGGCGCGCAGGTGACGCATGAGGACGTCGCCGACCTCGCCCATGCCTGGCCGCGCGAGCGGACGGCGGCCATCGCGGCGTGGTTCATGGCGTGACGGCGGCGGGACCTGCGTGGTTCGCGTGCGCGGCGGCCGGCGGGCATCGTTGCAGATCGGTGCCAGCCGGCAGCATCGCCACCCGGCCCGGCGATGCCGGCGCCGGCCCGTCGCACCCGGACTTCGGTCGCGCCGGCCTGTGGAAGCGTTACCGGCCGCCTGTTGTCGGGAGCATCGTCACCCGATCAGGTGTCACGACCTGATCGGGATCGGCTCTGAGCCGTTTCCGTTCGCCTTGGCTCACGGCAAAGCCTCTAGCCAGTTGTTTTCGCGAGCATCTTCACCCGATCAGGTGTCACCACCTGATCGGGACCGGCTCTAAGCCTGCGGCGGGGTGCCGCGCGCCTTCAATTCGTCGCGGATCTCCATCAGCAGGGTCTCGGTGGGCGTCGGCGGCGGCGGCTCCTTCGGCTTCGGCGCGTCCTCCGTGCGATGCAGCTTGTTGATGAGCTTCACCAGCCAGAACACCGCGAAGCCGACGATCACGAACTTGATCACCGCGTTCAGGAAGGCGCCGACCGCCAGCACCGAGGCGCCGCCCTGCCGCGTCAGTTCCAGCGAGGCCTTGCGTTCGCCGAACAGCACGATGAACAGGTTCGAGAAATCGATGCCGCCGAGCAGGATGCCGACGATCGGGTTGATCAGGTCCTGCACCAGCGAGGTCACGATCGCCGTGAAGGCGGCGCCGATCACGAGGCCGACCGCGAGGTCCACCACGTTGCCGCGCATGATGAAGGCCTTGAACTCCTTCAGCCAGGCCGGCTCCTTGATGGGGATCTGGCTGGTGATCTTGTTGGCGAGGTCGCTCATGCGGCGTGGTCCTTTCCCAGGGGGTGTGCGCGGCCGCCCCCCGGGCGGCTAGCGCGGTGATTATCTCGCGTCGATAACGGTCTGGCCAGCATGGACGGGGGCGTGGTCGAGCCCGGCCAGAGACCGTTTGCGAGGGCCGGTGCCGGACGCCAGGCTGCGCCCAAGGGCGCATCGTCAAACGGTATCTCAGGCCTCCCGCGGCGCGCCATCGTGCTGTCGCGGGACGATGCGGGCCGGCTTGGGTGCGAGCTGTTCCTGAACATAGGCGATGTCGCGCCGCAGCGCGAAGACGTGGCGGCGATAGGTGACTGGCAGCGACAGCCGGGCCGCCTGGTCCTCCAGTGCCGCGAGCCGGTCGCGCAGGGCGGCGCGGGCGTCGGCATCACTGGTGGCCTCGGCCTCCGCTTCGATCCGGCGCAGCGTGTCGTAGTGGCGCCATACCCGGGTTTCCATCTGCCGGGCATACAGCAGGGGGCCGAAGCGGATCAGCGGCAGGGCGATGCCGAGCACCGGCAGCAGGACCACCAGCAGCCGTTCGACCGTGACAGCCACCCAGAACGGCAGCCAGGACTGCAGGATGCTGCGGCCGCCCTGGTAATACCGCTCGGCGTCCGCATTCATCGGCAGGTCCTGCGCCAGCATGTTGGGGAAGACGCCCTCGGCCGAGAACAGCGTCCGTGGCCGGTGAACCTCCTGCATGATGCCGACCAGCAGGCTGACCACCTGGGGGTGGACATCCTCATGCACCACCACCGAGGCGACCGGGGCGAGCAGCGTGACCGGGCGTGGCGGAATGTTTTGCGCCAGGGACAGCCCGCCCTCCGGCAGGCGTGCCGTGGCCAGGAAGGGCAGGTGCGCCTCATACGCATCAGCGACGCCGGCGAAGTCCCGCAAGGCGACCAGGGGTGCGCCCATCAGCGTGGCGACCGGGCCGGTGACGCGGGCCGAGACCATGATCGCGGCATCCACGGTGCCGGCGGCCAGCGCCTCGGCGGCCGCCGCGCCGGTGAGGGGCAGCGCCTCGAAGTCGCCGGGGTCGAGGTCGTTCGCCGCCAGCAGGGCAAGGGCGAGGACGCGGGTGCCGCTGCCTTCCGGCCCGATGGCGACGCGCCGGCCGCGCAGGTCGGCCAGGCGGTCGACGCCGCGATCGGTGCGGCGGAACGCCCAGACCGGCTCGTAGAAGACGGCGCCGAGGGATTCGAGCCCGGCGTCGCGCGCGCGATCGGCGATGCCGCCCTGGACCAGCGCGACATCGACCTGGCGGGCGCGCAGCATGGCGAGGTTCTCGACCGAGCCCTGGGTCGGCACGCGCCGCACGCGGAAGCCGGTCGCCTGCAGCCGGGCGGCATAGTCCTCGGCCGCCCTGGTATAGGCGGAATCGGGCACCGTGCCGGTGGCGATGCGGATCTCCTTCGGCGGCGGCGGCGCGGCCAGCGAATAGCCCAGCACGCCGCACCCGATCAGCAAGCGCGATCGCGGTGAGCACCCAATGGCGCAGAATCCAGGCAAGAAGCCGCTGCATCGCGGCGAAAGGATGCCCCGCGTGGCCCGGTGCGGCAATCCCGCTGGCCGGCACGGCCCCGCCAGTCCATCCTGTCCGCATGAGCGCGCCCTTCGACCAGCAGGTGACCTTCCTCTACGCCGAGGACCCCGAGCCGTCCTGGCGCTTCTATGAGGAAGTGCTGGGCCTGGCCGTCGCGCAGGACCAGGGCAGTTGCCGCATCTATGCGCCGGCGCCGGGCGGGCGGGCCTTCCTCGGCGTGTGCCGGGCGCGCGGGCCGCGCGTGACGGACAATCCGCGCGTGCAGGGCGGCGCGGTGGTGACCTTCGTGGTGCAGGACGTCGAAGGCTGGCACGCCAGGCTGAAGCGGCCGCCGGGCGTGGCGGTGGCGACAGCCCCCGCCTATTCCGAGGCCTACCGCGTCACCTCCTTCTTTTTCAGCGATCCGGCCGGCTACACCCTGGAAATCCAGCGCTTCGAGCGGCCCGACTGGCCCGCGCCAGGGTGATGGTCGCGCCACGCATCCTTCGCCCGGCTTGACAAGGCGGGGCCCGGCGCCGTCAGAGAAGGGGGCTGCATTCGATCACCATTCCCTTTGGCCGAGCCAAAGGGCAGAGTGATCGCAATAAACATGGGGGCTTCCTCTTGGCCGAATTCTGGGCCGAATGGGGCGCGTTCGCCTATCTCGGCGCCGCGCTCTGGTCGTTTTTCGAAGGGGAAACCTTCGTGCTGGCCGCCGCCGCCATCGGGGCGACGGTCGGTCTCGTCGATCCGTGGCTGCTGCTCGTCTCGGTCTGGATCGGCTCCTACCTTGGCGACCAGACCTGGTTCTACCTGGGCCGGCGCTACGGCCCGGCGATCCTGCGGCGCTTCCCGAAGTCGCGGCCCCGGGTGGAAAGCGCGGATCGCCTGCTCCAGCAATACGGCACGCTGTTCATCCTGACCTTCCGCTTCCTCTATGGCATCCGCAACGTCGCCTCGGTCGTGTGCGGCCTGGCGGGATACGGGCGGCTGCGCTTCGCCGTGCTGAACTTCATCGCGGCCGGCGTCTGGGCCAGCAGCTTCGTCGCGGCAGGGTGGTTCCTCGGTGCCTGGCTCGGGGTGGAGCGGCTGTTCTGGGCGATCTGCGCGATTGCCGCGACGGCGCTGGTGTTCTTTGTCGTGCGGCACTTCTGGACGCGCACCCGGCGCGCCGAGCGCGCCCCGGCGGAGTGACCCGCGGCCGGCCGCGCATCAGGGACTGATGCCGGCCCCGCATGTGAAGGGCAGCGCATCGCGCCGCAGCAGCGGCCATCCTTGCGCGAGCTTCGCCCGCATCTCCTCCAGCGGCATCTCGCTGCGCGGGGCGTTCTCGGGGTCGTGGTAGATCAGGCTGCTGTCCTGCACGCCGATGATGACCGAGACATGGCCATAGGTGTTGCCGCCATGGGTCTTCATCCATGGCAGGAACAGCGGGCCCCATTTCCGCAGCGCCAGGTCCAGCTCGGCGACCGAGCCGGGCAGCCCGCCATCGAGCACCGCCAGGTGCTCGTTCGCCATCAGCGTCGGCAGCCAGTCATAGGAGATGGTCCAGTGGCCGGTCGTGGTGGTGCCGTCGGCCTGCGGCAACGGCCGCGAGTACAGGGCGGGCACGCCCTGCCGCGGCCCCGCCTCGAAGCTGTAGGCGATCATGCAGGCGCTGGCGTACCAGCAGCCGGTCGGGTCATCGAGGTGCTGGTTGCCGCCGAAGTCCAGCTGGCTGACGAAGGGCACATCGAGATACATCGCGATCCTCCTCAACGGGGTGCGTTACGGCCGGCCCCCTTGCGGGCAGCATGCCACGCACCCCGTCGTGCCGCGAGCAACTCGTTCAGCGCGACATCATGGTCTGCGGCAGCCAGGTCACGATGGCCGGGAACACCGTGACGATCGCCACGCCCGAGCAGCATCAGCAGGAAGAAGGGCATGGTGTTCTTCGCCACCTCGAAGATGCCCTTGCCGGTCAGCCCCTGCAGCACGAACAGGTTGAAGCCGACCGGCGGGGTGATCTGCGCCAGCTCGACCACCAGCACGATGAAGATGCCGAACCACACCAGGTCGAAGCCGGTGCTCTGGATGATCGGCAGCACCACCGAGACGGTCAGCACGATCATGCTGATGCCGTCGATGAAGCAGCCGAGGATCAGGTAGATCACGGTCAGGCAGGCGATGATCATGTAGGGGCTGAAGCCCTGCGCGCCGACCCAGGCGGCCATCGCCCCCGGAATGCCCGAATAGGCCATGGCCTGCGTCAGGAAGGCGGCGCCGGCGAGGATCAGGTTGATCATGCACGACAGCCGCACCGCGCCCATCAGGCTGGCCGAGAAGGACGCGAAGGACAGCGACCCGCCCCAGGCCGACAGCGCCAGCGCGCCGACCACGCCGAACACCGCCGCCTCGGTCGCCGTCGCCCAGCCGAGATAGATGCTGCTCATCACGAAGCCGATCAGCAGCAGCACCGGGATGAGCTGCCCGCTTTCACGCACCTTCATCCTGAAGGGCATCGGCGGATCGCGCGGCGGCGTCAGCTTCGGGTTCATCAGCGACCAGATCGCGATGTAGCCGCTGAACAGCGTCACCAGCATGAGGCCCGGCAGCACGCCGGCCATGAACAGCCGCACGATCGAAACCTCGGCGGCGACGCCATAGACGATCATGACGATCGAGGGCGGAATCAGCAGCCCGAGCGTGCCCGCGCCGGCGAGCGAGCCGATCGCCATCGGCAGGTGGTAGCCGCGCTGCGTCAGCGCCGGCAGCGACATCTTGCCGATGGTCGCGGCGGTGGCGGCCGAGGAGCCGGAGACCGCGGCGAAGATGCCGCAGCCGATCACGTTCACATGCATCAGCCGGCCGGGCAGCCGCTGCACCCAGGGGGCGAGGCCGCGGAACATGTCCTCGGACAGCTTGGTGCGGAACAGGATCTCGCCCATCCAGATGAACAGCGGCAGCGCGGCCAGCGTCCAGGAGGCGAGGGATTGCCAGATGGCGGTGCCCATCACCTTCTCGGCCGGCATGGGCGGCATGGCGGCGATCAGCATGGGCAGCACGATGACGCCGACCAGGCCCACCGCCATCAGCGCCAGGCCGATCCAGACCCCCATGCCAAGGAACAGGAACAGCAGACCGAGCAGCAGCAGCCCTGCCTCGGTCTGGGCGAGGTCCATCATATCTCTTCCCCTGCGCGCTCGAGCGCGTTCGCTTCCGCCGCGCGGCGATAGGATGGCGTACCACCGGTGACGTGGACGACGAGGTCATCGAGAAGGCAGAGCGCGAACAGCGCCGCGCCGGTGCCGCACAGCGCCTGCGGGATCCACAGCGGCCAGGGCACCGAACCCTGCGCGACGTCGCCGAATTCCAGGCTGTCGGTCGTCAGGTCGAGCGTGGCGAAGGCGAAATACCCGGCGACGCCGGCCGCCATGACCAGGGCCACGGTCTCCAGCAGGTAGCGCGGCGCGCCCTTCAGGTGGCCGATGATCAGGTCGACCCGGATATGCGCCCCGTGGCGGAAGGCATAGGCGAGCGGCAGCGTCGCCGAGGCGGCGACCGAGAAGGCCGTGAGGTCGTCCGCGCCGAGCACCGTGGCGCCGAATTGCCGGCCGATCACCTGGGCGGCGATGATCACGCCGATCGCCATCAGCGCGATGGCGCCGAGGATGCCGCCCGCCATGTAGAGCGCGTCCAGCACGCGTCGAAGCGCGCTCAACGGCGACCTGCCGCGAGGTTCAGAGTGCAGGGCATGGAAAACTCCGTCGTGTCGCCGCGGTCATGGCGTGCGGCCCGCGGCAGTCCGCCGCAGGCCGATGGCCCGCGGGCATGCACGCCGCGGGCCATCTCGTTGTCAGCGGATCGCGGCGCGATAGGCGTCGATCAGGCGCTTGCCGTCATCGCCTGCCTTGGCCACCCATTCATCCGTCTGCGTGGCGCCGATGCGCACCAGGCCCTCCATCAGCGCCGGGGTTGCCGTGCCGATGGTCATGCCGCGCTGGGCGAGCACCGCCTCGCGCTCGGTCGTCTCGCGCTTGGCGGCCTCGAGGCCACGCACGGCGGCCGCGGCCGCGGCGGTGCGCACGGCAGCCTGCACATCGGCCGGCAGCGCGGCGAACTGGCGCGCATTCGCGAACACGGCGTTCTTCGTGCGGGTGAAGCCGATCGGCGTGAAGTACTTCACGAAGTCCCAGGCCTGCACGTCGACGCCGGTGGAGGCGGAGGTGACCATGGTGTTGACCACGCCGGTGGCGAAGGCCTGCGGCACCTCGGCCGACTGCACCAGGGTGGGCGTCGCGCCGCACAGCGTCGCGAAGCGGTTGGTCAGCGGGTTGTAGGTGCGCATCTTGGTGCCGCGCAGCGTCTCGATGCTCTCGACCGGGACGTTGGTGTACAGGCCGGAGGGCGGCCACGGCACGGTGTAGAGCATCGTCAGGCCGGTGCGCTGGAAGCGCGCCTCGACATAGGGAAGCTGCAAGTCGGCGAGCTTCGTCGCCTGTTCCCAGGTGGTGACCAGCATCGGGATGCCGTCCACCTCGAAGAACGGATCCTCGTTGCCGTAGGCCGACATCAGGATCTCGCCGAGCTGCGCCTGGCCGGTCTGCACGCCGCGCTTGATCTCGGGCATGCGCAGCAGCGACGCGTTCGAATGCACCTGGATCTGCAGCCTGCCGCCGGTCGCGGTCTGCACCGCCTCGGCGAATTCGCGCAGGTTCTTGGTGTGGAAGTTGCCATCGGCATAGGCGGTGGCGAACTGCCAGCGGGTCTGGGCCTGGGCGCCGGAGGTGCCGATCGCGGCAGTGGCGACACCGCCAGTGGCCGCGAGCAATGCGCGGCGACGAGTGAGGTTCATATTGTAGCCCCCTGTGGCTGGTTCTTGATCCCTTCCATCATCGTCGTCGTGCATGGGATGGCGCAAGGGGGGGTGGCCGGCCAAGCGCGGTATCGAGGCATTGCTGCCCGGATTCAGGTCGGTGGCGGGCCATGGTGCCGCGACTTCAGGCAGGGTTCCGAAGCCGGCGCTCGCAGGGGTTGAATATCGCGTGGCTCAATCCGCGCAACGCCCAAGGCATGGATTATCACCCGCGGCGCGGCGAGAGTGCGCCTGCGCGCTGCCATGCGCGGAAGGCTGGCATGCACGTTCTTCCATGCTGGATCCTGTCGCGCGGTTCAGGCGCGCCTGACCAAAGGCGCGCCCGATGCTGCCCGGCAAACGCCCGGTTTCCCCGGCGTTCACCGGGCCGCGTGGCATAGCCGCGGGCGCGCCCAAGCGCGCCCCGGGGTGTCAGACCGGAAAGGCCGCCGGGTCCACGCCAGCCGCGGTCAGGAAGTTGCGCATGGCCACGACTTCATCCTTCGACAGGCTGTGATGCGTGTCGTGGAAGGTATGGGCCTGCCCGTTCAGCTTCACGCCGATGCGCCCCGTGCCGGTGTGGTCCACCTCGGCGCCGAGTTCCTCGAAAACAGTCTGCACCGTCTTCGGGTCGATATTGGCGCTGACCGGATGGGAGAACAGCGCATGGAGCACCTTGCGGTGGCGATGGTTCATGGAGGCTCGGGCCTTTCGTGCCGTTGTCGCGTCAACGGCCATTCTCGGCACTTCGCCGGGCGGCGCCTTGCGCCGGATCAAGAATGCCACCCGAGCACGACGGCACCTGCCGATGCCGGCCATCGTGCGCGCAAATCCTGCCGTGGCCCCTGCGCCAGGGCGAAGGACCGCGCGCGCGGTGTCGCCGGCCGCGATCAGGCGCGGCCGTAGGTGTCCTCGTAGCGGACGATGTCGTCCTCGCCGAGATAGGAGCCCGACTGCACCTCGATCAGCACGAGCGGGATGATCCCCGGATTCTCCATCCGGTGCACGCAGCCGAGCGGCAGGTACACGCTCTCATTCTCGCGCAGCATGATCTCCTCCGCGTCGCGGCGGACGATGGCGGTGCCGGAGACGACGACCCAATGCTCGGCCCGGTGGAAATGCTTCTGGAGGGAGAGTTTCGCCCCCGGGCGGACCTGGATCTTCTTCACCTGGAAACGCTCGCCGAGGATCAGCCCCTCATAATGGCCCCAGGGGCGATAGGCGCGGCGATGCTCCGTCGCTTCCTTGCGCCCGCGCGCCTTCAACTGCTCGACCAGCTTCTTCACGTCCTGCGCACGGTCGCGATGCATCGCCAGCACGGCATCGTCGGTGACGACGAGGACGGCATCCTCCAGCCCCACCACGCCGGCGAGGATCCCCTCGCTGCGCACCAGGCAGTTCTTCGCATCGACCAGTTCGACCGGACCCTGGGTGGCGTTGCCATGCGCATCCTTGGCGCTGATGTCCCACAGCGCGGCCCAGGAGCCGATGTCGGACCAGCCGATGGCGGCAGGCACCACGGCGGCGTGCTGGGTGCGCTCCATCACCGCATAGTCGATGCTGATCGACGGCGCGGCGGCGAAGGGTGCGGCGGCGAGACGCACGAAGTCCATGTCCCGGCTGGCGCCTTCGACGGCGGCGCGCACGGTGGCGAGCATCGTCGGTTCGTGGCGCTCCAGTTCGGACAGCAGGACCGAGGCGGTGGCGACGAACATCCCCGAATTCCACAGGTGGCGCCCGCCGGCGACGAATTCGGCGGCGCGCGCGGGGTCGGGCTTCTCGACGAAGCGGGCGATGGCCTGCACGCCGGGCAGGCCGGGCAGGGCGTCGCCGGCCTCGATGTAGCCATAGCCGGTCTCGGGCGAGGTCGGCTTCATGCCGAAGGTGACGATCCGCCCGGCGCGGGCGGCTGCCGCGGCCTGCTGCCAGCGCGGCATGCAGCGCCGGCAGGTCGGTCACCGCCGAATCGGCGGCCATGATCCACATGACGGTGTCGGGGCCGGCTTCCTCGGCCAGCAGGGCGGCGGCGGCGATCGCCGGGGCGGAATTGCGCCCGACCGGTTCCAGCACGATGCGCGCACCGCGGCCGCGCAACTGCTCGGCCACCAGGAAGCGATGCGCCTCATTGCAGACGACCATGGTCGGCAGGAAGCCGTCGCCTTCGGCGCGGGCGGCGGTCTCGGCCAGCATCGGCTGGGCGGAGGCGAGCGGCCAGAACTGCTTCGGATACCCCTCCCGCGACAGGGGCCAGAGGCGGGTGCCGGTCCCGCCCGAAAGGATGACGGGAAGGATCTGCGTGGTCGTCTGTGTCATGTCGTCCAGTGGTCTGATGCCGGGGTGGCGTTTGTATGCGACGCAATGGCGGCAAATGGAAGGCGCCGCCGGCAGCCTGCGCGACCGGCCCGGGCCGGGCCCGTGGCTCCCGGCGGCCGGCACCTCCCGTTGCGCATCCATCCGGGATAGTGACGGTCGGGGTCATGGATGGGTGTGCCGGCCGGCGGCCCGGTGCCCGGCGATCTGCGCCATCCATGCGACGGTGAACGAGGGGGGCGTGCATGGTTGATGGCAGGGCGGCGGATGGGGTGGCGGAGGGCGATCAGGGCGGCATCCCGCCAGGCTTCCTGCCGCGGCGGGCGGGCGGGCCGTTCCTGGAGCCGATCGGCCCGATCTACCTGTGCGCCGGGGAGGGCGGTTCCCGCTTCGGCATCCGGCTGGAGCGGCGGCACTGCAACAATCAGTCGGTCGCGCATGGCGGGATGCTCGCCACCTTCGCCGACCTGGTGCTGGGCATCGGCGGCACCGAGCAGGCCGGCGCGCCCGGGCATTTCATCACGGTCAGCCTGGTGACGGACTATCTCGCGCCGGCGCCGCTGGGGGCCTGGCTGGAATGCCGGCCCGGTGCTGCTGCGGCGCACCTCGCGGCTGATGTTCATGGAAGGGCGGTTCGAGGCGGATGGCGCCGCCGTGCTGCGGGCCAGCGGGGTGTTCAACCTGCCGCGCCCGCGCGGCTGAGCGGCGCGGGCAGGGCCGCGTGGCCCGCCTGCCGCGACAGGCGGCGCCCGCGCAGCGGCCGGCGTGCGCCAAAAAGAAGAAGGCGGGCCCCTTCCGGGAACCCGCCTTCCACATTGTCCGACTGCCCTGCGGGCGGGTGGGAGGATCAGCCGCCCTCGGCCAGGGCGGAGTCCTTGCCCTTGCGGATGTTGGGCATCAGCATCGCGGCGAGCGCGATGGCAGCGATCGCCAGCATGGTCGCGCTGATCGGGCGCTCGATGAACACCATCGCATCGCCACGCGACAGCAGCATGGCGCGGCGCAGGTGTTCCTCCATCATCGGGCCGAGCACGAAGCCGATCAGCATCGGCGCGCCTTCCAGCCGCAGCTTCGAGCAGAGGTAGCCGAAGATGCCGAAGAACACCGTCTGGTACACGTCGAACACGTTGTTCTGCAGCGAGTACACGCCGATCGCGCAGAAGATCATGATCGACGGGTACATGTAGCGGTACGGCACCGCGAGCAGCTTCACCCACATGCCGACCATCGGCAGGTTGATGACGAGCAGCATCAGGTTGCCGACCCACATCGACGCGATCAGGCCCCAGAACAGGTCCGGCTGGGCTTCCACCATGCGCGGGCCCGGGCTGGATGCCCTGGATGATCAGCGCGCCGACCATCAGCGCCATCACGGCGTTGGCCGGGATGCCGAGGGTGAGCAGCGGGATGAAGGAGGTCTGCGAGGCGGCGTTGTTGGCCGATTCCGGACCGGCCACGCCCTCGATCGCACCGGTGCCGAATTCGTGGCGGTACTTCGAGAGCTTGCGCTCCATCATGTACGACCCGAAGGAGGACAGCGCCGCGCCGCCGCCCGGCAGGATGCCGAGCATGCGAGCCCACCGCGGTGCCGCGCAGCACCGACGGGATCGAGCGCTTCACCTCGGCGCGCGTCATCATCAGGCTGCCGACCTTGCCCGACATGACCGAGCGCGATTCCGGCCGCTCCAGGTTGAGGATGATCTCGGCGATGCCGAACATGCCCATGGCGATCGAGACGAAGCCGACGCCGTCCGACAGTTCCGGGATGCCGAAGGTGAAGCGCTGCTGGCCGGTCTGCACGTCGGTGCCGACCATGCCGAGCGAGACGCCGAACACCACCATGCCGATCGACTTGATCACCGAGCCCTGCGCCAGCACGGCCGAGATGATCAGGCCGAGGAACATGAGGGAGAAGTAATCCGCCGGACCGAAGGACAGCGCCACCTGCGTCAGCAGCGGGCCCGAGGCGGCGACCAGGATGGTCGCGACCGAGCCGGCGAAGAACGAGCCGAGCGCCGCGATGGTCAGCGCCGCGCCGGCCCGCCCGTTGCGGGCCATCTTGTAGCCTTCGAGCGTGGTGACGACCGAACTGACCTCACCTGGCAAGTTCAGCAGGATGGCCGTGGTCGAACCACCATACTGCGCGCCGTAGTAGATGCCGGCGAGCATGATGATGGCGGTGGTGGCCGGCTGGCCGAAGGTGATCGGCAGCAGCAGGGAGATGGTGGCCACCGGGCCGATGCCCGGCAGCACGCCGATCGCCGTGCCGATGATGCAGCCGATCAGGCAGAACAGCAGGTTGTTGAGGGTGAGCGCGACGGCGAAGCCGTGCCCGAGATTGGATAATCAGGTCCATGTGTGCGGTCCCCCGGTCTCAGAATTGCGGCCAGACGGGCACGCGGATGTCGAGTTCCCAGATGAACACCGCCCAGCACAGCACGCAGAGGAACACCACCAGGCCGGCGACCCCCTTGGGCGTGTGGGTCTCATCCGCGAAGGCCGACAGGATGACCGAGGTGGCGATCGCCACCATCAGGCCGAGCGGTTCGAGCACCAGGCCGAACAGCGCGAAGGCCGCGCTGATCAGGAAGAGCGGTCGCCACGATTTGATGACGCTTGGCACCATGCATCCGACGAAGATGCCGATCCCGAGCGCATTCCACCCCGACGACGCCCAGCCGGGCATCTGCGCGGCGATCAGCCCGGCCGCGGTGCCGATGACGGCGCCGCCGATCAGGCTGCCGACCTCCGCGCCGGTCCAGGTCGTCGAGCGGGTCCGGGCCGTTGAAGAAGCGCGAAGATCAGCACGAGGACGCCGAGGCCCATCTGGATGGCGAAGGCAAGCCAGGGCATGTAGCCCGGGCCCATGCGCCGCGCGCTGCCCATCGTGTGGTCCATGTTCAGCCAGAGGCCGATGGCCGCCAGCCCGATCAGCAGACCTGCAGATATCAGGTCCTTTGTGTTTAGCTTCATCCGCTTTCGCCCACCCACTAGATGATGAAGTTGATCAACAACCGGCTAGTCCGCCGACGCGCCGGAAGCCTGCACGAGCGGCGCCCAGAGGGCCACCTCCCGCCTTACGAATTCCGTGTAACCTTCCGGCGAGAGGTCCCCCGGCGTGCCGCCGAGTTCGGCGAAGCGCGCCCGGACGGCAGGATCGGCCAGGAAGGCCCGCGTCTCACGGTTCATCCGGTCGACGATGCTCCGCCGGCACGCCGGCGGGGAACGACAGCCCGAACCAGGAATTGCTCGCGAGGTCGAAGCCCTGCTCGCGGAAGGTCGGAATGTCGGGGAAGGACGGGTGCCGCTCGGCCGAGGCCATGCCCACCGCCACCACCGAGCCCTGGCGGATATGCGACGCCGCCGATGGCAGGCTGTCGGACATCATCGGCACCTGGCCGGCGATCACCGCCTGCATGGCCGGGCCGGCGCCACGGAACGGGATGTGGTTCATCTCCTTGCCGATCAACTGGCCCATGCGCACCACCATCAGGTGGTTCGAGGACCCCGCACCGGAGGTCGCGACATCGAGCCCGCTCGGCGAACGCGCCTTCGCCACCGCATCGGCCAGGCGTGCGGATGCCCGGAATTCGGATTGGCCACCCACACGGTCGGGTTGGTCACCACCAGCGCGACATGCGCGAAGTCGGTGACCGGGTTGTAGCGGACGCGATTGCCATAGACGGCCGGGCTGATCGCATGGCTCGCGATGTTCGACATCACCATGGTGTAGCCATCGGGCGCGGCGCGCGCGACGGTCTCGCTGCCGAGCGTGGCGCCCGCGCCGGGGCGGTTGTCGACCATGACGGTGACGCCCAACCGTCTCCTGCAGACCGGCCGCGACGAGGCGCGCGACAAGGTCCGTCGTGCCGCCGGGTGCGAAGGGCACCACGAGGCGGATCGACTGCGACGGCCACGCCTGCGCGAACAGCGCGGCGTCCGGCGATCGGTGCAAGCATGGTTGCGGCCAGCAATGCGCGCCGGCCTGGCGCCAAGGACATTAAACCCCCCACTTCTTCCCGTTTCGCCCTATGGCATGCGCCTTGCGGCCCGGCAAGCGCCAGCCTTGTCTGCGACGCAGCGGCTGACCTATGCTCGATGTAATCTGACGTTTCATCGGAATCGCCGCCATGCTCCCGAACGACCCGCAGCGCGCGATCCGCGATGCCGCCGAAGCCGATCGCGCCGCATCTGATCTTGCTGCGCCGCGATATCCATCGCGTGCCTGAACTGGCGTTCCAGGAAACGCGCACCGCCGGGCATCGTCGCGGCCGAACTCGCGCGGCTGGGCATCGCGCATCGCACCGGTGTCGGCGTCACCGGCGTGGTCGGTGAGATCAAGGGCGGCAGGCCCGGCCCCACGCTCGCGATCCGCGCCGACATGGACGCGCTGCCGATCCATGAAGAGACAGGTATCGACTTCGCCTCATCCATCGATGGCCAGATGCACGCCTGCGGGCACGACATCCACACCGCGACGCTGCTCGGCGTCGCGGCGGTGCTGAAGGATCTCGCCCCGCAACTCGCCGGCACGGTGCGGCTGATCTTCCAGCCGGCCGAGGAAGTGCTCGAAGGGGCCGCGGCGATGATCGCCGATGGCGCCGCCGATGGCGTGGACATCGCGCTCGGCTTCCACAACCATCCCGGACATGCCGGTCGGCAGTTTCGGCTTCGTGCGCGGGCCCTGCCTTGCCGCGTCCGACCGCTTCGACCTGGTGGTGCAGGGCAAGTCGGGCCATGCCGCGCATCCCTATGCGGCGGTCGACCCGATCGTCGCCGCCGCGCATTTCATCACCCAGGCGCAGACCGTGGTCAGCCGGGAGATCAAGCCGCTGCATCCGGCGGTCGTCACCGTGGGCATGATGCAGGGCGGCACCACCTACAACATCATCCCCGAGCGCGTGCATCTGAAGGGCACGGTGCGCACCCTGCACGCCGCCGCGCGCGACACCGCGGAGGCCGCGCTGCGCCGCCTGGCCGAGGGGCTGGAGACGACGATGCGCGTGCGCTGCACGATGACCTATGCGCGCATGGTGCCGTCGCTGGTCAATGACGACACGGTGCTCGAACCGGTGATCGCCGCCGTGGCGCGCCAGATGGGCGTCGCGCCCGAGGAAGGCGAGCCGTCGATGGGTGCGGAGGATTTCGCCGAATTCGCCGCCCGCGTGCCGGCCTTCCACCTGCGCATCGGCTCGGGCGCGCCAGGCCGCGACGACCGCCTGCACAATGCCTTCTACCAGCCCGATGAGCGCTGCATCGCGCTCGGCGTGCAGGCGCTTTCGCGCGCCGCGCTGGACATGCTGTCCTGATGCTGCCGAGCGCGCGGGGTTGCTCCCGTCGCATTGGCACCCCTTGGTGACAGACAGGAAAAGGAGGGGGTGCGGGGCGTTCGCTCCCCCGCCCTCTACATGCAGATGACCCACCGCATCGCCGAACTCGCCGCCCCTGAAGTGGCCTCCCGCCTGGCTGCCGGCGCCGTCGCCCTGCTGCCCATGGGCAGCCTGGAGACCCATGGCCCGGCCCTGCCGATGGGCGACTACCTGGTTGCCGAGGACATCGCCGCGCGCATCGCCGCAGCCGCGCTGTCGCTCGGTGCCGATGCGCTGGTCGCGCCGGCCATCCCCTTCGGCGGGGAGGATTTCTTCGCCGGTGTCGCCGGCGGCATCACCCTGTCGGTCGCGACGCTGACCGCGGTGATCGAGGAGATGGCCGAGGCCTTCATCCGCATCGGCGCGCGGCGGATCATGATCGTGAACGGCCATGCCGGCACCATCGCCCCGGCCGAGGCCGCCGCGCGCGCCATGCGCCACCGCCACGGCGTCATCATCCCGGCGCTGCACCTGTGGCGGGAGGCGGGCAAGCTGCATGGCGAACTGGGCGGCCCGGTCGAGAGCTTCGGCCATGGCGGCGACCCGGTGGCGTCGGTGACGATGCACCTGCGCCCCGAACTGTGCCGCCCGCAGGATGCGCGGCTGCGCCACGGCACGGGGCCGTATCTCGGCCTGCCGCCGACCGGGTTCGGCGCGGTGCGCGCCCATGGTGTCGATTTCGCGGTGCCGATGTGGGTGGAGGAGGTGGCGCCGGGTGGCGTCGCCGCCCCCGATGCGCGCGGCGCGAATGCGGCGCATGGCGCGGCCATCGTCGACCGCCTGGTCGCG
This sequence comes from uncultured Alphaproteobacteria bacterium, assembly GCA_963732425.1. Classification (GTDB taxonomy): domain Bacteria; phylum Pseudomonadota; class Alphaproteobacteria; order Acetobacterales; family Acetobacteraceae; genus Neoroseomonas. Next base: position 118,855 of record CAVSZN010000018.1, read on the forward strand.
GCGGGCGCCGCGATGTGCACCCAGCTGCGCGACCACGCGGCCTGAGACTTGCTTCGCCTTCCGGCGATACAGCGCCGCCTTCCGGCGATCTGAGGACAACACCATGACCCGCATCTGCATCTTCGGCGCCGGCGCCATCGGCAGCCATCTCGCCACCCGTGCCGCGCTCGGCGGCGCGGAGGTGTCCGTCATCGCCCGCGGCGCGCAGCTCGAGGCGATGCAAGGCGAACGGCATCACCCTGCATGCCCATGACGGCATCAGGACGGTGAAGGTCCAGGCGGCGGCGACGGCGGCCGAGATCGGCCCGGTCGATGCCGTGCTGGTCACCACCAAGGTGCCGGCGCTGCCGATCGCGGCGAAGGCGATCGGCCCGCTGCTCGGCCCCGACACGCCGGTCGCCTTCGTCACCAACGGCATCCCCTGGTGGTATTTCCTGCGCCATGGCGGCGCGCAGGAAGGCCAGCGCCTGCCGCTGCTCGACCCGGACGGGGTGATCGAACGCACTGGTCGGCATCGAGCGCACCATCGGCGGCGTCGTCTATTCCGCCAGCGAGGTCATCGCGCCCGGCGTGGTGAAATCCGAGCACGCCGACATCCGGCTGATCCTCGGCGAGCCGGACGGCACCATCAGCGAGCGGGCGACGATGATCGCCGGCTTCATCGCGGCCGGCGGCATGCCGGCCCCGGTGATCGACGACATCCGCCGCACCGTCTGGGCCAAGCTGATGGGCAACATCACCTCGGGCCCGCTGTGCATCCTGTCGCGCATCGCACATGATGGGGACGCTGGCCAACCCGGCCATCTTCGCCGCCGCCGTGCGCGTCGCCGAGGAAGGTGCGGCCCTGGCGCGCGCCTATGGCTGCGACGTCGGCACCGGGGCGGAGGGGCGGATGCGGCGTTCGGCGGCGATCGCGCACAAGCCGTCGATCCTGCAGGACCTCGAACTCGGCCGCGCGATGGAGATCGACGCGCTGCTCACGGTGCCGCTGCAGATGGCGCAGGCAGGCCGGCGTGGCGATGCCGACCTTCGAGGTCACGGCGCGGGCTGGCGACGCTCGCGGCCACAGCGGCGGGGCTTTATGCGCCGCCCGCACCGATGTGATGCAACTTTCGGGCGGCTGCCGCGTCACCACGCCAGACGTGACAGAAGGACCATGCCCGATGACCAGCAATACCCTCTACTTCATTGTCGGCGCGCTGCTGGCCGCCGCGATCGGCGTCGGCATCTGGCTGTACCAGGAAAGCCAGCGTTCGGGCGTCGAGATCTCGGTCGGCCGCAACGGCGTCTCGATCGAGGGCCGCTGAACGGACCGATCGGGGCGGCGGCCGTGAGGCGTCACTCCGGCGCCGGTCGGCGGCCGATATCGGTCGATCGGCGCGCCAGATGCGTCAGGCGCTTTCGGGCAGCAGCCCGGTGCGGATCACATGCGGCCAGGCGGCGTTGAAGCCGACATCCTGCGCCCGCCGCGCCGCCGCTTCCCAGTCATAGCGCGATCGCCAGCATCTCGACCTGCACCGCATCGTCATCGAGATGCAGCACGGCATAGCGCGCATGCGGCGTGCCGGCCTCCTGCCGGTGCGCCGGTTCGCGGCTGATGCGGAAGCCCGGCAGGCCGAGGCTGCCCGGATTGACCACCAGCGGCCCGCCCGGCACCTGCACCATGCCGGTGCGATGGCTGTGCCCGCACAGCACGACGCGCGCGGCCATGCCGGCCTCGCCCAGCCGTTCGCGCAGCACGGCCATCGGTGCCGGGCGCAGCCGCTCGGCGACGACCTCCTCGATCAGGTTCTGCACATCCGATCCGGGTGACCCATGCACCGCCAGCACGCCCGGCGCCGGCTCCAGCGCGGCGGGCAGGTCCATCAGCCAGGCGCGCTGGTCGGACGACAATTCGTCATGGGCAAGCCGGTCCTGCTTGCCCATCGTCGCGGGGTCATGCTCGCTGATCCAGCGGTCATGGTTGCCGCGGATGCAGGGAATGCCGGTCGCCTGCAGCATCTCCACCGTCTCGCGCGGCCAGCCGGCGCCCGAGGCGATGTCGCCGAGGCAGATGATGCTGCGCAGCCCGCGCGCCGCCGCATCCTCCAGCATCGCATCGAGCGCCGCGGCATTGCCGTGGATATCGGTGATGACTGCGATGCGCATGCGGACCGTCCTTCGAAGCGGCGCGCAGTCTTCCCGCTTTGCGCCGCGCCGTCACCCCCAGCCGGCGCCGATGACGCCGGCCGCACCGCCGCGCGGTCGCGCATGGCGACGGAACAGCGCCCGCTGCGCGTGGCTGCCGCCGGTCTCATGCAGGCGCGGCAGCGCGTCGGACAGCAACCGCTCGGCCTGCGCCGCATCGCCCGCCCATCGCCGCCGCGCACGCCCCGCGCGGCGTCGAGCCCGATCGCCTCATGCACCCGCGCCACGTCGCCGCCGCGCCGCGCCGCATGGGCGGCGATGCCGACCAGCATCGCCGCCACCGCCTCCCGCCGCCCGGCCGCGGCCAGGCACAGCACATGGTGCAGGTCGGCAAACGCCCAGGCATGGTCGGCGACTGCGCCGTTCGGCGATGTCGGCGAGTTCATGCCAGCGCCGCGCGCCCACCGCGACGCCATGCGCCTCAAGCCGCCACAGCAGGGAGGCGGCGTTCATCAGGTCGCGCACATCCTCGCTCGGGCTCGCCCAGACGCGGGTGTCGTGCAGCGCCAGCGCCGCCGCGTTCTGCCCGAGCGCCAGGTGGAACAGCGCCTGGTGCCAATGCACATGGCGGACGAAATTGCTGCCGCCGTCCAGGTGCGGTTCCAGCCAGCGCAGCCAGGCGATGCCCTCGCGCATGCGGCCCTGCTCGCCCAGCGCATGGGCCACCGCATGGGCGCCCCACAGGTCGTCCGGCGCCATGGTCACGGCGTCGCGGCCGATGCGTTCGGCGCGCGCCGCCTCGCCGGTCTCCTCCAGCGCGAAGGCGTGGCAGCCCAGCAGATAGGCATAGCCCGGCATCGCCGCGTTCCAGCGCGGCAGCGCCTGTTCCACCGCGTGGCGCATCGCCGGCGCGTCGCCCAGCATGAAGCGGATGCCGTGCGCGAGGCGCAGCGCCAGGATGTCGTGCGGGTCTTCCTGCGCGATGGCCTCCAGCCCGGCCGCGGCACGTTCCATCGCGCCACCCTCCTGCCAGGCGGCCAGCGCCTGCACCAGCGCGCGTTCGCGTGGCGTGCCGCCGCGCACCGCGAGGCCCGCGCGCGCGCGGCAAGGCTTTGCCCCGCCAACTCCATCAGTGGCCGGCGCGCGGCCATCATCTGCGTCAGCCCGGCCATGGCGTGCCCGGCCACCAGCAACGGGTCGGCGGCCAGCGCCGCGCCCAGCCGCGCCCCGGCATCGGCCTTCTGCGCGAGCAGGCCCATCACGGCGCCATCGAGCGCCTGTGCGGCGCCGGCATTGTCGGTGGTGATCGCCAATCCGCGCGGGTCGTGCTGCATGGGGGGCTCCTGATGGCTTGCCCATGCTTTCGCCGGCCGGCGCCGTCCCGTTACGGCCGGGGCAGCGCGGTCTGCCCCAGCACCCAGCCTTCCCAGGCGCGGATCGCCGGGTCCGCCGGCACGAAGTCGGGCCGCGCGCCGTCCAGCACGCCGATCAGGCCGAGCAGGCCGATGACGGAATCGAAGCGGTCCTCGCCGGCGGCATCGGCGCCAAATCCGGCCTGCGCCATCGCGCGCAACGCCGGGGATGGCGCGACGCGACGTGCCGCCATGGCGTCCAGCAGCGCCGGGGCCAGCGCGGCGCGGTCCGCCTGCACGCGCTTCGATCCGCGCATCAAAAGACCGCAATGACGCAGCGCCTCGGCCGGATAGACCTCGGCCAGCACCGCCCGGCCGGGCGCCAGCAGGCGATGCAGCCCGCCCGCGAAGGGCCACATCGCATAGGGCGCACCCGCCGCCAGCGCCGGCGCCAGCCAGTCCCGCCAGGCCGCGATCGCCGCCTTGCCCGACTGGTTCGCCCCCAGCGTCCAGAACACCGGGGCGCCGGCCGGGCGCTCGGCCGTGGCGCGGTCGCACCAGCGCGACAGCCCCTGGGCGTCGGCGAAACCGAGCGCCGCGGCATGCGCCGGCCCGCGTCATCCCCTTCACCCCGCGCGCCGGATAGAAGGGCCGCTGCGGGCGAAACCTCGTCGAGCGTCGCCGCCACCGTGAAGAAGCCCGCATTCGCCGGCAAGGCCGCGCAGGAAGGTCGACGAAGCCATCCTCCGCCCGCCCATGCGCGAAGGCGCGCGGCACGCCGAGCGGCAGGTCGAGCCCCATCGCCACCGGCACGCCCTCGGCCAGCAGCGTGGCGACCAGGCCGGCGGGGTCGCCCACCGGCACCGGCGCCTCGCCACGCCACCCATCCGCGCCGCGCCGGGCGACGCTGACCCAGCGCTTGCGCGGGTCGATGCTCCAATCGGCATGGGCCGCGATCATTCTCACGCAGCGGATCGTTCCCCAAATGCGATAGTCTGCCGCGACGACCGATCGGAGAGCCGCCATGGACGCGACCCACGCCACCGCCCTGCCGGGCCAGGACGCCGCGCACCCCGACGGGCAATACGGCACCGTCGCCAAATGGTTCCACTGGATCACGGTCGGCCTCATCGCCATCGCGCTGCCCACCGGCTTCGTCATCAAGTTCATCACCGGTGAATCGGAAGGCGTCTACAAGATGGCCTTCTATGCCATCCATGAAAGCGCGGGGCTGACCATCCTGTTCGCCGCCATCGCGCGCATCCTGTGGAAACTGACCCACAAGCCGCCGCCGCATCCGCCGGAACTGCCGGCCATCCTGCGCAGCGCGGCCACCGCGACGCATCACGGCCTGTATGCCCTGCTGATCATCCAGCCGCTGCTCGGCTTCTTCACCACCAATGCCTGGGGGTTTCCCGCTGCAGGGTCAGACCGCCTATCTCGGCTTCATCGACCTGCCGAAATTCATGGACACCTCGGAAGGCCTGGCAACGGTCCTGGGCTGGGGCCACACCATCGGCGGCTACCTGTTCGTGGTGCTGCTGGCGGCACATATCGGCGGGGCGATCTTCCACCATGCGATCCGCCGCGACGGCACGCTGATGCGGATGCTGTGAATGGGCGCGACGCGCGAAGCGATCGAATGCCCCTTCTGCGGTGAAGCGACGCTGCCCAACACCCTGGCGGACGGCACCGTGGTGTGTTCCTGCGCGGCCGGGCGGCCACTGGCCGGGCAGGACCCTGTGCCGGAGGGCAGGCGCCGGGGATGACGAAGGTCGAGGGGCGCCGCCCCTCGAACACCCCGGCAGGAAACTCAGTTTCCTGCACCTTCGGGCGATTTCTGCGAAATCGACGGGGTCAGGCATCCGGCTGGCGGCGTGCTGGCATGGCAGCCGCCATGGCAGCACGCGTCATGGCGGCTCGCCCGCTGATGGCACGATGCGCATCCGTCGCAGCAGGCCCGGCCCGGCGCCGACCTCGACGCGCAAACTGCCCGCGGTGAGAGCGACCCGTTCCCCCGCGCCGGGTTCGGCGGCAAGGGCGGCCAGCACCGGCCCGACCGGCAGGCCGAACATGTCGAGCACCGCCTCGGCCGCGGCCGAGGCATGCCGCCACGGCTCCCCGGGATCGATCCCGACAGGCCATTCCAGAACCACCGCCACATGCGCGGTGCCGGCAACCCGCAGCACCGAGATGACCGGCACGGCCGAGGGCGGGATCGCCGCCGGGCATCGCAGGGGCGGTGCCTCCAGCGCCTGGCGCGCAATCTCCGGCACCGCGCAGCCCATTGCCCGCGCGATGAGCGGCGCGATGGCGGTGACGAAGGCCGGCAGCAGCGCGGCATCGAGTGCCCGCGCCTCGGCCTCGGCCACGCCGGCCAGGCGGGGGCCCGGGCAGGGGCGCAATTCCACCCGGTCATTCATCGGTTCCGACCGACCCGCCGGGGCAAGACGCACCGGCGCGCGGTCCCCCACCGATTCCAGCACGACATCGGCCCGGTCGACGCCCTGCCGCGCCATCACCGCCGCGATCGCGCGCGCGCGCGCCATGGCAAGCGCTTCCGCCCCGGGCCCGCGATCGGCATGGCCGCGCAGGCAATGCCCGCGGAAGCCCTGCGGTCGCGGCGGACGCAGGAAGGCCAGCACCACATCGCGGGCCGCGTGGGTGACCTGGGCGCTGCCGGGCGCGAACAGCACGATGGCGCCGTCCGGCACGGCCACCTGCCCGCGCGCCGGCATCGCCAGCAGCAGCAGGCCAAGCATCCCGGTCGCCAGGTTTCTCATGGACCGGAGGATATACGACACGGGCCGCTGGTGTCCTGCCCACGACCATCGCCGGATTTCCAGCGACCGGCGCGGACAAGCCGGCCCATGACGGCAAGCGCCGGCGCCGGATGTCTCAGGCGGACCCTGAGACCGAGTGCCGCATCCGGGCGCCCGGGCGGAGTGCGGATCCGACCGCATCACCCGGTCGCGTGACGAGGCATGCCAGGGCGATGATCCGCAGTGGCTTGCAGCAGCCTGGGCGAACGGACGCCGCCTCGCGGCCGGCCGCGCCAAGGCGCCAGGGCGTCATCCGCCGCGAGGCCACCCGCGGTCCGAAGGGGCGGGCCAGGCCTGACCGGGGGGCGCCCTACAGCGGCTTCTGCGCCTTCGCCAGCAGCCGCCCGAAGAAGCCCGGCTTCTTCGGGGCAGCCGGGGCGGTGGTGGTCGCGGCTTCCTCGCGCGCTTCGGCGGCGGCCCGCTTTTCCTTTTCCGTGAGCCACTTATCCAGGCTCATGCCCGCCTTGGCGGCGCGCTTCGTCTCATAGGCGCGCTGCGCCTGCGTCATCTTCCGATCGCTCATGCCGGGAACCTCTGCCAAGGCGCCGTGAATGGCCCGCCCCGCGCCTTCCGGCAAGGGGCTTCGCATGCGAGGCTGTGAGGCATGGAACCAAAGGTCAAAGCCGGCATCTGGGTCTCGATGGCGATCCGCCTGTCCGACATGGCCGGCCGGCCGGCGGCCGTGCTGCGCAAGGGGGATCCGGATTCGGGCGGCATCCTCGCCGTGCTGCGCGGGCGGGACGGGATCGTCGTGCTGTCCCAGGCGCGCGATGCCGAAGGCCGCCCGGCCTGGCTGCGCAGCACCGGCGCGGCGGCGGTCGAGCAGGATGTCGCCGATGCCTATGTCGAGCGCCAGGTGCGCCGCGACCCCGACCTCTGGGTGCTGGAGTTCGAGGCGCCGGACCTCAAGCCACCCTTCGAGGCCCGTTTGATCTGATTGCGCGGTCGGGTGCCCCGGCCGGCGGAACCGGCATGTTCCGCCACCCGCACCCGTGCCCGCGCTATCCGATCGTTCCGGCGATCGCCACGCGGTCCCGGCCTGCCTCCTTCGCCGTATACAGCGCCCGGTCGGCGGCATTGAGCGCGGCTTCCATGCCGCCCTCCGACCCCTCGACCAGCGCCACGCCGGCCGAGGCCGTCACCGTGGCGCCATGGCCCGCCGGATGCGGCACCGCCTGGCTGATCTTGGCCCGCAGGCGGTCGGCCAGGGCGGCGGCCTGCGCCGCATCCATGCCGGGCAGCAGCACGGCGAACTCCTCGCCGCCAAGCCGCCCGGCCACATCCCCGGCGCGCACATGCTGGCGCAGCACGGCGGCGGTCTCGCGCAGCACCACGTCGCCCGCCGCGTGGCCGTGCCCGTCATTGATGCTCTTGAAGCGGTCGAGGTCGAACATCACCACGGCAATCGCCTCGCCGCGGCGCCGGCACGCCGCCAGCGTCGCCTCCGCGCTCGCCGAAAAGCCGCGGCGATTGGCCAGGTCGGTCAGCGGGTCGGTCACCGAGGCCCGTTCGAGCGCGGCGAGCGCCGCGTCACGCTGCCGGATCAGCGTCAGCGCGTGGATCAGCAGCAGCGGCACGCCGGCGTCGTAGACGAGCCACAGCCAGGCGCCGGCATAGGAGGCCATCTGCTCGCCCGGGGACAGCGCCGCGCGGATGTCGTTGATGGTGAGCAGCCCGGCGGCGAACAGCAGGCCGCCGGTGACCGTCAGCAGCCGCCGCCGGCTTTGCCCCGGGCGGGCCTCCGTGCGGGCGTGGCGCCAGACCGACAGCAGCGTGCCGAGGCACAGCGCCACGATGCCGATGCGGGCCGCGATGAAGACGATCTCGGTTGGTGTCATGCCCACGATGTCAGCGATCCGTCAGCCTGACCTCGATGCGCCGGTTGCGCGCATAGGCCGCCGGTGTTTCGCCCTCATCGATCGGCTGGGTGTCGCCGAAGGATGTCGCCGCCACGCGGTTGGCCGGCAGGCCCTCGGCGATCAGCAGCTGCGCCACGGCGATGGCGCGCGCGGCCGCCAGTTCCCAGTTGCTGGCGAAGCGCGTGGAGCGGATCGGCGTGCGGTCGGCATGGCCGTCGACGCGCACCACCCAGGCGATCTCGCGCGGGATCTGCGGCGTCACTTCCAGCAGCACGCGGGCGAGGTCGCGCACCTGCTGGCGCCCGGCTTCCGACAATTCGGCCGAGGCAGGGGCGAACAGCACCTCCCCCTGGAAGACGAAGCGGTCGCCGACGATGCGGACCTCGGGCCGTTCCCCCAGCACCTGGCGCAGCCGGCCGAAGAAGTCCGACCGGAAGCGCTGCAGTTCCTCGACGCGGGCGGCGAGCGCGGCATTCAGCCGCTGGCCGAGATTGGTGATCTGCGCGTCGCGGTCGCGGCCTGCGGCTTCCTCCAGTTCCAGCGCCGTCACCAGCCGGGCGATCTCGGCGCGCAGCGTCTGGATCTGGCGGGTCAGCAGCGCGACCTGGGCGCGGGCGCTGTCGGCGAGGCGTATCTGTTCGCTGGCCTGCGCCTCGGCGGTGCCGGCGCGGGTGGTGGCCTCGCCGCGCTGGGCATCCGCCTGCGCACGCAGCGCATCGGCCTCGCTGCGGGCGCGCTCGGCCGCGGCGATGCGCGTGGCGGCGTCGCGTTCCGCCTCGGCCCGCGCACGTTCCGCCGAGGCCTGCACCATCGCTGCCTGCCGGGCGATGTCCTCGGCCCGTTGGCGTGCCTGTTCGGCGGCGGCGGCGCGCGCGACGGCCTCGCGCATGGCCATTTCGGCCTCGGACCGCGCGGCTTCGGCGGTGGTGGCGCGCTGGGCGGCGCTGCGTGATTCGGCCTCGGTAACACCGGCGCGCGCCGTCGCGGCGGCGGCGAGGCGCTCGGCCGCCTCGCGCTGCCGTTGCGCCTCGGCCAGCGCCGTGGCGGCACGGGCGGCGGCCTGCTCGGCGGCGGCCGCCCGCAACTGGGCATTGCGTGATTCGGCCTCGGCGGCGCTGGCGCGCTCGGTGGCCGTCGCGGCACCGCGCTGGGCCGCTTCGCGCTGGCGCTGCGCTTCGGCGGCTTCGCTGGCGCTGCGCGCGGCGGCCTGTTCGGCGGACTGGCGGCTGCGTTCTTCCGCCGCGGCGCGGGCCAGGGCGGCCTGTGCCTGGCGTTGCAGTTCCTCGCGCAGCGCCGAGAGCGCCTCCACCTGCTGGTTCAGCCGGGCGAGATCGGCCAGGCGCGCCTCGATCGTCGCGCGGTCGGCGGTGACCTGGCGGTTCAGTTGCGCCGCCTCGGCGCGCAGGGCTTCGAGGTCGCGCCGCGCGGCGGCGAGTTGTGCCGCGGTCTGCGTCGCCTGCTGTTCCAGCGCGGCGCGCTGCTGCTCGGTCTGGGCGAGGGTGCGGCGCGATTCCGTGAGGTCGCGCGTCGTGCGCGCCGCATCGCCGCCGACATTCTCGGCCCGCGCCACCGCCTCGGCCAATTGGCGTTCCAGCGTGGCGACGCGTTCCTCGGTGCCGCGCGCGCCGACGCCGAGGTCGGCCAGCCGCGCGGCGAGTCGTTCCTGCTCGCTGCGCGCGGTATCGCGTTCGCCGGCGAGGCGGTCGCGTTCCTCGCGCAGCATGCCGAGCGAGCGCAGCGCGTCGTCGCGTGCGGCGGCGGTGGCGGCGAGTTCCCCGGTGGCGCGGGCGAGGCCGCTGCGCAGTTCCTCCGCCTGGCCGCGTTCGAGCGCCAGCAGTTCAGCCAGTTCCGCGACCTGGCGGTTGAGCCGGTCGAGCGCCCGGTCGCGCGAGGTGAGCGCCACCGACAGGAAGCCCTGCGCCAGCACGAAGACCAGCAGCACGAAGATGATGACCATCAGCAGGGTGGACAGGGCGTCCACGTAGCCTGGCCAGGCATCGAGGCTGCCACGGCCGCGCCGGCGGTCGGAGGAACCGGCCATGGGCTAGGGGGCGCAGCGGGAGGGGCCTTGCCCCCCCAGGGCCTGCACCGCTGTCACCGCGGCGTATCCTCGGCGATCGAGGCGATGGTCCGCGTCAGGATCTTGATCTCGTTCCTGATCTCGGATGTCGCCTGCACGCGGCCCTGCGAGACTTCCTCGATCAGCCGGGCCATGTAGATCTCGAGGTTGCGGATGTTGCCGCGCGTCGCCTCGTCGATCGCGCCGCGTTCCTGGCCGTCGGCGAGCTTCGCCAGCGCCATGGCGATGGTGGACTGGCCCTCGGCGACGCGCACCATCACCTGGTTGTTCGCGCGCATCTGCTCGGTCAGCACGGTCAGCCGCTCGGTCATCGTCATGATGGCGTTCGACGTCGCGGCACGGCCTTCCTCGCCGCGCTGCAGGATGGTCTGCAGGCCTTCGAGGTTCTCCGCCGTCTGCTCCAGCAAGCGCGTTGACATAGGCGGGGATGGAACTGTCGCCCTCCTGCCCGAGCACGCCGGTGGACAGCCGCGTCAGCCCGGCAAGCCATTCCTCCAATTCGTTCGTGAAGCGGGTCTGCGCCTGGCCGGCGGTGAGGTCCATGAAGCCCAGCACCAACGCGCCGGCGAGGCCGAGCATGGAGGTGGAGAACGCCGTGCCCATGCCTTCCAGCGGCCGCGCGAGGCCGGCCTTCAACTGGTTGAACAACTGGTTCAGGTCGCCCGAGCCGACCGACATGTTGCCGATGACATCGGCGACCGAGCCGATGGTCAGAAGCAGCCCCCAGAAGGTGCCGAGCAGGCCGAGGAAGATCAGCAGCCCGGTCATGTAGCGGGAGAGTTCGCGTGTTTCGTCGAGCCGCGAGACGATGCCATCCAGCAGGGAGCGCATCGCGATCGCCGACATCGACACGCGCTCGGTCCGCCGCGCCGACAGCATCGAGGCCATCGGCGCGAGAAGCCGCGGCTGCACCTGCTGGTCCGCCCCGCGCACCGAGCGGAAGCCTTCGAGCCAGGTGACCTCGGTGCGCAGCACCAGCACCTGGCGCAGGTTCCAGCCGATGCCGAACAGCAGCACGGCCAGGATCACCGCATTGAGCACCGGGTTCGCGGCAAAGGCGGTGCGCAGCTGCGCCCAGACGGCGAAGGTCACCACCGCCACGAAGGCGAGGAACCCCAGCATCCGCCACAGATAGACAACCGGCTGCGTCATCGGCTGCTCCGCGCCTCCGTATTCGGGCTTGCCACGCCGGGCGGCAGGACGTCCACCACGTCCAGCGCCGCCGGCAGGCGGCCCAACGGGCGCAGATCGATCCGAGTCGCGTCCAGCCCGCCGGCGACCAGCGCCGCCTTCACCGCCTGCGCGCGCGCCAGCGACGCCCGGCGCGCGATCGAGACGTCATCAGCCGGCCCGCTGACCTGCGCCTCGACCGCGATGCGCCCGAAGGGCAGGGCGGCGAAACGCGCGCCGATCTGGCGCAAGGCTTCGGCCAGGGCAGGGCCGGGCACGTCGTCGGTCAGCGTGAAGCGCACCACGCCATCGGCGCGCACCGTCATGCCCGGCGGCAGGGACGGCTGTTCCGGGGCGGGCGGCGGCACCATCGGTGCCCCGGTCGGCGCAAGTGCCGGCGGCGGTGGCGGCGCCGGTGCCGGTTCCGGCAGCAGCGCATCGGGCGGCACATCCTGCGCCCGGGCGGCACCGCCCAGCAGCAGCCCGAGAAGGACCGCCCGGCGCATCATCCGGCGGGGCGGGCCTTCACCGCGGCGATGCCGTCCACCACCAGTTCGCGCAGCTTGGGCTGCAGCGTCTGGTTGCCGGCGACCACATTGCCGGAAACGTAGGGGTCGGAGCCGTCAGGGTCGGTCGCGGCACCGCCGGCCTCCTTCAGCATCACCAGGCCGGCGGCGATGTCCCACTTCTTCAGCCCGAGTTCCCAGAAGCCGTCGTAGCGGCCCGCCGCCACCCAGGCGAGGTCGAGTGCCGCCGCGCCGAAGCGCCGCACGCCGGCGACCTGCGGCATGACGCGATGCAGGATGGAACTGAACTCCGCCTTGCGCGGCACGCCGGCGAAGGGGATGCCGGTGGCGAAGACCGCCTCGCGGATGTCCTTGCGGCCGGAAACACGCAGGCGACGGTCGTTGAGGAAGGCGCCGACGCCCTTTTCCGCCCAGAACAGCTCATCCGAGGCGGGGTTGTAGATGACGCCGGCGACGACCTCGGAGGTGTCGGTGCCGGTGCGCTTCTCGATGCCGACCGAGATCGCCCAATGGGGAATGCCGTGGAGGAAGTTCGTCGTGCCATCCAGCGGGTCGACCACCCAGCGCCATTCCCAGGACTCGTCGCCCGAGGCGCCGGATTCCTCCATCAGGAAGGCGAAGCCGGGGCGCGCCTTGGACAATTCCTCCTTCAGGGTCTGCTCGGCGCGCAGGTCCGCCGTCGAGACGAAATCCGACGGGCCCTTCATGCTGACCTGGAGCTGCTCGACCTCGCCGAAATCCCGCAGCAGGCGACGGCCGGCCTTGCGGACGGCCGTGGTGACAACCTGCATGGCAGGCGAAAGACGCGAGGAGACGGTAGCCATGACAGATGAAAACCTTGCGGGGGAAAGAGCGTGGGGGCGAGGGTTAGCGGAGCACGGCCGACGGGGCCAGCCCCCGTGCCGCGCGCAGCGTATCACGGCGGCAATCGTGTTGAATCCGATATGAATGGGGCGTAGGGTCGCCGCGCCTTGATCCTGGGAGGATCGTCCGATGCGCGGCGCCCTGCTTGCCTTCATCGTGTTGGCCGCCCCGCCCGCGCTGGCCGCCGGCCCACCCGGCGAGGCCGCCGCGGTGCCCGCCGCCTGGGCCGAGGCCTATGGCACCAACCAGGGCCCGCCGGCCGCGGCGATGTACACGCCGGACGCGACGCTGTGGGGCAGCGTCAGCCGCGCCAGGACGATCGGCAGCGAGGCCATCGTCGAGTATTTCGGCCGGACCAGGCCGGGCGTCGCCGCCAATACGGTGGTGTTGGGGGAGTATTCCCTGCGGGAGATCGCCCCCGGCGTCGCCGTCGCCTCGGGCCTGTACACCTTCCACCGGCGCATGGTGGATGGGTCGGCATCCTCGGACCCGTCGCGGTTCAGCATGACCGTCCTGCGCGGGGCGGACGGGTTGTGGCGGATCGCGGACCACCATTCGTCCAGGCTGCCGGCGGCGCCACGCTGACGGGCGGCGTCCCGCCACGCGGGACCCTTCAGGTTGAATGACCTGGCCGGGTGACGATGCCCGCCAAGGCAATGACATGGAGACGGCGCCGTGAGCCGGCGCGCAGGGAAGCGGCGCTAGCGCCGGCCGACCCGGTTGACCGGGCCGCCGCGGTTCATCGGCGTGCCGGGGCGGACGCCGGGGCCCGGCGCGCCGACCCAACGCCGGGGGCGACGCCCACGCCGGGGGCACCGACGCCGGGGGCGGCACGCAGCGCCACGCCGGGGCGGGCGACGCAGCCGGCCGGGACACCGACATAGCGGCAATAGACCACCGCCTCGGCCGGCGCGGCGAAGGCGGCGAGGCCGATGGGGGTGAGAAGGGCAACGAAAACCATCGGCAGACGCATGTCGCGGTTCCTGTCCGCGCGGCGCACGGGATGTGCGCCGCCAAGGGCAGTCTAGGCGAGAAAGCGCGGGACGTGTTGCGCCGGATCAGGCGCGGCGGCGCCAGGCGTCACTTCGCGCGTTCGTAGTAGGTGCCGTCGGCGGTCTTCACGACGATCTTCTCACCGGCGGTGATGAAGGGGGGCACCATGACCTTCGCGCCATTCGACATGACGGCCGGCTTGTAGGAGGAGGAGGCGGTCTGGCCCTTCACCACCGGGTCGGCCTCGACCACCTCGAGCACGATGGTCTCGGGCAGGTCCATCGAGACGGGCTCGCCCTCGATGAGCTTGACGTTGACCGTCATGTTTTCCTGCAGGAAGGGCAGGCGGTCGCCGAGGATTTCCTCGGGCACCAGGGTCTGCTCGAAGGTTTCCGGGTCCATCAGCACCAGGTTGGTGCCGTCGATGTAGGAGTAGGTGAACTCCTTGTCCTCGGTCTGCAGGCGCTCGACCGTGTCGGCGGTGCGCCAGCGCTGGTCCTTCTTGGCGCCGGTCTTGATGTTGCGCATGTCCACCTGGATGATGGCATTGCCTTTCCCAGGGATCATGATGTTCTGCTTGATGATGGTGTAGCGCTGGCCTTCGAACTCGATGACCATGCCGGCACGCATCTGGTTGGCTTGCATCTTTGCCATGGGGACGGGACCTGACTGACGTGGAAGATTTCAGGGCCCGGCGAGATCCACCGGGGGCATGGCAGCAGTGCGACCCGGTGTCGAGCCGACGGGCCGGTTCGGCATACGTCTCTCACCGACCGGTGTTCATAAAATCGCAGAAAAAGCTTGAAGATCGACGGAAATGTGGCGGACGAGGAGATATTGCTGAAAGGCCCAAGAATATTTACCTAACCCTATTGGACTAGCTATTCACGTTCGCGAATGGGAAGTGATGAAGAGCTAGAACAAGAAATCTTTCTAATTGAAAGCATTGGCAGGGCTATATTGACGTAAAGTGAATGCGCTGACGAAATTGGAACAACGAGACTAGTTGAAAAATGATAAACCTTCAGGACTTTATGAAGAAGTTGAAAGAAAACGCAAAGATGATTTTCGATTAATAATAAGCCATTCCTCATGTAACAATATTTCTTGATGCATGCGATTATCGAGGATACGTTATACATTATACAGAGATGCACCACCTCGAAGAAATTGATTGAAACAGACGATTATGGATTCGGTGGTTCATCCTTGGTGAATGACTACTTCGTCTGACATTTTGTTCAGATACGGATTTGTCCATTGAGATAATCTGCGCCAATTCTATGCGTTTGCAAGGATCCATTTTGCCTGACTATAGTGAGTTCGATGAAACGCGATGTGTCGTGCGATCGCATTGACGAGCCCCGGGCACGGCTGGCGCGATGATGCCCGCAGAAGTTCAAGCGTCAGGATTTGTTAAATCAGCGCAAGATATTTAACATTGCAGCTTTCACTGGCAGAAATTATAAATGGAAAATTCGCATTTACGGAGGAGGAACTTCGAAGCGGAAGCCGAAGGAAGAGCGGTATCACCCGGTCTTGTTTGCCAAGAGAGCGCTGCGCATAGTTTATAGGGCGCAACCGAATGGATTTGTGAGGGAGAAATCATATGTCCGAGAATAAGAAACTTACGCTGATTATCGGTATTGGCGTTCGCGATACGTGAGCGCGTGTCGTCTTGTCAAGCGGAAACCACTCCCGCGCCGTCAGCCATAATCAACCGATCCCCCGGGTCCCCATGAAACTCCCCCGGCAGATAGCTCGCCCCAATCGCAATCCGCGCCGTCAGCTTCGCCTCCTTCACCCCCGGCGCCGCCATCACCCGCGCGAACCACGTCTGCACATCCGGCAGGAACTGCACCGCCGCCGCCCGCCCCGGCTTCGGCCGGCTCAACATCCCAACCTCCCAGGCTGAAACCGGCGACACGAACACCCCGCCATGCCGCGCTGCATGGTCAATCGCCGCCAGCGCCTCCGGCGCCATCGGGTCGCCATTCGCCAGCCAGATCACTGCGCAGGTATCCAACAGCACCGCCTCGGGCAGGCTCGCCCCGCTCACCCGTGCAGCGCCCCATCTTCGGCGAGGAACCCGTCCTCACTCACCGGCGCCGTGAGGTCCACGCCCTCGGCTACTTGAACCGACCCGCGCAGGAATCCGTGCAGCCCCTCCGCACCCGGCAGGGCAGGGGGCGGCGGCACCAGCACCGCGACGACCTTCCCCCGCTTGGTGATGGCCACGCTCTCCCATTCCCCGGTTCCGACGCGGTCGAGCATGTCCAGGCACTTCGCCTTGAACTCCGTCGCGTTCACCGTGTGTGTGTCGTCCATGACCATCTGTCCTGACTGGTCCTTCAGGCTGACCATATAGCATCCCGCCATCGCGTTTTCACGCGCCAAGTCTCGGCGGGGTCCGGGGTAACACCGTTACCCCGGCGGGGGCGTGGGGGCGGCGCCCCCACGAAACACCGCGCCCCCATGGACACCTCCCCTCCCGCACCGCACCATACGCGGGTGTCGCAACACACCCCGCCCCCGCAGCGCATCCTGCTTGGCATTCTCTTCATCTGCATGGCGGGGGCCTGTTTCGCCCTGATGCTGGGTGCGGCGAAGGTGTTGGGCGCGCACCTATTCCTCCTTGCAGATCTCCTGGGCGAGGGCCTTTGGCCACATCGTCTTCCTGCTCATCGCCTTCCTGCCGCGCCATGGCCTGGCGGTGTTGCGGACGCGGCGGCCGTTCACGCAGCTCACCCGTTCGGCGCTGCTGTTCACCTCGAACCTGCTCAGCTTCCTCGCCCTGGCCTTCATTCCGCTGGCCAAGCAGGCCTCGATCAGCCAGACGGCGCCGCTGATCGTCACCTTGCTGGCCGGCCCGATGCTGGGGGAACGCACGACGCTGCCGCGCGTCATCGCGCTGGCCTGCGGCTTTGCCGGCGTGCTGGTGGTGATCCGCCCGGGCACGGCGGTGTTCCACTGGGCGTCGCTCGCGGTGGTGGTCAGTGCCGCGGCCTATGCCGTCTATCAGATCCTCACCCGCCGCGTGGCCGGGTTGGAGAGCCCCGAGACCTCGGCGCTGTATTCATCCGTGGTCGGCGCCTTCGGCATGCTCGTGGTGATGCCTTTCGTCTGGATCACGCCGGAGGGCTGGCTGGATCTGCTGCTGTTCTGCTCGGTGGGGGTGCTGGGGGCGCTGGGGCATTACTGCATCGCCATCGCCTTCGGCTTCGGCCCGGCGAACATCCTCTCGCCCTTCCAGTATTTCCAGCTGCTGGCCGCCGCCGCGGTGGGCTTCTTCGTGTTCGGGGAGGCACCGGACGGCTTCACCTGGCTGGGTGCCGCGGTGATCGTGGCCACGGGCCTGTATATCGGCTGGACGCAGACGCGGCGGAGGCCGGCCTAGGCTTCGCCGACCGGGCGCTTGCCGCCGCCGGCGGGCTGTTCGCGCACGAAGGCCGGGATGGCGTGGCCGGGGATGCGTCCGCGCAGGGCGCGCAGCAGGGCGAGGCCCTCGGCGTCCGGCACGGCGAAGCGGGCGGTGCCCGGCGCGGCGTCCAGCGCGTGCAGGTAGTATGGGCTGACGCGCGCCCGCAGCATGGCGCGGAACAGGTCTTCCAGCGCGGCGGCGCTGTCGTTCACCCCGCGCAGCAGCACGGATTGGCCGAGCAGCGGCACCCCCGCATCGGCCAGACGCGCGAGCGCGGCCATGGCGGGGCCTGCGAATTCGCGCGCGTGGTTGGCGTGCACCGCGAGGAACACCGGCTTGCCCGGCCGCAGGGCGAGCAGCAGCGCGGCGTCGATGCGGGCGGGGTCGGCGACCGGCACGCGGGTGTGGATGCGCAGCGTCTCGATATGCGGGATGGCGGCAAGCCTGGCCAGGATGGCGCCGAGCCGGCGGGGGCTGAGCATCAGCGGGTCGCCGCCGGTCAGGATCGCTTCCCGCACCGCCGGGGTGGCCTCGAACCAGGCCAGCGCGGCGTCGAGTTCGGCCTCGCTCAGCAGCCCGCCATCGGGGCCGACCACCTCGCGGCGGAAGCAGAAGCGGCAATAGACCGGGCAGGCGAGCAGCGGCTTGAGAAGCGCGCGGTCCGGGTAGCGGTGGACCACGCCCTTGATGGGGGTGAAGGGCGCGTCGGCGGTGGGGTCGTCGGTCTCGTGCGGCGCGGTCGTCAGTTCGGCGATGTCGGGGATGTATTGGGCGGCGATCGGGTCGGCCGGGTCGGCGGGGTCGATCAGCCCGGCGACGTGGCCGGTGACGGAAATGGCGAAGCGTTCGGCCACGCGGGCGGCGTCGGCCTCATCCCCGGGGCGCAGCAGCCCGGCCGCGCGCAGGGCGCGCGGGGTGCGAAGGGTCCGTCCCTGGCGTGTGGTGTCACCGTCCGGCATGGTCGGGCGCCCGTAGCCGAAGGCCCGTCCGCATACAATGGCGAAACCCCCCTGGCATCCGGAGAGGCTGGCCGCGCGCCTGCCGTTCCTCGACCGCCGCGCGGCGCTGACCGCGGCGACGCGCGCCTTCTTCACATCCCGCGGCTACCGGGAGGTGGAGACACCCTGCCTGGTCCCCGCACCGGGGGCGGAGGTGCATATCCGCGCCTTCGGGACGCGGTTCGAGCCGCATCTGGGGGCGGGGGAGGGGCGGTCGCTGTGGTTGCGGACCTCGCCGGAACTGGCGATCAAGAAGCTGTTGGCCGGCGGCGCGGGCCCGGTGTTCGAACTGGCGCGGGTCTGGCGCAATGGGGAGGTCTCGGCCCGCCACGCGCCGGAATTCACCATGCTGGAATGGTATCGCCCCGGCCTGTCCTTCGACGGGCTGATGGCGGAGACGGAGGATTATGTCCGCGCCGTCTGCCCCCCGGTGGTGGAGCATGGCGGCATCCGCACCGACCTGACGCTGCCCTTCGAGCGGCTGACGATGCAGGAGGCCTTCGCGCGGCATTGCAACGGCCTGGACCTGCTGGGGACGGAGGGCGACGCTGCCCGGCTGCACGCGGCCGCCGCCCGCGCCGGCCTGCCGCCGCGCCCCGACGAATCCTGGGAGGACCTGTTCTTCCGGCTGCTCCTGGAACGGGTGGAACCGGCGATCGGGCGCGAATGCGCGACATTCCTGACGCATTGGCCGGCACCGCAGGCGGCGCTCGCCCGGCGCGACCCGGCCGATCCGCGCGCGGCCCTGCGCTTTGAATTGTTCGCCGGCGGGATCGAACTCGCCAATGCCTTCGACGAATTGACCGACCCGGCCGAGCAGCGCGCCCGCTTCGAGGAGGCCAATGCCGAACGTCGCCGCACCACCGGCGCGCATGGCTGGGAGGTGGATGATGATTTCATTGCAGCCCTGGCCCACGGCCTGCCGCCAACGGCCGGGATCGCCCTTGGTTTCGACCGCCTGGCCATGCTGGCGGCCGGTGCGCCACGGATCGAGGACGTGGTGTGGCTTCCGGTCACTTGACCCCGCGCGGCCGCCTCGCGTCTAAAGGCCTCGCATGTCGATCGGATCAAGACGCAGCCGGGAACGCCGGCACCGCACCAGGCAGATCGTACTGCGTACGGTCAAGTGGCTGGCCATGCTGGCGATTTTCGCCGGCCTGGGCTTCTGGTCGTACCAGAGCGGCCTCGACCTCGCGCGGTCCGAAGTCACCGTGCTCGAGCAGCGGCTTGAGACGCTGGGGGCCGATGCGCGGGCGACCTATGCGCGCAACGCCCAGCTCGAAGGGGAATTGCGCCAGGCGCGCGAGGACATGGCCGCCCTGCAGCGCCGCTATGAACGCGACGTGCCGACCGGCGATGCCGCCGCGCTGTTCGCGCTGGCGCAGGGGCGGATCACCGCCGGCGTGCCGCGCGAGCGTGTGGCGCAATTGCTGCGCGATGCCGGCCCGGTCGAGCAATGCAGCGGTCGCGCGACCTCGCGCCGCTTCGCCGTCGCCTATGGCGCGCGCATACCGGACAATGCGGGGATGGAGTTGCTCGACGGCCTGGTCCGGGTGGTGGTGAGCGCGCCGAACCAGACCGACGACCTGGCCCGCGCGGCGAGCGTGGTGGTCACCGTGACCGGCCAGGATCCGCTGACGCTGACCGGCCTGCCGCAGCGCCAGGCGGTGGTGCTCGGCAATGCCGAACTGACCTTGAATGTGACGTCCGAGATCCGCGGCTTCGCGACCGCGGCGCTGTCCACATGCGGGGGGTGAGCATGATGCCTGGGCTGATGCGGCGGGCCGGTGCGGTCCATGCCGGACCGTCGGCGGTGATGCGCGCCGGTTTCCTGGTGCTGCTGGCGGTGGCCGGCTGCGCACCGGCGCCGGAACCGGCGGCGGCAGGCTCGGTCGCCGAGGGTGGGCAACTTGCCCAGGCGCGCTGCGCCGCCTGCCACGCGATCGGCCCGACCGGCGCCAGCCCACGCCCTGCGGCGCCGCCCTTCCGGGATCTGCACCGGCGCTATCCGGTGGACCAACTGGCCGAATCGCTGGCCGAGGGCATCGTGACCGGCCACCCCGACATGCCCGAGGTGTCCTTCGATGAGGCGCAGGTGGCGTCGCTGATCGCCTATCTCCGCAGCCTGGAGCGATAGCGCGGGGCCGGCCGCGCCGGTCGCCTCCGTCAGGCCGGCACGTCGCCCTGCAGCGTGATGCGGTGCATCTCGCGCCGATGGCCGTGATAGTCGTTCACCGGATAATGCTGCACCGCCCGGTTGTCCCACAGCGCGATCGAGCCCGGCGCCCAGCGGAATCGGCAGGTGAATTCGGGCCTGGTGACATGGGCGAACAGGAAGTCGAGCAGCGGCTTCGATTCCGCCTCGGTCCAGCCATCGAAGCGCGTGGTGTGGCCAAGGTTCACATACAGGGATTGGCGCCCGGTCTCGGGATGGGTGCGCACCACCGGATGGGTGGCTTCCAGCACCTCGGCATTGGTCACCGCGCCGCGTTCCTTCTGGCGGTCCTCGCGCGTCTTCGACGCATCGGCCTTCTTCGACGAATTGATCGCGCGCAGGCCGTCCGAGCGTGGCGCGCAGCCCGGGTGACAGCGCCTCGAAGGCGGCGCGGCAATCGGCGAACAGCGTGTCGCCACCCGCGGGCGGCACTTCCCGCGCGACCAGCATCGTCGCCATCGGCGGGCGTTCCAGATAGGCGGTGTCCGAATGCCAGACACCGCCGAAATTGATGCGTTCCTCCGGTTCCTTGATGACCGGCGTGATCTGCGGGAAGCCGTCCAGCCCGCGCACGAAGGGGTATTCCACCGGCGTGCCGAAGCGGCCCGCGAAGGCGAGGAAATCGCGCGGCGGCAGGGCCGCGTCGCGCAGGAACAGCACGCCATGTTCGAGCCAGATCGCCCGCAGCGCGGCGATGGTGCCGTCATCCGGCGCGGTGGCCAGGTCGAGGCCTGAAACCTCAGCCCCCACCATGCCCGAGGCGCGGGTGACGGTCAGGCGCTGTGCGGTGATGGACATGGTTCCCTCCGTTTGCGGCGAAGGTTACGCCCCGCCCCGGAGCCTGGCCAGCATGCCCGCCGCCTGCTCGCGCGGCAGCGCATAGAAGACGAACACGTAGGGGTCCGACGCCTCGAACACCGACGGATCCGGGGAGGCGCGCTGCATCGTCGGCCGGTCGAGCGCGGCGATCGGAAACCACTCGCCATGCAGTTCGAACAGCACATCGTAGCCGAGCGCATCGAGGAAGGCCGGCACCGCCCAGGTGCTGCCCTCGCGGTGGCGTTCCTCGACCTCGAGCGTCAGCACCGGGCGGCAACGCAGCAGCGTCTCGCGCGCCCCGCGCAGGATCTCGTATTCGGCGCCCTCGGCATCGATCTTCATGCCCGTCACGTCGGCGAGGTCCAGGTCATCGAGCCGCATCAGCGGCACCGCGAATGTCTCGACGCCGACGCGGGCCGAGCGATGCGCGGCATAGTCCTTGGCGGTGCTCGCCCATTGTTCCTGCGCGACGCCATCGAGCACCGGCATCGCCAGCGTGATCTCCCCCGCATGGTCGCCGAGCGCTGCGGCGTGGCATGTCACATGCGCGGGCGGGGCGCCGAAGGCGTCGCTCAGCGCGGCCTGCAAGCGCGCGAAGGCCGGCGGCAGCGGCTCGAAGGCGAGCACATGCGATCCGGGCAGGCGAGCCAGCGGGATGGTGATCAGCCCGTCATGCGCGCCGACATCGACGAGGGTGCCGGGGCGGTGCAGGCGCGCGTGGAATTCGGTCTCGTTCATGGCCTCTCTCGGTATCCCGGATGCGTCATGCAACCATGCGGGGCCGGGTCCGACCAGCAGCGCTTCGACGCTCCTGGCGTGGCGCATCGATGGTTCGAGGCCGCGTGGCTGCGATCCGCCGGTCCGTGACGATGCTCCGCATGTCTCGCGGGCGTGCAACGCGCCGCCGGGCGTGACCGGCGCGCTGGCCCGCCCGGGCTGCGCTCGCGCCTCGAAGTGCCGGGCGGCGTCATTCACCCGAGGCGACGGCGATCTTCGAAAAGATTGCGAGGGTTGCCACCTCGATGGATGGGGTTGGACCGTGCGCCGTCAGGCCGGCGCCGCCTCGCCGTCCGTGATCCGTTCGGAGAAGCGCACCAGGTATCCATCCGGATCCTGCACGATGAACTGCCGGACGCGGACCCATTCGTCGCCGACGCGGTAGGATTTCCGCTCGACCGGCAGGAAGAACGGCCAGCCGGCTCCCTCCAGCGCCGCGAGCAGCGGTGCGAGGCTCGTCACCGCGATCTCAAGGTTCATGCCGCGGCCGAAGGGGCGTTCCAGCGGCGCGGCCACCCAGTCCCGCGTGCCGCCCAGCCGGTCGAGCATGATCCGCGCGCCGTCGCGCTCGATGCAGGCGAAGCCTTCATCGGGCCGGTCGTACACCACCGCGAAGCCGCACAGGTCGCGCCAGAAGCCCAGGCTGGCCGCGAGGTCGGTGATGCCGAGTTCCGGCACCAGCGCCGGGCGGGTCATGCCGCCGCGATCGCCGCGTTCATCGCCTTGACGCCGGCCGCCGGCCCGTCCGGATGGTTCCACACCGCGCCGACCACGGCGAGGAAATCAGCCCCTGCCTGCACCAGCGGCGCGCAATTCGCCGCGGTGATGCCGCCGATCGCGACGCAGGGCACCTCCATCATCTCCGACCACCATTCGAGCAGGTCGGTCCCGGCCGCATGCACCGTCTCCTTCGTGTCGGTCGGGAAGAAGGCGCCGAAGGCGACGTAGTCGGCGCCGATCTCGCCCGCCTCCATCGCCAGGTGGCGTGACGCGTGGCAGGTGATGCCGAGGATGCGGTCCTTCAGCAGCTTGCGTGCGCCTTCATGGTCGCCATCCGTCTGGCCGAGATGCGCGCCGTCGCAGCCGAGCCGCGCGGCGAGGGCGGCATCGTCGTTCAGGATGAAGGCGACATCGCGCGCCTGGGCGACGGGCATCAGCGTCTCGACGGCGCGCCCGATGTCATCCGGCGCGGCATCCTTCAGCCGCAGTTGCAGGCAGGCGACGTCGCCGGCGTCGAGCGCTGCGGCCAGCACGTCGCGGAACGCGCCGGGGTCGAGCCGCGGCGGCGTGATCAGGTAGAGTCGGCAGCCTTCCGAGGAGCCGTCCCGCGATGCCGCATTCATCCGCCGTGATCCCATGCCTGCGCTACGCCGACCCCGGCGCCGCGATCCGCTTTCTGACGCAGGCCTTCGGCTTCGTCGAGAAGCGCGTCGTCCGCCGGCCCCGACGGCGGCATCATCCATGCTGAACTGGCCTACGGCGAGGGCGAGCGCCGCGGCATGGTGATGCTGGGCGGCAACCGCGCCTTCTTCGACATGCGCCTGCCGGCCCAGGCGGGCGGCGTGACGGATTGCCTCTACGTCGTGGTGCAGGACGCCGACGCGCATTGCGCCACGGCGCGGTCCGCAGGCGCCGAGATCCTGGAAGGCCCGCTCGACCGGGACTACGGCTCGCGCGAATACGTCGCCCGCGATCCGGGCGGATATCTGTGGGATTTCGGCACCTACGACCCCTGGGCGGAGCCGGCCTGACCGGCGACGCATCGCCAGCCACAGGGCCGGCACGACGCCCAGCTCCATCGCCAGCGCCGCCAGGTGCGGCCAGGGCGGCGGCGGGCCGGCCAGCAGCCCCGCCAGCCTGGCGAGCCCGCCCAGCACGACGATGGCGCTCAGCATCCCGAAGGCGCCCGCGCGCAACCGCAGCGCCCCGGCGCACCACCAGGCGGCCAGCCCGATGCCGAGCAGCAGGCCCGACAGGTAGCGGAAATGGCTTGCCATGGCAGGGCCGGCGGCCTCCTCCAGGAAGGCCGGGCCGACCATGGCGCCGGCAGCCGCCGGCCAGGATCGGCACCAGGGCGGCAATGCGGATGGCGGTGGGGATCATGCCGGCACTACGCGCCGCGCCGGCCGGCGGATGCAGCAGGCGATGGCGGGCACCCGGCAGGCGCCCGCCCCGCCGCCTGCATCACGGCTTCGTCTTGTAGACCTCGATCATCGAGGCGAGCAGCTTCAGCGCCTCATCCTTCGGGCGCTGGAAGGCGTTGCGGCCGACGATGGAGCCGTTGCCGCCGCCGGCATGGATGGCGCGCGCCTCATCGAGCAGCGCATCGGCACCCTTCGCCTCGCCGCCCGAGAACACCACCAGGCGGCGCCCGTTGAAGCAGGACTGCACGACGTGGCTGATGCGGGCGGACAGGTCCTTCCCGTCGATCTTGCGGTCGATGTAGACCTTCTTCGCGGCATCCAGCGACAGCGGCGTCGGTCGGCGGCTTCACCTTGATGATGTGGCGCACCGAGCAGGGCGGCCATGTGCGCGGCATAGGCGCAGATGTCGAAGGCCGTCTCGCCGGTCTTGTCCAGCATCGGGCCGCGCGGATAGGACCACACGACGACGGCGAGGCCGGCCGACTTCGCCTCCTCGGCCAGTTCGCGCAGTTCCTCCATCATCTCGAACTGGTATTCGCTGCTCGGGTAGATGGTGAAGCCGATCGCCGAGCAGCCGAGCCGCAGCGCATCCGCCACCGAGCCCGTCACCGCCTGGTCCTTGGTGGTGGACAGGCTGTTGGACGAATTCACCTTCAGGATGGTCGGGATGGCGCCGGCGAAGGTGGCGGCACCCGCCTCGATCATGCCCAGCGGCGCGGCATAGGCGTTCAGCCCGGCCTCGATCGCCAGCTCGAAATGGTAGTGCGGGTCATAGGCCGCCGGGTTCGGCGCGAAGGAGCGCGCCGGGCCGTGCTCGAAGCCCTGGTCCACCGGCAGGATGACCATGCGGCCGGTGCCGCCGAGCTTCCCCTCCATCAGGATGCGGGCGAGGTTGCGCCTTGGTCCCGGGATTGTCGCTCTCATACCAGGAGAGGATTTCCTTCACGCGGCGGGTCAGCTTCATGGTCCGGCGTCCTTCTGCGGCTTCCGTTCGGCTCCGGCGCGATAGCGCAGGTGCCGGTTTCTGTCACGAGGCCGGCGGTGTCGGCGAATCCTGTGGCGCTTCCATGGCGAGCCAGCGGGCCAGCCGCGCCATGTCGTCGCGCCGGCGCCAGATCGGCCCGCCCGAGGTCGAAGGCGGCCGGCCGCGCCGGCCAGTACCCGCGCGCCCACCTCGGCCGCCGCGGCCGACACCGCGGCGAAGGCCGGGCAGTCGCCGTCCAGCACGATGACGCGCACGCCCGCGCGCAGGGCGGCGAGCGCGCTGCCCGGCGCATCGGCGCAGTC
This sequence comes from uncultured Alphaproteobacteria bacterium, assembly GCA_963732425.1. GTDB lineage: Bacteria > Pseudomonadota > Alphaproteobacteria > Acetobacterales > Acetobacteraceae > Neoroseomonas. The sequence goes on from CAVSZN010000018.1 coordinate 144,310, forward strand.
GAGTGCCGCGCTGCAGGCCACCGCCGGGTGCCGCCGCCGCGCCTCGCGCGACCAGCGGCGAGGAACCAGTCCAGCCCCGGCGAAGCCCCCCGCCGCAGGGGCTGAGAGCAGCAGCACCCCATGCGGCCCGGCCGCCGCCAATGCCGCTTCGGCCTGCGCCAGCGCATGGACCACCACCGCCGGCTTGCTGCCACATGCTGTCACCGTTGACCCCGAGGCCCCTCTCTGCCAAGGCTTTCCCCTAACGCCGCGGACCTTCGCAGGGAAGGGAACGGCGAATCTCCCAGGGGGATGATGAGCGAGGCGGTGGACCCGGTGGCGGAAGTCACCCTTCGGCTGGAAGCGGCGGTTGAGCGGCTGACGCGCGCGGCCCATGCGCGCCCCGCGTCACCGCGGAGCGAGGATGACGGGCCGGGGGTCGATCCGGTGGCCGTGGCCGCGCTGGCGGCGCGCCTCGATGAAACCATCGCGCGGCTGCGCGGCGTGCTGGGCGAGGAAGCCTGATGGCCCAGGTCACGGTCCGCGTCGGCGGCTATTCCCACCCTGTCGCCTGCCAGGACGGCCAGGAACGTCACCTGACCAACATGGCGGCCGAGGTGGACAAGCGCATCGGCACGCTGAAGGCGATGGGCATGCAGTTCGGGGAAACCCGGATGCTGTTGCTCGCCGCCCTGCAACTCGCCGACGAAACCGCTGATCTGCAGGCCGAGATCGCCGCGCTGAAGGCCGGTGGCGCGGTTGCCGCGCCGCTGGCGGCCGGCGCCGAACCCGACCCGGTGCTCGTCGAACGCCTCAATGGCGTGGCCGAGGCGATCGAGACCATTGCGGCGGCGCTGGAGCGCGCCTAGGTTCTGATTGCGGGGCTGCCCGGTGCGCCCAGGCAAATCATCCCCGGGGCCAATGCACATCCTCCGGGAACTGGCGCTGTCTGGATCTTGGTCCAGGTATCTGGTGCCCACCTGCGAAAGCAGGCCTTGGGAGGGTGAGACGCCAGCGGCCCATGGTGGCTCCGCACTTTCTTTTTTGATCCCTCAGACGGCGGGGGCGGCCCATCCGGGCCGCTCGCCTTCGCGCCATGGGCTGTCGCGTTGGCGGCGGTGGGCGGGGTCGCGCTTCGCGCTCGCGGACCGACGCATGCGCCTCGGCCCGTGGGTTCTGCGCCAGAGGGTGCCGCGGGCTCGGTGTTTCCCCCTCCGTGGCGTTGCCCGTCATCGCGGCGGGCCTTCCGGCGGGCAGGGGGCTGTGGTGCCTTTCGTTCTGGCGCCGAGGTGGCTTTGGGTCGGGGCGGCTTTGGCGGCGGGGTCGGTGTCTATCCGCCCCGGCTGCGCGGCCGTAGGCTTGCGACCCGGCCCCGCTTCCTGACTGACGGCACCCCATGAGCGACAGCGCCCCCTATTGCGACGTCCTGCTGGCCGAGATGAAGGTCGAGGCACGCCGCGCCGCCCTCGCACGCCGCGCCGCAATCGATCCGGCCGGCAAGGGCGAGGCGCTGGCCACTGTCGTGTTGCGCGACTGCCCGCCACCACCCGGCGCCCTTGTTTCCGGCTTCTGGCCGATGGGTCCGGAAATCGACATCCGCCCGCTGCTGCTCGCCCTGCACGCGCGCGGCCAGCCGCTCTGCCTGCCGGTGACGCCCAGGCGCGGCCAGCCGCTGCATTTTCGCCGCTGGGCACCAGGCGACGCGCTCGCCCATGGCCCGATGGGCACGCGCCACCCGGTCGCCGGGGAGCCCGTGACGCCCGGCTTCCTGCTGGTCCCGCTGCTCGCCTTCGACCGCGCCGGCCGGCGGCTCGGCTATGGTGGCGGCTATTTCGACCGGACCCTGGCCGCCTTGCCGGGCGCGACCGCCATCGGGGTTGCCTATGCCGGCCAGGAGATGCACGACCCTCCCGGAGTGCCCGCAGGGCCGACCGATATCCGGCTCGGGCGCGTGGCGACGGAGAATGGCGTGGTGACCTGCGGCGAGCCCTCGTGAGGCTGCTGTTCCTCGGCGATATCGTCGGCCGCTCGGGGCGAGACGCGGTGGTGGGCGCGCTGCCCGCGCTGCGCCGCGACCTGGCACTCGACCTGGTGGTGGTGAATGCGGAGAACGCCTCGCATGGCTTCGGCCTCGCCCCCGACATGGCGCGCACGCTGTTCGCCGCCGGGGCCGATGTGCTGACGCTGGGCAACCACGCCTGGGACCGCAAGGAGATCATCCCCTTCATCGCCGAGGAATCCCGCCTGATCCGGCCGATGAACTACGCGCCCGGCACGCCGGGGCAGGGGGCGGCCGTGGTCACCGTGCCCGGCGGCCGCCGCGCCCTGGTGGTGCAGGCGATGGGCCGGCTGTTCATGGAACCGCTCGACGACCCGTTCCGCGCCGTGCAGGCCGAGTTGGCGAAGCACACGCCTGGGCGCGCAGGGCAGCGTGCAGGCGGTGGTGGTCGACATCCACGCCGAGGCGACATCGGAAAAGCAGGCGATGGCGCATTCCTTCGACGGGCGTGCCTCGCTCGTGGTCGGCACCCACACCCATGCGCCGACGGCCGATCATCGCATCCTGCCGGGTGGCACGGCCTTCCAGTCCGATGTCGGCATGTGCGGCGACTATGACAGCGTGATCGGCATGCAGAAGGGCGGCGCGTCGATGCGCTTCTGGCGCAAGGTGCCGGCCGACCGGCTCGCCCCGGCGGAAGCCGAGGCGACCATCTGCGGCATCTTCGTCGAGACGGATGACGCGACCGGCCTGGCGCGCCGCGTCGCGCCCCTGCGGATGGGCGGCTGCCTCAGCCCGGCGATGCCGACGCCCTGACCGCCCGGCGCGCGCGGATGTCGCGCCGCACCGACAGCACCAGCGAGACCACCATCAGCGCCAGGATCGCCAGGGCGACGGGGTGTTCCAGCAACTCCGCCGCATCGCCGCCGGCCAGTTGCCAGGCGCGCAGCAATTCCGTCTCGATCAGCCGGCCGAGCAGCAGCCCCACCACCACCGCGGCAACCGGGAAGCCGTAGCGCGACAGCAGCCAGCCCAGCACGGCGAAGACGAACAGGGTGATCGGCCCGGCGATCGAGCCCTCCATCGCGAAGGCGCCCATGGTCGAGACCACCAGCACCGACGGGATCAGGTAGCGCAGCGGCAGCCGCACCACCGTGCTGGCGACGAAGACGAAGCCGATGCCGACCACCAGCAGCACCAGCGCCTGGGCGAAGTTCGACAGGATGATGGCGTAGACCACGTCCCTGTTCTGCTCCATGAAGCGCGGCCCGCCGACCACGTTGTGCATGGCGAAGGCGGCGAGCAGGATCGCGGTCGCACCGCCGCCGGGGATGCCGAGGGCGAGCATCGTCGCCATCGATCCGCCCTCCGAACTGCTGTTGGCCGATTTCAGCCGCGATGACGCCGCGCGGGTTGCCCTTGCCGAAGGTCTCGGGGTCCGGTGCCGTGCGCCGTGCCTCGCCATAGGACAGCAGGTTCGCGATGGAGGAGCCGATGCCCGGCACCGCGCCGACGAACACGCCGATCGCCGTGCCGCGCAGCAGCGTGGACGGGTTGCGCAGCACCAGCCCGCCGCCGGCGAGGATGCGTCGCAGGCTGATGGTGCGGTCGGCCTCCGCCTCGACGATGAACCTGGCATTGACCAGGGCGAACAACTGGCTCGCCGCCAGCAGCCCGACCATCGCCGGGATGGTGGGGATGCCGTCGAGCAGCCAGGGGATGCCCATGTCGCCGCGCATGTAGCCGGCGGTGTTCATGCCCACCGTGCCGCACAGCACGCCGATGCCCGCCGCGAACAGCCCCTTGCTGACGGAGGACCCGCCGATCGAGCCCAGCAGCACCATGCCCCAGATGCCGATCGCCGCCATCTCGAAGGGGCCGATGCGCAGCACGATCTCGGCCAGCGGCTGCACCAGCACGAACAGCACGATGTAGGAGATCAGCACCCCGATGCAGGACGCGAACAGCGCCGCGCCCAGCGCCTCATTGTGCTGCCCGGCGCGGGCCATCGGATAGCCGTCGAAGGTCGTCGCCACCGCCGAGGATGTGCCGGGGATGTTGATCAGCACGGCGGGGACCGAGCCGCCGAACCCCGCCCCGGTGTAGACCGACGTGAGGAAGATGATCGCCGGCAGGAACTCCATGTACAGCGTGGCCGGCAGCACCAGCGCCATCGCCATCGAGACCGAGATGCCCGGCAGCGCGCCGAACACCAGCCCGATCAGCAGCCCCGGCACCACCCAGATCCAGGCATCGGGCGAACCCGCCAGCATCGCGACGGCCGAGCCGAAGGCAGCGAAGTCGATCATGCGTGCGGGCCGGTCAGATCAGGCTGGTCGGAAAGGGGTAGGGCACCAGGGCACGAAAGCCATGGACCGCGGCGAAGGTGAAGACCGGCGGGAAGATCGCCAGCATCAGCGGGTTGCGCTCACCGCCGATCACCAGCCCCACCAGCATGAAGGCGCAGATGGCGAGGTCGTAGCCGACCTCCTCCAGCCCGGCGATGAAGGCGCCGAAGGCCGCCACCATGGCGAGGATGCGCAGCAGGTCGGCACGGCTTTCGGTGGTTTCCACCGGCCGGCGCAGGCAGCCCACGGCGATCACCGCCCACATCGCCAGCACCAGCCAGGCGGCGGGTTGCAGCAGCAGCAGGTTCTGCGGATCGAGCGAGACGCCGCGCGCCTCGCGCAGGAAGGCGAACGCGACGCCGGCCAGCGCCGTGACGAAGCCGAGTTCCGCCCAGGCGACCCGGCGGCGTGGCGTGCCTTCGATCATCGCCCGCTCAGGCGGATTTGAGCAGGTCGGCGTAGCGCGTCATCAGCGCCGCACTCGCGAGGTAGGCGCGGTTCGACGCGTCGGGACCATACCAGGTGGTCGCGAGCTGCTGGCCGCCGAGCGTGCTGATGCATTCGGGGTCCTTTGTCGCGCGCTCGATCGCCTGCAGCAGGATGCGGTACCGCTCGGGCTGCGCATCGACGAAGCGCTTGGCGACGACGAAGCCGCGCTGCGAGCCCTCGACGAACTGCGCCTCGAAGCCGGCGGTGCGCGCGTGGTCGGTCAGGATCGGCGTGTCGGGGAAGTCGGTGGATTTCTCATCGCTGAACAGCAGCAGCGGGCGGATGCGTTCCTTGATCGGCAGGAAGCCCTCGGCGCCGACGAAGCCGACATCGATGTGCCCGCCGGCCGTCGCGGTGCGCGCCGGCCCGCCGCCGTCATAGGTGACGACGCGCACGCGGGAACGGTCGATGCCATGGGCCTGGAAGAACAGCGCCAGGTTGATCAGGTCCGCCGAGGCGGGCTGGATGCCGACCGACAGGCTGCGCGGGTCGCGCTTCAGCCGCGCCACCACGTCGTCGATCGAGCGGATGTCCTTGTCCGGCGCGCAGGCGGCGAGCGTCACGTCGCGCGAGGGCAGGTTGATCATCCAGAAATCCTCGACCTTGTAGCGCGCGTTGCGCAGCAGGATCGACAGCGGGATGTAGGGCCCCGCCGAATGCATCATCAGCATGTAGCCGTCATCGGGCTGTTGCAGGAAGAAGGTGTTGCCGAGCACGGTGCCGCCGCCGGGGCGGTTGATGACGGTGACCGGCTGGCCGATGTGCTTCTGCACGAAGGGCGCCATGGCGCGGGCCAGGCGGTCGTTGTAGCCGCCGGTGGCGAAGGGCACGAGCAGGCTGATCGGACGTTCGGGGAAGGTCTGCGCCCGCAGCGCGCGCGGCGCGGCGAGGGTCAGCCCGGCGCCGGTGGCGGCGAGCAGCGCGCGGCGGCGCGCGAAGGGGGTCCCGATGCGGGTCATTCCTGTTCGTCTCCCGAGCATGGCCCGGCTGCATCTTCTTGGCGTGCGGCGTCGGGCGTGTCCGGCAAGTAGACGTCAGGTTTCGCGCACGTCAACCGGCGCGGTTGATCCCGAAGGCGCGCTTGCGCATGGTCCGCCCCGGCCGGAGGACCGGCGCAGGGAGGTTTCGGTGGATCTTGGCTACCAGGGACGGCGCGTGCTGGTGATCGGCGCATCGGCGGGGATCGGCTTCGCCACGGCGCGGATGCTGGCCGAGGAAGGGGCGGAGGTGATGATCGCCTCGCGCGATCCGGCCGGCATCGCCGCGGCGGCGGCGCGCATCGGCGAGCAGGCCGGGCGGACGCCGGCGACGGCGGTCGCCGACATCACGCGCGAGGGCGCGGCCGAGGCACTGCTGCAGGAAGCCGCCACGCGCTGGGGCGCGCTCGATGCGCTGGTCGATGCGGTGGGCGGTTCCATCCGCTCGGGCTTCGAGGCGCTGAGCGATGCGGATTGGATGGGCAACTACAGCTTCAACGTGCTGTCCGCCGTGCGCGCGGTGCGCGCCGCGCTGCCGCTGCTGCGAAAGGGTTCGGCACCGTCCATCGTGCTGCTCGGTGCCGCCGCGTCGCGCATGCCCTACCCGAACCAGATCGTGTCGAACGTCCACAAGGCCGGGCTGCTCGGCCTGACCAAGACGCTGGCCGGCGAATACGCCGCCGAGGGCATCCGCGTGAACTGCGTCGCGCCGGGGCGCACGCTGACGCGGCTGTGGACAGGACCGGGCGGACGAAACTGGCCGCCGAGCGCGGCGTGACCGTTCGAGGAGATCATCGCCGAATTCGCCCATGAGATCCCGCTCGGGCGCTTCGCCACCGCCGAGGAAGTGGCGGTGATGGTGGCCTGGCTGTCGAGCCCGCGGGCGGCCTACGTCACCGGGCAGACGGTCAATGTCGATGGCGGGATCGCGCGCGGGCTGCTGTGAAGGTTGGGGGAGGAGAACCTCCCCCAAACCCCCGCCCTTTTTCTGACTATTGGCGACTGCCCACCCCGGTCAGTCTCCAACAGACAGAAGAAGGAGGGGGATCGGGGGAGTTCTCCTCCCCCGACCTTCAATACATCGTCTGCACCAGCCGCTCCGGCGCCTCGCGGTCATAGGCCCCGGCATCGACCTGCCCATCGCCGCGATGCGATGCGACCAACTGCCCCATCGTCGGCAGTCCCTCCGGCCGCGCACGACCGTCCCACAGGCGCGACCGCATGATCGACTTGGCGCATTGCATGAACATCTCGCTCGCGCTCACCGCCAGCACGGTGGCCGGCGCCTTGCCGCGTTCGACGAAGCGGGCGGTGCAGCGCCGGGTCGGCGGTGATGCGCGCCGTGCCATGCACGCGCAGGACCTCGGACGCGCCGGGAACGAAGAAGATCACCGAGACGCGGTTGTCCTCGATGATGTCGCGCAGCGCATCGAGCCGGTTGTTGCCGCGCCGGTCGGGGATCAGCAACGTGCCATCCGGCTCGACCGCGACGAAGCCGGGCGCATCGCCGCGCGGCGTCGCATGCACCCCGCGCGAGCCGACGGTGGACAGGATGCAGAAGGGGGAGGCCGCGATCCAGGCGCGGGCGGTGGCCTCGATCCGATGGGCCACCTTCTTCAGCGGGCCTTCCAGCGGCTGGGCATAGAGCGCGCGCAACTGGTCTTCCGAGGTGACGGCGAAGGGGTCGGCGGGGGTTTGCGTGTCCATGGGGCGGAAGTCTGGCCCGGCCACGGGGCCGGGCGCCAGCCCCTGCTTGGCTTCCGCAGCCCGCCCCCGGTATAAGCCCGGCCGATCCATCATTCCCACGAATTCGAGAGAGGGACGGCCATGGCCGGCCATTCGCACGCCAAGAACGTCATGCACCGCAAGGCCACCCAGGGCGCCAAGCGCGCCCAGGCCTTCGGCAAGCTGATCCGCGAGATCACCGTTTCCGCCAAGATGGGCCTGCCCGACCCGGCGATGAACCCGCGCCTGCGCGCCGCGGTGAAGGCGGCGCTGGTGGCCAACATGACGCGCGACACCATCGACCGCGCCATCAAGCGCGCCAGCACCGCCGGGCAGGGCGAGGACTGGCAGGAGGTGCGCTACGAGGGCTACGGCCCCTACGGCATCGCCGTCATCGTCGAGGCGCTGACCGACAATCGCAACCGCACCGGCGGCGACCTGCGGTCGATCTTCAACAAGGCCGGCGGCGCGCTTGGCGAGACCAACTCGGTCGCCTTCCAGTTCGATCGCAAGGGCGTGCTGCGCTACAAGGCCGACGCGGCCTCGGCCGACGCCATGCTGGACGCGGCGATCGAGGCCGGCGCCGAGGATGTGCAATCCGACGAGGAAGGCCATCAGGTGTCCTGCTCGGTCGAGGATTTCGCCGCCGTGCGCGACGCGCTGGAAGCGACGTTCGGCCAGGCCGAGGCGGCCAAGCTGGAATGGTGGCCCTCGACGACCCTCGACCTCGATGAGGACAAGGCGCGCGACATCCTGAAGCTGATCGATGCGCTCGACGACCATGACGACGTGCAGACGGTGTATCGCCAATTTCGAGGTCGACGAGGCGGCGGCGGAGCGGCTGTCGGCGGACTGACAAGGTCTGGCCCCGCCGATGGCCCGATCATCGGCGGGGACGTGTCGCGCCAGGGCGGCAGCGCGGGTCCTGGGCCGGTCATCCTGTGCCGCCACGGGCGCGTCCGCCCATCCCGCTGATCCACGCCTTTGCGGCGCCCGCCGCGCGGGCCGGCGACGGTTCTGATAGGCTGGCGCCCCATGTCCCGCCGGCCGATTCGCATCCTGGGTCTCGATCCCGGCCTCCAGCACACCGGCTGGGGGCTGATCGAGCATGACGGCTTCCGCCTGCGCTTCATCGCCGAGGGCGTGATCTCCACCACCCCGGCCGAGGACCTGCCCGATCGCCTGCTCGCCCTGCATCGCGGCCTCGCCGCCATGATCGACCTGCATGCGCCGGAGGAGGCCGCCGTCGAGAACACCTATGTCGCCCGCAACCCCGATTCCGCGCTGAAACTCGGCCAGGCGCGCGGCGTGGTGGTGCTGGCGCCGGCGCTGGCGGGCCTGGCCGTCGCGCAATACGGCGCGATGGAAGTGAAGCGCGCCGTGGTCGGCAACGGCCATGCGGCGAAGGAACAGGTCCAGGCGATGGTGCGCCACCTGCTGCCGGGCGTGACCTTCAAGCGTGCCGATGCGGCCGATGCCCTGGCGGTGGCGATCTGCCACGCGCATCACCGGCAATCGCGCAACGCGCTCGCGCGGGGATACCAGCCGGCATGATCGGGCAACTCAAGGGCCGCCTCGACTCCGCCCATGAAGGCGGCTGCATCTTCGACGTGAACGGCGTCGGCTACCTGTTGTCCTGCTCGCGCAAGACGCTCGATGCGCTGTCGGGCCGCGACGGCGCCCAGCGCCTGCTGGTGGAAACCCGCGTCAGCCAGGATGCCATCACGCTGTACGGCTTCGCCGACGCGTCCGAACGCGAGGCCTTCCGCGCGCTGATCGAGGTGAAGACCGTCGGCCCGCAGAAGGCGCTGATCGTGCTGTCGTCGCTCACCCCGGATGGCCTGGCGCGCGCCATCGCCGGCAAGGAACGCAAGCGGCTGTCGGAGGTGAAGGGCCTCGGCGCGGCGACCGCCAACCGCATCGTGGACGAGCCGGCGATGCAGAAATGGGCGGTCGGCCGCGCCACTCCCGACGCCGATGGGGAAGGCGCGCTGGCCGGCCCCGCGCCGGAACAGGGCGCCGAGGCCGATGCCGTCTCCGCCCTGGTCAATCTCGGCTGGAAGCAGCCGCTCGCGGCCGCCGCCATCGGCCGCGTCGCCAAGCGCCTGGGTGAGGGTGCCACGCTCGACGCCCTGATCCGCGACGGGCTGAAGGAGATGGCGCGATGAGCGCCGCATCCGGCATGGGTGGCGAGCGCATCACCGACCCCGAACGCCAGGACGACGACTACGGCGAACACGCGCTGCGCCCGCAAACCCTCGCCGATTTCGCCGGCCAGGCCGCGCTGCGCGACAACCTCGCCGTCTTCATCGCCGCGGCCCGCGCGCGGGCCGAGCCGATGGACCATGTGCTGTTCCATGGCCCGCCGGGCCTGGGCAAGACCACGCTGGCGCAGATCGTCGCGCGCGAACTCGGCGTCGGCTTCCGCGCCACATCGGGGCCGGTGCTGCAGCGTTCCGGCGATCTCGCCGCCATCCTGACCAACCTGCAGCCGCGCGACGTGCTGTTCGTCGACGAAATCCACCGCCTGCAACCCGCCATCGAGGAAACGCTCTATCCGGCGATGGAGGATTTCTGCCTCGACCTCATCATCGGCGAAGGCCCGGCGGCGCGCACGGTGCGCATCGACATCCCGCCCTTCACGCTGATCGGCGCGACGACGCGCGCGGGGCTGCTGGCGACGCCGCTGCGCGACCGCTTCGGCATTCCGCTGCGGCTGGTGTTCTACACGGCCGCGGAACTGCACGGCATCGTCAGCCGTGGCGCGCGCAAGCTGAACTTCGCCCTGTCCGACGACGGCGCGATGGAAATCGCCAAGCGCTCGCGCGGCACGCCGCGCATCGCCGGCCGCCTGCTGCGCCGGGTGCGCGACTTCTCGATGGTGGACAACCGCGCCGCCGACCGCCCGATGGTCGATGGCGCGCTGCTGCGGCTCGAAGTCGATGCCCTCGGCCTCGATGCGATGGACCGCCGCTACCTGCGCCGCATCGCCGAGCATCATGGCGGCGGCCCGGTCGGCATCGAGACGCTGGCCGCGGCGCTGGCCGAAGGCGCGCGACACGCTGGAGGAAGTGGTCGAGCCCTTCCTGATCCAGGAAGGCCTGGTGCTGCGCACGCCGCGCGGTCGGATGCTGGGGGAGCCCGGCTGGCGGCATCTCGGACTCGCCCCGCCGGCCGGGATGGTCGCGCAGCTCGACCTGCTCCGGGACAATGATGCGTGAGCGAATCCGGACCGGAAACGACTGACCGGATCCATCGATACAACCTGCGGGTGTATTTCGAGGATACCGATGCCGGCGGAATGGCCTATCACGCCCGCTATCTGCATTGGGCGGAACGGGCGCGCACCGAATCCTTGCGCGCCATAGGCTTGCCGCATCAATTTATGATGGAACGTCACAATGCGTTGCTGGTGGTGCGGCGCATCGAAGTAGAGTATTGGCGCCCCGCCCGCCTTGACGACCCGGTGGTTGTCGAGACAGCGATTCTGCGGGTCACCGGTGCCCAGATCATCCTGAGCCAGACCGTCCGCGCGGCGGCGGGATGGCGATGGTGCACCCGGTGAGCGGCTTGCCGGGCTGAGGGTCGGCCTGGTCTGCGTGGGGCAGGGAGCCCTGAAGCCGGTGCCCCTGCCCGAGCCATGGCGCAGTGTCCTGCGGGACCTGGTCGTGCCGGAGGCCGCGCGGGCCTGAAGGGGCCGGACGCGGCGCCGGCCTGCAGGCGGCGTGGGCGTTGATGTGCCGGGGATGTGCGTGTCTGGCGCCCCGGTTCGTGTTGCAGGCGGCCTCGGCCGCAGACGCCCCTGTACGGGGCGGGAAAGGAGAGTGGGCGTGAACGGCACCGTGACCGCTGAGGCGCTGGGACAGGCGGCGCACGACCTGTCGCTCTGGGGGCTGTTCCTCCAGGCGGACTGGATCGTGAAGGCCGTGATGCTCGGGCTGCTGGTCGCCAGCGTCTGGGTCTGGGCCATCGTCTTCGACAAGGTGACGAGCCTGCGTCGCGCCAACAAGGCCGCCGACGCCTTCGAGGACCGCTTCTGGTCCGGCGGCAGCCTCGATGACCTCTATGCCAAGGAAGGCGAGGAGCCGACGCATCCGCTCGCGGCCGTGTTCGGCGCGGCGATGCGCGAATGGCGCCGCTCGGCCGGCCAGTCGGGGCTGATGGGCGGTGCGAAGGAACGCGTCGAACGCGCCATGGCCGTGACCATCGGGCGCGAGATGGAACGCCAGGAACGCTGGATGATCTTCCTCGCCTCGGTCGGTTCGGTCGCACCCTTCATCGGCCTGTTCGGCACGGTCTGGGGCATCATGAATTCCTTCGCCGCCATCGCGGGCATGCAGAACACCAACCTCGCCGTGGTGGCGCCGGGCATCGCCGAGGCGCTGTTCGCCACCGCCATCGGCCTGGTCGCCGCCATCCCGGCGGTGCTCGCCTACAACAAGATCAGCACCGACCTCGGCCGCTTCGCCGGGCGGATGGAATCCTTCGCCACCGAATTCGCCGCCATCCTGTCGCGGCAGACCGAGGCGGCGGCGAACGACAAGGCCGCCCCGGCCGCCTCGGCGGCGGAGTAGGGCGATGGCATCGCCGCTGATCGGCGCGCGCAGCAACGGGCGCGGCCGCTACCGCCCGATGGCCGAGATCAACGTCACCCCGATGGTCGACGTGATGCTCGTGCTGCTGATCATCTTCATGGTCGCCGCGCCGCTGATGACCGTCGGCGTGCCGGTGGACCTGCCGCGCACCGCGGCCAGCCCGCTGAACCAGGAAACCGAGCCGCTGACCATCTCGGTCAACCCCGAGGGCGCGATCTTCCTGCAGGAGACCGAGGTGCCGATCGCCGACCTCGTGCCGCGCCTGCAGGCCATCATGGCCAACCAGCCGCAGGGCGCGCCGGAACGGCGCATCTTCGTGCGCGGTGACCGTGCCATCGCCTATGGCAAGGTGATGGAGGTGATGGGCACCATCGCCGCCGCCGGCTTCACCCGCGTCGCGCTGCTGGCCGAACAGCCGGCCGGCGCGGCGCGCGCCCCGCGGCTGCCGCCCGGCGCGACGCCGGCACGTCCTGCCGGCCGGCCCGGCCCGCAGTCGCGCAACTGAGCGAAGGGAGCGGATAGGCGGGCATGCCCTCCTGGACCGCACGAATGGACCTCAACCGCTGGGGCATGGTCTCGGCGGGGCTGCACGGGCTGATCCTGGTGATCGGCACGTTGTTCGTGCTCGCCCGCCCGATCCCCGAGCCCGAGGAACAGGGCATCGCGATCGAACTGGTCTCGGCCGGCCCGCCGCAGCTCGCCCAGGCCGATGTGCCGCGCCCGATCCCGGCGCCGCCCTCGCCCGAAGCCACGCCCGAGCCGCCGACACCCGAAGCCCCGGCCCCCGAGCCGCCGCGCAACACGCCGCCCGAACCCCCGCCGCCGCCACCCCCGCCGCCGCCCGCGCCGGCCGCCGCCGCGACGCCGCCAAGCCCGAGCCAGGCCACGCCGACCCCGCCGCCGCCGCCGCCGGCACCCTCGCCCGGAGCCGACGCCGACGCCGCGTGTGACGCAGCCGACGCCGCCCACGCCATCCCCGCCGCAGCCGCAGCAGGCCCAGACGCCAGACGCGGCCCAACCCGCTGCCGCTGCCGCCCACGCCGGTGCCGCCGCCGCCCGAACCGGCGCAGGAGGCCGGCACCGGCACCACGCCGCCGGTCGCCCGCCCGCAGGAACGCAGCCAATCGGTGCTGAACACGCTCGAACGCCTGCGCACCACGCAGCAGCAGGACCGCCCGCCGACGGCGCGGCCCAACCCGTCGGGCCGCCCGCAGCAGGGCGGCGGCAGCCCGACCGGCACGGCGGCGCTGAGCCAGGGTGAGATCCGCGGCCTGGCCGACCAGATCGCCGAATGCTGGAACGTCGATCGCGGCATGCTCGGGCTGGACAGCATCGTGGTTGAACTGCGCGTGCAACTCGACAGCCAGGGCGTCGTTCGCAACGTGGTGCCGAACGGATCGCCGCCAGCGGACCCGCGCGCGCGCTCGGTCTACGAATCGGCCCGCCGCGCCCTTATGTCGCCCCAGTGCAACCCGCTTCGCGTCCCGCCGAACAAGTACCAGACGGTGATGGCGTCGATCTTCCGCTTCAATCCGAGAGGCCTCGTGCGATGAACCCCATCTCCCCCTTCGCGGCCACGCGCCGCCAGGTGCTGATCGGCGCCGGTGCCGGCCTCGTCGCCCCCGGCATCATCGCGACGCCGCTGCCGGCGGCGGCGCAGGCACCGCAGGGCGCCGTCATCGACATCACCCGGGCGCGGACGGACCCGATTCCGGTGGCGATCCCCGACCTCGCCGGGGCCGGCGACGCGGCCCGGATCGGGCGCGACATCGCCCGCGTCATCCAGACCAACCTGCGCAATTCCGGCCTGTTCCGCCCGGTCGACCGGCAGGCCTTCATCCAGACGCCGGAAGCCGCCGCGCAGACGCCGCGCTTCCAGGACTGGCGCGTGATCGGCGCCCAGGCGCTGGTGACCGGCCGGGTCGAGCAGCGCGGCGACGGGCTGCGCGTGGAGTTCCGCCTGTGGGACGTGCTGCCCGAGACGCAGTTGCAGGGCACCGCCTTCACCGCGCCGGCGGCCAATTGGCGGCGCATCGCGCATCTGATCTCGGACGTGATCTATGAACGCCTGCTGGGCGAGAAGGGCTATTTCGACACCCGCGTCGTCTATGTCGTCGGAGACCGGCCCGCGCGACCGCCGCACCCGGCGCCTGGCCATCATGGACCAGGATGGCGAGAACCATCGCTTCCTGACCGATGGCCGCTTCGCCGCGCTGACCCCGCGCTTCCATCCCTCGGCCGAGCGCATCGCCTTCATGTCCTACCAGGACCGCGGCCAGCCGCGCGTCGTGCTGTTCGACATCGGCTCGGGCAGCCAGCAGGTGCTGGGCAACTTCCCCGGCATGACGCTGTCGCCCCGCTTCGCCCCGGATGGACGCGCGGTGGTGCTGTCGGCGACGCGCGGCGGGGATGCCAACATCTTCATCGTGGACCTCGGCAGCCGGCGCGAGCGGCAACTGACCAGCGGCGGCGGACTCGACGTGTCGCCCTGCTTCTCGCCCGATGGCACGCAGATCGTCTTCAACTCGGATCGCGGCGGCGACCAGCAACTTTATGTGATGGACGCGGGCGGCGGGAATGTCCGCCGCATCTCCTTCGGCAATGGCCGCTACGCCACGCCGGTCTGGTCGCCGCGCGGCGACCTCATCGCCTTCACCCGCATGGGGCGCGGCGGCTTCGCCATCGGGGTGATGCGCCCGGATGGTTCGGGCGAGCGCATCCTGTCGGAGGGCTGGGCGATGGAGGGGCCGACTTTCGCGCCGAATGGCCGTGTCCTGATGTTCTTCCGCGAAAGCCGGGCGACGGATTCACGCGGCTCCGGATACTCCTCGCGCATCGTCTCGATCGACATCGCCGGCTTCAACGAGCGCCCGGTGCCCACGCCGACCGACGCCTCCGACCCCGCCTGGTCGCCGCTGTTGTCATGACCGGTGCGGCACTGGAACCGGCCCGCACCGTCCGGGCCCTGCATCGCGCATGCACCCTGCCATGACCGGCGCGGGGGTGCGGCGCGACGCCGAATTCGGTAAGTCTTGCCTGAACGGCCCGTTGCGACGCGCTTGACCGCCTGGGCGACGCGGGCCTACCCGGCATCCTCTCCACCCCCCCACGATTGGGAGACCCCTTTCAGATGACAACCCGCCTTCTTGGCGCCGTCGCGGCGCTCGCCCTGCTCGCCGGCTGCTCGAACACCGACCAGAACGCTGCGACCGCCGGCGCGGGCGCCAACACCATTCGCCCGGGCAGCCAGGAAGACCTGGTCGCCAATGTCGGCGACCGCGTCTTCTTCGACTTCGACCGTTCCAACATCCGCGCCGACCAGCGCCCGGTGCTGCAGCGCCAGGCCGAGTGGATGGGCCGCTTCCCCGATGTCCGGGTGCAGGTCGAAGGCCACACCGACGAGCGCGGCACGCGCGAATACAACCTGGCCCTCGGCCAGCGCCGCGCCAATGCGGCGCGCGACGTGCTGGTCGCCTCGGGCGTGAACGGCGCGCGCATCACCACGATCTCCTACGGCAAGGACCGCCCGCTCGGCGCTGGGCTCGGATGAGACCGCCTGGGCGCAGAACCGCCGCGCCGTCACGGTCGTGCAGTAAAGGGGAGGGGCCCGGCCCTGCGCCGGGCCCGCCGCCACGCCATGGCCCCACGTCTCACGCTCCGTGCCGCCGTCCTTGCCCTGCCGCTGCTGGCGTCGCTGCCGGCGCATGCGCAGATGGACAGCCGCGAAGGGATCGCGCTGCAGAACCAGATCCTGGAACTGCGGCGGGACCTCGACGCGGCCCGCCGTGGCGGCGGCTTCGCCGCGGCGCCGGCCCCCGCGCCGTCGCGCGGCGGCGCCGGCGTGCCGCAGGAACTGGCGCAGCAGTTGCTCGCCCGCGTCAGCGAACTTGAGGAACAGGTCCGCCGCCTGCGCGGCCAGATCGAGGTCGTCGAGAATGCCAACCGGCGCCTGACCGAGGATGTCGAGAAGCTGCGCGGCGACATGGATTTCCGCCTCCAGGCCCTGGAAGGGGGCGGCCGCCCAGGCGCCTCGCGCCCTCCGCAGGGGCCGGCGCCCGCCCAGGCGCCGGCCCCGCCACCCCGCGCCGCAACGCCCGGCCCACGCACCGCTGAACGCGCCATCGCCGAAGGCCAGGCCGCGCTGCGTCGCCAGGATTACCCGGCCGCCGAGGCCGCGGCGCGCGAGGTGCTGCAGCGGCCGCCCCGGCCCGCGCGCGCAGGATGCCAACCTGCTGCTGGGCGAGGCGCTGTTGGGCCGCCAGCAGTTCCAGAACGCGGCGCTGGCCTTCAACGACGCCTACAACCAGAACCGCCGGTCCTCGCGCGCGCCGGAGGCCCTTCTCGGTCTGGCCAATGCGTTCCAGGGCTTCGGCGCCCGGCGTGAGGCCTGCGACACGCTGAACCAGCTGCGTTCCGACTTCACGCAACTTCCGGCGGCGGTGGCGCAGCGCGTGGCCGAGAGCCGCCGTCGCGCGCAATGCCGGTGATGCGCGCCCGTGCCCTGCCGGCGGTGCGCGCCCGCGCGCTTGGTGCGATGCGCGCCCCGAGCCTGGTGCGATGCGCCGCCGCGCAATGCGGATGACCCGCGCTTGGGGATAACCTGCCCCTTTCCGAGGACGACTTCGCCGCGCTGATGGCGCCGCTCGGGCCGTTCGGCCCGGCGCCGCGCCTTGCCGCCGGGGTATCGGGAGGGCCGCACAGCCTGGCCCTGGCCCTGCTGGCCGAGCGTTGGGCACGCCGGCGCGGCGGGGATGTGCTGGCCCTGGTGGTTGATCACGGCCTGCGATCCGGCAGCGCGGCCGAGGCGGCCCATGTGCGCGGCCAACTGGCCGGGCGGGGCATCGCGGCGCGTGTCCTGGCGCTGGGGCTGCCGGCCGGGCCCTCCATGCAGGAACGTGCGCGCGCGGCGCGGCTCGCCGCCCTGTGCACCGCGGCCGCGGCGGCCGGGCGCCCCTGGCTGATGCTCGGCCATCACCGGGGCGACCAGGCGGAGACGATGCTGTTCCGGGCCCTGCGCGGCAGTGGGCCGGCCGGGCTCGCCGCCATGGCGCCGGCCCGCGATGCCGGCGCCGCGCTGCTGTTGCGGCCCTTGCTGGGCGTCGCCCCCGCAGCGCTGGAGGCCGTGCTGGCCGAGGCCGGCCTCGCCCCGGTGCGCGACCCGAGCAATCTCGACCCGCGCTTCGCCCGCGATTCGCCTGCGTCAGGCGCTTGCCGATCCGGCGCGGCACGGGCCCGGGCATCGCCGCCCTTGCCGCGGCGGCGGCGGCCTTTGCGGTGCGGCGGAGCCGGACGGCGGCGGCGCTGGCGGCACGGCTGTCATCCGCCGCCGAGATCCGGCCCGAGGGTTTCGCCCGTATCCGCCCCGCCGCGCTGGGCCGTGACGCCGTGGCGGTCGAGGCGCTCGCCGTGCTGACCGGGCTGGTCGGCGGTGGCGGCTTCGCCCCGGCCCGGGCCGCGGGCGGCGGCGCTGCTGGCGGCGGGCGGCGGGACGCTTGCCGGCGCCTGGCTGCGACCCGGCCGCGGGGGGCACCTGGCTGCTGGCGCGCGACCCCGGTGCGCTGGCCCCGGCGGTCGAGGCCGTGCCCGGCGCCGTGTGGGATGGCCGCTTCCGGCTGCTTGGCCCGGGCCGGGCCGGCTGGTCGATCGGCGCCCTCGGCGAGGCGGCTGCCGGGCTGCGCGGGGCCTCCGCCCTGCCGGCCGCCATACTGCGCGCCCTGCCGGCAATCCGTGACCCCAACGGCACGCTGGTCGCCGTGCCCGCCATGGACTATCCTTCACATGGCGCCTGTGCGCGCTTCCTGATGGCCTTCGCCCCGGCCATGACCGGGAATTCGGGGCGTTAGATTTCGGGTCGGCCATTCAAGCGCGGTCAACCCGACCCTATGTTCAATGACGAAGGCCGGTGGGGCATTCCCGCCGGCACGGAGACGGACAACCGCACGTGAACAATTTCGGCCGGAATCTTGCGCTCTGGGTGATCGTCGCCCTGCTGCTCGTGGCGCTGTTCAACCTGTTCCAGCCCGCGGGCGGCGGACGGACGAGCGCGCAACAGGTCGCCTATTCGGACTTCCTGAACGAGGTGAATGCCGGCCATGTGCGGGATGTCTCGATCCAGGGCCGCACCGTGTCGGGCACGCTGTCGGATGGACGCACCTTCCAGACCTACACGCCGGAGGACCCGGCGCTGGTCACCCGGCTGACCGAAAAGAACGTGCGCGTCGTCGCGCGTCCCGAGGATTCGGACGTCAACCCGCTGCTGCACTACCTGATGTCCTGGTTCCCGATGCTGCTGCTGATCGGCGTCTGGATCTTCTTCATGCGCCAGATGCAGGGCGGCGGCGGCCGTGCCATGGGCTTCGGCAAGTCGCAAGGCCAAGCTGCTGACGGAAAAGCAGGGCCGCGTCACCTTCGACGACGTCGCCGGCATCGAGGAAGCCAAGGCCGAGCTTGAGGAGATCGTGGACTTCCTGCGCGACCCGCAGAAGTTCCAGCGCCTCGGCGGCAAGATCCCGAAGGGCGTGCTGCTGGTCGGCCCGCCGGGCACCGGCAAGACGCTGCTGGCGCGCTCGGTCGCCGGTGAAGCCAACGTGCCGTTCTTCACCATCTCGGGTTCCGACTTCGTCGAGATGTTCGTGGGCGTCGGCGCATCGCGCGTGCGCGACATGTTCGAGCAGGGCAAGAAGAACGCGCCCTGCATCATCTTCATCGACGAGATCGACGCGGTCGGCCGCCATCGCGGCGCCGGCCTCGGCGGCGGCAATGATGAGCGCGAGCAGACGCTGAACCAGATGCTGGTCGAGATGGACGGCTTCGAATCGCAACGAAGGCGTCATCATCATCGCCGCCACCAACCGGCCGGACGTGCTCGACCCCGCGCTGCTGCGCCCGGGCCGCTTCGACCGCCAGGTGGTGGTGCCGAACCCGGACGTGATGGGGCGCGAGAAGATCCTGCGCGTGCACATGCGCAAGGTGCCGCTGGCGTCGGACGTCGATCCGAAGGTGATCGCGCGCGGCACGCCGGGCTTCTCCGGTGCCGACCTCGCCAACCTGGTGAACGAGGCGGCGCTGCTCGCCGCGCGCACCGGCCGGCGCACCGTCGGCATGGCACGAGTTCGAGGCCGCCAAGGACAAGGTGCATGATGGGCGCCGAGCGCCGCTCGCTGGTGATGTCCGACGGCGAGAAGCGCATGACCGCCTATCACGAGGCCGGCCACGCGCTGGTGCGCGATGCATGAGCCGGAATGCGACCCGGTCCACAAGGCGACGATCATCCCGCGCGGCCGTGCGCTCGGCCTGGTGATGTCGCTGCCCGAAGGGCGACCGCTACTCCAAGCACAAGTCCAAGCTGAAGTCCGAACTCGCCATGGCGATGGGCGGGCGCGTCGCCGAGGAAATGATCTTCGGGCCGGACAAGGTCTCCAACGGCGCTTCCGGCGACATCAAGATGGCGACCGACCAGGCGCGCATGATGGTCACCGAATGGGGCATGTCGCGACGTGATCGGCATGATCGCCTATGGCGACAACAGCCAGGAGGTGTTCCTCGGCCATTCCGTGACGCAGCAGAAGAACCTGTCGGAAGCGACGGCGCAGAAGATCGACGGCGAGATCCGCGCCATCATCGACGGCGCCTATCAGCGGGCGAAGTCCATCCTGTCCGAGCACATGGATGAACTGCACCTGCTGGCGAAGGGCCTGCTGGAGCACGAGACGCTGTCGGGCGACGAGATCCGCAGCGTCATCCGCGGCGAGCCCGTCGTGCGCAACCGGCCGGATGAGCCGGTGAACATGGGGCGCGGCTCGGTGCCTTCGGCCGGGCGCGCGACCACGCCACGGCCGCCCGGGCTGACGCCGGGGCCTGCCCCGGCAACCTGACGCCACGACCGGGAGGGCGCTGCCCTCCCGGACCGCGGCGCGCGAAATCTAGAGCCGGTTCGCCAGCCGCCGCGCCAGCAACAGCCCGAGCCCGCCACCCGCGGGCGCGGCGGGCAGGGCAGCAGCCACCCCAGCCGGCATGATTGCCCGCCATGACGAGGGCCAGGCCGGCATACAGCATGAGGCCGCCGACCAGGCTGCCGACGACGCCGGCGGTCAGGCCGAGCACGAGAATGTCCGAGCGCGATATCATGGCAGGCGAGTAGGCGCCGCAGCCGGGGTTTGACAAGCCCCGCCGAGGCACCTATGTCGCCGCCTTCCTTCCGGGAACGTGGACGGGCCTTCGGGGTCCGCGCCCGCCGCCGCCCGGGTTACCGGGCCGGGACTACCGGGACAACAGCCCCCTGGGGCACAGCGAAGAAGGGCCGATCGCATTAATGCGATGGCAGAAAGCCGCATGACCAAGCGCGCTGAATCCAAGTACAAGATCAACCGCCGCCTCGGCGTCAACCTGTGGGGCCGCGCCAAGTCCCCCATCGCCAAGCGCGAATACGGCCCCGGCCAGCACGGCCAGCGCCGCAAGCAGAAGCCGACCGACTTCGGCGTGCAGCTGATGGCGAAGCAGAAGCTGAAGGGCTACTACGGCAACATCGGCGAGAAGCAGTTCCGCAAGTACTACGAGGAAGCCGTGCGCCGGAAGGGCGACACCTCGGAGAACCTGATCGAGCTGCTGGAGCGCCGGCTCGATGCGGTGATCTACCGCATGAAGCTCGCCGTCACCCCGTTCGCCGCGCGCCAGTTCGTCAACCACGGCCACATCACCGTGAACGGCAAGCGGGTGAACATCCCGTCCTACCTGGTGAAGGACGGCGACCAGATCGAGGTGAAGGAAAAGTCGAAGCAGCTCGTGGCCGTGCTCGACGCCGCGCAGTCCGGCGAGCGCGACGTGCCGGAATACGTGGAGATCGACCACCGCGCGATGCGCGGCAAGTTCCTCCGCGCGCCGAAGCTGTCCGACGTGCCCTATCCGGTCCAGATGGAACCGAACCTGGTCGTCGAGTTCTACAGCCGCTGATCGATTCCGGCCGGCTCCGTGCCGGCCGACCGCCGTTGCACGCGCGCCGTGGCCCCTGCCGCGGCGCGCGTTGCGTTTGCGGCCGGGTAGCCAGCCGATTTCCCGGGTGCCAATGATGCCGCATCAGGACATCCAACCCGAGCGACAGGCTGATCATCCCATGCAGGGCGTGTCCGAGACCGAAGGCGCGGCATCGCCAACCTTCACCGTGGACTGGTTCAGCAGGACCATCCCGGCCTGGAAGGAACTGTTCCCCAGGATCATGCCGCGTCCCGCGCGCATCCTCGAGATCGGTGCCTTCGAGGGCCGCTCCACCTGCTTCATGCTCGAACACATCCTGCCGGCGGATCTCGCCGGGGAGATCCATTGCGTCGATACCTGGCAGGGCGGCGTGGAGCACAGGGCATCGCCATGGACGCCGTGTATCGACCGCTTCCGGGCCAATGTCTCGGCGACGCTCAAGCGCGTTCCCGCAGCACAAGGTCATCGGCCATCGGAACCTGTCCGCGGTCGCGCTGCGCGACCTCCATGCCAAGGGCTTCGCCGGCAAGTTCGACTTCATCTATGTGGACGGATCGCACCAGGCCGCCGATGTGCTCGAGGATCTGGTCCTGTCCTTCCCGCTGCTGCGTCGTGGCGGCCTCGTGATCTGCGACGACTATACGTGGCAGCGCCAGCGCCCTGGGCAGGAGGACCTGCTCGATACGCCGAAACTGGCGATCAATTCCTTCACGGCGATCTACCGGCGGCGGCTGCGCTTTGTCGACTGGATGTCGACCTACCAACTGGCCTTCCAGAAGACGGTCCCCTGACGGCGCTTCCCGCGATGGGCGGGGCGGTGGTCGCGAAAGCCTTGCGACGTGCTGCATTTCGCTGGTAGTTTTCTGACATGTCAGGAAATCATCAGCGCCGTGTCAGAACTTCGCATCCTTGAAGGCACGGCCTCGTTGACCGACCAGGCGGTGGCGGCCCTCAGGTCCGACATCCTGTCGACGCGCCTGCCACCGGGGGAGACGGTTTCCGAGGCATCCGTCGCCGCCCGCCTTGGGCTGGGCAAGGCGCCCATCCGGGCCGCCCTGGCGCGCCTGTCCGAGGAAGGGCTGATCGTCTCCGTGCCACGTCGCGGCTGGGTGGTCTCGCTGGTGACCATCCGCGACATCCATGAGGTTTTCGACCTGCGCCTGCTGCTCGAGCCCGAGGCGGCGCGCCGTGCGGCCGGGCGGGTGGATGCCGCGGCGCTTGCGCGCCTCGACGGCGTCTGCGCCGCCGGCTACCGGCCTGGCGATGCGCAGAGCGCCCTGGCCTTCCTCGGGGCCAACCGCGCCTTCCACGTCGCCGTCGCCGATCTCGCCGGGAATGCGCGGCTGGCGCGCAGCATCGGCCGGCTTCTTGATGAAAGCACGCGGATGCTGGTGCTCGGCCTCAGCCGTCGCGATCGCACCGGCGAGATGCAGCATGAGCACGCCGTGCTGATCGCCGCGCTGGCCGCCGGGCGTGCCGAGGAAGCCGCCCGCATCATGCATGAACAGGTCGCTGCCAGCCGCGACATGGTGCTCGCGGCGCTGACCGCGCCCGACGCCGCCATTGCCGTCTGATACCCAGCAGGAGAGGGCCGCACCGCCATGAACGTCATTGCCACCCGCTCGCGCCTCGATGCCATGGTGGGCGCCATCCGCGCCGCGCTGGACGGCAGCGATGGCGACCCGTCAGCCGCGGTCGCCGCCGCCATGGCGCCGCATGCGGCCGACCCGCTGCTGCTGGCCGGGCAGCATTGTCCGTGCCGCGCCGAGAATTACGTCCGCCACCTTTTGCATGAGGATGCCGAGGGCGGCTGGGCGGTCGCGGCGCTGGTCTGGCGTCCGGGGCAGATGTCGCCGGTCCATGGCCACCGCGTCTGGTGTGCCGTTGCCTTCCACCAGGCGACCATGACCGAGACCTTCTATGCCGAGGATGAGGCCGGTGGCCCGCCGCTGCTGACCGGCGTCACGCTGCGCCGGCCGGGCGACATGACCTCCGGCCCGGCCCGGGCCGATGCGATCCATCGCCTGGCCAATCTCGGCACCGAGACGGCGGTGTCGATCCACGCCTATGGCCTGCCCTATGGGCGCTTCTGCAGCGACCTCAATCGCGTCCTTGCCGCCTGATGCCGGGCGCATGAAGGTTTTGCCTTCATGCCCCTCGCCGGCAACCCTGGCTTCGCCGGACTGCCGGCGCGGCGCATTCGCGGCCCTTTCCCGCTGGGCCGCCGGTCAAACCTTCGTGCGCCTGGCATGATCGCGCCGGCGCGCAGCGCCGCAGCGCCGCAGGACCGCCGCCACCGCTCCGCCACGGTCAGGCCATGGGCGCCCGGCGCCGGCCCGCGCCCGGCGGCGATCCATGCGGGCGGGCATGCCTGAGGCGCGCGGCCGTGGCGTATCCCCGCGTTCTTCTGCGGTGCACAATCGGGGGCGATAAATCCCAAGATCCTCCTCGGCCTGGCCTTCGGCATCACCTGCTCCATCATCTGGGGCGGGCATGCGGTGGTGGCGCGGCCGGCCCTGGCGGGGCAGGGCTTCCATCCGCTCGACCTTGCCGCCTTCCGGTACGGGCCGGCGGCGCTGCTGCTCGCGCCCTTCGCCTGGCGGGCGCGCGAGACCCTGGCGCGCATCGGCGGGTGGCGGTTGCTGGTGCTGGCGTCCTTCGGCGGCGCGCCGAACCTGCTGCTGTTCGTCTGGGCGCTGGTCTATGCGCCGGCCTCCCATGGCGGGACCATCGCGCCGATGATCATGCCGATCGCCGGTGCGCTGCTGGCCATTCCGATGATCGGCGAATGGCCGAGCCGTGGCCGGGCGGTGACGCTCGCGGTCATGGGGGTCGGCGTGCTCATGATCGGCTGGGACGGCGTGACGGGCACCTATCCCGGGGCGTGGCGGGGCGACATCCTGCTGGTCCTGGCCGGCACCACCTGGGCGGTCTTCACCCTGCTTGCTGCGCCGCTGGCAGGTGCCCGCCATTCCGGCAACGGCGGCCGTCACCATCATCTCGGCACTGGCCGTGCTGCCCATCTGGCTGCCCTGGCGGGGGGCGGCGGTGCTGGGCCTGCCGACCGGGCCGCTGGTCGTGCAGTTCCTCGCCCAGGGCGTGGCGCTCGGTGCCCTGGCGATGTTCCTCTACGCCCGCGCGGTGGAGTTGCTCGGACCGACGCGGGCGGCCACCCTTGGCATCATGGTGCCGGTGACCGCCCTGCTGCTGGCTGGCCTGCTGCTGCATGAGCCGATCTCGCTGCTGCAGGGCCTCGGCGCGGCGCTTGCGGCCGGCGGCATGCTCGCGGCTGTTCTGTTCACGGGAAGGAAGACGGCATGACCGCGCCTGCAATGCCGCCGAGCCTCTGGGCGGCGACCGCGCCGCCGGCGCCGCCGACGACCCCGCTGGTGGGCGAAGCAAGGACCGGCGTTGCCGTGGTGGGCGGCGGCTTCACCGGCCTGTCCACCGCCCTGCATCTGGCGCAGGCCGGGGTGCCGGTGACATTGCTGGAGGCCGCCGAGATCGGCTGGGGTGCCTCCGGCCGCAACAACGGCCAGGTGATCCCGACGCTTTCACGCATCGATCCCGATGAGATCGTCGCGTCCGTCGCGCCCGAGCATGGCGGGCGGGACAAGGGCGAACAACTCGTGGGCCTGATCCGCGACAGCGCCGGCTTCGTCTTCGACCTCATCCGCCGCCATGGCATCGAGGCCGAGGCGGTGCAGAACGGATGGATCCAGCCGGCGCATCGCGAGTCGCGTCTCAGGATCTCGCAGGCGCGCGCCGAGCAATGGGGGCGGCGCGGCGCGCCGGTGCGCATGTATTCGCGCGCCGAAATGGCGACGCTGACGGGCACCGACCACTGGCATGGCGGCTGGGGCAACACGACGGGGGGGCGGATCAACCCGCTTGGCCTCGCGCGTGGCCTGGGCGCGGCGGCGATCGGCGCCGGCGCGGTGGTGCATACCGCCAGCCCGGTGCAGGGCATCCGTCCGGCCCCCGGTGGCTGGTCGCTGCAAACGCCGCGCGGCACGCTGACGGCCGAGCGCATCGTGATCGCGACGCAGGCCCATACCGGCGACGTCTGGCCCGGGTTGAAGCGCACCATCGTGCCGGTGCGTTCGTACCAGATGGCGACCTCGGTGCTGTCGGACAACATCCGCAAGACCATCCTGCCGGAAGGCCACGCGCTGTCGGACACGCGCGGCGACCTGTATTTCTATCGCTTCGACGCGAATGGGCGGCTGGTGACCGGCGGCGGGCTGATCGTGCCCTTCGGCTGGGACGGACGCATCCGCGCGCGCATCGCCGAACGCGTGCGCCGGGTCTTCCCGCAGATCGGCGAGGTGCGCTTCGACTACAGCTGGTGGGGTTACATCGCCGCCACGGCCGATCGACTGCCGCATGTCTATGAACTCGCCCCCGGCGTGCTGAGCTGGACCGGCTGCAACGGGCGCGGCGTGGCCCTGGCGGCCGCGCTTGGTCGCGAACTGGCGCTGGCGAGCAACGGGACGCCGCTGCGCGACATCGCCGCCCCGGTCGAGACGCGGATGCGCACCATCGCGGGCCATGCCTTCCGCAGCCTCGGCATCGCCTGGAACGTCGCGAAGGCGCGGCGGCTGGACGCGCGTGACTGACGTCGCGCTCGCCACCTCCATCCCGCCCAGGATGCGCCGGCCCGGGCCTGGCGGGGAGGATGCCGGCCCGGCCTGGCGCGCTGGCCTGCGCGGCATCCTGGCCGGCGCCCGGCTGGCGCGTGCTGACGGTCAATCCGGCCGAGGAGACGGCCTCGCTGGGCGAATTGCCGCCGGGCGTCGAGGCCGTGCCGGCCCAGCCCGGCGTCGCCGAGACCTTCGGCCGGCCAGGCACCTGGGTTGGCGATGCGCTGGCCCAGGCGATCGGGACCGGCGCGCCGGTGGTGGGCATCGTCAATGCCGATATCCGGCTCGATCTCGATGCCGGCCGGCGCGCGGCCCTGATGGAACGCGCCCGGACCCGGCTTGTGGCGTGCAACCGGATGGATCTCGGCCATCCGGGACAGCAGGAAGGGCCATTCTATCGCTACGGCTACGACCTGCTGCTGATGCCGCGCGACATGGCGCAGATGATCGACCTGCGCGGCTTCGCCCTCGGCGTGCCGTGGTGGGACTACTGGATCCTGCTCGATGCGCTGTTGCAGGGGATGCCGGTCGAGGTGGTGCAGTGCGCGCGGCGTGCGGCACCTGGCGCATCGCGCGGCCTGGCAACGGCCTGCCTGGCTTGCCGCGCTGCGCAGCACGATGGCGCATATCGCCCCGCGCCGGGCGGCGGTGGCGCGCCTTGGCATGGGGGGCATCGCCGAGGCGACGGTCGACATGCTGGCCGCTGTGGCCGCCGCGCCGGATGAAGGCTATCCCCTCTCCGACATCGCCGAGACGGCGGGCACGCGCTTCGGCATCGAGGTTGTGCGCCTTGCCGAACGCAACGCCTGGACATTGGAATAGGGCGAATGGAAGCGGCCTTCTGGCGGCGACGCCACGTGCACGACATGCTGTTCGGCATCGAGGGCAGCGGCTGGCATCCGGCCGAATTGCGCGATGTCGGTCGGCTATCGCTGGAGCGGGCCGGGGCATTTCTCCGTGCTGCGCGTTCCCGTGCCGGCCGGTGCCGGCCGCGGTGAGGCCCATGTCGCGCTGGTGGACCCCGAGCCGGTGCCGGAGGTCTCCATCTTCCTCAACGGCCATCGGCTGGCGGTGTCGCCGCGCCGTCTGGGCAGCATGGCGGTGCTCGACTTCGCCTGGGACGCCGCCACGATGGACGGTGAGGCGCGCGCGGAGTTCTGGTTCCACGCCGCAAGGCTGCGTCACCTGCCTGCGCCGATGCAGGGGATGCGCGGCGTCGGCTTCCGGCTGTCCACCCTGGTGCTGGAGGCCGCCGCCGACGGCCCGGCTGCGCCCGGCGAGGCGCTGGCGCTGGTCGCGGGGCGGCGCTTTCTCGACGAGCATCTGCCGGTGATGACCGGGCGGCCGCGCATGGCGTTCCTGTCGGATGGCACGGCCCGGATGCTCGATATGCGGCTGGAGGCGGCGCGGCTGGGGCCGACGCCGCAGCCGCATCTGGCCTGCGCGCTGCGGGCGGATGGCGGGGCGCTGGAACTGGCCCTCGCGGCGCCGGGCACGCCGGCGCTGCATGCGGCCATGGCCGCCGACGGCGATCTCAGCCTGCCGGACGGGCTGACGGGGCGCGATGCGATGCTGGTCGCGCGCCTGCTTTCATCCTTGCCCCGCGCCTATGCGGCCTGGCTGGATGAGGCGATGGCCCGCGCCGCGCCGGATGCGGAACTGCTCGCTCTCTGGCGGCGCGACCTCGCCCGCCTGGCGCGCGCGGCCGAGCGCCATCTCGCCGCCGCCATCGCGGATGGGCCGGACCCCTTCAACCGAGATCCGTCCGAACCCTTTTCGTGGTCCGCGCCCGGCTAGTGTCCTGATTCCGATGTCCTGCGGACATCGTTCTCAGGCCACTAGCCATTGTTTTCAGTGGCCTGCTCGTCCGCTCCGTTCGATGGAAATCCAACGAACTTCGCGGGCAGGACATTAGAGCCGTTTCTGTTCGCCTTGGCTCACGAAAACGTCCCTAGTCCGTTGTTTTCGCGAGCATCTTGACCAGATCAGGTGATTCCACCCGATCGGGACCCGCCCTACTGCACGGCCCCGCCAAGGCGCCGCGCCGCCCGGAAATCCGCCCAGCCGCTCAGCCGCACCCCGCGCTTCGCCGCCAGGGCGAGGGCCTCCCGATCGGGAAAAGGCCGGTAGGGCAGCAGCGGCACCTCGACGCCACGGTCGCGTTCCTCGGCGATCTCGTCGATGACCTGCAGCAGGAGGTCCGCCCCGGCCAGGTGCAGCGCCCGCGCGGTGCCGGATACCGTCGCGCCGGGCGGTGGCGAGACGGCCCGCTGCGCCAGGATCGCGCCGGCATCGATGCGCGGCGCCAGGCGATGCACCGTCACCCCGAATTCATTGTTGCCATCGGCCGCCGCCCAGAAGCAGGGCATCGGCCCGCGGTGCAGCGGCAGCAGCGACGGGTGCAGGTTGATCCCGCCGAGCCGCGCGATCGCGATCGTCTCCGGCGTCAGGATCTGGTCGAAATGGCAGGTGACGATCA
Source organism: uncultured Alphaproteobacteria bacterium (assembly GCA_963732425.1). Classification (GTDB taxonomy): domain Bacteria; phylum Pseudomonadota; class Alphaproteobacteria; order Acetobacterales; family Acetobacteraceae; genus Neoroseomonas. The sequence continues at coordinate 172,514 of CAVSZN010000018.1, forward strand.
GGTCGACATCCAGCGCTGCCAGGGCGGGCTGCGTGGCCGCGCTGTTGATCGCGGCAACCGCCGTCGCCGGCACGCCGCGCGCGAAGGCGGCCGCGCCGACCGGCCCGACGCCGCCACGCCGCCAAAGCCTCGGTGCGGCGAATTCGACGAACAGCCAGGGCAGGATACGCGTCCCGGAGCGCGCCAGGTGGCGTCGCGTCGTCGCCCTGCGGTCGCCATACGCATCCGACAGGCCAAGGAACACGACGTCATGGCGCGTCTGGCGCAGCACGCGGGCGGCGGCTTCGGCGCTGGCGGTGCTTTCCAGCGTCAGCAATGCGATGCGCAGCGCCGGCTTTTCGGTCAGTTTGCGAGTTCCGCCGGCCGGGCGCCGGCCATCGCCGCCGCGACGGCATCGATGGTGGCGCGGATCTGCGCCTCCGTATGCTCGCAGGAGAGGAAGAAGCGCAGCCGCGCCGAACTGTCCGGCACCGCCGGATAGAGGATCGGCTGCACGTTGATCCCTTGCTCGAACAACGCCTGCGACAGCCGCGCCGCGCCGACCGAGGACCCGACGATGACCGGCACGATGGCGTGCCCGGCCGAGGTGCCGGTATCGAGCCCGGCCTGTTTCGCCAGCCGCAGGAACAGCGCGGTATTGGCCTGCAGCCGGGCGACGCGCTCGGGCTCGGCGGCGAGGATGCGCAGCGATTCCAGCGCGGCGGCCGCCAGCGCCGGCGCCATGCCGACCGAATAGACGAAGCCGGGCGCCGAATGCTTCAGCCAGGCCACCAGGTCGGCATTGCCGGCGATGTAGCCGCCGCAGCCCGACAAGCGTCTTGGACAGGGTGCCCATCCAGATGTCGACCTCGCGCGCATCGACGCCCCAATGTTCGTGGATGCCATGGCCGGTCGCGCCCACCACGCCCATGCCATGCGCCTCATCGACCATCAGCCAGGCATCGTGGCGGCGCGCCATCTCGATGAAGCGGGGCAGTTCGGGGATGTCGCCATCCATCGAGTAATGCCCCTCGATGACGATCAGCGCCCGCCGCGCGCCGCGCCGGCTGGCGGCGAGTTCGCGCTCCGCCGCGCGCCAGTCGTTGTGCGCGAAGGCGATGCGCTTCGCCCCCGACAGCCGGGCGCCCTCGGCGCAGGAATTGTGGATGGCGGCGTCATGCAGGATCAGGTCGCGCGGGCCCATCAGATGACCGAGCACGGTGACATTGGTGGCGTGGCCGGAGACGAGGGCGAGCGCCGCCTCGACGCCGTAATGCGCCGCGAGCGCATCCTCCAGCGCCCCATGCACCGGCCTTTCGCCCGACACCATGCGCGAGGCCGAGGCCGAGACGCCGTGCCGGTCGATCGCCGCCTGCGCCGCGCGCATCACCCGCGCATCCCCGTTCAGGCCGAGATAGTTGTAGGAGCCGTAGTTGATGACCTCGCGATTGCCGATGATGCTGGTCGCCGCGGCGATCCCCTCATGCGGGCGGAAGAACGGGTTCTCCAGCCCGAGCGCGCCGGCGGCCTCGCGGATCAGTTCCATGTCGCGCTGGCCGGGCAATTCGCGGAAGGCCCGCGCCGCGCCGGTGGCGGGCGCCTTGTCGTCCTTGCGCCTCGACAGGCGTTGCAGCAGCGCGAGGCGCGCGGTCGCGGACAGGCCGAAGCCCTGCGTCACTTCACGCCCTCCGCCGCAACCACGGCCGGCGCGGGTTCATAGGCATCCATCAGCGACTGCACCGTCTGCTCCGTCCTGTCCTCCAGCACCACGCTCGCCATGCGGCCGGCGAGAATGGCGATGGTGAGGTCCTCCGTCACCGCCGCGAGCGGCACCTGTACGCCGAGCCGCCGCTCCAGCGCCATGCGCAATTCAAGCCCGCCCAGGCTGTCGAGCCCCAGCCCGGCGACCGGCGCATCCGCGCCCACCGCCTCGGCGGGCAGGCGCAGGATGCGGGCGATCTCCTCCTGCGCCAGGGCGATGAGGCGCGCGCGCGCGTCCTCGGCCGGCAGGGCGCGCAATTCGGCGCGCAGGTCGGCCCCTTCGGCACCGCTCTCGCGGGCCGTGCGCACGCCGCCATAGGCGGGCTCGGCCATGATCGGCAGGCCGGCCGACAGGCCCGCCCAGGCGACGCGCGCCAGGTGCACGACGGCGGCACCCGAGGCGAGCAGCGCCGGCAGCGCGGCGAGGGCCTCCTGCGCCGGCATGGGCGCCACGCCGGTCCGCCGTTCCAGCGTCGCGGCGGTGGCGGCGTCGCGGGCCAGCACGCCGGCATCGGCGATCGGCCCCCAGCCGACCGCGAGTGCCGGGCGCCCTGACGCGACCCGCCGCCGCGCGATCGCTTCAAGCGCCGCATTGGCCGCGACGTAATTGGCCTGGCCCGGATTGCCGAAGGCCGTGGTCGCCGAGGAGAACAGCAGGAACAGGTGCAGCGGATCCTCCGCCGTCAGCCGGTCGAGATGCTCGGCGGCCAGCAGTTTCGGCGCCAGCACGGTGGCGAAGCGCGCCGTGTCCATCGTCGCCGCCGCGCCGTCGGCAAAGGCGGCCGCCGCATGCACCACGCCGCGGATCGGCGGGCCGTCGCGCCGCAGCCGCACCAGCAGGGCGGCCAGCGCGGCCGGGTCGGCGGCATCGCAGGCCTCGATCCGCGCCTGCGCGCCGAGCGCTGCCAGCGTCCGCAGCGCCGCCCCGGCCCCCGGCGTCCGGCCGCCGCGCCGCGACACCAGCACCAGATGCGCCGCGCCGCCGGCGGCCAGCCATTTCGCGCATTCCAGCCCGAAACCCTGCACGCCGCCGACCACGAGATAGGTGCCATCGGCATCCGGCCGCCACGCCTCGGCGGCCGCGTCGCCTGCATCGGCCGGCGGGCGGACCACCAGCTTGCCGATATGGGTCGAGGCCTGCAGCGTGCGGAAGGCGGTTTCGGTGTCCTCCGCCGCGAAGACGGCGTGCGGCAGCGCGAGCAGCGTGCCCTCGGTGAGCCGCGCCGCGATGTCGGCCAGCAATGCGGCGGCGAGTTCGGGCCTGGCGCGCGGCAGCGCATCGGCATCGACGGCGAAATAGGACACGTTGCGGCGGAACGGGCGCAGGGGCGCGCGGCGGTTCTCGACGAAATCGCGCTTGCCCAGTTCGATGAAGCGCCCGAAGGGCGCGACGAGACCGAGGCTGCGTTCCATCGCCTCGCCCGCCAGCGAGTTCAGCACCACATCGACGCCGCCCGGCCAGGCGGCGCGCAGCAGGTCCGCGAAGCCGGCATCGCGGCTGTCGAGCACGAGGTCGGCCCCCGCCATGCGCAGGAAGGCGCGCTTTTCCTCGCTGCCCGCGGTGGCGGCGACCAGCGCGCCGGCCGCGCGCGCGATCTGGATGGCGGCGAGGCCGACGCCGCCCGCCCCGCCATGGACCAGCACGCGTTCGCCGGGGCGGATGCGCGCCAGGGTCTCCAGCGCATAGGCCGCGGTGATGAAGGCGACCGGCACCGTCGCGGCGGCTTCCGGCGACAAGCCGGCCGGCAGCGGGGCGAGTGCCTCCGCCCGGGTCAGCGCCCGCGTCGCGAAGGCCGCCGGCGCGAAGCCGAACACGGCCTGCCCTGGCGCCAGCGCGACGCCTGGGCCCACCGCCTCGACCACCCCGGCGCATTCCATGCCGAGCGTCGGGCCGGCGAAGCCGTCCATCAGCGCATCCTCGGGCAGCAGCCCCTGCGCCCACATCAGGTCGCGGAAATTCAGCCCGGCCGCCTGGACGGCCAGGCGCACCTCGCCCGGTCCGGGCGGCGGCAGGTCGGGCAGCGCGGCCCAGGCGAGGCTGCCGATCTGCCCCGGCTGGCCCACCACCAGCCGCCTTGCGCCGGTGCCGCGCGCCGCCGGCAGGCCCGGCGACAGCACCGGCACCAGCCGGCCCTGCAGCGTCAGCGTCACCTCCGGCGCATCGCCGGCCAGTTCGGCGGCGAGCCGCCGCGCCGCCACATCCAGCGGCAACCCGGCATCGAGGCTGATCCGGCGCGGCTTCAATTCCGGCATCTCATTCGCCAGCACGCGGCCGAGCCCGGCCAATGCGGCCGCCCGCGCCGCATCCCCCGCGCCCACCAGCATGAAGCCCGCGGCGCTGCCCTGCGCTTCCTCGGCCAGGCGCGCGGCGGCGGCGAGGGTCGCGGCCGCGTCGGCCTCAGCCTTGGCCAAGGCCACCACCAGCGCGCCGCGCATCTCCGCCGGGCTGGGCGGCGCATCCAGCGCATGCCGGAGAACCTGATGGCCCTCGGTGCGCAGGGCGGCCTCCAATGCGCCGGCCAGGCCGGAGCAGCCGGTCTCGGCGCAGACCAGCACGCGGCGCGCCTTGGGCGGGGTGGCGACAATGACGGACGGCGCCCGTGCGGCGACCAGCAGGGCCGGCCACGGCGCGGCCGACAGGCGCAGCGCATCGGGCGCCTCGAAGCCGGCCTGCGACAGCGCGGCGTGCCAGGCCTCGGCATCGGGCAGGGCACCGTCGCCGCCATCCCACCAGGCGGGGTCCTGCCCGCAGGCGAAATCCCACAGCCGCCCGGGGGCGGGTTCGGCGAGCAGAAGCAGCGCGCCCGGCGCGCAGGCGGTGCGCAGCGCGGCGGCGAGCCTTGTGCCGGACCGCCCGCGCGCCGCGGTGGCCAGGCCGATCACGAGGTCGGCCGGTTCCGCCGCGCCGGTGCCGCCCAGCGGGTCCCAGCCGGACCAGCCGAAGTCGATGCCCGCGGCGGCGGGCGGCGCTGCGCCGGCGCGCGCTTCCCCGGCCGCGCGGTACTGGACGCGGAGCCCGCTGGCCGAGAGCGCCGCGACCGCGCGCCGCGTCAGCGGCCCGCCACCGCCAAGGTCGAGCACCCGCAGTGCGCGTTCCGCCGGCCAGGCAGCGGCGAGGCTTGCGATCGCCGCCTCCATCACGGCGGCGAGTTGCGCGAAGCCGCCGGCTTCGGCCGGTGGCGGCGCGGCGGGGCGCGGCTGCCCGGCGAGCGCGCCCGGCAACCCTTCCGCCGCCCGCGCCAGCCAGGCCATGTCGAGGGCGAGGCGCGGCTGCTCGGCCAGCACCGCGCGCCAGATCTCCTGTGCCGGGGGCAGGGATTGGTCCTCGGCGAGGCTCCAGCCCGCGGCACCTTCCTCGGCCATGCCGGCTTCCGCCAGGGCCTGCCACAGCGCGCGGCGGTAGGGGGTGGCGAGCGCCGGCGCGGCGGGCAGGGCGGCGATGGTCGCGGCGGCGGCGAAGCCCTCCAGCAGCAGCGCCGCCTCGGTCATGTCGGCGGCGGCATCGGCGGCGCGCGCGGCTTCCAGCGCGGCCTCGGAATCGAGCGGTGCGGGGGCGGGCGGCCAGGGCGTGGCGGGCAGCGGGTCGAGCCGGAAGGCGTGCTCGGCCGGCGCCGTGCGACCCGGCAGGCGGATGCGCTGCAGCCAGATGTCGTGGCCGGTCGCCACCACCGCGCCGTCCGCGTCGCGCAACACCAGGTCGGCGGCGACGAAGCGTTCGCCACGGCGGGTCAGCGCCACCTCGGCGACCACGGGCATGGCGGCGCCGCGGCGGGCGGCGAGGCGACCGATGCGCACCGGCACCAGCGACTGCCCCTCCGGCCGCACCAGCGCCGAGAGCAGCGCGATGAGCCCCTGCATCGCGCCATCCAGCAGCACGGGATGCAGGATGAAGCCCTCGGCCGGCGGGGCGCCGTCCGGCAGGCGCAGTGTGACGCGGGCGCGGGCCTCGGCGTCATCGGCCAGCACCTCGGCGACCGGGCGGAAGGCCGGGCCGTAGTCGAGGCCGCAGCGGGCGGCGAGCGCGACGACCTCGGCCCCCGTCGACGCGGCGGTGCCCGGCCGGTGGCGGGGCCCCGACGGATGGCAGGCGCGGCAGCGCGGCGATGCGCGCGCGCGCCGAGACGCTCCAGGGTTCCTCGGTGAGGCGGCGGCGGCTTTCCAGCACGAAGCCGCCTTCCTCCTCGGTCAGGACGCGAACCTCGCGCGTGCGGTCGGGCTCCAGCGACAGCGGGCGCAGGATGGCGAGGTCGGCGACCTCCAGCACCTCGGCCTCCGGGAAGCGGAGCGGCGGCGGCGGCGAGCGCCATCTCGGCCATGCGCGGCGGCGGGCAGCACCGCCTCGCCCAGCAGGCGGTGGTCGGCGAGCCAGGGCTGCAGCTCGGTGTCGAGCCAGGCGGTCCAGCCGCGCGCGTCATCGCGCCTGGCGGATGCCGAGCAGCGGATGGTCGCGCCGCGGCAGCACGAGCGCGGCGGTCTCGGTGGTGCTCGGGAACCAGGTGTGGCGGCGGGCGAAGGGGGTGCGCGGCAGGCCGGCGCGCTCGGCCGGGCCCTCGAAGGCGGCACCGGAGCGCGGGTCGGCGCCGCGCGCGATGGCGCGGTCGGCGATGGCGGGGAAGGGGTCGCCCGGCGGGTCGCGCCGCGTCAGGCTGGCGAGCACGGCGGCGCCGTCGGTGTCCTCCCGCAGGCTCTCGCGCAGGTAGGATTGCAGCACGGCGGCCGGGCCGATCTCGACGAACAGCCGCGCGCCCATGCCGGCCGCGGCGCGCGCCGCGTCGCGGAAGCGCACCGGTTCGCGCAGGTTGCGCCACCAGTACTCGGCGCCGGCCTGCGCGTCCGGGCAGCACGGCCCCGCTCACCGAGGAGACCATCGGGCAGCGTGCCCTCGCCCGGCGCCAGCGTCGCGAGATCGGCGAGCAGCCCGTCGCGCACCGGCTCCATCGCCGCGGCGTGGAAGGCGTAGTCGAGGTCGAGCGGCACGGCCGAGAAACGCGCCGGCTCCGCCGCTGCGCAAAGCCGGGCGATTGCCTCCGCCGGCCCGGCGACGGTGACCGCCGATGGCCCGTTGATGGCGGCGATCTCCAGCCCCGGCCCGCAGGACTTCGAGCAGCGGCGCGGCGGCCTCCGGCGCGGCGCCGATTGCCGCCATGCGGCCGGTCCCGCGCGTGGCGTGCTGGTGGCGGCGTGCGCGCGACGATCAGCCGCGCCGCCTGGTCGAGTGGCAGGATGCCGGCGCACCAGGCGGCGGCCACCTCGCCGACCGAATGGCCGAGCGCCAGGGCCGGGCGGATCCCCTGGGCGGCGAGCGCGCCGACGACGGCGACCTGCACGGCGAACAGCAGCGGCTGCGCCACGTCGGTGCCCGCCAGCATCGACGCCGGCACGCCCCGCTTCAGCAGCGTGAGCGGCGACCAGCCGAGCAGCGGCGCCAGCGCGGCATCGGCCTGCCGCATCGCGGCGCGGAAGGCGGCGCTGGTGCGCAGCGCCTCGCGCGCCATGGCTTCATGCTGGGCGCCATTGCCGGAGAAGACGAAGGCGAGGCTGCCGCGCACGGCCTCGCCCTGCTCGCCGGCGCCGCGCTCGCCATCCATCCAGGCGGCGATGGTCGCGGCGATCGCATCGCCATCATCGCCGCGCAGCACGAGGCGATGCGGCGCGAGGTCGCGATGCCGCGCGACGCCGCGCGAAAGCGCCGCCGCCTGCTGCGGGTCGGCGCCGGGCAGCGCGTCGCGCCAGCGCTGCGGCCAGCAGGCCGAGCGCGGCTTCCGAGCGCGCCGAGAGCACCAGCGGCGGCATGCCACGCGCGCGCCCGGCGGGCTGCCGCGCCGGGGCGGGTGCGCGGCCGAGCAGCACCGTCGCATTGGTGCCGCCGAAGCCGAAGGAATTGATGCCGACCACGGCGTCGTCCCGCGGCGCGACCGCCGCGAGCGCGGTCGGCACCGTCAGGTTGAGGCCCGTCGAAGTCGATCTCGGGATTGGGGTCGGTGAAATGCAGCGAGGGCGGCACGGCGCCCTTCTCCAGCATCAGCATCGCCTTGAGCAGCCCGGCCATGCCCGAGCCGGCCTCCAGGTGCCCGACATTCGTCTTCACGGAACCGATCGGCAGCGGCGTGCCGCGATGCCGGGCGATGGTGGTGCCGATCGCCCAGGTCTCGGCCGGATCGCCGACGCGGGTGCCGGTGCCATGCGCCTCGAAGGCCATGAAGCGGTCGGGCGCGATGCCGGCGCGGGCGACGACGCGGCCCATCAGCGTGGCCTGCGCCGCGCGGTTCGGCAGCGACAGGCCGATGGTGCGCCCGGCCGCGTTGGCACCGCTGCCGAGCAGCACGGCGCGGATCGGATCGCCGGCGGACGAGCGCGTCCGCGGTCCGCTTCAGCACGACGACGCCCGCCCCTTCGGCGCGGACATAGCCATCGGCCGCCGCATCGAAGGCGCGGCAGCGCCCGGTCGGCGACAGCATGCCGGCACGCGAGAAGCCGATGAAGGAATAGGGCGACAGCAGCATGTTCACGCCGCCCACCACGGCGGCTTCCAGGCCGGGGTCGTCGGCCAGCGCCTGGGCGGCAAGATGCAGCGCGACCAGGGACGACGAGCAGGCGGTGTCCACCGTCTGGGCCGGCCCGCGCAGGTCGAACACGTTGCCGATCCGGTTGGCCAGGATCGACAGCGCATTGCCGGTCATGAAGAAGCGGTCGCCTGCCGAAGGGTCCTCCAGCCGCAGTTCCGCGTAGTCGGTCGAGGAACCGCCGGCGAAGACGGCGATGTTGCGCCCGGCCAGCGTCTCGGCCGGCCAGCCGGCATCCTCGAAGGCCTCGGCGGCGACTTCCAGCAGCAGGCGCTGCTGCGGGTCCATCTCGGCGGCCTCACGCGGGGACAGGCCGAAGGCGGGCGCGTCGAAGCCCGCCGCGTCGCCGATGGTGCCGGCGGCGAAGGTATAGGAGCGCCCGGGCTCGGATTTGCGCGGATGACCCCAGCGCTGCTGGTCGAACCGCCCGGCCGGCACCGTGGTCACCGCGTCGCGCCCGTCGGCGAGCAGCGACCAGAAGGCATCGAGGTCGGGCGCGCCGGGCAGCCGGCAGGCGGCGCCGACGATGGCGATGCCGCCGATCGGGCGGGCAATGCGGCCCTTTGTCATGTGGCGCGTCCCGGCGCGGGCTGTCATCCGCGGGGCCGGCCCGGCGCATCGCGCCATGTCAGGCCGGTCATCGCAGGATGGCCGGCTGCGCGGCAACGGGATCGCGCTCCGGGGCGGCGGCGCCCGCGCGCCGCGCGCCAAGCGGGGCATGGCGCGCCGCAACGCGGGTGAGCAGCCCGTCCACGGCGTCGAAATGATCGTCCCAGCCGGGTGCCGTCCAGCCGCGCAGCCGGGCGAGCTGCGCTGCCCGCGCACGGCTTTCCGGCCCGGCATAGTCGAGCACCATGCGACGCCACCCCGCCCCGTCCAGCGGGTCGAGGTATTCGGGCACGTCGCCGCCCACTTCGCGCAGCGCCGGCAGGTCCGAACAGATCGCCGGCGTGCCGGTGGCCAGCGCCTCGGCGAGCGGCAGGCCGTAGCCCTCGGCGAATGAGGGGAACAGCAGCGCCCGGCTGCCCGCGAGCAGGGTCGCGACGGCCGGATCCGCCATCGAGCCGGCCTCGGTCACCAGGCCCTTCAGCAGGGTGCAGCGTTCCAGCAGGTCGAGCACATTCTCGTTTTCCCACCCGCGCCGGCCGACCAGCACCAGGCGCGGCGCGGCCGGGCCCCATTTGGCGGCGAAGTCGCGCCACAGATGCAGCAGCAGCAGGTGGTTCTTGCGCGGTTCGATGGTGCCGATCGAGACGAAATAGGGCTCATCAGGCATCGCCGGGCGCGGCGGCGCCCGGGGCCGGCATCTCGATGCCGAGCGGTGCGACGACAACCTCAGGCGGGTCGGCCTGGCGCACCAGATGCGGCTGCAGCACCGCCGCGGTCGCCGCCGAATTGACGATGATGCCCGTGGCGAGCGACGCGACCGTCTCCAGCCGCCGCAGGTGCTGCATGGCCACGCCGGGGCGGGCATATTCCGGATGCGTTGCCGGGATCAGGTCGTGCACCAGCGGAATGAACGCCGCGCCGGCCTGCCGCAACTCGGCGATCGGCTCGGGCTTTTCCATCAGGCGATGGGAGACCAGCAGGAACAGGGTGCGGCGCTCGCGGGCCATCACCTCGACCAGGCGTGCGCGCCCGCGCGTGACGGCCAGGCGCAGCAAGGCGATCCGGCCAAGCCTGATGGCGGATTGGCGCGCTTCCTCGGCGCCGCTGCCGCCGCCCCAGGCGATGGTCAGCGCGGCGGCGAAATCGGCAACCAGCGAGCGCGGCACGGCGGCATAGCCGCCCCACGGGCCGCGGGCGCAGAACGTAACCTCGGCGGGCGTCGCCGCCAGCCACTTGGCTGCATAGGCAGCCTCGACACGGTCGATCCCCGATGGCGCCCGGCGGCGGCCACAAGCGAGAAACCGGGACACGTCCAGAATTACGTGCACGGTATCACCAATGCCTGCCAGACAAGCCGGCCGATCTCCCAAACTGCCCCACACAACCCACGGCATCCTTCTCATTCGGGATGCACACGGTGACATGACGTTCCGCCCTCGGTGTCGACTACCACACTCCTCGTTCCCAGCGGTAGGGCGCGAAGTCCATCCCGGCGGAACAACCCTGGCTGGAGTAACGATTCCAGGCCAGAACTCCATCATCACCCATGACGAAAGTGTGTAGTTCATGAGCATCTGGAAGCGAAAGGCCGAACCGGCCGAGATGGAAGCGCGGTTCCACGGCAGCCTGCCCGGCCTGTTCGGGATACGGATCATCGAGGTCGGCCCCGACTACATCAGCGCCGAGATGCCGGTGGATGAGCGCCACGCACAGCCCTTCGGCATCCTGCATGGCGGCGCCTCGGTCGTGCTGGCCGAGACGCTGGGCTCCATCGCCAGCACCCTGACCCTGCCGGAGGATCGCCGCGCCGTCGGCCTTGAGGTCAACGCCAATCATGTGGCCGGGGTGCCCGTCGGCCAGGTCGTCACCGCCATCTGCCGGCCGCTGCATCTCGGGCGCGCCACGCAGGTCTGGCAGACCGAGATCCGCCGTGCCGATGGCCGGCTTGCCTGCGTCTCGCGCCTGACCACGGCGGTGATCGAGCGGCGGGACTGAATGGCGGGGCGGCGGCCCGCCAGGTGGGGCCTGCCGTGCCGGCGCTGGCCGCCTGCCGCGCCCGGTTGCCGCGCCGGCCTCGCCCCGATAGCCTGCCGGCCGGAAACCGCAACCGTCGCCGGCCCTCCATCCGCCCCAAGGAGACCGCCCGCATGCACCCGCTTGCCATCCCCGCCGAGATCGTCGCGCGGGTCGAGGCCCGTTGCGGCCGCGCCCACCCTTTCGAGGATCTCGACCCGCGGCGCACCGCCTTCGTGGTGATCGACATGCAGGTGGGCTTCATGGACCCGGCGATCAGCCATGCCTGCTGCCCGATGGCCGAACGCATCGTCCCCGCCGTGAACCGCCTGGCGGCGGCGGTGCGCGAGACCGGCGGTGGCGTGTTCTGGATCCAGAACACCCATGACGAATCCTGCGAGACGGAATGGTCCGTCATGCAGCGCATGGTCACGCCCGCCGCCCGCGCCCGGCGCAACGCCGCGATGATGGAAGGCACGCCGGGTCACGCGCTGTGGCCGGCGCTCGATGTGCGGGCCGAGGACGAGACGGTGCTCAAGCGTCGCTTCAGCGCCTTCATCCAGGGTTCCTCGGACCTGTCGCAGCGCCTGCGCGCGCGCGGCTTCGACACGGTGCTGATCGGCGGCACCGTGACCAATGTGTGCTGCGAGAGCAGCGCGCGCGATGCCATGATGCTCGACTTCCGCACCGTCATGGTGGCGGATTGCAATGCCGCGAACAGCGATGCGGAGCACAATGCCTCGCTCGCCGCCTTCTGGAACATCTTCGGGGATGTCATGACGACGGACCATGTGATCGAACGCCTGCGCATCGGCGCCGCCGGGCAGCGCGCGGCATGAGCACGAAACCGAAGGTCGCGGTGATCGGCACCGGCGGCACCATTTCCTCCGTCGGCCGCGGGCCGCTCGACCTGATCGACTATTCCGCGGCGGGCCATGTGCTCGACGTGAACGGGGTGATCGCCCGCGTGCCCGAACTGGCGCTGGTGGCGCAGATCATCCCGGTGCCGTTCAAGGCGATCCCGTCCACCGCCATCGCCTGGGCGGAATGGAAGGAACTGCTGCTGATCTGCGACCGGCTGGTGGCCGAGCACCCCGACCTCGCCGGCATCGCCATCACCCACGGCACCGCCTCGCTGGAGGAGACGGCCTATTTCCTCTCCCTCACGCTGAAGATTCCGGTGCCGGTGGTGCTGGTGGGCGCGCAGCGGCCGGCCTCGGCGCTGGCCGGCGACGGGCCGATGAACCTGGTCAACGCGGTGCGCGTGGCCGCCGACCCGCGCGCGCGCGGGCTTGGCGCGCTGGTGCTGCTGAACGACGAGATCCAGGCGGCGCGGGAGGTCACCAAGACCTCGACGCTGCGCCTGCAGACCTTCCGCACGCCCGATTTCGGCGTGCTCGGCCATGCCGATGCCGACGAGATCTGCTGGTACCGCCGCCCGCTGCGCCGCATGGCCCCCGACACCGAATTCGATGTGCGGACGCTCGACGTGCTGCCGCGCGTCGATGTCGCCTATACCTATGCCGGGGCCGATGGCGCGGCGATCGATGCCTTCGTCGCCGCCGGCGCGCGCGGCATCGTCACCGCCGGCTTCGCGCCCGGCTTCGTGACGCCCGCCATGGCAACGGCGCTGGAACAGGCGGTCGCCAAGGGCGTCGTGGTCGTGCTGTCGTCGCGCGCCGGTTCGGGCCGGGCCGGCAAGACGACGCGCGGCCGCAATGCCGGCTTCATCACCGCCGACAACCTGACGCCCCAGAAGGCGCGCATCCTGCTGTCGCTGTCGCTGGCGGCGGGTGTGACGGATCACGAGCGTATCTTCGCGACATATTGACCGGGCTTGTCGCGGCGGGTGAATCTCCGCGGGGCATGCACGCAGGGAGTGACGGCACGGTCGGTCCGTCGCGTCTGCCGCGCATGCCTGGAGGCTCCGCGTGACAACCATGGATGCCGTGTTGCCGGCGGCGGAACTCGAAGCGCTCGCCACGCGGGCCCTCGTTGCCGGAGGCATGCGCGCCGAGGATGCCGGGGAGGCCGCGCGTATCCTGGTCCTGGCCGACCTGTTCGGCATTGCCACCCATGGTGTCCGGCGCATCCCCGAATACCTGGCGCGGGTGAAGGCGGGGGGCATCGACCCGCTGGCGCGGCCGCGCATCGAGCGCATCGGCGGGGCGCTGATGCGCGTCGATGGATCGAACGGGCTTGGGCCGCTGGTCGCGTCGCGGGCGTTGCATGCCGCGATGCAGGCGGCCCACGGCGCGGGCATCGCCGCGGCCTTCGTTCGCGGGTCGAACCATTTCGGCGCGGTGATGCCCTATTGCTTCATCGCCGCGCGCCACGGCTTCGCCAGCATCATCACCTCCAACGCGCCGGCGAGCATCGTGCCGGCCGGCGGCCGCGCGGCGCGGCTGGGCAACAACCCGCTCGGCATCGGCGTGCCGCGGCCGGGCGGCGATCCGGTGATCCTGGACATGGCGATGAGCGTCGCGGCCGGCGCGCGGGTGCGCGCCGCGGCCAAGGCGGGGTTGCCGCTTCCGCAGGGCTGGGCAACCGATGCCGATGGGCAGCCGACCACCGACGCGATGGCCGCCGCCTCGGGCTTCCTGCTCGCGATGGGCGGCCACAAGGGCTATGGCCTGGCGGTGATGATGGACCTGCTGGCCGGCGTGCTGTCGGGGGCCAGTTTCCTGACCGGCGTCACCTCCTGGTCCAGGGAACCGGGCGCGGCGCAGGACCTCGGCCATGTGCTGATCGTGATCGACACCACGCGGCTGGGCCTGTCGGAGACGCTGGCCGGACGCGTCGATGCCTTCCGCGCCATCCTGCACGAGACACCCGCCGCCGACCCCACGGCGCCGGTGCGGCTGCCGGGCGAGGCCTCGATGGCGCGCCATCGGCAGCGGCTGGAGCAGGGCGTGCCGGTGGCGGTGGCCGACCTGGCGCGGCTGCACGAGCTCGCCGGCTGATGGCCGACCGCGCCTGGGTTCGCCTGCCATCGGGGCGACGGCTCGACCTGCTCTCCCCCACGCCCTTCGACTGGACGGATGGTGACCTCGCCACCGGCCTCGCGCGCACCTTCCGCTGGGGCGGGCATTCCGCCTGGCCGGAGCCGCTGTCGGTCGCGCAGCATTCGCTGAGCGTGCTCGCGCTGCGCCGGGCGCGCACGCGCCATCGCCTGACGCCCGCGCAGGAATTGCGCGAATTGCTGCACGACGCGGATGAGGGGCTGATCAACTTCGACTGCATCTCGCCGCTCAAGCCCTTCCTCGGGCCCGGCTTCGCCGAATTGCAGGCGCGGCTGCTGGGCGTGATCGCCGCGCGCTACCGCCTGCCGCCGTGGAGCCTGGAGGAGAAGCGCGCGCACAAGGCGGTCGATGTCGCGGTTGCGGCTGCCGAGGCGGTGCATGTGGTCGGCTGGACGGCGCAGGAGGTGCGCGAGACGCTTGGCATCCGCGTGCCGCCGCTCAAGGCCGACCCGCTTGCGGTCCGCTATGGCGAGACACCGTGGCGGCCCTGGGCGCCGGATGCCGCGGCGGCGCGCTTCCTCGAGGAACTGACGTCGTTGCAGGCGCGGGTGGGGCACTAGGCACCATCTCCGTCCCGCGCGATCATCCTTCGAGGAAATCGTTCAAGAAGGATCGGAACGCGCATGACGGCCGCCGTGTCTGTTGCTGGAAACAGGTTCATCATCGTCGGGGGGGCGAGCCTCGTCGGTTCCGCCACCGCCGCCGAACTGCTCGACGCCGGCGCGTCCGAAGTGGTGCTGTTCGACAATTTCTCGATGGGGTCCGAACAGGCGATCGCGCATATCCGCGACAATCCGCGCCTGCGCCTGGTGCGCGGCGACGTGATGCGGCTGCCCGACCTGCTGCGCGCCATGGAAGGCTGCGACGGCGCCCTGCTGCTGGCCGCCTACATGACGCTGAACATGAACAACGACCCGTGGGGCGGGCTGGATGTGAATGTGCGCGGCGTGCAGAACGCGCTGGAAGCGGCACGCGCCAACAAGGTGAAGAAGGTCGTCTTCGCATCCTCCAACGCCGTCTATGGCTATGGCCCCGGCGTGAAGGGGGACCTGGTGGAGGACACGCCCTTCCATTCCGTCGGCGCGCCGCCGGCCGCGATCCTGTACGGCGCGACCAAGATCATCGGCGAGCAGCTGTGCCGCGACGCCAAGCGCCGCTTCGGGCTCGACTACGTCGTGCTGCGCTATTCGACCGTCTATGGTGAGCGCCAGCACTATCGCGCGGCCAACGCGCTCTACATCATCGAGACCTGGGACAAGGTGAAGAAGGGCGATGGCCATGGCCGAGAACAGCAGGTTCTGCCGCTGCGCGGCAGCGACGCCGAGGATCTTGCGGACGTCGGCAGGAAGCCCATGTCGAACATGTGATCCGCCTCGTCGAGGACCAGGGTCTCGATCTGGTCGAGGTCGCGAGCGCGTCTGCTCGATCAGGTCGAGCATGCGGCCGGGGCAGCCGACCACGATCTCCGGGCGCTGCTGCAGCGCGTTCGACTGCCTGCGGATCGGGACGCCGCCGAAGATGGTGACCATCTTGAGCCGGTGAATCGCGCCAGCAGGCGGATCTCGTCGTCGATCTGGGTGGCGAGTTCGCGGGTCGGGGCCAGCACCAGGGCGCGGGGGCCCTTGCCGGCGCTCTTCGAGCAAGCCGGTGCAGGAGCGGCAGCGCGAAGGCCGCCGTCTTGCCGGTGCCGGTCTGGGCGAGGCCGAGCACGTCGCGGCCCTCGAGGCCGGCGGGAATGGTCTCGACCTGGATCGGCCGAGGGGAATCGAAGCCGGCGGCGCGGATGCCGCGCAGGCCAGGGCGTCGTGGAGTTCGAAGCGGTCGAAACCGGTCGGGAGTGGATCACAGGAAACTTTGATTTGCTCATGAATTGCTTATTTCTCCGCCGCTCGCGCACAGGAGGGTCCTGCACGGCACGGCCGTACTTTCCGACCCAACAACAGCAAAGGGCAAGAGGGGGGTTCAGTGCGGCGGGGCCACTGGGGTTGCAGGGGCGCAAGGGGCCTGCTGTTCGCCGCGGTCGGGCTGAGGCCCGAACCAGTCCGCAAGATAGTACCGAAGCACGATTTGTGCCAGGACGCGTTTCGCGCTCCGCCAGCGGCCTCAGAACTCCCTGCCCAGCTCGTAGGCTCGTCGCAGATTCCGCTCCCGGTGGGTGTCGTCCAGCGGCATCATACCGCCGAGGATCTCCATCCGGGCCTGCTTGACTCCCACCCCCAGCAGCCGGTCGTTCAGCATGACGCGGCGCATGGCCTCGGCGATGCCGGTTTCCTCGAGGTGCTGGACGGTGTGGCCGGCCGAGCAGAGAACCAGCGCCTTCTCGATGCTCATCCGGGTGCTCCGTTCGCCCTCGGTGTCATAGAGATAGGCGTATCCGCAGGTCAGAACGCGGTCGAACCATCCCTTGAGCTTGGCCGGGCAATCGCTCCACCACACAGGGTAGATGAAGGCCAGACCGTCGGCCTGATCGATCTTGGCTTGCTGGGCGGCCACGTCCCG
>CAVSZN010000019.1:0-240543 GCA_963732425.1 uncultured Alphaproteobacteria bacterium
CGGCCGCCCCCCAGGTGATGCGGCACGGCGCCGTGGCGCCACCATGCTGCCGCGCGTTGTCGAGCAGGATGGCGAAGATGCCGCGCAGCGCCTCGGGCGCGATCGCCGCCGCGATGCCCCCGGCGGCCATCCAGCATGATCGTCGAGCCCATGGCGATGAAGGGCTGGGCGGCCTCCCGCGCGGTCGCGCCCACGTCGCAGCGCTCGGCCCCATGGGGCGGTGGTGCCTCGGCCCGCGCCAGGTCCAGCAGGCGCGTCACCAGGCGATCCAGCCGCTGAACATCGGCCAGGGCCTGCGCCAGGAAGGCGGCCTGCTCCGCCTCGGTCATCGTCGCCGCATGGTCCTGCAGCAGTTCCAGCGCGCCGCGCAGCGCGGCGATGGGCGTCTTGAACTCATGGCTCACGGCGGTGGCGAACTGGCCGATGTAGTCGGCACGCCGTTCCAGCGTCTCGGCCATGCTGCCGATCGCGGCGGCGAGTTCATCCGCCTCGCGCACCGCGCTGCGGCGGACGCGGCGCACCTCGACCCGCGCACCCGAGGCCACGGCACGCGCCTGGTCGGCGACGGCGCGGATCGGTCGGCTGACGGTATAGGCGGTGAAGCCCGCCAGCAGCGCCGCCACCGCCAGCAGGGCGAGCGTCATCCCCGCCAGTTCCCACCGCTTGCCGTGCAGCGCCTGGCGGATCGAGGACGGCGTGCGCGACAGCAGCACGGCGCCGATGACGCGGTCCCCCTCCCGCACCGGCAGGGCGACGAACACGCGGAACGGTGCCGCCCTGCTGATCGAGCCCGCATCCGCCACCACCACCGCCTGCCGCGCGCGCAGCCGCGATGCAGGCTCCCCGGCCAGCGCGGCCGCCACTTCCTCCAGCCCGCGCAGGGACAGGCCTGCTTCGCCCGCCGCTGCTCGCGACCACCTGCCCGGCCGCGTCCGTCACCCGCATGGCGGCGAGGGTGACGCGCTGCGCTTCGGCCAGCACGGCCGCCACGGCCCGCCCGGCCCGCGCCGCCACCGGATCGGCGGGTTGGGCCGGCGGCGTGGCGTCGGGCGGCGGCGGCAGCACCTGATCGCGCGCAAGGTCCAGCGTCGCGAAGCGCGGCGCCCAGCCTTCCGGCCGCGGCGCCTCGGGCAGGCGGCCCAGCAAGGCCGGCGCATCCTCCCCCGCCTCGCGCAGCCAGGCGACACGCCAGGCCGCGCCGATCACCGCCGCCTGCGCCACCAGCTCCGTCTCGGTCTGGCGCACCAGGGCGCTTTCATACAGCCGCAGCATCCACAGCCCGCCGAGCGGCAGGGCCAGCAGCACCAGGTTCACCAGCAGCAGCACGGTGCGGATGCGCGGCTTGCGCCGGGCCGGCGGGTCCGGGCGTTCAGCCTTCATCGAGGTAGCGATAGCCGAGGCCATGCACCGTGCCGATCGGGCTCGCCCCGGCAGCGGCGAGCTTCGCGCGCAGGTGCCGCACATGGCTGTCGATCGGTGCGGTCGGAGACGATGCGCTGGTCGGCATGGGCGCTGGCCATCAGCACCTCCCGCGTGAAGACGCGGCCGGGGTGGCGCGGCCATCGCCTGCAGCAGGCGGAATTCCGTCACCGTCAGCGGTATCGGCTGGCCCGACCAGCGGGCCTCGAAGCGTTCCGCATCCAGGCTGAGCGCACCGCGCCGCAGCGGCGCGGCCGCGGCGGCTGCTGGACCGGTGATGCGCCCATCCCGCCGCCGCAGCACGGCGCGCACGCGGGCGACCAGCTCGCGCGGGCTGAACGGCTTGGTCATGTAGTCGTCGCCGCCGAGTTCGAGGCCGAGCACCCGGTCGATCTCCTCGTCGCGCGAGGAGAGGAAGATGATCGGCACGTCGCTGTCGCGGCGCAGCCGGCGGCACAGTTCGGTGCCGTCCATCTCGGGCATCATCACGTCGAGCACGATCAGGTCCGGCGCTTCGCGACCGGCGAGTTCGAGTGCCGCGGCACCGTCCGCCGCCTCGACCGTGGCATGGCCGTCCCGCGCCAGGGCGAAGCGGATGACGTTGCGGATATGCGGGTCGTCGTCGGCGATCAGGATCTTGGGCACCCCCGCCTTCTGCCCAGTCTGCACCGCTTTTGCACCAAACATCCTGCGTTCCTGCACCGGCGTGACATCCGGGCTGCATGCGGTCGCGCCAGGGTGGCCGGGCAACCAGGACCAGGAACCGAACGCATGTCCGACACGCCAGCGCCACCCGCATCACGGCCCGCACCGCCAGGGCCCGAGAGCCTGTCCGGCGCGCTTCGGGGCGTCGGCCCGGCCGGGCTGAAACTGGTGGCGCTGGGCATGCTCGTGCTCGGCCTGCTGATCCCTCAGTATTTCGTCGCCGGGCTGATCGCCGAGCGGGAGGCACGCCAGGCGGAGGCGCAGGGCGAGATCGGCCTCGCCTGGGGGCAGCCGCAGACGGTGCTCGGCCCGCTGCTGGTCGTGCCCTATCGCAGCCCGGGCCGGGACAGGCCCGACACGCTGGAGGACCGCGCCATCGCCATCCCCCCGGCGATGCTGACCATGGCCGCGACCCTCATGCCGGAACGCCGCCGCCGCGGCTTGTTCGAGGCGGTCGTCTACACCGCGCGGATCGACTTTGCCGGCCGCCTTGGCGAGATCGCCGCGGCGCTGCCGGCTGATGCCGTGGTCGATTGGCGCGCGGCCCACCTGATGACCGGCGCGACCGACCTCCGCCCGGCGACCATGGAACCCACCCTGCTGTGGGGCGGGCGCCCCCTGGCGGCGCAGGGCCTGGGCCATGGCCGCTGTGCCGGGCTTGAGGTGCTGCGCTGGCCGCTGGGCCTCGAAGGCCCGCCGGAACCGGGCGGCGGCTTCGCCGGCAGCATGGAATTGCGCGGCACGGACCGGCTCGCGCTGGTGCCGGCGGCGCGGCGCGCGAGCTTCACCATCGAGGGCGCCTGGGAAACCCCAAGCTACGCCGGCTCAAGCCTGCCGGTCCGCGCGGCGACCGAGGCCGGCGGCTTTCGCGCCGAATGGGCCGGCGGGATGGTGACGCAGGCCATCCGGCTGGCGGCGGGCGGCTGCGCCGCGTCGATCGGCCTGCCGGCGCCGATGGGCGTGGCGCTGCTGGAAGCGGTGCCGACCTACCGGATGGTGAACCGCACGGCGAAATACGCCACGCTGTTCGTGCTGCTGGCCGTGATGACCTACTGGCTGTTCGAGACCATGGCGCGGATCCGCATCCATCTCGTGCAATACGCGATGCTCGGCCTGTCCATGGCGCTGTTCCCGCTGCTGCTGCTGGCGATCGCCGAGCCGGCCGGCTTCGCCATCGCCTATGCCGTCGAGCGCCGCGATGGTGATGGGACAGGCCTGCCTCTACACCGCCGCGGTGACCAGGCGGGCCGGGCTGGCGGCGATCTTCGCCGGCGTGCTCGCCGCGCTGTTCGGCTTTCTCTATGTCGTGCTGCAGTCGGAAAGCATGGCCCTGCTGTCGGGCGCGCTGGGCCTTTTCGCGGTGCTCTCGGCGATGATGGCGGCGACGCGGCGGATGGGCTGAGGGCAGGCTGGCCGGTCGCGACGACCCGGCGCGGCCATCCATGCGGGCACGCGGCCGGCGGGGGAAAACCCGTCGGCCGCTTCCGCGCCGGCATGCCCGCGCCGCCGGATGCCCGGCCGCAGCCCCGGGAGCCGGGACGGCGCCGGCATCGTGGTCCCTTCAGGTGGTCCAGCCGGAGCGGGATTCGCGTCAGCCCGGCGGCGGCAATGCCCGGTCGGCCCGGCAGCGGGAGAGCGGCAGCGGTTCCGCCGCGACCACGCGCAGCACGCGGCGCGCTGCCGCGTCGGTCTCCATCACCAGGCAGGCGCAGCCATGGCCGTAATGGCCATTGGTCTCGACCCAGCCGCGCGTCGACATGTCGGGGATCAGATCCATCCCCGGCACCGGCTCGCGGCCCTGGACCGAAAGCACCCATTCGCCGTCACGGTCGCGCAGCCACCAATTCGCCGGCGTCGGGTTCACGAGCCAGCCGCAGCGGCGTTCCGGCTTCGCCTCGGCGGAGGGCGCGCCCGCCAGAGTCAGCATCGCCACACCCACAAGCAGCCCGGCCCGACCCATCGCATCCTCCCTTGCCGCCCCATCGCGGGAAGCATCCTGTCAGCCCCGGTGCCATCTCGCCAATGCCGCACCGGGCGCGCGAGGCGCCATCCCCGATGACGGGCGCGACGCGCCAGGTCGCCCGGGCCGCGCCGCAGGATCGGCGCGCCGCACCGTCACGGGCCGGTGCCGGGCGCCGCCGCTATGACAGTGGCCTGGCGCGGGTCTATAGCGGCGGTGACCATCTTGGGACCAAAGCCTTGCGCCACATCGCCCTCGTGCTTTCCCTCTGCGGCGCGCTCGCCGCACCCGCCGCCGCGCAGACCCTGCGCATCGGCATGGCCGCCGAGACCACCGCGGCCGATCCGCACAACTATGCCGCGGCGCCGAATTCCACCTTCCGCGACCATGTCTTCGACGGGCTGACGGCGCTCGACGCCCGGCTGCGGCCCAGCCCCGCCTTGGCCACCGCCTGGTCCCGGCGCGATGATCGCGCCTGGGTGTTCGAACTGCGCCAGGGCGTCACCTTCCATGACGGCCAGCCCTTCACCGCGGATGATGTCGTCTATTCCTACTGCCGCGTGCTCAACAACGAGGCGGAGGTGGTCGGCTCCTTCTCCCGCGAGATCCGCCGGATCGCGGCGATCACGGTGGAGACGCCGCACCGGCTGGTGATCCGCACCGCGGAGCCCGAGCCGCTGCTGGTCTCGGACCTTGCCTCCATCGCCATCATTCCGCGCGGTTCGCGCAGCGGGCTGACCTTCACGCCCGAGGGCTGTGGCCGCCAGGGCCCCTGGCCGGGAGTGGCGGAATTCAACGAGGGCCGCGCGGCGATCGGCACCGGCCCGTTCCGCCTGCGCAGCTACGACCGCAGCAGCGGCATCGTGCTCACCCGCAACGAGACCTATTGGGGGCCGAAGCCGCATTGGGCCGAGGTGCGGCTGCGCCCGGTCACCGCCGCCGGGCCGCGGCTCGCCGGGCTGCTGGCGGGCGACCTCGACGTGGTGGAGGCGCCGGCCACCGCCGACGTGCCGCGCATCCGGCAGAACCCGGCCTTCGCGCTGGCCGTGGCACCGACCACGCGGCTGATCTTCCTGCAACTGGACCAGCGCGCGAACGCGCCCTTCGTGCAGGGGCCAGGCGGGGTCAACCCGCTGCGCGACGTGCGCGTGCGCCAGGCACTTTCCATGGCCATCGACCGCCGCGCCATCGCCGAGCGCATCATGGACGGCCTCGCCACGCCGGCGGGGCAATTGCTGCCGGAAGGCATGCGCGGCACCGTGCCGGGTGCGGGCATGCTGCCCTATGACCCGGCCCGGGCGCGGGCGCTGCTGGCGGAGGCGGGGGTGGCGAACGGCCTGTCCTTCACCCTGCACGCCACCAACAACCGCTACGTCAACGATGCGCGCGTGGCGCAGGCGCTGGCGCAGTATTTCCAGCGCGTCGGCGTGACCGTGACGGTGGACGCCATGCCGTCCAACGTGTTCTTCGCACGGCGCGGGCGGAAGGATTTCTCGGTGCCGATGGGCGGCTGGGCGGCCTCGGCCGAGGAGACGCAACTGTTCTTCCGCGCCTGGATCACCACCACCGATCGCGAGCGCGGCTTCGGGATGAGCAACTATGGCGAGTTCTCCGACCCCGAGATCGACCGCCTGGCGCGCGCCGCCTTCGCCACCATGGATGAGACGGAGCGTGCCGGCATGATGGAACAGGCAAGCCGGCTGGCCATCGAAAGGCTGCCCGTGCTGCCGATCCATTTCGAGAATGCCGCCTGGGCCTTCCGCCGCGGCCTGGTGTTCGAGGGACGCATGGACCAGACCACGCCCGCGCAGGCGGTCAGGCCCGCGCCATGATCGACGCGCAGGTGATCGCCCGCGCGCTGGCCGCGCCGGGCCGCAGCGCCACCACCCTCACCGACCCGCTGCATGGCAAGGCGGTGGTGCTGCAGGCCTATCGCGCGGCGGGCTTCACGCCCGATGCGCCGGTGGTGTTCGTGCAGCACGGCATGGGCCGCAATGGCGACGAGTATCGCGACTTCTGGATCGAGGCGGCGGACCGTCACGGGCTGCTGATCCTGGCACCGACCTTCGCCGCCGAGACGCATCCCGATGCCGCGCCCTACAACAATGGCGGCGTGCTGGACGCGGCGGGCGCGGTGACGGGGCGCGAGGGCTGGGCCTACCACCTGCCGGCGCGCATCTTCGCCGCGGCGCAGGCGGCGGGTGTTGCGCGCCGCCGCCAGGCCTTCCTGTTCGGCCATTCGGCGGGGTCGCAATTCGCCCATCGCATGGCATCGCTGACCGACCGGTCGCCCTTCTGTGCCATCGGCTGCGGCAATGCGGGGTGGTATTCGCTGCCGCTGCTCGACCGGCCCTTCCCCGAAGGGCTGGGCGGGCTGGGGCTGACCGATGCCGATCTGGAGGCCTGGCTCGCCTATCCGCTGCTGATCCTCGCCGGGGATGCGGATGTGGAGACCACCGGCGCCTCGCTGCCGTCCAACCCCGAGGCGGTGGCCCAGGGGCCGCACCGCTTCGCCCGCGCGCACAACTACCTGCGCGTGGCGCGGGAGGAAGCCGCCCGGCGCGGCGTCCCCTGCCATTGGCGCGTCGAGACCGTGCCGGGCATCGGCCATGACGGCAATGCGATGTCGAAGGTCTGCGCGGCGATCTGGTTCGAGGGCCACCAGCCGGATGCGGGGCGCATGGCGGCACTGGCCGGCAAGGTCGCGCTGTAGCCTACCAGGGCAGCGACCGGTCCGCCGCGCAGCGCGCCATTGGCAGCGGCTCGGCGGACAGGACCTGCAGCACCCGCCGCGTGGCCGCATCGGTGCGGACCGTGAGGCAGGCGCAGCCATGGCCGCGCGAGGCGCCGGTTTCGCTCCAGCCGGACTGGTCCATATCGGCGATCGCGTCGAAACCCGCCGCGCGGTAGCCGGCCTGGGTGGACAATACCCATTCGGCGTCACGGTCGGTCAGCGACCATTCGCCGACCACGATGTTCTCCAGCCAGCCGCAGCGGCGTTCCTGGGCGGCCGCCGGCCGGCCCGGCAGCATCAATGCGATCGCGATCACGGGCAGCGCTGTCATTCGGATCATGCGCATCAGCATGGCGTGTTCCCAGGCCACGGCAGAGGTAGCGTTTCACACCCGGCAGGACCATCTTTGTTCCCATGAACCTGATCGCCCCCGGCCCCGTCCTGTTCATCCCCGAAAAGCGCCCTGCCCCGCCCGCCGAGCGGCCGCTGAAGGTCGTCTCCCCCTTCGAGCCCAATGGCGACCAGCCGACCGCGATCCGCGAGATGGTGAGCGGCATCCGGCAGGGCGAGCGTGACCAGGTGCTGCTGGGCGTGACCGGCTCGGGCAAGACCTTCTCCATCGCCAAGGTCATCGAGGAAGTGCAGCGCCCGGCGCTCGTGCTGGCGCCGAACAAGACGCTGGCCGCGCAGCTCTATGGCGAGATGAAGTCCTTCTTCCCCGACAATGCGGTGGAGTATTTCGTCAGCTACTACGACTACTTCCAGCCGGAGGCCTATGTCCCGCGCACGGACACCTATATCGAGAAGGATTCCCAGATCAACGAGCAGATCGACCGCATGCGGCATTCCGCGACGCAGGCGCTGCTCGAACGCAATGACGTGGTGATCGTCGCGTCCGTGTCCTGCATCTACGGCATCGGCTCGGTCGAGACCTACAGCCGCATGGTGGTGAAGCTCGAACGTGGCGGGCGGATCGACCGCGATGCGCTGGTGAAGGGCCTGGTCGAGCAGCAATACCGTCGCAACGATGCCTTCTTCGCCCGCGGCACCTTCCGCGTGCGCGGCGAGAGCGTCGATATCTGGCCGTCGCACCTGGATGACCGCGCCTGGCGCATCTCGCTGTTCGGCGACGAGATCGACGGCATCCGCGAATTCGACCCGCTGACCGGCGAGATCACCGGCGAGATGGAGCGCGTCTCGGTCTATGCCAACAGCCACTACGTCACGCCGCGCCCGACGCTGACCCAGGCGATCGGGCAGATCAAGATCGAGCTGAAGGAGCGCCTCGCGGTGCTGGAGGCGGAGGGCAAGCTGCTCGAACGCCAGCGCCTCGAACAGCGCACCATCTTCGACATCGAGATGATGGAGACGACCGGGTCCTGCAAAGGCATCGAGAACTATTCGCGCTACCTCACCGGCCGGCGGCCCGGCGACCCGCCGCCGACGCTGTTCGAATACCTGCCCGACAATGCGCTGCTGATCGTCGATGAAAGCCACGTCACCGTGCCGCAGATCGGCGGCATGTATCGCGGCGACTTCGCGCGCAAGGCGATCCTGAGCGAGTTCGGCTTCCGCCTGCCCTCCTGCACCGACAACCGGCCGCTGAAGTTCGAGGAGTGGGACACCTATCGCCCGCAGACGGTGTTCGTGTCGGCCACGCCCGGACCGTGGGAGATGGAACGCACCGGCGGCGCCTTCGCCGAACAGGTGATCCGCCCGACCGGCCTGGTCGATCCGGTCTGCGACATCCGTCCCGTCGAGGGCCAGGTGGACGACCTGCTCGCCGAATGCCGGGCAGTGGCGCAGAAGGGCGGCCGCGTGCTGGTCACCACCCTGACCAAGCGCATGGCCGAGGACCTCACCGAATACATGACCGAGGCCGGCATCCGCGTGCGCTACCTGCACAGTGACGTGGATACGCTCGAACGCATCGAGATCATCCGCGACCTGCGCAAGGGCGTGTTCGACGTGCTCGTCGGCATCAACCTGCTGCGCGAGGGGCTCGACATTCCCGAATGCGCGCTGGTCGCCATCCTCGATGCCGACAAGGAAGGCTTCCTGCGTTCCGCCACCGCGCTGATCCAGACCATCGGCCGCGCCGCGCGCAACGTCGATGGCCGCGTGGTGCTCTACGCCGATGTCATGACCAACAGCCTCAAGCGCGCGCTGGAGGAAACCGAGCGTCGTCGCACCAAGCAGACCGCCTGGAACACCGAGCACGGCATCACCCCCACCACCATCCGGCGCGAGATCGCCGACGTGCTGCGCGACGTGTCGCAGGGCGACTACATCACCGTCGACGCGGTGGAGGACGACACCGCGGCGAATTTCGTCGGCAAGGACCTGCGCGCCTCGATCGCCGAGCTGGAGCGCAAGATGCGCGCCGCCGCCGCCGAACTGGAATTCGAGACCGCCGCGCGGCTGCGCGACGAGATCAAGCGGCTGGAGGCGCTCGACCTGGGGCTGGAGCCGAACCTGGCCGGACGGTCGCTGCGCGAGGCGGCACCGAAGGCGGATTGGAAGCCGAAGCCGATGGGCCCTGGCGGGGGCGGCTACGACCCGAAGAAGATGAAGGGCGGCGGTCGCAAGCGCCGCGGCCCCTGACGCGATCGTGATGGCAGGGGTCGCCCCTGCCCCATTTCCGCCCGGCCCGTGACACGCGCGCGGATTGCAGTGCCGCCATCGATCACCACCGATGGAGGCACCTCATGAAACGCATCCTGGCTGCCATGCTGCTCGCCGTGAGTGTTGCCGCCTGCGCCGATCCGGCGGGCAATCGAGCCCTGGTCGGCGGCGGCCTCGGCGCGGGTGCCGGTGCGGGCATTGCGGCGCTGACCGGCGGATCGCCGCTGGTGGGCGCCGCGGTCGGTGGCGCCGGTGGCGCCCTGATCGGCGCGGCGACGACGCCGCGGCCGCGGCGGGGATACTACTGAACGGTGGGGGCGCTTGGGCGGCGGCCCCGCAGGGATGGCAATCGCCCCTGGCCGGTGAGGTCAGCGGCGGGACAAGGCCCACCGCAGCGGCCTCCGGTGCCTCAGGCCAAGCCCGTCACCCTGATGCGCCGGTTGCGCGCCTGCGTTTCGGCAAGGCGCGCTCCTCAGGCCTCTCCGACGCAATCGAGCATGGACGCAGCCAATGCCTCGGCCGGCGCCTTGCCGCCCCATAGGACGAACTGGAAGGCGGGGAAGAAGCGCTCGCATTCGGTGATGGCGATGTCCACCATGTCCTCGAGGCTTTCCGCCGACGCACCCTGCGCGCCGCGCAGCAGCACCGAATGGCGGAATACCGGCACGCCATCCTCAGCCTCGATGCCGAAATGGCCGATCCACAAGCGGTCATTGGCCAGCGCCAGCAGCTCATAAAGCTTGTCGCGCGCCTCCGCCGGCACCTTCAGGTCGAAGCAGCAGGTGAAGGACATGGCGCTGATCTCGTGCGACCACGAGAAATGCAGGCCGTAGTCGCACCATTTCCCGGGGGCCTCGGCCGCCATCTCCCCGTCCGAACGGCGCTCGAAGGCCCATTCATTGGAGGCGATGATCTGTTCGAGAATGTCCAACGGGTTGGTCGCGCGGTCGCGGTCCAACTGGAGAGAGGCGGACATGCGGCACCTCCTTGCCATGGGCTCGACCCGGCGCCCACTAGATATGGGGGGCGAATCGGGCGGGCAACAACTATTGGCAGACTACGCAGACGCGAAATGGCGCCGCAAGCCCGCTGCGGTTGCAAAGCCTTCCTCAGCTTTCGGGTGAGGTTTCCGTGCCAGCCTCAAGCGCGGCAAGGCGATGCTCCAGCGCGGCAACCCGGGCCTCCAGGGTCTCCGCCTGCTCGCGGGCGCGGCGGGCGACCTCCATGGCCGCGTCCAGCTCCTCGCGCTTCACGAGATCAAGGCGCCGGACCATCGCCTCGGCCTGGGACTTCGCCATCTGCTCGGCCTCGGTGCGCATGCCGGCGAGGACCGAGAAGGCGCCCCCGGCCATGCCGGCCAGGTCGTCCATGAATTTTGTGCGACCGTCATCGCCAGCCATCGCCTGCTCTCCTGTCATGCCCGTTTGCTTGCCGGGCCGTCCCACCGGGGCCTATACCCCCCGCGCCCCTGCCTCAAGGGCGGCGATGGGACCAGCGGACCATGTATATTGTCACCGGCGGGGCCGGATTCATCGGCTCCAACCTGGCAGCCGCGCTTTGTGCCAGCGGCGAGGAGGTGGTGGTGGTGGACCGCCTCCGCCAGGGCCAGAAGTGGCGCAACCTCGCCAAGCACCCGATCGCCGGCATCGTCGCGCCGGATGACCTGCCCGCCTTCCTGGCCAGGGCGCCGCGGGTCAAGGCGCTGTTCCACATGGGCGCGATCAGCGCGACGACCGAGACGGATGGCGACCTCGTGGCCGCCACCAACATCGCCCTGCCGCAGATGCTGTGGGACTGGTGCGCCGATGCGGGCGTGCCCTTCATCTATGCCTCCTCCGCCGCGACCTATGGCGATGGCAGCCTGGGCTTCGAGGACGACCTGCGGGCCGATGCGCTGGCGAAACTGAGGCCGCTGAACCTCTATGGCTGGTCGAAGCTCGCCTTCGACCGGCGCGTGGCGCAGATGCTGGCCCTGGGGCATCGCCGCCCGCCGCATTGGGCGGGGCTGCGCTTCTTCAACGTCTATGGGCCCGAACGAGCACCACAAGGGCCGCATGGCCTCCGTCGTGCTGCACAAATTCAACCAGATCATGCAGGGCGAGGCGGCGACGCTGTTCGCCTCCGACCGTCCGGGCATCGCCGATGGCGACCAGAAGCGCGACTTCGTGCATGTGCAGGACTGCGTCGCGGCGATGCTGTGGCTCGCGCGCAGCCCGCAGGCCTCGGGGCTGTACAATGTCGGGTCGGGCCAGGCGCGCAGCTTCCTCGACCTGACGCGGGCGATCTATGCCGCGCTCGGCCGCAACGCCGATATCCGCTTCATCCCGATGCCCGATGACCTGCGCGGCAAGTACCAGTATTTCACCGAGGCGCGGATGGACCGCCTGCGCGGCGCCGGCTTCGACCATGCGCCGACATCCATCGAGGACGGCGTCCGGTCCTATGTCCGGGACGTGCTGATGAACGCCGAGGATCCTTTCGCCTGATGCTGTTCGCCATCCCCTTCCCGATGATCGACCCGGTGCTGATCGAGATCGGCCCGCTCGCGATCCGCTGGTATGCGCTGGCCTATATCGCCGGCATCGTGATCGGCTGGCGGCTCGCCCGCGGGCTGGTGCAACGCGCCCCGCAGGTCGCCACGCCGCTGCAGGTGGATGACTACGTCACCTGGGCGACGCTCGGCATCATCCTGGGCGGGCGGCTCGGCTATGTGCTGTTCTACCGGCCCGGCTACTACATCACCGCGCCGTGGAGGCGCTGGCCGTCTGGCATGGCGGCATGTCGTTCCATGGCGGCGCGCTCGGCGTCATCGTCGCGACACTCCTCTATTGCCGCCGCAACGGCATCGACTGGGTCGCCTTCGCCGACCGCATCGTCTGCGTCGTGCCGGTCGGGCTGTTCTTCGGGCGGCTGGCCAATTTCATCAATGGCGAGTTGTGGGGCCGCGTCGCGCCGGAGGTGCCCTGGGCGATGGTGTTCCCGACCGGCGGGCCGGAACCGCGCCATCCCTCGCAACTGTACCAGGCCGGCCTGGAGGGCATCTGCCTGTTCGTCCTGCTGATGCTGCTGTGCCGCAGCGAGGGCCTGCGCGCACGCCGCGGCTTCCTCTCCGGCTGCTTCCTCGCCGGCTATGGCGTCGCCCGCATCATCGGCGAGTTCTTCCGCCAGCCCGATGCGCATCTCGGCTTCCTGTTCGCCGGTGCCACGATGGGCCAGCTGCTGTCGTTGCCGATGATCCTGGTCGGCGCCTGGCTGATCGTGCGGGCGAAACCCCGCCATGCCTGATGCGCCGGAGCGGCTCGACCGCTTCATGGCCCGCGCCGCCGGCGCCTATTACGCACAGCGGGAGGCCTTCGGCGCCGGCGGCGACTTCATCACCGCGCCGGAGATGACCCAGGCCTTCGGGGAATGCCTCGGCCTCTGGGCGGCGATCGCCTGGCAGGCCATGGGCCGCCCCGCCCCGGTGCTGCTGGTGGAACTGGGCCCCGGGCGCGGCACGCTGATGGCCGATGCCCTGCGCGCGGTGGGTGAGATGGTGCCCGATTTCCGCGCCGCGCTGCGCGTGCACCTGGTCGAGACCTCCGCCCGTCTGCGGGCCATCCAGGCGGCAAGCCTCGGTGCCGCGGTCGTGGCCTGGCACGACGACATCGCGGCCCTGCCGCCCGGCCCGGCCATCGTGATCGGCAACGAATTCCTCGATGCCCTGCCGATCCGCCAGTTCATCCGGCGCGACGGTGCCTGGCTCGAACGCTTCGTGCAGGCCGGCGCCTTCGTCGAAGCCCCGGCCGCCGATGCGCCGCCCCTGCCCGGCGACGCCACGGATGGCGCCATTCAGGAAGTGAACGAGCAGGCCGCCGCCATCGTTGCCGCGCTGGCAGGCCGCCTCGCCACCCAGGGCGGCGCCGCGCTGTTCCTCGACTATGGCCCGGCCGAGACCGGCTTCGGCGACAGCCTCCAGGCGATGAGCGCCCATGGCGTGGCCGACCCGCTCGGCCCGCCGGGCAGCGCGGACATCACCGCCCATGTCGATTTCGCCACCCTGGCCGCCGCCGCGCGGGGCGCCGGCGCCGCCGTGCAGGGGCCGCTGCCGCAGGGCGTGTTCCTTGGCCGGCTTGGGCTGTTCTCGCGCGCGGCCATGCTGGCGCGGCTCGACCCGCCGGGCGCTGCGCGCCACCTGGCGGCGGCGCAGCGGCTCGCGGCGCCCGAGCATATGGGGCGGCTGTTCAAGGCGCTCTGCCTCTGTCATCCCAGCCTGCCGACCCTGCCCGGCTTCGAGGATTGCTGATGGCCGAATTCGTCACCGCCGAGACCCTCGCCGGCCTGCCGGGCCTGGCCCATGGCTTCTTCACCCGCCGCGGCGGCGTTTCGGCCGGGCCCTTTGCGGCGCTGAACTGCTCGCTCTCGGGCAAGGACGACCCCGATGCGGTGCGCGAGAATCGCCGCCGGGCCGCCGATGCGCTGGGCGTGGCCGGCGATGCCCTGGCGGGGCTGACGCAGGTGCACGGCATCGATGTCGCCGTGCTCGAGGCGCCCTGGCCCGAGGCGGCGCGCCCGGTCGCCGATGCGCTGGTGACGCGCCGGCCCGGCCTCGCGCTCGGCGTCGTCACCGCCGATTGCGCGCCGGTGCTGTTCGCCGATGCCGAATCGGG
This sequence comes from uncultured Alphaproteobacteria bacterium, assembly GCA_963732425.1. Lineage (GTDB taxonomy): Bacteria > Pseudomonadota > Alphaproteobacteria > Acetobacterales > Acetobacteraceae > Neoroseomonas. The sequence continues at coordinate 14,093 of CAVSZN010000019.1, forward strand.
CGTGATCGGCGCCGCCCATGCCGGCTGGCGCGGCGCGGTCTCCGGCGTGCTGGAGGCGACGATCGAGGCGATGCTGGCCCTCGGTGCCCGGCGCGGGCGGATCGTGACGGCGGTCGGCCCCTGCATCCGGCAGCCTTCCTATGAGGTCGCGGCCGACCTGCGCGACGCCGTGCTTGCCCGCGCGGCGGCGGATGCGCGCTTCTTCGCCGAGGGCGCGCGGGCCGATCGCTGGCAGTTCGACCTCGCCGGCTACTGCGCCGCGCGGCTGGCGGCGGCCGGCGTCGCCGCCGAGGTCACCCCGCATGACACGCTGGCGCTGGAGGATGCCTTCTTCAGCCATCGTCGCCGCACCCTGGCGGGCGGCGGCCCGATCGGGCATCAGTTGTCAGCCATCGCCATCAGCGGATAAGCACCGCCTTGCGCTCCGCCAGGGACAGCCGGAACAGCGTCATGCCCTATCTCTACATGCTCGGCCTGCTGACCCTGGTGACCATGCTCGCGACCTGCGCGGCCATGGTCTAGAGCGGCTTGGCGACCATGCATTCAGCACCCTTCGCGACCCAGCCACCCTTGCCGTGATCGCCCTCCGGGGCGCCGCGGCATCCGCGCCGATCCCGTCCCGACCTTCGTCATGCTCCACCGGATGCACCTTCACATTGCCGATCTTCGCGCCGCTATCCCCGGCCAGGCGGGTCGCCTGGCCGGGGCCGGCTCCAGCCACCGACCAGACGGAGTGCCGCGGCCCATGATGCTTTCCTTCCGTGCCCTGCGCGGCGCAGCGCTCGCCCTGATCCTGGCGTTGCCGGCCTGCGGCGACCTGCCGCAGCCCTATCGCGGCAATCCGGGCGGCCAGGCGGCCCGGCTGGCCGCACCCCCGGCCTATCGCCTGGTGGTGCCGAGGCCGACGGCCGCGCTGCTGAGCGACGCGCAGGCCCAGGGCTTCGCCGAGGCGCTGTCCGCCGCGCTGCTGACCGCCGAGGTGCCGGCCTCGGCCAGCGAGCCGCTGCCGCTCGACTGGCGCCTGACGGTCGAGGCGACCACCCAGGGCAATGCCGTCGTGCCGCGCTATTCGCTGACCGACCCGGATGGCCGCTCGCAGGGGGCGACGCTCGGCGCGCGCATTCCGGCGCGCGACTGGTCGGATGCCAGCCCCGAGGTGCTGCGCCGCGTCGCACGCGATGCCGCGCCGCGCATCGCCGACCTGTTGCTGCGCGCCGAGGCGGCGGCGAAGGGCAACGACCCGGCGGCGCTGCTCGCCCACGGCCCGCCGCGCATCTATGTGCCCATGGTCCGCGGCGCCCCCGGCGACGGCAACCAGGCGCTGACCATGCGCATCCGGCAGGCGCTGGCCGGCCAGGGCATGCTGGTGCAGGACATCGCGCAGGGCGCGCGCTTCGCCGTCACCGGCCAGGTCGATGTGGTGAACCTGCCCGGCAACCGCGCGCAGCGTGTGGAACTGCTCTGGACCATCTCCCGCCAGGATGGCGAGGATCTCGGCCGCGTGCTGCAACTCAACGAAGTGCCGGCGGGCGTGCTCGACCGCTTCTGGGGCGATGTCGCCTTCGCGGCGGCGAATGAGGCGGCCGGCGGCGTGCAGACGGTGGTGCGCAATGCCGGCGGCTTCCCGACCGAACCTGGCGAGGCGGCGGCGGGCGGCACCGCACGGCGACCCGGCCAGGGCCTGACGCTGCCGCGCGACGGGACATCGCTGCCGCCACCACGGCCCGAGACGGCAAGCGCGGCCGATTGATACGGCGGCCCCGGGACGCTGATCCGTGCCGAGGCCGCGGCTGCGGCCCGGCGAAGCGAGAGCCGATCCCGCTCAGGTGGGATCAGCTGAGCAGGTGAAGAGGCTCGTAGCAACGCCATGCCAGAGCGGCGACCGTGAGCCGGGGCGAACGGAATCCGCTCCAGGCAAGCCCGTGGCTTGCGCCCGGCGCTGGATGGCGTGAAGCGGAAAATTCCAGCGGTCGAGGACCTCGGCCATCGGGTATGAATTGCACCCTTGCGGCCGGGCGGGTCATGGCCGAGGGGCCGTGATCGCCCTCGGGTGGAACACGGAGGAACGGCCATGCGGGTTCTGGTGCTGGGGGCGGGCGCGCTCGGCGGCTATTTCGGCGGCCGGCTGGTCGAGGCCGGCACGGCGGAGGTCGCCTTCCTGGTCCGCCCCGGCCGCCGGGCAGCCCTGGCCCGCGACGGCCTCGTGATCGAGAGCCCCTTCGGCGCCTGGCGCGGGCCCGTCACCACGCTGTCCGCCGGCGAGGTGCGGCCGGGGTGGGACGTGATCCTGCTGTCGTGCAAGGCCTATGACCTGGACGATGCCATCGCCGCCATCGGCCCGGCGGTGGACGGGCGCACCGCGATCCTGCCGGTGCTGAACGGCCTGTCGCACCTGGACCGCCTGGCCGCGGCCTTCGGCCCGCAGCGCGTGCTGGGCGGACTCGCCAAGATCCAGGCGACGCTGGGGCCGGACGGGGTGGTGCGCCAGTTGAACGATTGGCGCTGGATCACCTTCGGGGAGCGTGACGGCGGCCTGTCCGACCGCGTGCGCGCCATCGAGGCCCTGTTCGCGCCCGCAACGGGCGTGGTCGCCAAGGCGGTGCCCGACATCACCGGCCGCATGTGGGAGAAACTGGTGCATCTGGGCACCAGCGCCATCGCGACGGTGCTGATGCGCGCCAATGTGGGCGAGATCGTGCGCGCCGGCGGCAGCCCGTTCCTGCACCGCCTGCTGGAGAGCAACGCCGCCATCGCGGCCGCCCAAGGCCATCCGGTGAGCGATGCCTTCCTGGCCGAATACCGCGCGCTGTTCGCCGACCCGGCCAGCGCCTATGGCACCTCGATGCTGCGGGACATCGAGGCCGGTGCCCGCATCGAGGCCGACCACATCCTTGGCTTCCTGCTCGGGCGCGCGCGCGGCGCCGGCATCGGCCATGACGTGCATGAGGCCGCCCTGCTGCATGCCCACGCCTATGAACAGCGCCGCGCGGCGGGCCGCCTGCCGCGGCCGTGAACGGGCCGGGGCGATGGCCGGCAGCGCCGCCCCGGGCGCCGCGAACCGGGCCGGCGTGCGCGGCGGAACGGATGACGGCCGCGGCCGTTCATCGGCCGGCGACCTGTCGCATCCGCGGCCGGACAATGGCGCCTGCAGGGCCGCGCCTGGCCGCAAGATCGACGGCTTCGAAGCGGCGCCAACGCACGGAAAATGGCGCCATCGGGGCTGTATCGGGAAAGAACCGAACAGAATGCAAGACATGGCAGCCTTAGAAAGGTTAATGTCCGGTATTGCAGTCGGGTGACCTGCCATGGACACGGAACACGCCACGCCACGCTTTGTGGATGAATATCTCCTCTCGCTACTCGCGCGGGCATCGCATGTCGTGTCCTCCGAGTTCCATGACCGCTGCGAAGCCGGGGCGTGTCGGTCCCGGTGTGGCGGGTGCTGGCGACGCTTTCGGGTGGCCCGGAAACCGTGACGGTGCTTGCCGAGGCATGCCTCCTGCAGCAGCCGACCATGACCAAGGTGCTCGACCGGATGGAGCGCAGCGGGCTGGTGGCCCGCCAGCAGGATGCGCGCGACCGGCGGCTGGTGCGGGTGCACCTCGCCCCGAAGGGCGAGGCGATGCTGGGCGAGCTGCTGACAGCCGCGCGCGCCCATGAGGCCGAAGTCGTCGCCCGCCATCCCGATGCCGCCGCGATCAAGGACCTGTTGCGCGCGTTGATCGCGCGGCAGGGACGCAAGCCGCGTCACCGGGGCTGACAGCCTCTTCGCCATGCCGCCCATCGGATACCCTGCGGCGGATTGCGCTGCTGCTGATGGTCGTCTTCGCGCGTCGTCCAGGTGGTTGTCGCGATGACGCGTTGACCGCCCGCCCGGGGATCGCCAGCTTGCGCCGCGTCACGCGGGGGATATCGCCATGAAGGTCGGCGTCATCGGGTTGGGCAGCATGGGCATGGGCGCGGCGTTGAGCCTGTTGCGCGCCGGGCATGAGGTGACCGGCTGCGACATGCGGGAGAGCGCCCGGGCGGAATTCGCCGAGGCCGGTGGCGGTGTCGCCGCCAGGGCGTCCGAACTGCCGCAGGGCCTTGAGGCGCTGGTCGTGCTCGTGGTCAATGCCGCGCAGACGGAAGCGGCGCTGTTCGGGGCGGATGGCGCCTTGCCGCGCCTCGCGCCCGGCGCGGTGATCGTGAGTTCCGCCACCATGGGCCCGGATGCCGCGCGCGCGCTGGCCGACCAGGCGGCGTCGCGGCAGTTCCTGTTCCTCGACGCGCCGGTCTCGGGTGGCGCGGTCAAGGCGCGCGCCGGCGAGATGACCGTGATGGCCTCGGGCAGCGCGGCGGCCTTCGCGGCGGCCGAACCGGTGCTCGGCGCGGTCGCCGCCAAGGTGTGGAACCTGGGCGAGGAACCGGGCATCGGCGCCACGGTGAAGGTGGTGCACCAGTTGCTGGCCGGCGTGCACATCGCGGTGGCGGCGGAGGCGATGGCGCTCGGCATCCGCGCCGGGGCCGACCCGCGGCAGCTCTATGACGTGGTGACGAGTGCCGCCGGCAATTCCTGGATGTTCGAGAACCGCATGGCACGCGTGCTGACCGGCGACGACGAACCGCGATCCGCCGTGGACATCTTCGTGAAGGACCTCGGCCTGGTCGCCGACATGGCGCGCGGGCTGAACTTCCCGGTGCCGCTGGCCTCCCAGGCGCAGCAATTGTTCACCGCGGCGCGGGCGATCGGCCAGGGCGGCAAGGATGATGGCTTCGTCATCCGCGTGTGGCAGGCGATGACGGGGATCAAGCTGCCGGGCGAGTCCGTCACCGGGCAGGTGCACCGCCAGCCAGATCGGTCGTCCGACCGCCGGGTCGGTCCAGGCGACGCGATGCCGGCAGCCCGCCGGCAGATGCACCCAGTCGCCGGGGACGAGCGATCGTTCGGCACCATCGGCGAAGGCGAGCAGCGCCGCCCCGGCGACGAGCAGGACGAATTCCGCCCAGCCCTGTTCGTACCAGTCGCCATCGCTGACGGCGCGGGAGGCGATGCGTTCGACGCGCACGCCGCCGGCGCGCAGCAATTCGGTGAAGGTTTCCGCCCCTGGCGCATCAGGGGCGGGCCCGTCGCCGCAGGCGGCCGAAGCGAGGCGCTCACGCCGCCAGCGCCGCCTCCACCGACGCCGCCACCTGGAACAGCCGCGCATCGCCCATGTGTTCGCCGGTCAGCATCAGCCCGACCGGCGCCTCGCCCTCCGCCTGGCACGGGATGCTGATCGAGCAGCGGTCGAGGAAGTTGCCGACGCTGGTGTTGCGCAGCAGCAGCATGTTGATGCGGTTGTATTCGGGCTCGCCCTCCACCTCGGCCAGGCGCGGCGGCACGATCGGGCAGGTCGGGCAGATCACCGCATCGAAGGGCGCGGTGCGCGGCGCGGCCGCGGCGATGATGCGGGCGCGGGCCTGCAGCAGGTCCACGTAGTCGGCGGCGGACATCTGCTCGCCACGGCGGATGCGCTTGAGGATGCGGGGGTCGTAGGTGTCGGCCTTGGCGGCGATCAGCCAGCGGTGCCAGGCCCAGGCCTCGCTGGCGGCGAAGCCGCCCGTGGCATTGGCGGCCGCGATCTCGGCCAGTTCGGGCAGGTCGAATTCGATGATCTGCGCGCCGGCGGCCGAAAGCCGCGTCAGGGTGCGGCCGAACACCGCCGCGACGGTGCCGTCCATGCCATCGGTCAGGAAGGTGCCGCGCGGCAGGCCCAGGCGCAGGCCCTTGATCGGCAGGGGCGCCGGCGCCACGGGGTCCTCCGCGCCGGCCATGAAGGCATCGACCACCGCGCAATCGGCGACGCTGCGCGCCAGCGGCCCGGCGGAATCGAGCGACGTCGCCAGCGGCACGATGCCGGTGATCGGCACGCGCCTGGCCGTCGGCTTCCACCCCACCACGCCGCACAGCGCCGCCGGAATGCGGCAGGACCCGCCGGTGTCGGTGCCGAGCCCGGCGAAGCCCATGCCATCCGCCACCGCGACGCCCGCGCCGGAGGATGAGCCGCCCGGCAGCCGGCCCGTCGCACGGTCCCACGGGCTGCGCGGCGTGCCGTGATGCGGGTTCACGCCCAGGCCGGAGAAGGCGAATTCCACCATGTTGGTGCGGCCGAGGATGACGAAGCCGGCGCGCACCAGGCGCTGCACCGACGGCGCCGTTGCCTTCGCCGCCGGCGCGCCCTGCAGCGCCACCGACCCGGCGCAGGATGTCACGCCCGCTTCGTCGTAGAGGTCCTTGATGCTGATCGGGATGCCCGCATAGGCCGATGGCGCGCGCCCGGCGGCGCGCAGCGCGTCCATCGCGGCGGCGCAAGCGCGGGCGGCCTCGCGCATGCACGGTGATGAAGGCACGCCCGCCCTCGCCATCCGGCGCGGCGATGCGGGCGAGGGCCGCATCCGTCAGCGCGGCGGCGGTGGTGTGGCCGGCCGCGAGTGACGCGGCGGCCTCGATGATCGTCTTCATGCTGGCGGCGCTCCTGAACCTTGGCCGCATTGTTCCGCCGCGCCCCGGGATCGACAAGGCCGCCCGGCGGGGCGAGGATTTGGCGTGCGCCGCCTTCCATGGAGGCGTAAATTCCAGCGCAGGTTCCGATCAGGGATTGCAATGTCCCGCAATCACGGAGGCACCCTCATGTTCGATCTCGACCGCTTCATCGGCGATTGCCGCGACGCCATCGCGCAGGACAGCAGCCACAAATCCGTGCGCGAGGTTGTCGCGCGCGCCGTCGCCGACCATGCCGCCGTCATCAAGGCGCTCGGCGAACCGACCAAGGCCGGGCTGGTGCCGCTGTACCGGTCCCCCGAACTGACCATCCTGAACCTGTCATGGGGTCCGCTGATGACGCTGCAGCCGCATGACCACCGCATGTGGGCCTGCATCGGCATCTATGGCGGACGCGAGGACAACATCTTCTGGCGGCGCATCGAGGAGGCCGGCGGGCACCGCATCGAGGCGGCAGGCGCCAAGGCCCTCGGCACGGGTGACTGCACCGTCCTGGGCAAGGACATCATCCATTCGGTGACCAACCCGATCCCGCGCCTGACCGGGGCGATCCATGTCTATGGCGGTGATTTCTTCGCCGCCCACCGCAGCGAATGGGACCCCGAGACGCTGGAGGAAGGGCCGTATGATTCGGCCAAGGTGATGCAGCGCTTCGAGGACAGCAACGCGATGCTCGCACGGCGGTAGTCGGGGGGCATTGCCCCCCGGCACCGCGGCCTCAGTAGATGTCCGGCTCCGGCGTCGGCGCGGTTCCTTCGAGGAACTTCATGTCGCAGCCTTCATCCGCCTGGGTCACGCTGTCGAGATACAGCGACGTCCACCCCCGCCCATAGCGGCGCGGCGGCGGCGTCCAGGCGGCGCGGCGCTTCTCCATCTCCGCCTCGTCCACCAGCAGGTCGAGCCGCCGGTTGGCGACATCCAGCCGGATCAGGTCGCCATCCCGCACGAAGGCGAGCGGCCCGCCGACATGGCTTTCCGGCGCCACATGCAGCACGCAGGTGCCATAGGAGGTGCCGGACATGCGCGCATCCGACAGCCGCACCATGTCGCGCACGCCCTGCTTCAGCAGTTTCTGCGGCAGCGGCAGCATGCCCCATTCCGGCATGCCCGGCCCGCCCTGCGGCCCCGCCTGCTTCAGCACCAGCACCGAATCGGCCGTCACGTCCAGGTCGGGATCGTCGAGCCGCTTCTTCAGGTCCGCGTAGTTCTCGAACACCACGGCAGGGCCGGTGTGCTGCAGCAGGCGCTGCTCGGCCGCGCTGGTCTTGATGACGGCACCATTCGGCGCCAGCGAGCCCTTCAGCACCGCGAGCCCACCCTCGGCCTGCAACGGCTTGTCGACCGGCAGGATGACGCTGTCGTCGAACACTTCGGCGCCGTCGATGTTCGTCGCCGATCGTGCGGCCGGTGACGGTGCGCGCCGACAGGTCGAGGAAGTCGCGGATGCGGTTGAGGAAGGCGCGCGCACCGCCGGCGTAGAAGAAATCCTCCATCAGGTATTCGCCCGCATTGGGGCGGAGATTGGCCACCAGCGGCACGCGGCGCGACAGCGCGTCGAAGCGTTCGAGGTCGAGCATCACGCCGGCGCGCCGCGCCATGGCGATCAGGTGCGGGATCGCGTTGGTGGACCCGCCGAAGGCCATCGCCGCGGTGACGGCGTTGTCGACGCTGCCTTCGGTGATCAGCGATTGCGGCGTCGCATTCTCCCACACCATCTCGACGATGCGCCGGCCGGTTTCGGTCGCCATGCGCGGATGCGCGGAATCGGCGGCGGGGATCGAGGACGCGCCAGGCAGGGTGAAGCCGAGCGCTTCGACCGCCAGCATCATCGTCGCCGCCGTGCCGGCCGTCATGCAGGTGCCGAAGGACCGCGCGATGCCGCCTTCCATGTCCTTCCACTGCGCCGGCGTGATGTTCCCCGCACGCAGTTCGGCATGGTATTTCCACACATCGGAACCCGAGCCGAGCGTCTTGCCGCGCCAGTTGCCGCGCAGCATCGGCCCGGCGGGGACGATGATGGACGGCAGGCCGGAACTGATCGCGCCCATCATCAGCCCCGGCGGCGTCTTGTCGCAGCCGCCGAGCAGCACGAGGCCATCGCAGGGGTGCGAGCGCGCCAATTCCTCAGTCTCCATCGCCAGCATGTTGCGATAGAGCATCGAGCTCGGCTTCTGGTACTGCTCGGTCACCGGATGCGCCGGCAGTTCCACGGGAAACCCACCCGCCTGCCAGACGCCGCGCTTCACTTCCTCCGCCCGCGTGCGGAAGTGGAAGTGGCAGGGGCTGAGTTCCGACCAGGTGTTGATGATGCCGATCACCGGCTTGCCGCGGAAATCCGCCTCGCCAAAGCCGGCCTGCAGCATGCGCGACCGGTGGCCGAAGGCGCGCAGGTCATCGACGCCGAACCAGCGGTGGCTGCGCAGGTCCTCGGGGCGCTTGCGGGGCATGGCGGATCCTCCTCGTTGGCTTCCCGTCAAGGCTGCCAACTGCTATGGCAGTTGTCCATGGCCGCTGCGAAGACAGCCCGAGGGAGGATCGCACCACTCGCCGAGGAGGACACGCTCTCCCTCGGGGAGCGTGCCTATCGGCGCCTGCGCGAATCGATCGTCCAGGGCATGCTGCCGGCCGGGCGCAAGATCTCCGAACGCAGCCTGGCCGTCGAACTCGGCATCTCGGCCCAGCCGGTGCGCGAGGCGCTGCGCCGGCTCGAACAGGACGGCATGGTGGTCACGCTGCCCCGCCGCGGCACGGTGGTGGCCGAGATCGGCCCCGCCCAGCTCGGCGAACTCGGCCGCATCCGCGCCGCCCTTGAAGGGGTGGCGACGCGCGCTGGCCGCGGAACGGATGGATGCCGACCGCCCTGGCCACCTTCGCCGCCATTCTCAAGCGCATGCAGGCCGGCACCGATGCGCGCGACACCGACGCCCTCGATGAGGCGAATGAGGAATTCCACGCCCTGATCCATCGCGCGACGGGCAATCTGTTCCTGATCCGCTCGCTCGGATCGCTGCGCGCCTACGACAATCTCGGCCGGCATCGCGCCGTCGGCAGCACGCCGCGCGACCTGCCCAAGGCGCTCGCCGAACACAAGGGCATCGTCGCGGCGCTGAAGAAGCGCGACCCGGCGCTCGCCGAGGCGCGCATGCGCCATCATGTCCTGCGCTCGCTGGTGACCAACGGCGTGCTGCCGCCACCCCCGCGGAAGGCCCGCCAGCCATGACCCTGGACCATGCGCTCACCGGCATCTCCGGCATCCTGGTGACACCCTTCGACGATGATGACGCCATCGCGCCGGCCCGCCTCGCGCCGATCGTCGCGCGCTGTGCCGCGGCCGGCGTCGATGCGCTGACGGTCAATGGCAATACCTCGGAATTCTATGGCCTGACCTTCGCGGAGGCCGAACGCATGCAGGCCGAGGTGCCGGCCATCGTCGCCGGCCGCGCCCGCGTGGTCGCCGGCATCGGCCGCAGCGTGAACGAGGCGGTGCGCCTCGCCGCGCGCGCCAAGGCCGACGGCGCCGATGCGGTGATGGTTCACCAGCCGCCCGATCCCTTCGCCAGCCCGCGCGGCATCGCCGAATACGTCTGCCGCGTGGGGGATGCGGCCGGGCTGCCGGTGGTGCTGTACCTGCGCAATGCCGGCATCGGCGATGCCGCCATCGCCGCGCTGACGGCCATCCCCGGCGTGGTGGCGGTGAAATGGGCGAGCACCGACCTGATGGCCCTGGCGCGCGCCATCCGCGCAGCGCCCGGCATCCGCTTCGTCTGCGGCCTGGCCGAGCCCTGGGCGCCGCCGATGACGGCGCTCGGCGCGCAGGGCTTCACCTCCGGGCTGATCAATGTCGCGCCGGAGCGTTCGGTCGCCATCCTCGCCGCGCTGCGGGCGGCCGACTTCGCCACCGCGAATGCGCTGATCGGCGAGATCGGTCCGTTCGAGGCGCTGCGCTCGGAGGAACAGAACGGCGCCAATGTCTCCATCGTGAAGGCGGCGCTGGCGCTGGCGGGGCAGGATGTCGGCCATGCCCGCCCGCCGGCGGCCTGGCCCGTCGCGCCGGAAACACTGGCGCGTCTGCGCGCCCTCATGACAGGCTGGTAAGGCGTCGACGGAGCCGTTGACGGCATGGCCGTCGGCGCTCCAATCTGCTATCTGCTATTGCAGTTTACCACCGAAGGGCGGCCAACCGCCCCAGTTGAGGAGACTTCCATGACCCCCAGGACCAAGCGGCCGCGCCGCGCCCTTTTCGCTGCCGTCGCCGCGGCCGCCCTCGGCGTGCTCGGCCTCGGCGCCGCCCCCGCCGCCGCGCAGGAATGGCGCGGCTGGAACATCCATGCCGCCGACTATCCCAACGGCATCGGCATGGACGCCTTCGCCCGCATCGTGGGTGAGCGCACCAACAACCGCATCCGCATGCGCACCTTCCATTCCGCGCAGCTCGGCCAGCAGGACGAGGCGATCCAGCAGATGCGGCTGGGCACCATCGATTTCGGCAACTTCAACCTGTCGCCCTTCAACAACCTGGTGCCCACGACCAACGTCGTGACGCTGCCCTTCCTGTTCCGCAACGTCGCCCACATGCAGGCGGCGATCGACGGGCCGGCCGGCGAGATCATCGCCGCCGACCTCGAGAAGATCGGCATCATCGCCCTGGCCTGGTACGATGCCGGCGCGCGCAGCATCTACACCACGCGCCCGGTGCGCACGCCCGCCGACCTGCGCGGCATGAAGATCCGCGTGCAGACCTCCGACCTGTGGATCGACATGATGCGCGGCCTCGGTGCCAACCCGACGCCGCTGCCCTTCGGCGAGGTCTTCACCTCCCTGCAGTCGGGCGTGATCGACGGGGCCGAGAACAACTGGCCGTCCTACGAATTGACCCGCCATTTCGAGGTCGCGCGCTTCTACTCGACCACCGAGCATTCGAATGTGCCGGAAGTGCTCGCCGTCTCGGCGCAGCGCTGGGCCCGGCTGAATGCCGCCGACCGCGCCATCCTGCGCGAAGCGGCGCGTGAGTCGGCGACCATCCAGCGCCGGGCCTGGGCCGAGCGCGAGCAGGTCAGCCGCCAGCGTGTCGTCGCCGCCGGCGTGACGGTCATCGAGATCACCGACCGGGCGCCCTGGGCCGCCCTGATGGAGCCGGTCTACACGAAGTACGCGTCAGATCCGCGGCTTGCCGCCATGGTGCGCCAGATCCGGGAAATGCCGTGAGCACAGCGAACACGTCGGCGCCGCGGGACCGTGAGGAACCCGCGGCGCTGCGCGCCTTCTCGACCGCGCTGGGCTGGCTCTCGGCATTGACCATCACGGTGGCGGGCGTCGCGCTGGTCGGCCTCGTCGCCATGATGGGCTGGCTGGTGTTCGGCCGCTATGTGCTGAACGACACGCCGACCTGGATCGAGCGCGCGGCGACGCTCGCCATCCTGGCCATCGCGATGCCCGTCGCGGCGGTTGGCGTGCGCGAGCGCTTCCATCTCCAGGTGCTCGGCATCCGGGAGAAGTTGCCCCTCGGCGTGCAGCGCTGGGTGGCAATGGCCTGCGACGTGCTGATGGGCGTCTTCGGCGCGGCCATGGCCTGGTGGTCGTGGGAACTCGTGGACATGGTCGGCGCCTTCAAGATCCCGCTGCTCGGCATCAGCCAGGGCTGGACCTATGCGCCGATGGTCGTGGGCGGCGCGCTCATCGTGCTCTACGCCATCGAGCAGGTGCTGCACGACATCTTCTCGTCGGAGGCCCCGGAACAGCGCGGGGTCGCCGCCGCCTTCCTGGAGTAGCACGCGTGGAACCCGGTCTTCTGCTGATCTTCGCGATCTTCGGCGGCGGCATCGTCGCGGGCGTGCCGGTCGCCTTCTGCCTCGGCATCGCGGCGGTGGCGGGCTTTCTCTATGAAGGGCTGAACCCCGCCGTCGCCTTCCAGCAGATGGCGAGCGGCATGAGCATCTTCTCGCTGCTCGCCGTCCCGTTCTTCATCTTCGCCGGCGAATTGATGATGCATGGCGGCATCGCGCGGCGGCTGATCGCGGTCGCCTCGGCCGCGGTCGGCTGGATGCGCGGTGGGCTGGCGCAGGTCAATGTCGGCTCCTCGATGCTGTTCGGCGGCATCTCGGGTTCGGCGGTGGCCGATACCTCGGCGACTCGGCACCATGCTGATCCCGACCATGGCGCAGAAGGGCTATGGCGGGACTACGCCGTCGGCGCTGACCGTGACGAGTTCCATCGCCGGCATCCTGATCCCGCCCAGCCACAACATGATCCTCTATTCGCTGGCGGCGGGGGGCGGCATCTCGGTCTCGGCACTGTTCATCGCCGGCATCGTGCCGGGTATCATGATGTGCCTGTTCCTCGCCGTCGCGGCCTATGTCATGGCGGTGCGGCGCGGCTATCCGGCCGAGACATGGCAGGGCTTCCGCCACCTGGCCTGGGCCTTCGTCGATGCGCTGCCCGGGCTGCTGACGGCGGTCATCATCCTGGGCGGCGTGCTGTCGGGCATCTTCACCGTCACCGAAAGCGCGGCCTTCGGCACCATCTGGGCGCTGCTGGTCACGGTCTTCGTCTATCGTGCGCTGACATGGGAGGCCTTCCTCATCGCGGTGCGCGCCTCGGTCCGCACCACGGCGGTGGTGTTCCTGCTGGTCGGCACCGCGACCGCCTTCGCCTGGCTGCTGGCGATGTACCGCCTGCCGGACCTGCTGACCGAAGGGCATGCTGGCCATCAGCGACAATCCGATCGTCATCCTGCTGATGATCAATGTCTGCCTGCTGCTGCTCGGCTGCGTGATGGACATGGCGGCGCTGATCCTGATCACCACGCCGATCTTCCTGCCGGTGGTGCGTGGCGATCGGCATGGACCCGGTGCAGTTCGGCATGGTGATGATGATGAATCTCGGCCTCGGCCTCACCACGCCGCCGGTCGGCGCGGTGCTGTTCGTCGGCTGCGCCATCGGCAAGATCCGGATGGAGGAGGTGATGCGCACCATCCTCCCGTTCTGGGGCGCGATCCTCGTCGCGCTGCTGTTGACCACCTATTGGCCCGCGGTGTCCCTGACGCTGCCGCGCCTGCTGCTCGGCTACGGAGTCTGACGCCATGACCGCACCATCGAAGCCCGTGCTGCTGACGGGCGCTTCCGGCAATCTCGGCCGGCATCTGGCGAAGGCGCTGGGCGACGCAGGGCTGGACGCTGCGCCTGACCGACATCACGCCCTTCCCGGACCCGCTGCCGGCGGGTGCGACCTTCGTGAAGGCGGACCTCAACGACGGCGTGGCGCTGCTGCGCCAGGCGGAGGGCTGCGGCGCCATCCTGCATTTCGGCGGCGTCTCGGTCGAACGCCCCTTCGAGGAGGTGCTCGGCCCCAACCTGCGCGGCCTCTATCACGTCTATGAGGCGGCGCGGCGCGAGGGCGCGCGCGTCATCTTCGCCAGTTCCAACCACTCGATCGGCTTCCATGAGCGCCCGGCGCGGCAATGCGCGAACGGCTCGACTTCGACTGCGCCTTCCGCCCCGATGGCTATTACGGCCTGTCCAAGGCCTATGGCGAACTGATGGGCCGCATGTACTGGGACAAGCACGGCGTCGAGAACGTCAACCTGCGCATCGGCTCCTGCTTCCCCAAGCCGATCGACCGGCGGATGCTGTCCACCTGGCTGTCCTTCGCCGACCTGACGCGGCTGGCCGAACGCTGCGTGCTGGCCGAACGCACCGGCCATGCCGTGATCTGGGCCTGCTCGGACAACCCGGCCTCCTACTGGGGCCGCGACCACCGCGGCGCGGATCGGCTGGGCGCCGCAGGATTCCGCCGAGCCGCACCGCGCCGAGGTCGAGCACATCACCGCCGACCCGGTGACCGAGCGCTACCAGGGCGGCGGCTACACCGCGATCGAGTATTCGCGGGCGAAGCCATCCCCGCGCGACGCCTACGCCCTCGACGACTGAGGTGGCGGCGCTTCGCCTCGCGGCCGGCGACTGGTCCGCCTCGCTCGCGCCGGATGACGGCGCCGGCATGACGGCGCTGCGTTTCGCCGGCCGGGATATCCTGGTGCCGGCCCCCGAAGGGGCGCGGCTCGGCGGTCCCTTCGGCGCCTTCTGGATGATCCCCTGGGCGAACCGGCTGGATGGCGGCCGGCTCGGCGAGCATCGGCTGCCGATCAACCGGTTGCAGGAAGGCACCGCCATCCACGGCCTGTCGCGCGACCGCCCCTGGCTGGTCGAGGCGCAGGCCCCCGACCGCGCCTTGCTGGCCCAGCAGGTCGATGCCGCGCCCTATCGGTATGAGGCGCTGCTGGCCGTCATGCTCGATCCGGCGGGCCTGGCGCTCAACCTCACCGTGACGAACCGGGGGGAGACGGCGATGCCCTTCGGCGCCGGCTGGCACCCCTGGTTCGTCCGCCCGGCCGGCACGCGTCTGTCTTTCCGCGCCACCCATCGCTGCACCCATGATTCGCGCTGCCTGCCCATCGCCGCCGAACCGGCCAGCGGGCTGGACGGGGGGGAGGAAGCCTTCCTCGGCCTCGACACCCATTTCCCCGGCTGGAACGGGGCGGCCACCATCGCCTGGCCGGGCCTGGCGCTGCGGATCGCCGCGACCGGGGCGCTGGGGACCAACCTCCAGGTCTTCGCACCGCGCGACCGGGCGGTGCTCTGCGTCGAGCCATCCTCCCACCTGCCCGATGTCGTGAACCGGCCGGGGATGACCGCACTCGGCCCGATGCGGGTGCTGGCCGCGGGTGAAACCCTCGCCGGGCGCATCACCCTGCTGGCGGAGAGTTCACATCAGGGCTGAGGCGCGGCATAGGATGGCGGCATGGCATCCCCTCGCACCGCCCTCATCCTCGGCGCCGGCATCATGGGCCTCTCGGCAGCCTGGGCGCTGGCGCGGCGGGGCTTCGCCGTGCGCATCGTCGAACAGGACCCGGTGCCCAACCCGCGCGGCGCCTCGGTCGACCATCACCGGCTGATCCGCCATGCCTACGGCGCGCAGGCCGGCTACATGCGCATGGTGGACCCGGCCTATGCCGCCTGGGACATGGTCTGGCGGGAGTTGGGCGAGGTGCTGCACATCCCGACCGGGGTGCTCGCCGTCTCGGGCAACCCGGCGGGCTGGCTGGGCGAAAGCCGTGCCACGCTGGCCGGCGGCGGCCATGCCGTGACGGACCTGACCGCGGCCGAGGTCGCCGCCCGCTTCACGATCTTCACCGAGGCCGGCATCGGCGCGGCCTTCCACATGGACAGCGGCGGCGTGCTGCTGGCCGAACGCATCGTGGCCGGCCTGGCGCGCGCCTGCGCCGCGCGCGGCGTCGCGATCGAACGCGCCCGCGCGGCGTCCGTCGACCCGGCGCGGGCCACGCTGCGGCTGCAGGACGGCAGCGAACGCAGCGCCGACCTGCTGGTGGTGGCCGCCGGCCCCTGGGCGCCGCGCCTGCTGCCGGCCGCGCTGGCGCCGCGCGTCGTCCCGTCCCGCCAGATCCTGGTGCTGCTGGAGCCGCCGGCGCAGCATCGCGAAGCCTGGGTGCGCGCGCCGATGCTGCTCGACCTCGCCGAGGAAGGCGGCTTCTACGCCGTGCCGCCGGTCGCCGGCACGCCGCTCAAGATCGGCGACCACCGGTTCTCCCGCAGCGGGGACGCCGAGGCCGACCCGCGCGAGGCAACGCCCGCCGAGGCGGAGGAGATCCTGGCCTTCGCCCGCCCCCGCCTGCGCGACATGGCGGGCTATCGCATCCTCGGCGCGCGGGCGTGCTATTACGACGTCGAGGACGCCGAGCATTTCGTCGTGGAACCGCTCGGCGACCGTTGCCTGGTCATGTCCGGCTTCTCCGGCCATGGCTTCAAATTCGCCCCGGTGCTGGGCCTCGCCGTGGCCGCCGCCGCCGCGGACCCCGCGCTGATGCCCGCGCTGCCCGGCTGGGCCGCGGGCGAGACCCCCCCTGCCCCCGGCCTGCTCGCTGCCCTGGAAGGTGTTTCCGCATGACCTCCACCGCCGCCACCGACCTCATCTTCGGCCTGACCCGCGTGGTCGGCCTGCCCGCGCTGACGGAGCAGGCCGGTGCGCCGCTCGCGGCCGAGGACATCGCGCAGATCGTCACCGAGGCCGACCGCTTCTGCACCGAGGTGCTGCTGCCCAACGCCGCCGCCGCCGACCGCCATGGCGCGATCTACGCCAATGGCGTCGTCACCACGCCGCCATCCTACCCGCCCGCCTATGCCCAATGGGTCGAGGGCGGCTGGCAGTCGCTCGCCGCCCCCGAGGCGCATGGCGGCCAGGGCCTGCCGGCCGCGCTGTGGATCGCGATGACGGAACTGGGCATGGCGGCCGACACGTCCTTCATGCTTGGCCCGTTGCTGACGGCCGGCGCGATCGACTGCCTGGTGCATTACGCCACCCCCGACCAGGCGGCGCGCTGGCTGCCCAACATGGTGACCGGCGAATGGACCGGCGCGATGTGCCTGACCGAGCCGGGCGCGGGCAGCGACCTCGGCGTGCTGAAGACGCGCGCGGAACCACTGGGCGACGGCAAGTATGCCCTGCATGGCGACAAGATCTTCATCACCTGGGGCGAGCACGACTGCACCGACAACATCGTCTACCTGGTGCTCGCGCGCCTGCCCGACGCGCCGCCGGGCTCGCGCGGCATCAGCCTGTTCGTCGCCACCAAGCTGAAGGCGGACGGCACGCGCAACGCGCTGCGCTGCGGCGGCATCGAGCGCAAGATGGGCATCCATGCCTCCCCCACCTGCGTCATGCTGTTCGAAGGTGCCGAGGCCGAGCTGGTCGGCGAGCCGCATCGCGGCCTGAACGCGATGTTCGCGATGATGAACAATGCGCGCCTGGGCGTCGGCACGCAGGGCGTCGCGCATGGCGCGGCCGCGCTGCGGCTCGCCGATGCCTATGCGCAGATGCGCGTGCAGGGCGGCCGGCCCATCACGCAGCACCCGGACGTCGCCCGCATGCTGACCGAGATGCGTGCCATCACGCTGGCGGGCCGCCTGCTGGCGCTTGAAACCGCCCTGTGCGTCGATCGCCACAGGCTGCTCGGCGACGAACATGCCCAGGCGCGCCTCGCGCTGCTGACACCGATCCTGAAATCCTGGTGCACCGATCGCGGCGTCGAGACGGCATCGACCGGCATCCAGGTTCATGGCGGCATGGGCTTCGTCGAGGATACCGGCGCCGCGCAGGTGATGCGCGACGCCCGCATCGCGCCGATCTACGAAGGCACCAACGGCATCCAGGCGATCGACCTGCTGGTGCGCAAACTCGCCAAGGATGGCGGCGCCGAGATGCGCACCCTGCTCGATGAGGTGAAGCGCATCCCCGATGCGCGGCTGCGCGAAGCGGCCGACCGGCTCGACGCCGCGACGACCCTGGTGCTGGACGCGCAAGGGCGCGATGCGGATGCGGCGCAGTCGGTCGCCGTCGCCTATCTGGAAGCGGCGGGCTGGCTGCTCGGCGGCTGGATGCTGGCGCGCGCCGCGGCCGAGGACGCCGAGGCCTATGGCGCGCTGGCGGATTTCTACCTGCGCCGGCTGCTGCCGCGCACGGCGGGGCGCATCGCGGAGATCGAGGGGGCGCTCGCGGCTTGAACGGTCGGCGGGCGCCGCGCGCACGGCCAAGGCTGGAGGGGCCTTGCCCCTCCAGGCCACCCCACCAATGGCCCGGGGCCTGTGGAAACCGTCACCTGGCGAGGGTGGCCGGGGCCTGCACGGGCGCAGCGCCAGGCGCGCCGGCATCGGCGGATGGCGGCCGCCCAAGGCGGTGCGGGATGACGGCACCGGGCAGGCGCTCACCGCAACGTCACTTGCGCGCGCGCACATCGATGCAATCTGTCGCCTTGCTCCATAAGAACGATCAAGCCGGATGAATGCCCCGTTCCCTGCCCTCGCCCGCAGCGGGCCCCGCGTTGCCGTCATCGGCGCAGGGCCCGGCGGGCTCGCTGCGCGATGCTGCTCGCGGCCCACGGCGCCCGCGTCACGGTGTTCGAACGCGATGGCGTGGTCGGCGGGCGGACGCGCACGCTGCAGGCACCCGGCGGCTACCGCTTCGATTCGGGGCCGACCTTCTTCCTTTATCCGCGCATCCTGCGCGAGATCTTCGCGGCCTGCGGCGCCAATCTGGACGACGAGATCGACCTGATCCGCCTCGACCCGCAATACCGCCTGGTCTTCGAGGGCGCCAACCCGGTCACCATCGACGCGACGCCGGACCTCGATCGCATGGCAGCCGAGATCGCCAGGCTGAACCCGGCGGATGCGGCCGGGCTGCGCTCCTTCATGACCGACAACCGGGCGAAGCTCGCCGCCTTCCGGCCGGTGCTGGAACGCCCCTTCCACGGGCTGGCGGACTACCTGGCGCCGCAGGTGGTGAAGGGGCTGCGCTACCTGCGCCCCTGGGCCTCGGTGAATGACGACCTCAAGCGGCATTTCGCCGACCCGCGCACACGCCTCGCCTTCACCTTCCAGTCGAAATACCTGGGCATGAGCCCGTTCCGTTGCCCGAGCCTGTTCTCGATCCTGTCCTTCCTGGAATACGAGCACGGCGTCTTCCACCCGCGCGGCGGCTGCGGCGCCGTCTCGGAGGCCATGGCACGCGTGGCCGGGCGCCTTGGTGTCGAGATCCGCCTGGACGCCGCGGTCGATCGCATTGCCTTCACGGGCAATCGCGCCGCCGGCGTCGAGGTCGCCGGCCAGCGCCACGACGCCGATGCGGTGGTGGTCAATGCCGATTTCGCGCACGCCATACCCGGCCTGATGCCGCAGGCGCTGCGACCGCAATGGCCCGACGCGAAGATCGCCGGCGCGCGGTATTCCTGTTCCACCTTCATGCTCTATCTCGGCATCGAGGGCGCGCTGCCCGGCCTCGCGCATCATTCGGTTCTGCTGGCCGAGGATTACGAGCGCAACCTGCGCCAGATCGAGACCGGGGAAATCCCCGACAACCCGTCGATCTACGTCCAGGCGGCCGCGGGCACCGACCCGTCCCTCGCGCCGGCCGGGCATTCGACGCTCTATGTCCTGGTGCCGGTGCCCAACCTGATCGGCGGGGCTGACTGGGCCGCCGAGGCGCCGCGATACCGGCGCCTCGCGCTCGACCGCCTGAAGGCGCTCGGCCTGCACGACATCGAAGCGCGCATCCGCTATGAACGCATCGTCACGCCGCGGGATTGGCGCGACGACTTCGCCGTGGGCTATGGCGCGACCTTCAACCTGGCGCATGACGTGCGGCAGATGCTGCACCGGAGGCCGCGCAACCGCTTCGGCAAGGCGGAGGGTGTCTATCTCGTCGGCGGCGGCACGCATCCGGGCAGCGGCCTGCCGGTGATCTATGAAGGGGCGCGCATCAGCACGCGGCTGCTGATGCAGGATCTGGGCATGGCGCCGATGCCCGCCACCGCGGTCGGTGACTGATCCGAAGGGGTTCGAGATGGGTGCGAAGATCGTCATCATCGGCAGTGGTCTCGGCGGGCTCGCCGCTGCCGTGGTGGCACAGGCACGCGGGCACCAGGTCACGCTGCTGGAGCGCAATGCCTGGCTGGGCGGCAAGGCGGCGGTGCTGCATCTCGACAATCCGGCCGGGCCGGGGCGCTTCCGCTTCGACATGGGCCCGACCATCCTGACCGTGCCGCGCGTGCTGCGCCGCATTTATGCCGAGGCCGGCCGCCGTCAGGCCGATGACCTGCCGCTGATCCGGCTCGACCCGCAATGGCGCTGCTTCTTCGATGACGATACCCGCATCGACCTGATGGCCGATGTCGACACCATGGCGCAGGCGATGGACACCTTCGCGCCGGGCCGCGGCAACGGCGCCGGATACCGGAAGTTCCAGCAGGTCGCCCGTCATCTGCACGAGGTCAGCGAGAAGTTCTATTTCTGGAAGCCGGTCGAGGGCATCGCCGACACGCTGGATTTCTCCCAGAATTTCAAGCCGCAGGTGCTGCGCGACGTGCTGGCGCTGCGCATGGGCCGGACGGTGGCGAAGGTCATCCGCGGGCATGTGCCGGATGCGCGCCTGGCGCAGATGCTCGACCACTTCACGCAGTATGTCGGGTCGAGCCCCTACCTCGCCCCGGCCGTGCTGTGCGGCATCGCCGACATGCAGGCGTCCGAGGGCATCTGGTATCCGGTCGGTGGCACGCGGGCGGTGGCGGAAGGGCTGGCGGCGCTGGCGCGCGAGCTCGGCGCCGAGCTGCGGACCGACAGCGAGGTGACCGGCATCGAGATCGTCAACGATGCCGTGCGCAGCGTCACCGCCAATGGCGAACGCTTCGCCTGCGACGCGCTGATCTCCAACATGGATGCCGTGCGCACCTACACCGAACTGGTGCGCGGGGCGCCGGCCAAGGCCATCGCGCGCAAGGGTTTCCAGCCGGCCTGTTCGGGCGTCGTGCTCTATCTCGGGCTGAACCGGCGCTACGACCACCTCGCGCATCACGACTTCGTCTTCTCCCGCGATGCGGAGGAGGAGTTCGACGCCATCTACACCAGGGGCGTGCCTGCGCCGGACCCGACCGCCTATCTCTGCGCGCCATCCGGCAGCGACCCGACCGTCGCCCCCGAGGGCGGCGAGGCGCTGTATGTCCTGGTCCACACGCCGCATCTGCGGCCCGGCCAGGACTGGGCGACGATGTTCGCACCCTATCGCCAGGTCATCCTGGACAAGCTGAAGCGCACCGCGGGGCTCGAGGACATCGAAAGCCGCATCGTCACCGAGCGGGCGCTGACGCCGCAGGACATCCATGACCGCTACAAGGTGCTGGACGGCGCGATCTACGGGCTCGCCTCGCATGGCGCCTGGCTTGGCGCCTTCAAGCCATCCAACCGCTCGAAGTCGGTGAAGGGCCTGTATCTGTGCGGCGGCGCCGCGCATCCCGGCCCCGGGATGCCGATGGTGATGATGTCCGGCTGGATCGCCGCCGATGCGCTGGACCGCGACCTCGGCGGGCCGGGGATGTCGGCCGCCGCCGACAGCGCGGGCTTGCGGGACGCGCTGCGCGCGGCGGAATGACACCGCCGCGCGACCCTGCCGCATTGCGCTCGGCGCGGCATCTCGCCTTCTACGACGCCGTGTTCACGCGCTTCTTCCGCGCCCATATGCGGGCGCTGCGTGTCGCGCGCTGGGGCATGCCGGCAGTCCCGCCCGGCGCGCCGGCGGTGATCGTCGCCAACCACCCGTCATGGTGGGACGGTGTCGCCTTCATGCTGCTGTACCGGCGGCTGCTGAAGGACCGGCCGCTGTTCACGCCGATGGCCGGATGGGCGCTCGACAAATACGCCTTCATGCGGCGCCTCGGCGTCTTCGGCATCGAGACCGGCACGCCGCGCGGCACCATCGCCTTCCTGCGCATCGCCGGGCAGGTGCTGCGCGATCCGTCCCACATCCTGTGGATCAACGCGCCGGGACGCTTCGCCGACCCGCGCGAACGCCCCATCCCGATCGCGCCGGGCCTGACGCGGCTGCCCGAACTCGCACCCGGCGCGCATTTCATCCCGCTCGCCCTCGACTATCCGTTCTGGAGCGAGCGCAAGCCGGAAATGCTGGCCGCCTTCGGGGCGCCGATCCCGGCCAGCGCATTGCTCGCGATGGATCGCGACACGCGCGCCGCCCATCTCGCGGCGGCCCTCGGCGAGACGGCCGATCGCCTGGCGGCGGATGCGATCACACGCGACCCGGCGCGGTTCGAGACGATCGTGCAGGGTCGCGAAGGCATGGGCGGCATCTACCAGGCATGGCGCCGCGCCGGGGCGATGCTGCGCGGCCGGCGCTTCGATCCGCGCCATGAACCGGGCGGCACGCCGTGATCGGGGAACCCGCCTCGCTCGCGCTGGTGCTGGCGCTGATCCCCGCCGCGATCGGGCTCGATCAACCTGCGCCTGCTGCGCGCGCCGGCCGGCGAGGTCGCGCCGGGAACGCGCGTCTCCATCCTGATCCCCGCGCGCGATGAGGCCGCGTCCATCGCCGCCTGCGTCGAGGCCGCCCTCGCCCAGCAGCATGTCGCGGTCGAGGTGCTGGTGATGGATGACGGCTCGACCGACGCCACGCCCGCCATCGTGCGCGCCATCGCGGCGCGGGACACGCGGCTGCGCCTGCTGACCGCGCCGCCGCTGCCGCCCGGCTGGTCGGGCAAGATGCATGCCTGCGCCCGGCTGGCGGAGGCCGCGCAGGGGACACACCTGCTGTTCATCGATGCCGATGTCACGCTCGCGCCGGGTGCGACGGCGGCACTCGCGGGGCATGCGCAGGCCCACCGCCTCGGCCTGGTCAGCGCGGTGCCGCGCCAGGTCATGCCGACCCTGGGCGAAGGCCTCACCGTGCCGATGATCAACCTGCTGCTGATCGGCTACCTGCCCGGCGGCGGCCGCGCCTTCACGCGCCTGCCCGCCCTCGCCGCCGGCTGCGGCCAGTTGATGCTGGCCGAACGCCGCGCCTATGAAGCCGCCGGCGGCCACGCCGCGCTGCGCGGCACGCTGCATGACGGGCTGATGCTGCCGCGCCGCCTGCGCGCCACGGGCCATCGCACCGAGATCGTCGCCGGCGCCGGCATCGCCACCTGCCGGATGTATCGCGGCTTCGGCGAAGCCTGGCGCGGCTTCCTCAAGAACGCGCGCGAAGG
Source organism: uncultured Alphaproteobacteria bacterium (assembly GCA_963732425.1). Lineage (GTDB taxonomy): Bacteria > Pseudomonadota > Alphaproteobacteria > Acetobacterales > Acetobacteraceae > Neoroseomonas. The sequence continues at coordinate 37,211 of CAVSZN010000019.1, forward strand.
CATGGCGACGCCGCTTGGCCTGCCGGTGTGGACGCTGCTGCTGGCCGGCGGGCATCTGTGGCCCTTCCTGCTGCTGCCGGCGGCGCAGGCGCTTCTGGCCGTCATCCTCGTCCTCGCCTTGCGCATCGCGGTCACGCGGCGCGTCCGCGAACCGGCCTGGACGGTGCTGCTGCACCCGGCAGCCATCGCCGTGACCCTCGCCATCCAATGGACCGCCCTGGCGCGGGCGCTGCGCGGCCGCAAGGAAGGCTGGAAGGGGCGCGCCTATGCCGCGCCGGAGGCGCCATGACCGTCGCGGCCGGCCCGCCGACCCGCGATGCGGGCAGCGAGAACTTCCCCGTCGCCTCGCGCCTGATCGCGCCCGCGCTGCGGCCGAAGGTGCTCGGCTTCTATCGCTTCGTCCGCACCGCCGACGACATCGCCGACAGCGCCACGCTGACGCCATCGGAAAAGCTCGCGCGCCTCGATGCGCTCGAGCACGCGCTGGATGACCCCGCCACGACTGAACCGGCCGCGCGGCCGCTGCACGCCAGCGGCGCCGGCACGGCCGAAGCGCGCCGCATGCTCGCCGCCTTCCGCCAGGATGCGACGCAGCGGCGCTACGCCGACTGGGCGGCGCTGGAGGCGTATTGCGCGGCCTCCGCCAATCCGGTCGGGCGGCCTGCTGCTGCGCCTGCATGGCGAGGACGCGCCGCGCGGCGGCAGGCCGCGGATGCCCTCAGCACCGCGCTGCAGGTCCTGAACCACCTGCAGGACCTGGTGCCGGACCGCGACGCGCTGGATCGCGTCTACCTGCCCCAATCCTGGATGGCGCAGGCCGGCGGCGAGGCCGCCTTCTTCGATGCCAGCCAATGCCGCGCGACGCCGCGCCGTGCTCGATGCCGCGCTGGACCGCGTGGCCGAACGGCTCGATGCCGCCGCCGCGTTGCCGCGCAATGTCACCTCGCGCCGCCTCGCGATGGAAGCGACCGTCACGCTGGCCATGGCGCGCCGCCTGCTCGCGCGCCTGCGCGCCAGCGGACCCGGTCGACCAGCCGCGTCGCGCTGAGCAGGGCGGACGCCTTGCGCGCCTTCGCTCGCCGCACCCTTCCGCGGCCCGTCCGATGCGGCGCTGGTGCGCGCGCGGGTCGCCGCCGCGGGGTCGTCCTTCACGCGCGGCATGGCGGCGCTGCGTGGCGACCGGCGCCGCGCGCTGTGGGCCGTCTATGCCTTCTGCCGCGTGGTGGACGACATCGCCGACGGTGCCATGCCGGACGCCGAGAAGCATCGCTTCCTGGCGGACTGGCGCGTGAAGCTCACGCGGCCCGACTGCGCCCTGTCGCGCGAGCTGGCGCGCGCGCGCGCGAGCGCTATGCGCTGCCGGTCGGGGAATGCGAGGCGATGATCGACGGCATGCTGACCGATGCCGCGCCCGCCGTGCGCATCGCCGATGCCGCCGCACTCGACCTGTATTGTCGCCGCGTCGCGGGCAGCGTCGGGGCCATGGCGGTGCGCATCTTCGGCGCGCCCGAGGCGGTCGATTTCGGCCTCGCCCTCGGCCGCACGCTGCAATTGGTGAACATCCTGCGCGACCTCGACGAGGATGCGGCGCGCGACCGGGTCTATCTGCCGCTCGACATGCTCGCCGAGCACGGCATCGCGGATGGGCCGGCCACGCGCATCCTCGCCGCCCCCGGCATCGCCGCCGTCGCGCGGCGATCGCCGCGCAGGCGGAAGCCGGCTTCGCCCGGCCGAAGCGCGACCTGCGCCGACCTCGACAGCCGCGCGCTGCTGCCCGCGCGCATCATGATGTGGGGCTATCGCCGCCTGTTCGACCGGCTGGTCGCACGCGGCTTCAGCCGCACCGCGCGCGCGCCCGCGCCTGACCACCGGCGAGAAGGCGCGCATGGCCGCCTTCGCGCTGCGCCTGGCCCCGGTCGCCGCGCGATGACGGTGCATGTCGTCGGCGCCGGCATCGCCGGGCATGGTCGCCGCCCTCGCCCTCGCCCGCGCCGGCCATGCCGTGACGCTGCATGATGCCGCCCCGGTCGCCGGCGGCCGCTGCCGCGCCCTGCCCGACGGCACCGACAACGGCACCCATGCGCTGATGGGCGCGCAACCAGGCGGCGCTGCGCTTCCTCGAAGCCATCGGCGCGCGGGACGGCTGGATCGAGCCGGAACCGGACGGCCTGCCGCTGCTCGACCTGGCGGATGGGTCCGCACGCCGCATCGCCGCCGCGCCGCTCGCCTGGCGCGACCCGGCGCGGCGGCCGCCGGGGCTGACGCGTCGGCGGCGTGCTGGCGCTGCTGCTCCATGGCGGCCGGCATCACCGACCGGCCGGTGGCGGCGGCGATGGCGCAAGCACCCGGCGCTGCTGCGCGGCTTCGTCGAACCGCTGACCGTCGCCGCGCTGAACACGCCGGTCGCCGAGGCCTCCTCGGCCCGGCTCGGCCAGGTGCTGCGGCGGCTGGGGGGCGCCGGCGCGGCGCGGCTGCTGGTGGCGCGGGACGGGCTGGGGCCGGACCTGATCGCGCCGGCCGTCGCGACGCTGGAGGCGGCCGGCGTGACGATCCGCCTCGGCGCCCGGCTGCGCGCGCTGACCACGGCCGAGGGCCGCGCGGCCGTCGCGCTGCATCTCGGCGGCGAGACGCTGACGCTGGGCACCGGCGATGCCGTCATCCTCGCGCTGCCGCCGTGGGAGGCCGTCACGGCTGATCACCGGCCTGCGCGTGCCGGAACGCCATGCGCCGATCCTGAACCTGCACTTCGCCCGCGCCGGCGCCGGGCCGGTGCGCTTCCTCGGCGTGCTCGGCGGGCTGGTGCAATGGGTGCTGGTGCGGCCCTCGGGCATCAGCGTCACCGTCAGCGCCGCCGATGCCGAGGCCGACGAAGCCGTCGAGACCCTCGCACCGCGCGCCTGGGCCGAGATCCGCGCCGCCGCCGCGCGCCTTCGCGCTGCCGGGCGACTGGCCCGAGACGCCGCCGCCCTGCCGGGCGGTGAAGGAACGCCGCGCGACGCCGCGCCATGTGCGTGGGCGTGCCGCCGGTCGCGCCGCGCCAGCCGCTGCGCAACCTGGCGCTGGCCGGGCGACTGGACCTGGCCCGGCCTGCCCGCGACGATCGAGGCCGCGGCGCTGTCCGGCGAGGCGGCGGCAACGGCGATCGACCGCCAGATGAAGCGGCGGCGCGTGGCATGACGGCAATCCCCGGCAGCGCGGCACCGCCCAGCGGCAGCGGCGCCGCCGGCCCCGGCATCCCCGGCCGGCAGCGATGCCCGGCGGCGTGCGGGCCTGCGGCGCGGGCCGCCGCGGGCCGTGCAACGAGCGCAGCGCGGTGGCAGGCAGGCTGCGGTCCGCCGCGGTCGGTCACACCGGCCCCTGCCAGCCCCAAGGCACGGTTGCCGGGGGCGCCGGCGCGGACAGGGTTACCGGGGTGGCGCGGCGCCCTCCGCGCAGCGGCATGACGCCCGCCGACGCCCTCGCCGCCCTGCGCGCCGCCGAGGCCCGCGACGGCGCCCCGAGCCTCAGGCAGCGGCGCGCCCTGCTGGCGCGGCTCGCCACCGGATTGAAGCATCGCGCCGAGGATATCGCCGCCGCGGCCAATGCCGATTTCGGGGGCAGGGCCCGGGTCGAGAGCATCCTCGCCGATGCTGTCCTCGTCGCCGATTCCGCGCTGCATGCGCGGCGCCACCTGCGGCGCTGGGCACGCCCGCGCCGGGCCGCCGTGCCGTTTCACTTCTGGCCCGCGCGCGCCCGCCTGGAGCCGGTGCCGAAAGGCGTGGTCGGCATCATGGGGCCGTGGAACTACCCGTTCCAACTGACTCTGGTGCCGGTGGTCGATGCGCTCGCCGCGGGCAACCGCGTGGTGGTGAAGCCCTCCGAGCACGCACCACGCTGCGCGATGCTGATCGGCGAGATCCTGGACGCGGCGCTCGGTCCCGACATGGCCCGCTGCATCACCGGCGACGCGGCCGTCGCGGCCGATTTCGCGGCCCAGCGCTGGGACCACCTGGTGTTCACCGGCGGCACCACGACCGGGCGTGCCGTGGCCCGCGCGGCGGCGGAGAACCTGGTGCCGGTCACGCTGGAGCTCGGCGGCAAATGTCCCGCTCTGGTGCTGCCGGGCGCCGACCTGGCGGTGGCGGCGCGGGCGATCCTGGTGGGCAAGGCGCTCAATGCCGGGCAGACCTGCGTCGCCCCCGACACCGTGTTGCTGGTCGGCCATTCGCGTGAGGCCTTCGAGGCGGCATGCCGCGCCGCCGGCATCGGCCTGCCCGAGACGGCCGTGGTCAGCGCGACCCAGGCGGCGCGGCTCGACCGCCTGGCGGCCGGCGCAACCCTCACCCCGCTGGCGCCGGATGGCGTGGGCCGCCAGCGCGCCATCGCATTGGCCGAGGCGCCGGACGACCATCCCCTGCTGCGGGAGGAGATTTTCGGCCCCATCCTGCCGGTGGTGGCCCGCCCCGGCATCGCATCCGCGATCGACTGGATCGCGGCGCGGCCGGCGCCGCTCGCCATCTACCTGTTCGGCGCGACGCGGGAGCAGGAGAGGCGGATCGCCGCGGCCACCCGCTCGGGCGCCATCGTCACCGGGCGCTGCGTCGAACATGCCGGCTTCCCCGGCCTTGCCTTCGGCGGGATTGGCGCCTCCGGCCAGGGGCGCACCCATGGGGAGGAGGGATTTCGCGCCGTCTCGAACCTGCGGGCGCGGGTCCGGCACGGCCGCTTTTCCCTGGCACGGTTATTTGACCCGCCGCGCGGCGCGATGGCCGAGCGCATTCTCAAGTTTCTGGTAGAATAGTCATGGACAGGGCATTCTCACGTAATGGTTGTGGCTTCGCATACACTTCCGCCTCTTGATACGGAGCGGCTCCGCCTTCGGTGCGCGGAAGATCGCGATGCGGAGCCGCTGGCGCGCCTGATGAGCGAGGCGGTAAGCCGACGCCTGGCATCCTGGCCGGTGCCCTATACGCCGGTCATGGCGCTCGACCGCATCTCAGGCGTGCGCATGGCGGCGGCGGAGCGGCGCTCCCTGCCCCTGGTCATCGAACGCCGGGCCGATGGCGCGGTGATGGGCTGGATCAGCATCTCCCGCGCACCGGGGGAGCCGGAGACGGCGCTGATCACCTATTGGCTCGGCGAGGCCTTCCAGGGTCGCGGCTACATGCGCGAGGCGGCGCCGGCGGCGATGCGCGAAGCCTTCGCCCTGATGGACGTGGCGCGCCTGCGCGCCGCGGTGCAGGCGGACAATGCGCCCTCGCTGGCGGTGACCCGGCTGCTGGAGATGGCGCCGATGGGTGAAGGGCGCATCTGGTGCCCCGCCCGCGGACGGGACGAACCCTGCCTGTGGTTCGAATTGCCGCGCGAAGGCGTGCTGCGGCAGCAAGCGGTGGACGCTGACGCGACGCCGTGACGGCGCCGGCACCCACGGCGTTGCCGGGGTGAACACCGGCCATGGCGGCGCCAGGCGGCGCGCACCGGCCCGGGCGCTGGCGGCCGGCCGAGCGCCGGTGGACGCCGGCAAGGCGAAGGCGGGAATGGTGGGCCGCCTGGCGGCCACGGCCGGTTCCTCGATCCGGCGCCACGCCTGCGGCCCGGCACGACGGGGCGGGACCACCCCTGGTCAGGGCCGGCGCGGGTCCTGGCGGGCAAGCCTGACGCCGCCGCGGCCATGCGCCCCATCGCCTTCCCAGGCGCGCCCCGCGCTGTAGCATGGCCGGCCCGAGGGGAAGGAACACAGGAATGGCCGGCCCACTGTTGTTTACGCCGATGCGGATCAGGGGCGTGACGCTCAAGAACCGGGTCGTCGTGGCGCCGATGCACCAATATGCCGCGATAGAGGGCTTCGCCACCGACTGGCACCTGATGAATGCGGGGCGCTACGCCGCCGGCGGCGCCGGGCTGATGATGGTGGAAAGCACCAAGGTGGAGCGCCGCGGCTGCGGCACGATGGGCGACCTCGGCCTGTGGGACGACGCCTTCATCCCCGGCCTGAAGCGCATCGTCGACTTCATCCGCGCGCAGGATTGCGTGGCCGGCATCCAGATCGGGCATTCCGGCCGCAAGGCGCGGCGCTTCCGGCCATGGGAGGGCGGTGCGCCGCTTACCCGCGAGGCGGTGGTCGAGGCGCTCGGGCCCGACGCATGGGATGCCTGGGACCTCGTCGCCCCCTCGGCGGCGCGCTCGCCCGAGAGCGACCCGCTGCCGCGTGCCCTGACGCGGGCGGAGGTGAAGGACCTGGTGCTGCTGTGGGGCCAGGCCGCGCGCCGCGCGCATGAGGCCGGCTTCGACGTGCTGGAGATCCACGGCGCGCATGGCTACCTGATCCACCAGTTCCTCTCGCCCTTCTCCAACCAGCGCAACGACGAGTATGGCGGCGACGGGATGGGCCGCATGCGCTTCTGCATCGAGGTGGTGGAGGAGGTCCGCCGCCACTGGCCGGAGGACAAGCCGCTGTTCCTGCGCCTGTCGGTCGAGGACGATGTCGGCTGGGGGCCGGCCGAGAGCGTCGAACTGGCGAAGCTGGTCAAGCCGAAGGGCATCGACGTGATCGACTGCTCCTCCGGCGGGATGTCCGGCGCGCCGGTCACCAGTGCGGGGCCGATCGGCTATGGCTACCAGGTGCCCTATGCCGAACGCCTGCGGCGGGAGGCCGGGATCCTGTCCATGGCGGTCGGCCTGATCGTCCATGCCGACCAGGCGGAGGACATCCTGCAGAAGGGCGAGGCCGACCTGATCGCGCTGGCGCGGGAGCTTCTGTACAACCCGAACTGGCCGATGGATGCGGCGCAGAAACTCGGCGTCGATCCGCGCTTCGCGCTGGTGCCGCCGGCCAGCGCCTACTGGCTGGAGAAGCGGGCCCGGCAGGTCAAGACGATGGTGCCGAGCACCTATCGGGAGACGCTGAAGGCATGAGGTAGGGCCGGCCGCCATTCTCCCTGGTTCCACCGCAGCAAGGACTTTCGATCCGTGACATCCACGCCGCTCTGGCAACACTCCGCCACCGAACTCAGCGCCCTGGTCCAGGCCGGCGCGGTCACCGCGGTCGAGGCGGTCCGCGCTTCGGTCGAGCGGATGCACGCGGTCAACCCGGCGCTCAACGCCGTGGTCACCGACCTGTCGGAATCGGCGCTGGACCGCGCAAGGGCGCTCGATGCCGCCAAGGGTCCGAAGGGCCCGCTGCATGGCGTGCCGATCACCATCAAGATCAACGTCGACCAGAAGGGTGAGGCGAGTTCGAACGGTGTCGTCGCCTTCAAGGACCTGATCGCGCCGGACGATGCGCCGCTGGTGAAGAACCTGCTGGATGCCGGCGCGGTGGTGATCGGGCGGACGAATGTTCCGGAATTCTCGCGCCGCTGCGAGACCGACAACCCGCTTTTCGGCCAGACCTGGAACCCATGGGGCAGGCATGTGAGCCCGGGCGGATCATCCGGCGGTGCGGGCTCGGCGGTGGCGGCCGGGATCGGCGCGCTGGGCCATGGCAACGACATCGGCGGGTCGCTGCGGTTTCCCGCCGCGGGCAACGGCGTGGTCACGGTCAAGCCGGGCGTTGGCCGCGTGCCGGCGTTCAACCCCTCGCAGACCGCCGAGCGCGGCATGCTGGCGCAGCAGATGTCGGCGCAGGGGCTGCTCGCCCGCTCGGCGCGGGACCTGCACCTTGCCATGCCCGCGATGATCGCGCCCGATGCGCGCGATCCGTTCCATGTGCCGCTGCCCTGGCGGGGGCCGTCGCTGGAAGGCCCGGTCAAGATCGGCTTCAGCCTCGACGCGCCGGACCTGCCGCTGCACCCTGAGGTCGAGAGGGCGTTGCTTGCCGCGCGCGATGCGCTGGCCGATGCCGGCTATGTGGTGGAGGAGGTCGCCCCGCCCTCGCTGCGGGAGATCGCCTTCGAAGGCCGCGTCGCGCTGATGACCGAGAGCTACCACCTGATGGCCACGGATATCGCGCTTTATGGCTCGCCCGCCATCGCCGGCGTGTTCGAGCAGAACTACCGCCGCACGCCCAGGGTCGAGATGCCGGCGATGCTGGCGATGCTCGCGCGCCGGACATTCCATGCGCGGCAATGGTCGGTGCTGATGGAGGAATACCCGCTGTTCCTCTCGCCCTTCTTTCCGCAGCCCTTCTACGCGCCGGGCCGCGACGCCGAAGGTGCGGAGGGGCTGCGCGAGACCATCGGCCAGGGTTTCTGGTCAACGCTCGGCAATTATCTCGGCCTGCCGGCGGGGACCGTGCCGGCGGGCCTCGGGGCGTTCCCCGAGGGACCGAAGCCGATCGGCGTGCAGATCCTCGGGCAGCGCTGGCGCGAGGATCTGGTCGTGGACGCGATGATCGCCATCGAGGACCGGTTGGGCACGCTGTCGCAGCAGCTCTGGGCGCGGATGGGCTGACGCCGGGCGGCCGGTTCCAGCCTGCCGCGGCAGCGGGCATTCGGATGACGGCGACATACCGACAGACGGCGTGCCGAACCTCGGTTTGCCCGCCGCCGGACTCGAACCGGCATGACCTTGCGGTCTGCGGATTTTAAGGACGGTCCGGCATCGACGAATGCCCATGCCGTCCGGGTATTTCGAGGAAGTTGAACGACTTGGCAGGTGTGCGGCTCTGCGCGAAACGCGCCGGGCTGTTCGTCGGGGTCGGCACGCGGCGTTCGGCTCTGGTTCGGCCTCAACGACGACATCCTTCATCGGTCGGCACCTGCCCGACCTGACCACGCATGGTCAGGTCGGGCGCAAGGCTTGCTGCTCGATCCCGGGGTGCCCTTCGACGTCCATCTTCGCAGGTCCGGCCGATGACCCGTTAAGACGCCGGTTCCTGCGGCTTCACCCGAACCCGCAGATCCTCAGACAACGTCTTCGCCATCGCCGCTGGCCCCCGCCCAGCAGGCAGGGTGAATCACACCCCCTCCGCGTCGGAGACGCATTTTCAGCGAGTCGGATTGAGAGGAACTTGCTCTAGCTCAGTGCGGGGACATCCAAGGGGGCAGGGTCAGCGCGGCAGTCTGCCCCGCCGTACGCCAGCACCTACGCGCAGACGCGCCCTTGCGTCACGCCGCGGGCCGCACACCGGCGAGCGCCGTCGACGCATCCCCGGCGCCGCGCTCACGCTCCGGCAGTAGCGCGCCCGCGCGGACCGCAAGTCGCAGGCGGATCCTGTCCAGGAGCGCACCTTCGAGAATCAAGGGAAAGCGCACTGCGGCGGCGTATCGTCCGGTGTCACGGTGACTCTCGAAGTCCTTGGAGAAGGCGGTGACGCCGTGGTTGTCGAACTGTGCGCGGTTGCCGTCGTCGAAATAGGACTCCGAGATCGCACCCTCGGAAACCAGCAGCCCGTGCGCCGGAAGCTCGATGTGCCAGTAGGTCTCCCGTGCACACCACAGTTCCTGCACGATGCTGCTGCCGTTCACCAGCAGGCGCGCCGGCACCAGGCCGCCATCGAGGAACAGCGCGTGCTCGGGCGAAACACGCAGGTCGCGGTGCGGGATGCCCTGGGCCAGCGCGCCGGCCTTGACCAGGATCGGGGCCACCTTGGACGGATCGCGGTGGGCCGCGACGTTGATGCGTGAATGGCCGATCCAGACGATCGGCCGGAACGGCCCTTGGACATCATGGACTGTCACCGCGAGATCACCGACGCGCAGGTCTTCCACGGGGACTTCACCGCGCGCCGTCATGATGAGGGTGCCGGCCGCGAAGCATGTGACGGATTCGAAGCCGGTCGCAGAGATGGTCGCCGCGCCGGCCCCCGCCTGGTCGTAGATGAAGAGCGTCTCACCGGAGCCGCCAAGGACCGTTTCCCAGAGGTCTCCGGTGCCGCCCGTCCAGCCGGACAGGTCCAGCGTGTCGTTGCCGGTGCCCAGGCTGATCGTGTCGTTGCCGTCGCCCGGCTTCCAGATCACGAGGTCATCATCCTCGCCGACGTCGATGACGTCGTTGCCCTCGCCGGCCTCGACCGTATCCCTGCCTGGTGTCGAGATGATGCTGTCGTCGCCGCTGCCGCCGAGGACGAAGTCATCGCCGTCGCCACCGAGGATGGTGTCGTTGCCGGCGCCGCCGACCAGGCTGTCATTGCCCGCGCCGCCCAGGATGCTGTCGGCGGCGCCGCCACCATCGACCGTGTCGGCGCCCGCGCCGGCGTTGATTGTCTCGGCAGCGCCGGTGCCGCTCACCTGATCGTCGCCGCCGCCGGCCTGCACCACTTCGAAGCCGCTGATGCTGTCCGCGCCGATCCCCGTCCCGATCGCCGCGTTGGTCGCGAGGTTGACGACCACCGCCGCTGTCTCACCCGCGTAGTTCAGCACGTCCGTGCCTTCGCCGCCGGCCAGCGTGTCGTTGCCGGCGCCGCCGTTGAGCGTGTCGTTGCCGGCGCCACCCGTCAGCACATTGGCGTTGCCGTCGCCGGTGATGCGGTCGTTCCCGGCGCCGCCGGTGACGTTCTCGATCGTCAGCAGGCTGTCGGTGCCGCCGCCCAGGCCATCGACGACGGTGCCCGCGACCAGGTTCGCGACGATGCTTTGGGCCGCGCTGTTGGCGGAGTAGTCCACGAGGTCGTTGTCGGCGCCGCCGACCAGCGTATCGCTGCCCACGCCGCCCACAAGGGTGTCGTTCCCCCCGCCGCCGTTCAGCACGTTGCCGTTGCCATCGCCGGTCAGCATGTCGTTGCCGGCGCCGCCGACGAGGTTGTCCACGCCGACCAGCGAATCCGTCCCGCCCAACCCGTCGGTGGCGACGCCGGTCGCGAGGTTGGCGGAGAGGTTGGCGGTGCCCGTGCTGTAGTCCGCCGTGTCGACGTCGCCGCCGCCATTCAGCGTGTCGTTGCCGGCGCCGCCGATGAGGGTGTCGTTGCCGGCGCCACCGGTCAGCACATTGGCGTTGCCGTCGCCGGTGATGCGGTCGTTCCCGGCGCCGCCGGTGACGTTCTCGATCGTCAGCAGGCTGTCGGTGCCACCACCCAGCCCATCGACGACGGTGCCCGCGACCAGGTTCGCGACGATGGCCTGGGCCGCGCCGTTGGCGCTGTAGTCCGCGACGTCGCTGCCCACACCGCCGATCAGCGTGTCGCTGCCCACGCCGCCCACAAGGGTGTCGTTCCCCCCGCCGCCGTTCAGCACGTTGCCGTTGCCATCGCCGGTCAGCATGTCGTTGCCGGCGCCGCCGACGAGGTTGTCCACGCCGACCAGCGAATCCGTCCCGCCCAACCCGTCGGTGGCGACGCCGGTCGCGAGGTTGGCGGCGAGGTTGGCCGTGCCCGTGCTGTAGTCCGCCGTGTCGACGTCGCCGCCGCCACTCAGCGTGTCGTTGCCCGTGCCGCCGATGAGCGTGTCGGCCCCGTTGCCGCCGGTCAGGCTGTCGTTGCCAGCGCCGCCTGCGAGCTGGTTCGCGCCGCCGTCCCCGGTCAGGCTGTCGTTGCCCGAGCCGCCGATGAGGTTCTCGAAGCCGCTCAGCCTATCGGTACCGGCGCCGGTGACCTGGCCGGTCGCTATGTCGAGACTGACGGTGAGGTTCACGGACTCGCCGGAGTAATCCGCCAGGTCGATGCCGGTGCCACCGACCAGGATGTCGTCGCCCGCGCCGCCGCGCAGCGTGTCGTCGCCGAAGATACCGTCGAGCGTGTCGTTGCCGCCGCCGCCATCGATCAGGTTGCGGGCGCCGTCGCCGGTCAGCAGGTCGCCCTGCGCACTGCCGAGGATGTTCTCGAACCCGTTGATGTTGGTGAAGCCGGTGCCGCGATACGTACCGAGGTCCGCGGTGACGCCCGAGCCCGTCCAGAAGCTGTAGTCCAGCGTGTCCGTGCCGCCCGATCCTTCGATAAAGGTCGAGATGTTGGACCCGTTGCGGATGATCAGCCGATCATCGCCGCCTGCAAGGACAACACTGTAGAAATCGTCCGCAGGAGACGTAATCGCCCCGGCATTATCGAGCACGACATCGATATCGCCCGAAATGAATATGGCGATGCCGTTGGATTGTATCGTGCCTGTGTTTATAATTGTCAGAGCGCCAGATGTTGGCGCGGTGGCGAAGATCGCAGAACCTTCCCCACCTTGCGAAATTGTTCCAGCATTATTGATAACAGCCCCAGCAGGATTGCTAACGCTGATCAAGTCGAAGATGCTGTTGATGCCAATGAATGCTCCAGCCTCCAGCGTGCCGGTCTCGGCGCCTGAAAGGTTCTGCTGGCCGCTTTGCTCGCCGGCGAGAATCGTGAAACTCGTCATGTTAGCGGATGCCCTTGCTGGTCTGGTCGGCGCCGGGAGCGGGAGAGTTCGTTAGAGGCTGTCTCGCAACACCTCCGATATGAGCCTGTAGGGCTGGATGGCCAGACTGCATCGTGATTCGACCGGGTTGCGACACCTTGGACGAACGAGACGATGTGGACCCCGGCCACCCGGCGGCAGCATAGCCGCGAGGGCCTGCGCTATGCGAGTGACCTGACAAACGACGAATGGCGAATCCTGGAAGGGCGCAGGCACTTGGCAGGAGGCACGGGCGGTGTTCCAGAGTCGGTGGCGCGCGGCGGAGCGGGGCGCCCGACCCATCCCCACTGGCGACGTCCATCGACTCAATGAATGAGTCCGCCGCGAGTGCGCAGCATCTCCATCGTCGCGAACGGTGATGGTGATCGCGCCAAGGGAATCGCAGCGAAGGCCTTGCGAAACTTTGGTTTGCCCGCCGCCGGACTCGAACCGGCATGACCTTGCGGTCTGCGGATTTTAAGTCCGCTGCGTCTACCATTCCGCCAGGCGGGCGTGCCTCGCATCATCCGTGCAGTTAGCGCACATCGCGACGTGGTGGAATCACCGGATCGGCCAGGAGGCTGCCGCCGGCAATGGCCGCCGGGGCCTTCCACCCATCAGGACGAACGTAAGGCGCCCAGGCAAGCACGACCCTGCAAACGGCACGTCCGACCGGGGACGTAGAGCAGATCCCGCCCAGGGGGAATCACCTGAGCGGGTGAAGATGCTCGTAAAGACAACATGCCAGAGCGGAGACTGTAAGCCGGGGCGCACGGAATCCGCCCTAGGTTCCCTCACCATTCTCGTCGGCAGGCTCGCTTCCGGGCACCTCGATCCGCTGCGGCGCCAGCCAGGCCAGCCCGCCATCGGCCGCCGGCGCCAGCCCATGCAACCAGAACCAGCGCGCCTCATGGTCCAGCGCCCCCATGACCGGCGATGGTGCGGACAGGATGCGCAGGCCGCCGCTGCGCCCCATCCAATCAAAATGCCGATGGCCATGCAGCACCACGATGCGGTGGGCGTGCCGCCGCAGCCGGCGCAGCACCCAATGGCCGTTCACCAGGGCGGTGCCGATCCGCTCCGCCAGCGCCGCGCCAGGCCGCGGATATTCGACCAGATGATGGTGCAGCGCCACCAGCCAGCGCGCCCGCGGCCATTCGCCCATCGCCGCCTCGGCCGCGCGCAGCTGGCTCATGCCCAGGATGCCAAGCGCATTGGTGAAGGAGAAATGCGTCTCCGCATTGGAATCGAGCAGCACCACGCCGAGCCCGTCCGGCGTGGGCGGCGGCGCGATGAGCGGGAAGGCCTCGTTCCAGGTGGCGCGGGCGGCGAGCCCGGCACGCAGCCCGCCGTCATCCATGAAGCGCGCCAGCGTCGCGCCGCGGCCGTCCTGCGCCAGCCAGGCATCGAGCGTCGGCCCGACGCGGCGCGTTGCGTGATCGACAACGCGCACGCGGCCGCCTTGCAGGCGCGCCATGGCCGACAGGAAGCGCATCCGGCGCAGCGGCCCGCCCGGCGCGATCGGCAGTTCCAGGCGTGACGGATTGGCGCGATCGACGATGTTCACGTCGTGATTGCCGGGAATGATCAGGATGCGGTCGCGCAGCGCGGGGTGCCGCGCGAGCGCATCCTCGAAGGCGATGAACTCCGCGTTGCGCGCGGCATCGGTGATGTCTCCGCTGATCACCACGACATCGATGCGCCGCACCGCGTCCTCGGCCTCCAGCAGGTCGAGCACATGATCGAACCGCTCATTGCCGCGCGGCCCGTCGCGGCCGCATTCCAGCCGGAAGCCGTAGGCATCGCCGACGATGTGGATGTCCGACAGATGCGCGACGCGCCAGAGTGGCTCCCCGGCATCGGGCGGGCCGATCTCCTCGGGCGTGCCGGCCAGCGCCTCGGCGATGCTCCAGGCCGGCGCGCCGACCATCAGGTAGACGGCGATGACCCAGACACCGTTGCGGATCGCATCCAGCGCGACGCCGACGATATCGCCGCTGCCGAAGGCGGCGACGCGCAGCGTGGGCAGCGGCCCCGCCCACCAGGCGACGGCCGCGCCGAGCAGCGCGATCAGCGCGCCGGCCGCAAGCCCGGCATCGCGCCGCATCGCCGCCAGCGGCCGGCCGGGCGCGGCGGTTTCCAGCGCCAGGCGCGTGGCTTCCCGCAGTGCCGTGTAGAGCGGCTGCACGAGACCGGCATTGAGCGCCCAGAAGTTGCGTTCGACCACGCGGAACAGCAGCCGCCCCCAGCGCCAGACGGCGAAGCCCGCGATCGCGACGAAGCCGGCCAACGCGGCCAGCAGCCCGAAGCGGGCGACGCCGTGCCAGGCGATCTCGCGTCAGCCACAGCACGAGTTTCGGCGCGGCGCCGAGCAGCAGCGCCGGCACCACCAGCAGCATCGTCGCCGCCAGCGCCAGTTTCGGCAGGCTGATCTCGAGCAGCATGCGCGAGGCATGGCCGAGCAGCGAATGGCGCGAGGTGGAGGACGCATCGTCCTCCAGGTCGCCCGCGCGCGGGTCGATGAAGCTCACGCGCCGTCGCGCAGGATGCGGCGGCAGTGTTCCAGCGAGGCTTCCAGCAGGTTGTCCGTCGCCTCCGGCGTGCGGAAGGCCGAATGCGATGTCAGCGTGACATTCGGCAGCGCCGCGAGCGGATGCCCGGCCGGCATCGGTTCCTCGACAAAGACATCGAGGCCGGCGCCGCCAAGATGGCCGCTGCGCAAGCGCTTCGATCAGTGCGGGCTCATCCACGATCGCGCCGCGCGCGGTGTTCACGAACAGCGCGCCGGGGCGCATCTTCGCGAGGCGCTCGGCGGAGAGGAAGCCGCGCGTCTCGTCATTCAGCAGCAGGTGCAGCGAGACGACATGGCTTTCCGCGAGCAGCGTGTCGATGATCGGTGAAGGTCACGCCCGGATGCGTCTTCGGCGTCCGGTTCCACGCCAGCACCTTCATGCCGGCGCCGTTGCACAGCCGCGCCATCTCGGCGCCGATGCCGCCGAAGCCGATGATGCCGACGGTCTTGCCGGTCAGTTGCATGCCTTCATCGCGCGGCCAGCCGCCGCCGACGATGGCGTGGTGCATCTGGCCGATGCCACGCGCCGCCGCCCACATCAGGGCGAAGGCCATCTCGGCCACGGCGGTGTCGCCATAGCCCTTGATGATGTGGACCTTGACGCCGCATTCGGCCTCCAGCGCCTCGGGGTCCATGTAGGACCGCGCGCCGGTGCCGAGGAAGACGATGTGCTTGAGGTCCGGGCAGCGCTTCACGACATCGACGGGGAAATGCGTGTGGTCGTCGATGGCGATCTCGACACCCTTCAGCAGCGCGGGCAGCGCCTCGGGCGTGATGTCGGGGTCCTCATGGATCGCGACCGGCAGGTCATCGGCGCGGTGAAGGCGCCGCATGATGGCGGCGAGGGAGGCATTGGCATCGACGAAGGCGGCACGCATCTGGCGTCTCCTGTTCACACATCCGCGGCGTGCTGCTTCAGCGCCGCCTCATTCCACACGATGCCGATGCCGGGCCGCGTCCGGCACCGCCGCCATGCCGTCGCGCACCGCCAGCGGTTCATCCAGCAGCGGCGCCGCCACGTCCAGATGTTCCAGCAGATGCGCCGTCGGCGTCACGTTCAGCAGATGCACGCTGGCCTCGACGAAGATGTGCGACGACATCGGCACGCGATGCGCCGCCGCGATCGACGCCGCGCGCATCCAGCCCGTCACACCGCCGATCTTCATCGCATCCGGCATGCACAGATCGACCGCGCCGGCCGCCAGCGCGCGCTGCATGGATGCCGGCCCCCACCAGTTCTCGCCGCCCTGCACCGGCACAGTCAGTCGCCGCGCCGAGTTCCGCAAGCCCGGCATCGTCCTGCACCGGCAGCGGTTCCTCCAGCCAGCGCACGTCCAGCGTCCTGCAGCGCACGGCCGCGCCGTTCGGCCTCCGGCAGGGACAGCGCCTGGTTGTAGTCCACCAGGATGCCGACCTCATCGCCCACCGCCGCGCGCACCGCGCGCACGGTGTCGAGGTCATCCTCCAGCCGCGCATGGCCGATCTTGAACTTCACCCAGCGCGGCGCCGAGCGTCGCCACCGCGCGCCCGGCTTCCTCGGCCAGCATCGCCGGGCCCCAGCCGCGCAGGGAGGCATAGATCGGCACCGGCCGCGGCTCGCCGCCCAGCAGCGCGCACAATGGCAGCCCGGCACGCACCGCCAGCGCGTCCCACATCGCCATGTCGAGTCCCGAGAGCGCGATCTGCACCAGCCCCTCGGTGCCGAGGATGCGCCCGGCGTCGTGCAATTCGCGCCAGATCGTCGCCGGCGCCAGCGCCCGCCCGACCAGCCCCGCGCCAAGGCTGCGCGCCAGCGCCGCCGTCGGCCCCAGCGCGGCCGGCGTGTAGGGAAACACATAGGCGGTGCCCGCCGCACCGCAGGCCGGTCAGCACGTCCACGATCACCAGCGGCGCGCGCGCGATGACGTTCAGGCTGTTGCGCAGCGGCGGATCGAGCGGCGCATCCACCGCGCGCACGCGGATCTCGGCAATGACCGGCAGCGGCATGATGGCATCCCTTCGGCCGCGATCCTGCCCTTGCCTCACTTCCGCGTCGAGGCGTGCTGCTCCATCAGCGCGACGTTCAGTTCCGCCCCCAGCAGCACGACGTAGACCGACACCCAGAACCACATCAGCAGCGCCACCACGGCGCCGAGCGGCCCGTACATCAGGTCATAGGTCGCGAAGTTGGACACATAGAGCGTGAAGCCGGCCGAGGCCGCGGCCCAGATCAGCGTCGCGACCACGGCGCCAGGCAGCGTCCACAGCAGCCCCGGATGCCACCCCGACGGTCCCAGGCGATAGACGACGATCAGCCCGACAAAGACGAACAGCAACAGCGTGCCCATCGACGCCCCGCGCAGCGCCCAGGCCTGCGGTGCCGGCAGGCCGAGCAGCGCCGCCACCCCCGGCAGGGCGACCAGCGAGGCGATCGCCAGCGTCGCCGCCAGCGTCGCCGCCAGCGTGATGCCGATGGCGAGCGAATGGTAGTGCAGGAAGCCGCGCGTCTCGGCGACCTTGTGCGCCATGTTGAGCGCCGCGAGCATGGCCCGCGTGCCGGCCGAGGCCGACCAGATCGCCACCCCGCCCGAGACCATCGCCCCCCAGTTCATGGCCGGGCGTGGCTGCAGGACCAGCGCGTGCAGCCGGTCGGCGATGAGGGCGTAGGTCTCGTAGGGCACCAGTTCGCGCAGCACTTCCAGTTGCGGTTCCACCGTCGCGCTGTCGAAGGCCAGGCCATAGACCAGCACCAGCAGGAAGATGCCCGGGAACAGCGCCAGCATGGCGTAGAAGGCGCAGCCCGCGGCGGTGAGCGAGATGCGGTCCGAGGCGGCCTCACGCATCACCCGGCGGGCGATGGCGATCGCGCCCTTGCGGCGCGAGCCTCGCTTGCGAAGGGGCGGCATCACATCCATGCCCCACTGCTAGAGCAGATCGGGGCCAGGTGGAATCACCCGATCGGGTGACGATGCCGGCAAGGACAGCGGGCCGGCGGGGATGCCGTAGGCCGGAGCGAACGGCGCCAGCCCCTGTGTCCTCGTTCCGAAGTCCTGCAAACGTCGTTGCCGGGCCACCGGCCGCTGGCTTCGATGGCCTGCTCGTCCATGCCGTTCGCCGCAGGCCCGGCGTATTTCGCGGGCGCGACGGGGGCCGGAACGGCAAGCGGAGGCATGGGCGGCAGCACGTACTGCCCGGGGGGCTGCGCGATCGTCGGCGCAGCGTCGCGCGCGGGCGCGAGCCAGGCGCCGTCAGCCCGGGCCTGGGCTGCGTTGCGGCACGCTCGCGGGGCCGTCATGGGCCACATCCGGGCGCGGTCGTCGGCGCGCTGCCGGAAGCGACAGGGCAGCCTTACGCCGTGGGATCGCCCGCCCCGCCCAACCGGTCCTATCGCTCCCGGCTCGGCTCGGCCGCGGCCGGCGGTTCCTGCCGGCTTGTCGCGGCGCGCAGTTCCAGCGACGAGATCCGTCCATCCTGGTCGGTGTCCAGTCGCTGGAGCAGGGCGGCGAGCGTGTTGCCCGTGGGTGTTCCCGGCCCCGCCATGGTGGCGGGGCGCTGCTGCACATTTTGCAGCGTGGCGGCGAAATCCTGTCCGCCGCCGGCAGCCTGAAGCCGAGCCGCGTCCTGCTGGCTCTGCATGCGGAACGCCCGGATCGCCTGTGGCGCGGTGAGCGAACGCTCCGGGATGACCTGCATGGCTGCATACTCCGTCATGGCCTGGCGCCCGTCCTTCTGGCGGGCCACGCCGTCCTGGCGCAGGCAGGGCATTGCAGCCGCCGTGCCAGGGCGTGTTCAGGCCAGCCGCGCGAAGGTCAGTTCATGCTTGTTGTTGAAGCCGTGGAACAGCACGGCCCCAGGTATCGCGGCGAATTCCGCGGCGGTCGCGTGGTCGGTCGCGCCCTGGAACTTCAGCGTGCAGACGATGTTCCGCGCCGCCCCAGCCTCCATCCAGCGCCGCACCAGGCCGAGCAGCCGGTCCGGGTAGCAGATGATGTCGGAGAACAGCCAGTCGACCGGCACTTCCTGCCGGGGATCGAGGCCGAAGGCGCTCTCCTGCCGGCAGGAAACGCCGGGCATGGCCGCGATGGCCGGCATCGAGCGGCGCCTTGTCCACCGCGACCACCCGCGCACCGAGCCGCGCCAGCACCCAGGTCCAGCCGCCCGGCGCGGCACCGAGGTCGAGGCAGGTCTCGCCCCGGGCCGGGATGGCGGCCGACGCGCGTCAGCGCCTCCCACAGTTTCAGATAGGCGCGGGAGGGCGGGCCTTCGCGGTCCTCGGCGAAGCGGACCTCGCCATTGACGAAGGGGCTGGTCTTGGTCGGGCTGGCCAGCATCCGGTCGGGCGCGAGCAAGGTCCAGGCGCCGAGATGCCCGCTCGGCGCCGGCTCCGGGAACACCAGCGGCCGGGCCTTCACCGGCGGCAGGCGTTCACCCAGCAGGGCGGACCGGCGGTGATGCAGCAGCGGGTAATGCGCCCAGTTGCGCTGCATCGCCCGCAGCGCATCCGCGCCGGCCTTCACCGACGGCACCGGGATCTCGCGCGGGTCGGTCCAGACCTCCAGCGCCCAGGGGGCGGCGGCCGGTCCATCGGGGGACAGCGCGAGCCGCCCGTGCCAGGCGGCGATGCCGATGCCGGCGCGGCGCAGATCCTCGGCGAGGTCGGCCTCGAAGCCCTCGGCGGCGAGGTAGGCGCTGCGGATCACCGCTTCAGCGCCGCGATGGCGAGCAGCGCCCAGCCGGCCATCAGCGTCATGCCGCCGGCCGGCGCGACGGGGCCGGGCGACGGATGCCCCAGCACCCCCCACCATACCGCGCCGCAGAACAACGCCGTGCCGATGGCGAAGGCCGCCCCGGCCAGATGCGCGAGGCGCCGGCCGCCTTCGGCCATCAGCCCGGCGGCGATCAGGGCGAAGGCATGCCAGCCCTGGATCATCAAGGCATTGTCCACCGCGCGGCGCGGCATGGGCGGCAGGGACGCCGGCGCGCCATGCGCGGCCCAGGCGGAAAGGGCAACGGCGGCGAGGCCCGTCAGGGCGCCCAGGAACAACCAGAGACGATGCATGGGAATGCCTTACGCGCGCGGCGGCGGCCCGTCACGCCCGGCTGAACAGCCGGCGCACGCGCTCTGCCGCCCCGGCCATGCGACGGCCGAGGGATGCCTCCATCTCCTCGATGCGCGTGACGTGCTGCGGCCAGCGGCCTTGCACCCATCCCCAGCGCCGCGCCGCCCAGATGTGCTGGTCACGCAGCACGAAGACACCGAGGGCGAGAAACAGGAAGCCCTGCAGGAACGGCAGCACCAGGCCAAGCACGCCGAGAACGAGCAGCGACCAGCCCGTGGCCTTGCGGGAGAGAGAGGGACGCAGGATGACCATGGCCGGCAGATGGGCCGCCGGGTCGATCAGCGCAACAGGTCCGCGATGCTGCGTTTGAATGGCCGCAACGCCGCTTGGATCCGGGGGGTCGTTGCTTCGGCCGGGCGGGGCAGCGCCGCGTCGCCGTCACGCTGCGGGACCGGCCGGCCCCGGAGGGCGTTTCAGGATGCGCCCCTGGCCGCATCCTGAAGTCCGGCGGCACCGGCATCTCAAGCGGTCTCTCAGAAGGCGACGCTGCCCTCGATGCAGGTCACCGCCGCCCCACCCACCCAGACTTCCCCGTCCTGCAGGCGCAGGTCGACCCGCCCGGCACGGCCCAGCACCGTGCCCTGGCGCGCCACATAAGCCTCGGGCGCCAGCCCGGCGGCGATCAGCCATTGCGCGACGGAGGCATTCAGGCTGCCCGTCACGGGATCCTCATATCCCTCGTCACAGACGAAGCCGCGGATCTCGAACTGCGCCTCGGTGCCATCCACGGTCGGGTCCCAGGGGCCAACGAGGCCGAGCATCAACGGCGCCAGTGCGGCATAATCCGGCACGGCCGCCAGCACATCGGCGCGGGATCGCAGCATCAGAGCGACCCAGCCGGGGCCGTTATCGACCCAATGCGCATGGGTGACCGCCTCGGCCGGCAGCCCCAGGCCGCTGCGGATGCGCGCCACAAGATCGGGCGCGACGGGGCCGGAGCGGATCAGCGGCGGCGCGGCGAAGGCAAGCCCGCTCGCGCCACGCCGGATCGGCACCAGGCCGACAGCGCATTGCTGCACGACATCCGACCCCTTCGGCACCCCGCCCGCCTGCAGCCAGGCATGGCAGGAGCCGAGCGTCGGGTGGCCCGCGAAGGGCAATTCACGGGATGGGGTGAAGATGCGGACACGATAGTCGGCGCCGTCGTCGGTCGGGCGCAGGATGAAGGTGGTCTCGCTGAGGTTGGTCCAATTGGCGAAGGCGGCCATCTGGGCATCGGTCAGCCCATCGGCCTCCAGCACCACCGCGAGCGGATTGCCCTTGTGCGGCGCAGTGCCGAAGACATCGACCTGCTGGAAGGCATGGCGGGTCATGCTGCGCCGGCCGGCACGGCACCGCGTGCTTCCAGCGCCGCGAGCAGCATGCACAAGGCGATCCCCTCGGCCGCCGCGCGCACCTCCTCCAGCGTCGGGAAGCTCGGCGCCAGGCGCAGGATGCTGTCGTCGGGGTCCTGCCCATGCGGCCAGGTGGCCCCCGCCGGCGTCAGCGCGATGCCGAGGCCACGGGCCAGTTCCACGACACGGCGCGCGGAGCCTTCCAGCATCTCGACGGTGACGAAGTAGCCACCTTCCGGCCGCAGCCAGCGCGCGACGCCGAGCCCGCCGAGGCGCTGCTCCAGCGCGGCGAGCGTCGCGTCGAATTTCGGCGCCAGCAGGCGCCGATGCGCCGGCCATGTGGCGCTTCAGCCCATCGAGGTCGCGCAGGAAACGGGTGTGGCGCAGCTGGTTCAGCTTGTCCGGCCCGACGGTGCGCCGCCCCGCCTGTTCCAGGTACCAACGCGAGATTCGCCGCAGAACCGGCGAAGAAGGCGAGGCCCGCCCCGGCGAGGGTGATCTTCGAGGTCGAGGCGAAGATGAAGGCGCGCTCCGCATGCCCGGCTTCCGCGCACAGGCCGAGGATGTCGAGCGGCGCCGGCTGCCGGTCGGTCAGATGGTGCACCGCATAGGCATTGTCCCAGAACAGCCGGAAATCCGGCGCGCCGGTCCGCATGGCCGCCAATCGCCGCGCGACCGCTTCGGAATAGGTCGCGCCGGTCGGGTTGGAGTAGGTCGGCACGCACCACATGCCCTTCACCGCCGGATCGGCGGCGGCAGCCTCGACGGCATCCATGTCGGGCCCGTCATCGCGCATCGGCACCGGGATCATGCGGATGCCGAAGCCCTCGCACAGCGCGAAGTGGCGGTCATAGCCCGGCACCGGGCAGATGAAGGCGGCATCGGCCTTCGACCACGGCGCGGCACCGCCCACGACACCCTTCAGCAGCGCCCAGACGATGCAGTCATGCATGATGGCGAGGGAGGAATTCTCCGCCACCACCACCTGTTCCGCCGGCACGCCGAGCATCGCCCCGAACAGCCGCCGCGCCTCCGGCAGGCCCTGCAGCCCGCCATAGTTGCGGACATCCTGGCCGTCCTCGGCGAAATGGTCGCGGTTGCCCGGCAGGGCGAGCATGCCCTCCGCCAGGTCGAGTTGCTCGGCGGAGGGCTTGCCGCGCGTCATGTCGAGTTTCAGCCCGGCCTTCTGCAGTTCGGCGTAGGCGGCGCGCGCCTCGGCGGCCAGGGCTTCGGGGGAGGTGGCGGCGGGGACGGACACGGGGGGCACTCCGATCAGGACAAGCGACAGCGACGATCACAAGGCGCGGGCGAGGAAGCGGGTGCCGATGACCGGGGTGTCGTAGTAGGGGGCGATGGGGGCGAAGCCCAGGCGGGCATACAGGGCCATGGCCTCCGCCATGGTCGGCAGGGTGTCGAGACAGATCTCCCGATAGCCGAGGCGGCGGGCTTCGGTCGCAGACCGCCTCGGCCAATGCGCGACCCAGGCCGAGGCCGCGCCCGGCGGGCGCAACGTACAGCCGCTTCATCTCGCAACGGCCGGGGGCCTGCATCGGCCGCAGGGCGACGCAGCCGAGCGGCGCACCCGCCGCATCCCGCGCCAGCAGCAGCGCGCCCGCGGGCGGGACGTATCTGCCGGGCAATCCGGCGAGTTCCGACGCGAAATCCTGGTAGGCGAGATCGACCGGCAGCGAGGCGGCATAGGCGCGCAACAGCGCGGCGATCGCGGCGATGTCGTCGCGTGTGCCGGCGGCGCCGACGGCAAATGCGGTCCTGCCCATGTCTGCATCATGCGGCATGCCGGCGCTGCCGACCAAGCCTCGCACCATGTCCCCGCGCTCCGGGGGCCCGCGGGTCCCCGGCCCGGAGGTCCGGACGGGCAGCGCCCTCAGATATGCACCGCCTTGTCCCACGCCGCGAGCGCCGCTTCCTTCACCGCCTCGTTCAGCGAGGGGTGGGCGTGGCTGGTCCGCGCCACATCCTCGGCCGAGGCGCCGAACTCGATGGCGAGCGCGACCTCGGCGATCAGCGTCCCGGCATCCGGCCCGATGATGTGCGCGCCGAGCAGCTTGTCCGTCGCCTTGTCGGCCAGGATCTTCACGAAGCCGTCGGTCGCCCCCATCGCGCGGGCGCGGCCATTGGCGGTGAAGGGGAACTTGCCGACCTTGTAGGCCGTGCCGGCGGCCTTCAGCGCATCCTCGGTGGCGCCCACGGCGGCGACTTCGGGCCATGTGTAGACCACGCCCGGAATGGCGTCGTAGTTGATGTGCGGCTTCTGCCCGACCAGCATTTCCGCCAGCGCATAGCCTTCATCCTCGGCCTTGTGCGCCAGCATCGCGCCGGCGATGGCGTCGCCGATGGCGTAGATGCCCGGGGATGTTGGTGGCGAAATGCGCGTCGGTCTTCACCCGGCCGCGTTCGTCCAGCGCCACGCCCACCGCATCGAGGCCGAGGCCCGCGACGATAGGGCCGGCGGCCGATCGCCAGCAGCACGACATCGGCGCGCAGTTCCTCGGCATCGCCGCCGGCGGCGGGCTCGACCTTCAGCGTCACGCCGGTGGCGTCGGCGACGGCGCTGGTCACCTTCGACTTCAGGCGGAACTTGAAGCCCTGCTTGGTCAGGATGCGCTCGAACTGCTTGCGGACCTCGCCATCCATGCCCGGCAGGATGCCGTCGAGGAATTCGACCACCGTCACCTCGGCGCCGAGGCGGCGCCAGACGGAACCGAGTTCCAGCCCGATCACGCCACCGCCGATCACCACCATCGACTTCGGCACTTCGGCCAGTTCCAGCGCGCCGGTCGAGGTGACGATGCGCGTCTCATCGACCTCGACACCCTTCAGCGGCGTCGATTCGGACCCCGTCGCGATGACGATGTTCTTCGCCGCGTAATCGGTGCCGGCGACGTTCACGACGCCCGGCGCGGTGATGCGCCCCTCACCCTTCAGCCAGGTGACCTTGTTCTTCTTGAACAGGAACTCGACGCCCTTGACGTTGGCCGAGACGACCTCCCCCTTGCGCGCCTGCATCTTCGCCAGGTCGAGCGCCGACCTGGCCGACGATGATGCCCTGCTCGGCCAGGTGGTGCGTGGTTTCCTCGAACACCTCGGAGGAATGCAGCAGCGCCTTGGACGGGATGCAGCCGATGTTGAGGCAGGTGCCGCCCAGCGTCTCGCGCTTCTCGACGCAGGCGACCTTCAGGCCCAGCTGGGCGGCGCGGATGGCGCAGACATAGCCGCCGGGGCCGGCGCCGATCACGATGACATCGAAGGATTTCGGGCATGAACTGGTGTCCTGCGCTCGGGGTTCGGTTGAGGCGGGCGGAAACTGCCCCTCCGGCGTTGCGGGATCAAGGCCGCGAAAAGCCTTGGGCGTGGCGATGGGCCTTGCTTATCCTGTTTTCCGCCAAGGCAGGCGCCATCAGATGCGCCGCCCCCAGGAGGAAAACAATCCGATGAACGACCGGGATTCCCGTGCCGCGCCCGTCTCACGTCGCCTGCTGGTGCTGTCCGGCGCCGCAACCCTTGCCATGCCAGGCATCCCCCGCGCCCAGGGGCGCTTCCCCGACCGGCCGATCCAGCTGGTGGTGCCGTGGCCGGCCGGTGGCTCGGCCGATGTGCAGCTGCGCTCCCTCGGCGACATCGCCGGCCGCGCCGTCGGCCAGCCGGTGGTCATCCAGAACCGGCCCGGTGCCGGCGGCACGCTTGGCCCCCTCGCGGTGGCACAGCAGGCGCGCCCGGATGGCTATACCCTGACCCAGATGCATCTGTCGGTGCTGCGCCGCCCCTGGATGATGCGCACGCCGGGCTGGGACCCGGTGGCCGACTTCACCCACATCATCGGCATGACCGGCTGGCTGTTCGGCACGGCGGTCAAGGCCAACAGCCCCTTCCAGAGCTGGCAGGAGATGATCGCCCATGCCCGCGCCAATCCGGGCAGGCTGACCTTCACCACCTCGGGCATCGGCACCACCAACCACCTGGCGATGGAAACCATCCAGGAGAAGGAAGGCGTCCAGCTCACCCACGTGCCCTATCGCGGCTCGAACGAGGCGGTGACGGCGGTGCTGGCGGGCCAGGTGGACATGGTCTGCGACAGCAGCACCTGGGCGCCCTTCGTCGAGAGCAACCAGATGCGCGCGCTGTCGGTCTGGACCGCCGAGCGCGTGCGCCGCTTCCCCACCGTGCCGACGCTGGTGGAACTCGGCTACGACCTGACCGTCACCTCCCCCTATGGCGTCAGCGGGCCGAAGGGGATGGATGAGGGCGTGGTGCGGGTGCTGCACGACGTCATGAAGGACGCGCTGATGACGCCGGAGAATGCCGAGGTGCGCTCGCGCTTCGACATGCCGCTGGTCTATCGCGACACCCAGGCCTATCGCGCCTTCATCGCCGAGCGCACCGAATACGAGAAGGCGATGGTGCGCCGGCTGAACCTGAGCCTCGATGGCTGAGGGGGGTGCCATGATCGCCCGTCGCATCCTGCTGGCCGGCGCGGCGCTGCCGCTGCTGGCGCGGCCCTCGCTCGGCCAGGGGCGGTTCCCGAACCGCCCCGTGCGCTTCCTGATCCCCTGGGCACCGGGGGGCATCCTCGATGGCTTCATCCGCCTGCAGGGCGAGATGTTCCAGCAGGAATTCGGCCAGCCGCTGATCATCGAGAACCGCCCCGGCGCGCGCGGCACGCTGGCCGCCCGCGCGCTGATCTCGGGCACGCGGCCCGATGGCTATACCATCGCGCACCATCACCTCTCGGTGATCCGCCATCCCTTCCTGACGAAGCAGCCGAGTTGGGACCCGGTCGGCGACTTCACCTACATCATGCAGCAGACCGGCTTCGTGTTCGGCCATGTGGTGCACCCGGCGTCGGGCTGGAATACCATGGCGGAGATGTGGGCGGCGGCACGGGCGCGGCCCGGGGCGCTCACCTATGGCACCTCGGGGGTGGCCACCACCAACCACCTGGCGATGGAGGAACTGTGCGAGAAGGAGGGCGTGCAGATGCTGCATGTTCCCTATCGCGGCACCTCGGAGAACATCACGGCGATCCTCGGCCGCCAGCTGGACGTGATCGCCAACGCCAATTCCTGGGCGCCGAATGTCGAGGCCGGGCAATTGAAGCTGCTGGCGGTCTGGACGCGCGATCGGCTGCGCTCCTTCCCCAATGCGCCCACCCTGACCGAACTGGGCTACGGCATGGTGGTGACGTCCCCCTACGGCGTCGCCGGGCCCAAGGGCATGGACCCCGAGGTGACCGAATTCCTGCACCAGGCCTTCCGCCGGATGCAGCAAGGCGAGCGCATCCAGGCCTACATGGCGCAGAACGACATGCCGAACGAATATCTGGGCCCGGCGGATTACCTGGCCTTCGCCCGCGAACGGGCGGTCTATGAGCAGCGGATGGTGACGCGGCTGAACCTCAGCATCGATTGACGCCAGGCCAGCAGGCGAGGCGGAGGGGGCCACGGCCTCCTCCGCGCCAACATCGGCCTGCCGCGGGGCCGATGCCGCCCCTCAGGGCACGCCGAGCATGAGCGCCGGCGGCGGCGTGGTGTCGAACACCACATTCTTCACGCCGGGCACGCCTTCGGCGAGCACGCGCAGCGCGACCGCCGCCTCCTGCCCCAGGAAGCCATGGAAGCTGACCACGCCGTCCTTCACCGTGGGGAAGACGAAGCGCGTCGTGATCCAGGGCTCCGCCCCCATGCGGGCGAACAACTCGCGCCGGATGCGCGGGTCGGAGGCATCCTCCTGCGCGCCGGATGCGACCGGCTCCATCACCGCGCGCAACAGGTCGGCACGGGACACCACGCCGACCAGTTGCGTGTCGCGCAGCACGGGCACCCGGCGGATGCGCCGGCTTTCCAGGATGTGCGCGACTTCCTCGACCGTCGTATCCTCGGTCACGGTCGCGAGGTCGGTGCTCATCACGTCGCGCACCAGGCGGCCATGCGCGCGGGCATAGGCGATCGCCTGGTCCGCATTGGCGCCCAGCAGGGCGGCGAAGAAGGAGGCCGGCTTGTCCTCCTTGGCCGACAGCCGGCGCATCAGGTCGCCATCGGTGACCAGGCCGACGAGGTTCCCGGCGCCATCCACCACGGGCAGGCCGGAGATGCCGCGTTCGGCCATCAGCGACGCCACCGCCTCAAGCGGGGTCTCGGGTGGCACCGAGACGGGATCGCTGGTCATGATGTCACGCGCGCGCATGGATATCCTCCGCTTGCTGTCCCGGCAGGGTGGCCGGGGTCAGGGCCCGCCGCCTTGACGCGGATCAAGAAATTCCATCCCCGGCGCCGGGTTTCAAGGGGTTTGCGTCAGCCCACCTCGATCCGCGCCTCACGCACCAGGCGGCCCATCAGCGCCCGCTGTTCCGCGAGGTAGCGCGCGAAGACCACCGGGTCGGTGCCGATCGGCAGCGCGCCGAGCGTCTCGAGCCGCTGGCGCACCGTCGCATCGGCCAGCGCGTGCTTCGAGGCCTCATACAGCCGCTGCACCACCGGCGCCGGCGTGCCGGCGGGCGCGTACAGGCCGTTCCATTCGTTCAGTTCGAAGCCCTCGAAGCCCTGTTCGGCGATGGTCGGCACGTTGGGCAGCGGCGCGATGCGCTGCGCGGTGGTGACGCCAAGCGCGACCAGCTGCCCGTCGCGCACCAGTTGCAGCGTCGAGGAGACGGTGCCGAAGACGAAGGCGATGTTGCCGCCCAGCAGGTCCTGCAACGCCGGCGTGCCGCCACGATAGGGCACATGGGTGATGTCGAGCCCGGCGCGGTTGAGGAACATCGCCGCCGCCAGATGCGCCGCCGTGGCATTGCCCGAGGAGCCGTAGGACAGCGTGCCGGCGCGTGAGCGCGCCCAGGTGAGGAATTCCTGCACCGTCTTGGCCGGGCAATGCTGCGGGTTCACCGCCAGGATCTGCGGCAGCACGACGATCTGGCTGATCGGCGCGAAGGCGGTCGCGTAGTCGAAGGACAGGCCGCGGATCAGGTACTGGTTCACCGTATGGGCCATGGCGTCGATCAGGATGGTCTGGCCGTCGGGCGCGCTGCGCGCGACCTCGGCGGCACCGATCGAGCCACCGGCGCCGCCGCGGTTCTCCACCACGACCGGCTGGCCAAGGAAGGCGCCCATCGGCACCGAGAGCAGGCGGGAGGTGGTGTCGACGCCGCCGCCGGGCGGATAGGGCGCGACCAGGCGGATCGGACGGCTCGGCGCCCAGGGGGTCTGGGCCAGGGCGGGCGTGGCGATCGTGGCGGCGAGCAGGGCGCGACGAAGCATCGGATTGTTCCTCCCGTTGAACTGGGGGTTCCATGCCTTGTCGGGCGCTAGCTGTCGAGGCGGATGCCCTCGCCGCGGATCAGCGCCTCCATCGTGGCGCGTTCATCGGCCAGGAAACGGGCGAAGGCGGCGGGGCCCTCGGCCGCTGGCGTAAGGCCAAGGGCGGCGAGGCGCGGCGCCAGCGCCGGCTGGTTCACCGCATCGCCCGCCGCGGCGGCCAGGCGCGCGATGACCGGCGCGGGCGTGGCGGCGGCCACCAGCAGGCCGAGCCAGTCACCCATGGCGAAGCCGGCGAAGCCCTGTTCGGCGATGGTCGGCACATCGGGGAACTGGTCGTTCCGGCCGGCCGAGGAGACGGCGACCGCGCGCAGCCGCCCGTCGCGCACCAGCGGTGCCGCGAGCGCCACCGAGGTGAAGCCCATCGGCACGTCGCCGCGCAGCAGGCCGGCGATCTGGTCGGCGCCGCCGCGATAGGGGATGTGCTCGCCGCGGATGGCCGCGCGGCGGAGCAATTGCGCCATGGCGAGGTGCGTGCGCGCGCCGACGCCGACGCTGCCATAGCGTGCCTGGGCGGGTTCGGCGCGCAGCCGCGCCAGCAACTCCGGCAGGGTGGCCGGCCCGAATTCCGCCCGCACCACCAGGACCAGCGGCAGGGTGGCGAGCAGCGTCACCGGCGCGAGGTCGCGGACATAGTCGAAGGACAGTCCGCGCATCAGGAACGGGTTCACCGATTGCCCGCCGGAATCGAGCAGCAGCGTCGCCCCGTCCGGCGCCGATTGCGCGACATAGCCGGCACCGACGGCGCCCGAGGCACCGGAGCGGTTCTCCGGCGTCACGGTGGCGCCGAGCAGTTCGGACATGCGCGGCGCGATAAGGCGGCCGAGGATGTCGGTCGATCCGCCCGGGGGGAAAGCGATGATCAGCCGGGTCGGCCGGTCGTGGGTCTGGGCCAGGGCCGGGGTGGCGAATGGCAGGGCGAGAAGGGTGCGGCGGAGCATGGGCCGTCCACTCGCGCCCCGGCCCGCCCCCGTCAAGTTACGATGGTGTTGCCGCCCGGTGGGCAGCGATCTCGTCCCGGAGGCCGGCGAGGTCCCGGGGATCGAGGCCGCGCTTCGGCAAGGGTGGCAGCGGTGGATGGGCCACAACGCATAAGAAGTCGCGCGTTTCCCAGACCTCGGTCACGTCCTGCCATGGCCGCATCCGTGGCGGCTCAGGCATGGCGGGACCGGGAACCGAAAAAGCCGCGTCCATGCCGGCGTCATCGATGACAATCGTCATTGTCAGGGGCGTCGCCAGCGTGAAAGGCATGTCGTCCCAGGTGCGGCGGACCGCACGGATGACGCGGCGCGTCCTCATGAAGTGAAGGGCGATCGCGGCGCCGAGGAAGAGGGCGAAGACCAGCAGGATCACCTTCATCTCGGCACTCGGAGCCTCGATCGCGAAACCCTGCAGCGGCCAGACGACCAGAACCAGGGCGAGCGTCATTCCGGTCACGGCGCGCAGCAACGCGCGCCTGGCAGCGAACCAGAAGACCTGGGAGATCGCGCGTTCGAAGTCTGTCGGGACAAAGGGAATGCAGTAACGGGACACACTGCAACCTATGCGGAAAGCGCGCCGAGTTGGAACGCTGCACGGTTGCCAGGCTATATCGCGCCATGGCTCGATCCCCGCTGCCCGCGCCCGACCTGTTCGGTGACACCCCTGCCGCATCCCCCGCACAGGAGGATGCCGCCCGCCCCCTCGCCGACCGCCTGCGCCCGCGCGTCCTCGCCGAGGTGGTCGGCCAGGACCACCTGCTCGGCGCCGAGGGCGCCATCGCCCGCATGCTCGAGCGCGGCTCGCTCGCCTCGCTGATCCTGTGGGGCCCGCCGGGCGTGGGCAAGACCACCATCGCGCGGCTGCTGGCCGAAGCCGCCGGGCTGCGCTTCACCGCGCTGTCGGCGGTGTTCTCCGGCGTGGCCGACCTCAAGCGCGCCTTCGACGAGGCGCGCGCGCGCAAGTCGCAACGGCCAGGGCACGCTGCTGTTCGTCGATGAGATCCATCGCTTCAACCGCGCCCAGCAGGACGGCTTCCTGCCGGTGGTCGAGGACGGCACCGTCACGCTGGTCGGCGCCACCACGGAGAACCCGTCCTTCGCGCTGAACGGCGCGCTGCTGTCGCGCTGCCAGGTGATGGTGCTGAAGCGCCTCGACGATGCCGCGCTCGACCTGCTGCTGACCCGCGCCGAGGAGGAGACCGGCCGCCCCCTGCCGCTGCAGCCCGAGGCGCGCGGCACGCTGCGCGCCATGGCCGATGGCGACGGGCGCTACCTGCTCAACATGGCCGAGCAGTTGTTCGCGCTGCCGGAACGCACGCAAGCCGCTCGACACCGCCGCGCTGTCCGACGCTGCTGGCGAAGCGCGCCGCGCTCTACGACAAGGACCGCGAGGAGCACTACAACCTCATCTCCGCGCTGCACAAATCGATGCGCGGCTCGGACCCCGACGCGGCGCTGTACTGGTTCGCGCGCATGCTGACCGGCGGCGAGGACCCGCGCTACATCGCCCGCCGCCTGACGCGCTTCGCCGCCGAGGATATCGGCATGGCCGACCCGCGCCTGCTGCCCTTCGCCATCGCGGCCTGGGAGACCTACGAACGGCATGGGCTCGCCGGAGGGCGAACTGGCGCTGGCGCAACTGGTCGTGCATCTGGCGACGGCGCCGAAATCGAACGCCGTCTATGCCGCCTTCGGCGCGGCGATGCGCGCGGCGAAGGAGACCGGCTCGCTGATGCCGCCCAAGCACATCCTGAACGCGCCGACCAAGCTGATGAAGGAGATCGGCTACGGCAGCGGGCTACGAATACGACCACGACGCGGATGAAGCCTTCTCCGGCCAGGACTACTTCCCCGACGAGATGCCGCGGCAGAACTTCTATCGCCCGACCGATCGCGGTGCGGAGGCAGCGATCGGGGAACGCATGGCGCGGTGGGAGGAGATGCGTCGCAAGAAGCGCCGCGGCTGATATCGGCGGCCGCGTGCCTCAGGTCGCTCCGGAGATGCGCTTATAGCGGGCCAGTGCGGAATCAGCATCTTTCAGCGAGAAGACGGTCCAGGATTTGATGGCCATCCCGTCCGACGCGTATTCGGCGAAAAGCCCCCCCGCAAGATCCTCGACGCCCGGATTGTCGTCGGCCTGGAAGACACCAAAATTCGGGGCGAACAGAACCATCTCATGATCAACCTTAAACAGGGCGATCATGTGCGGGCCCTCGTCGAAGGAGACCGACAGGAAATGGAAACCGTCCTTCAGGTTGACGAAGCACTGCTTGATCGGATCGACGTAGTCGCCGCCGACCTCGAAGGTCAGCGTCAGGCGCGTGATGTGCGAAACCGAATTGTAGATCGCGGAACGAACGCCACCAACCTGCGAAAAGGCGTCGATGATGATGCGTTGCTTGTTTACCGCAAGGTCGAATTGCCGGATCGACGCGTCCATGTCGCTGGCGCTGGCACCGCCCGCGATGGCCTGCACCCAGGCGACGCACAGCGCGGCGCAGACACCGTTCTGCACATCCCGCTTATTCCTGTAGGTCGAGCCGAGCACATCCATCTGGTCGAACGCGACCAATCCGTAGTCGGCAAGGTCAGCCATGCCTCATCCTCGCTGTCGGGGGAGGCGCCTCGGCACGCTCCGCCCGTGCATGAGAAAGGCTACGGTTAAGCCACAGTCGCGCCTGCGTTATCGCTCGACTGTCGCCTCCCATCGTTTAAGCCCCGGCACAGGACCAATCAGCCGCGCTGCAGTTCCACCGAACAGACGTGGCGCACGCCGGTGAAGTTATCGAGATAGGCCTGCACCCAGCCCTTGAGATACTTCTCGCCATCCCCGGTGCCGACGCGATACTCGCCCATGTTCGGGTCGAAATGGTAGAAGTGCCGGTTCATGCCTGCGGTCCCGTGCGACGCATAGGACGCTGTCCAGTGGCCGCAGGACGACCCCGCATTGTCGAGCCAGATGTAGTGCAGCACGTAGGACCCGGCGGGCTTGGCGGGTTCCCACATGATTTGCGCATCGCCGCCGGCATCCGAATGGGCACCTTCGGAGATCGTCGCCGGGACGATCCGCATCACATAGGCGCGCAGCGCCTCGCCCAGGAAGGCCTCCAGATAGTCACCCCAGCCGTTGCCCGCGGCCGGGCTGGCGTTGTGGATATCTTGGGTCTTGCCGCCCCACTGGAAGCCCGGCGTGCTGATGAGCGATGCCGCGCGCTGCTCGGCCGTTTCGTCGTGGAACATCATCCGCCGCGCCAGCCAGACCAGCGACAACCCCACGCAGATGCCCGAGCGCTTGTCGTCATTCAGCGGCGCGTTGAACAACGCCTGGAAGGTCTGGTCGTTGCCCAGGATGGAGCCTTGGTCCAGCGAGAAGCTCTTCTTGAAACCCTTGACTTCCATCAGACTGGCATCCCATTCCGGTTCATGTGGGCGGAGACGCTAGACGCCCGAAACGAATGGCACAATCAGGCGCAGCGTGGTGACGCAAAACACTGTGCAATGTTTCATCGCCCGGACAGGAGCACGGTTCCGAATGGCCGCCATCGGCATGACATCCCTCGCACTCGTCGCCCTAGGCGGCGCGGCGGGGTCGGTGTTGCGCTACCTCACCTCGGTGCTCGCCATCGAACTGCTCGGCGCGGCGTTTCCCTGGGGAACGCTGACGGTCAACGTGGTCGGCAGCTTCGTCATCGGCGCCTTGGCTGGCGCCGATGTGGAAGGGCAGGCGCGGCTGCTCCTGGTCACGGGCTTCCTCGGCGGCTTCACCACCTTCTCCGCCTTCTCGCTGGAGGCGACGATGTTGTGGTCGCGCTCCCCGGCCCTGTCGGTCGGCTACGTCGCGGCCTCGATCATCCTTGGCGTCGCCTGCTGCCTCGCCGGCTTCTGGCTGTTCAGGCGGTAGCCTTGCCGCCCCACACCCGCGCCGGGATGTAGACCTCGCCCGCCATCAGCTTGCGCGCCGTGCGCAGCGTGCCGCCGCCGAGCACCTCGACGCCGTCATTGCCGGTGCGCTTCGTGCTGATCACCGCTTCCATCAGGCCGGTCGGGTGCTCCAGCGGGATCGTCTCGCGCTCATTCGGCCCGATGCGCGCCAGGCCATCGGCGACCGTGCCCGGCAGCATGCAGGCGGTGGCGATGCAGATGCCGCCCGTCACCGCCATCGCCTCATGGCAGGCGAGCGGCGTGAAGTAGCGCGCGGCGATGCCCTGCCCCGCCGGCCGGCTCGGCGACCATGGCGAATTTCGGCATCACCTTGCCCGCGGCATCGCCCATGCCCATCGCGAGCGAGGCGGCGCGGCGGATCGTCTCGATGCGCGCCATGAAGTCCTTGTCGGCATCGAGTTCCTTCGCACTCTCGCGCGCCGTCTTGCCGAGGTCGGCCGCGCGGGCGATCACCACCGGCATGCAGACATCGAGGCAGGTGACCTCGACGCCCTCGATCATGTCGCGGGCATTGCCGGTCGGCATCAGTTTGCCTGTCGCGCCGCCGACCGCATCGGCGAAGTTCAGCACGATGGGTGCCGCGGTGCCCGGCACGCCGGCGATCGCCGTGCCGCCGTCATAGGTCACGCGCCCGCCGGGCGTCTGCACCACCGCTTCGATCAGCGCGCCGGTATTCACCGCGCGGATGCGCACGGAGGTCTCGCCATCGGCCACCGGCACCAGGCCCTTCTCGATCGCGAAGGGGCCGATGCCCGCCAGCATGTTGCCGCAGGTCGGGCCGAAATCGACGAAGGCCTTGTCCACCGAGACCTGCGCGAACAGGTAGTCGACCTGCTGCTTCTCCCCCGCCGCCGGCCGGCGAGACGATGCACACCTTGCTGGTCAGCGTGGTCGCACCGCCCA
The DNA here is from genome assembly GCA_963732425.1 of uncultured Alphaproteobacteria bacterium. Lineage (GTDB taxonomy): Bacteria > Pseudomonadota > Alphaproteobacteria > Acetobacterales > Acetobacteraceae > Neoroseomonas. Next base: position 71,582 of record CAVSZN010000019.1, read on the forward strand.
GCCCGTCGATCTGCCGCGCATCCGGGACTGCCCATGGCGGCGAGCAGCACCTCGGCGATGCCTTCGCGGCTGTCCGGCAGGTCGGCGGCGAGGAAGTACGGCCCGCGGCTGGTGCCGCCGCGCATCAGGGTGCAGGGGATCGCGGTCTGGACGGTCATGGCGGTGCGCTCCTGGATTGGTGGAATGTTGGCACAAGCCTGGCGGCCCGTCGCGCCCCGGCCCGGGATGCCGAGCGATGCAGGTGTGATCGGCTTCATATCGTTCCACAGGCGGTTCCGGCCAGATCGCGCCACCGGCCCGCGCGCCCATACGGCCATCGATCAGGGATATGGCCGTCGCCCGGCAGGGTGGGGATGCGGGCTGGTGGCGGATGGCAGTATCCGCCTCACCGCGCCGTCTCAAGCGGTCGATCAGCGCAAGGGCCAGGGCAGGTCGTAGGCCTCCTGCAGCAGGCCGCCGGGGAAGATCAGGTTGAGCATGTGCGCGAGCAGCAGGATGAACCCGCAGGCCGCACCGCTCAACAGCAGGGTCTGCACCCAGCCGCAGCGCGCGACGACGCGCAGGAAGGCAAGGAAGAACGTCGCCAGCGCCAGGAAGAAGCCGACCACCCCGGTCAGCGCCAGGAAGCCCAGCACCCAGGCGACGAAAGGCCAGGGGCCCGCATCGGTGCTGTTCGCATCGGCGTCGAAATTCGCGGTGCCCGCCGCGACCGGCCCGCGCGCCTGAACCACCAGGACCGCGAGGACCGCCAGGCCACCGAGCATCGCGGTCGCGACCGGCATGATCGCCGCCAGGTAGGAATTGCGCAGCCCCTCATACAGCACGAAGCCGAAGGTCCCGAGCAGCGCCACGGAGAACAGGATCTGCGGCAGCATGCGCGTGGCGCGGGATGTCTCGACCGACCCTTCGGTGTTCACCGCCGCCTTGGAGCGCCGCACGCCCGGCCCACAGCGACAGCACCGTCAGCGCCAGGATGAACAGCGCGATGGGCCGCGTCAGGAAGTCCCAGCCGGAGAACTGCACGCGCCTGGTACAAGTACCGCTCCGCCCCCAGCGCGAGCACGAAGCCGATCAGGAAGGCCGGGCGCGACCAGCCGAAGCGGCGCAGGAACAGCCCGATCATGCCGACCGCGAACAGCGCCAGCAGGTCGTAGTAGCTGCGCGTCGCCTGGAAGGCGGCGAAGGAGATGATCATGATCATGAACGGCGCGATCAGCGCGTAGCGGATCGTCGTCAGCTTCGCGATGCCGGGTGCGAGCGCGATGCACAGCGCGGTGCCGGCGAAGTTGGCGATCGCGAGCGACCAGATGATCGTGTAGGTGACGTCGAGGTTGCGGTCCGCCATCGCCGGGCCGGGCTGCAGGCCGAGCAGGATCATCCCCGCCAGGAAGATCGCCATCGAGCCCGACCCCGGGATGCCGAACAGCAGCGTCGGCAGCAGCGCCCCGCCCTGCGTCGCGTTGTTGGCCGATTCCGGCGCGATGACGCCGCGGATGTCGCCCTTGCCGAAGTGCGACGTGTCCTTCACCGTCTGCATCGCGTGGCTGTAGGCGATCCAGTCCACCACCGACCCGCCGAGGCCCGGAATGGCGCCGATCAGCGCGCCGATGCCCGAGCATCGCAGCACCAGCCAGGGGTGTGCGAGCACGTCGCGCACGCCCTGCATCCAGCCGCTGCCGAGCGCATTGGCCTTGGCGATCGCGCCGCCGCTGCGCAGCAGGTTGAACAGTTCCGGCAGCGCGAAGATGCCGAGGCCGACGACCACCAGCGGCAGCCCGTCGCTCAGGTACAGCGTGTCGAAATCCATCCGGTACTCGCCGGTCGCCGGTGCCGCGCCGATCATGCCGAACAGCCAGGCCAAGGCAGGCCGAGGCAACGCCCTTGGCCAGGTTGCCACCCGACAGCGCCGCGACCGTCGACAGGCCGAACAGCGTCAGCATGAACAGTTCCGACGAGCCGAACAGCAGGATGATCGGCCGTGCGGCAAGCACCGCGCCGGTCAGCACGATCGCGCCGAACAGCCCGCCCAGCATCGAGGCGAAGAAGGCCGCCGACAATGCGCGCGCGGCCTCCCCCTTCTGCGCCAGGGGAAAGCCGTCGAGCACCGTCGCCTGGCTCGCCGAGCGAGCCGGAATGCCCATCAGCACCGAGGAGAAGGTGTCCGATGTCGGGATCACCGCGACAAGCCCGATCAACATCGCCAGCGCCGATGTCTGGTCCATGCCGTAGATGAAGGGCAGCAGCAGCGACAGCCCGGCAATGCCGCCAAGGCCGGGCAGCACGCCGATCACCAGCCCGACGGAGACGCCGAGCATCATGAACATCAGGCGCAGTGGCGTGACCACCTCCGCCAGCGCGCCGAAGATGACATCCATCATGGAGTGTTGAGCCTTCCTGCCGGCGCGCCGTGATCGGGGTTCAGAAACGCACGTTGTGATTGGCGGTAAGGAACTGCCGCACCCAGGCACGCGCCTCGGGCGAGATGGAGGTGGCGGTTTCGTACAGCGTCTGCGCGGCCGGGCCGACCGCCTGGGTGTAGTCGCCGAGCACGGCTTCCTTGCGCGCCTGCAATGCAGGGTCGGCCACCGCCTCCTCGAAGGCGCGGCGGAAGGCGGCGATGATCGGTGCCGGCGTCTCCTTCGGCAGCACGGCGGGCTTCTGGCCCGCGAAGGCGGCGACCGAACAGGCGCGATAGGCGTCGTATTCCGGCCCCGACGGCGCGCGGCCCTTCATCTTGACGTAGACTTCCTCGAAGGTCGGGATCTCGGGGAAGGACGGGTCGCGCTCGATGGCACCGGCCGCATTCGGCACGCCATAGGAGAACAGCGGCACGGCGGCGCCGGCCTGCACCATCGGCACCACCTGCGTCAGCCAGGCGGGCGTGGTCTGGTGGTCGGCATTGGCGTCGCCGCGCTCGACCGCGAGGCGCGCATCGCCGCGCCCGCGCATGCCGAACACGTAGCGCGCATTGAGGCCGAGCAGGTGCAGCGCGAGGATCGGCACCACGTCGAGCCCCGTCGCGCCCTGGCTCGGGAACACCAGTTCCTTGCCGACCAACTCACTGATCTGGTCCGTGCGGCTGATGCCGGTGCGCGAGGAGACATAGACCACGCCCCCGGTCGGCGAGACGATCACCGGCGTCCACTTGGCGAAGTCATACCGCACGCGCCGGTCGCCCAGCAGGAAGGGAAGTTGGGTCGAGGCGGATGACCCGAAGAAGGACGACCCGTCCGGCCGCGCCCGCTGCGCCCAGTCATTGGCGCCGGTGATCGACCCGCCGCCGGGGATGTTGCGGACGATGACGTTCGGATTGCCCGGCAGGTACTTCGTCACATAGGGCGCGAAGAAGCGCGCCCAGACATCCGAGCCGCCGGCCTCGGCGAAGGGGATGACGAATTCGATGGTGCGGCCGGCGAAATCGACCGGCGCCTGGGCGCGCGCCGGCGCCGTGAGGCCGAGCGTCGCGGCGCCGAGCAGGCTCCGCCTCGGCAAGGAAATCTTGGCCATGATGCCTCCCTGGTACTGGGCCGGCGGTCCCTGCCGGCCGGCGCCCCTACAGCCGGGCGTTGTGGTTGGTCGTCAGGTAGTTCCGCACCCAGTTCCGCGCATCGGGGTCGATGGTCGTCGCCACCTGGAACAGTTCCTGGATCTCGTCGCCCACCGCCTGGGTGTAGTCGCCGAGCACCTCGCCCTTGCGCGCCTGCAATTCGGGGTCCGCCACGGCGGCGGCGAAGGCACGGCGATAGGCCGCGACGATCTCGGGCGCGGTGCCGCGCGGCAGCATCGCCGGCTTCTGCGCCGCGAAACCCGAGCCGAAGAAGGCGAGATAGGCGTTGAACTCGACGCCCGAGGGCTTGCGCCCGTGCATCATCTCATACGCCTCGACGAAATGCGGCAGGTCCGGGAAGGTCGGGTCGCGCGCCACCTTGCCCTGGGCATCCAGCACGCCCCAGGAGAACAGCGGCACCACGGTCCCGGCCTCGACCATCGGGCGCACCTGCGTCAGGTAGGCCGAGGAGGTCTGGTAGTCGATCGTCGCCTCGCCACGCTCAAGCGCGAGGCGTCCCTCGCCGCGCCCGCGCATGCCGAACACATGGCGCACGTTGAGGCCGAGCACGACGAAGGCCAGCATCGGCACCAGGTCGAGCGAGGTCGCGCCCTGGCTGCCATAGACCAGTTCCTGCCCCACCACCTTGGTCAGTTCCGAGGCATTGGCGACACCGAAACGGGCCGGGATGTAGACCACGCCGCCGGTCGGCGAGACCAGCACCGGCGGCATTTCGCGATAGTCGTAGCGCACGCGCCGGTCGCCCAGCAGATAGGGGAACTGCGTCGAGCCGGAGGTGCCGATGAAGGACGAACCATCATTGCGGGCGCGCTGGAAGAACTCGTTGGCGCCGGTGATCGACCCACCGCCTGGCACGTTGCGCACGATCACGTTGGGCCGGCCCGGCAGGTTCCTCGCCAGGTAGGGCGACAGGAAGCGGGCCCAGACGTCGCTGCCGCCGCCTTCGGCGAAGGGGATGACCCATTCGATCGTCTTGCCGGAAAAATCCACGGCGCGTTGCGCGAGGGCCGGCGTGGCCAGCAATCCGGTGGCTCCGCCCAGCAGGGCGCGGCGATTCATGGCGATCATGACCCAGCGTACTCCCGATTATTAACTCCCTGTTACGCGACAAGCCGGCCGTGGCGCAACAATCGGGAACCCGCCATGCCATGGTGCGGCGCCCGGCCGGGGCGGCTATGATGGGCGATGCCTGTCACCAATCGCACCGTCCGCGCCTCCGACGGCGAGGTCCGCCTCGACCGCTGGTTCCACCGCTACTTCCCGCTGCTGACCCAGGGCGCGCTGCAGAAAATGCTGCGCACCGGCCAGATCCGCGTCGATGGCAAGCGCGTGGAGGCCAATACCCGCATCCTGCCCGGCCAGGTCGTCCGCGTCCCGCCGATGCCCGAGGGCCAGGCACCGATGGCCGACCCCAAGCCGGTCGACCCGCGCGAGGCCAGCGCGCTGGAACGCCTCGTCATCTATCGCGACGACAGCATCATCGCGCTCGACAAGCCGCAGGGCATGCCCGTGCAGGGCGGCCCGGGCATCGCCAAGCACCTCGACGGCATGCTCGACGCGCTGCGCTTCGGCAGCGAGGACCGGCCGCGCCTGGTGCATCGCCTCGACCGCGACACCACCGGCGTGCTGGTGCTTGCCCGCACCCCGGCGGCCGCCTCAAGGCTCGCCGCCGCCTTCCGCGGCCGCGACACGCAAAAGACCTATTGGGCGATCGTCGTCGGCCGGCCGCATCCGCTGGAAGGGCGGATCAGCATGCCGCTCGCCAAGCATGCCGGCGGCCATGGCGAGCGCGTCGTCGCCTCGGATGCGAAGGACGCGGCGCATGCCGTCACGCTCTACCGCACCATCGACACGGCGCAGAAGCAGGCCGCCTGGCTGGAACTGACGCCGCTGACGGGCCGCACCCACCAGTTGCGCGTCCATTGCGCCTCGGCGCTGACCTGCCCGATCCTGGGCGACGGGAAATACGGCGGCGCCGCCGCGCATCCCGACGGCTTCGGCGACCGCACCCTGCACCTGCACGCCCGCGCGCTGCGGCTGCCGCACCCGGAGGGCGGGTTCGTGGAACTCGCCGCCCCGCTGCCGGCGCATATGAAGGACACCTTCACCTTCCTCGGCTTCGACAAGCCGCGCACGCCGCCGTGCCGGCGGGTTCGCTGAGATGCCCGGCGAGCGCGCCCTGAAATGGGCGGCTGGGCTGCTCGGCGGCGCCGTGGTGCTGGCGGTCGGCGGGATCATCGCGCTGACCTATGCGCTCGATGCCGGGGCGCTGACGCCACGCATCGTCGCCGCCATCGAGGCCGCGACGGGGCGCGCCGCGACGCTCGGCCGCGTCTCGATCGGGCTCGGCCTGACGCCACGCGTCACCATCGAGGAGGCGACGCTCGCCAACCTGCCCGGCGGCTCGCGGCCGGATATGGCGCGCATCCGCCACATCGAGGCGAACCTCGCGCTGCTGCCGCTGCTGAGCGGCGACATCGCCTTCCGCCAGATCGCCATCGAGGGTGCCGACATCCTGCTGGAACAGCGGCCCGACGGCACGCCGAACTGGGTGTTCCAGCCCGCCGCGCGTGACGCCGGCGCCGGCCTCGCCCCGCCGCGCCCCGCCGGCCGCCGAACGCCCGCGCCGGCGCATCGCCATCGGCGTCGGTCACCCTCGCCGACAGCCGCATCACGCTGCCCGACCCGCGCCTGGGCACCGTCTCGATCGAGGCGGCGCGGCTGCAGGGGCTCGGCGGCGGCGGCGCCGAGACCTTCACGGCGCGGCTCGGGGTGCATGGCGTCACCCTCGCGCTGATCGGCGAGGTGCCGCCAGCCCCGGCGCCGATCCGCGCCACCCTGGCCGCCGGCGGCAATCGCCTGGCCGTGCAGGGCCGCCCAGGCGATGCCATCACCTTCGAGGCCGCCCTGCCCGACTATGCGGCGCTGCGCCCGCTGTTCGCCGCCCTCGCCCCCGGCGTGGCGCTGCCCGGCGACGCTGCCGGCGCTGACCGCAACGCTGCGCCTGGGCGCCGACCTGCGCCCGCTGGCCGCGACGCTGCAGGCCGGCGCGGCGGACCTCGCCTCCTATCGGCCCGGACTGCACCTTGCGCGGCTCGACCTCGCGGCACCGGGGCTCGACCAGCCGGCGCGAGGTGACGGTCGAGGCCAGCCAGAACGGGCCTGCCCTTCACCGCGGTGCTCACGCTCGACCGGCCGGGCGCGCTGCTGCCCTGGGCCGCGGAAGCGCCCCTCGGCGTCACCCTGCACGCCGAGGCAGCCGGCGCGCGGGCGGAGGCCTCGCGGCCGCATCCGCCGCCCGCGCCGCCTGGAGGGCGCGGACTTCGAATTGCGCGTGGCGGTGCCGGACATGCTGGCCCTCGCCGCCGTGCTGCCCGACCCGCTGCCGCTGCGCGACGCGACCGTCGCCGCGCGCGTCATCGCCGACGGCTCCGCTGCACGGCCCGCTGCGCATCGAGGCGCTGCGCATCGCCGCCCCCGCCCTGGTCGCGGAAGGCGAGATGCGGCTGACGCCGGGCAAGCCCTTCGGCATCGAGGGGCGCCTGCAGGCGGAACGGATCGACCTCGACGCCCTGGCCCGCCGCGTGCCGGCGGCGCCGATCATCGCCACCGCCGCCAGCATCGGCCGAGCCGCCCCCGCCCCCTGGCGCCGCGGCGCCGCCCCCGGCGGCCACGGCACCAGCCGCCACTGGCGCGGCGCCGGCCGCCGGGCCCGGCCGGCGCGTCATCCCCGACATCGCCCTGCCGCTCGCCGCCCTGGCCACCTGGCACGGCCGGATCGACCTGCGCGCGACCCAGGCGCGGATCGACGGCATGGACTGGCGCGACCTGCACGCCGCGATCGCGCAGGAGAATGACGTGCTGCGCGTCGCGCCGCTGACCGTCACCAGCCCCGGCGGCGTCGTGCAGGGCGACATTGCGCATCGACCGGAACGCCAACCCGCCCGCCGTCGCGATCGACGCTGCGCAGCACGGGTGCCGGCCTCGATCTCGGCGCCCTGCGCCGCGCCCGGGGCGAGGCCGCCGAGCGTCGAGGGCCGCGCCCAGGTCGCGCATCGACGTCACCGCCCGCGGCGCCACCACCCGCGCCCTGGCCGCCAGCCTGACCGGCGAGGCCGGCCTCGCCATGGTCGATGGCCGGCTCGCCCACGACGGGCTGCTGCGCCTCGGCCCCGACCTGGTCGCCCTGCTGATGCCCGGCGCGCCGCGCGACGGGCTGGCGCTGCGCTGCCTCGCGCTGCGCGTCAGCGCCGAGGATGGCATCGCCACCACCGGCGCCCTGCTGGCCGAGACCTCGCGTCGGCCAGGTCACCGGCATGGCGGCGGTCAATCTGCGGAACGAAAGGCTGGCCGCGCGGCTGCTGCCCGATGTGCAGGTGTTCGGCGTGACGGTGCGCGCGCCGGTCGGCGTCGGCGGCACGCTGGCGGCACCACGCATCGGCGTGGAAGCCGGGCCGCGCCCTGGTGCCAGGTGATCGACGACACCGTGGCGAACCGGCTGTGGCGCGACCCGACGCTGGAATGGCTGCGCGGGCAAGTGCCCGGCGGGCACCCGGCGGGGGCCTGCGCAGACCAGTTGCGGCTCGCCCGCATGGGCGCGGACGGGCCGGTGCCGCCGCGCGCAGGCGGTGGTGCCTGGCGTGCCGCGGGAATTGCAGGGGGCGGCGCAGGAGGTGCTGCGCGGGCTGTTCGGCGGCCGGCGGCGGTGACGCCGGCGGGGCTGTGCCCCCGGACTGCTCCACCCACGGCCTGGGGCCTTTGGAGACCATCACCCGGCGACCGGCGCGGCGGGCTGTTCATGCCGACGCGCCTTCGCCGCGCAACTGGACGGACCATGACAGCCGCGACCGGCGCCAGGGAATGCGCATGTGAATGGCGCGATCCTCCGGCGAGGTGGCGTGGAGGTGCCGCGCCCCTCCAATCGCCGCCCCACCCGCGTTGGAGCGATTCGTTCGCCCCGGCCACGTCCTCGCTCTGCCTTGCGCTCCATCCAATCGGGTGATCCACCCGATCGGATCTGCGCTAGAAACACGCCATGAAGCGCTTCTGGTCCCATGCCGTCGCCGTGCCCCGCCCCGAGGGCGGCCATGCCGTGCTGCTCGACGGCAAGCCGCTGCGCCTGCCCGGGCGGGGCGCCGCTGGCCACCGGCTGCGCCGCGCTGGCCGAGGCGATCGCCGCCGAATGGCAGGACGCCGGCGGCGAGAAGGGCGGCGAGATGACGATGGAGGCTGTGCCGCTGACCCGGCTGCTCGGCACCGCGCAGGACCGCATCGCCGCCGACCCCGCCGCGATGGTCGCCGGGCTGGCGAAATACGGCGAGACCGACCTGCTCTGCTACCGCGCCGAGGATGCGGCGCTGGCGGCGCTGCAGGCGCGCGAATGGCAACCGCTGCTCGACTGGGCGGCCGAGGCGCATGGCGCGCGGCTGGCGGTCACCGAGGGGCTGATGCCGGTGCCGCAGCCGGCCGGAGAGCCTCGATGCGCTGCGCGACGCGGTGGCCGCCCATGCGACGGAGGAACTGGCCGCGCTCGGCCTCGCCGTGCCGGCGCTGGGCAGCCTGGTGCTCGGGCTCGCGCTGTCCTCGCAACGCCTCTCGTCGGCGGAGGCGCATCGCCTCGCCGTGCTCGACGAGACATACCAGGAGCAGCGCTGGGGCACCGGATTGGGAGGCCGAGCAGCGCCGCGCCCGCGCCGCCGCCGATCTCGACCTGGCCGAGCGCTTCCTCGCGCTGGTGCGGTCATGAGGGCGCGGCGCGTCGTCATCGCCGGCCGGGTGCAGGGCGTCGGCTATCGCGACTGGATGCTGCGCGAGGCAGCACGCCTCGGCGTGCAGGGTTGGGTGCGCAACCGCCGCGACGGCACGGTGGAGGCGCTGGTGGCCGGGGAGGAAGCCGCGGTGCAGGCATTGCTCTCGGCCTGCCGGCGCGGGCCACCGCTGGCGCATGTCAGCGACATCACCGAGGAATTCGCCGAGCCGCCGGAGGGGCCGGGGTTCCTGCTGCTGCCGACGGCATAGGCCGGCTGGTGCGGTGCGAGTGACGGTGCATCCGCACACGCGCGACCATCAGGCAGGGGCAATGGCGAGGGTCGCATAATTCGCGCGGTTCGCGCATAAACTGCGCGAATTCAACCCAAAGGCAATTCACATGCTCCGCGCCAACCGACGCCATCTTCTCGCGGCAGCCATCGCCGGGCTGCTGCCGGCGCCCGCCATGGCCTGCACCCGCGTGCTCTACCGGGGGTCGGACGACATGGTGATCACCGGCCGGTCGATGGACTGGATGGAGGACATGGCGACCGACCTGTGGGCTTTTCCCGCGGGCATGGCGCGCGACGGCGCGGGCGGGGCGAACACGCCGCGCTGGACATCACGGTATGGCAGCGTCATCGCCGCGGCCTACAACGCCGGCACGGCGGAAGGGCTGAATGAGAGGGGCCTCGTGGCCAATCTCCTCTATCTGGCGGAATCGAACTACGGCGCGGCCGATACGGACAAGCCGCGGCTGTCGATCATGCTCTGGGCGCAATATGCGCTCGACAACTTCGCCACGGTGGCCGAGGCGGTGACGGCGATGCGTGCGGAGACCTTCCGCATCTCCGCGCCCACGCTGCCGAATGGCAGCGTCGCCTCGCTGCATCTCGCCCTGTCGGACCGCAGCGGTGATTCGGCGATCCTCGAATACATCGGCGGCCGGCTCGTCATCCATCACGGCCGCGAATACACGGTGATGACCAACTCACCGACCTATGACCAGCAGCTGGCGTTGAACAGCTATTGGACGAATGTCGGCGGGCTCAACTTCCTGCCCGGCACGAACCGCGCGGCCGACCGCTTCGCCCGCGCCTCCTTCCTGCTCGATGCCATTCCGACGGCGGTGTCACCGGCCTATATCGCCGGCGTGCCGGGCCGCGACTTCGCCAGCCAGGCCCTGGCCTCGGTGATGGGCGTGGTCCGCAGCGTCAGCGTGCCGCTCGGCATCACGACGCCGTCGCAGCCGAACATCGCCTCGACCCTCTGGCGCTCGGCGGCGGACAGCAAGAACCTCACCTACCTGTTCGACAGCGCGACGCGGCCCAATGCGTTCTGGGTGAACTTGCCGGCGCTCGACCTCAAGGCCGGGGCGTCGCCGCGCAAATTGCCCCTGGCCGGTGGCGAGACCTATTCCGGCGAGGTTTCGGCGAAGTTCGTCCCGGCGCAGCCCTTCACCTTCATGCCGGCGAGCTGAGACGCGCGATCGAGTTCCCCGGCCGCTGGCGTCAGCATTCCGCTGCCTTCACGTGCGGCTGCGACCCTCCGGGGTGCCGAGGGCAGATCCCGATCAGGTGGCATCACCTGATCGGGTGACGATACTCGTTGAGACAAACGGTCAGGGCGATTTCCGTGAGCCAGGGCGCACGGAACATGCCCGGGCCATCGGCGGGGCGCAGGTGCCGGCCAGGCCCGCTTCAGTATCGCGGGCCATTGGCAGGCGCGGTGCCGCCGCCTCCGTCCCGTCGTGACCGGCCGGGGCAGCGGCATCGCTCCATCCCGCCTGGCGGGCGGGATGTGGCAGGCGGAGGCAGGCGCTCAGGCCAGCGCCGGCACCTTCACCACGGAGGTCCAGCCATGCGCGTCATTGGTGCGCCCGTACTGGATGCCGACGATGGCGTCGTACAGCCGCTGCGTCAGTTCGCCTGTCTCGCCCTTGTTGATCAGCACGTCCTCGCCCTTGTAGCCGAGCGTGCCGACCGGGGAGACGACGGCCGCGGTGCCGGTGCCCCACATCTCCTTCAGGGTGCCGTCGCGGCCGGCGGCCATCACCTCGTCGATGGTGATCGGCCGTTCGGACACCGTCAGCCCCCAGTCGCGCATCAGCTGGATGGCCGAGGCGCGCGTCACGCCATCGAGGATGGTGCCGGCGAGCGGCGGGGTGATCACCTCCTCGCCGATCTTCACCATGATGTTCATGGTGCCGACCTCATCGAGATACTTCCGGTGCACGCCATCGAGATACAGCACCTGGGTGTAGCCGGCCGCCGCGGCATCCTGCTGGCCGGACAGCGACTGGGCGTAGTTCGCCGCCGTCTTCGCCTCCCCGGTGCCGCCCTTGACGGCGCGCACATGCTTGTCGGAGGCCAGGATCCGCACCGGCTTCACGCCTTCCTTGTAGTAGGAACCGACCGGCGAGAGGATCAGGAAGTACAGGCAGCTATGCGCCGGATGGACGCCGAGCATCACGTCCGTCGCGATGATGGTCGGTCGCAGATACAGCGATGTGCCCGCCTTGCGCGGCACCCAATCGGCATCGACGCCGACCAGCGCGTCGAAGGATGCGCGGATGATGTCCACCGGCAGTTCCGGCAGGCACATGATCTGCGCCGAGCGGTTGAAGCGCTGCGCATGGCGGTCGGGGCGGAACAGGCGGATCTGGCCGTCCTCGCCGCGGAATGCCTTCAGCCCGTCGAAGATCGCCTGGCCGTAATGCAGCACCGAGGTCGCCGGATCGAGGCTCAGCGGGCCATAGGGTTCGATGCGCGGATTGAACCAGCCCTTCCCTTCCTCATAGTTCATCAGGAACATGTGGTCGGTCAGGACCTTGCCGAAGGACAGCGTGTCGTCCGCCGGCTTCGCCTTGGGCGCTGTGGTGCGGGTGATCGGAAACTGGTCCATGCTGCGTATCCCTCCAGGAGTTCTTGTCTTACGCCCGCCGCGCCGCGCAGCAGGAGGCACGGCAGGATCGGCGGAACGTGCCATGACGGCGGGTCCGCAATGCGGACGGCGGCAGCGTCATGGGGTATCCTCCTGTCGGCCAGCAATGCGGGCGCCGGTTGAAACGAAAGAATGTTGCTTCAGACTGGCGTAAGTTAAAATGACACGCCGGATGCGTCAATGATACTGACCAAAGCGGAGACCCTCACCCGAACATGCCAGCCAAGAGCAACGCGCAGACCGCCGACGCCCCCGAGCGCAGCCCCCTGGCCGCCGGGCGCAACCTGCTGTTCCTGCGGGAGGAGGAATTGCGCCTTGCCCAGGACCTGCTGTTCTTCGGCTATCGCGACTTCACCGCGGGCGCCGACGAGATCCTGGCCGAGCTCGGCATGGGCCGCGCGCATCACCGGGTGCTGCATTTCGTCGGCCGCCGGCCCGGCATCACGGTGGGGGACCTGCTCGGCATTCTTGCGATCACCAAGCAGAGCCTCGGCCGCGTCCTGCAGCCCCTGGTCGAGGAAGGCTATGTGACGCAGACGCCCGGCCGCAGCGACCGCCGCCAGCGCCTGCTGACGCTGACCGAGAAGGGTGCTGCCCTGGAACGCCGCCTGTTCGATCGCCAGCGGGACACGGTGATGCGCGCCTATCGCGAGGCCGGGCCGGTGGCGGTCGAGGGGTTCCGCCGCGTCATGCACGGGCTGATGGGTGAACAGGCGCGCGCCGCCTGCGACACGCTCGAAGGCCCGCCCGCGCTGGGCCCGGCGCGATGAGCGGCGCCGGGGAGACGGCGCATCTGCTCGTCGTCGATGACGATGCGCGGCTGCGCGACCTGTTGCAGCGCTTCCTCGCCGACCAGGGCTTCCGCGTCACCGCCGTGGCCGACGCCGCCGCGGCGCGGGGCGCCATCGCGGCGATGACCTACGACCTGATGGTGCTCGACGTGATGATGCCGGGTGAATCGGGCCTCTCGCTTGCCGAATCGCTGCGACGGGACGGCAACGAGGTGCCGATCCTGATGCTGACCGCGCGCGGCGCGCCGGAGGACCGCATCGCCGGCCTCGAGCACGGCGTCGATGACTACCTCGCCAAGCCCTTCGACCCGCGCGAACTGGCGCTGCGCATCCGCACCATCCTGCGCCGCGCCGCGCCGCCCGGCGCCGGCCAGGCGCTGCCGAGCGCACCGGTGCAGCTCGGCCCCTGCTGGTTCGATGTGGAGCGTGCGGAATTGCGCGGGCCCGACGGCGCCATCCGGCTGACCGGCGGCGAAGCGTCGCTGCTGCAGGCACTCGCACGGCGCGTCGGCGAGGTGCTGAGCCGCGAGGAGATCGGCGCTGCCCTCGGCACGCCCGAGGCCGGTGAACGCGCCATCGACGTGCAGGTGACGCGGTTGCGCCGCAAGGTGGAGACGGACCCGCGCGAGCCGCGCTTCATCCAGACGGTGCGCCATCGCGGCTATGTGCTGAGGCCCGGGCCGTGAGGCCGGAGGCGGTCGCGGATGCGGCGCCTCGCCCGGCCCGCCCGGCATCGCCCACAACCACCCGCCGCCGGCAGCCCCCGGCAGGCGGAAGAAATGGGACGGCGAGCGGCGAGGTTCCCTCCCCCCGCCTCGCTTGCCGGGCGTTGCTGCCATGAATGCCGCCCGCCTGTTCCGCTACCTGGTCCCGCGCGGCCTGCTGGGCCGCGCGCTGCTGATCATCCTGGTGCCGCTGGCGGCGTTGCAGATCATCGCGCTGTTCCTGTTCTACGGCAGCCACCTGGACGTGATTTCCCGCCGGCTGGCCGGGGCCGTCGCCGGCGACATCGCGATGGTGGTGGAGCTTCTCGCGCGCAACCCGCAGCCCGCGGACCGCGGCTGGATCTTCCGCGAGGCCGCCTGGCGGCTCGACCTCTCGCTCGCCTTCGAGGATGGCGCCGTGCTGGGCCTGACCGGCAGCCGCCAGGCCTCGCTGCCGCTGCTGCCGCTGGAGGAGGACCTCGACGATGCGATGCGCGAGCGTGTCCGCCTGCCCTTCGACACGGATTGGCAGTCCGACCCGCGCAGCGTGATCATCCGCGTGCAGCTGCCCGACGGCGTGCTGCACGTCGAGGCCGCGCGCAAGCGGCTGTTCAGCAGCACCTTGTACCTGTTCGTCATCTGGGTGGTCGGCTCGTCGCTGCTGCTGTTCCTGGTGGCGGCGCTGTTCATGAAGAACCAGGTGCGCGCCATCCGCCGCCTGGCCGAGGCCGCCGAAGCCTTCGGCCGCGGCCGCGACATCGGCCCGATGAAGCCCGAAGGGGCGGCCGAGGCGCGCCAGGCGGCGATCGCCTACAATTCGATGCAGTCGCGCATCCGCCGCTTCGTCGAGAGCCGCACCGAGATGCTGGCCGGCATCAGCCACGACCTGCGCACGCCGCTGACGCGGCTGCGGCTGGGCATCGCCATGCTGCCCGCCTCGGTGCAGGACGACGCCGCGGCGATGACGCAGGACGTCGAGGAGATGGACCGGCTGATCGCCGCCTACCTCGCCTTCGCCCGCGGCGAGGGCACGGAGCAATCGGCCCCCGCCGACCTCGCGGAACTGGTCGAGGAAGCCGCCGCCAAGGCGCGGCGGGACGGGGCGAAGGTGGAGCTCGAGCGTGCCGGCGGAACCGCTGGTGCTGCCGGTGCGCGCCGATGCGCTGCGGCGTTGCCTGGGCAACCTGCTCGACAATGCGCGCAAGCATGCGCGGCGGATCGCGGTCGGCCTGACCAGCGAGCCGCGCGGGGAGAACGGCAGCTGGGCGATGGTGACGGTGGATGACGACGGCCCCGGCCTGCCGGAGGACCAGCGCGAGGAGGCCTTCCGGCCCTTCGCCACCTTCTCGGCCGGCGGCACGGGGCTGGGCCTGGCGATCGCGCGCGACATCGCGCGGGCGCATGGCGGGGACATCGTGCTGGAGGAAAGCCCGCTGGGCGGGTTGCGGGCGCGGGTGAGATTGCCGGTCTGAGGGACCGCGTGAGGCATCGGGAGGCACCGCCCCGGCCCCGCCATGCGGCATCGCCAATGCTTTCGCTTGCATTTCGCACCCGCGAAGGCGCATACACCCTCCCATCGCGCGGGTCCCCTGCGCGCCACGCGCCACCCGGCCGCGTGATCGGTCCCCGCCGCTTCCCTTCATTGCAGAAGCGAAGCGCGGTGCGGGCCCGGGCCGGGAACTGGCGCGCCACACACCGGACTGTCCCTATCCCGCGGGGCTTTCTCACCGCAGCGACGTGCGCCGCGAGAATCGCCGCGCGCGTGCCACAGGACGTATCTTGACCAATACCTTCGAGGCCCTTGGCCTCGACACCCGCATCCTCCAGGCCCTTGCCGAGGAGGGTTACACCACCCCCACCCCCATCCAGGCGCAGTCCATCCCGATCGTGCTCGAAGGGCGCGACCTGCTGGGCATCGCGCAGACCGGCACCGGCAAGACCGCGGCCTTCGCCCTGCCGATCCTGCACCGGCTGGCGGCAACGCCCGGCCGGCCGCCGCGCGGCGGCTGCCGCGTGCTTGTGCTGTCGCCCACGCGCGAACTCGCCTCCCAGATCGCCGACAGCGTGAAGGCCTATGGCCGCCATCTCGGCCTGTCGGTATCGGTGATCTTCGGCGGCGTCGGCTTCGGGCCGCAGCGCCAGGCGCTGTCGCGTGGCGTCGATATCCTGGTGGCGACGCCGGGCCGCCTGCAGGACCTGCTCGACCAGGGTGCCGGCCGGCTCGACATGGTCACCACCCTGGTGCTCGATGAAGCCGACCAGATGCTCGACAAGGGCTTCCTGCCGGCCATCCGTCGCCTGCTGAAGACCATCCCGGCGCAGCGGCAGACCCTGTTCTTCAGCGCCACCATGCCGGCCGAGATCAACCGGCTGGCCGCCGAGATGCTGAAGGACCCGGCCCGCGTCGCCGTCGCCCCGGTGGCGACGACGGCCGAGAAGGTGGCCCAGCGCGTCATCCACGTGCCCGCATCCGGCAAGCGCCGCGTGCTGGCCGAGACGCTGAAGGGCGAAGGCGTCGGCCGCACCCTGGTGTTCAGCCGCACCAAGCACGGTGCCGACCGCATCGTGAAGCAGCTCGACCAGGACGGCATCGCCGCCAACGCCATCCACGGCAACAAGGCGCAGAACGCGCGCGAACGGGCGCTGGCCGCCTTCCGCGACGGGTCCGCCCCGGTGCTGGTGGCGACCGACATCGCCGCCCGCGGCATCGACGTGGACGGCGTGACGCACGTCATCCAGTTCGACCTGCCGGAAGTGCCCGAGACCTATGTCCACCGCATCGGCCGCACCGCGCGCGCCGGTGCCTCGGGCGAGGCGGTGGCGCTGTGCAGCCATGAGGACCGCGACAAGCTGCGCGCGATCGAGAAGCTGATCCGCCAGTCGATCCCGTCCGAGCAGCGCCCCGGCGCCACGGCGGAGGAAATCGCCGCCCGGCCGCCCGAGGCCCCGCGCCCGCCGCGCCAGCAGCAGCAGCGCAAGCCGCAGCAGCCGCGCCATTCCCAGCATCGCCCGGCAGGGCATGGCGCGCCGGCGAAGTCGCATGCGCCCAGGCCGAGCGGCGGCGCCAAGCCGGCCCACTCGCCTGGCGGGGACCAGTCGCGTCGGCGCCCGGCCGCGGCCGCCGCCGGCCATGACGAGCCGCGCCGCGACCGTTCGTGGCGCGAGGCGGATTTCCGCGACGGCTCCGCAGCGCCCGCCTTCCTGCGGCGCGGTCAGTAATTCCGACCGGCAGCGGGGGAGGACGCCCTCCCCCGCGCCGAACCGGGCAGCAGGAGTCGGTTGCCCGAGCATTGACGGCATGGGGCGCGGAAATGCAGGCGCCCCGCCCCCCGCACACGCGCGGTCCCTTTCCCCGCCTACGCTTTTCAGTCTAAGCCCGCTCTCATAAGCAAGAGGGGGCTGGGACGTTGTCTGATGCGCGCGCGGTGACGGACACCGTCAACACCGATGTGGACGACATGGAGTTCGCCTCCGCCAGGCGGGAACTCGGCGGCTGGCAGGCCCATCTGTGGCGTGCCTGCGCGGCGGCCTTCGTCTTCTGGCACCTGTGGATCCTGCTGGTCGAACCGGTGGATCCCACCGTCTCGCGCGCCGTGCATGTGTTCTTCGGGGCCGCGCTCGGCTTCGCGCTGTTCGCCCCGCGCGCCTCGGGCGAGCCGGGATCCCGGGTGCCCTGGTATGAACTGGTCCTGATCGTCCCCGCCCTGCTGATCCCGCTGCACTACATCTTCGATGCGGACGGCATCGAGATGCGCTCCTTCATGGGCCCGAACACGCAGGACCTGATCGCGGCGGGCATCGGCATCCTGCTGGTGCTGGAATTCGCCCGGCGCACCGCCGGCATCATCATGCCGGTCATCGCCATCACCTTCATCGCCTATTGCTTCGTCGGCCCGTGGCTGCCCGGCATCCTGTTCCACCGCGGCGTGTCCTTCGACCAGGCGCTGGTCGAATTGTTCAACAACAACGGCGTGCTCGGCACCATCGTGCAGGTCAGCGCCACCTTCATCATCATGTTCGTGGTCTTCGCGACCTTCCTGCAGACCTCGAAGGCGGGCGACTACTTCAACGACTTCGCCCTCGCCCTGGTCGGCCGGCTGCGCGGCGGGCCGGCCAAGGTCACGGTCATCTCGGGCATCCTGTTCGGCACCATCTCGGGCTCGGCGGTGGCGAATGTCGTGGCCTCGGGCGCCTTCACCATCCCGATGATGCGCCGCGTCGGCTACGACCGCGCCACCGCCGGCGCGGTGGAGGCGACATCCTCGACAGGTGGCCAGATCACGCCGCCGGTGATGGGCGCGGGCGCCTTCATCATGGCCGAGGTGCTGGGCATCCCCTACACCGAGATCGCGCTCGCCGGGCTGATCCCGGCGCTGCTGTTCTACATCGCCAACTACATCCATTGCGACCTGAACGCCCGCAAGGCCGGCATCCGCGGCCTGCCGCGCGAGGAACTGCCACGCTGGGTGAACCTCGCCCGCCATGCCTACATGGCCGCGCCGCTGCTGCTGCTGATCTACATGCTGGTGCAGGGCTTCTCGCCCTTCCGCGCCGCGGCCTGGGGGATCGCCGCGACGCTGGTCATCATGTACGGCACCACGCTCACGCACCGCATCACGCGGCAGGGGCAGAACCCCGTCGCGGCCGTCGCCGCCGCGGCGGCCGAGACGGCGGCCTCGATCTACGCGACGCTGCATGGCTCGATGAAGGAGATGATGCAGCTGATCGCGGTCTGCGCCGCGGCGGGCATCGTCGCCGGCGTGATCGGCGTGACCGGCGTGGGCGGGCGCTTCGCCACCATGCTGCTCGACGTTGCCGGCGCCTCGACCTTCCTGGCGATGGTCTTCGCCATGCTGGTGGCGATCATCCTCGGCATGGGGGTGCCGACCACGGCGGCCTATGCGATCGCCGCGGCGGTGGTGGCGCCGGGGCTGATCCGCATCGGCGTGCCGCCGCTGTCGGCGCATATGTTCATCTTCTACTTCGCCATCCTGTCGGCCATCACGCCGCCGGTGGCGCTCGCCTCCTTCGCCGCCGCCTCCATGGCCAGGGCCGACATGTGGCGAACCAGCGTGATCGCGCTGAAGCTGGGCCTCGCGACCTTCATCGTGCCCTACATGTTCTGGATCTCGCCGGCGCTGCTGGCGCAGGGGCCATTGCCGGGCATCCTTCAGGCCTTCCTGACGGCGTCACTCGGCGTCTACCTGCTGGCCTGCGCGACCGAGGGGTGGATGCGCAACGGCCCGCTGCCGCTTCCGCTGCGCCTGATCGCGGGAATGGCCGGGCTGGGGTTGATGGCGCCGGAACTGTTCACCGACATCACGGGCCTCGTCGTGGCGGCGGTCCTTCTGCTGCGCCAGAACCGGCTCTACCCGCGGGAGGACATGACGGTGGCGGCGCCGACGTGATGCCCATCGCGCCACCCGCCTGCGGGTGGGTGGTTGCGGGTGCTGCCGGCCGCCGGTTGGGCGAAGGCCGGCCAAACCGCCGCTTTGCGCGTCATCCGTGAAGCGTTCGCGCTGCGCGGCCCGCACAGGCGCTCAGCAGCGGCCAGCGCATCGGCCATCGGCATGAGGCGAAGGCCGGGGAACGGCGCCCCCGGCCTCCGCCCCGTCTCAGGCCTCGACCAGGTTGTCGGGGATCGTCTGCCCCGCCTCACGCAGGTAGCGCGCGGCGCCTGGGTGATACGGCAGGAAGGTGTTCTTGCCGGCGTTCGACGCCAGGGTCTCCGAACCCGCCGCGATCGCCTGCTTCAGCCGCGCATTCTGGCTGAGCACCGACTTCACCAGTTCGTACACCAGGTCCTCGGGCAGCGACTTGTGGCCGATGGCGAAGTTGAACATGCCGACCACCTTCAACTCGCGCCCTGCGGTGCGGTAGGTGCTGGCCGGCAGCGTGCCGGCGGACAGCTCGGGGAAGGCCTGGGTCAGCTTGGTCACGTCCTCGGCGGTGAAGTCGAGGAAATTGACCTCCGACTGCGTCTCGGCCTCGCTGAAGGCGGGGATCGGCACGCCGGAGGCGAACAGGAAGGCATCGAGCAGCCCGTCCTGCAACTGGCCCGACATGTCGGAACCCGACCCGAAGCGGATCGCCGCGGGCTTGTAGCCCAGGCGGTCCAGCATCAGCGGGAAATAGGTGCCGGGCGTGCCGCCGCGCGGCCCGACGCCGACATTCTTGCCGGCCAGTTGCGACATCTGCGTGATGCCTGACCGCTTCAGCGCGATGCCATGGAACGGCGTGTCGTACATCGGGAACAGCGCGCGGATGTCGCGGAACTTGTTGCCCTGGGTCCAGGCGCCCTCGCCGTTCCAGGCCTGCAGCGCCACGCCCATGGTGGCCATGCCGAGCTCGACCTCGCGCCGCTGCACCAGGATGATGTTCTGGTTCGGACCCTGCGTGGTGCGATAGGAGATGTTGATCCCCGTCGCTTCCTGCACGATCTGGCCCCAGGCCGGCCCATACAGCGCATAGGTGCCGCCCGGTGCGGCCGTGCCCATGTTCAGCGCGCGCGGCCAGGCGGCATTGCGGGGCTGGGCGAAGGCCTGGCGGGCCAGGCCCGCGGAGCCGAGGCCGAGCGCGGCCCCGGCGAGAATCGTACGCCTGTTGAAGGACATCTTTCTCTCCCGGTTATAGATGACCTGGCGGTCATGCCCCACATCGGCGGTCGATGGCAACTCGGCAAGGAGGGCGATGCCTCAGCCGAACACCTCGCCCCAGGCCGCCATCAGCGCGGCATCCGCTTCCTCCATCGTCGCCGGCACGCCTTGCGCATGCAGGCTGGTCACGCCGTGTTCGGCGATGCCGCAGGGCACGATGCCGCCGAAATGCGACAGGTCCGGATCGACGTTCAGCGCGACGCCATGCCAGGACACCCACCGCGTCACCCGCACGCCGAGGGCGGCGATCTTGTCCTCCCCGCCCGCGCGGTTCGGCACCCACAGCCCGACCCGGCCTTCGCGCCGTTCCGCCCGGACATTGAAGCGGTCCAGCGCGCGGATCATCCATTCCTCAAGGCCATGGACATAGGCGCGGATGTCGCGCGCCGGCACGCTGCCATGGGCCCTTTGCAGGTCGAGCATCACATAGCCGGTGCGCTGCCCCGGGCCATGATACGTCCATTGCCCGCCGCGCCCGGCGGCGAAGACCGGGAAGCGGGCATCGCGCAGGTCCTCGGCCCGGGCCGAGGTGCCGGCGGTGTAGGTGGGGTCGTGCTCGACCAGCCAGACGCGTTCGCGCGCGCCCTCGGCGCGGATCGCGGCGACATGGGCCTCCATGGCCGAGAGCGCGCCGGCATAGGGGGTGCGGCCGTCGGCGATGATCCAGTCGAGAGGGTATGTTGATGGCGGCGCGGTCATGGGTTATACGCCGCGCCCTCTACCCGGTTTGCGGTCGTGGCGGAATGGTAGACGCGCCAGCTTGAGGTGCTGGTAGGGGAAACCCTGTGGAAGTTCGAATCTTCTCGACCGCACCATTTTCATTCTGTTATCAAATCCAACAGCGTCGGCGCCCCGTGCAGCGCCTGCGGCCGTGCACTCCCGCTCCGGAACCGGCCAGGGAATCGTTGGATGAATGCTCAGGACCGATATTGGCAGGAACTGGCTGACCTGCGGCGGGACTGCTTCTATGTGGACGACCTGCTGCGCCGCTACCAGCGGACGGACCGCAACCTCAACATCTTCCTCGCCATCACCTCCAGCACGGCGATCGCCGGCTGGGCCATCTGGCAGACCGTGCTGATGGTCTGGGCGGTGCTGATCGCCGGCGCGCAGGTCGTCACCGTCATCAAGCCCTGGATCCCCTACAGTGACAGGCTCAAGGCGCTGTTCAAGGCGGGGCCGGAACTCGCCGCCCTGGCCATCGCGGCGGAACGGGAATGGTTCGCCGTCGCCGATGGGGACTTCACCGAGGCCGAGATCCACGAGAAATACATCACCCTGAAAAGCGACAAGGAACGCGTGCTGCGCAGCGCCATGGGCGAGACGGTGATCCCGCCCGACGAGGCGGCCGTCGCCCGCGCCGATGCGGCCGCGATCGCCTATTTCGCCCGCCGCTACGCCTGACCACCCGCAGGAGGCCCCGATGAGCGGACCGAAAAGCACCCTGACCGACCAGGTCTCAAGCCGGACCGTGCTGGTGGATACGCCGGTTCAGGCGCCGATGCCCAAGGTCAAGCCGCCACAGCCCAAGCAGCACCAGGACAAGCCCGGACAGGGCGCCCCGGGCGGCGCGGCGTCCGGGGGCCGCAAGCCCACCACGCCCTGACCCGTCCCGCCTGGGGCCTGGCCGGTGGCGCCGGTCGCGCGCCGTCGCGGCGCCCGGTCGGCCGCAGCGCCACTGACGCGCCGGCACGAAAGCCTCTACCCTGCGCGGCGGAGGTACCCTGATGGACGACGATTTCCGCCGCGCTTCGCTCGACTACCACCGGCTCCCGCGCCCCGGGAAGCTGGCGGTCGAGCCGACCAAGCGCATGGCGACGCAGCGCGACCTCGGCATGGCCTATTCGCCTGGCGTCGCCGCCGCCTGCGAGGCGATCGTCGCCGACCCCGCCGCCGCCTATGACTACACCACGCGCGGCAACATGGTCGCCGTCATCACCAATGGCACCGCGGTGCTCGGCCTCGGCGCCATCGGCGCGCTCGCCTCCAAGCCGGTGATGGAAGGCAAGGCGGTGCTGTTCAAGAAGTTCGCCGGCATCGATTCCATCGACATCGAGATCGAGGAACGCGACCCGGCCAAGTTCATCGAGATCGTCGCCGCGCTGGAACCCTCCTTCGGCGCCATCAACCTCGAGGACATCAAGTCCCCCGAATGCTTCATCATCGAGCGCACGCTGCGCGAGCGGATGAAGATCCCGGTCTTCCACGACGACCAGCACGGCACCGCCATCATCGTCGCCGCCGCGGTGCGCAACGGGCTGCTGGTGCAGGGCAAGCGCATCGAGGATGTGAAGCTGGTCAACACCGGCGGCGGCGCGGCCGCGCTCGCCTGCCTCGACCTGCTGGTCTCGATGGGGCTGAAGCAGGAGAACATCACCGTCTGCGACATCGGCGGCGTGCTCCATACCGGCCGCAACGACCTCGACCCCTACCGCGCCCGCTATGCCCGCGAGACCGAGGCCCGCACGCTGGAGGACGTGCTGCCGGGGGCGGACATCTTCCTCGGCCTGTCGGCGCCGCGCGTGCTCAAGCCGGAATGGCTGAAGCTGCTGGCGCCGAAGCCGCTGGTGCTGGCCCTTGCCAACCCCGAGCCCGAGATCCTGCCCGAGGCGGTGCGCGCCGCGCGGCCGGATGCCATCGTCGCGACCGGGCGCACCGACTACCCGAACCAGGTCAACAACGTCCTGTGCTTCCCCTTCATCTTCCGCGGCGCGCTCGATTGCGGCGCGACCACGATCAATGAGGAGATGAAGATCGCCGCGGCCGACGCCATCGCCGCCCTCGCCCGCGTCGAGGCCTCCGAGGTCGTCGCCGCCGCCTATGGCGGCACCGCGCCGGTGTTCGGCCACGACTACATCATCCCCAAGCCCTTCGACCCGCGGCTGATCCTCGAGATCGCGCCGGCGGTCGCCCGCGCGGCGATGGAATCGGGCGTGGCGACCCGCCCGATCGCCGATTTCGACGCCTATCGCCGCGAACTCGAGCGCAACGTCTTCCGCTCCGGCAACCTGATGCGCCCGGTCTTCGAGGCCGCCCGCAAGCGCCCGGGCCGCGTCGCCTATGCCGAGGGCGAGGACGAGCGCACGCTGCGCGCCGTGCAGTCCGTGGTCGATGAAGGCATCGCCGAGCCGATCCTGATCGGCCGGCACGACGTCATCGCGGCGAAGGTCAAGGCGCTCGGCCTGCGCATGGCGCTGGGCGAGACCGTCCGCATCCTCGACCCGGCGCAGGATACCGAGGTCTTCGGGCCGCTGACCGAGTTGTACCGCGCCAAGGTCGGCCGCCGCGGCACGCCGCCCGACGCGGTGGAACGCCGCATGCGCACGCGCCCGGCGGTCGCCGCCTCCCTGCTGCTCGAAGCCGGGCATGTGGATGCGGCGATCTGCGGCGGCACCGGCGACTGGATGGGCCAGTGGAAGCATGTGCTCGACATCATCGGCAAGCGTGACGATGCCGGGCGCGTCTATGCGCTGTCGGGCGTCGTCACCCGCGCCGGCGAGCATCTGTTCGTGGTCGACACCCATCTGTGCCTGGAGCCGACCGCCGAACAGATCGCCGAGATGACGCTGCTCGCCGCCGAGCAGGTGCAGGCCTTCGGCATCACGCCCAAGGTGGCGCTGCTGTCGCATTCCTCCTTCGGCGCGTCGCATGCGCCATCCGCGCGGCGGATGCGCCAGGCGCTGGCGTTGATCCGCAGGCAGAACCCGGACCTGGAAGTGGATGGGGAGATGCACGCCGATGCCGCGCTGATCCCGGCGATCCGCGGCCGCGCCGTGCATGACAGCCGGCTGGAAGGGGCGGCGAACCTGCTGGTCATGCCCGGGATCGACGCCGCCAACATCGCCTTCAACCTGGTGAAGGCGGCGACGGACGGTCTGCAGCTCGGCCCGCTGCTGCTGGGGATGAACAAGCCGATCCACGTCCTGGTGCCGAGCGTGACCGCGCGCGGCATCCTCAACGTGACGGCGCTGGCGGTGGCGCAGGCCAACGCGGCGCGGTAGCGCCGCTCCGGTCAGGGGGAACACCTGATCGGGTGAAAATGCTCGCAATACCAATGGCGAGCAGAGAGCACCGTGGGCCGGAGCGGGCGGAAAGCGCTCTGGCGCCCGGCGGAACGGCCGCTGCCTTCAGGCCGCGGCCAGGGTTGCCGCCAGCGCCTCGATGCCCGCCTTCTGTTCCTCGCGCAGGATGACATAGACCACGGCGGCAGTGACATCGCCCGAGGGGTTGAGCACCACATCCCCACCGGGCGGGCGAAAGGCGATGGCGGTGCCCAGCCGGCGTTCCAGCAACGCCGTCGCCAGCCGCGCCCAGGGGCCCTGCCAGGGACGCGGCAGTTCCACCCGGAACAACTCATTCCCCTCGGATGAGAACAGATCCTCCAGCAGCCGTTCCGCACCGGGCGCCACCAGCGCGCGGGCCAGCATCTCGGGGTAGGTGCGCAGCGGGCGCACCGCCGCGGCGGCGCCGGCGGCGATCAGCCGCGCACGATTGCGGTCGTCGATGCATTCGGTGACCACCAGCGGCGGCGCGCCCGCCGCCATGTTCAGCACCCGCGCCACCACATCGGCCGAGATCGCGTCGCTCAGCGCATCATCCGGGTTCTCGGCAAGGACGATGACGGCGATGGCGCGCGGCGCATCGGCCATGCGCAGCGCGTCCTCATCGGTCGGCGCACCGTCCACATGGACCAGGTCGGCGTCGCACAGCACCTGCGGCAGGCCGTCCGGCCGGCCGGAGAAGGCGCGCGTCAGCAGCAGCACCGGCACGTCGCGATAGCCCGCGGTGCCACGCAACTGGGCGACAAGGCCACGGAAGAAGCGCGTCGCATCGCCGATCGGCGTGCCGATCACCAGCACATGTCCATCCATGTCCCACCTCCAGGAGCCGTTGCGCTTGCGCTCGCGCACATGCTCGCGCCATTCGAAGGCGTCCGCGCCGACCTTGGCCGCGACCCAGACACCGCCGATCAGCAGCAGGACCACGGTGGCGAACTTGCCCACCACCGTCTTGGCCGAGACATCGCCGTAGCCCACGGTGGTCAGCGTCACCGCCGCCAGCCACAGGCTGTCCTCGGGGCCCATGTCCTCGAACACGGCCATGGCGATGACGAACAGCGTCACCATCGCCAGCAGCCACAGCAGCGCGCGTCGGATGTTCGGCGCACCGTGGCGACGGCGCCGCCGCCGCCACAACATGCGCAGGGTGATCAGCACGCCACGCCGCCCGGCCTCGCCGCACGCCGTGGCGCTGTCGGTCTCATTGCGCCGTGGCGCTGATCCCGAGCACGCGCTGCATCTCCGCCGGGCTCGGCGGGGTGCCCTGCATCTCCGCCATGCCGATCGGCTTCGGCGGATTGACGCGGATCTGCACCGACTGCGCCTGGCCGCGGATGAAGCTCAGCACCGCATCGCGGATCGGGTCGAGCGCGACCGCACCGGGCTGGCTCAGCGCGCCGCCGGCCATGGCCGCGAACTGTTCGCGCAGCTGTGCCTCCGGCGTGCGGGACTGCGCCGCCTGCATCGCGAGGAAGCGACCGAACAGCGAGGCATCGGCATAGCCCAGCGCGGCGGAGATCAGCCGGGCCTGCGAGAAATCCTGCGCCTGCATGCGCTCGGCGGTCAGCCCGTCCATGGTGACCGAGAAGGTCAGCGTGCCGGCTTCGCGGGCGGCGATGGTCAGGTCGCGCACCTCGATATGGCCGGTGGCGGCGTCATGCACGGTCGCAGGCCGTGATGTCGCCCTCGATCGCCTGGTAGCCGAAGCGCGTCAGCCACTGCGCGCAGCATCGGCAGCGGCTCGACGCGGATGCCGCGAATGGCCAGGGTGCCGCTGCCGGACCCGTTCTCGTTCGTGATGTTCGCCGCCATCTGGATCTCGGCGATGCCGCCGACCGGCTGGCCGCCGCCGGTCAGCTGGAGGCCGCGCAGTTCCAGCATCGACGGGCCGACCAGGCTCGGCGACGCGCTCGCTGCGCATCACCGCGCCGAGGATGCGCGCCGCATCGACCCCGCCCATGGCCAGGCGGGCGATGCGCACGCCATCGACGATGCCCGCGCCGGGCTGGACGGTCTGCAGCCCGTCCATGGCGAAGCGGATCGGCCGGCCGGCAGCCCCAGCCTTCCAGTTCCAGCGAGGCCAGCGTCACCGTCGTGGTGCCGGTCACCTGCAGGTCCGACAGCTGCAGGGCATCGAGGGTGACCTGTTCGGGCTGCGGTGGCCCGCCCGAGGCGGGGCGCTGGATGGCCAGCCCGGCGAGGCGCAGGCGGCCGATATTCACCGTATTGCCGGCCTCGGTGGTGGCCAGGCGGCGCACCACCACCTCGCCCACCCCGTCGGGGCGCAGGCCGTTGATGGAGACCTCATCCGCGGTGGCGCGCTTGCCGGGGCGTTCGAGCACCACGCCGGTCATGCGGACCTGTTCGCCGGCGCCGTCCAGCGTCTCGACCGTGGCATAGGACAGCCGCGTCTGGGCGTCGAACAGGCCGCGCAGGCGGGTCACCGCCGCCGGTTCATTGGGCGGGATCGCCTGCGGCGCGGCGATGGCAGGCGGCGGCGCCTGTGGTGCCTGGGCCGCCGGCGGCGGGGCCGGGCGCTGCGGCGCCGGCTGCGCCTGCTGCGGCGCGCCCAGCGGCGGCGGCTTGGCGCTGGGCAGTGCGGGGCCGGTCGGCGCGCCCAGCGGGGCGGGTTTCTGCGCCATTGCGGCCCCGGACAGGGCAAGCCCCGCGACCGTGGCGAGCGTCAGCGCCCTGAATCCCGTGCTGCGTGCTGCATTCATCCCGGCGATCCCTTCCTGTTGCGGCTGCGCAGTTAACCCCATGGCCTCCAATACCGCCACCTTCGCGCGCCACCCCTTGGCGTGGCGAGTGAGGCATTTCACATCACGGACAACGAGTGCCACGATCGGACCCAACCATGCCCCGCCCCCCAGCGCCCCCAGGCCCCACCGCCGAGGTCGCCGCCTTTCTCGACAAGGTGGCGCGGATGCCCGCGGTGCGCGACCGCCAGCGCCCGGCCCGGCCGGCTGGTCTTCGCCGTCGATGCCACCGCCTCCCGCCAGCCGGCCTGGGACCGCGCCTGCGCCCTGACCGGGGAGATGTTCCTCGCCACCCGCGACCTCGGCGGCCTGGCCGTCTCGCTGGCCTATTGGCGCGGCTTCGGGGAATTCGCCGCAACGCCCTTCCTGACCGACGGGGCGGAGCTCGCGCGGCGCATGTCCACCGTCTCCTGCCTCGGCGGTCATACCCAGATCCTGCGCGCGCTGCGCCATGCCCTGGCCGAGACGCAGCGCGAGAAGGTCGGCGCCCTGGTCCTGGTCGGCGATGCGGTGGAGGAGGATATCGACGCGCTGTGCCAGGCCGCCGGCGAACTTGGCCTGCGCGGCACCCCGGTGTTCTGCTTCCATGAGGGCGGCAACGCCATCGCGGCGAACGCCTTCCGCCAGGTCGCCAAGGTCTCGGGCGGTGCCTATGCGCCGTTCGATTCCTCGGCCGCCGGCACGCTGCGCGACCTGCTGCGCGCCGTTGCCGTCTATGCCGCCGGGGGGCGGGCCGCGCTGGCACGGCTCGGGGGACCCGTCGCGCACCGCATCGCCGGGCAATTGCCGGCGCCGAAGGCGGCCCGATGACCTGGCTCGCATTGGGCGGCATCGCCCTGGTGGTGGCGATGCTGGCCGCCAGCGCCTTCGCCAATGCGCCGGTCGCCACGGTGAAGGCCGCGCTCGCCTGGATCGCCGGCGGGCTCGGCGTGGTGCTGCTGGCTGTGCTGCTGTTCAGCGGGCGCGGGCTGCAGGCGGTCTGGGCGCTCACCTTCTTCGCGCCGCTGCTGATGCAGGCCTGGCGGTCCTGGCGCAGCGCAAAGACATTCTCCCGCGGCGGCCAGGCCAGCCCCGGGCAGGAAACGGCGGTCGAGACCGCCACGCTGCAGATGGTGCTGCACCACGACAGCGGGCGGATGACGGGCACGGTGCGGCGCGGGGCCTTCGCGGGCGCCGACCTTGCCACGCTGTCGCTGCCGGAGTTGCTGGGCCTGCGCGACGATTGCGCGCGGGCAGGACCCCGAGAGCGTGCCCCTGCTCGAAGCCTGGCTGGACCGCGCGCATCCCGATTGGCGCGACGCCGCGCCGGCGGGCGCCGATGGCCCGCTGGACCGGGCCGAGGCGCTGGCCGTTCTCGGGCTGGCCGAGGGCGCCAGCGAGGCGGAGATCCGCGCGGCGCACCGGCGGCTGATGCGCAGCGCGCACCCCGACCAGGGCGGCAGCGCCTGGCTGGCGTCGCGGCTGAACGCGGCGCGGGACCTGCTGCTGGACGGTTGACGCCGACCGCCGCACCGGCCCTGCCCGACCGCGAGGGTCCATTCGCCCGGGCTCACGGCAACCCCGGTGGCTTGTCCTTCGCGTCACGGCCCCCATCGGGCCGGAGGCTTCCATCCGACCGCTGCCGGCCGCGCTCGGTGAGGCGGACGCGGCTGGCGGGGGCGCGGCCATCCGGCACCGGCAAGCCGCCGCCCGGCCGGACGAAGGTGGCAGCGCGCGCTCGGCCATGGCCGCTCATCGCCGGTGCTGCTACAAGGCCCCGCGTCATTGTTGCTGCCGGCCGCCCGAAGCGAACGGTCAGGATTGCCGCTGCAACCTTCGCTTCCTCCCCCGCGGACGACATGACGAACACCAGCGACTTCGAGATTTTCCTCGCCACCACACCCGGCCTCGAGCCGGTGCTGTGCGACGAGGTGCGCTTCAAGGGATTCAAGCAGCCGAAGGCGGTTCCCGGCGGCGTCGTCATCAAGGGCGGCTGGCCGGTCGTCTGGCGGGCGAACCTGTGGGTCCGCGGCGCCGGGCGCGTGCTCGCGCGGATCGATTCGTTCCGCGTCGTGCATCTCGCGCAACTCGACGCCCTGGCGCACCGCATGCCCTGGGCCAGCGTCCTGCGCCCGGACGTGCCGTTCCGCGTCGAGGCATCCTGCGCGGGGTCGCGCATCTATCACAGCGGCGCGGCGGCCCAGCGGATCGCCACCGCCATCCGCGACACGCTCGGCGCCCCCGAGGCGGCGGATGCCGAGATCGTCGTGATGGCGCGCATCGAGAAGGATGTCTGCACCATCAGCGTCGATACCTCGGGCGAGCCGCTGCACAAGCGCGGCTACAAGGAAGCGGTCAACGCCGCGCCGATGCGCGAGACCATGGCCTCGCTGTTCCTGCGCCAATGCGGCTTCGACGGCACCGAGCCGGTGCTCGATCCGATGTGCGGCTCGGGCACCTTCGTCATCGAGGCGGCGGAGATCGCCGCACGGCTCAATCCCGGCCGGTCGCGCCAATTCGCCTTCGAAAGGCTGGCCACCTTCGATGCCGCGGCCTGGCAGCAGATGCGCGAGGTCAAGAGCGCGCGCATCCCCGCCGCCCGCTTCCACGGCCGCGACCGCGATGCCGGCGCCATCGCCATGAGCATCGCCAATGCCGCGCGCGCCGGCGTCTCGGATTTCACGGAATTCCACCAGGGCACGATCAGCGAGATGGTGCCGCCCGACGGGCCGCCGGGGCTGGTCATCGTCAATCCGCCCTACGGCACGCGCCTCGGCGAGGGCAGCAAGCTGGCGCCGCTGTATCGCGCCCTCGGCCAGACGCTGATGAGCCGCTTCGCCGGCTGGCGCGTCGGGCTGATCGCCGCCGACCCGAAGCTGGCCTACGCGACGGGCCTGCCTTTCCTGCCGCATGGCGCGCCGGTTCCCCATGGCGGGCTGCGCGTGGTGCTGCATCAGACCGGGCGCCTGGCCTGATATCCCGCGCCAGGCGCGGCGGCGACTGGCAGCATCCGTCGCATGGCCGCCCCGACAGGCAGGCCCTGCACCCCGCCGGGCCGATGAACCCGGCGGCGCGGGTGCTCGGCGCGTGCCGAACCCACGAATGAGGCCCGGCGCAAGCCAGGCGGACCGGTGCGGTGCGCCCGGCGTCCGAGGGCGTGGAACAACCGGTTGCCAAGGATCGAGCCATTCGACCGGCGGTACGCGGCTATGGCGGTGGTGCCGCCGGGCGCACCGCATCGCCCCATCGCCGTTCCATCCGACCCGACCCTGCCCCGGGCACATGCCGCCCCCATCTCGCCATCGCCGCGAATGAGCGCGACACTCGACCGCGGCGCCGCAAGCGGCAGCCCGGGATGCTGTCCGGTGAGCGGGGCGAGGGAAGCGAATGCACGACTGCGACTACATCGTCATCGGTGCCGGCTCGGCCGGCGCGGTGGTGGCGAACCGGCTTTCGGCCGACCCGCGCAACACGGTCCTGCTGCTGGAGGCCGGCCCCGCAAGCCACCCCTGGTCGCGCATTCCGGTCGGCTATGCGCGGATGATCACCAATCCGGCGGTGAACTGGCTCTACAGTTCGGAACCCGAGGCCGCCACCAATGGCCGCCGCATCCCGGTGCCGCGCGGGCGGATGCTCGGCGGGTCGAGTGCCATCAACGGCCTCGCCTTCGTCCGCGGCCAGGCGCAGGACTTCGACAGCTGGGCCCAGATGGGCAACCGCGGCTGGAGCCACGCCGATGTGCTGCCCTTCTTCAAGCGCATGGAGCGCTACGAGGGCGGCGGCGACGATGCGTTCCGCGGCCGCGACGGCCCGCTGCGCGTCACCGACCCCGCAGCGGACGACCCCATCCTCGCCACCCTGATCAAGGCCGCCGGGCAGGTCGGCATCCCGCACAACCCCGACTACAACGGCGCGGTGCAGGACGGCATCGCCATGAGCCAGGCGACCATCGCCTCGCGGCGGCGGATGAGCACGGCGCATTGCTACCTCGACCCGGTCCGTGGCCGGCCAAACCTGCGCATCGAGACCGGCGCGCTCGCCGAGGCGCTGCTGTTCGACGGACGGCGCTGCACCGGCCTGCGTTACTCGGTTGCCGGCGAGCGGCGGGAGGCCCGCGCCGGGCGCGAGGTCGTGGTCTGCGCCGGGTCGATCAATTCGCCGCAATTGCTGGAACTGTCCGGCATCGGCCAGCCCGAGCGGCTGCGCGACCTCGGCATCGCGGTGCAGCACGCCTTGCCCGGCGTCGGCGAGAACCTGCGCGACCATTACGCGCCGCGCACCCGCTGGGCGGTCGGCGCCCGCGGCTGGACCTTCAACGACCGCGGCCGCGGTCTTGGCCTGGTGCGGCAGGCGCTTGCGCTATGCGCTGTTCGGGCAGGGGCTGCTGGCCATGGTGGGGGCGCCGCTGCGCGCCTTCGTCCGCTCCCGCGAGGGGCTGGAGGCACCCGACCTGCTGCTCGGCTGGGTGCCGATGCTGACCGAACCCGGCCCGAAGGGGCCGCGCATCGCCAGGCAATCCGGCATGACCTGCTACGCGCACCCGATGCGGCCGGAAAGCAAGGGCCACATCCACATCACGTCGGCCGATCCGCGCCAGGCGCCGGCGATCACCTTCAACTTCCTGTCCGCGCCGGTCGATGCGGCGCTGACCGTCGCCGCCATCCGCATCGCCCGCGCCGTGATGACCGCCCCGGCCATGGCGCCGCTGCAGGTGAGCGAGATCGCGCCCGGCGCGGACCGCCAGGCGGATGACGAGATCATCGCCTGGGTGCGGCAGGCCGGCGAGACCACCTACCACCCGGTCGGCACCTGCCGGATGGGCCAGGATGCCATGGCAGTGGTGGATGCGCGGCTCCGCGTGCATGGGGTGGACGGGCTGCGCGTGGCGGATGCCTCGATCATGCCGACCCTGACCTCGGGCAACACCAATGCGCCGACCATCATGATCGGCGAGAAGGCGGCGGCGATGATCCTGGAGGACGCCACGGCCTGACGTCGCGGCGCGCACGCCGCGCTTGGCACACGGCGCCGGGCGCCTGCGGGGCCGCCGGCCTTGCCGAGAGGTTGACGCCGTCCTGCCACGCCTTCGCCGCATCGGGCCGGCACGCTCGCGCCATGCCGATCGATCGCCGCGTCCTGCTCGCCTGCCTCGCCTTCGCCGCCCCCGCGGCCCTTGCCCAGGCTCCCGCCGGTCCGACCGGCGCCTGGGTCGTCCAGGCGATCGGCGCCACGCCCCTCACCGGTTCGCCACGCGCCGACATCACCTTCACGCCCGACCACCGCGCCTATGGCACCACGGGCTGCAATCGCTTCATGGGCGGTTTCACGCTGGATGGCGCATCCCTGCGCTTCGGCCCGGTCGCCGGCACCAACATGGCCTGCGAGCCGGCGGCGATGGAACAGGAACAGCGGTTCCACCAGGCGCTGGCCGCCACGCGCGCATGGCGCATGGACGGCGCCGCCCTGCTGTTGACCGATGACGCCGGCAATCCCGCGCTGCGCCTGGCCCGGGCATCGGGCGGCTGACGCCTTCCGCGCGCCGCCCGGCGCGGTGTCCGGCCGCCGGTTGCGCCGGCGAGGCGTGTCGCGGCGCGACGCGACAAGGTTTTCTTCACCAGATCCTGCGCCCACTGCCGGCATGGCCACTTCGTCGCGCCGCGGGCCTCACGCCGAGGTAAAGCCCTGGGGCACGCAGGACAGTCTGTTGCGGCGGGTCTTCGCCCAGGGCGAAAGGCTGCTGCGCGGCATCCAGGCGCCGCCGCCGCCCCCCCAAGGCCCGGCCATGGCGCCGCTGGCCGCGGCACCGCCCGGCCCGGTGCCGGTCGTGCCATCGGCGCCCGCCTTCAGCCGCGGCACCTGGTCCGACCGGCTCTGGGGCGAGGGCATGACCATTCCGGGTGGCGCCGAGGAGGTGCTCCGCCTCGCCGCCCTGTTGCCGCTCGCACCCGCCGATACGCTGCTGATGGCCGGTCTCGGCGCGCGGTCGGCCGGCAGCGTGGTCGCGGGCGCACGGGGATGCTTCGTTGCCGCGCATGACCTGGCCACGCCGTCGCCGCCCGGTCACCGGCCGCTGCCCAGGCGCGTCACGGCCGCCACCCTGTCACCCGAGGCCCCGGCCTTCCGCCCCGCCTTCCACCAGCATGCCCTGCTGCTGGAACCCCTGCGCCATGGTGGCTCGCCCGGGCGCTTGCTGCACGCCACGGCCGCCGCCCTGCGCGACAAGGGGGAGGTCGTGCTGCTCGAACTGGTGGCGCGCGAGCCCGTGACCGATGCGCGCTGGCTCGCCCTTGAGGCGCGCCGCCCGCCGCCGGCCGAGGCGATCATGGCGAAGGCCTTCGACGATGCCGGCTTCCGCGTCCATGTCGTCGAGGATGCCGGCGCACGCCATCAGCGCGCGGTGCTGCTGGCTTGGGCGGCCCTGCTGGAGGCGATGCGCCTCCAGGCGGTGCGGCCTGCACCGCGGGCGGCCACCGCCCTGGTGACGGAGGCGGAAGCCTGGCTGCTGCGCCTGCGCCTGCTGCGCGGGGGCCGGCTGCGGCTGCTGCGCTGGCACGCCACCATGGCGCGGCGGCCCGCCTGAGCGCCGGTTGCTACTCGGCGGCGTCCTGCGCCAGCCAGGGCCAGCGCATCTTCACCACCGGGCTCGATGGCTCATAGGCGAGGCAGGTGCCGATGATGCGCGGCTTCTCCCGCACGCCGGTCGCCGCCTCGCGCGCCAGTTCCTTCTCCCGCCGCACCGGATAGAGCGTCTGGTAGGCGACTGTCGCCATCTGGGCCAGCATCTCGCGCAGATGGGTGCAGCCGAGCACGCCGCCGACGCGTTCCTGCACCGCCCGGTTGAAGCCCGGCCCGATCCTGAGGCCGGCGAGGCGCGCGAAATTGGGCGCGGCCTGCGGGCAGACGCTGTAGGGGGTGTGGTCCTGCGCCGCCTCGCATTCGCGGATCAGCAGGTCCTCGTCGATGGTCAGGCGGATCCACATGCCGTGCAGCGGCGTGCCGGGCTCGAGCCAGCCCTTCTCCTCATTGTCGAAACCATAGGATTTGGTGTCGAGCAGGTGCCCCTCGATGTCGAACAGCCCATCGGCGCGGCGATACCCCCGCATGTCGATCTGGCGGCGGTGCATGGGCTCGCGTTCGGCAGGGGTTGAGAGCGGCATGGGTCGTTCCGGTATTGCTGCGACGCATCATATTGCCGCCGCGCAAGATCGGGAAAGCCAAGGGGCGCGGGGCTGGCATGTCAGGGACGGGGGCGGACCGCGCGCCCTCAGCCCACCGCACCCTCATCCCGCAGCAGCGCCGTCACCGCCTCGGCGGGCACATCCGCGCTGGTGAACACATCGCCGGGCCGGCGCAGCAGCACGAAGCGCATCTTCCCGTCGCGGTTCTTCTTGTCCTTCGCCATGCGGCCCATCAGCGCCTCCACCGTGAAGCGCCGGTCGAGGTCGCCGATCCGCGCCGGCAGCCCGCAGGCGGCCAGGTGGGCGATGACGCGTGACGGCCATTCCTGGCTGCAATGCCCCAGCCGCGCCGAGATCGAGGCCGCCAGGCCAAGCCCGATCGCCACCGCCTCGCCATGCAGCAGGGTGCCGTCGAAGCCTGCCTCGGCTTCCAGCGCATGGCCGAAGGTGTGGCCGAGGTTGAGCAGCGCGCGGCCGCCCTCGGCGCTTTCCTCGCGCTCATCCGCCGCCACCACGGCGGATTTGAGCCGGCAGGATTCCAGCACCGCATGGGTCAGCGCGCCGACGTCGCCGGCGACGGCGGCGGCGCCATGCGCCTCGCACCAATCCCACAGCGGGCCTTGCAGCAGGCCGTGCTTGGCGACCTCGGCATAGCCCGCGCGCAATTCGCGCGGCGGCAGGCTCGCCAGCGTGTCGGTATCCGCCAGCACGATGCGCGGCTGATGGAAGGCACCGGCCAGGTTCTTGCCGGCGCGGAGGTTGACGCCCGTCTTGCCGCCGACCGAGGAATCGACCTGCGCCAGCAGGGTTGTCGGCACCTGCACGAGGGGCACGCCGCGCATCGCCACCGCCGCGGCGAAGCCGGCCAGGTCGCCCACCACGCCGCCGCCGAGCGCCACCACCGTCGTCCGCCGGTCAAGCCCGGCGCCGAGCATCCGCTCCAGCACATCCTGCAGGCGTTCGAAGGCCTTGGAACCCTCCCCCGGCGGCACGGCGATCTCGGCCAGGATGTTGAAACCGGCGGCTTCCAGCCCGGCGCGCAGCGCCGGCAGGTGGATCGCGGCGACCGCGGCATCGCTCACCACCACCACGCGCCGGGACGGCAGCACCGGGGCGATCAGCCCGCCGGCACGCGCCAGCAGGCCGGGGCCGATCACCACGTCATAGGCGCGGTCACCGAGGCCGACCGGCAGGCGCTGCGGGCGGATCGCGGCCTCGACGGCATCCTGGACGCGGCGGGTCGTCAATTCGGGGCTTTCATCGGTGCAGGTGACGGTCACATCGGCCTCGGCATAGAGCGGGTGGCGCGCCGCCATCAGGCGGGTCAGCACCTCGGCGGGGTCGGCATTGAGGAACATCGGCCGGTGCTCCCGCCCCGCCACGCGGCGCAGCAGGGTGGGCAATTCGCATTTCAGCCAGATCGTGATGGCGCCGGACCGCAGGATGGCGGCGCGCGTCGCGGTGTCGGCGAAGGCACCGCCGCCGGTCGCCATCACCAAAGGCGGGCCGGCCAGCAGGCGGGTGATCACCCGGCGTTCGCCGTCGCGGAAATGCGGTTCCCCATAGCGACGGAAGATTTCCGTGATCGGCATGCCGGCGGCCAATTCGATCTCGGTATCCGCATCGCGGAAGGGCAGGCCGAGCCGCGCGGCCAACCGCCGGCCGATCGCCGTCTTGCCCGCGCCGGGCATGCCGACAAGCACGACGGCGCGCCGCGGTGCGGACGTCGGCGGAGGGCTCGGGCGGTCCTCATCGGGAAGATCAAGGGCGGAGTTGCGCGACACAGGGCCGGAGGCTAGAGCAATATCCGTTCGGATGAAATCGTCCCAACGGATTTCGTGCTCGGCAAAATCCCAATTCTTGAGCACCTTATGTCCGTTGCCTTGGATGTCCGTTGTCTTGGCTCGCCGCCCACCATCGGAAAGGGAGATGCCGCGCCCGATGTCCCGCAGCCCATTCTTGTTCATCCTGCTGCTGGTCCTGGGCGCGATTGCCGTCGGGTTGCTGGCGCTCGGCGCCTTCCCGCCGCATGTGCCCTCCCAGCCGGTCGAGCGTGCGATCCCGAACGATCGGTTCCAGTCGAGCCGATAGGCAGCCCGTGGCAGGCCCCGCCCGCGGCGCGACCACCGCCGCCGCGTCCCGCCATGTCGAGGCCTTCCTCGAAATGCTCGTCGCCGAGCGCGGCGCGGCGCGCAACACGCTGGCAGCCTACCAGGCGGATCTCGATGATTTCGCGGGCTTCACCGCCGCGCGCGGCATCGCGGTCCATGCCGCCGATGCCGAGACGCTGCGGGGATGGGTGCGGCAATTGGCCGGCGCCGGCTATGCCGCCCGCACCCAGGCGCGGCGGCTGTCGGCGATCCGCCAGTTCCATCGCTTCCTGGCGCGGGAAGGGGTGCGCCCGGACGACCCGACGGAGTTGCTGGAAAGCCCAAGGCTGCCCGCCAGCCTGCCCAAGGCGCTGTCGGAAGCCGAGGTGGAGGCGCTGATCCATGCCGCCGCCGGCCTGCCGGGCCGCAAGGGGGCGGCAGCGGCGGCGGCGGTCGAATTGCTGTACTGCTCCGGCCTGCGCGCCAGCGAACTGGTCTCGCTGCCCGCCGGCGCGCTGCGGGCCGAGGAAGGCCTGGTCGCCGTGCGCGGCAAGGGCGGCAAGGAACGCCTGGTGCCGGTCTCCACCCGCGCCCGCGACCTGGCGCTGGCCGCCCGCGGCGAGGCCGCCGAGCGCGCCGGGCCAAAGGGAGCGCGCTGGCTGTTTCCCTCCCGCGCGGCATCGGGGCATCTGACGCGGCAGTCGCTGGGGCTGCTGCTGAAGGATGTTGCGCTGGCGGCCGGGTTCGACCCGGAGCGGGTCAGCCCGCATGTGCTGCGGCATTCCTTCGCGTCGCACCTGCTGGGGCGGGGGGCGGATCTGCGCAGCCTGCAGGTGCTGCTGGGGCATGCGGATATCGCGACGACGCAGATCTACACGAAGGTGCTGGAAGGGCGGCTGAAGGCGCTGGTGGAGGCGCATCATCCGCTGGCGCGGTGAGGGCGATGCGCCTTTCGATCATCGCC
The DNA here is from genome assembly GCA_963732425.1 of uncultured Alphaproteobacteria bacterium. GTDB lineage: Bacteria > Pseudomonadota > Alphaproteobacteria > Acetobacterales > Acetobacteraceae > Neoroseomonas. Next base: position 109,020 of record CAVSZN010000019.1, read on the forward strand.
GCGGCGGCAGGTTCACCCTAATCGTAATGACAACTGCGCTATCGCGATGTCGCACGGCGCATCGACTGAGCCTGCCATGCATTCTCATACTCAATCGCCGCTGCCTCCGCCGCTGCGTCGCAGTTCCGACGACGTTGGCGCTGGCATTCCGTGCGTGCCGCCGAAACGTACTGCTCGATCGTCTGTCGAACGGGAACATTCGGCTGAATGGCGGAAACAGCCGCCGTGGTTGCCGACGTAACCGGCACGCTCGCTACGGGTAGGGGAGCAGATGGAGGCGCGGGGGCCGGAGCGGGGGCGACACGCAGCCGGATGGGCGGGGACATGAGCGCCTGAGAGGGTGCGGGAGCCGTCTGGGCCGCGGCAACCGGCGCTGCAACAACGGAGGCTGGAGGAAGCGGCGACGCTACGATGACGCTTCCCGGGGGCATTCCGTTTGGACAACGCTCGCGCTGCAGGGACGCAAGAAAAGTATTTCGTTGCGTTAACGAATCCCGCTCGGTCGCGGCAGCGTTCTTCAAATCCATCGGCAAAAAGAAGTGGCGGGAAGTATCGCTACTGCCGAACGACTGCCAATGCGACATTGCCGACTGTCGTTCCAGTGCTTTCGACTGTCCAGCTCGCCAATACGCCGATGGTTCGCGGCGACCTCGGCTGACACCATAGTACAATTGCTGGACGAGTCGTGAGGCTGTACAGTCGCGGTTGGGACTGGATTACGACCGGCGCAGGCACCAACCAATGCCAACGGCGTGAGTAACAACCACACGTGACGTTGGCTTCTCACTTCGGCGCATCTGCAGGGTCGTTATCTTCGACCGTAAGAATATTCAAGGATTTTCGCAAGCCGTCGCGCTGATTTCAGAAAAAATATTTTTCAATTTATTTAACAGAAGAACCGGATTCCCGCTGCGACATTCTGGCTTTCTTGCAGCGTCGAGCCTGCTCCGGTCGGCGCGACTGAACGTGGGCGACCTTGAGCGGGGGTCTCGCGCCCGGCCCCGATTTCCGCTAACCCCCGGCCGCCATGCGCCATTTCCTGGACTTCGAAAAACCGATCGCCGAACTCGAGGGCAAGATCGAGGAGCTGCGCCGGACCACCGACGCCGGCGGCATCGATGTCGCCGAGGAGGTCGGCCGCCTGCGCGACAAGGCGCAGGCGCTGCTCAAGGCGACCTACGCCAAGCTGACCCCCTGGCAGAAGGCGCAGGTCGCCCGCCATCCGGACCGCCCGCATTGCTCCGACTTCATCGCCGCGCTGATCGAGCGACTACACCCCGCTCGCCGGCGACCGCGCCTTCGCCGACGATGCCGCGGTGATCGGCGGCATGGGTCGCTTCCGCGGCCGCGCCGTGATGGTGCTGGGCACCGAGCGCGGCAACGACACCGAAAGCCGGGTGAAGCACAATTTCGGCATGGCGCGGCCCGAGGGCTACCGCAAGGCGCGCCGGCTGATGGAACTGGCCGGCCGCTTCGGCCTGCCGATCCTGACCTTCGTCGACACCGCCGGCGCCTTCCCCGGCATCGATGCCGAGGCGCGCGGCCAGGCCGAGGCCATCGCGCGCTCGATCGAGGCGGGCCTCGAGGCGCCGGTGCCCTTCATCGCCACCATCATCGGCGAGGGCGGCTCGGGCGGCGCCATCGCGCTCGCCGCGGCCGACCGCATCGTCATGCTGGAACACGCCATCTATTCGGTGATCAGCCCCGAGGGCTGCGCCTCGATCCTGTGGCGCGACGCCGCCCAGGCCTCGACCGCGGCCGAGGCGCTGAAACTGACCGCCGAGGACCTGCGCCGCCTGAACCTGGTCGATGCCATGGTGCCCGAGCCGCTCGGCGGCGCGCATCGCGACCCGGACGCGACCATCGCCGCGCTCGGCGACATGATCGCCGAGTTGCTCGCCCCGCTGGTCGAACTGGACGGCGCGACGCTGCGGGCGCGGCGGCGGGAGAAGTTCCTCGAAATGGGGCGCAGCGGGAGCCTGTAGCCGTGCCGCCACGGTGGGCACCGAGCAGCACTGACGGGCCCTTCCCGCGCTGGTCCCGCGCCGGCGGGACCGCCGTCACCCCGGGGTCACGCATGCAGCCGGGCCGGTCATCGCGCGCCGATGGCAGCACGCCCCTTGATCGATCGTCTCGCGCTGCGCCGCACCCCTCCGGGCAGGACGCGCGCGAACCGGCCGACGGCGAGATCGCCGCCCGGCACCAGGGAACGGCATTCCAACGGGCCCCTGCCCTTTGGCGGGGCGGCCTGGAGGGGCGGCGCGCCTGCAACCTCCCGCCTTCGGCCCGCCGCCGCCCATGACCCCCGCGCCGGACACCGACGCCGCCACGGCCGCCCTGCGCGACCGGTTCATGCGGGCCTTCCCGGCCGTTGCGCTGGTCATCTTTCTCTCCGCCGTGGACCAGACCATCGTGGCCACCGCGCTGCCGGCGATCGCCGCCACGATGGGCGGGATCGAGCGCACCTCCTGGATCCTGGTCGCCTATCTGGTGGCGGCGACCTGCGCGGCGCCGGTCTTCGGGCAACTCGGGGACGTGTTCGGCCGGCGACGAATGCTGTTCGCCGCCCTCGCGGTGTTCTTCGCCGGCTGCCTGGGCTGCGCGCTGGCGCAAAACCTGCCGATGCTGATCACCGCGCGCATCGTGCAGGGCTTCGGCGGCGGCGCGCTGCTGACCCTGGCGCAGGCGCTGATCGGCGAGGCGGTGCCGCCGCGCGACCGCGGCCGCTACCAGGCGCGCATCGCCGGGTCCTATGCCTTCGCCTCGGCCTTCGGGCCGGTTGCCGGCGGCTATCTGACGCAGGGCTTCGGCTGGCGCTCGGTGTTCGTGCTGCTGCTGCCGCTGGCGGTGCTCTGCGCCGCGCTGGCGGTCCGGCTGCCAAAGGTGGAGGCGGCGCGCGACGGTGTCAGGCTGCGCTTCGACTGGGCGGGGCTGGCGCTGTTCGTCGTCATGGTGGCCTCGGCACTGGTCGCCCTGGACCGGGCGCGGCGGCTCGATCCGGCGCTGCTGCCGCTTGCCGTGGGCCTCGCGGTCGCCGCGATTGCAGCGGGCGCCCTGCTGCTGCGGGTGGAACGGGCCGCGCGCGACCCGCTGCTGCCGCTCACCCTGTTCGCCGAGCCGTCGATCTGGCGTTCCTATGCCGTGTCGGCCTGCGTGCGTCGGGGCGCAGGTGGGGATGATCTCCTTCCTGCCGGTGTGGCTGCAGACCGTGCGTGGCCTGGAACCGGGGCCTTCGGGGCTGATGCTGCTGGCGATGTCGGTGGGCGGTGCGTCGGGGGCTTTCTTCGCGGGGCGGATGGTGGCGCGCAGCGGCCAGGCGATGCGCTGGCCGGCGATGCTGCTGCCGGTCGGCAGCGCGATATGGGCGGGGCTCGCCGTATTCGCGCCCCGACCTGCCGCTGACGGCCTTCCTCCCGCTTCTCGCCGCCGCGGCCTTCTGTTCGGGCACCTCCTTTCCGGTGGTGCAGGTCACCGCGCAGATGGCGGCGGGGCGGGAAAGGCTGGGCGCGGCCTCGGCCGGGGTCGCCTTCTCCCGCAATATCGGGGCGGCGACGGGCACGGCGCTGATCGCCGCGGTGGTGTTCGCCGCCGTGAGCCTGTCCGGCCCGGCAACCGCCCCCGCCTTCCAGCGCCTGGTGGCCGAGGGGGCGGGCTTCGTCGCGGCGCTGGGCCCGGAGGCGGCCGCGGTGCTGCGGGCGGAACTCGCCGAGGCCTTCCGGATGCTGTTCGTCTGTGCCTCGGTGCTGACGGCGGCGGGTGCGGTCTTCGCCCGGCGTGTGCCGCTGCAGCGCTTCTAGCCGCCGGCGGTCGAGGCTCCTACGGTGGCACCATGACCGAGACCCTTCCCGACCTCCTCCTCATCGGCTGCGGCAAGATGGGCGGCGCCATGCTGTCCGGCTGGCTGGAACGCGGCCTGTCGCGCGCCGTGGTGGTGGAACCCCACGCCGCCGCCGCCGCGGCCTTCGCCGGGCGCGCCACCATCGTGCCGGATGCCGGCGTCGATCCCGGCCGATTTCCGCCCCGCCGCGGTCATCCTGGCGATCAAGCCGCAGGAGGCGCCGGCGACGCTGCCGGCCTTCGCCCGCTTCGCGACCGGCGACACGCTGTTCGTCTCGATCATGGCCGGGCCGCTCGGTCGCCTCGATGCGCGCCGCGCTCGGCGACCAGGCGGCCGTGGTGCGCGCCATGCCGAACACGCCCGCCGCGGTGCGCCAGGGCTTCACCGCCGCCTTCGCCGCCGCCGGCGTGACGGCGGCCCAGACGCGCCCTGGCCGATGCCCTGCTGCAGGCGGTGGGCGAGGTCGCCTGGGTCGCCGAGGAGGACCAGATCAACCCGGTCACCGCGGTGTCGGGCGGCGGCCCGGCCTATGTCTTCCTGCTCGCCGAGGTGATGGAGAAGGCGGCGATCGAACAGGGCCTGCCGCCCGACCTGGCGCGGCGCATGGCGCGCGCGACGGTGGCCGGTTCGGGCGCGCTGCTCGCCGCCAGCACCCAGGATGCCGCCGACCTCCGCCGGCCGTCACCAGCCCCAAGGGCACCACGGAACGCGCGCTGGCGGTGCTGATGGAACCCGATGCCTGGCCGGCCGCGATGTCGAAGGCGATCCAGGCCGCGACGGATCGCGCCCGCGAACTGGCGGGTTGACCGCGCACGCACCATATGCTGCGCCCATGAGCGAGACCGAAGACGACACCCTGATCGCGCGCGCTGTGGCGCGTCATCGCGGCGCATGGCTGGCACGGGCCTGACGATGGGCCGCCTGGCGGCGGAATCCGGCGCGGCGCTGCCGCTGCTGCGCGAGCGCTTCCCGAGCCGGCTCGACCTGCTGGTGCTGCATGGCCGCGTGGTCGACCGCGCCGTGCTGGCCGGCACCATCACCGGCCAGGGCGGCGCCGGCGCGGGACCGGCTGTTCGACGTGCTGATGCGCCGGCTCGATGCCATGCAGCCGCATCGCGCGGGCATCCTGCGCTTCCTGCGGGAGATGCCGCGCGATCCGGGGCTGGCCGCGCTGCTGGCGCCGCATCGTCGTGCTGTCGATGCGCTGGATGCTGGATGCGGCGGAGATCGAGGGCGATGCCGGGCTGCGCCGGTTGCTGGCGCTCGGCCTGGTCGGCGTCTGGCTCGGCACGCTGCGCGCCTGGGCCGAGGATGAGAGCGAGGATCTCGGCCACACCATGGCGGCGCTGGACCGCCTGCTGGACCGCGCGGGGCAGATCGGCCGGACCTTGCGCCTGCTGCCCGGGGACGCGGCGGCGCCGGAGCCGACGTCACCACCCGACGCCTGAACAACCGTGTCTGTCGCCAAGCGCCTGGTGCATCCACATGCCGCCAATCCCGGCGCGGCGCGGGATGCACCCGCCCGCCATCGAGCGGCAGGGACGGCATTCTCGCGTGCCGCATGTCGCGTATGCCCAGGATGCACGCCGCCGGGATGCATGCCACACGCCGTTCATGATGCAGTGCGGCGAAATTGGGTCTAGGCTGCTTCCGGCAACGCGCGGGAGCAGGCGATGTCAGACCGTTTCGGATTCAAGCCAGACTTCGACATGATGAAGGCCCTCGGGGAATTCCGCATGCCGGCGATGCCGAACATGGAGGCGCTGGCGGCCGCCCAGCGCCGCAACATCGAGGCGCTGTCCACCGCCAACCGCGTCGCGCTGGAAGGCGCGCAGGCCGTCGCGCGGCGGCACATGGAGATCATGCAGAACTCGGTCGCCGAGATGACCGAGATGATGAAGGCCTTCTCCACCACCGATGCACCGCAGGACAAGGCCAGCAAGCAGGCCGAGACTGGCCAAGGCGACCTATGAAAAGGCGGTCGGCAACCTGCAGGAGATCGCCGACCTGATCCAGAAGTCGAACGCCGAGGCGCTGTCGGTGCTGAACAAGCGCTTCGCCGAGGCGATGGATGAGGTGAAGGGCCTGGTCGCCAAGGGCTGAGGCACCGGCCGGGAATGCGCCCTGCGGCGCGTTCCGCACCCGCCACCTGTCCGCACCCGGCGACCCTATCCTGGTTGCGTGGCCGGATGGGGGTGCGCGGCCCCTGCCGCGTTTCGCGAACGGGCTTTGAGGGCCGGGACGCCCGGCGCCGGCACCTACCGGTCGGGCGCCGGCCCGGTGCCGCGCCCGGTCAGGCGGCCCTGCGCGTCATAGCGGCGCCAATTGTCGCCATTGCGCTCGATCCGCCCGGTGCTGCGGCCCGAGGAATCGTACAGCCGCGCGCGGTCACCCGACCATTCGGTGCGCCCGGCGGACCGGCCCGATGAATCATAGTGGCGCATCGTGTCGCCACGCTGCTCGCTGCGGCCCTGGGACCGGCCGCTCGCGTCGAAGTGGCGCGTGGTGTCGCCGCGGGTTTCCGACCGGCCGGTCTGCCGGCCCGACGAATCGTATTGCCGCTGCGTCGCCTGCCCTTCGGTGCGGCCGGTGGAACGGCCGGATGAATCGTATTGCCGCGTGGTCTGCGCCGCGGCGATGTCCGGCAAGGACAGCAGCAGGGCGAGGGGCAGGAATCGCGCAACACATGCAAGGGAAGCGGGCATCGAGGGTTCTCCGGCCCCAGAAAGTCGCGCCAGGCTGCGGCAGGGATGTGGCCATCTGATTTACACAATCGCGTCACGTTGCTACCAACCGCGCGCCTTTCTGCCACCGTCGCCTCAGCGGCGCCCGGAGCCCCCCGGCCATGAAAATCGTCGCCTGCAACAGCAACCGGCCGCTGGCCGAGGCGGTCGCCGCCGCCTGCGGCATCGCGCTGACCAACGCCTCCGTCCGCCGCTTCGCCGACATGGAGGTGTTCGTCGAGATCCACGAGAACATCCGCGGCGAGGATGTCTTCGTGGTGCAGTCCACCTCCTATCCCGCCAATGACAACCTGCTGGAACTGCTGATCACGCTCGATGCGCTGAAGCGGTCCTCGGCGCGGCGCATCACCGCGGTGATCCCGTATTTCGGCTATGCGCGGCAGGATCGGAAATCCGGCCCCCGCACGCCGATCAGCGCCAAGCTGGTGGCCAACCTGATCACCGCCGCGGGCGCCAACCGCGTGCTGACGATGGATCTGCATGCCGCGCAGATCCAGGGCTTCTTCGACATCCCGGTGGACAACCTGTTCGCCGCGCCGCTGTTCTCGCGCGACATCCAGGAGCGTTATGCCGGTCGCGAATTGATGATCGTCTCCCCCGATGTCGGCGGCGTGGTGCGTGCGCGGGCCATCGCGGCACGGCTCGGCGTCGATCTCGCCATCATCGACAAGCGGCGCCCGCGCGCCGGCGTGTCGGAAGTGATGAACGTGATCGGCGAGGTCGAGGGCCGCCACTGCCTGCTGGTCGATGACATCGTCGATTCCGGCGGCACGCTGTGCAATGCGGCCGAAGCCCTGCTGAAGAACGGCGCGCAGTCGGTCGGCGTCTATGTGACGCATGGCGTCTTCTCGGGCGGCGCGGTGGCGCGCATCGGCGCCGCGCCGATCGAGATGATGACGGTGACCGACTCGATCCAGGCGACCGAGGCGGTGCGCGTGTCGCGCAACCTGCGGCAGTTGACCATCGCGCCGCTGCTCGCCGAGGCGATGAAGCGGATCAGCGAGGAAGCGTCGGTCAGTTCGTTGTTCAACTAGAGCCGTTTTCGCGAGCATCTTGACCCGGTCAGGTGATGCCACCTGATCGGGATCTGCCCTGGCACGGCGCATGGTCGCGTGGTGCCGGCAGCATGGGGGGCCGGCCCTCCAGGCCACTGCGCCGCGCGCTGCGCGAGGCTGACCCACCGGACACGGCGATGGCTTCCAAACGCCCCGGGGGCCTTGGTGCAGGGCGCCCGAGAGCGACAAGGCCGCGCGCTTCGCGGGCGCGCCCGCTGCCTTTGATCAGCGCCGCCGATCGCGCCGGCGTCATTTGCACGCATGGCCCGATATGCGGCATCGGGCCCTCTGTGGAGCGCAGGATGAACCCCGCCGACGACATCATCGATCTCTACACCCGCCACGGCCTGGCCTGGGTGGCCGATCGCGGCACCGCCGCCGCCGAAGGCGCCTGGCTCGGGCACTTCATGGCGTTGCTGCCGCAGGGTGGCTCGGTGCTCGACCTCGGCTGCGGCGGTGGCGAGCCGATCGCCGGCACGCTGATCCGCGCCGGGCATCCGCTCACCGGTGTCGATGCCGCCCCGCCGCTGCTCGCCTTGTCGCGCGAACGCCACCCGGCGCAGGAATGGATCCTCGCCGACATGCGCAGGCTGTCGCTCGGGCGGGCCTTCGACGGGCTGGTCGCCTGGGACAGTTTCTTCCACCTCGACCATGACGCGCAGCGCGCCATGATCCCGCGCTTCGCCGCCCATGCCGCGCCGCGTGGCGGCGCTGATGTTCACCTCGGGTCCGAGCCACGGCATCGCCCTGGGCTGCTACGCCGGGGAAACGCTGTTCCATGCCAGCCTCGACCCGGCCGAATACCGCGCCCTGCTGGCGGCGCAGGGCTTCAGCGTCGTGGCGCATGTCGCCGAGGATCCTACCTGCGGTGGCCGGACGGTGTGGCTCGCCCGGCGCGGATGACCGCCTTGCCAAGCCTTGCAACCGGCCCGATCTTCGCGCCCGGCTGCCATTGCGGCGGCACTACGGAAGGAACGTCGCATGAAGCTCTACTACGCGCCGGGCGCCTGCTCGATCGGCATCCATGTCCTGCTCGAGGAGATCGGCGCGCCGTATGAGGCGGTGCTCGTGAACCTGCGCGAAGGCGCGCAGTTCAAGCCGGAATTCACCGGCGTGAACCCGAAATCCAAGGTGCCGACCCTGGAACGCGACGATGGTTCCGTGATGACCGAATACCCCGCCATCGCCTTCTGGCTCGCCTCCCGCTTCCCGACGGCGGGGCTGATGCCGGTGGGCATGGACGCGCAGGCGCGCGCGCTGGAATGCACCGACTACTGCGTCGCGACGATGCACATGCAGGGCTTCTCCCGCATGTTCCGCCCGGCCAATTTCGCCCCGACCGAGGCCGACCATGACGCGGTGAAGGCCCGCGGCAAGGAGATCTTCAGCAAGGGCCTGGCGCTGATGGACAAGGCGCTGGCGGACAAGGAATGGCTGGCCGGCACCTATTCCTTCGCCGACAGCGCGCTGTTCTACGTCTCCTTCTGGTGGAACGGGCGCATGGGCCATGACCTGCCGGCCAATGTCGCGGCGCATTACGCGCGGATGAAGGCCCGCCCGGCGGTGCAGCGCGTGATGACGGCCGAAGGCCTGGCGTGAGCGACGCGCCCTTCGCCATCATCGGCCATCCCGGCCCTGGTGAGCGCCGCCCCTTCAGCCGGGCGACGCGCGCCGGTGGCCTGGTGTTCGTGTCGGGGCATTCCGCCCCGCACGACCCGGCCGCCGGCGTCCATCGCGGCGCCACCGCCGCCGAGCAGACGCGGCAGGCGCTGACGATGGTGGACGCCATCCTGCGCGAAGCGGGCAGCAGCCTCGACCGCGCGGTGCAGGTGACGATGCTGATCACCGACCCGGCCGACTACGCCGAATGCAACGCCGAATACGTGAAGCACTTCCCCGGCGGCCTGCCCGCACGCCACACCGCGCGCTTCGGCGTGCCGACCGAGGCGAAGGTCGCCTTCGCCGCCATCGCCCTCGCCGGAGACGCGTGATGACCAGGCCGATCCTGTGGACCTCGACCCAGACCAGCGGAACCATCGTTCACCAGATGGCCGCGGCCTCCGGCCTCGACATCGATGTCCGCTTCATCAGCCTGCGCCGCGGCGACCACAAGACGCCCGACTACCTGGCCATCAACCCCAAGGGCGAGGTCGCCGCGATCCAACTGCCCGATGCCGGGGTGACCATCACCGAGATCCCGGCCATGGCGTTGTGGCTGGCCGAGGCGGCACCCGCCTCCGGCCTGTTGCCGGGCGACCCGATCGGGCGGGCGAAGGGCATGGACTGGCTCGCCTGGTGCCATTTCCGCATGGCCAATACCTTCGCGCTTGCCTTCCAGGCCAAGCGGCTGACCGGCGGGGATGAGGCGGCGGCCGCCGCGCTGCGCGCCACCGCCACCATCCGCGCACGAGACGCGCTGGTCTTCGCCGAGGCGCAATTGGCGCGGCAGCCGAACGGCACGCTGCTCGGCACCGCGCAGGTCACCGCGGCCGACATCTTCCTCGCGGCGCTGCTGCGCTTCGCGGGCTTCCTCGACGTGCCGACGGACGACCTTGCCCACCTCACTGCCCTCGGCGCCAAGGTTGCCGCCGTGCCCGCCATTGCCGCCGCCCTCGCGCGGGAACAGGAGATCGGATGACCCTTGTGCTGAACCCCATTCCCTTCTGGTTCCTCCGCCATGGGGAGACCGACTGGAACGCCGAGGGGCGCAGCCAGGGGCGCACCGACATCCCGCTGAACACGGTCGGCCTGGCGCAGGCGCGGCGTGCCGCGATGGCGATGGTCGATCGTGGCGTCGTCACCATCGTCGCCTCGCCGCTGTCGCGCGCGTTGCGCACGGCGGAGATCGTGGCCGAGGCGCTGAACCTGCCGGTCTCCACCGATATCGAATTGCAGGAAGTCGCCTTCGGCAGCGAGGAAGGCAAGCCGATGGGCGATTGGTACGACGACTGGGTCGCCGGCGGCTACACGCCCGAGGGTGCGGAGACCTTCCAGGGCCTGCACGACCGCGCGGTGGCCGCGATCAACCGCGCCACCGCGAAGCCGGGGCCGGTGATGGTGGTGGCGCATGGTGCGCTGTTCCGTGCCCTGCGGCTGGCGCTCGGGCATGAGCCGAATGTCCGCACGCCGAATGCGCTGCCGACCTTCTGCGCCCCGGCGGCCAGCGGGGCGGTGTGGGACATCAGCACGGTGACGCTGCCGCACCTGCCGGCGTAGGGCCCGTGCCTGCGCGTTGGCGTTGCATCGCCCGGCCGAGGTGACAGGGCCCGCCGGCGGCAAGGGTTGGAGACGCCGCCCCGCGGCGAGGACAGGGTTCCCGTGCGGGTTGCGGCCGGGCGTGGACGCCCCGGCCGGCTGACATCGCCCGCAGGGACCGCGGGCCGAACTCCGTGCCGAGGGCGAGGGCGACCGCAAGCGGCGCCGTCACGGCGCGGCCGGATGCTCTCCCGCCGCGCCCACGGCCGGCGCCGGGCGCGTCACCACGAAGCGGCGATAGATCGCCCCCAGCGCGATCAGCGCCAGCCCGAGGCCCAGGAAGGACAGCACGCGCCACAGCCCGACCAGCGCGTCCATGTCCACCAGGAACACCTTGAACGTCACCAGCGCGATGACGGCGAGCGCGGCCAGGCGGATCTCCTTGCGCCCGGTGCGGATGCCGATCGCCACCATCACCGCGCCGAGCAGCAGCCAGGCGCCGGAATAGGCATACATCTCCGCCTCGCCGATCGGCATCACGCCGATCTTCTCGGGGTGGAAGGCGCGGCGCACCTCCAGCGTCACCCAGGCGAAGCCCGCCGCCAGCCCATAGGCCGCCAGGAGTTGCGCGGCACCTGGCGGCGCGCCGCGCCTCCGGCGCACGCGCCACGGCCCATCCGACCAGCAGCGCCGGCAGCAGATAGGCCGGCGCCAGCGCATTCAGCACCGGCAGCGCGCCGACATCGCGGTTGGTGATCCATGGATTGGTCGTGAGCAGGATGACCCCGACCAGCAGCCCCACCGCCCCGGCCGCCCGCGCCGCCCACAGCAGCGCCACCCGCCCGCCGCGCCGGTGCAGCAGCAAGGCGACCGCCGCGCAGGCGAACAGCGCGGTGCATTGCCAGGCGGCCTCGGCGAAGTCCCAGCGTTCGGCCGCCAGCGCGCCGGGGTGGAAGGCGTGGCGGATTTCCAGCAGCACGAGCAGCGTCGCGAACAGCGCCGCGCCGCATTCCAGCAGGCGCACCACGATGCCATCCCGCCCGCGCAGGAAGATGCGCGCCGCCCACCAGAAGCAGGCCGCCGGCACGCCATAGGCGAGCAGCAGCCCGTTCAGCAGCGGCGTCTCCCCCCAGTCGTAGCCCAGCACGAAGCCGTTCAGCGTGAGGCGCACCAGCACCAGCGCGGCGACCACCGCGGCGACGCGGCGCAGCGCATCGAGCCCGGTGCGCGCCGCGATCATCGCCAGCGGCGGCAGGAACAGCGCGACGGCAAGCGTCAGCCACTGGTCGCGCAGCACCATCGCGACGCCGAGCGCAAGGGCGGCCGTCGCCGCCGCCGCATGGGCCCCGGCGCGATGCAGCCCGCCCGCGCGCATCGCCCGCGCCGCCGCGCCGACATGCAGCGCCGCGAGCGCGGCCGCGGCCAAGCGCCCAGCTCGGGTCGGTGGCGAAGCCGCGCACCCGGGCATAGGCGACCAGCAGCGTGAGCACCGGCACGGTGGCGGCGAGGCCCGCCCAGGCGAGCCCGCCGCGCGCCTCCAGCGCCAGCCCGGCCAGCAGATGCAGCAGCGCGAGGAGGAAGGCGATCGTCAGATAGGGCGTCAGCGCCGCCGGCGCCCAGGCGCCGGGGATGAAGGACTGCGCGACGCCTTCGACCGTCACCGCCTCCCCGGTCGGCGCCCAGCCGGGCACCTGCCAGACCAGCAGCATCATCAGGCCCAGCCCGGCGGCGATCGCCGGCAGGCGGATCAGGCGCGGGTCGCGCAGCCCGGCCAGGATGGCGACGGGCGAGAGCAGCAGGATGCCGACCGGCGCGGCCAGGCCGGTCTCGAACACCGCCAGCGGCAGCAGGGCCGCGCCAAGAAAGGCTGGCGGCAGATGCGCGAGCCGGCGGCCGAGCGTCCCGCCCAGCGCCTCGCGCGGCAGCAGGAACAGGAAGCAGGCCGCCGCCGCCGGCACGAAGACCGCGGGCGCCCAGAGGTCGAGGCCGTGGCCCACCACCGTCCCGGCCAGCACCCACAACGCGCCGGCCACCGTCGCGCACCAGCCGAGCCAGCCCCAGGCCGTCGCCCGCACCACCAGCATCGCCGCCGCGACCACCACCAGCAGATAGGCGAACAGGCCCGGCAGCGAGGGATCGTCGGTCGCGACCAGGGCCGGGGTGGCGAAGGCGCCGACCAGGCCGACCACCGCGACCAGCGGGCCGCGCCGCAGCGACAGCAGCATGCCCAGCGCGCCCGCCGCCGCCATGCCGGCGAAGCCGAGCAGCGGCGGCAGCAGGCCGTACATCGCCGTGGCGGCATAGGTGGCGCCGAACAGCGCGGCGACGCCGCCGGCGGCCAGCGCGGGCGGCGCATAGTCCGGCATGCCGCCGGCCGTCTCGGTCGCCGCCGAGCGACGCGCCAGCCATTCCCCGCCCAGGATCAGCGCCACACCGAGCAGCCCCGCCAGCACGCTGCGGATGCCCGGGCCAAGCCAGCCTTCCTCCACCGCGAAGCGGATCAGGAAGACGCCGGCCATCAGCAGCGCCCCGGCACCAAGCCAGACGCCCCAGCGCTGGGTGATCAGTTCCTCGAGGTTGCGCTGCGGGCGCGGGCCGGCGGGGCGTGACCAGGGTGGCAGCGGGGCATCGGGCGCGGCCTCGTCGGCGGGCGGCGCGACATCCTCCGGCGAGGGCCCGGCCGGCGTGGCGTCCATGGCCGGCGCGGCGGCGGGGGGCTGCTGGAACGCGGCGGCGTCCGGGGCGGGCATCGGCGCCGCGGCGGCCTCGGGCGGGCGGAAACCGGCCGCGATCAGGGCGGAGGCCATGCCGCCGACCTCGGTGCGCAGGGCGGCAACCTCGGCGCGCAAGGCTTCGGCCTCGCGCCGGGCTCGCCCGGCACGGGCGAAGCCGGCGACACCGAAGCCCCAGCCACCGAAGAATATGAGGGCGAGGAGGAGGGCGAGACCTTCCATTGCGGCAACGCTTCCAGCCCGCGCCGCGCCGCGTCAAGCGTTGCCGTGCTTGCACCTGTGACATGCATCGCCTAGAAGCGGGCCGCGCCGGCACCCCTGGAGGCCGGCGCTTGTCGTGCCGGCATGTCCGCAAGGCCCCGGCACGGCGACAGCATGAACCTGAAGGAGTTACGACCATGGTCCAGACCATTCGGATCGAGGCCGAAGCGCGCGAGCAGGCAGGTAAGGGGGCAGCCCGCGCAACCCGGCGTCAGGGGCTCGTCCCCGTTGTCATCTACGGTGCGAAGCAGGACGCGACGCTTGCCGCGCTCGACCCGCGCGTCGTGATGAAGGAACTGCACAAGGGCGGCTGGCAGTCGCACCTGTATGAAGTCGCGGTGAAGGGTGGCGCCACCGAGCGCTGCCTGATGCGCGACGTGCAGTTCCACCCGGTCACCGACCGGCCCCTGCATGTCGATTTCCAGCGCCTGTCGGCCGGTTCGCGCATCCGCGTGAAGGTTGCCGTGCACTTCCTGAACGAAGAGACCTGCCCGGGCATCAAGGCCGGCGGCGTGCTCAACGTCGTGCGCCGTGAGATCGAGGTGATGGCCGACCCGGACAACGTGCCGGAAGCCTTCGAGATCGACCTGGCCGCGGCCGAGATCGGCGACGGCATGCGCTGGTCCGCCGTGAAGGACCAGTTCGGCGCGAAGCCGGCGATCGTCGGGCGCGACTTCATGGTTGCCTCCGTCGCGGCGCCGACCGTGATCGAGGAAGCCCCCGCCGCGGCCCCGGGCCCGGTCGAGGCGATCAAGCAGAAGGCGCCCGCCGCCGGTGCAGCCGCGCCGGCCAAGGACGCCAAGAAGAAGAAGTGAAGTAAGGCGGGGGAGGTGTCCTCCCCCGAATCCCCCACCGGTTTTTGTCTTTTGGCGCCGCCCGGCGGTTGTCTCCAACAGATGGAAAAAGGAGGGGGATCGGGGGAGTTCCCTCCCCCGACCTTCCTTTGTTCCCATGCCCCCGCAAGACGGACCGCTGCTCTGGGTCGGCCTCGGCAATCCGGGCAGCGAGCACGCGCGCCAGCGCCACAACATCGGCTTCATGGCACTCGACGCCATCGCGCGGCGCCATCGCTTCTCCCCCTGGCGCAAGCGTTTCAAGGGGGAGGTGAGCGAGGGCACCGTCGCGGGGCGCCGCGTCTGGGCGCTGAAGCCGCTCACCTACATGAACGCCAGCGGCGATGCCGTGCAGCAGGCGGCCTCCTTCCTCAAGATCCCGCCCGGGGATGTCACCGCCTTCCATGACGAGCTCGACCTCGCGCCCGGCAAGGTGCGGGTGAAGAAGGGCGGCGGGGTTGCCGGCCACAATGGCCTGCGCGACATGCGCCGCGCCTTCGGCAATCCGGATTTCTGGCGCGTGCGCCTGGGCATCGGGCATCCGGGCCACAAGGATGCGGTGACCGGGCATGTGCTCGGCAACTTCGCCAAGGTGGACCAGGCCTGGCTCGAGAAGCTGCTCGATGCGGTGGCGGATGCCGCGCCGATGCTCGCCGAGGGGCGTGCCGAGGACTTCATGACGCGCGTCGCGCTGCTGACGCAGGAGGGGTGATGGAAGACGAACTGCATCCCGATTTCGACTTCACCGGCCCCGGCCCGCAGGACACCGCGAATGGCACGGCGATCCTCGCCGCCGCGCTGGTGCGGGAGGCCGAGAGCCTGGCCAATGCCGCCGCCGGCCTGCGCGCCACGCTCGACCTGTTCGTGATGGACGGCTTCTCGCCCGAGGCGGAGGACCGCCGCATGATGCGCGAAGGCACGCGGGAGGCCGCCGCCTTGGCCGGCGCGCTGGTGCTGGTGGCGCGCCACCTGCTGCGCTTCACCGGGGACCCGGTGCGCGCGGCGCATGAGACGGTCGGCAGGCTGCCGCGCGGCACGCTGTCGGTCGGTGAGATCGTGGGGCATCTGCGCGCGGCGGCACTCGCCCCGGTGACGGATGACGGCGCGGCGCGCATCGCCGCGGCGACCATCGCCGAGACCTTCGCCGAGGAATTCGACGCCGCCTGGCGCAAGGCGGCACCCGCCACCGGCGGCAAAGGGGATAGCAATGGGCTTTAACTGCGGCATCGTCGGTCTGCCGAATGTCGGCAAATCCACCCTGTTCAACGCGCTGACGCAGACCGCGTCGGCCCAGGCGGCGAACTATCCCTTCTGCACCATCGAGCCCAATGTCGGCCGCGTCGCGGTGCCGGACCGGCGGCTCGATGAGCTGACGCGGATCGGCAAGTCGCAGAAGACGGTGCCGACCAGCCTGGAATTCGTCGATATCGCGGGCCTGGTGCGCGGCGCCTCGAAGGGTGAGGGCCTGGGCAACCAGTTCCTGGCGAACATCCGCGAGGTGGACGCCATCGTCCACGTCCTGCGCTGCTTCGAGGATGGCGACGTCACCCATGTCGAGGGCAGCGTCGATCCGATCCGCGATGCGGAGACGGTCGAGACGGAGCTGATGCTCGCCGACCTCGACAGCCTGGAGAAGCGCGCCTACGGCCTGGTGAAGCGCGCGCGCGGCGGCGACAAGGAAGCGGTCGCGCAGATGGCGCTGATCGACCCGATCAAGGCCGCGCTCGAAGCGGGCCGCCCGGCGCGCACCGCGATCCCGAAGGGCGAGGAAGTGGCGGCGTCGCGGCTGCAGCTGATGACGTCCAAGCCCGTGCTGTATGTGGCGAATGTCGAGGAAGCGTCGGCCGCGACCGGCAATGCCTTCTCGGCCAAGGTGTTCGAGAAGGCGAAGGCCGAAGGGCGCGCAGGCGGTGGTGGTCTCCGCCGCGATCGAGGCCGAGATCAGCCAGATGGCGGAAGCCGACCGGGCGGAGTTCCTGTCCTCCCTCGGGCTTGAGGATTCCGGCCTGGATCGCATCATCCGCGCCGGCTACGCGCTGCTCGGGCTGATCACCTACTTCACCGTGCGGGCCGAAGGAAGCGCGCGCCTGGACCATCCTCAAGGGGATGAAGGCGCCCGCAGGCCGCCGGCGTGATCCATGGCGACTTCGAACGCGGCTTCATCGCGGCCGAGACGATCGGCTACGACGACTACGTGACGCTCGGCGGCGAAGCGGGTGCCAAGGAAGCCGGCAAGATGCGCGTCGAGGGCAAGGAATACGTCGTGAAGGACGGCGACGTGATGCTGTTCCGCTTCAACGTCTGACGTCGCGACGCCGCCTGCGGGATGGTCGTTTTCGTCTTTCGCTGGGTCTTCCCGCTGGTCGGCCTTGCTTTCCTCGCCGCCGGGCTGCTGGGCGCACCGCAGCGCGGCGACCCGCCACTGGCGAGCCTGTGGGGCGGACGGGCGGATACGGTCGTGACCGTGGCGCGGATCGTCGATGATCCGGCGCGGGGCTATCCGCCGCGCACCGAGATCCGCGTCGTCTGGCCACCGCGCAGCGGCACGGAGATGCCGGTGGGCGGCCTGTCCGTCAGCGCCCGCCCGCGCTACCGGGAGACGCTGCAGGCGGAGCTCGCGCGCTTTCCTCCCGGCCTGCCGATCCGCGTGCGGGTCGCCGACGGCTTGCCCTATGCTGACCGCACGGATCCCTTCGCGCTGCTCTGGACGATCGGCGCGGTGTTTCTCGGCGGGCTGGTCGCGGCGATCGGGGTGTTGCTCAACCGAACGCTGCGCTGATCAGCGCGGCAGGGCCTCGCCGGGCTGTGGCGGTGGCAGCGCCGTCCCGCGCGGGCCGAGGCCGCCCCGCTCCGATTGCGGGTCTGCGCAGGCGGCCAGCGCCAGCATCACCAGCAGGACAGGCGCGAGAAATCGGACAACCGCAGGTCGAATCATATCCCCCGCTTAGCACGCGCGCCCCGGCGCGCTAAACCGCCTTCCGCAGCGCGGAGACACCGTTCCATGTCCGACCTCATCACCCCCATGATCGGCTTCATCGGCGGGTCCGGCGTCTATGACCTCGACGGGCTTGAGGACCGGAAGTGGGTCAAGGTCCGCACCCCCTGGGGCGATCCGTCGGACGAGATCCTGACCGGCACGCTGCATGGCGTGCGCGTCGCCTTCCTGCCGCGCCATGGCCGCGGGCACCCGACGCCGCCCTCCGCGCTGAACTACCGCGCCAACATCGACGCGATGAAGCGGATCGGCTGCACGGAGTTGATCTCGCTGTCGGCGGTGGGGTCGCTGAAGGCGGAACTGCCGCCGGGCCATTTCGTCATCGTCGACCAGTTCATCGACCGCACCTTCGCGCGGGAGAAATCCTTCTTCGGCACCGGCTGCGTCGCGCATGTCTCCGTCGCGCATCCGGTCTGCCCGCGCCTGGGCGACGCGCTGGAAGCGGCGGCGAAGGCGATCGACCTGCCGCACACCCGCGGTGGCACCTACCTGGTGATGGAAGGCCCGCAGTTCAGCACGAAGGCCGAAAGCCTGCTGTACCGCCAATGGGGCTGCGACGTGATCGGCATGACCAACATGCCCGAGGCGAAATTGGCCCGCGAGGCCGAGCTTTGCTACGCGACCATGGCCATGGTGACCGACTTCGACTGCTGGCACCCCGACCACGACCACGTCACCGTCGAGCAGGTCGTGAAGGTGCTGTTCTCCAACGCCGACCGCGCCCGGGCGCTGGTGAAAACCGTGGTGCCGATGCTCGGCGCCGCGCGCGGCCCCTGCCCGGCCGGCTGCGACCGCGCGCTGGATTTCGCGCTGATCACCGCCCCGGAGAGGCGCGACCCGGACATGCTGGCGAAGCTGGACGTGGTGGCCGGACGGGTGCTGTAGGCCCGCCGGGCCAGGCGCGGCGCGCGCGGCGCCGCCCCGACCGCCGGCGGCATGTTGCCCGGGGCGGTCGGGCGGGGCGAGGCCCCGGTGCAGCGCGGCGCTTAACGAATGGCAGACACATGCCGGCGCACCATCGCGCCATGCCCGCCGACCTGCGCGCCACCGCCGCCGCCATCGACCTCCTGCCACGCGAGACCATCCACGGTTCGGTCGCCGGCCTGGGTGGGCTCGGCGTCACGCTGGAGGGTTTCGCCACGCTCGCGGCCATCGGCGACCGGGTGCGGCTGGACGGACCGAACGGCGTCTCGGCGCTTGCCGAGATCGCCGCCTTCCGCGATGGCCGGGCCGAGGCGATCGCCATGGGTCCGCTCGCCGGCCTGTCGGATGGCGTGCGTGCCGTGCTCGCGCCGCGCCCGGCGCTGGCGGTCAGTGATGCCTGGCTCGGCCGGGTGCTGGACCCGATGGGTCAGCCGATGGATGGCCGCCCCACCCCCGCGCCGGGCGCTGCCCCGCGCGCGACGCATGCGCCGGCGCCACCGGCGGGGCAGCGCGCGCGTCTCGGCCCGCGCCTGGCGCTCGGCGTGCGGGCGCTCGACCTTTTCGCGCCGGTGCGGCAGGGGCAGCGGCTGGGCCTGTTCGCCGCCTCGGGCGTCGGCAAATCGACGCTGATGGCGATGCTCGCGGGCGGGGTGGAGGCGGATGTCATCGTCTTCGCCCTGGTCGGCGAACGCGGGCGGGAACTGCGTGAATTCATCGAGGACGACCTCGGCCCCGAACGGCTCGCGAAATCGGTGGTGATCTGCGCGACCTCCGACACCGCGGCACCGGTGCGGCGTGAGGCCGCCTATGCCGCCATGACCGTCGCCGAGCATTTCCGCGACCAGGGCCGCCAGGTGCTGCTGCTGATGGACAGCGTGACGCGCTTCGCGCTTGCGCTGCGCGAGATCGGCCTCGCCGTGCGCGAGCCACCGGCGACGCGCGGCTTCCCGCCATCGGTCTTCACCGAATTGCCGCGGCTGCTGGAACGCGCCGGACCGGGGCCGGAAGGCTGCGGCGGCGCCGTCACCGCGCTGTTCACCGTGCTGGTGGACGGCGACGACCATGATGAGCCGGTGGCCGACGCGGTGCGCGGCATCCTTGACGGCCATGTCGTGCTGGACCGCCGCATCGCCGAGGCCGGGCGCTATCCGCCGGTCGATGTGCTGCGGTCGCTGTCGCGCACGGCGCCCGCGGTGCTCGACCCCCATGAACGGCCGCTGGTGGCCGAGGCGCGGCGGCTGCTGTCCACCTATGGCGAGGTGAAGGACCTGGTGCGCCTCGGCGCCTATCGCGCCGGCCATGACCCGCTGTCGGATGAGGCGGTGCGCCTGGCCCCGGCGATCGAGGCGGTGCTGGCCCAGGCCCGCAGCGAGCCAAGCGACCCCGACCAGGCCTTCGGCGCGCTGGCCGCGGCGCTCGCGGCGTAGGGCCGCGCGCGGCCTCGGATCAGCCGCGCGGGCGCGGCGGGCTCAATCCGCCGCCTGCGCCCGCCGCGCCGCCGTGTAGCGGTTCTCCGGCACGCGCAGGCCTAGATTCTCCCGCAGCGTCTTGCCCTCGTATTCCGTGCGGAAAATGCCGCGCCGCTGCAGTTCAGGGATGACGAGGGTGGAGAAATCCTCGAACGGCTTGGGGTAGTAGTTGCAGATCACGTTGAAGCCGTCGGCGGCGTCCTTCTCGAGCCATTCCTGGATCTCGTCGGCGATGTATTCCGCCGTGCCGACCAGCACGCGGTGGCCCTGCGCGGCGGAGACGGAGCGCGCCACCTGGCGCAGCGTCATGTTGTTCTTCTTCGCCATGTCCATGATCAGCTTCTGGCGCGACTTGGCGGAATTCGCCTCCGGCAGGTCGGGCATCGGCCCGTCGAGCGGGTAGGAGAAGATGTCGATCCCGCGCGTGAAGCGCGCCAGCGCCGACAGCGCCACATCGTCGGGCAGCAGCGCCTGGAGCGCGTCGTACTTCTCCTGCGCTTCCTCCATCGTCCGGCCGATGACGGGGGTGATGCCGGGCATGATCTTGATGTCGTCCGGGCTGCGCCCGTACTTCGCCGTGCGGCCCTTCACATCGGCGAAGAATTCGCGCGCCGCCTGCAATTCCGTCTGCGCGGTGAACACGACATCGGCCGTGCGCGCGGCGAGTTCCCGGCCCGGTTCGGATGAGCCCGCCTGCGCCACCACCGGCCGCCCCTGCGGCGTGCGGGAGACGTTGAGCGGCCCGCGCACATGGAAGTGCTTCCCGTGGTGGTCGAGGAAATGCATCTTGTCGTAGTCGAACCAGACGCCGCTTTCCTTGTCCTTCAGGAAGGCGTCGATCTCCCAGGAATCCCACAGCCCGGCGACGACCTCGTAGAACTCGATGGCGCGTTCGTAGCGCGCGGCGTGGTCGACATGGGTGTCGAGGTTGAAGTTGGCGGCCTCGTCCTCGATCTGGCTCGTCACCAGGTTCCAGCCGCAGCGGCCATTGGAGATGTGGTCGATCGTCGCGAAGCGGCGGGCGATGTTGTAGGGCTCGTTGAAGGTCGTCGTCGCCGTCGCCACCAGGCCGATATGCGATGGTGCCCATCGCCATGGCGGCAAGGCAGGCCGTCGGCTCCAGCTTGACGATGCGGCACAGCTGCGTGCGCGTCATGTCGCCGGCCTTCAGCGCGTCGGAACCGGCCACCGCCACCGTGTCCTGGAAGAAGATGGTGTCGTACAGGTGCTTCTCGGCCATCTGCGCGAGGCGCATGTACCAGCCGAAATCCATGTCGGTCTCGGTCGCCGCGTCCGGGTGGCGCCAGCCGGCGAGATGATTGCCCGGCGTGCTGAGGAAGGCGCCCAGCTTGATCTGTTTCCTGGCCATGGTCCCTCTCATAAGGTCGGCTGCACATCGGCCGCGTGCGCCATGCGCGGCCGGTCGCGTCAGGGCGTGCGGCGGATGCCGGTCGCCATGGTGTACTGATCGCCCCGCGGCACAAGGGTGATGTTGCGCGCCATGCCCCAGGCCGATTGCACGAAGAAGATCGGGATGATCGCCATCTCATCCATCGCGCGACGCACCGCGGCGAAGGTCGCGGCCTGGCGCCGGGCGTCGTCCATCTCGGATTCCGCGGCGGTCAGCAGCCCGTCCAGCACCGGGTCGGAATAGCGCCCGCGATTGGACGCGCCATGGCCGAGTTGCGGATTGTAGGTGCGGATGATGGACGTCATGCCCTCGGCGGCCATGCCCGTGGTGGTCGCGAACATCGACAGCGAGACGGAGTATTCCGGCGTGCGGTTCGGCCCGCCGCTGGCGCCGCGGCGGAAGAAGGTGGCGGTGGGCACGGCCTCCACCTCGGTGCGCAGCCCGATGGCGGTGAACATCTGCCCGACCGCCTGGCAGACCCGCGCATCACCGGCGAAGCGGTTCGACGTGCAATGGATGCCGAGGCTGAAGCCCTGCGGATAGCCGGCCTCGGCCAGCAACGCCCGCGCGCCGGCCGGGTCGTAGGCCAGTGGCGGCAGCGACGGGTCATGCCCGTTGAAGCCCGGCGGCGCGATCTGGTTGGACGGCACGGCGCCGTACTCCATCGCGCGTTCGGACAGCGCGACGCGGTTCAGCGCCATGGACAGCGCGCGACGCACCCGCGCGTCGCGCAGCGGGTTGGGGTTCAGCGGCTGGCCATCGGCGCCGGTGACATAGGTCGATGCCTCCCGCCCGCTGTCGATATAGGCGTAGTTGTTGAAGGCCGAGGTTGCCGTCACCAGCCGCGAGCGAGCATCGGACCGCACGCGCGTGTAAAGGCCGGGCGGGACCGCATCCACCACATCGACATCGCCGGCCAGCAGGGCCGCGATGCGCGCGCTGTCCACCGGGATGAAGCGGTAGACCACACGCTCCCACGGTTCGGCCGCGCCCCAGTATTGCGGGGCGCGTTCCAGCGTGACGTCGGCGCCGTGACTGAAGCGCACCCAGCGATAGGGGCCGGTGCCGACGGCGGCGCGGCCACCGTTGAATTCCTCCTCCCCCGCGCCATCGGCAAGTGCCGCGCGCACGATCATGATCGAGCTGAGATAGGCCGGCAGTTGCGGCGTCGGCGCCGAGGTGCGGATCAGCAGCGTGCGGTCATCGACCTTCTCGACAGCCGGTGACGGCGCGCAGCGCGGGGCCATAGGTGCGCAGCCCCGTTGCCGCACGCGCGCGGGCGATGGAGAAGGCGATGTCCTCGACCGTCAGGGCCGCGC
Source organism: uncultured Alphaproteobacteria bacterium (assembly GCA_963732425.1). Classification (GTDB taxonomy): domain Bacteria; phylum Pseudomonadota; class Alphaproteobacteria; order Acetobacterales; family Acetobacteraceae; genus Neoroseomonas. The sequence goes on from CAVSZN010000019.1 coordinate 131,796, forward strand.
CGTCATGGAAGCGCACATTCTCGCGCAGGCGGAATTCCCAGGTGTTGTCGTCCACCACCCGCCAGGATTCCGCGAGGCCCGGCCCGGGCTGCAGGAACTCGTTCTGGAAGGTCAGCGACTCATAGACCTGCATCTGCACGTTGCGGTTCGGGCTGTAGGATTGGTGCGGGTCGGACCCGTCCACCGCGGCCTTCATGCCGATCCGAAGCGTCTGGGCGGCGGCGGGCGATGCGGCGAGGCCGCAGGCGATCAGCAGGGCGAGGCCCCGCAGGTGGTTGCGCATCTTCGTGCTCCCGGTTGTCATTCGGCGGCGCTGCCGAGCCTCTGCGCGACGGCGGCGCGTCGCGCGGCGGCGGCGGGGTGTTCGGGCCAGGCGAGGCCGAGGTTCTCGCGCAGCGTTCGGCCCTCATAGGCGGTGCGGTACAGGCCGCGGCGCTGCAATTCGGGGATGACCATCTCGACCACCTCCTCGAGCCCGCCGGGCAGCCAGGTGGGCAGCAGGTTGAAGCCGTCCGCGCCGCCGCCGTGGAACCATTCCTCCATGGCGTCGGCGATGTCGGCCGGCGTGCCGATCACCATGCGGTGGCCGTTGCCCCCGGCGATCGACAGGTAGAGTTGCCGGATCGTCAGGTTTCCGCGCCGCGCGATGTCGAGGAAGATCTGCCCGCGGCTGTGGTCGCGCCGGTCGGCCGGGTCGGCTCGGGCAGCGGCCCGTCGAGGTCGTAGGCCGAGAGGTCGCCGAGGTAATTCGCCAGCGCGCCGAGGCCGACCACCGGCTGCACCAGGTCCTGCAGCACCTGGTAGCGGTCCTGCGCTTCCTGCCGCGTGCGGCCGGGCACCGCCATGATGCCGGGCATGATCTTCAGGTGGTCGGGCTCGCGGCCATACCTCGCCATGCGGCCCTTCACGTCGTCGTAGTAGGCGCGCGCATCCTCCAGGGTCTGCGCCGCGGCATAGATCACATCGGCGGTGGCGGCGGCGAGTTCGCGGCCCTGCTCCGATGCGCCGGCCTGGATGATGATCGGCCGGCCCTGCGGCGTGCGCGCGATGTTGAGCGGCCCCTTCACGCGGAAATGCGCGCCCTCGTGGTTCAGCGACATGGACCTTCGCCGGGTCGTAGTTCAGCCCGGCTTCCTTGTCGCGGATGAAGGCGTCGTCCTCCCAGGACTCCCACAAGCCCTTGACCACCTCGACGAACTCGGCGGCGCGGTCGTAGCGGCCGGTCTTGGGCGGCGCGCCGACCAGGCCGAAATTCTGCGCCTCCATGTCGGTCGCGCTGGTCACCACGTTCCACGCCGCGCGCCCGCCGCTGATGTGGTCGAGCGAGGCGAATTTCCGCGCGATGTGATAGGGCTCGTTGTAGGTGGTCGATGCCGTCGCCGCGAGGCCGACATGCTGCGTCACCATCGCCAGCGCGCTCAGCAGCGTCAGCGGTTCGAACTGCACGTTCTTGCAGGTGTGCGACAGCGCGCCCGCCGGCACGTCGTTGAAGCGGATGCCGACGCCATCGGCGAGGAAGGCCATGTCGAGCAGCCCGCGCTCGGCGGTCTGCGTCACGCGCACGGCGTGCTGCAGTTCCATGTTGCCGCCGGCCGAGGATTCCGGATGCCGCCACGCCGCGAGGTGGTAGCCCATGCCGATCATCGAGACGCCGAGGCGGATCCTGCGTGGGGCAGCCATGGGTGTGGCCCTCCGGTCCCGCGTGATCGCCGCGCCGCCTGATGCGACGGCATGGATCAATCACGTCAGGAGGAGGAAGCAGACACCCGGGATTGCGGCGTGGCAATCCATTGCGTGGGCGCAAAACAACCGCCGCCGCGCTCGGTTGAACGCGGCGGTGGCAGGCGGTGCGGAAATCCTGGGCAGGCGCCCCGGCGGTCAGACGACCTTCGGGGCCGCTCTCCATCCAGCGCCAGTACATCTCACGCGCCTGGGTCGCGAAGCGGCCGATCTGCATGTCGCGGCCGTGGTAGCGCGTGCAGGGCTGCACCTTGGCGTAGTTGCCGGTCGAGAAGATCTCGTCGGCCGTTTCCAGTTCGGCGGGCTTCACGGTGCGCTGCTCGACGGACACGCCGGCATCCTTGAACAGCGCGATGATGCGCTGGCGGGTGATGCCGTTGAGGAAGGTGTGGTTCACCGCCGGGGTGATGACGCTGGCCGTCCTTGGCGAACCACAGATTGGCCGAGGCGAACTCCGCCACATGGCCCATCGCGTCGCACATCACCGCGTTGTCGGCACCCTGCGTGGCGGCGAAGGCGGAAGCGCGCGCGCCGTTCGGATAGAGGCAGGCGGCCTTGGCGTCGGTCGGCGCCATTTCCGGTGTCGGGCGGCGGAACGGCGCCATCACGGCCGAGAAGCCGGCCCATTGCGGGATCGGGCTGTCATAGATGGACAGGATGAAATCCGTGCTGTCCGGGTCCGGGCGGGCGGCGCCCAGGCCCTTGCGGATGAAGAACATCGGCCGGACGTAGAGTTCGGCATCCGGCCCCATGCGGCGGATGCCCTCGCGGCACAGCGCCTCGATCTCATCGGCCGTCTTGGTCGGCTTCATCAGCATCGCCCGGGCCGAGGCGACGGCGCGGGCGCAATGGCGGTCAAGGTCGGGCGCCCAGCCCTTGATGGCCCGCGCACCGTCGAAGATCACCGAACCCAACCAGAAGGCGTGGTCCATCGGGCCGACAATCTTCGGCTCCTCGGTGGTCCATGTGCCATCGTACCAGAACACGCCGGCCATCTTTCCCTCCAGGCTCGTCAGGCGGAGGATGTGCCACGAAGGCAGCACCCGGAGAAGAGCCTGCCAGGAAGGAATGCCATGGGAGATTATTTTGACGCGCGTGAGGCGCGCAGTGCCGATGCGCGGGACGCGGAGCTCGCCGCCAGGCTGCCGGCCATCGTCGCCGCCGCGGCCCGGGCGCCCGCCCAGGCGGCACGGCTCGCGGGCATCGACCCGGCCTCGGTGACCAGCCGGGCCACCCTGGCGCGCATCCCCGTGCTGCGCAAATCGGCCCTGCCGGCCGCGCAGAAGGCCGCGCCGCCCTTCGGCGGGCTGGTCGCCGCCGCGCCGGGCAGCTTCGCGCGGCTGTTCATGTCCCCCGGCCCGATCTTCGAGGGGGAGGCCCGCGCGCCCGACCCGTGGCACCTCGCCAGCGCGTTCTTCGCCGCCGGCTTCCGCCCGGGGGATGTGGCGCTGAACACCTTCGCCTATCACCTGACGCCGGGCGGCTGGATGATGGATCATGCATTGCAGGCGATCGGCTGCGCCGTGATCCCGGCCGGGCCTGGCAATACCGAGGCGCAACTCGACCTGATCGAGGCCTATCGCCCCGCCGGATACGCCGGCACCCCGGATTTCCTGAAGATCCTGCTGGATGCGGCCGAGGGCAGCGGGCGCGATGCCGGCTGCATCCGGCGCGCGCTGGTGTCCGGCGCGGCCTTCCCGCCTTCCCTCCAGGCCGAGATCAGGGCACGCGGCATCGATGCCTGCCAGATGTATGGCACCGCCGATCTCGGCTGCGTCGCCTACGAAACCCCCGCGCGGGACGGGCTGGTGGTGGCGGAACAGGTGATCGTCGAGATCGTCCGCCCCGGCACCGGCGACCCGGTGCCGGATGGCGAGATCGGGGAGGTTGTGGTCACCGTGCTGGACGAAGCGCATCCCGTCCTGCGGCTGGCGCTGGGCGACCTTTCGGCCGTGCTGCCGGGCCCGTCACCCTGCGGGCGGACCAATACGCGGATCGTCGGCTGGCGCGGCCGGGCCGACCAGACGGCGAAGGTGAAGGGGATGTTCGTGCGGCCGGAACAGGTGGCGGAGATCGCGCAGCGCCATCCGGCGGTCAGCCGCCTGCGCCTGGTGGTGACGCGGGACGGTGAACAGGATGTGATGACGCTGCGCGCCGAGGCATCGGCATCGGCATCGGAGGTCTGGCCGATTCCCTGGCAGCGTCGTTGCAGGCGGTGACGCGGCTGCGCGGGCGGGTGGAGGTCGTCCCGCCCGGCGGCCTGCCGAATGATGGCAAGGTCATCGCAGACGAACGCCCGGTTGAATGAGCCGGCAGCCTCGGAAATTGGCCTTCCCGCCATTGCGGTCCGCGATCGAACGCCGCCCGCGGGCCGCTGCGTTGACCGCCCTCCGTCGCCGCCCTAGCGTCGCGCCGGATTACCAAGGGGAGGGCACGCCATGACCGTGCATTTCTGCGTCCATGACGAAGGCGATTCCGCCGGCGTCGTGGTCGTCGAGGGGATCAAGTCCGGCCAGACGCTGAATGGCTGGATCATGGACCAGGACCGGATGATCGAGTTTCCGGCCAAGTCCGATATCCCGATCGGCCACAAGGTGGCTATCAAGGCGATCGCCAAGGGCGACACCATCATCAAGTACGGCGTGGATATCGGCAAGGCGGTGGCCGACATCGGCGCCGGCGAACATCTGCACGTCCACAACGTCAAGACGAAGCGGTGGTAAGCGCCATGGGCATCAATCTCAAGAACGCCACCTTCGAAGGCTGGCGCCGCGACAATGGCCGCATGGGCGTGCGCAACCATGTGCTGATCCTGCCGGTGGACGACATCTCCAACGCCGCGGCCGAGGGTGTCGCGCGCAACATCCAGGGCACGCTGGCGATCCCGCATGCCTATGGGCGGCTGCAGTTCGGCGCCGACCTCGACCTGCATTTCCGCACCATCATCGGCACCGGCTGCAACCCGAATGTGGCGGCCGTCGTGGTCATCGGCATCGAGCTCGGCTGGGCGTCGAAGGTCGCCGAGGGCATCGCCGCCACCGGCAAGCCGGTCGAGTATTTCGCCATCGAGCAGAATGGCGACATCAACACCATCGCCGCCGCCTCCCGCGCCGCCTATCGGATGGTGAAGTACGCCACCGCGCTGAAGAAGACGCGCGCGCCGATGGTCGACCTGTGGGTGTCGACGAAGTGCGGTGAATCCGACACGACCTCGGGCCTCGCCTCCTGCCCGACCGTCGGCGACAGCTTCGACAAGCTGTGGGAGAACGGCAACACGCTGGTCTTCGGTGAGACGACGGAACTGACCGGCGGCGAGCACCTGGTCGCGGCGCGTTGCAAGACGCCCGAGATCCGCGCCGACTTCATGAAGATGTTCGACCGCTACCAGGCGATCGTCGAGGCGAACAAGACCTCGGACCTGTCCGACAGCCAGCCCACCAAGGGCAACATCGAGGGTGGCCTGACCACCATCGAGGAAAAGGCGCTCGGCAACATCCAGAAGATCGGCAAGAAGTGCACGGTCGATGGCGTGCTCGACAAGGCCGAGATGCCGACGCATTCCGGGCCTGTGGTTCATGGATTCGTCCTCGGCGGCCGCCGAGATGGTGACGCTCTGCGCGGCCTCCGGCTTCGCGGTGCACACCTTCCCGACCGGCCAGGGCAACGTCATCGGCAACCCGATCCTGCCGGTGATCAAGCTGACGGCGAACCCGCGCACCATGCGGACCATGTCCGAGCACGTCGACGTGGACGTGACCGGGCTGCTGCAGAAGCAGATGAACATGGACGAGGCGGGCGAGGCGCTGCTCGACTGCATCATCCGCACCGCGGACGGGCAGTTCACGGCGGCGGAAATCCTCGGGCACCGGGAATACAGCCTGACGCGGTTGTACGAGAGCGCGTGAGGCGCGCCGGAGGGGGGCAACGCCCCTCTCCGGACCTCACCCCGACAAAGGCCCAAGGGCCTTCGGAAACCGTCACCGGGCGGCTGGCAACGCGATCATCCGCGCACCCATGGTGGCGGCAACGCCCAGCGTGAACGGGCGGCATTCCCAAGACCACTGCCCTTTGGCGGGTGGCCCGGAGGCGGCGGCGCCCCTGCGGCCTTCCTGGAGCCGTTTCCGTTCGCCTTGGCTCACGGAAACGTCCCTAGCCCGTTGTTTTCGCGAGCATCTTGACCCGATCAGGTGATTCCACCTGATCGGGATCTGCTTTAGCCCACCCGCGCCAGCTTCTGCTCGACCAACGTCGCCAGCATGCCGCCGCCGTAGGGGATTGCCGCATCGTTGAAGTCGTAATGCGGGTTGTGCACCTCGCAGCCGCCCGCATCGCCGGTGCCGTTGCCGACATGGATGTAGGCGCCGGGCTTCTCCAGCAGCATGTAGGCGAAATCCTCGCTGCCCATCACCGGGCTGCGGTTGCGCTCGACATGCGCCTCGCCGACCAGCGCGGCGGCGGCATCGCCCATCGCGGCCGCTTCCTCCGGCGTGTTGATGGTGGGCGCGGCGATCTCGCGGAACCGCACCTCGGCGGTCGCGCCGAAACCCGCGGCGATCCGATTGCGCGATGCGCGCGCATGCGCTCCTCGACCAGGCGCATCGTCTCGACCTTGAAGGCGCGCACCGTGCCCTTCATCGCCACGCGGTCGGGGATGACGTTGTAGGCGTCGCCGGCCGTGAAGCCGGTCACGCTGATCACCGCCGAATCCAGCGCGCCGACATTGCGCGACACGATGGTCTGCAAGCGCCGAGACGATCTGCGCGCCGACGATCACCGGATCGACCGTCGATTCCGGCCGCGCGCCATGCCCGCCGCGGCCCTGCACGAGGATGTCGAAGAACACCGCGCCGGCCATCACGGGCCCGGGGCGGATGGCGAATTGCCCGACCGGCAGGCCGGGGCGGTTGTGCAGCCCGAACACCGCATCGCAGGGGAAGCGTTCGAACAGGCCGTCGGCGCAGCATCGCCTGCGCGCCGCCACGGCCTTCCTCGGCGGGCTGGAAGATGAAGTGCACGGTGCCGTCGAAATTCCGCGTCTCGGCCAGGTAGCGCGCGGCGGCCGAGCAGGATGGTGGTGTGCCCGTCATGGCCGCAGCCATGCATCTTGCCCTCGATGGTGCGAACGATGCGCGAAGTCGTTCGCCTCGGGCATCGGCAGCGCGTCCATGTCGGCGCGCAGCCCGATGCGGCCCTGGCCATTGCCGTGGCGGAGCACGCCGACCACGCCGGTCTGCCCGATGCCGCGATGCACCTCGATGCCCCAGGCGGCGAGGCGCTCGGCGACCAGCGCGCTGGTGCGCACTTCCTCGAAGCCGAGTTCGGGATGGGCGTGGAAGTCGCGCCGCCAGGCGGTGAGTTCATCCTGCCAGTCGCGGATCCGGTCCACTGCGCTCACGGTTCGCTCCATCGCTGTTTTCCGACAGCCGACCCTATAGGGCGCGGCGCCGCGCTGGGCTACCGTCACGCCAACGACAAGACCAGGAGAGAAACATGTTCAGGATGAACCGCCGTTCTCTGCTTGCCGCGCTGCCGGCTGCCGCGATCCTGCCGGCGGCCGCGCATGCGCAGGGCGCCTTCCCCGATCGTCCGGTGCGCTACATCGTGCCCTTCCCGCCTGGCGGCCTCACCGACATCATGGCGCGGCTGGTCGGGCAGAAGCTGTCCGAGATCTGGAACAGGCCGGTCATCATCGAGAACCGCGCCGGCGGCAACGCGCTGATCGGCGCCGATGCGGCGGCGAAAAGCGCGCCGGACGGCTACACGCTGCTCGCCATCACCATGACGCATACGGTGAACGCCACGCTGTTCCCGAATGCGCCGTTCAATTTCCGCCAGGACCTGACGACGGTCTCCGTGCTCGGCTCGCTGCCGCTGGTGGTGGTGGTGAATGCGGAGAAGAACCCGTCGCGCACCCTGGCCGACCTGATCACGCGGGCGCGCACGGAACGGATGAACGCCGGCTCGTCCGGCAACGGGTCGCCGCCGCATCTGGGCCTCGAATTGCTGCGCATCGCGGCGCGGGCGGGCGACAACCTGCAGCATGTTCCCTATCGCGGCGGCGCGCCGGTCATCACCGACCTGGTCGCCGGCAACATCGACTTCGTCGTCGCCAACCTGCCCGAATGCATCGCCCAGGTGCAGGCGGGCCGGTTGCGCCCGCTCGCCATCACCTCGGCCGAACGCCACGCGCTGCTGCCCGATGTGCCGACGGTCAAGGAAGCTCGGCCAGCCGGGGCTCGAGATGACGAACTGGACGGCGATGATGGTGCCGGCCGGCGGTGCCCGCGCCGATCCTCGCGAAGATCGAGACGGACACGCTCGCCGCCATCCGCGACCCCGAGGTGTCACGCCGCGCGCGCGAGGGTGGCTTCACGGTCGAGGCGTGGGACCGTACACGGTCCAATGCCTTCGTCGAGGCGGAGACCGCGCGCTGGGCGCGGTTGATCCAGGAAGCGGGGTTGCGCGCGGACTGATGCGGATTTCCTTGAACGATGCGGAGGCGCTGGCGCGCTCCGCCCTGGCGGCCGCCGGCGCGCGGCCCGAGATGGCGGCGGCGACCGCGCGCGCCCTGGCCGCGGCGGAAGCCGCCGGCCAGGCCGGGCATGGCCTGTCCCGCGTGGCGCAATATGCCGCCTTCCTGAAGAACGGCCGTGCCGATGGCGCCGCGACGCCACGCATCGTCAATGAACGCGGCGGCGCGGTGCTGGTGGATGCCGGCCACGGCCTCGCCTATCCGGCGCTGGCCCTGGCGGAATCCGAGGCCGCCTGGCGCGCCCGCGCGCACGGGGTCGCCTTCGCCGGCGTGACGAATTCACACCATTCCGGCGCGATGGGCCTGCCGGTGGCGCGGCTCGCCGCTCAGGGGCTGGTGGCGCTGGCCTTCACCAATTCACCGGCGGCGATGCCGGTGCCCGGTGGCGCACGCCCGCTGATGGGCACCAACCCGATCGCCGCCGCCTTCCCGCGCCGCGACGGGCCGCCGCTGGTCATCGACATGGCGTTGTCCGAGGTCGCGCGCGGCAAGATCATGGTCGCCGCCAAGGAAGGCCGCCCGATCCCGGAAGGATGGGCGGTCGATGCGCTGGGCCGCCCGACCACGGACGCGAAGGCCGCGCTGTCCGGCGCGATGCTCGCGATGGGCGGGGCCAAGGGCGCGCTGCTGGCGATGGTGGTGGAACTGCTGTGCTGCGCGCTGACCGGCGCGGCCTTCGGCTTCGAGGCCGACAGCTTCTTCGAGGATGCCGGCAACCAGCCGCGCCTGGGCCAGGCGCTGCTGGTGGTGGACCCCGGCGCGCTGGCCGGCACCGATGCCTTCGCCGCCCGCATCGAGACCTTCGTCGCCGCCATGACCGCCGAGGACGGCGTGCGCCTGCCCGGCAGCCGGCGCGATGCGCTGGCCGCCCGCGCCGCCGCCGACGGCGTCGAGATCCCCGACGCGCTGCATCAGCGGCTGATCGCCCTCGCCGCTTCGTGATGGCACAGCCCGATCTCGACCGGCATTGCGGGCCAGCCGCCGTCGCCGCCCTGTTCGCGCGCCGCCCGCAGGATGTCATGCGGCTGTTCCACACGCCGGAGCGCCGGCGGGAGGCAGGGCCGCATTGCGCTGTCCTGGCGCGACACCGGCGCCCCTATCGGGAGGTGGTGGCGGCCGACCTCGCCCGCGTCGCCGGCACGCAGCACCATGGCGGGCTGGTGGCGCTGGCGTTGCCACGGCCGGTGCTGGCGCTCGACGCGCGCCAACCGCCGGCGGCCATCACCGCCTCCCGCGTGACGCCGGTGCTCGACGGCATCGGCAATCCGCACAATCTCGGCGCCATCGCGCGCTCGGCGGCCTTTTTCGGCTGCCGCGCCCTGCTGCTGTCGGGCGACCCACGCCAGGCGGGGCTGTCGGATGCCGCCTTCCGCACCTCCGAAGGCGGGCTGGAGGCGCTGGAAGTGTTCGGCACCGCGGACCTGCCCCTGGCGCTGCGCGGCCTGGCACCGCGCATCCTCACCGTCGCGGCGGTGCCGCATGGCGGGGTGCCGCCGCAGGCCATCCCGCGTGACACGGCCATCGCCCTGGTGCTCGGCAATGAGGAGGCGGGGCTGACGACCGCCACGCTGGGTGCCTGCGCCATGCGCGTGACGCTGCCGCGGTCCGGTCCGGTCGAAAGCCTGAACGTCTCGGTGGCCGCCGCCGTGCTGATCCACACGCTGGGCGCGGGCTGAACGGCCCCGTGGCCGCCGCCCGCCTGGAGCCGCTTCGGTTCGCCTTGGCCCACGGAAAGGTCCCCAGTCAGTTGTTCTCGCGAGCATCCTGACCCGATCAGGTGTCCTGATCCCGAAGTCCTGCGGACGTCGTTCTCAGGCCACCGGCCTTTGTTTTCAGTGGCCTGCATCTCCGCTCCGTTCGCTCAAAATCCAACGAACGTCGCGGGCAGGACACTCGCGGGTGGCCGCAATGCGCCGGTCCAGCCGCATGCTCGCGGGCCTCCAGCGGCGAAGTGCCATCCTGGGGGCTTGCAGTGCGGTGCGGTATCGGTCCAATCGACCTGATGGACGCAAGCCCCGACGAGGCGACGGCGCAGATCGAGGCGCTCACGGAAGGCGGCAGCCGCGTGCTGCGCGCCAGCGGTCGCATCGATACCGCGGCGGCGGCGCGGCTCTGGCCCCAGGCGATGAAGGCGGCCGAGGGCGAAGCCTTCGCGACGCTTGAGCTCAGCGGGCTTGAAGCGATCAATTCCGCCGGTGCCGTCATGCTCCTGACCGCCGCCCCGGAGGCCGAGTTCCGCGGCGCGCCGGAGCAGGCGGCCGCCGTGCTGGAACGCACCCGCAAGGCGCTCTCGAGCGTGCCGCCGCCCGGCCCGCCGCCGCCCTGGCATCCGATCACCGCCATCGGCCGCGCGACCGTGAGCCGGGTGCATGACGGCATCGCCGGCATCGCCTTCATGGGGGAGGCGCTGGTCACCATCCTGCGCGTGATCACCCGCCCGCGCCTGCTGCGCTGGTCCGACGTGTTGCGCCACCTCGACGAGGTCGGCACCCGCGCCTTTCCGCTGACGCTGCTGCTCGGCTTCCTGATCGGCGTCATCCTGGCCTACCAATCCTCCATCCCGCTGCGCCGCTTCGGCGCGGAGGTCTTCGTCCCCAACCTGGTCGGCATCTCCCTGCTGCGCGAGCTGGGGCCGCTCCTGGCAGGCGTCGTCCTGGCCGGGCGCACCGGCTCGGCCTTCGCCGCCGAACTCGGCACCATGACGGTGAATGAGGAGGTGGACGCGCTGAAGATCATGGGGGTGGACGCCACCGCCATGCTGGTGCTGCCGCGGCTGGTCGCGGCGACGCTGGCGATGCCGGTGCTGGCCATGCTGATGAACGTCGCCGGCCTCGCCGGCATGACGCTGATCATGGGCACGCTCGGCTACCCTTGGGCCTCGGTGCAGTCCCAGTTGCAGCAGTGGCTGTCGCTGCAGGACCTGGCCGGCGGGCTGTTCAAGGCGGCCTGCTTCGGGCTGGTGATCGCCGGCATCGGCTGCCGCGCCGGGTTGTCGGCCGGGCGGGGGCCGCGCGCGGTGGGCGACGCGGCGACCGCCGCGGTGGTGGGCGGCATCGTCGCCATCGTCATCATGGATGGCATCTTCGCCGTGCTGTTCTTCCGGCTGGGTATCTGACCATGACCGATGAGCCCGTCATCCGCGCCGAGGGGCTTTCGGTGCGCTTCGGCAGCAAGACCGTCTTCAAGGATGTCGGTTTCGAGGTGCGCCGCGGTGAGATTTTCGTGATCCTGGGCGGATCGGGCTGCGGCAAGTCCACCCTGCTCAAGGCCTTGATCGGGCTGGTGCCCCTGGCGGCCGGCCGCGCCTGGCTGCTCGGCGAGGAACTGGCGGAGGAGGATGACCGCGAGCGCCGTGCGCTGTTGCGCCGCATCGGCGTCATGTGGCAGTCCGGCGCCCTGTTCGGGAGCATGACGCTGGCCGAGAATGTGGAACTGCCGCTTGAGGAGCACACCGACCTGCCCCGTCGCGCGCGCGAGGCTGTGGCATTGTCCAAGCTCGGACTGGTGGGCCTCGGCGATGCCGCGGGCCGGCTGCCGGCCGAGATCTCGGGCGGCATGGCCAAGCGCGCGGGCATCGCGCGCGCCATGGCGCTCGACCCGCCCCTGCTGTTCCTCGATGAGCCGGGGGCGGGGCTCGACCCGATCACCTCGGCCGGGCTGGACAAGCTGATCAAGGACATCGCGCGCGACACCGGCGCCACCTTCGTGGTGGTGACGCACGAATTGCAGTCGATCCTCGCCATCGGAGACCGCTGCATCATGCTGGACAAGGATGCGCAGGGCATGATCGCCGAAGGCGACCCGCGGCAACTGAAGGCGGAGAGCACGCATCCCACCGTGCGCGCCTTCTTCCGGCGGGAGGCCGCGTAGCATGGCCCGCTCAGGCCGCCAGCTCTACCTGCGCGTCGGCATGCTGGTGGTGGCCGGAATCGCGCTGGCGATCGGCTTCATCCTGTTCCTCACCTCCGGCGGCTTCGGCACCCGGCAGATGATGTTCGAGACCTATGTCCGCGAATCCGTGGCCGGGCTCGAGGTCGGCGCGCCGGTGCGCTTCCGCGGCGTCGCGGTCGGGCGGGTGACCGAACTCGGCCTCACCTCGGTGGTCTATGGCCCATCCGAAGGCGGCGTGGACGATACGGCGAACCGGCTGGTGCTGATCCGCTTCGCGCTTGATCCGTCCCGCTATGGCAACACGCCGGTCGCCGATGCGGTGCGGGCCGGGTTGCGCGTGCGGATGGCAAGCACCGGCGTCACCGGCGTCTCCTATCTCGAGGCCGATTTCGTCGATCCCGAGCGCTTCCCGATCCTCGAGGTGCCCTGGCAGCCGCGCTACCCCTACATCCCGTCCATCCCGTCCACCATCAACCAGGTGACGACGGCGGCCGAGCGGCTGATGACGCGGCTGTCGGACATCGACCTCGACGCGCTGTTCACCTCCGCCACCGGGTTGATCCAGGACCTGCGCAACCAGGTCGGCGGCCAGGGCGACCTCGCGCTCACGCTGCGGGAGGCGGCGACGACCATGACCGCGCTGCGCGAGGCGATCGAGGGCGCCGAACTCGCCGCCACGGTGCGCGACGTGCGCATCGCCGTGAATCGCATCGGCGGCGCCGCGCAAAGCGCGGAGACCCTGCTGGAGGGCCCGGCGGTCGCCGGCGCGGTGACCAACATCAGCCAGGCGGCGGCCGACCTGCGGACCTCCATCGCGCAGGCTGCCGGCGGTGATCCAGACGCTGGAACTGGCGCTGCGCAGCGTGCGCGGGACCACGAGCGACGCGCAGGCCGACCTCGGCCCGCTGCTGCGCGACCTGCGCGCCACCGCCGCGAGCCTGCGCGACACCGCCGAGGCGCTGCGCCGCAGCCCCTCGCAATCCCTGTTCGGCCAGCCGCCGCCACCGCCCCGCCCGGGATCGACGCTGAATGACCCATCGCCGAAGCCTTCTCCTTGCGCCGCTCGGTCTCGCCGCGTGTTCGGTGCTGCCGGACCGCCCCTATGTCGAGACGCAACGCTTCCCGCTCGAACCGCGACGGAGCGGCGCGCCACGCAGCGGGCGCGGGCGGCGGACGCTGCTGTTGCGCACGCTGCGCGCGGGGGCCGGCATGGAGACACGCAATCTGCGCGTCATCCGCCCGGATGGCACGGAGAGCCTCGATTTCTATGCCGAATGGGCGGCCCCGCCGGCCGAGGCGGCGGAGCAGTCGCTGCGCCGCTGGCTGATCGATTCGCGCCTGTTCGCCGCGGTGCTTGCACCCGGCAGCCGGGTGACGCCGGATTTCGTCATGGAGGGCGAGATCACCGCCCTCGCCGCCAACCAGGGCCAGGGCGTCGCGCGGGCGGAACTGACGCTGCTGCTGGTGGATGAGCGCAACGGCAGCCGCCTGGTCGGGCAGCTGGTGACGGACGGCACCGCGCGCTCCCCGCCGGCACCGCCGCGCCGACCGCCGAGCAGGCGGCCGCGGCGATGTCCGCCGCACTCGGCAATGCACTGGCCTCGCTGGAGCAGGCGCTGGCACGCTACGCCTGAAAAGCTTCGCATGGTGTGATGCGGCGCGGTTGGCGCTGCCATCGCGCTCGGCTAGCGTGGCGTCGGAATGAACGGGCGTCATGCCCGGACCCTCGGGAAGGAGAGCCCGCATGCTGTTCAGACGCCTGGCCATCGCCACCGCCGCCGTTCTCGCCATGGGGGGCCTGATCCCCGTGGCGCAGGCACAGACCGGCGACCCGTCCTTCAACCTGGTGAACCGCAGCAGCCGGGTGATCTACGAGGCCTATGCCTCGCCGTCCTCGGACAGCAACTGGGGCCAGGACCGGCTGGGCCAGAACATCGTGCCAGGCGGGGCGCAACTTCGTCATCCGCCTGCCGCAGGGCGAATGCATCTACGACGTGCGCGTCGTCTATGACCGCCAGGGCGGCCCATCCGAGGAACGGCGCAACATCAACCTGTGCAACCTGACGGAAGTCGTCTTCGACGGCCGGCCGCAGCAGGGCGGCCAGCAGCGAGCAGCCGCAGCCGCAGCAGCCCCGCCAGGGCCAGACGCAGGGCCCGCGCGGCAACCCGTCCTTCAACCTGGTGAACCAGGGCCAGCAGGTGGTGATGGAGGTCTATGCCTCGCTCGACCACCGACCAGAACTGGGGTCCGGACCGGCTTGGTGCCGACACCGTCGCGCCGGGCGCGGTCTTCGCGCTTCGCCTGCCGGAAGGCGACTGCATGTACGACATGCGCTTCGTCTACCAGAACGGCCAGTCGCAGGAGCGCCGCGGCGTGAACCTGTGCGAGGTGACGAACGTGACGCTGCCGCTTCAGCAATAGGCGGCGCCGCGTCGACACGAAAAGGGCGGGCCCGGCAGGGTCCGCCCTTTTTGTGCTGGTCAGCCGGGCATGCGATGCGCCTGCACCGCCGGCGTGGCCCAGAGGCCTGCCGGGGTCGAGGCGCCGCTCCGCCTTCAGGCCGCGGCCTTCGCCAGCGCCTTCCACACCGTCTCGGGCGTCGCCGGCATGTCGATGGTGGCGACGCCCGCATCCGCCAGCGCATCCACCAGCGCGTTCATCACCGCCGGCGGCGAGCCGACCGCGCCGGCCTCGCCCGCGCCCTTCACGCCCAGCGGGTTGGTCTCGCAGGGCACCTCGATCAGGTCCACGTCGATGTCCGGCAGGTCGTCGGCGCGCGGCAGCGCGTAGTCCATGAAGGACGCCGAGATCAGCTGGCCGCTCTCGCCGTCATAGGCGGTGCGCTCCAGCAGCGCCTGGCCGATGCCCTGCGTCACGCCGCCATGCACCTGGCCGCGCACGATCAGCGGGTTCAGCGCGTGGCCGACATCGTCCACCACGATGTAGCGCGGGATGGCGACGATGCCGGTCTCGGGATCGACCTCCACCTCGGCGACGTGGCAGCCATTGGGGAAGGTGTGGGACTTGATCTCGGCGGTCTCCTGCGCGTCGAGGATGGTCGCCTCGATGCCGGCCGCGACCTTCTTCCGCTGCGCGGCGGCGAGGTCGAGGATGCCGATGGTGCGGTCGGTGCCGACCACGGTGAAGCCGCCCTCGCGCGGGGCGAACTCGATGTCGGCGACCGAGGCTTCGAGATGCTCGGAGGCCGCCTTCTTGCCCTTCTCGACCACCGTCGCGGTGGTCACCAGGATCGCCTGGCCTTCGGAATACAGGCTGCGCGCGCCGCCGGTGCCGCCGCCATCGGGCAGCGTGTCGGAATCGCCCTGCTGGACGCGGATCTTCTCGATCGGGATGCCGAGTTCGAAGCTCGTCATCATCGCATAGGCGGTCTCGTGGCCCTGGCCGGTGGATTGCGTGCCGACATAGACATCGACGAAGCCGTCATCGGCGAACTTCACCGCGGCGTTCTCGGTCGGCGCGCCGCCGGTCGCCTCCAGGTAGTAGGCGAGGCCGATGCCGCGCTTCTTGCCGCGCTTCGCGGCCTCCGCGCGGCGCGCCGGGAAGCCGGCCCAGTCGATCTTGGTCAGCGCGGCGTCCATCAGCATGGCGAATTCGCCGGAATCGTAGCGCTGGCCCATCGCCGAGATGTAGGGCATGGCCGAGGACGGCACCATGTTGCGCCGGCGGATCTCGATGCGGTCGATGCCGATCTCGCGCGCCGCGGTGTCGATCAGGCGCTCGACCAGGTAGTTGCTCTCCGGCCGCCCGGCGCCGCGATAGGCATCGACCGGCACGGTGTTGGTCATCACGCCGATGACCTGCGCGTGGATCGCCTCGAAGCCATAGACCGAGGCCAGCACCTTGGTGCCCGCCCCGGTCGGGATGAAGGGCGCGAAGGTGCTCAGATACGCGCCCATCCCCGCCCAGTTCCTGGTGCGCAGCGCGAGGAACTTGCCGTCCTTGTCGAGCGCCAGTTCACCGATGGTGATGTTGTCGCGGCCATGGGTGTCGGACAGGAAGGCCTCGGTGCGTTCCGACGCCCACTTCACCGCGCGGCCGAGCTCGCGCGCCGCGAAGCAGGTCAGCACATGCTCGGGGTAGATGAAGATCTTCATCCCGAAGCCGCCGCCGACATCGGGGGTGACGACGCGGAAATTGTCGGTCGAGACCTTGAAGATGTTCTTGGCCAGCACGTTGCGGACCAGCCAGGAGCCCTGGGTGTTGGTCGTCAGCGTCCAGTGGTTGCGCGCGGCGTCGTATTCGGCGAGCGAGGCGCGCGCTTCCATCGAGGCGACGACGACGCGGTTGTTCACCACGCGCAGCCGGGCGACATGCGCGGCACCCTTGATCAGCGCATCCACCTTCGCGGCGTCGCCGACATGCCAGTCGAAGCAGGTGTTGTTCGGCGCGCTGGCCCAGACCTGCGGCTGGCCCGGCATCGGTCGCGGTGGCGAGGTCGGTCGCGGCGGGCAGGACGTCGTACTCCACCTCGATCGCCTCGGCGGCGTCGCGGGCCTGGGTGATGGTCTCGGCGGCGATGAAGGCGACCGGGTCGCCGACATAGCGGACGACGCCTTCGGCCAGCACGCGGATGCGGCGTGTCCGAGGTCGGGCGTGCCATCGACCGACTTCACCGGCGCGAGGCAGGGCAGGTGCCCGATGCCGGCCGCCGCCAGGTCCGCCCCGGTCCAGACGCCGAGCACGCCCGGGCATCGCCTGCGGCGGCGGCGGTGTCGATCGAGACGATCTTCGCATGGGCGTGCGGGCTGCGCAGGACATAGCCCTGCGCCTGGCCCGCCACGGCGACGTCATCGGTGTAGCGGCCGCCGCCCTTGAGCAGGCGCGGATCCTCGACGCGACGGATGGATTGGCTCAGGCCGAACTTCGCCATGCGCGGGGTCTCCCTTGGTTCCTGCCCATCATCTGCGATGCGGGGCCGGAATGGGAAGGGGGGCGAGTTTTGCGCGCCCTCAGACGCGGCGCGGCCGTCAGCCCTGCCTTCGCCCGCACGCGCGCGGACGGCGGTTCGGCGCGGCGCGCGAAGCGGGCCGCCGTGCTCGGCGTGGCCATTGCGCTCGGCCGCTCCCGCATGGACTGGAACACGACGTAGAGCATCGGGATCATGAAGATGCCGATCGAGCGACGCCGCCGATCATGCCGCCGAACACCGGCGTGCCGACGGCGCGGCGGACTGAGCTCGGCCGCGCCCGTGGCGCGTGACCAGCGGCACCAGGCCCGAGGATGAAGGCGAAGCGAGGTCATCATCACCGCGCGGAAGCGCAGCCGCGCGCCCATCGATCGCCGCCTCGCGGATCGGACATGCCCTGCCTCGCGCTCCTCCTTGGCGAATTCGACGATCAGGATGCCGTTCTTCGCGGCGAGCGCGATCAGCACGACGATGCCGATCTGGGCATAGAGGTCGAGCGGCAGCCCCGCCGAGCACGATCGCCGCCGAAGGCGCCGAGCACGCCGACCGAGACCGACAGCAGCACCGGCACCGGGATGGTCCAGCTCTCGTACAGCGCGACCAGGAACAGGTAGGCGAACAGCACCGCGAGCGCGAGGATGGTGCCGGTCTGCCCCGCGGCCGCCTTTTCCTGGAACGCCGTGCCGGTCCATTCGAAGCCGTAGCCGCGCGGCAGCGTCGTCGCGCGCGACGCGTTCCATCGCCGCGAGCGCCTCGCCCGAGGAGACGCCCGGCGCGCGGCGCGCCGTTGATCGTCACGGCGCGGCAGTTGTTGTAGCGGATGATGGATCTGCGGCCCGAGCTCGATGCGCACCTCGGCGACGGCGCGCAGCGGCATCATCTCGCCGTCGGCGTTGCGCACATGGATGCGGTAGATGTCGTCGAATGCCGTCGCGGTCGCGGCCTCGGCCTGCAGGTTGACCTGCCAGGTGCGGCCGAACAGGTTGAAGTCGTTGACATAGAAGCCGCCCAGCGCGCCTGCAGCGGCGGAGAAGATGTCGGTGAGCGACAGCCGAGCACCTGCGCCTTGTCGCGGTCGATGTCGAGGAACACCGACGGGTTGGTCGCCGCGAAGGTGGAGAAGACGCGCGTCAGCGCGCGGGTCCTGGTTGGCCGCGACGATCAGGCCGCGCATCGCCGCCGCCATCTCGCCGGCCGGCCGGCCCTCGAGGTCCTGCAAGCTGGTATTCGAAGCCGCCGCGCGGTGCCCAGGCCGATGATCGGCGGCAGGTTGAAGGCGAAGACTTGGCCGTCCGGCACCGCCTGGCCGGCGCCGAAGCACGCGGCGCGATCAGCCGCGTTGACGCCGACATCGCCGCGCGCGGTGCGCTCGTCGAAGGGCTTCAGCCGCGCGACCAGGAAGGCGGTGTTGGACTGCGCCACGCCGTCGATGCAGCGAGAAGCCGACGATGGCGATGACGTGCCCTGCACCGATGCGGCGATGCGCTGCAGGATCGTCCTCGACCTGCTTGGCGACCTCGCGCGTGCGGTCGACCGAGGCGCCCTCGGGCAAGCTGCACCTCGACGAAGAAGGCGCCCTGGTCCTCCTCCGGCAGGAAGCCGGTCGGCGTGCGGCTGCCGACGCCGACGATGCCGCCCATGAACAGCGCCGAGCAGCACGATCGACACGACCGCGACGCGCACCAGCCGCGCGCACGATGCCGGCATAGCCGTCGCGCACCCAGTCGATGCCGCGCAGCACGCGGCCCATGATGCCCGCGCTTCGGGCCGTGATGCGGCTGCAGCAGCACGCGCGCACAGCGCCGGCGACAGCGTCAGCGCGTTGATCGCCGAGATGACCATCGCCGACCGAGACGGTCACCGCGAACTGGCGGAACAACTCGCCCGAGATGCCGGGGATGAAGGCGATCGGCACGAAGACCGACAGCAGCACCAGCGTGATGGCGATGATCGGCGCGGTGATCTGCGCCATCGCCTTCTTGGTCGCCTCGGCGGGCGGTGAGGTCGGGTTCCTCCTCCATCACGCGCTCGACGTTCTCGACCACGACGATGGCGTCGTCGACCACGATGCCGATGGCCAGCACCATGGCCAGCAGCGAGACGGTGTTGGCCGAATAGCCGATGCGCAGCAGCACGGCGAAGGTGCCGATCAGGCTGACCGGCACGGCGATCAGTCGGGATGAGCGTCGCGCGCATGCTGCCGAGGAACAGGAAGACCACGATGCACGACGAGGATGAAGGCCTCGATCAGCGTCTTGATGCACCTCGTGGATCGTGTCGTTCACGAAGTCCGATGGTGTCGTAGATGACCGCGTAGTTCGATGCCCGTCGGGGAAGCGCGTCGCGCAGCTCGCGCCATCGCCTGGCGCGACGCTCTCGGCGGCCGTCGACCGCATTGGCGCCGGGCGGCGAGGTAGATGCCGAATGCCGACCGCCGGCCTGCCGTTGAAGCGGCGTTTCGGTGTCCATGTTGGCGGCGCCGAGCTCGACGCGCGCGACGTCGCGCACCCGCAGCACCGAGCCGTCCGGATTGGCGCGGATGACGATGTTGCCGAACTCCTCGGGCGTGGTCAGGCGGCCCGCGTGGTCTGGATGTTGAGCTGGAACTGCTGGTCGTCGGCTGATCGGCCGCGCGCCGATGCGGCCCGACCGGCGCCTGCACGTTCTGCGCCTGGATCGCCGCGACGACGTCCGCCGGCGTCAGGTCCAGGCTGGTCAGCCGGTCGGTCTCGAACCAGATGCGCATGGAGTAGTCCATGCGCGCCGAACAGGATGGCCTGCGCCGACGCCGGGCACGCGCGCGAGCGCGTCGAGCGATGTTGATGGTGGCGTAGTTCGACAGGAACAGCGGCGTCGTGCGCGCCGCTTTCGCGAGTACAGCGACGATGAACTGCAGCAGCGCCGAGGATTGCTTGCGCACCGTCACGCCCTGGCGCTGCACCTCCTGCGGCAGCTGCGCGAGGGCGCGCCTGCACGCGGTTGTTGACGTTGACGGTGTCGATGTCCGGGTTGGTGCCGAGCTCGAAGGAGACGGTCAGCGTGTAGGAGCCGTCATTGCCGCTGTTCGACCGCATGTAGATCATGCTTGTCGACGCCGTTGACCTGGCTCTCGATCGGCTGCGCGACGGTCTGCTTCGACGACGCTCGGCCGAGGCGCCGGGATAGCGCGTCGTGACCGAGACCTGCGGCGGCACGATGTCCGGGAACTGCGCGACCGGGATGCGCAGCATCGCGAGCGCGCCGGCGAGCGTCGATGACGATGGCGATGACGATCGCGAGGCGCGGCCGGTCGACGAAGACTGGCGGAGATCATGGGCTCAGCCCCGCGCCGGGCGCTGGCGGGCGCCGTGCCGGCGGCGGCGCGGCCGGGCGCGGGGTTCACCGGCTGGCCGGGGCGGACGCGCTGCGACGCCCTCGACGATCACCGTCTCGCCGCCCTGCAGGCCGGTCTCGATGACCGCGACCTCGCCCGGTCGAGCGGCCGAGGCGTGATGTTGCGCCGCTCCGCCTTGTTCTCCGCGCCGACCACGAAGACGATAGGCGCCCTGCTGGTCCTGCAGCACGGCGGCGCGCGGCAGGGTGATGGTCAGCACCGGCTCCGCGCCTTCGAGGTAGACGGTGACGAACTGGCCGTCGATCAGGTAGCGCGGCGTCACCGGCGTCGTCGCTGTCGGTGGCGCGGCGGATCGGGTTCGGGATCAGCGCGCGGATCAGGATGGTGTCGGTGTTGCGGTCGATCTGGTTGTCGACGAAGTCGACGCGGCCGAACTGGTCATACATCCGGCCATCGGCGGTGCGGATGCGCACGCGCACGGCATCGGGCCCGCCGCGGCCCTCGAAGCGGTTGCGCAGGTCGAGCGCGGTGCGCTGGCTGACCGTGAAGGCCACGCGCATCGGGTCCTGGCTGACGATGGTCGCCAGCGTTGCCGGCATCGGGGCCGACGACGTTGCCCGACCGACAGCAGCGCGCGGCCGATCTGCCCGGCGATCGGCGCCTTGATCTCGGTGTAGCCGAGGTTGATCTGCGCCACGCGCACCGCGGCCTGCGCCGACAGCACCTGGGCCGCGGCGGTGCGTTCGGCCGCCTGCGCGTTGTCGAGCGCGACCTGCGTGCCCGCGCCGGTCCGCCGCAGGTCCTGCGCGCGGGTCAGCGCGACGCGCGCATTCTCGAGCTGTCGCCGTCGCGCCGGCGAGGCTGGCCTGCGCCTGTTCGAGCTGCGCCTCGAAGGGCGCGCGCTCGATGCGGAACAGCACCTCGTCCTCGGTGACGTCGCCGCCTTCGCGGAACAGGCGCTCCTGCAGGAAGCCGATGACGCGGGCGCGGATGTTCACGCGGTCCGTCGCCTCGACCCGGCCGACGAATTCGGTCGTCTCGGTGATCGGGCGGCGTTCGGCGGTGATCACGCCGACGGCCGGCGGCCCCTGCGGACCGAACTGCGCGGCGGCGGGCAGGGCCGCGGCCAGGAGCAGCGCGACAGCGCCGGCAAACAGTCGAATTCATGACGACATCCATTGGCGAGCCCCGGACATGAGGGCGCGTTGTGCGGTGCGTCAAGTCCGCCCGGGCTGCGTGCACACATACCAGCCTGCGATCACGTTTCCGTGGCGACCCGATGCTGCCTCAATGCGCGACGAAGACCGGGCAGGGCGACGCGGTCAGCAGCTTCTCGGTCTTCGATCCGCGGAACAGGCGTGCGCAGGCCGGAATGCTCATAGGCGCCCATCACCAGCATGCGCGCGGGCATCGCCGCCGCCTCGGCCAGCAGCGCGTCCAGCGGATGCGCTGCCCGACCACGGCGACGGCCTCGGCCGCCAGGCCGTGGCTGCGCAGATAGGCGGCGCCTTCCTCGGCCAGGCGCTGCGCCTCCGGCCTGCGTCGCGGCGACCGACAGCACCTTCACCGGCAGCCCGGCGCCGAGGCCCAGCAGCGCGAACAGCTGCATCGTCGCGCATCGCCGGCACCGACCCGTCATAGCCGACCAGCACGCCGCCGGCGGCCGGCACCGGGCCGGGCGGCACGACGAGCAGCGGGCGCGCGCCGTCGCGCAGCAGCGCCTCGATCACCGGCGCCAGGCCGTCGTCATTGACCTCGAGCCCCAGCGTCGAATCGCGGCCGATCACGATCAGGTCATGCGTGGCGCCGGCGGCGAGCAGCGCGGGCTCCGGCGCCTCGGTCAGGCGCAGCCTGGTGAAAGGGGTCTCCCCGGCCGCGGCGGTGCAGGCGGCGAAGGCCGCGTCGGCCTCGGCTTCCAGCCGCTGGGCGCGGACGGCGTCGCGCCGTTCCTTGAAGGCGGCGGCACCGGGCGGCACCGCCTCATGGGCGTCGCGCACATGCGGCCAGTCGAGCACGGTGGCGGCGGTCAGCGCCGCGCCGGTGCTGCGCGACAGCGCGAAGGCAAGGTCACGCGCCGCGACGGCGCCTTCGGTGTCGTCGAGTGCGACCAGGATGCTGCGGATCATGCGGTTCGGTCTCCCTGTGCCATGCTAGACGCCCCGGCGGCGCGCGCCAACGCGTCCCGGCGCTCACCGCGGCCCCGGCAGGCGCAGGAAGGCCAGGGTGCAGACCGTGAGCGCGACGGCGAAGACCAGCAGCGCCGCCGCCAGCCCGCCCGAGGCCGCCGCCACGCCGGAGGCCGCCTGCAACACCGCCGCACCCCCGAAGAACGACACGTTCATCGCCGACAGCGCCCGGCCGACGCGTTCGGGCGGCACCGCGGCGCGCACCAGCGCGAAGCAGATCACCTGGGTCGAGACCAGCAGGCCGAAGGCGAACAGCAGCAGCGCATCCGCCGCCACGCCCCAGCCGAGCGCGCCGCCGGCGACCAGCAGCACGATCGCCGCGGCGGCGCCAAGATGCCCGGCCACCAGCAAGGCGCGCCGATGGCGCTGGAAGCGCCGTTCCAGCATGCCGGCGACGGCCGGGCCGATGATCAGCGCCATGGTGCAGGCCAGCAGCACATGGCCCGCCGGCACTCGGGCCAGGCCCTTCACCTCCATCAGCCACGGCCCGCCCCACAGCCCGCGCACGCCGAGCACGGCGGCGAAGGAGGCGAAGGCGATCACCACCGGCCCGCGAATATCGCGCGACAGGCCGAGGGCGATGACATCGCGGGCATCCTCCAGCATGCGAGCGGCGGGCCTGCGGGGCGGCACGCGCCTCGCGCACCACCAGCGCGACGGTGGCTGCGGCACCCACCGCCAGCGCGGCGCAGGCCAGGTAGCCGCTGCGCCAGCCGGCATGGTCCACCAGCAGCGCCAGCGGGCTGGCCGAGAGCAGCATGCCGGTATTGCCGAAGGCCTGGATCACGCCGCCCCACAGGCCGAATTTCTGCGGCGGCAGGTTCTTGGCTGCATAGGTGATCGGGCACATCAGCATCCCCGAACAGCCGACGCCAAGCACGAGTTGCGCCGCCAGCATCGACCATGGGCCGGTCGCGATGGCGCCGAGCGCCGAGCCCACGGCAGCGATCGCCAGCAGCGCCAGGGCGGTCGGCTTCACGCCGTAGCGGTCGAGTGCGACGCCCACCGGCAGCATGGTCAGCGCGAAGGCGGCGGGAAAGGCGCCGGTCAGCGCGGCGAGGCCATCCGCGCTGACGCCGAGGTCGCGCTGCAGCACATCCGCCGCCATCGCCGGCAGGGTCCGCACCGCATTGGAAAAGACATGGCCGAGGGTGAGCGCGAGGATCGCCAGACCGAGGGCGTTCACGCCGGCACCGCGGCGGCCGGATGGGCCATGGCGATCAGTTCCGGAACATCTTGCCCGGATTCAGGATGCCGCGCGGGTCGAGGCTCGCCTTGATGCCGCGCATCACCGCGAGCGCCTCCGGCGCCGTGTTCCTGTTCCAGGAATTCCCGCTTGCCGAGGCCGACGCCATGCTCGCCCGAACAGGTCCCGCCCAGCGCCAGACCCTGCGCGACGATGGCGCGGTCGAGCGCCCAGGCCTGTTCCAGCCCGTCCTGGCTGCCTTCGGGGAACAGGATCAGGCAGTGGAAATTGCCGTCACCGACATGGCCGACGATGCAGGAGGTCAGGCCCGAGGCCTTGGCGGCCTCCTTCGCGCCGAGCACGGCTTCGGCCAGGCGCGAGATCGGCACGCAGACATCGGTGGTGATGCCGCGATGGGCGGGCTTGAAGGCCACCGCCGCCCAATAGGCGTCATGCCGGGCCTGCCACAGCCTGTTGCGCGCTTCGCGCATCGGTCGCCCAGGTGAAGCCGGAGGCGCCGAAATCCATGGCGATCGCCTCGACCGATTCCGCCTGTTCCTTCACCCCGGCATCGGTGCCGTGGAATTCCAGGAACAGCGTCGGCAGCGGCGCGAAGCCTTCCAGCTTCGAATACCTGATGCAGGCTTCCATCTGGTCCTCGTCGAGCAGTTCGATGCGCGCGACGGGGATGCCGGACTGCATGACGGTGATGACGGTCTCGACCGCGGCGGCCAGCGTCGGGAACTGGCAGACGGCCGCCGACATCGCCTCGGGGATGCCATGCAGGCGCAGCCGCACCTTGGTGATGACGCCGAGCGTGCCTTCCGAGCCGATGAACAGGCGCGTCAGGTCATAGCCGTTGGACGCCTTGCGCACGCGCCCGCCGGTCTCGATGACGCGGCCATCGGCGAGCACGACTTCGAGGCCGAGGACGTTCTCGCGGATGGTGCCGTAGCGCACCGCGTTGGTGCCCGAGGCACGCGTCGCGCACATGCCGCCGATGGTCGCGTGGCTGCCGGGATCGACCGGGAAGAACATGCCCTTGTCGCGCAGGAAGGCGTTCAGCTCCTGCCGCGTGACGCCGGGTTCGATCAGGCAGTCCATGTCTTCCTCGTTGACCTCCAGCACCGCCGTCATGCGCGACAGGTCGAGCGAGATGCCGGCGCGCACCGGGTTCACATGGCCTTCGAGCGAGGTGCCGGCGCCGAAGGGCGTCACCGGCACGCCATGCTGGTGGCACAGCGTGAGGATGCGGCTGACCTCCTCGGTCGTCTCCACGAAGGCGACGGCGTCGGGCAGCGTCGGCGTGGTGGTGTCCTCGCCGCGGCTGTGCTGTTCGCGCACGGAGGCATTGACGGACAGCCGCTCGCCGATGATGCGCGCGCGCGGCGGCGATGACGGTCTCGACGGGGGTGGTGGTGATGGACATGGGCGCTACTCCTCCCGCCCCAGGGGGCAGGTCAGGCAATGGGGGCCGCCGCCGCCGGCGGTGAACAGGGACAGGTCGGGGTCGAGCACGGTCAGGCCCTCGGCCCGCAGCGCCGCGTTCAGCGCCGCCGATCCGCGGGCGGAGATCACGCGCCCACCACCCAGCGCCAGGATGTTGCAGCCGAGCTGCATCGCATCGCGATACGCCACGTCGATGCAGCGGATGCCATGGCCGGCCAGCCAGGCGACGAAGTCGGGATCGAGCACGTCGAGGCAGGCGACGGCGAGGCCGGGTGCGGCCATGCAGAACAGCACGTCGAGATGCAGGAAGTGTTCGTCGAACACCTCGACCCGCACCTCCCAGCCTTCGGCGCGCAGCCAGGCGGCGAATTGCTCGGCGCCGGCCAGGTCGGTGCGGCCGCCCGAGGCGCCGACCACGGCGAGGCCGGGCCGGATGATGTGGATGTCGCCGCCTTCCAGCGTGCCGGCGGAGGATTTGCGCCAGAAATCCGCCGCGTGGAAGTCGATCACCGCGGCATATTCGCCGCGCCGCTGCGGGCGTTCGAGCTGGCACAGCACCGCCCCCCAGGGCGTCACCACCGCCGAATCCCGCGTATAGGCCATGTAGGGCAGGTGCGGTTCCGGCGGCAGCACATGCACCCGCGCGCCGCCCTGCCGCAGCGCGGCGACCAGTTCGCCATGCTGCGCCGCCAGCGCCATGGCGGATGGCTGCTGCGCCCCGGCCAGCGTGCGGCGCACGATGGTGTTCGTGGGAATCCAGCGATAGTGATCGGGCGGGCAGACCAGCACATCGGTCAGCGCGCCGGTCTCGGAACTGACGGCCCAATTCGACATGGCCGCACCCTGCCCGCAGCCCCGCGCGGCGTCCAGCACCCGGGTTTGACGCTTTCCGGGACGCAGCCTAGCGTCCCTGCCATAGCAGCCCAACAAGAGAGGAAGCAGCGCCATGGCAAATGCGGTCAAGGAAGCGTGGAAGGCCGGCAAGGCCGTGGTCAACGGGTGGCTCGCCATCCCGAATGCCTTCTCCGCCGAGATGTATTCGAAGTGCGGCTGGGACAGCGTGACCGTCGACATGCAGCATGGCGTGCAGGACTACCTGTCCTGCGTATCCTGCTTCCAGGGCATCCAGCTGTCTCCCGGCGTGACGCCGATGGTGCGCGTGCCGTGGAACGAGCCCGGCATCGTCGGCAAGGTGCTCGACGCCGGCGCGATGGGCATCATCTGCCCGATGGTCAACACCGAGGCCGAGGCGCGCGCCCTGGTGCAGTATGCCAAGTACCCGCCGGCCGGCACCCGTTCCAACGGGCCGATCCGCGCCGGGGCCTATGGCTCCTCGGGCAACTACCAGAAGACGGCGAATGACGAGATCCTGATCATCCCGATGATCGAGACCAAGACCGCGATCGAGAACATCAAGGCGATCCTCGATGTCCCGGGCATCGACGGCATCTATGTCGGCCCGTCGGACCTGTCGTTCTCCTACGGCAAGGAGCCGAAGCTCGACGTCGAGGACCCCGAGATCCTGGCGATCTACGACATGCTGCTGGCGGAAACCGCCAAGCGCGGCATCGCGGCGGGGCTGCACAACGGCTCCCCGGCCTATGCCAACAAGATGATCCAGAAGGGCTTCAAGCTGGTGACCATCGCCAATGAGGTCGGGCTGATGTGCCAGGCCGCGACGGCGGCGGTGAAGACCGCGCGGGGCTGAGGATGGACGGCGCGGTGAAGCGACAGCCCAGCCGCGCCGACTTCCGGTTTTTCCTGTCGCACCGGGTGCGCTACGTCGAACTCGACACCCAGGGCATCGTCTTCAACGCCCATTACCTGACCTGGTATGATGAGGCGGTGTCGGACTACATCCGCGCCGCCGGCTGGCAATACCAGGACGAGGTGAAGGCATCGGGTGCGGATTTCCACGTCGTCCGCGGCCTGGTGGAATACAAGGTCGCGATCGGCCGCCGCGCCGAGATCGAGATCGGCGCGCGCTGCACCCGCATCGGGCGTTCCTCCGTCACCTTCCAGCCCGCGGTGTTTCCCGTCGGCGACGACACGCTGCTGGCGACCGGCGAGATCGTCTGGGTGCTGACAGACCAGGCGACGCGCCGGCCGATCCCCGTCCCGGACAAACTGCGCAGCATGCTTTCCGCCTTCGAGGGGATGGATTTCAGCGCCACGCCGTAGGACGCTGCCCGCCGTCGCGCATTCGCGGAAGGCGGGGAATGGAAACGGACTACCTGATCATCGGCGCCGGTTCGGCCGGCTGCGTCGTCGCCGCGCGGCTTTCCGAGACCGGCGCGCGCGTCACGCTGCTCGAAGCCGGCCCGAAGGACCGCCATCCCTGGATCCATATCCCCGCCGGGATGCTGAAGCTGCTGCAGAACCAGAACCTGGTGAACTGGGGCTATGTCGCCGACCCGGCCGAAGGCGTGAACAACCGCGAGATCCGCTGGCCGCGCGGGCGCACGCTGGGCGGCACGTCATCGATCAACGGCATGCTGTATGTGCGCGGCAATCCGGCGGATTTCGACATCTGGGCGCAGATGGGCTGCCGCGGCTGGTCCTATGCCGACGTGCTGCCCTTCTTCCGCAAATCCGAGACCTATCGCAATGGCGGCGACCCGGAATTCCGTGGCCAGGGCGGCCCGCTCCAGGTCGAGGACTACCGCACCATCCTGCCGCTGACGCACCGCTTCATCGAGGCCGCGCAGCAGGCCGGCCACCCGTTCCGCAAGGATCTGAACGGCGAGGAACAGGAAGGCGTCGGCTATTCGCAGATGACGCGCGTCGGCCGCTGGCGCGGGTCGACCGCGCGCACCTATCTGCGCGCCGCCGGCGACCGCGTGCGGGTGGAAACCGAGGCGCAGGTCAGCCGCCTGGTCTTCGACGGCCGCCGCTGCATCGGCGCCGAGTTCCGCCAGGGCGGCGAGATGCGCCGCATCACCGCGACACGGGAGGTCATCCTGTCCGGCGGCACGGTGAATTCCCCGCATGTGCTGCAGGTCTCGGGCATCGGCCCGGCCGAGCACCTGCGTGCCCTCGGCATCGAGGTGCTGGCCGACATGCCGGCGGTCGGCGCCAATCTGCAGGATCACTACGTCTCCCGCGTGCAGCATCGGGTGAAGGACAGCCTGTCCACCAACCAACTCGCCCGCGGCGCGCGGCTGGTGGGCGAGGTCGCGCGCTTCTTCCTGCGCGGCAATGGCGCGCTGACCTTCGGCGTCACCACCGCGCAGGTCTTCGCGCGGTCGCGCGACAGCCTCGCCAGCCCCGACCTGCAATTGCTGTTCACGCCCGGCCTCCTACGCCCTCGGCCAGTTCGGCGTGCTCGAGAACGAAGCCCGGCATGACCTGCGCCATCTGCCCGGTGAAGCCGGACAGCCGCGGCACGGTGATGGCGCGTTCGGCCGACCCCTTCGAGAAGCCGGCGATCCGGCCGAACTACCTGGCGGCGCGCTCCGACCAGGCGCTGCTCGCCGCCGGCATCCGGATGGTGCGCGACATCTTCGCGCAACCGGCCATCGCGCAGCACAGCGTCGAGGAAATCCTGCCCGGCCCGGGCGTCGCCTCGGATGACGAGATGCTCGCCTTCAACCGCCAATACGGCACCACGATCTACCACCCGGTCGGCACCTGCCGCATGGGCGAGGACCCCGCCAGCGTGGTGGACAGCCGCCTGCGCGTGCGCGGCATCGAGGGCCTGCGGGTGATCGACGCCTCGGTGATGCCGACGCTGACGACGGGCAACACCAATGCGCCGACCATCATGATCGGGGAGAAGGGCGCTGCGATGATCCGCGAGGATGCGGCGGCGTAGCATCATCGTCGCCGGCCGGGCCACGCCGCAGGCGCCAAGGACGCTCGACGAGTGGATGGCGCAAGCTCGGAGGGGTTCTGCCCCTCCAGACCACCCCGCCAGATGACAGTGTCATGTGCAAAGCCGTCACTTGGCGCCAGGCACCAGGTATCGGTTTCCAAACGCCTCGGGCCTTTGGTGGGCGCAGCCCTCTCCGGTTCCGGCCCCGCGAGCGCACAGTCCCGGCGCCGGTCCGCGCGGCGCCCCGGCCAGCCTATTTCCGCAACCCCCGCCCCCGCATCACCGCCCCCTCCCCGAACTTCGCGCGCAGCGCCTCCACCGCCGCCCAGCGTGCCGCGCGCTTCGGCGCCTCGGGGTCGGCGAGGTCGCCGCGGTCGG
This sequence comes from uncultured Alphaproteobacteria bacterium, assembly GCA_963732425.1. Lineage (GTDB taxonomy): Bacteria > Pseudomonadota > Alphaproteobacteria > Acetobacterales > Acetobacteraceae > Neoroseomonas. Next base: position 161,234 of record CAVSZN010000019.1, read on the forward strand.
CGTCGCGCGCCGGTGCCAGCGGCTGCGCGCCGATGCCGATCAGCCGGAAGGCGGTGCCGTCGGTCTCCTTCGCCAGCAGCGGCCGCACCGCCGCGAACAGGACATCGGGCAGACGCGTGGGCTGCGGCAGCCGCGCCGCGCGGGTGCGCGTGGCGAAGGCCGCCGTCTTCAGCTTCAGCGTCACGCCGGCGGCGGCGAAATCCTTTTCCTTCAATCGCTGCGCCAGTTTCTCGCACAGCCGCCACAGCGGTGCTTCCAGCGCTTCGCGTGCGGCGATGTCGGTCTCGAAGGTTGTCTCGGCACTGATCGACTTGGTCTCGCGGTCGGGGTTCACCCGGCGCGTGTCCTCCCCCCGCGCCCTGGCGAGGAGGCCCGGCCCTTCCTCCCCGAAGCGGCGCAGCGCCTCCCGCGCATCGAGTGCGGCGAGTTGGCCCAGCGTCGAGAACCCGGCCGCCTGCAACCGCTTCGCCATCGCCGGCCCGACGCCCGGCAGCACGCCGACCGGCTGCGGCGCCAGCCAGGCCGCCGCCTCATCCGCGCCGATCACCGCGAAGCCGCGCGGCTTGTCGCGTTCGGCTGCCAGTTTCGCCATCAACCGATTGGCCGCCAGCCCGACCGAGACGGTGACGCCGACCTGCTTCTCGACCGCCAGGGCAAAGCGCGCCAGCACCACCGCCGGCGGCGCGCCATGCAGCGCCTCGGTGCCGGAAAGGTCGAGCACCGCCTCGTCGATCGACATCGGCTGCACCAGCGGCGTCAGCGCTTCCATCATGGTGCGGATGCGGCGGCCCTCATGGACGTATTTCGCCATCTCCGGCTTGATCACCACCGCGTCCGGGCAGGCCGCCAGCGCCTTGAACATCGGCATGGCGCTGCGCACGCCGCGCGTCCGCGCGATGTAGCAGCAGGCCGAGACGACGCCCCGCCTGCCGCCGCCGACGATGACGGGCCGGCCCAGCAGTTCCGGCCGGTCGCGCTTCTCGACGCTGGCGTAGAAGGCGTCGCAATCGACATGCGCGACCGTCAGCCGCAACAGTTCGGGATGCGACACCACGCGGCGCGAGCCGCAGGACGCGCAGCGCATGGCCGCGGGCTCGGCAATGCGCAGGCAGTCACGGCACAGGGTCGGCATGGCGACGGCCGATCAGGAAGGGCAAGGCAACCAACCAGGCGAGCAGCGGCAGCATGATGGCCTGCTCGGCCAGGCTGCGCGGCGCGCGGCCGGCGGCAAGACCGCTCGCCTGCAGGGCGAGGCCCAGCGCGATGTCGAGGCCAAGCACCACCAACAGCCCGAACAGCGCGACCACCGCGCGACGACGCCAGGGGATGGGCCGCGGCAGCCCCGCCATGGCATGCCGTGCCGCCAGCCACAGCAGCCATGCCATGGCGACCGCTTCGGCGATTGCCGCCGGCAGGCCACCGATGCGCGGGGCGAGCAGGAGTTCGCGCAACGGGCCGAGCACGGCGCCAGCCAGGAAGGCGAGGCCGCCATAGGTCAGGCCAGCCGTCATGCGGCGATACCCGAAGCGCGGCCGGGGCATCCGGGCGCCCCTGCCCGCCCAACCCAGCACAGAGAAGGACGCGGCCCCCTGGACTGCGCGCAACGGCCACCGCGCGCCATGGTCGCCCCCGGTGCCCGGCTGGCCCGATGCCCCCCCGGCACGACCACCCCGCCAGGCGCCAAATTGAGGTTTCCAAAGGCCCTGAGGCCTTTGGTGGGGGAGGTCCGGAGGGGGCGAAGCCCTCTCCGCTGCGCCCATCGCCTCACGGCGTATCCCACAGCCGCGCCGCGCCGAACACGCCCGACGAATCCCCGTGCTTCGCCTGCACGATCGGCGTTCGCGCCACGTCGCCCAGCACATGCCGCGCCATCAGTGGCGGCACCTCCGCATAAAGGTGCTGCATGTTCGACAGACCGCCGCCGAGCACGATCACATCCGGGTCGAGGATATTGGCGATCAGCCCGAGCGCCCGCGCCAGCCGGTCCGCATGGCGCGTCAGCGCGGCGGCCGCCTGCGCCTCACCGGCCGCCGCGCGGGCCGGAATCGGGCCGGCATCGCGTGCGCCGGGGCCGTCGCAATCGGCCGCCAGGCCCGGGCCGGACAGGAAGGTTTCAAGGCAGCCCAGCCGCCCGCACCAGCAGCGCGGGCCCGGGAATTCCTCCGGTCGCATCCAGGGCAGCGGCGTGTGGCCCCATTCCCCCGCGGTGCCGTTCGGCCCGTCCAGCAACCGGCCGGAGGAGACGATGCCGCCGCCGCAGCCGGTGCCGATGATGACGGCGAAGACGGTGCGATAGCCGGCGCCGGCGCCATCGGCCGCCTCGCTCATGGCCAGGCAATTGGCGTCGTTGGTCACCCGCACCTCGCGCCCGATCGCGGCGGCCAGGTCGCGGTCGAGCGGCCGGCCGTTGAGCGCCTGGGTGTTGGCGTTGCGCACCAGCCCGGTCGCCGGGCTGAGGCTGCCGGGGATGCCGACGCCGAGGCTGCCGCGCGTGCCGGTCTCGCGCTCCGCCTCCCGCACCAGTTCGGCGATGGCCTCGATGGTGCCGCCATAGGTGCCGGGCGTGGCGACGCGACGGCGCAGCCGCACGGCGCCCTCGCGGTCCAGGGCCACGATCTCGATCTTGGTGCCGCCGAGGTCGATTCCAAATCTCATGGGGTCATCTTACCCCGGGACCGAAGAATGCGAGCGCCGCGGGATGGAACGGGAGGGGCAGAGGCCCGCCCGCCGTCTCGCGCCGGATCATCATCGCGGCCGGGCCACCGGCGGCGGCAAGCCCTTGCCCGTCCAGCAGCGTGCCCAGAAGGGCCGCGACTTCCGCCGCGGTCAGGGTTTCCGACGCGACCAGCACCGCCTGGGTGGCGACCGTGGGCACAGCCTGTTCCTGGTTCGGATAGGTGCCGGCGGCGATGGCAAAGCGGATCAGCGGGCCGTTCGCCCCGGTCAGCCGCGCCATGGCGGCCTCCTCCAGCGGCAGGAAGCGCAGCGGGATGGCATCGGCCAGGCGCAGTTGTGCCTGGGCCGGCGCCAGGCTGACGGCGATCGCGGCGGCCACGCGCCCCTCGGCCAGCGCCGTGGCGACCGCCTCGGGGGCCAGCGCGACGCGCGGCGTGGTCGCGGGGTCCAGGCCATGGGCCAGCAACACCTCCTCGGCGGTGACGCGGGCGCCGGACCCCGGTGCGCCGACGCCGACCGGCTGGCCGGCGAGGTCCGCCATGCGCCGGACGCCCGAGGATGCCGGCACGGCGACATGCACCGCCTCAGGATACAGCGCCGCGATGGCACGCAGGCCCGGCACGGCCGGCAGGTCCCACGCCGGCGCGCCGCCCCGCAGCGCGTGCAGCGCCACATCGGCCTGCGACAGCCCGGCCATCGCCGTGCCGCTGGCGATCAGGCGCAGGTTCTCGACACTGCCGGCCGAGGGCAGCGCGACAGCGCGCCCGAGGCCAGGGGCGGGCGGCAGGCGGGCAATCGCCTCCGCCAGCCTTGCGTATTCGGACCCGGCGGCTCCGCCGGCGATGGGCAAGCCGTTGCGCAGCCGGGCCTGCCGCGCCTCGATGTTGCGCCAGGCCTGGGCCAGTTCCTGCTCGATCACCGGCGTGAGTTCGGCGCCCGTGGCGCGCCCCCCGGCGGTCAGTGCGGTGCCGATGGCGCGCAACAGGCGTTCGGCCTTCGCGCCGGGCCCGTCGAAGGTGGCCGGCGGCGCGTCGTCCCAGGCGGCCGAGGCGAGCGGCACCCAGCGCCCCGCTTCCTCCCGCAGCCGCAGCGCGCCGTTGACGCGGATGACGTCCCCGGCGTGGTTGCCGTCGCGGTTGGCACCGAGGATGGCGCGCGGCGCGGCCCCCAGCGCGGCGGCCAGCGCCTGCAGGTTGCGCCCATCCCAGGCGCCGAACTCATGGTCTCGTGTCAGCCGCAGGCGGGCAGCGAAATAGGCGATGCGCGCCCCGCCGGCCGGGTCGGGCGCCTGGCCCATGCGGCGGAAGGATTCGATCTCGAGCAGGTCCGGCCCGGCGGCCTCGACGATGCGGACATGCACCATGGCGCGCAATTCATCGGCGCCCGGCATGGCGAAGGCCGGCGGTGCCACCAGCAGCGCGAGGAGCAGCATCAGGCGACGCAGCATGGCTCCTACTCCCCGAAGACCGGCAGCGAGATGCCGCCGGTGAGCACCAGCGCGTTGGCGAGGTCGATGAAGAAGGCCCCGGTCAGCGGCACCACCAGGAAGGCGACGGGCGCCGGCCCGTAGCGCCCGGCCACCGCCTGCATGTTGGCGATCGCCGTCGCGGTCGCCCCCATCGAGAAGCCGATGAAGCCCGCGGTCGCCACCGCGGCCTCATAATCCCGTCCCATCATCCGGTAGACGACGAGGATGCCGAACACCACCGAGAAGGCCGCCTGGGAAGCGACGATCAGCATCAGCGGCCCGGCCAGGGCAGCGAGTTCCCACAGCCGGATCGTCGCCATGGTCATCGCCAGGAACAGCGCCAGCGCCATGCTGCCGACCAGGTCGACCGAGGCATCCGACACCGGCAGCCGGATCGTCGGCGCGACGAGGTTGCGCACCAGCACGCCGGCAAACAGGCACCACAGGAAATCCGGCAGGGCGACCGGCGCGCCCTGGGTCAGCCAGGCCATCCACCCCCCGAGCAGCAGGCAGAACATCACGAGGCAGGTGGTCACGATCGCCCCCTCGGTGGTGGCGGGTTCCACCGTCTCGCTGGTCGCCGCCACGGCGCCGGCAGCGACCGGCGCGCGCCCGCGCAGCAGGTATTGCGCGACCGGCCCGCCGACCACGCCGCCGAGCACCAGGCCGATGGTCGCCGATGCCATGGCGAGGCCCATCACGCCGGCGAGGCTGTGCGTCTCCTCGAAGATCCGGGCATAGGCGGCGCCCGTGCCATGGCCGCCGACCAGCGTGACCGACCCGCCGATGAGCCCGATCAGCGGATGCTGGTCGAGCATGATCGCGAGGCCGGTGCCGAGCGCGTTCTGCGCCACGAGGAACGGCACGACGCAGCACAGGAACAGGACCAGTTTCGGCCCGCCCTTGCGCAGCCGCCCGAGATCCGCCGACAGCCCGACGCTCGCGAAGAAGGCCAGCAGCAACGGCCCGCGCAGCACGCCGGAGGTCTCGATCACCAGCCCCGACCAGGCATGCAGGCCGGCGGCAAGCACGGCGAAGGCGAGCCCACCCGAGATCGGCTGCGGGATGTTGTAGCGCGCCAGCGGCGCGATGCCGGCATTGAGGAAGCGCCCCGCCAGCAGGATCGCCGCTGCCAGGGCCAGCGTTCCCGTCGAATCGAGCGTCATTCCGGCACCTCCAGCGGCAGTGTGTACCGCCGGGCGCGCGGCGCGTAACCCGTTTCGACGGCCTTCGCCGTTGTGCCGGAGGCGTGCCCCGCATCGTCACACCGGCGTGACCGCGAGGTTGGCGCGGCAGGGACGAGGCGTCATGCGGCGACGGGCATTCACCACGCTTGCCCCGCGCGAGCGCGGGTGGTGCAATCGCGGCATGGGTGAAACGCTGCTCGACGTTAAGGGCCTGACCTGCCCGCTGCCGGTTCTCAAGGCCAACAAGACGCTGCGCGGGCTGCCGGCGGGGTCGCGGCTGACCGTGCTGGCCACCGACCCCGCCTCGGTGGCGGATTTCCGCGCCTTCTGCAAGGAAACCGGCCATATGCTGGTCGCCTTCGGGGAGGAGGCCGGCGCCTACCGCTTCGTCATCCGCAAGCGAGAGGACCCGCCCGCGTGAGCGTCCTGCTGCTGACCCATCGCGCCTGCCTGCATCACGACCCCGGCCCGCATCACCCCGAATGCCCGGACCGCCTGCGCGCCGTGCTGAAGGCGCTCGATGCCGGGGAATTCGTGGATCTGATCCGCGACCAGGCGCCGCTGGCGACGGTCGAGCAGTTGCAGCGGGTGCATCCGGAGAACTACGTCTCGGCGATCCTGGCGATCCGGCCCGAACCGGATGAGACGGTCGCCCTCGACGGCGACACCATCATGTCCTGGGGCAGTGCCGAGGCCGCGTTGCGCGCGGCGGGCGCGGGCATCGCCGCGGTGGATGCGGTGATGAAGGGCGAGTTCCGCCGCGCCTTCTGCGCCACGCGCCCGCCAGGCCATCACTGCGAACCCGCGAAGCCGATGGGCTTCTGCCTGTTCGCCAATGCCGTCGTCGCCGCGCGCCATGCCCAGGCCGAGCATGGGGCCAGGCGCGTCGCGATCGTCGATTTCGACGTCCATCACGGCAATGGCACCCAGGCCTGCGTCGAGGCGGATGGGTCGATCTTCTATGGGTCGTCGCATCAATGGCCGCTTTATCCGGGCACCGGCGATGTGTCCGAGCATGGCGTGGGCAACATCCTGAACGTGACGCTGCCGCCCGGCGCGGATGGCGAGGCATTCCGCGCCGCCTGGGCCGAACAGATCATCCCGGCGGTCGAGGCCTTCGCGCCCGACCTGCTGGTGATCTCGGCCGGCTTCGACGCCCATGCGGCGGACCCGCTGGCGCAGCTGCGGGTGCGGGAGGCGGATTTCGCGTATCTGACGGAGGCGTTGTGCGCGATGGCGGAACGGTGCTGCGAGGGGCGGGTCGTGTCGCTGCTGGAAGGTGGGTATGACCTCGACGCGCTGGGGCGGTCGACGGCGGCGCATGTGCGGGCGTTGATGCGGGCGTGAATGCCCCCTCGCGGCAGGGCGGCCTACGCGCCGCGGCATTCTCATGGCGGCGGGGAGAGCCTGCCTCGTGAGGCTGGCCGTGCTCATCGATGCTGACAATATCACCTCTGAGGCCGCGGCCAGCGCCATGAAGGTCGCCACGGAGCATGGTCGGATCACCGTTCGCCGGGCCTACGGCTACTGGACCGATACGCAACACAAGGCCTGGACGCAAACCTTGTTGTCATGGGCAATTCGACCGGTCCAGGTCGATCCCGGACGGAATGCAACAGACATGGCTCTTGTCATCGATGCCATGGACTTGTTGCATGGCGGCCGTATCGATGGGCTTTGCATCGTGTCCAACGATGGCGACTTTACCCGCCTTGCCCAGCGTGCCCGCGAAGACGGATTTCTTGTCCTCGGCATTGGTACGAAGACTGTCCTTGCAACTTCGCGCAGCCTGCGATGACGTCGTGGAACTGGCAGCAAGCGTAAAGCAGGCGCCAGCGGCCCCGCCCAAGGCGCCCCCTCAACGCGCGACGCCCAAGGCGGCAGCGCCCAAAACGGTGGCGCCGAAAGCCGTGGCGCCGGACCACGCGTCGCTGGAAAAGGCCGCCCGGCAGGCCCTTGAAGGCGCGATCCGCGACCGCGCGGGCTGGGCGCGGGTGCAGGTCATCGGCTCACCGATCCCTGCAAGGTTGAAAAAGGGAGGATTGGCGAAGCAATTGGCGAAGATCCCTTCCTTCGAAGTGGAGCTACGCCAGTTCGACGGTACGGGCGCCGAGACGCACTGCATTCGAATCCGCAAATAACATCCGGCGCCCTATGACGCCGACCCGCACCGCTGGACGACACCCCGGCCCGGCAGTATCCCCCCGGCGTCGTCCCCGGGAAGGAACCGCCATGAACCGCCGCGCCATCCTCGCCGCCCTGCCGGCGGCCGCCCTGCTGCCGCGCCTCGCCGCCGCGCAGGCCGCCTGGCCCGACCAGCCCATCCGCGCCATCGTCCCCTTCGCCCCCGGCTCCGCCACCGACACCGTCGCCCGCGTGGTCGCCGACGGCATGCGCCCCACCCTCGGCCAGCCCGTCGTGGTGGAAAACCGCGCCGGCGCCAACGGCCTGATCGGCGCCGAGGCCGTCGCCCGCGCCGCACGCCGACGGCAACACCGTGCTGATCGGCACCAATTCCACCAACGCCGCCGCCAACGCCCTGTTCAAGCGCGTGCCCTTCGACATGGAGAACGGCTTCGTCCCGGTCTCGACCATCGCCACCGTGCCGCTGCTGGTCGCCGTCAAGGCCGACAGCCCCTACCGGACCCTGGCCGACCTCATCGCCGCCGCCCGCGCCCGGCCGGAGGCGATCACCTTCGCCTCGGCCTCCTCCTCCCAGCGCGTCGCGACCGAAGCCCTCGCCGCGCAAGCCAATGTGAAGATGCTCTACGTGCCCTACCGTTCCTCGCCGCTCGCGGTGCAGGACGTGCTCTCGGGCCGGGTGGACCTGTTCATCGCCGACCAGGCCGTCATCCTGCCGCAGGCGCAGGCCGGCACCCTGCGCGTCCTGGCCGTCACCTCCGCGCAGCGTTCCGCCTCCGTTCCGGACGTGCCCACGGTGCGCGAGGCCGCCGGCCTGGCGGAGTATGAGGTGATCGCCTGGTTCGCCCTGTTCGCCCCGGCCGGAACGCCGGCGGAACGGGTCATGCGCCTGAACGCCGCCGCGGTCGCGGCCCTCGGCACGGCGGAGGTGCGCTCGCGCCTGGGCACCTTCGGCATGAACATCCGCGCCTCCACCCCGGCGGAGGCCGCCGCCTTCGTCCGCGCCGAGACGGTGAAATGGACCAACGCCATCCGCCAGGCCGGCATCGAGCCGGAATAGCCCGCCGCGCCCTTTGGCGGTAGAATGACCGGGCATGGCCAGTAAACGGACCGAGGCGGGCGAGATGCCCGCCGACATCGACACCCTCACCTTCGAGCAGGCGCTGTCCGAGCTCGAAGGCATCGTGAAGGCGCTGGAAAGCGGACAGGGGGCGCTGGAAGCCTCGGTCGCCGCCTATCAGCGTGGCGCCGCATTGCGGGCGCATTGCGAACGCAAGCTGGCGGAGGCCGAGCAGAAGGTGCAGGCCATCGTCGAGGGGCCGTCCGGCCTTACCCTGCGGGATGTCGAATAGCATGGACACCATCCCGGCCCCGGCCGAGGCGCTGCGCGTCGCGATGGCCGAGGCCGCCACCGATATCGACCTCGCGCTCGACATGCTGATCCCGCCCTCCGAAGGGGCGGAGGCGCGGCTGTTCGATGCCATGCGCCATGCCGCGATGGGCGGCGGCAAGCGGCTGCGCGGCTTCCTGGTGCTCGAATGCGCCCGCCAGTTCGGCGTCGGCCGCAACACGGCGCTGCGCACGGCGGCGGCGATCGAGATGCTGCACGCCTATTCGCTGGTGCATGACGACCTGCCCTGCATGGACGATGACGATCTGCGGCGCGGCAAGCCCACGGTCCACAAGGCGTTCGACGAGGCGACGGCGGTGCTGGCCGGCGACGCGCTGCAGGCCAATGCCTTCCATGTGCTGTCCGAGCCCGACACCCATGCCGACCCGGCCGTGCGCATCGAACTGTGCCGCAACCTCGCCCGCGCCGCCGGCCCGCGCGGCATGTGCGGCGGGCAGATGATGGACATGCTGGCCGAAGCCGCCGCCGAGCCGATGGAGGAAGCCGAGATCGGCCGCCTGCAGATGCTCAAGACCGGCAAGCTGATCGAATTCGCCGCCGAGGCGGGCGCCATCCTGGGCAAGGCGCCCCTGCAGATGCGCCATGCGCTGGCCGCCTATGGCCGCGACCTGGGCGCTGCCTTCCAGATCGCCGATGACCTGCTCGATGCGACCGCCTCGCCCGAGGAAGCCGGCAAGCGCACCGGCAAGGATGCCAAGGCCGGCAAGGCGACGCTGGTGGGCCTGCTCGGCCTGCCGCGCGCCCGGGCGCAGATGGAACGACTGGCCGCCCAGGCGGCGGCGCATCTGGACGTGCTGGGCGATCGTGCCGATCTGTTGCGGGCGCTCGCGGCCTACGCGATCGCGCGGAGGAATTGATGACCCGCCCGGCCACCCCGTTGCTCGACCGCGTGACCATCCCGGCCGACCTGCGCAATTTCTCCACCGAACAGCTCAAGACGCTGGCCGACGAGCTGCGCGCCGAGACGATCGACGCCGTCTCCGTCACCGGCGGGCACCTCGGTGCGTCGCTCGGCGTGGTGGAACTGACCGTCGCGGTCCATGCGGTGTTCGACACGCCGAACGACCGGCTGATCTGGGATGTCGGCCACCAGGCCTATCCGCACAAGATCCTGACCGGGCGGCGCGACCGCATCCGCACGCTGCGCCAGGGCGGCGGGCTGTCGGGCTTCACCAGGCGCGTCGGAATGCGAATACGACCCGTTCGGCGCGGCGCATTCCTCCACCTCGCATTTCCGCCGGCCTCGGCATGGCGGTGGCGCGCGACCTGCAAGGGCGACGACCGGCACGTCATCGCCGTCATCGGCGACGGCGCGATGAGCGCGGGCATGGCCTATGAGGCCATGAACAATGCCGGCGCGCTCGAAGGCGAACCTGATCGTCATCCTCAACGACAACGACATGTCGATCGCGCCGCCGGTCGGCGCGATGTCGGCCTATCTGTCGCGGCTGATCTCCTCGCGCCCCTTCCTGTCGCTGCGCGACATGATGGCGCGGCTGGCCAAGCGCTTCCCCGCGCCGCTCGAACGCGCCGCGCGCCGCGCCGACGAATATGCCCGCGGCTGGTTCACCGGCGGCACGCTGTTCGAGGAACTGGGCTTCTACTATGTCGGCCCGGTCGACGGGCACAATCTCGACCACCTGCTGCCGGTGCTGCGCAACCTGCGCGACACCGACCATGCCGGCCCGATCCTGCTGCATGTCGTGACGCAGAAGGGCAAGGGCTATGCGCCGGCCGAAGCCTCGGCCGACAAGTATCACGGCGTGCAGAAGTTCAACGTCGTCACCGGCGAACAGGCCAAGGCGCCAGCCGGGCCCGCCCTCCTACACCAAGGTCTTCGCCAACGCGCTGATCGCCGAGGCCGAGGCGGATGACCGCATCGTCGCGATCAACGCCGCCATGCCCTCCGGCACCGGCCTGGACTGCCTTCGCGCAAGAAGTTCCCGAAGCGCTGCTTCGATGTCGGCATCGCCGAGCAGCACGCCGTCACCTTCGCCGCCGGCATGGCGACGGAGGGGCTGAAGCCGTTCTGCGCGATCTATTCGACCTTCCTGCAGCGCGCCTACGACCAGGTCGTGCACGACGTCGCGCTGCAGTCGCTGCCGGTGCGCTTCGCGCATGGACCGCGCCGGGCTGGTCGGCGCCGATGGCGCGACGCATGCCGGCATCTTCGACATCGCCTATCTCGGCTGCCTGCCCGGCATGGTGCTGATGGCGGCGGCCGACGAGGTCGAGCTGATGCACATGGTCGCGACCGCCGCCGCGATCGACGACCGCCCCTCCGCCTTCCGCTATCCGCGCGGCGAGGGCCTCGGCCTCGACCTGCCGGCGCGCGGCTCGGTGCTCGAGATCGGCCGCGGCCGCGTGCTGCGCGAAGGCACCTCCATCGCCATCCTGTCCTATGGCGCGCGGCTGCCGGAATGCCTGAAGGCGGCCGATGAACTCGCCACCCACGGCCTGTCCTGCACCGTCGCCGATGCGCGCTTCGCCAAGCCGCTCGACACCGCGCTGGTCGAACGGCTCGCGCGCGAGCATGAGGTGCTGATCACCATCGAGGAAGGCTCGATCCTCGGCTTCGGCGCGCTGGTGATGCAGCATCTGGCCATGCGCGGCCTGCTCGATCGCGGCCTGAAGATCCGCCCGATGTGCCTGCCCGACCGCTTCATCGACCATGACGCGCCGCGCAAGCAATACGACGAGGCGGGGCTGAACGCGCCGCAGATCGTCGCCGACGGCGCTCGCCGCGCTGGGGCAACCCGCGGCGGTGCGGCCGGCCCGGGCCTGACGCCATGGCCAGCGGCACCGTGATCCGCGCCGTCCAGCCGCATGTGCTGATGGCCGATCTCGACCAGCCCTTCGCCTATTCCCAGGCCTGGTATCGCCGTCGCGGCGCGATGCTGGTGGAGATCACCACCGAGGATGGCATCACCGGCTGGGGCGAGGCCTTCGGCCCGCCGGAACTGACCGCGCCGATCGTCACCTGGCTGGCGCCGCTGCTGGTCGGCCAGGATGCCATGGCACGCGAGGCACTGTGGCAGGCGCTGTACAACCGCCTGCGCGACCACGGCCAGCGCGGCATCGTCGTCGAGGCGATCAGCGCCATCGACATCGCCTTGTGGGACATCGCCGGCAAGGCGCTCGGCCTGCCGGTGCACCGGCTGATGGGCGGCCCGCTGCGCATGGAGATCGAGGCCTACGCCACCGGCTTCTACCGCCGCGAGCGCGACGACCACCTCGCCTACCTGGTGGAGGAAGCCGAACAGCGCCTGTCGGAAGGCTTCCGCACGCTGAAGCTCAAGACCGGCTGGGGCCTGGCGCAGGACATCGCGCTGACCCGGGATTTCCGCGCCGCCATCGGCCCGGATATCGGCCTGCTGGTCGATTGCAACCACGCCTATGACGCGCCTTCCGCCATCGCCTATGGCAATGCGGTCGCCGATTGCGCCATCGGCTGGTTCGAGGAACCGGTGCCGCCCGAGGACATCGACGGCTACATCGAGGTCAAGGCCCGCCAGCCCATCCCCGTCGCGGGCGGGGAGGCATCCTTCGCCCGCTGGGGCTTCCGCGAGATGATCACGCGCCGCGCCGCCGACATCCTGCAGCCCGACGTCGCGGCCTGCGGCGGCATCTCGGAACTCAAGAAGATCGCCGACATGGCCAGCGCCTTCGGGATGCGCGTGAACCCGCATGTCTGGGGCACCGGGGTCGCGCTCGCGGCGTCGCTGCATCTTCTCGCGGTCATCCCCGACAATCCGCCGGGGCTGTTCGCGCGCGCGCCGCTGCTGGAACTCGATCGCTCGCCGCATCCGGTGCGCGACGCGCTGCTGGCCGAACCGATCGCCGTGCGGGCCGGCCGCGTCGCGGTGCCCGAAGGCCCCGGCCTCGGCATCACCATCGATCGTGCCGCGCTGGAACGTTTCCGCGCCTGAGATGCGCGCCTGCCGAAGCGCGCGCCATGCCCCCTGGCGCCGCCCGAGCGCGCGACGCATCCTCGCATCCGAGAACGAGGGAGAAACGCCATGCGCCGTTCCGAAGGACGCATCCTGACGACGCATACCGGCAGCCTGCCGCGACCCAAGGCGCTGACCGAACTCTTCGCCCGCCGCACCCGCGGCGAGGCCGTCGATGAATCCGCCATCGCGCGCGAGGGCCAGGCCGCGACGCGCGCCATCCTGCCGCGCCAGGTCGAAGCCGGGCTCGACGTCATCAACAATGGCGAGCAGGAACGCGATTCCTTCGCGCTCTATATCCGTCACCGCCTGACCGGCATCGGCGGGCAGTCCACGCGCGCCGGCTTCGGCGACCTCGACAACTATCCGGACTACAAGCAGGCCTTCGCGGATGCCAATGCCGAGAAGGTCGCCGTCAGCAACACCGCGCACCTGCCCGCCGCGATCGGCCCGGTCGGCTATCCGGACAGCGCGGCGATCGATGCGGAACTCGCCGATTTCGCCGCGGCGCTGAAGCCGCTCGACGGGCGCTACGTCGAATCATTCATGTCCGCACCCTCGCCGGGCATCGTCGGCTCCATCGTGCAGAACCGGCACTACGACACCGAGGATGCCTATTTCGCCGCCCTCGGCGCCGCGCTGCGCGTGGAGTACGAGGCGATCCACCGTGCCGGCCATGTGCTGCAACTCGACTGCCCCGACCTCGCGCTGGAACGCCACGTCTCCTATCGCGACCGGCCGCTGGCCGACTTCCTCGACTTCGTCGAACGCGTCGTCGCCACCATCAACGACGCCATCGCCGACATCCCGCGTGAGCGGATGCGCCTGCATGTCTGCTGGGGCAACTACGAGGCGCCGCACGACCTCGACGTGCCGCTCGCGGACATCTGGCCGATCATCCGCCAGGCGCGCGTCGGCGGCTTCGTGCTGCCCTTCGCCAATCCGCGCCATGCGCATGAAACCCGCGTCATCGCCAAGAACCCGCTCGATGATGACCAGATCCTGGTCGCCGGCGTGATCGACACGCTGACCAATTTCGTCGAGCACCCCGAGGTCGTCGCCGAACGCATCGAGCGCGCGGCGCAGGCGGTGGGCGACCCTTCCCGCGTGCTCGCCGGCACGGATTGCGGCTTCGACACGGCGGCCGGGCGCGGGCGCGTCACCGCCGATGTGGTGTGGGCCAAGATGCGCAGCATGTCGGAGGGGGCGCGCATCGCCTCCGGCCGGCTGTTCGGGGGCTGAACGATGTGCTGGCTGTGCCAGGCGCGCGGCGTGCTGCACGCGGAACCGGCGCCGGCGCCGCGCAAGCCGGCGGCCGACGCCCCGCCGCGCGACGCCGCCGCCACGGCGCCCGCGCCGGCTCGCTGAGCCCATGGCGAAGCAGCGCGCCGATGTGGTTCTGGTGGAACGCGGCCTGGCGGAATCCCGCACCCGGGCACAGGCGCTGATCCTCGCCGGCAAGGTCTTCTCGGGTGAGCGCCGCATCGCCAAGGCCGGCGACCTGCTGGCCGAGGGCACGCCGCTGCAGGTGCGCGGCCAGGACCACCCCTGGGTCAGCCGTGGCGGCATCAAGCTCGCCCATGCGCTGGCGCATTTCGGCCTGTCGCCGGAAGGGCGCGTCGGGCTGGACGTCGGCGCCTCGACCGGCGGCTTCACCGATGTGCTGCTGAGCCTGGGCGCGGCGAAGGTCTATGCGGTGGACGTCGGTCATGGGCAACTCGACTGGAGGCTGCGCAACGACCCGCGCGTGGTGGTGCTCGAACGCACCAACGCCCGCCACCTGACGGCCGAGCAGATACCGGAACCCCCCGGCGTGGTGGTCTGCGATGCCTCCTTCATCGGGTTGCGCACGGTGCTGCCGGCGAGCCTGGCGCTTGCCGCGCCGGGTGCCTTCGCCGTCGCCCTGATCAAGCCGCAATTCGAGGCCGGGCCGGAGAAGGTCGGCAAGGGCGGCGTGGTGCGCGACCCGGCGGTGCATGCCGAGGTGTGCGCCACCATCCGCGACTGGTGGACCGCGCTGCCCGGCTGGCGCGTGCTCGGCATCGAGCCCAGCCCGATCACCGGGCCGGAAGGCAACCGGGAATTCCTGATCGCGGCGATCCGCGAATGACGGCGCCCGCGGGCGGGCGTTTCACGCCGCGGGACGCGGCGCCGCGCGGCTGATTTCAGCCAGGATCGCCCAGACCCGTTCCGCGTCCATCCGCGTCCCAGGGTCGTTCAGCAGGCGGTCCAGTTCCGCCATGCGCTGCTCGATCTCGGAGTCCGACATGCAACCCTCCAGGCCGCCGCGTCGCACGGCGCGATGAAGATCCTCGCCGGCGAAAACGCCCGAATCATGGAGAGGTTGCGGCGGCCGCCGGGCGGCCCGCCGTGATGCGGATCAGCCGCGGCAGAGGATGCGGAACACCGCCGGCGCCACCGCCGCCGAGACCGCCCGCGCACCGGTGCCGCCGCCTGCCGCACCCCGCTCCGGGCCGCACGCCCTGCTCGGCGAGGAAGCCTTCCACCTGGTCGGCGCGAATGGCGAAGTTGATGCCCTGGGGCAGGCTGCCCGTCGCGCGCAGCACCGCGATATCGTTCAGCCGCCCGACGGCGACGCCGAGCAGCATGCCCGCATCATCCACCGCCGGCCCGCCGGAATTGCCCGGCTGCACCGCGGCATTCATCTGGAAGCGGGACACATCCCCGCCCGGGCCCGCGAGCCCGGTGACGATGCCGTTGGTGACGTTCAGCCCGGTGCCGAGCGCCTGCCCATAGGGGAAGCCGAACACCAGCACCGTCTCCCCGAGGTCCACCGCCGCGCGGTCGCGGAACCGCACCACCGCGGGGAAGCCCCGCCCGGCATCGACCAGCGCGAGGTCACGCCGCCGGTCGGCCGCGACCAGGCGCAATGGCCGCCCCTGGTCATCCACCACGGTGCGGCAGCCCTGCACGACATGGGCATTGGTCACGGCAAGGCCGTTGCTGGTGACGGCGAAGGCCGAACCGGTGGCAAGCGGCCTGCCGGTGCCGCCCGTGCGGCTGGGCGGGGTGGCGGCATCGGGGCCGTCCTCGCCGGGCTTGCCGGCGCGCGGAGCGGCCGCCACCGGGCCGGGCTCAGGCGCGACGGGAACCGCGGTGCCATCCGGCCGCCGGACGTAGCGCGCGACCGGGGCGGTGCCGCCACCGTAGTCGGTCACGATGGTGCCATCCTGCGCCACGGCGGGGGCAGGCGCGGGGGCGACGGCGACCGGGGTCGCGTCCTCCTGCGCGCAGGCGGCGAGGATCAGCAGGGGCAGCAGGGTGGCGGCGTATCTCATGCGCCAGGACAGATTGGGTGTCCGGGCCGCCCGCGAAAGGGCGCGCGAGGCGGCCGGGCGCCGGGTCACGCCGCCAGCCGTGCCGCCGGGACCGCGCGCATGCGCCCGCCGGGCACCGCGCCGGGGATCGCCGCGGCCATGTCGGCGGCGACCAGCAGCTTCGGCCAGGCTACGCCGGTGGCAACGCCCATGCGGCCGAACATCCACACCACATCCTCGGTTGCCACATTGCCTGTGGCGCCCGGAGCGAAGGGGCAGCCGCCGATGCCGCCGGCGGCGCTGTCGAACACGCGGCAGCCGGCCTCCCAGGCGGCGGAAACGTTGGCGACGCCCATGCCGTAGGTGTCATGGCCGTGGAAGGCGAAGCGGTCGCCCCACGTCCCGATGGCGTGGCGGAAGATGCGCGAGACCTGGTCGGGGCTCGCATTGCCGGTGGTGTCGGCGAGCGCGATCTCCATATCCGGGTCGAGCGCGACGATGCGCTCCACCCAGGGCAGCACCTCGGATTCCGCCACCACGCCGTCGAAGGGGCAGTGGAACACGCAGGACAGGTTGAAGCGGATCCTGGTGCCCTTGGGCGTGTCCTGCACCAGCTTCGCCAGTTCGGCGAAGGATTCCTCCCGCGTGCGGTTGAGGTTCGCCTTGTTGTGCCCGGCCGTCGCCGACATGAAGAAGCCCAGCCGGTCGGCGCCATGCTCGATGGCGGCATCGAAGCCACGGCGGTTCGGCACCAGCACGGTCGATTCAAGCCCCGGCATGCGCTTGCAGGCGGCGAGCACCACCTCGGTCTGCGCCATCTGCGGGATCGCCTTGGGGGAGACGAAGGAGCCGACCTCCATGCGCCGCAGCCCGGCATCGTAGCAGGCCTGGATCAGCGCGATCTTGGCCTCGGTCGAGACCAGCGCGCCGGTGATCGACTGGATGCCGTCGCGCGGAGCGACTTCGCTGATGATGGCGGTTTCGGTCATGAGGGTGCTCCTGATCCTGGCCCATCTTTTCCCATGCCTTGCGGCAGGGAGCGAGAGGGCGCGCCGGCGCCTCGGCCAAAGCCCAGCAGGTTCGCACCTGACTGCCGTGCTGCCGTCGGAGCGTGCTGCCGCTTTACGGCTGGGGGCACAGCTCGAAGACGGCAGAATCCAAGGATGATCGTCCCCGAGGGCTACTTGATGGTGATGGTAATATTCTGTTTCTCAGCAATGGACTTTTCAAGTTTGGCGTATAATTTTTCAAAGGCGGTCTTGCTCGATCCGATGAAATTCTTCGAACTGCTGGACCCTACCAGGATACAGCCTTCGGTATCCTTCGCCACATTACCCCAATGTATGAGCACGCCTGTGAAGTTTGGCACCTTCTGCAACCGTGGCATCTTTCGGCCGAATTTCGGCGAATGGCCGAGAACGACATCATATGAGCCGGCCGGAATCGCCGTCACGCCCGGAATCTTGTTTTCTCGGATCGGGTCTTCGAGTGTCACGCACTCAAACTCTCCATCGATCAGCATTTCGCCGATTGTGCTCTCCGAGGTGAAGATCTTCCTCAGGACGGTCAGATGCATGATGTCGACCCTCGAAGCGAAGTGCGGGAAGGAATCGCCTTGGCACCGCACTTACTTCCAACTCGTTGCTGCAATTTATTTCGCATTCGCAACATACTCAAATCCACAAGCCGTCAATATCACGATTTCGTCATATTTGACTGCCCGGCGATATCCCCTCCCGCTACGGCTTGATGGTGGTGCCATCGCCCCTTGCAACGGCCTCGAATACCAAGGCGTTATGCGCACCGGCCGCGACCCCAGGCCAGCGCACCATCTGCCGCGGGCTGACCCCATCGAAGCGGAACGGTGCGGCCGGGTGCAGCACCTGGCCAAGCAGCGGGTCCGCCACCTCCATCACCCAGCCGCGTTCGCGGAAATGCGGGTCGGTCGCGCAATCGGCCATGTCGAACAGCCGCGAGCACGGCACCTCGGCGGCTTCGAGCACGGCCTCGGCCTCGGCGCCGGTTTTCGTCCGCGTCCAGTCGGCGATGGCGGCATCGAGTTCCGCGACGTTGTCGCAGCGCCCGGCATTGGTGGCGAAGCGCGGGTCGGCGGCCATGGCGGGCTGGCCGATCGCGGCCATCAGCCGCTTGAAGATCAGGTCGGAATTGCCGGCGATGCACAGCCATTTCCCATCCGCGCAGGGATAGGTGTTGGTCGGCGCGGCGGTCTTGATAGCCGCGCCCTGCGGCTGGCGCACCCAGCCGAACAGGCCGTATTCGGGCAGCATCCCCTCCATCAGCGAGAACACGCTGGACACCAGGTCCACATCCACCACGCGCCCCTTCGCGGCCGGGTCGCCCTTCACCTGCCAGCAGGCCGCGACCACCGCCATGGCGCAATACATCCCGGCCAGGTCGTCGCTGATCGACACCCCGCAGCGTGGCGGCGGGTAGTCGGTCTGGCCCGGATTGGCGGTCAGGTGGCGCAACCCGCCCATCGCCTCGCCAATGGCGCCGAAGGCGGGCTTGTCGCGATACGGCCCGTCCTGGCCGTAGCCGGAGATGCGCCCGATCACCAGGCGCGGATTTTCCGCATGCAGCACATCCGGCCCCAGGCCGATGCGTTCGAGGTAGCCGGCGCGGAAATTCTCCACCAGCGCATCGGCGCGCTTGAGCAACGCCACCAGCTTCGCGCGGTCCTCGGCCTTCTTGAGGTCGAGCGTGACCGACAGCTTGTTGCGCCCATGCACGCTGAACCAGACGGCATTGCCGTCCACGCTGCTGCCCCAGCCGCGCACCGGGTCGCCGCCGGGCGGTTCCACCTTGACCACCTCGGCGCCGAGGTCGGCGAGCAGCCGGGTGGCGAAGGGCGCGGCGATGTAATGGCCGAGTTCGACGATCTTCAGCCCGGCGAGGGGCAGGTTGGGCGCATGCGTCATGCCTCGACCCATACGGCAGATCGGCGCGGCCGCGAAGTTTCCGCGCGGTGACCCCGGCAACGGTTCGGCAACCCGTTCGCCGGCAGGATGCACCCGTCGGGCCGCCCTGCGGCCCCGGCACCCTGGACGGCCCGGGTTCCTCCCTGCCCGGCGCCCCGGCCCCGATTATCGGGCCGCCAGAACTCCTGGGGGCGGCGCCATCCGGCTGCCGCCCCCCTTTCTTTGCACCCTTGACCAACCCGTGTCGGCCCCGGCACTGCGGTGAGCCCGCAGGACAGTGTCGCCACAGCCCTGCCCCGCGGGCCCGACCGGCGCCTCGGACCGGACCGGGGCACGGCGGCATGGCGGCCGACTGCAGCCTTCCGACGGGGGTGGTGCGGCAGGCGTCGGGGGCCTGATCCCGCCACCGCGCGGCCACAGGATCGCCATCCCCGGCCGGTAACTTTCACGTCAGC
This sequence comes from uncultured Alphaproteobacteria bacterium, assembly GCA_963732425.1. GTDB lineage: Bacteria > Pseudomonadota > Alphaproteobacteria > Acetobacterales > Acetobacteraceae > Neoroseomonas. The sequence goes on from CAVSZN010000019.1 coordinate 180,740, forward strand.
CCCTTTTGCGGCAGTTTGGCGCGCAAGCAGGAAAAAGGATGGCCGAGGCATGACCGAGGATCAGGCGCTCGCCCGCGCAGCGGGGCTTGGCGAACAAGTGGCTCGGCCGTGATGGCGAGATCGTCGAGGCCATCGGGCATGCGCGCCGCCTTGCCGGCGCCTTCATCCGCCCGGCGGATGAGCGGGCGGAGCCGATCCCGGCCTACGTCGTACCGGCACCGAAGGCCGCCGGCTGATGGCCGGGCGAGCCGCATGAGCTGACGCTCGCCGAGGCCTCCGCCGCCATCGCGCGGCGCCGCATCTCCCCGGTCGAATACCTCGATGCGCTGCGCGCCCGCTTCGATGCGCTGGAACCGCGCCTCAACACCACCATCCTGCCGCTGTGGGACGCCGCGCGGGAGGATGCGAAGAAGGCCGGGCGCCGCATCGCGCGCTCGGGCCCGCGCTCAGCCATCGACGGGCTGCCGGTCGGGCTGAAGGACATCATCGACCTCGCCGGCCAGGTCACCACCTGCCACTCGCGCCACCTGCTCGACAACCGCAAGACCGCCGATGCCGATGTGGTGGCGCGGCTGCGCGCCGCCGGGGCGGTCTTCCCGGTCAAGCTGGCGACGCATGAATTCGCCATCGGCGGGCCGGCCTTCGACCTGCCCTTCCCGCCGGCGCGCAACCCGTGGAACACGGCGCATCATCCGGGCGGGTCGTCCTCCGGCTCGGGCTCGGCGGTGGGCGCGGGCATCCTGCCGGCGGCGCTCGGCACCGATACCGGCGGCTCGGTGCGCCATCCGGCCAGCCATTGCGGCATCGTCGGCATGAAGGCGACCTATGGGCTGGTGTCGCGCCGCGGCGTCTTCCCGCTGGCCTTCACGCTCGACCATGTCGGGCCGATGACGAAGGACGTCGCCTCCAACGCCATGCTGCTCTCGGCGATCGCCGGCCATGACGCGCGGCGACCCCGGCAGCGCCGCGCGCGCAAGGCGGAACGATACGGCCGCCACATGAAGCAAGGGCCTGAAGGGCCTGACCATCGGCTTCGTCCGCCATTTCCATGAGACGGACCAGCCCGCCACGGCCGAGGTAGCCGCCGCCCTCGAAACCGCGGCGAAACTGCTGGCGAAGGAGGGTGCGAAGATGAAGACCGTCACCCTGCCCTCGCTGAATGAGTTCGCCGGCGTCAACCGCGCCATCCTGCTGTCGGAAGCCGCCGCCATCCACGGCACCTGGCTGCGCGAGGCGCCCGAAGGCTACTCCAACCTGACACGCAAGCGCCTCGCCCCCGGCCTGTTCGTGCGCGCCGAGGATTACGTCCAGGCCCAGCGCCGCCGCCGCGAACTGATCGCCGCCGTCGAGGCCGCCTTCGACGGCGTGGACCTGCTGCTGACCGCCTCCTCCATGGACCCCGCCTGCCGCATCGACGACGCCGAGGCGGTCGAGATCACCTATCCCCGCCAGGCGCGCACGCCCTTCAACGTCACCGGCCACCCGGCGCTGACGATGATGTGCGGCCTGTCGCAGGCCGGACGGGCCTGCCGCTCGCCCTGCAACTGGTCGGGCGCTTCTTCGACGAGGCGACGATCTATCGCGCCGCCGCCGCCTATGAACGCGCCACGCCCTGGAAGGACCTCCGCCCCGCGCTGTAAGGCGCGCGCGCGGACACGGCCATGAGCCCCGACAGTTCCATCCTCAGCCGCCCCGAACGCGCGCCGGCGCCGGGGCTCACCGCGCCCTCGCCCCGGATGCGGCGGCTGCTGCGCGGCGCGGCGGTGCCGCTGCTGCTGCTGGTCGCGGCGGCCCTGCTGCGCGCCTTCGCCTTCGTCCCCGCGGTGATCGACACCGACGAAGGCCTGTACATGGTGCAGGCGCGCGAATGGCTGAACGGCAACTGGCCGCTGGTCGGCGTGTGGGACATGCACCCGGTCGGCGCCCCGGCGCTGTTCGCCTCCATCATGTGGCTGCTGGGCGAGGCGATCTGGGTGCCGCGCCTGCTCGGCCTGGTCGGCACCTGGCTGACCGCCTGGGGGCTGTTCGCCATCGTGCGCTTCGCCACCGCGCCGCCGGCGCTGGGCCTCGCCGCGGGGCTGCTCTACCTCGCGCATTCGACGCTGCTGGGCGGGCTCGCCACCAATACCGAGATCCTGTTCGCGCCGCTGGTCACCTGGTCGATGGCGCTCGGCCTGCGCAGCGCGCGGCGCGCGCTTGAGCACGATGAGGCACCGCCCTTCTTCAAGATCGTGGCGATGGGGCTGATGATCGGCTGCGCGCTGGCGATCAAGCCGGTCTCGGTGTTCGAGGGCTGCCTCGCCTGGGCGCTGCTGGTCGGCCCGGCCGTCTGGCGCGGGCTGATGCGCTGGCGCCGCGTGCTCGCCTACGCGGTGTCCTATGCGGTGCTGTGCGCGACGCCGACGCTGCATGCTGGGCTTCGCCTATCTGTTGCGCGGCGAGCTCGACGCCTTCGTCACCGGCACCTTCATCGCCCCGCTGCGCTATGCCGGCGGGCGGATCGGCCTGGTCGATGCCAGCCGCTTCACGCTGATCGTGGTGATGATCCTGCTCTGGGCCTTCGCGCTGCTGCTGCCGGCGCTGATCCGCCCGCGGGTCAAGCGCGGGCCGGTCGCGCTGCTGCGCTGGGTCGCCGTGTTCTGGTTCATCGCCGCCACCGGGGCGGTGGTGATGCCGGGCATGTTCTACCAGCACTACTACCTGATCTGGCTGCCGCCGCTCAGCCTGCTGGCCGCCCTCGGCGCGCGCAGGCTGGCCCATGCGGCGCGGGCAGGGCTGGTGGTGCCCGCCTTCGCGCTGCTGGTGGGTGGCGTCACGCTCGATGCCTGGCGGTCCTCGACGGTGCCGGAACTCTATGGCGCGATCGGCCTCGGCGGGCCCGACCCGGTGCGCGAGGTGGCCGCCGCGATCCGCCGCGAGATCGACCCGGGCGACAGGATCTGGGTCGCGAACTACCACCCGGTGCTCTACGTCATGGCCAAGGCCGGCCTGGCGACGCGCTACGCCTTCCCCGGGCAGTTGGTCGGGCCGCATTGGCGCGTCACCGGCATCGACCCGAATGAGGAAGTCGCGCGCATCCTGGCGAGCAATCCGCAGGTCATCGTGGTCGATCGCGGCTGGTGGCCGCGGGTGCGCCCGCGCATCGCCGCGATGATCGAGGAGGCCCTGGCCGAACGCTATGACCTCGCCTCGGTGGTCTATGAGGAGCGCGGGCCGGTGGAGATCTGGCGGCTTCGATGAAACCGGCGGCAGCCGGGTTCATCTCCCTTTCTTGCCCTCAGGCGCCGGGCGGCCCGCATCCGCGGGCCTTGGCTGCGCGCCATGTACTGGTGCGCCGGCGGTAGCGGGCGGGTGGGGCGCGGTCGCGCCGTGCGCTCGCGGTCCGATGTCGGGGGGAGTTCCTGCCCTCAAGCGACGGGCATTGGTGCGCCGGCCGCAGCGGTCGGGTTGGGTGCGGTCGCGGCCCGATGCGGGGCATCGCGCCGGCGGTTACCGGCCCTGCTGATCCGCGAGGGCCGGACGGTCAACCATCGCCACCGCGAGGGAAGCCACCGAAAGCCCCAGCCCAACAGCGAAGATCGCGGCGTGGCTTTCGCCGGTGGCGCCGAAGATCGCCGCCATCGCGAAGCCTGTTGCCGCCTGCGCCACCGCAAAGGCGGCGGTGGTCCGCACCCACACCAACCCGGCCTCGGCGCCCGCGCGCTCCCGCGCGGCAGCCAGCGCCACCGCCGTCACGCTGACCGCCGCCACGCCCGACAGCAGCCCTGAGGCCACCAGCCAGGCCACCCCCGGCAGCAAGGCGCCGCCCAGCGCGGCCACCTGCACCGACAGCGCCAGCACCATCGCCCGCCGAGCGCCGATCCGGTCCGCCAGTGCCCCGCCGGTCAGGCTGCCCGTCACGGCGCCGACGCCGAACACCAGCCACATCAGGCCACCGGCCTGCACGCCGAGCCCATGCCCCCGCGCCGCGAGGTCCGCCAGATAGACCATCGGCGGCACCAGCCCCGCCCCCGAAAGCCCATAGGACAGCACCAGCAGCCCGACCGGCGGCAGCGCCCCTTGCTGGCGATGCCGCGCGACCATGGGCGGCGGCGCCGGCCAGAAGCGACGCGCCGCGACCCACAGCACCAGCGTCGTGGCCGACAGGCCGAGCCAGGCCGCCGCGACCCCCTGTTCGACCAGCGCCGGCACCAGCAGCGCCCCCAGGGTGATGCCGCTGCCAACCCCGAGCAGCACGACCCCGCCCGCAACGCCGCGCCGCTGCGGCGGCACGACGGCCTGCACGGAAGGCCCGGCCAGGCCCATCAACACCCCGCCGGCGATGCCGGCCAGGCAGCGCCAGAAGCCGAGCCAGGCGAGCCCGCCCTGCCAGGCACAGCAGGCCGCCGCCAGCACGGCCAGCGCCATGCCGGCATCCAGCGCCCGCGGCACCGACAGCGCCCGCGCCATCGACCGCGCCGACAATACGCCGATCAGGTAGCCGGTCAGGTTGAGCGCGCCGAGCAGGCCGGCACCGGCGCCATCCACCCAGCCGGCCGCAACCATGGCGGGGAACAACGGCACATAGGCGAAACGCGCCAAGCCTATGCCCGAACATGTCGCCGCAGCGCCGGCAAGGGCGGGGGCAAGAAGGGGGCGGTTCATGCCGCCCCGCCGGCGCGGACCCGGCCCTGCCTGCCGCCCCGGCAAGGCCCTGCCATCCCCGGGCAGCCGAGACGCGGCGCCTCGCCCGACATGGCCGCGCCGGGGGCGTGACCGGCCGGCCGCGTCAAACGGCCCGGGCCACCGGGCGAGATGCCGGCCGCGGCCCGCACGGCGACGTTGCATCCGACCCGTCCGCGCCCGCGCAGCGGCGTCTGGCGCATCCACCCGGCCTCCGTCGCCCAACCGAACACTGCCTCGATCCGTCTGCTGTTGCGCCGGCGCAGGTCCCGGCCGGCATGGCGCCCCGTCCGCCCGCCGATCAGGCCGTCCATGTGCCGAGACACATGCGGCGTGGCACCGCGCCCGCGCATCGCGGCAACCGAAGCCCCGCCCATCCTCAGTCTGGTCGCCTGTCGCTGCCGGGCGTGTCGCGCGCCGCGCGGCCGAGCCCGGCCATCACGGCGCCCCGCCCGGCCGCGCCGGTGGGCCGCTTTGCTCGCCTCGGCCCCGCCGGGCGGGGGCGATGGTCCATCACCACCAGCCACCGCAGCGCGGCTTCGCCGGCCGCCAGAAGGACGGGGAGGTGCCCGGCAGATCCCGATCAGGTGGAAACACCTGATCGGGTGAAGGTGCTCGCCAGAACACGGCCAGAGAGGCGTTGCCGTGAGCCGGCGCGAGCGGAAACGACGTCAGGCCGCTCGCCCCCTGTTCACCGCTCGACGCACATGGCGACACCCATGCCGCCGCCGATGCACAGGGTCGCAAGGCCCTTCTTGGCGCCGCGCTTCTGCATCTCGAACAGCAGCGTGGTCAGCACCCGCGCGCCCGAGGCACCGATCGGATGGCCGAGCGCGATGGCGCCGCCATTCACGTTCACCTTCGAGGTATCCCAGCCGAGGTCCTTGTTCACCGCCAGCGCCTGCGCGGCGAAGGCCTCGTTCGCCTCGATCAGGTCGAGGTCCTCATGCTTCCAGCCGGCCTTGGCGAGCGCCTTGCGCGAGGCCGGGATCGGCCCGGTGCCCATGATCGACGGATCGACGCCGGCGGTCGCCCAGGAGACGATGCGCGCCAGCGGCGTGATGCCCCGCCTGGCGGCCTCGGCGGCCGACATCACCACCAGCGCCGCGGCGCCGTCATTGATGCCCGAGGCATTGCCCGCCGTCACCGTGCCGTCCTTCGAGAAGGCGGCGCGCAACTTGGCGAGGATCTCCATGGAGGTGTCGGGCTTCGGGTATTCGTCGTTGGAGACGACGACATCGCCCTTGCGGCCCTTGATGGTGATGGGCGTGATCTCGTCGGCGAAGCGGCCGGCCTTCATCGCCTCGCCGGCCTTGCGCTGGCTGTTGAAGGCGAATTCGTCCTGCTCGGCACGGGTGATCTGGAACTTCTGCGCCACGTTCTCGGCGGTGTTGCCCATGTGGTAGCCGTGGAAGGCGTCCATCAGCCCGTCGCGCAGCATGGTGTCGACCAGCGCGAGGTCGCCCATCTTCTGCCCGGCGCGCAGCTGCTGGGCATGCGGCGCCTGGGTCATGCTTTCCTGGCCGCCGGCGATGACGATGCGGGCGTCGCCGGTCGCGATCTGCTGGGCCGCCAGCGCCACCGCGCGCAGGCCCGAGCCGCAGAGCTGGTTGATGCCGAAGGCGGTGTGCTCGACCGGGATGCCCGCGTTCACGCTGGCCTGGCGTGCCGGGTTCTGGCCCGAGGCCGCGGTCAGGATCTGGCCGAGGATGACTTCATCGACGTCGCCACCCTCGATCCCGGCGCGCTGCATCGCGGCCTTGATTGCGGCGGTGCCGAGGACATGGGCGGGGACGGAGGCAAAGGCCCCGTTGAAGGAACCGACCGGCGTGCGGGCGGCGGAGGCGATGACGATCTCGGTCATGACTGCGTGTTCTCCCAAGGGCTTTGCAGCGCAACATGCCCCCGCGAGGGGGTTGGCTACAAGCGTTTGAGCCATGCGCTGAAGGGTTGCCAGAGCGCCGCTTCGGCCCCGGCCCCGGCGACCATGCCGATATGCCCGCCCGCCGCGATGTGCAGCGTGCCCTGGCGCAACCGCGCCGCCGCCGCCGCCGCCGAGGCCGGCGGCACGATCCGGTCGCGCTCGGGGATGCCGGCGAAGGCGGGCCCGTCCCAGGCGGCAGGATCCACCACCTGCCCGGCAATGCGCCAGGCGAGCCGGCCGGGTTCGTTGCGGCCATACCAGCCGGCCATGCATTGCCGCGCGACCGGCGCGGGCAGCGGCACGCCGTCGTTCAGCCAATCCTCCAGCGCCACGAACAGCGCGGCGCGCTCACTGTCCGGCTTCAGACGGGCGAAGGCGCGGAATTTCTGCGCGATGCCGAAGGGATCGAGCATGGCGAACAGCGACTGGATGGCATCGACCGGCAGCGCCCCGGTCGGCTCCATCATCGCATCGAGCCCGGGCAGCAGCGCGGCGGCGGTACGCGCGCGGCGCGGCGCGTCAGGCCCGGCATGGAAATCCCAGGGGGTGGCGAGCAGCGCCAGCGCCCGCACCCGGTCCGGCCGGCGCAGCGCGGCGGCGAGCGCCAGCAACCCGCCCATGCAATACCCGGCCAGCACGACCGGCCCGGGGGCCGCCATCAATGCCCGTTCAAGCCGCCCCGCGACGTAGTCGGTCAAGGTGAAATGCCGTTCCGCATCGCCCGGCCAGCCCCAGTCGAGCAGCAGGGTGCGGAACCCCTGCCCCGGCAGCCAGCGCATCAGGGAGCGTTGAGGCGTGAGGTCCAGCACATAGGCGCGGTTGACGAGGGACGGCACGAACAGCACCGCCGGCCCCTCCCCGCCGAAATCGAGCAGGCGGGAACCGCCCTCGGTCCAGATCGCCGGCGGGTCGGCCATCTCGCGCGTCCAGGGATGGCGGCGATAGGCGGCGAGGCCGGCGATCATCGCCCGGTCGGCCCGGGCGAGGCGCTTCAGGACCGCGGCGGAGAATGCCTCAGGCGCGTGGCCGCTTGCCGCGAGGGCGCCGAGGATCCGCTCCCGTTCCGTCCGTCCCGCCTTCGAGATCGGCCAGGCGGCGTTCGAGTTCGGCCAGGCGTTCGGCCATGGCATCGCGGGCAGGCTGGTCGCCGCCGCCATGGCGCGCATCCCCGCCAGCCCCAGATGGAGCGGCAGCGGGCGCGGTCCACGGCGGCGCAGCGGGCCGGTCATGCCCGCCTTCCGGCCGGTAGCGCGGCGCCATGGTGGTGGCCGCACGCATCCACGCAGCCCCGAGCGCAGCCCAGGCGGCCCATTGCTCGGCCAGTTCCGGATCGGCCGCCAGTCCGGCGATCTCGCTTTGCCACAGCGCGATCCAGTCCTCCGCGAGGCTGTCGATATCCTCAGGCGGTTCCATTGGGTTGGGGTATTCCTCGCGCCGCGGACCTTAGCCGCACCCGGGCGGGGAAGGAACGTACGGAATTTGCGGCTTTCGCTGCACCGCAATCCGCGTGCTAGATTACAAAGCCAACGAAGCAAAGAGTGAGGCGGGATGTCCATGGCCGGCAGTGCAGCGGCAGGCGGTGCGCAAGGGAACGATGCGGCGGTCCCACCGGTGGTGGTGAAGAAGTACGCCAACCGGCGGCTCTACAATACTGAAGCGTCCACATACGTCACGCTCGACGATCTGGCGAAGATGATCCGCAATGGCCGGGACTTCGTTGTCTATGATGCCAAGTCGGGCGACGACATCACGCGCTCGGTGCTGACCCAGATCATCGTCGAGGAAGAAAGCAAGGGCGGCCAGAACCTGCTGCCGACCGCCTTCCTGCGCCAGCTGATCGGCTATTACGGCGACAATCTGCAAGGGCTGGTGCCGCGTTACCTCGAATTCGCCATGGCATCCTTCGGACGGCAGCAGGACCAGATGCGCCGCACCGTGGAAAGCACCATGGGTGGCTTCATGCCATTCCCGAATATTGATGAACTCGGCAAGCAGAACATGGCGATGATGGAGCGGGCCATGAGTTTGTTTGTGCCGTTCGGCCGGCGCGAGGACGCACCGGGCGAGGTCGATATGCTGAAGGCCGAGATCGACTCCCTTCGTCGTGAACTCGCCGGCCTCAAGGACACCCGCTCGCGCAGCTGACATGCCAGATCACGACTGCGCGATGCGCGTGTAGGTAGATCAGCGTCCTTGCTCCTACTAACATTTCACGCTAAATTACGTTTGTGGTCACGATGATGAATACACCCCCCCCAACAGCCGACTCCGAGGTCGGCGCCGAAGATGGCTCGACGCAGCGCGCAAGCCTCGTCGACCATCATGTTGGAGCACGCATCCGTGAGCGGCGGACCATGCTCGGCCTGTCGCAGCAGCAGCTGGCCAAGATGATCGGCGTGACCTACCAGCAGGCCCACAAGTATGAGCGCGGGCTGAACCGCATCTCGGCCGGACGCCTGTTCGAGATCGCGCAGGTTCTCAATGTGCCGGTTTCCTATTTCTTCGAAGGCCTGCAGCCGGGGGTCGAGGCGCAGCCCGTCTCGACGCGCCAGCGCATGTTCCTCGAACTGGCTCGCAACTTCGCGCTGATCGACAACGACAAGCACCAGGAAGCGCTCAGCCAGATGGCTCGCGCCCTCGCCGCCCAGTCGCAGGCGCATCAGCACGAACGCGACGACTGATCCGGCGCAGAACTCGCCCAATTCCTGGGCGAATCGCAGAATCTTCGCTCATTCAGGCGCCTTTTGACGCCTGACTGCCCACATGATGTTCAGGCACACTTATGGTGCTCCGCAGCAACCTGATTGCAGCGGAGACCTTGATGCATCCCACTCTCAGCCGCCGGCATCTTTTCGGCGGTGGCGCGGCCCTCGGCATGGCCGCCGTGCTTCCCTACGACCTCGCCCAGGCACAGACGCCCAGCGGCAACCTGCGCGTCGGCATGACCGCCTCCGCCGTGCCGCTGCCCAACGGCATGCCCGACCAGGGCGCCGAGGGGCATCGCTTCATGGGCATCACCCTGTACGACCACCTGGTGATGTGGGACCTGTCGATCTCCGACCGGCCGGCGCCGCTGCGCCCGGGCCTCGCCACCTCCTGGCGGATCGATCCGAACAACTCGAAGCGCTGGATCTTCACCATCCGCGAGGGCGTGAAGTTCCATGACGGCAAGGTCCTCACCGCCGAGGACGTCGTCTTCTCCTTCAACCGTGCCTACAAGAACGACGCGCCGGAATTCGACCCGCGCGGCTCGGCCCAGGTGCGCGGCCGCATGCCGACCCTGGTGAACTGGTACGCCGAAGGCCCCAACACCTTCATCGTCGAGACCCGCACGGTGGACAGCCTGGTCCCGTATGGCGCGACCTGGACCGGCATCACCCATCGCGGCGCCTGGGAGGCCGCCGGGCGCGACAATGACCGCCTGCTCCAGCAGCCCGTCGGCACCGGCCCGTTCAAGCTGGAATCCTTCAACATCCGCGAACGCGCCATCCTGGTGCGCAATGCGGATTACTGGGACACGGCGCGCACCCCGAAGGTGGCGCGCGTCACTTTGCTGCCGCTGCCCGAGGCGAATACCCGCGTCGCCGCGCTGCGCTCGAACCAGGTGGATTTCATCGAGGCGCCGCCGCCCGATGCCATCCCGTCGCTGCGCCAGGCCGGCTTCAACATCGTGATGAACCAGTACGGCCACAACTGGACCTGGCACTTCAACAGGAAGCAGGGCTCGCCCTGGAACGACGTGCGCGTGCGCCGCGGCGCAAACCTCGCCATCGACCGCGCCGGCATGAGGGAGATGCTGGGCGGGACCATGGCCGAGGGCGGCGGCCTCGTGCCGGTGGGCGGCCCGTGGAACCCGGTGCGCAGCCCGCGGCTGACCTATGACCTCGCCGCGTCCAGGCGGCTGCTGGCGGAAGCGGGCATCACGCCGCGCACGCCGCTGCGCACCAAGGTCGCCATCTCCTCCTCCGGCTCGGGCCAGATGCAGGTGCTGGCGATGAACGAGGCGCTGCAGCAGCAGCTCAAGGAAGTCGGCATCGAGGTCACCTTCGAGGTGTTCGACTGGAACTCGCTGCTCGGCACCTGGCGCGAGGGCGCGGGCGCGGCATCCTCGCGCGGCTGCGACGCGATCAACGTGTCCTACACGGCGCTCGACCCCTATACGTCGATCGTCCGGCTGGTGAAGTCGGACCTCGCGCCGCCGGTGGCGAACAACTGGGGCTTCTTCAACGACCCGGCCTATGACGCGCTGATCACCCGCATCTACGAGACCTTCGACATCACCGCACAGGACGCGCTGGTGAAGGAACTGCACGACAAGGTGCTGGACGACGCGCTGTTCCTGTTCGTCGCGCACGACATGAATCCGCGCGCGATGAGCAGCAAGGTGCATGGGTTCGTGCAGGCGCAGTCCTGGTTCCAGGATCTGACGCCGATCTCGATGGGCTGATGGCTGGCCGGAGAGGGGCTTTGCCCCTCTCCGGACCTCTCCCCACCAAAGGCCCGAGGCCTTTGGAAACCGATACTTGGTGCTGGGCACCTTGCGGAATTGTCGAAGCCAGGACATGTGCTTTGCCCGTCGCCTGGACCATGACTGGGCACTCTGCCCGGCGCGATCTCTCCGTCCTGGCAAGACCTCCGGCCCGGCGCCAATTCAAGGTGTCCAGAGGCCCTTAGGCCTTTGGCGGGGTGAGGTTTGGAGAGGGGCAGAGCCCCTCTCCGTGCTACCGGCGCTCCCTCACTTCCGTGGCTCAGGCATCTCCACCTCACCACCCGCGTTCCGCCAGGCGGTGAACCCGCCGCCAAGATGGGCGACGTTCTCCAGCCCCATCTCCTGCGCCGTTCGCGCCGCCAGCGCGGAACGCCAGCCGCTCGCGCAGTAGAACAGGAAGCGCTTGTCCTCGGCGAAGACCGGCTTGGCGTAGGGGCTTTCCGGGTCGATCCAGAATTCCAGCATCCCGCGCGGACAGGAGAAGGCGCCGGGAATGCGTCCCTCGCGCTGCACCTCGCGCGGGTCGCGCAGATCGACGAAGACGACGCCGTCATCGCCGTGCAGCGGCAGCGCCCTTTCCACCGCCAGCGTCTCCACCACCGCCTCCGCTTCGGCCAGCAGTGCCTTGTAGCCCTTCTTCATGCGCATCCTCCGGTCCGTGCCGCGGCCGATGATGCCGTCGCCACGCGCCCGGCGGCAATCGCGTCAGCCGCGCGCGCCGATCAACCGGCGGCGAATGCGGCCGGAGATGGTGTCGATCAACGCCACCGTCGCGATCATCAGCAGGATGATGAAGGCCACCTCGTCCCAGTGACGGACGCGGATGCGCTCGACGATCTGCAGGCCGATGCCGCCGGCGCCGACCACGCCGAGGATGGTCGCTGACCGCGTGTTGCTCTCGAAGAAATACAGCGCCTGCGCCAGCATCACCGGTGCGACCTGCGGCAGGATGCCGAAGCGGATCGCCGACAGCCGCCCGCCGCCGGCGGCGAGAACGCCCTCGGCCTGCTTCTTCTCGGCATTCTCGATGGCCTCGGCGTAGAGCTTGCCGAGCACGGCGACATCCGCGGTGAAGATGGCAAGCACGCCGGCCAGCGGCCCCAGCCCCACGGCGCGCACATAGGCCAGCGCCCAGATCAACTGGTCGACGCCGCGGAAACCGTCGAGCACGCGTCGCAGCGAAAAGCGCAGCAGCACGCTGGAGACGACGTTGCGCGCGCCGAGGAAGCCGAGCGGTATCGCGACCATCGCCGACATGAAGGTGCCGAGGAACGCCATGGCGACACTTTCCGCCATGCCCTTCAGGATCTCGACCCACAATTCGCCCGGTGAGGGCGGGACCATCAGCCGCACGATGGTGGCGAGCCCCGACAACCCGTTCCACAGCCGCTGCGGCGTGAAGCCGAACCACCACAGCGCAGCCGAAGAACCAGGCGACAAATACCGTCCACCCCGCCATGCGGACGACACGCTGCGATGCGACTGGCGCCAAAGGCCGCCGGCATCCGTTGGCGCCAAAGCGCGACATTGGCGCGTGGTGTCATCGCGCTGCCTCCAGCCGCCCGATCGCCGCGTGGCGCAGGCGTTCCGACAGCAGGTCCACGCATGGAGACGGTGATGATGATGAGCACCACGATGGCGCTGATCTCCTCGTAGTAGTTGAAGGAAATCACCTTGTAGAGTTCCTCGCCGACGCCGCCGGCGCCGACGAAGCCGATCACGCTGGCGGAGCGGATGTTCACCTCGAAGCGCAGCAGCAGGTAGGAGATGATGTTGGGCAGCACCTGCGGCAGCACCGCGATAGCGGCAGCCATGCATCCAGGACCCGCCGGCGCTCTGCACACCTTCCCAGGCCTGCAGGTCGGCATTCTCGATCGCCTCGGCGAACAGCTTGCCGTTGGCACCGGCCGAATGCAGCGCGATGGCCAGGATGCCGGCGAGCGGGCCGACGCCGAAGGCCCAGACGAAGATCAGCGCATAGACGATCTCGGGGACGGTTCGCATCGCTTCGAGCGAGCGGCGCGCAAGGTGGAAGGCAAGCGGCGATGGCGTGATGTTGCGCGCCGCCGGGAAGGCCAGCAGCAGCGAGACCGCCGAGCCCATCAGCGTCGCCATGGCGGCCATGTTCGCCGTCTCGAGGATCAGCAGCGACCATTCGGGCAGGCGATACATCCAGAAGGCGAGCGAGCCTTCCGTCTCAGCGCCCCCGAACAGCGATGCCCAGCGCAGGTCCGGCGTGATGCGGACGAAGTACTCGCCGATGCGCGGCAGCCCGGCCCACAGCGTCGCCGGATAGGCCTCGCTGACCCAGGCTGCGGCCAGCAGGCACGCCAACAGCACGGCGCAACCCAGCAGCGCCTGCATGCGCTTCTGGCGCCGCGCCGCCTGGTAGGCTTCCTCCCCGCGGATCACCGCGGGGAGGCCGGTGGCGTAGGCTGCGCTCACGAACGTCGGCGGCGGGCGGCGGCTTCCTCGCGGCGGATTTCAACGATCAACTCGTAGTCGGCGTGGCGCACCTCGCGATAACCGGTGCCCGAGCCGCGCTCGACCTGACGGTAGATGTCCGGATGCGCCGTCGGCAGGGCGAGGTGGAACAGCTTCCAATCCTCCTTGAATGCTGGCGGAAGGTCGACGCGCGCCGTGTGCGGGCCGTTCACGATGGGCTCGCTCGTCCAGATGATGCGCATGTCGCGCATGTCCAGCATGCCCTTGTCCACCATGGCGCGAAGGTTGCCGCGCGAGTAGCCGGCATTCACGTCGCCCTGGCCGGAGGCCCAGGTGACGGCGGCGTCGTACTGGCGCTGCACCACGGCGACGACCGCCTGTTCGTGCCCGCCGCCGAAGCCGGTGCGGGAGAAGTAGCCCGTGCCATCGACCGCAATGCCCTGCCGGCGAAGCGCGAAGCGCGGGATCAGGTAGCCGGAGGTCGAATTCGGGTCGGCCCAGGCGAGCGACTTGCCGCGCATCTGCTCAAGGTTGGTGATGCCGCTGTCGGCACGCGTGATCATCACCGCAACGTAGGAGATCGAGCCGTCGGCCTCCTCGGCGGTCACCAGCGGCTCGACGCCGCCATTGGTGTCGAGCCAGGCGCCGGCATAGGCCGAGGCGCCAAGCGCCGCGACCTCGATCTGCTTGGCCGAGAAGGCCTGCTGCACGCCGGCATAGTCGGACGCCGCGAACAGCCGCGTCGGCACGCCGAAGGTCGCCTCCAGCAGGTCCCGATAGGCGCCGAAGCGGCCGAGGCGATCGGCCTCGTTCTCGCCGCCCAGCAGGCCGACGCGCAGCTGCGGCACCTGCTCGGCCCAGGGGCGGCGGCCGGCGGCCGGGAAGGTCGTGCCGGCATCGACGGTGCGGCGCATCACGGGTTGCGCCTGCGCGGCGGCGAGGCCGGGGGTCAACAGCGCGCCGGCGGCGAGGCCGGCAAGGCTACGGCGGGTGATCATCGGTATTCTCCTGCGAAAGGGATCAGGCGGCGGCGACGGCGTGGCGAGGCGCGGCACCGACGGCCTGGGCGGCCTGCTCGGCGAATTCCTCCTCGCTCACGCCATAGATTTCGCGGATGCGAAGGGCAGTGAGGTCGTCCGGCGGGCCATCGAAGACGAGACGCCCGGCATTGAGCGCGACGATGCGGTCGCAATAGTCGCGCGCGGTGGCGAGGTCGTGCAGGTTCACCAGCACGGTGATGCCCTCACGGTTCACGCCGCGCAGCGCATCCATGACGATGCGTGAATTGCGCGGGTCGAGGCTGGCGATCGGCTCATCGGCCAGGATGATGCGCGGTTCCTGCAGCAGCGCGCGGGCGATGGCCACGCGCTGCTGCTGCCCGCCCGACAGCGTGTCGGCGCGCTGCAACGCGGCTTCCGCCAGGTCGAAGCGGTCGAGCGCGGCGAGCGCCATCGCCCGCTCCTCGGCGGTGAACAGGCGCAGCAGGGACGTGAGCAGCGGGCGGCGGTTCAGCCGGCCGACCAGCACATTGGTCAGCACGTCGAGGCGCTGCACCAGGTTGAACTGCTGGAACACCATCGCGCAGCGCATGCGCCAGTCCCGCAGCGCCCGGCCGCGCAGCGCGGTGACGTCGGTGCCGTCGAACAGGATGCGACCTGCCGATGGCTCGGTCAGGCGGTTGACCATGCGCAGCATGGTGGACTTGCCGGCGCCGGAGCGGCCGATGACACCGACCATCTGGCCCGCCGGCACGCGCAGGCTGACGGCATCCACCGCCGTCTTGGCCCCGAAGCGTCGTGTCAGGCCTTCAATCTCGAGCATCGTTCCTGCCATTTGCGTGCTGCGGCGCAGTAGCAGCGGGCCATGACCCGGCGATGACATGCGCATGACAGAGATGTTGCGCTGTGGGTTGAGCATGCGGCGGGCGCCCGGCAGCATGGCGCCAACGACCTGGAGGAAAACCATCGTGACAAGCCGGCGCGCCCTGCTCGCAATCCCGCTCGCCCTTCCCGCCCTTGGCCGCGGCGCCATGGCCCAGGAAGCCTGGCCCAACCGCAGCGTCTCCGTCCTGCTCGGCTACCCGCCAGGCGGTGTCACCGATTTCGCCGCGCGTGCGGTCAGCGAACGCATGGGTCGCGCGCTTGGGCAGACCGTGGTGCTGGAGAATCGCCCCGGGGCGGCGACGGCCGTTGCCAATACCGCCGCGGCCCAGGCGCGCCCGGATGGCTACACGCTGCTGATGGGCACCTCGACGCTCGCCATCAACCCGGCCTTGCAGCCGAGCCTGACGCCGCGCGACCCGCAGCAGGAACTGACGCCGATCGGCACGGTGTTCCGGACCGCCTTCGTGCTGCATGTCCACCCGTCCCTGCCGGTGCGCAGCACCGCCGAGCTGATCGCCTATGCCAAGGCCAATCCGGGCAAGCTGAATTTCGGCTCCTCCGGCACCGGCGCGGTGAACCACCTGTGCATGGAGTTGTTCCGCGCGCGGGCGGGCATCGACGTGGTGCATGTGCCTTATCGCGGCGGCGCGGCGGCGCTGATCGACCTGCGCACCAACCGCATCCAGGCGATGTTCAGCGCGGCGCAGGAAGCGTTGCCGCCGATGCGCGATGGCGCGACGCGCGGCCTCGCCGTGTCGTCGAAGGAACGCATGGCCGTGCTGCCGGAACTTCCGCCTGTCGCCGACACGCTGGCAGGGTTCGACGGCGTGTTCTGGCAGGGGCTGTTCGGCCCGGCCGGGCTGCCGGCACCGATCGTCGCCCGCGCCGGCGCCGCATTGCGGGAGGCGACGACGGACGCGGCGCTGGTCTCGCGCATGGCCGAGCAGGGCGTGGCGCTGACGCCGGGCGATGCCGATGCGCTGCGCCGGACCCTGGCGGAGGAGACGGTGATGTGGGGCCGCCTCATTCGCGAGCAGAACATCCGGCCGGAGTAGCGGCCCGATCCTTGCAAACGTTCTCTCCCGACCCTCGCCGATGGCGGGGAGACTGAGGGAGAGCACGATGACCACGACTTCACGCCTGGCGCGCGGTGCCTTCACCGCCGCCGCGCTGCTCGCGATGGGGGCATCCGCCGCCGTCGCGCAGCAGCCGCGCACCCTGCGCATCGCCATGACCGCCGCCGATGTGCCGACGACCACGGGCATGCCGAACAACGGCTATGAGGGGATGCGCTTCCTCGGCTACCCGATATTCGAGCCGCTGGTGCAATGGGACCTGTCGCGCGCCGACCGGCCGGCCGATATCCGCGACGGCCTCGCCGAAAGCTGGCAGCAGGACGCGGCGAACCCCAAGCTGTGGCGCTTCACCCTGCGCCGCGGCGTGAAGTTCCATGACGGCACCGCCTTCAACGCCGATGCGGTGATCTGGAACTTCGACCGCTTCTTCCGCAACGACAGCCCGCAATTCGACCCGACCGGCAGCGCCATCACGCGCGGACGCATCCCGGTGCTCGCCGCGTATCGCAAGATCGACGAGTTCACCGTCGAGATCGAGACGACGCGCCCGGTCTCCTACTGGCCGTATCTGATGACGCTGGTGCTGATGACCTCGCCCAATTCCTTCGAGCAGGGTGGGCGTGAATGGCCGCGCGTGGCGGCGTTGCCGCCGGCGGGCACCGGCCCGTTCCGGCTGACGCGCTTCGTGCCGCGGCAATCGGCCGAACTCGGCCGCAACGCCGAATACTGGCAGGAATCGCGCCGCCCGCGGCTTGACCGCGTGGTGCTGCTGCCGATGCCCGAGGCGACGACGCGCCTCGCCGCGCTGCGGTCGGGCCAGGTGGACTGGATCGAGGTGCCGCCGCCCGACGCCATCGCCTCGCTGCGCCAGGCCGGCTTCAATGTCGTGACGAATTCCTATCCGCATGTCTGGCCATGGGTCTTCGCGGTGGGCCGCGCCAACAGCCCGGTGTCCGACGTGCGGGTGCGGCAGGGGCTGAACTACTGCTTCGACCGCTCCGGCATGGTGGCGATGCTGAGCGGCACCGCCGAGCCCGCCGTCGGCTTCTTCAGGCCGAGCGACCCGCGCTTCGGCACGCCGCAGAACACCTACCGCCTCGACCCCGCGCGCGGCCGCGCATTGCTGGCCGAAGCCGGCTACACCGCGCAGCGTCCGCTGCAGATCAAGATCGCCATCTCGCCGTCGGGTTCGGGCCAGATGCTGCCGCTGCCGATGAACGAGTTCATGCAGCAGTCGCTGAAGGAGAATTGCGGCGTCGAGGTGACCTTCGAGGTCGTCGAGTGGAACACGCTGCTCGGCTCCCAGCGCGTGGCGCCGGACCAGCCGCAATGGCTGGGGGCGGATGCGGCGAATGTGTCGCTGGTGTCCTCGGACCCGTCGCAGATGGCGCGCTGGTTCCTGTCGTCGAACTTCTCCCCGCGCGGGTCGAATTCCGGCCATTGGCTCGACCCGCAATTCGACGCGGCGATCAGCCGCGCTGGAGACCGCGACCGACCCGGCGCGCATCCTGCAACTGACGCGCACGGCGCATGAACGCCTCGTCGACAGCGCACCATGGATGTGGATCGTGCACGACCTGAACCCACGCGCGATGAGCCGCCGTGTGACTGGCTTCACCTCCGCCCAGTCCTGGTTCCAGGACCTGACCACGGTCGAGGTGCAGTAGCCGCCGCCGCGCCGCCGGGCCATCACCCGGTCCGGCGGCGCGGTTCTTGCTCATCCCCACGCGACGTGTGGCCGTTCCGCCATTCCGACGACGGGGAGACCAGGAAATGAGCATCTTCCGGCGGGCAACCGCCTTCGCGCTGGGCGCGGCGCTGGTGGCCGGTGCCGCCCAGGCCCAGCAGCCGCGCACGTTGCGCATCGCCATGACGGCATCCGACGTGCCCACCACCACGGGCATGCCGAACAATGGGTTCGAGGGCATGCGCTTCCTCGGCTACCCGGTGTTCGAGTCGATGGTGCTGTGGGACCTGTCGGATCCCTCGAAGCCGGCCGGGCTGCGCCCTGGCCTCGCGGAACGCTGGGAGCAGGACCCGAACGACCCCAAGACCTGGATCTTCCACCTGCGCCGCGGCGTCACCTTCCATGACGGCACGCCGGTCAATGCCGATGCGGTGATCTGGAACTACGACCGCTTCTTCCGCAACGACAGCCCGCAATTCGAGCCCGCCGCCTCCGGCATCACGCGCGCGCGCACGCCGATCATGGAATCCTATCGCAAGATCGATGATTTCACGGTGGCGCTGACCACCAACCGTGTCGCCTCCTACTTCCCCTACATGGTGGTGTATCACCTGCTGGCCTCGCCGCAGGCGTGGGAGACGGCCGGGCGGGACTGGGCGCGCGTGGCGATGGCGCCGGCAGGCACCGGGCCGTTCCGCCTCAGCCGCTTCGTGCCGCGGCAATCGGCCGAATTGACGCGCAATGACAACTACTGGGACGGCAGCCGCCGCGCGCGGCTCGACCGCATCCTGCTGCTGCCGATGCCGGAGGCGAATACGCGCCTCGCCGCGCTGCGCTCGGGCCAGGTGGACTGGATCGAGGTGCCGCCGCCCGACGCCATCCCGTCGCTGCGGGCCGCCGGCTTCAACGTGACAACCGGGTCCTACCCGCATGTCTGGCCGTGGTTCTTCCAGATGAACGGCAACAACACGCCCTTCGCCGATGTGCGGGTGCGCCAGGGCCTGAACTACTGCGTCGATCGCGACGGGCTGGTGCAGTTGCTGAACGGCACGGCGGAGCCCTCGGTCGGCTGGCTGAAGCCCTCCGACCCCGCCTTCGGCAATCCGCAGAACCGCTACCGGCTCGACCCGGCACGCGGCCGCGCGCTGCTGGCCGAGGCCGGCTTCAACGCGCAGAACCCGCTGCGCTTCAAGGTGATGATCTCGACCAGCGGTTCGGGCCAGATGCTGCCGCTGCCGATGAACGAGTTCCTCCAGCAGAACCTGCGCGAAGCCTGCGGCGTGCAGGTGGAATTCGAAGTCACCGACTGGTCCAACCTGCTGACGGCGACGCGCAGCGCGTGGAACAATCCGGTCGTGGCCGGCGTGCAGTCGCTGAACCCGTCCTCGCCATCCTCGGATGCCTCGGTGATGGCCCGCTATTTCCTGCGCGCCTTCCAGCCGCCCAACGGTTTCAACTGGGCCGGCTTCTCGGATGACCGGTTCGAGGCCGCCTTCGCCGCCCTGGAGACGGCGCGCGACCCGGCCGCCTACACCACCGCCTATGCCCAGGCGCATGAGCGGGTGGTGGACAACCCGCCCTGGCTGTTCATCGTGCACGACCTGAACCCGCGCGCGATGAGCCGCCGGGTGACGGGCTTCACCTCCGCCCAGTCCTGGTTCCAGGACCTGGTGCCGGTGAACCTCCAGTAGCGGTCCGCTGTGAGTGATGGAGGGGCTGTGCCCCCTCCGGACCACCCCACCAGATGGCGGCATCATTCGGGATGCCGTCACCTGGTGCCGGGCAGCGTGGGGCGGCTGCCGCCATGACACGCGCGACGCACGCAAGCGTCGCGTCCGGCGCTGATCCTGGCTTGGGTGCCCGGCGCCAATCGATGGTTTCCAAAGGCGCCCGGCCTTTGGCGGGATGAGCCCGAGAGGGGCAAAGCCCACCCGGCGCCGCGCCTCCGCCCACGCTGCCATGCTTCCCGAATTGGGCGCGGCGGGACATGCTGCCCGCCCCTTGAAGGAGAGCCCGGCCATGATCGTCGACCTGCGCATCTACACCTGCCTGCCCAATCGCGTGGCCGAGTTCGTCGAACTCTACGAGAAGACGGGCTGGCCCCTGCAGCAGAAGCACCTGGGCAACTGCGTCGGCTGGTACACCACGATCGAGGGTTCACTGAACACGGTCGTGCACATGTGGGGCTACCAGGACCAGGCCGATCGTGAGCGCCGGCGCGCGGCGATGGCGGCGGACCCGGCCTGGGCCGACTACCTCGCCGAGGTCGGGAAGCGCGGCATGCTGGTGAAGATGGAAAATCGCATCGTGAAGCCCGCGCCCTTCTTCGCGGCGCACCAGGCGGCAAAGGCCGGCTGATCGCGCGGTCACGCGTGCCGGCCATCCCGGCATCGGATGGCCGGCACGCCGCGGCGACCAGGCGCCGTCATGGTCGCGGACATGCCCGGGCATCGCCTGTTCACACCAGGCCAGCGCAGGACATGGATGGCTGCGCCGCATCGCCATGGCATGCCTGGCGGTATCCGTTGCGCGCGACGGATACCCACGGCACGAGGATGTGACCCGCCCCGGGCCACGACTGCGGCCCTGCGGAATTCCGGCGAAAGCCAGCCAGACCGGCCGTTTTCGCCCGGCGTCTGGCGGCGCAGGAAAGCCGATTGCCAACGCCGGCACATTCGACCGTCGGCATGATGCGGCAGTGGCCCATTGCGTTGGATCAAGGTCGCCACAGCCGCGCCGTGACCACGATGCGCCCCTCGAATGGCCGGGCATCGCATCCGGCCGGAACCGAAGCCGTTGCATCAGAAACGGACGGGCGTCGGCCGCGGTCGACGAAGGGAGGCCAGACATGCCGCAGGAAGCGTTCATTGCATGGTTCGAGACGCTCGGCATCGACGATGTGCCGCGCGTCGGCGGCAAGAACGCTTCGCTCGGCGAACTCGCACGCCTGCGTGAACAGGGCATCGAGGTGCCTGGCGGCTTTGCAACGACGGCCGAGGCGTATCGTGCCTACATCGACGCCAACGGCATCGAACCTGCCATGCGCAGGCACCTCGACGCGCTGCAGGCCGGCCGCGCGAGCCTGCAGCAGACCGGTGAAGCGATCCGGCGGCTGTTCCTCGAAGGGCAATTGCCCGATGCCCTGTCGGATTCTCTGCGCGCAGCCTATCGCGAACTCGGCGATCGGCATGGCGGAAGTGATCCGGCCGTCGCCGTGCGCAGCAGCGCCACGGCGGAGGACCTGCCCAACGCATCCTTCGCCGGCCAGCAGGAGAGTTTCCTGAACGTCGCGGGCGAAGCCGCGCTGTTCGAGACGTGCCGCCGCTGCTACGCCTCGCTGTTCACGGATCGTGCGATCTCCTATCGCCAGGCGCAGGGCTTCGACCACATGGCGGTCGCGCTCTCGATCGGCATCCAGGTCATGGTGCGCTCCGACCTCGCCGGTTCCGGCGTGATGTTCACCATCGACACCGAGACGGGCTTTCCGGGCGTCGTCGTCCTCAGCGCCAATTGGGGGCTTGGGGAGACCGTGGTGCAGGGCACCGTCGAGCCGGACAAGTATCTCGTCTTCAAGCCATTGCTCGACCGGCCATCCTGCGTCCCGATCGTGGAGAAGACGCGCGGGGCGAAGGAGAAGAAGCTCGTCTACGCCGCCGGCGGCAGCGCGCGCACCGTGCTGCAGGAAACGACGCGCCGCGAGCGCGACACGCTGGTGCTGTCCGACCCCGAGATCCTGCAGCTTGCCCGCTGGGCGGTTGCGATCGAGCGCCATTACGGGCGGCCGATGGACCTCGAATGGGCGAAGGACGGGCAGACCGGGCGGCTCTACATGGTGCAGGCCAGGCCCGAGACGGTGCAATCGCGCCTCGATGCCGCCGGTGCGCTGCGCAGCTACCATCTGAAGGGGGGCCGCGCGCGGCCGATCATCAGCGGCGCCGCGGTGGGCGATGCCATCGCCGCCGGCGAGGCCTGCGTCATCCGCGGCGCGGAGGAGATCGGGCGCTTCCGCGACGGCGCCATCCTGGTGACGGAATCGACGGACCCGGATTGGGTCCCGATCATGCGTCGCGCTGCGGCGATCGTCACCGATCATGGCGGCCCGACAAGCCACGCCGCCATCGTGAGCCGCGAACTCGGCGTGCCCGCTGTCGTCGGCACCGGCAACGCGACCACCGTCATCGCCGATGGCCAGGCCATCACGGTTTCCTGCGCCGAGGGCGAGCAGGGGCAGGTCTATGACGGCAGGCTCGACTTCAGCGTGGCCGAACTCGACCTTGCCGACCTGCCGAAGACGCGCACGCGCATGATGCTCAACCTCGCAAACCCCGCTTCGGCGCTGCGCTGGTGGCGGTTGCCGGCGGCGGGGGTCGGCCTGGCGCGCATGGAATTCATCGTGAACAGCCACATCCGCATCCACCCGATGGCATTGCTGCGGTTCGAGACGCTGCAGGATGCCGCGGCGAAGCGCGAGATCGCGACCATGACGCGCGGCTGGCCCGACAAGGCCGAATTCTTCGTGGACCGGCTGGCACGCGGCATCGCCAAGCTCGCCGCGCCCTTCTACCCCAACCCGGTGATCCTTCGGCTCTCGGACTTCAAGAGCAATGAATACGCGCATCTGATCGGCGGTGCAGCGTTCGAGCCAGCGGAGGAAAACCCGATGCTCGGGCTGCGCGGTGCCTCACGCTACTACAGCGAGCGATACCGCGAAGGCTTCGCGTTGGAATGCCGTGCCGTGCGGCGGGTGCGTGAGGAGATCGGCCTCGACAACCTTGTCGTGATGGTGCCGTTCTGTCGCTCTCCACGAGAGGCCGACCAGGTGCTCGCGGAAATGGCGAAGCACGGGCTTGAGCGCGGGCGTGCCGGGCTCGAGGTCTATGTGATGTGCGAAATTCCGTCCAACGTCATCCTGGCGGAGGAATTCGCCGCGCGGTTCGACGGCTTCTCGATCGGCTCGAACGACCTGACGCAGCTCATCCTCGGCGTCGATCGCGATTCCGCCGAGCTGGCCAAGCTGTTCGATGAGCGCGACCCGGCGGTGAAGGCGATGATCGCCGATGTGATCCGCCGCGCCCACGCCTGCGGCGCCAAGGTCGGCATCTGCGGCGAGGCCCCGAGCAACCATCCCGATTTCGCGGGATTCCTGGTGGAGCAGGGGATCGATTCGATCTCGCTCAACCCGGACAGTTTCATTCCGACGCTGCGGCATGTGGCGAAGGTGGAGGCCGGGTCTCATTGACGCAGGTCAAGGTGGCCTGCCCCGGCGGTCGTAACCTGCGGGAAATCGGGAGAATGGCGTCATGACCCTGGAGACCATCCTGGCTGAGGTTGCCGCCGAACGAACGCGGCAGGATGCGCAGTGGGGCGGTGCGGCCCACGACGACGCGATGCGGATGGATGCCTTCGTGCAGCTCATCAACGACTATGTCGGCTGGGCCCGCGTGAAGGCGCGCGAAGGCTCGTCGGTCGAGGCACGGCAGCGGCTGGTGCAGGTGGCGGCCCTTGCCGTGGCCGCGGCGCAAAGCCTGGACCGCGGCGGCCAGGCACGAGCGCCGGTGACGCCGCCGCCGGAAGGGCTGAAATGGGAATGATGGTCACGGCGACGCGACGCCGTTGCAGGCGGCGGAGCACGGCGGCGAGGAATTGCCGGAACCTGCCGGCCACGACGGTTCGTCAGGCGCGCCTGGGGGAAGCCTGTCGCGCGCTGCCTCGCATCGTCACCGCCTGACGGCATGGGGCTTGGGCGCTGCCTCCCCGCGCCCGCGGTGCCTTGCCGGGGTGTTCGACTGCGCGAGCAGTACGGCGATGGTGCTCGACCCAGAGCCGCTTCCGTTCGCCCTGGCTCACGGCAACGTCTCCAGCCCGTTGTTTTCGCGAGCATCTTGACCCGATCAGGTGATTCCACCTGATCGGGATCTGCTCCAGTGTCCTGATTCCGAAGTCCTGCGGACGTCGTTCTCAGGCCACCGGCCCTTGTTTTCAGTGGCCTGCTTCTCCGCTCCGTTCGCTGGAAATCCAACGAACTTCGCGGGCAGGCCACTAGCGGCCAAGCAATACCAGCACGACACCGGCGACGACGACCAAGGCACCGGTCACATCGCTGCGCTTCATCCGCTCGCGCAGGAAAAAGCGGCTGAACAGCAGGGTGAACAGGATCTCGACCTGCCCCACCGCACGCACCAGCGCCACGGGCGCATAGGCAAACCCGGTGAACCAGCAGGCCGACCCGCAGGCCGACAGCGCGCCGACCTGCGCCGAGGACCGCCAGGTGCGGAACAGCGCCGGGATCGACGACCGTTCCGTCGCCAGCAGCCATGATCCCTGCATCAGCGTCTGCATCATGTTGATGACGACAAGGGTCTCCAGCGCGCGCAGCGTCGCATCCGGCCCGTCGAGTGCCTGCGTCGCGGCGCGGATGGCCAGCGCGCAGAGCGCGAAGGCCAGCCCGGCACCGAGCCCGAGCATCGCCGCCGGCTGCACCGTGGCGGCCAGCACGTCGCGCAGCGAGGCGACGCGCCCGGCCATGGAAAGATACAACGTCCCGCCCACCGACACCGCGATGCCGAGCCAGGCGAGCGCATGGAAGGACTTCGCCGAGGAAGATCAGCGCGATGAAGGCCGCCTGCACCGCCTCGGTCTTGGAATAGGCGGTGCCGACCGCGAAGCCGCGATGGCCGAAGGACATGATGAGCAGGTTGGTCCCGATGATCTGCCCGATGCCGCCCAGCGCGCAATACAGCAGGTATGTCGAGGAAAGCGCCGACAGGCTGCCGCCGACCAGCGTCAGGTACAGCGTGACGAACAGCACCCCCACCGGCACGCCATAGAGGTAGCGCACCACCGCGGCGGCATTGACCGAAAGATGACCGCGCAGCTTCTGCTGCAGCGCGGTCCGCCAGGTCTGGAACAACCCGGCGAGGAGTGTCGCCGCAACCCAGATCGGCATCAGCCGAGCCGCGGATCGAGCCAGGGTTTCGGCATCGGCTGCCAGGGGGTGAGCTGCGCGCCTGCCTCGTCGATCGCATTGCCCAGGCCGGGCGCGTCCGGCAGCGTCGCCGCACCACGCGCGAAGCGCAGGTCGTGGCCGGTGACAAGCGTGAAGAAGCGATCCGTCTCGCCGAACTGCACCTCGAGCGGCAGCAGGTTCGGGATCGTCGCGCACAGATGCACCGAATGCGCGTGGCAGACCGGCCCGGTCGGGTTGTGCGGCGCGATCTCGACGCCGGCGGTCTGCGCAAGGGCCGCGATGCGGCGGATCTCCTCATGCCCGCCGGCGTATTTGATGTCGGGCATCAGCACGTCGTAGCAGCCGGCCTCGATGATGGTCCGATAGGCACCGAGGCCGGCGAGGGATTCCGCGCCCGCCAGCCGCATGCCGCGGTCATTCGCCATGGACCGCAGGCGGCGGATCTCGGGGTGGTTCGCCTCCGACACCGGGCATTCCAGCCAGAACAGGCCGAAGGGCGCGACATCCTGCACCAGGCGCGCGGCACCGCCGGGTGAGAAGCGCCAATGCGCATCGACCATGATGTCGATGTCCCGCCCAACCGCGTCGCGCACCGCGGCAATGCGCGCGAGCCCCTGCGCATAGGCAGGGCGCAGCGACGCATCGGCCGCGTCCTCCCACACGAAGGGTTCGAAGGGCGCGAGTTTCACGGCGCGGAAGCCGTCCGCGACGGCACGCGCCGCGGCGGCCGCGAAGCCTTCGGGCGTGCGTGGATTGGCGCCGCGATTGATGTTGGCATAAAGCGGCACCGACCCGCGCAGCGCCCCGCCCAGCATGGCGTGGATCGGCTGGCCGGCAGCCTGCCCGGCGAGATCCCACAGCGCCTGCTCGAAGGCGGACAGCACGGCATGCGCCACCAGCCCACCCGGTGCGTGCGGGATCAGCCGGGCGATCCGGTTGCGGCGGGCGGCATCCTCGCCCACGACATTCGCGGCGAGGCGCGCCGCCTCGGCCGCGAGCAATGGCTCCTGGTTCGACAAGCGTGCATTCGCCGATGCCGGTGCGGCCGCAGGCCGTGCGCACCAGCAGGAAGGACCAGTTGGTCTTCGGCGTGACGTTGACGCCGAGGAAGTCGAGGGCAGCGATCTTCATCCTACTGCGCCTGGATGTTCGCGACGGTGGCGAGGTGCTTCCACTTCGCGACATCCTCATCGATGCGCTTCTGGAAGTCCTGCGGCGTCGAGACCACCAGCGTGCCGCCGAGCAGGCGGATGCGCTCATTGAGCGTCGCATCGCCCTTCAGTCTGTTGAGTTCGTCCCACAGTCGCCGGCGGATCGGCTCCGGCGTGCCCTTGGGTGCGAGGATGCCGTTCCAGGCAAGCGTCTCGAAGCCGGCCAGTCCACTTTCATTCACGGTGGGCACCTGCGGCAGGTCGGCATGGCGCTGCATGGAAGTGACCGCCAGCAGTTTGATCTCGCCGCGCTGGATGTAGGGCATGACGTTGACCAGGTTGGCGAAGGCGATCGGCGCCTCGCCCGAGATCACCGCCTGGGCCAGGGCCGGCGTGCCGCGATAGGGGATGTGCAGGATGTCGAGGTTCGCCTGGTTCTTGAACAGCTCCATCGACATGTGCGCCGAGGAACCGACGCCGCCCGAGGCATAGTTCAGCGCGCCCGGGCGGGCGCGGATCGCGGCGATCAGGCCGGCGACATCCTCGACCGGCAGCACGCGCGTGTTCACCACCAGCGCATTCGGCCCGACAACCAGCAGGGCGACCGGATCGAAGGCGTTGGTCAGGTCATAGGGCAGGTCGCGGTAGATGGCCCCGTTGATGCCGTTCGAGCCCGGCATTGCCGAGCAGGAACGTGTAGCCGTCCGGCGCGGCGCGGAAGGCGGCCTCGACGCCGATGCGCCCGCCGGCGCCACCGCGATTCTCGATGACGATCGGCTGGCCGAGCGCTGCATCCAGCAGCGGCGAAATCAGCCGCGCCGTGGTGTCGTTGCCGCTGCCCGGCGCATCCGGAAGGATGAGGCGGATCGGCCGCGTCGGCCAGGCAGGCTGGGCCAGTGCGGGCGCTGCGCGACGCATACGGCAGCCGTGGCGAGGAGATGGCGTCGTGTCGATCATTGGCTGGGTCCTCCCGGGACCCGCGCAGCGTGGCCCGAACCGGTCCAGGCATCAATCTCGGGCGCGGGCGCCGGAGCGGCCGTCACGCGTCTCAGCGCGGCCTAGCACGTCCGGCCTCAGCCGACCACGCCTCCGCGCGGCCTCAGCCGCAGCCAGGCGCCTGGCCGCAGCGCGGCCTCAGCCGCACCACGCCTCCGCGCGGCCTCAGCCGCGCCACGTCTCAGCGCGGCCTCAGCCGCGACGCCTCGAGCGCCCCCAGCCCGGTTCCTCGTCAATCATGCCAGCCATGCCGGACCGGGCGAGCATCTGCGCGGTCTCGGCATTGGCGGCCTCGGCGATCGCCGCCTCGTCCACATGCGGCACGACGCGGTCGCGCATCAGGACCTCGCCACCCACCACGACGTCCCGCACATCGCCGCCAGAGGCGAAATAGACCACGCGATGCACCGGCATGTTGGCCGGCAGCATGTGCGGCGCGGCCAGGTCCACGGTGATGATGTCGGCCTGCTTGCCGACCTCCAGGCTGCCGATGCGGTCGGCCATGCCGAGGCCCTTCGCGGCGTCGATGGTCACCATCTCCAGCGCCTTGCCCGGCGGCAGCAGCTTCTCGTCGCGCGCGGCGCGCTGGTGGTAGCGCATGGCCTGGAACATGTGGCGGAACATGTCGGTGGAACGGTCCGGCGCGGTGCCGTCCGACCCGATCATCACCGTCACGCCGCGGTCGAGCATCTCGATCACCGGGCAGAAGCCGCGCACCGCCGCGATGGCGGACGGGTTGTGCACCACCGAGGTGCCGGTGCGCACCAGCGCGTCGATATCCGCCTCGGTCAGGTCGGTGCAGTGGGACAGCCAGGCATCGGGGCCGAGCAGGCCGAACATGCTGTCGGCCATCTCGATGCGAACCGCCGCGATGGCCGTCCTGGTGGAACGGTGCGCCGGCCTTGCTGCCGATGTCGCGGATGACGCGGCCCTGCGCCTCGATCTCGCGCACCGCGCCGGAGTCATGCGTCGCCTCGCGATAGACCGGCATCAGCGTGGCGCAGGTGATGCGGCCCTTGCCGTGATGGCGTTCGACCAGCGTGGCGATGGTCTCGGCCTGCTGCTCGAAGGACACGTCGCGCACCGTGCCGTCGACGCCGCGATAGGGTCGCGGGAAAGGCGGGCGCGTCGGGCCCAGCACCATCATGCGGCGGATGCCGATGGCGTTGATGCCGTCCACATGCGCGTCGCCATGCGCCGGGTCGTCCACCCGCCCGATGGAATCGCCGCCGCCCAGCAGCATCACCGAGGTGGTGACGCCGAACTTCAGCAGTTCGAGCCCCGCCAACGCGGCCTCGGCCCGCCAGAAGGACGGCGGCGAGGCCAGCGTGTAGATGACGCGGCAGGCTTCCGACCAGGCCTCGGAATCGCCGCTGCCCATGGTCTTGACCAGGCCGTGGCCGGCATGGGCGTGGCCATCGATCAGCCCGGGCAGGATAGCCTTGCCGCGCGCGTCGATACGTTGCGGCGCGGCGTGCGCGGCCTCGACCTCCGCCCGCGTGCCGACGGCCGCGATGGTGCCGCCGCTGACGGCCACGGCGCCGTCCGGGATCACCCGGCGGGCGCCATCCATGGTGATGACGGTGCCGCCGGAGACAATGAGATCAGCCATTCAATTCACCCGCACATAGCGAAGACGCAGCCGGTTGTCCGGCGATTGCGCCAGTTCGATGTTGCGCCGCGCCGCCCAGACCACCGGCTGCTGGTGCAGCGGCACATGGGCGACCTCGCGCTTCTCGATCAGCAGCGCCTCGCGGATCAGCGCGCGGCGCTGCGGCTCATCGCCTTCCTCGGCGACCCGGTCCACCAGCGCGTCGAACTCCGCATTGGACCAGCGCCCGACATTCAGCCCGGCCGCATTGGCCGTGCGCGTGCGCAGCACCTCCGACAGCGTCGAGTAGGTGTCGGCCAGCGGCAGCCCGGCATGGCCGACCATGAACATCGACACGTCGAGGCTGTTGATCCGCCGCGACCACAGCGCCAGCGTCTCGAACTGCGGAATGATGCGGATGCCGACGCGGCCCAGCATGGCCGAGATCGCGATGCACAGCCGCTCATCATAGACGTAGCGGTCGTTCGGGCAGGCGAGGCCCACCGAGAAGCCATCCGGATAGCCGGCCTCCGCCAGCAGCCGCTTCGCCGCATCCGGGTCATAGGGGAAGGTGCGGGTGTTGATGTCCGCCGGCGCGCCGTTCAGGAAGGGGCTCGCCATGGTGCCGGCGATCCAGGCGTTGTTGCGCATGACCGAGCGGCGCAGCGCCTCGACATCGATCGCCTGGTAGATCGCCTGGCGCACGCGGATGTCGCGCAGCGGATTGCGGCCGCGCACGTCGGAATAGACCAGTTCATCACGGAAATGGTCGAAGCCGAGATAGATGGTGCGCAGTTCCGGCCCCTGCACGACCTGAAGGTTCGGGTTCGCCTCGACGCGCGGGATGTCCTGCAGCGGCAGTTCCACCAGCGCATCCACCTGGCCGCCGAGCAGCGCCGCGGTTCGCGTCGGCGCGCTGCGGATCGGCTGGAAGGTGACCTCGGTCAGGTTGTGCTGCGGGGTGTCCCACCAGCCCGCGAAGGGTTCCAGCACGGTCGGCCCGTCGATCTGCCGGCTGCGGATGCGGAACGGCCCGGTGCCGTTCGC
Source organism: uncultured Alphaproteobacteria bacterium (assembly GCA_963732425.1). Classification (GTDB taxonomy): domain Bacteria; phylum Pseudomonadota; class Alphaproteobacteria; order Acetobacterales; family Acetobacteraceae; genus Neoroseomonas. Next base: position 210,658 of record CAVSZN010000019.1, read on the forward strand.
GGCGCGCGATGCGCCGGTTTCCTCGCGCGCCTGCAGGTTGGTCGCCGCCGTCGCATTGTTCGCCGCCGCCCAGCCGGCATCCATGATGTGCATCTGGGTCAGCGCGTTGAGCAGGATCGGGAAGGGCCGCACCGTCTCGATCTCGACCGTCAGCGGGCCGGTGGCGCGCACCTCCTTGATGATCGAGAGCACCCCGCGCGCCAGCGCGCCCGGCGTGTTCAGCCGCTGCCAGGAGAACACGACATCCTCGGCGCCCAGGGTCTCGCCGCCGTGGAAGCGGACGCCCTCGCGCAGATGGAAGCGCCAGACGGTGGGCGAGACCGCCTCCCATCGCGTCGCCAGCGACGGTTCCAGTTCCAGCCGCGGGTTGTGCCGCACCAGGGTCTCGAAGACGTTGTCGAGGAAGGCGTTGGTGAAGGTGTTGTTCGACGAATGCGGATCCAGCGTCAGGATATCCGCGGAGAAGGACCACGACAGGGTCTTCGCCCCGGCCGGCGCGGCCAGGGCGACAAGCGCGGCGGCGGCCGCGGCACGGATCAGGCGCATGAAGGGGCTCTCCGGGGCACAGACGCGTGAAGGCTGCTGTGCCCCGGCCCCGGCGTCAACGCCGCCTGTCAGCCAGCGTCGAGCTGCAACCCTTCCTTGCGGATCACTTCCGCCCATTTCGTCGTCTCGCTGCGCACGAAAGCGGCGAACTGCTCGGGCGTTCCGGTCAGCGCCGACACCGCCGAGCTCGGTGAAGCGCCGCTGCGTCTCGGGCAGGGCGAGCAGCGCCATCACCTCGGCATTGAGCTGTCGCCACCGCCTCCGGCGGCATCGCCGCCGGTCCGAACAGGCCGAACCAGGTGTTGACGTCGTAGTTGGCGAGTTCAGGCATCGTCTCGCGCATCGCCGGCACGTCGGGCAGCAGCGGGTGGCGCTCGGCGCTGGTCACCGCCAGTGCGCGCACGCCGCCGGACTGGATGTGGCTGATGATGCCGGTGAGGTTGTCGATCAGGAAGGCGACGTTGCCGGCCAGGATCTCGATCTGCGCCGGCGCCGAGCCGCGGAACGGCACATGGATCGCCTGCGCGTTCATCAGCTGCAGCATCCAGCACCGGCGAGAGATGCGTCGATTGCCCGACACCGGTCGAGGCATAGGGGATCTCGCCCGGCCGCGCCCGCAGCAGGGCGGCGAGTTCGGCGACGGTATTGGCCCGCACCGAGGGGTGCACCACCAGCACGTTGGGACCGCGGATGGTGCCGGCGATCGGCGCGAGTCTGCTCGGCGCGATACGGCAGGTTGCGGAACAGCGAATAGCCGATCGCCTGCGGCCCGATATTGCCCAGCAGCAGCGTCGTGCCGTCAGGGCGGGCGCGCACCGCCTCCACCGTGCCGATGGTGCCGCCGGCGCCGGCGCGGTTGTCCACCACCACGGGCGTGCCCCAGCGGGCCTGCAGGTACTGCGCGACGAGACGCGCCATGATGTCGGTGGTGCCGCCCGCCGCGGCGGGCACGATGATGCGCGTCTGGCCGGGCGGCCGCCACGCCTGGGCGCGGGCCAGGGCCGGCACGGCCAGCAGCGGTGTGGCCAATGCGGCGCGGCGTGTGATGGTGACCAAATCATCCTCCCAGGGAGCTTGCTTGCCGGGAGAATGACGCGCCGGACGCGGACGCGATAGGCCCCTGTCGCCGCCAGCCGATGCCGTGCATGCCACCTGCGGTGGCGGCCGTCAGGCCCCGCGGGCGGTGGCCAGCCGCGCCACCGCGATGAAGGATCGCGGCCCATCCGGCGCGCCGGCCAGGAAGGCGCGGCGCGCCAGCGCCTCGACACGCGGCAGGCGTTCGGGGGGCAGGGCGGCGACGAAGGCGCCGGCGATGCCCTGCCCGCCGCTCGCCCAGGGGCCCCACCAATCGGCGAAGTCGCAGAAATCCTGGCGGATGACGACGTCGCGCTCCGCCACCTCGCGCAGCCCGGCATCGCGCAGCAATGCCGACAGCCGGCCCGGCGTGCCGATGGCATCCGACCAGTAGCGGGCGCGGAAGGCCTCGCCGTCGGGTTCCGTGGCGGCGACGGTGTCGGCAAAGGCGCGCAGGAAGGGGAAGCCGCCGGTGAAGTCCCACATCGCGGCGGCGACCAGCCCGCCCGGCTTCACCACCCGCGCCAGTTCCGCCGCCGCCGCCGCGCGGTCGGCCACGAATTGCAGCACCAGCAGGGACACCGCCGCGTCGAAGGTGTCATCGGCCAGGCCAAGCCGGGTGACATCGCCGGCGATGAAGCGGCCGGCCGGCACGCGGGCACGCGCCGCGGCCAGGAAGGCCTCGCTGAGATCGACGCCGGTGATGCGCGCCGTCCCGTCGCGCTCGGCGATCGCCGCCGAAAGCGCCCCGGTGCCGCAGCCGGCATCGAGCACGGCCCCGCCGGCCGGCAGGCCGAGGGCATCGAGCACCGCGCGGGCCAGGAGAGCGCTCCAGCGGCCCATGCTGCGCTCATAGGCCTCGGCGCTGGTGGCGACATAGGCCACCAAGCGCCTATTCCTCCATGCGGTAGCGGAAGTCGCAATGCGTCGCACCGCCCATGATGGTCTGGGTGCGTTCGAGCTTCAGCCGCGGGTCATAGCCTTCGCAGAAGGCGCCATCGCGGTTGCACGACAGCACGGCGCCGAGATCGGCCAGCCCCATCTCCCGATACATCTCGGCATAGCGGCAGCGGGTGACGTTGAAGTCGTAATGCGTCGCGTCCTGGCGCAGGGTCTCGATCCGCAGCGCATCGCCCTTGGTCCAGAGCGGTTGCAGCGCGATGAAATGGTCGAGGCTGGGCTGCCCGCCGGGGCCTTCCTTCGCCATCTCCGCCGCTGTGGACTTCGCCAGTTTCACCACCGCGCGGGTCAGGATGGCCTTGGCCTGCGCCTCGCCGAGTTCCGCCTTCATCTCGTCATAGATGCCGCGCGCGAAGGCGGCCTCGATGCGGCGCTGCTCCAGGATGCCCAGACGATCCTCGGCCATGTGACAACTCCCCGGTTTCGGTGGCGCCCGAAGGCTAGGGCAGAACCGGGCGCGATGGAATCGCAGGTTCGGGTTGCGACGTCGGCGCGGTGGGGTGTCGATGACCCGCGGCGGCAGGCGACGCGCCGGGCGGCGCATCGCCCCGCGCACTCAGCGGGCGAGCAGCCCGCGATTCGTCACGATGATCTGGCTGGCCGCGCAGATGTTGACCTGGCGCAGTTCGGCGGCGCCGCCGCCGGCCCAGGTGATGCGGAAATCGTAGTTTCCGGCATTCCTCGCCCGCGTAGTCCACACCTGGCCGGGACGCAGGACATTTTGTCCAAGCATGTCCGGACCCCAGCTTGAAAGGCTGGCATGGCTGTACTGCAGCGTGAGCACGGTGCGGGAGGAATTGTTCACCACCTGGAAGCGGCTGTCGCAGGCCTGGCGGATCGGTGCGGGGGCGACGGCGACAGGTTGCGGCACATAGACGGTCTGCGGTGCGCAGGCGGTAACGGCCGCGGCGCCCATCAGGGCCATGGCGGCAGGCAGCAGGCGACGAAGCATAATGTGGCACTCTCCCGGTTCGTGAAGCGCGCCACAGGGCCCGCCCAGTGATGAATGCTGTTACGGTATGCAACGAAGGTTTTATCGGCAAGATGGGTCCGGCTTGCGCCTCACGGCACGGCCATGGTGCTGTGAAGCGATTCATCGGGAAGGATCGGGCGTATGACAATCGGACAATGGTTCGGTTTCCAGGGACGCATCGGGCGGAAGACCTGGTGGCTCGGCTACGTGCTGCCGATCTTCGGTATCTCGATCCTGGCAACGCTGCTCGATGTCGGGCTGGGTTTCGTATCGGTCGAGGATGCGGCGCCGGTCGATGGCTACGGCGTCTACACAACCGGGATCGGTATTTTCGGGCCGCTGTCGCTGATCCCGATCATCTGGGCCGGGCTCGCCGGCCAGGTGAAGCGCTGGCATGACCGCGACAAGTCCGGCTGGTTCGTGCTGGTGAATTTCATCCCCTTCATCGGCACCCTCTGGGCCTTCATCGAACTCGGCTTCCTGCGCGGCACGATGGGCCTGAACCGCTTCGGGCACGACCCGCTGGGCGGGATGGGGCAGCAGCAATGGCAACAGCCGGGCCAATGGCAGCAACCGGGGCAGCCGCAGCAATGGCAGCAGCCCGGGCAGTGGCAACAGCCCCCGCAGCAGCCGCAATGGCAGCCGCCGCCGCACCCTGGCGCAGCGCCACCTGGGTATGGGCAACCGCCGCCGGGCTATGGCCAGCCACCGCCTGGCTACGGCCAGCCGCCGCCGGGTTATGGCCAGCCACCGCCTGGGTATGGCCAGCCGCCGCCGGGCTACGGCCAGCCGCCGCCTGGCTATGGGCAGCCGCCCCAGCAGCCGGGGCAATGGGGTGGACCGGGCCCGGGCGGCAGCGTGCCTCCGGTGCGGCGGGACTGATACCGGCCGCACGGCTGTTGACGCGTGGCCAGGGAGCGAATGCGGCCCGGCAAACCGGCGGCCCGCGCCCGGCATCCAGCGGCGCGGAAAAACCAAGGCCCGCGGTCGCCGCCCCCGGCCGATGACACAAGGCGCCCTTGGCGGCAGCGCCGGTGGCCGCCGTCCGCCCCGCACCTTTGGCTGTCGAGGCCTCGGCACCCGGCCGGGTGCCGGCCCCGCGCCCTGCCCTACGCCGGATCGACGGGGGAGGCCGGCACGCCGGCGGCCTCGATCACCGCAGCGGCGTCCAGCAGCACGTCCTCCCGGTAGCGCCCGGCGAGCAACTGCACGCCCACCGGCACGGTGCCGACCAGGCCTGTCGTCACCGCCAGCCCCGGCAGGCCCATCAGCGGCAGGCCCACCTGGGTCAGTTGCGCGTCCATGATGCGGCGGAAGGCCTCGGGGCTCTCGACATCCTCCTGGTCGCGGAAGGGCAGTTCGCCCGAGACCGGCGTGATCGCGAGCGGGAAACGCTCGAAGAATTCCATCCATTGCCGCACGAAGGTCGCGCGCTTCTGCAGGCCGTCCATGAAGGTGTTGAGGTCCGGCTGCGGGCACAGCGCCTCCATCTGCGTGAAGACGAAGCTCGCATCCGGGTCGGCTTCCTGGTGCAGCGCGGCGTTCAGGCCGCGGCGGGATTCCGCCAGCCACAGCATGGCCTGCAACGCGGCGGGTTCGCGCAGCGGCGGGGTGTCGGCCTCCTCGATGGTCCAGCCGGCGGCCTCCAGGCGCCTGGCGGCGTCGCGCAGCGCGGCGGTCACCGCCGGCTGCACCGCCATCCCATCCGGGTTGAGGCACAGCGCGGCACGTCTTGGCACGGGCGGGCCCTGCAGCGGCACGCCGACCCACCAGGGGTCGTCGATGTCGCGCGCGGCCATGGCGGCGAAGGCAAGGCGCAGGTCGCCGATGGTCCGCGCGATGGGTCCGGAAACCGCCATCAACTGCCCGCCGGCATGGCGTTCCGCGCCGGAGCGGTTCCAGGCCGGAATGCGCCCGAGCGTCGGGCGCAGCCCGTGCACGCCGCAGGCATAGGCCGGGTAGCGGATCGACCCGCCGATATCCGTGCCATGCCCGATCGCCCCGATCCCCGCCGCCACCGCGGCAGCGGCACCGCCCGAGGACCCGCCCGGCGTGATCGACGCATCGCGCGGGTTCTTCGTGTGCCCATGCAGCGAATTGCGGGTGAACCAGCGCAGCGAGAAGGCGGGCGTATTGGTGCGCCCAAGCAGCACCGCCCCGGCGCGGCGCAGATTGGCGACGACGGGGCTGTCATGCTGCGCCACCAGGTCCTTCTGCAGCCGCAGCCCATTGGTGGTGGCGTAGCCCGCCTGGTCGGCATTCACCTTGATGGTGGTGGGCACGCCGGCGAGCGGGCCCGGGTCATCGCCGCGCGCGATCGTCGCATCGATGGCGGCGGCCTGGGCGAGCACATCCTCGGGCCGATGGTCGATCACCGCGTTGATCGCAGGATTCGCGGCATCGAGCCGCGCCAGCGCGTCGCGCGCGACCTCCGTCGCGGAGAGCTGCTTCGCACGGATGCGCTGGGCGAGTTCGGTGGCCGGGAGGCGCCAGAGGTCGGTCATGGATGCTGTCCGCTGCGGGGGATGCCGATGGTTTCCCGCATTGCCCACGCGGTCAACGGCACCCCGTGCCGGGCTGCGGAGCGCGGGGCTGGCGGCGCGGCCACGCGCAGGACAGCGTTGGATGCCGGGGCTGCCACGACGCGGCCCGTTTCAGAGGAAGCCCCCCGATTGCCGCTTCCACAGCGCGGCATAGGTGCCGCCGCACGCGAGCAGCGCGGCGTGGCTGCCCTGTTCCACCACGCGCCCATGTTCCAGCACCACCAGCCGGTCCATGCTGGCCAGCGTCGAGAGGCGGTGCGCGATGGCGATCACCGTCTTGCCTTCCATCAGCCCGACCAGTTGTTCCTGGATGACGGCCTCGACCTCGGAATCGAGCGCGGAGGTCGCTTCGTCCAGCACCAGGATCGGCGCGTTCTTCAGCAGCACGCGGGCGATGGCGATGCGCTGGCGCTGGCCGCCGGACAGCTTCACGCCACGTTCGCCGACATGCGCGTCATAGCCGGTGCGGCCGCGCCAATCGGCCAGTTGCTCGATGAACTCATGCGCGGCGGCGCGGCGCGCGGCGGCGGCGATCTCCTCCGGCGAGGCGGAGGGCCGGCCGTAGCGGATGTTGTCGCGGATCGAGCGATGCAGCAGCGCGGTGTCCTGGGTGACGACGCCCACCGCGCCGCGCAGCGATTCCTGCGTGACGGCCGCGATGTCCTGCCCGTCGATGGTGATGCGCCCGGCCTCGGGGGTGAAGAAGTGCAGCAGCAGGTTCATCGCGGTGGTCTTGCCCGCGCCGGAATGGCCGACCAGGCCGACGCGTTCGCCGGGGGCGATCGCCAGGTCGAAGCCGTTCAGCACGCCGCGTGCCTGGCCGTAGCCGAAATGGACATCCTCGAAGCGGATCGCGCCACGCGTGACGACCAGGGGCTTCGCACCGGGCGGGTCGGGGGCGGTTGGCGGCACGGCGATGGAGCCGGTGGCTTCCTGCACCACGCCGATATTCTCGAAGATGCCGGTGACGTTGAAGGCGACCCAGCCGGAGATGTTGGCGATCTGCCAGCCCATCGGCAGCGCGGCCGCGACGGTGCCGAGGCCGATCTCCCCCTGCTGCCACAGCCAGATGGCAACGACGCCGAGCGCGGTCAGCAGCAGCGCGTTCAGCGTGGACAGCACGCAGTCCGTTCAACGTCACCAGCCGCATCTGGCGCTGGAAGGCGACGGTCAGCCGCTCGATGCCGTCGCGGACGAAGCTGTCCTCATCCTCGGCGCGGGCGAACAGCTTCACCGTCAGGATGTTGGTGTAGCTGTCGACGATGCGTCCGGTCAGCAGGGAACGCGCCTCCGACGCTGCCTTCGAGCGGTCCCGCATGCGTGGCACCAGGAAGCGCAGCAGCAGGATGTAGGCTGCGAACCAGACCAATACCGGCAGCGCAAGCCGGATGTCCGCCTGCGCCAGCCAGATCACCGCCGTGCTGCCATAGACCAGGATGTACCAGACGGCGGTGACGCCCTGCACCACGCTCTCGCGCAGCGCCGGGCCGGCCTGCATGACGCGGGTGGCGATGCGGCCGGCGAAATCCTCCTGGAAGAAGGCCCAGCCCTGGCGGACGACGTGGAAATGCGACTGCCAGCGGATCAGGCTGGTGACGTTGGCGCTGATCCCCTGCTGGGCGACGAGGTTCTGCGCGGTGATCATCAGCGGCCGCGCGACCAGCAGCACGGCGGCCATACCGGCCAGTTGCGGCCATGCCTCGGCCAGCAGGCGGTCCGGTCCGTGCAGGGTCAGCAGGCCGATGACGCTGCCGATGAAGATCGGGATCAGCGCGTCGAGGATCGCGACAGCCATGCCCAAGCACGAACAGCAGCGCGAACAGCGCCTTCGCCTGGCGGATGAAGTACCAGTAGAAGGGGATCAGGCCGGAGGGCGGCGGCGCCTCGGGCACCGCGATGCCGAGCAGCCGGCTGGCGCGCTCGCCAGGCGCGGCGACCGGGTCGACGATGGATTCCAGGGGTAGCCGGGGCATCCCCCCAGCAACGCCCGCCGGCCGGCGCTGTCAATCGCCGGCCGGTGACGTCTGCGTGGTCAGCCCGGCAGGCCGAGCACGTTCTTCGACAGGATGTTGCGCTGGATCTCGTTCGACCCGCCATAGATCGTGGCCGGCCGCGCCTGGATGTACAGCCCCGTCGGGTTCAGGTTGCGGTTGCCCTCCATCGGCTCCAGCAGCCCGGCATTCTCGCCGGCGATCTCCAGCATCGTGTCCGTCACGCGCTGGAACAGTTCGGTCTGGAACACCTTCAGCATCGACACGTCGGCGCCGAGCGTCTCCCCGCGACGCAGCTTCTCGACGAAGACGCCGTAGAGCGACTTCAGGTCCTCCAGATCCAGCCGCAGCCGCCCGTAGGTGTCCTGGAAGGCCGCGTCCTCCCAAACCCCCATGCGTTCGGCGAGCTGCCGCAGCCGCGTGAAGGCATAGGCCGACAGGCGCGGCGAGCCGAGATAGATGCGTTCGAAGGACAGCAGCGCCTTCGCCATGTCCCAGCCGCGGTTCGGCGTGCCCACCAGGTTCTTCGCCGGCACGCGGACATTGTCGAAGAACACCTCGCAGAATTCGTCATGATATTCGAGGTTGATGATCGGCTTCACCGTGATGCCCGGCGTCGCCATGTCCACCAGCAGGAAGGAGATGCCCTCCTGCTTCTTCGCGTTCTTGTCAGTCCGCACCAGCAGGAAGCACCAGTTGGCGTCGGATGCCAGCGTGGTCCAGATCTTCTGCCCGTTGACGACATATTCGTCGCCATCGAGCACCGCTTCGGTGCGCAGCGCGGCGAGGTCCGAGCCGGCATTCGGTTCGGAATAGCCCTGGCACCACACATGCTCGCCATTGAGGATCTTCGGCAGGAAATCGGCTGCTGTTCATCCGTGCCGTGGTTGATCAGCAGCGGGCCGACCATGACGATGCCGTGGTCGTTGGTGCGCGCGCAGCCGAAGCGCTCCACCTCCTCGGTGAAGATGATCTGCTTGGCGGGCGCCAGGCCCAGCCCGCCGAACTGGCGCGGCCAGCCCGGGCACAGCCAGCCCTTCTCGGCCAGCTGTGAAATACCAGGGCTTGTTCTCCTCCCAATGCAGGCGCTTGGGCGGGTTGCGCAATTCGGCGGGGCAATTCGCCTCGATCCACTGGCGGACATGCGCGCGGAACGCCTCGTCCTCCATCTGGTTGAGGTCCTGCGGTTTCCTTCGGTGCGATGCTGACGGCCATCGTCTCAGCCTCCAAACTTGGGCTTGCGCTTCTCGAGGAAGGCCGCGCGGCCTTCCTGGAAGTCGGATGTGGTGAACAGCAGGCCCTGGAAGGTCTGCTCGTCGGCCAGCGCCTCGTCGAGGCCCTCGGCCAGGATCTTCTTGGTCAGTTCGATCGGCCCGGCGGCCTCGGCGGCGAGGAAATGCGCCTTCTCCAGCGCCACCTCCAGCGCCTTGCCCGGCTGGGCCAGGAAATCGACCAGCCCGATCCGCTCGCCATCCAGCGCGTTCGTCACCTCATGATAGAACAGGATGCGCCGCGCCCGCCCGACGCTCACGCGCCGCGGCAGGAAATACGGCAGCCCCATATCGGCCATCAGCCCGATCTTGCCGAAGCCGGCGACGAAGCGCGCATCCTCGGCCGCGACGATGGTGTCGCAGGCGCAGGCCACGGCCATGCCCGCCCCGGCCGCCCAGCCTTCAACGGCGGCGACCAGCGGCTTCGCGCCCTTGGCCATCAGCCGCACCAGCCGATGCGTCCGCCGCATGCGGTCCCGCCCGGCCAGCGCATCGCCGACATCCATGCTGGAGATGTCGCCCCCGGCGCAGAAGGTCCCGCCCGCGCCGGTGATGACGATGGCGCGCACCGCCGTGTTCAGATGCGCGCGCTCGATCGCATCCTCCAGCGCGGCCCGCACGGCCGGCGCGATCGCATTCTTGCGCTGCGGATAATTGATGGTGAGGATCAGGACGTTGCCGTCCATCGCCTCATCGACGCGAGCGGCCTCGCTCATTCCACATCCTCCGGCGCCAGCGCCATGAAGCGGCGGCGGTGCAGGGTCGCCGAGCCATACTGGTTCGCGATCACCATCCCGCGCCGCAGATACAGCCCGACATCGTATTCATCCGTGTAGCCGATGCCGCCATGCAGCTGGATGCATTGGCGCAGCACCATCAACCCGCTCTCGGCCGCGCGTGCCTTCGCCTTGGACACCGCCGCCTGGCGCACCTCCGCGCTCGCGCCGGAATCGAGCACCGCCGCCGCGCTCTCCACCGCCGCCCGCGTCAGCGCGATATGGATCTTCAGATCCGCCGCGCGATGCTGCAGCGATTGGAATGTCCCGATGATCCGCCCGAATTGCTGGCGCGTCTTCAGGTAGCCGAGCGTCAGCTCGAACGCCTTCTCCATCAGCCCGAGCATATGCCCGGCCGTCGCCAGCGCGGCCTCGTCGATCGCCTCCGCCAGCACCGCGCCGATATCATCCGCGACGCGTGTCGTGCGCGCGAGGTCGGCGCGCAGCGTGCCGACGCTGCCGCCATCCATCGTCTTTTCCAGCACGACGTCCGCACCCGCCGCCGGCAAGGACACCAGCGCGATGCGATTGCCCTCCCGCACCGGCAGCAGGAAGGCATCCGCGCCAGCCGCCATCGGGATGAACACCCGCGGCGCATCCCCCGTGCCGGGCACTCCGATGCTGTCCGCCTTCTCCTGCCACGCCGTCAGCACCACCTGCGCGCCTTCCAGCAGCGGCGCCAGCAGCGCCCTGTCATCCGCCGCCGCCAGCAGCCGCGCCGAGAGCATCGCCGGGATCAGCGGCTCGGGTGCCAGGCCCGCACCCATCTCCTCGGTCAGCGCCACCGCTTCCGACAGGCCAAGGCCGGCGCCGCCGGCATCTTCCGCCACCGCCAGGCCAATCCAGCCGAGCGCGCCCATCTCGGCGAAGACATCGCGCGAGAACCCCGGCGCCGCGAAGCGCAGCGCGCGCACGCGCTTGGTGTCGCCACCAGGCGGGGCAACCGCGCCCGCGCTGTCGCGGATCATGCGGATTGATTCGGATCGGTCGTCGAATGCTTGGCTCATCATTCCCTCAAGATAAGGTCGGGGGAGAGAACTCCCCCGAACCCCCTCCTTTTTCTGTCTGGGCGCCTCGCCGGTGGCGAGGCGCGGCACGTCACTGGGTGTGCAACACCGCGCCGGAGGCGGCCTGCGCCTGTTCCAGCGTCACACCGGGGGCCAGGTCCACGACGACGAAGCCCTTGTCAGGCACGATCTCGAACACGCCGAGATTGGTATAGACGCGCTTCACGGCACCCGGCGTCGTCAGCGGATAGCCACACGTCTCCACCAGCTTCGGGCCGGCCATCCTTCGTGGTGTGCTCCATGATGACCCACAGGCGCTTCGCCCCGGCGCCCAGGTCCATCGCACCACCCACCGCCGGCGCGGTGTCGTTCTCGCTGGTCGCCCAATTCGCGATGTCGCCATTCTGCGCCACCTCGAACGCCCCCAGCACGCACAGGTCGATATGCCCGCCGCGGATCATCGCGAAGCTGTCGGCATGGTGGCAATACGACCCACCCGGGCGCAGCGTCACCGCCTGCTTGCCGGCATTCACCAGCCACGGGTCGACATTGCTCCTTCGCCGGCGCCGGCCCCATGCCGAGGATCCCGTTCTCGGAATGCAGGATCACCTCGCGATCCAGCGGCACGAAATCACCGACCATGGTCGGGATGCCGATGCCGAGATTGACGTACCAGCCTTCCGGAATGTCCTGCGCCAGACGCGCGGCCATGCCCTTGCGATCGAAGCCCGACATGCCCTGCTCCCCCTATGCCCAGTCCGGCCCGCGATCCACCTGGATCACGCGGTTCACGAAGATGCCCGGCGTATGCACATTCTCCGGCACCAGCTCACCCAATTCGCGCAGATGCGACACCTGCGCGATCGTCAGATCCGCCGCCATCGCCATCACCGGATTGAAGTTCCGCCCCGACGCCCGATAGGTCAGGTTGCCCCAGCGATCGCCTTCCCAACCCTCGACCAGCGCGACGTCGCCCTTCAGCGCGTGCTCCATCACGTATTTCCGGCCGCCGAACTCCCGCTCCTCCTTGCCATGGGCCAGGATGGTGCCGACCGAGGTCGCGGTGAAGAAGGCCGGCACGCCGGCGCCGGCGGCGCGCATGCGCTCGGCCATCGTGCCCTGCGGCACGATCTCCAGCTCGATCTTGCCGGCGCGGTACAGTTCCTCGAACACCACGGACCCGGCCGAGCGCGGGAAGGAGCAGATGATCTTCCGCACCCGCCCCAGCTCCATCAGCTTCGCCAGCCCGACCCGCCCATTGCCGGCATTGTTCGCCACGCAGACCAGGTCCTTGGCGCCCTGCTCGATCAGCGCCTCGATCAGCTCGTCGGGCTGGCCGACGGCGCCGAAGCCGCCGATCAGCACGGTCGACCCGTCCTTGATGCCGGCCATGGCGTCGGCCATGGATTGAACGATCTTGTTGATCACGTCGGTATCTCGTCCTTACGCGTGCCTGAACAGCCCGTTGCTGACCACCACCTTGTCGCGCTCGACCACGCGCGCGCGGAAGGCGGCGCCACCGTCCTCGTGCCAGATCTCGGTGCGGATCGTCTCGCCCGGAAACACCGGCGAGGAGAAGCGCAGATCCATCCGCCCGAACCGCGCCGGATCATACCCGCACAGCGACTTCATCAGCGCGTGGCAGACCACGCCGAAGGTGCACAGCCCATGCAGGATCGGCTGCTTGAAGCCGGCCTTGGCGGCCACTTCCGGGTCGATATGCAGCGGATTGTGGTCGCCGTTCAGCCGATAGACGATCGCCTGCTCCGGCCGCGTCGGCAGGTCCACCGTCAGGTCCGGCGCGCGATCCGGTTCCGCATGCGGCTTCTTGATCGGCCCGGACGGCCCGCCGAAGCCGCCATCGCCGCGCGCGAAGGTGGTGCCTTCCAGCGTGGCGAGCTTCTCGCCCGTCTTCGCATCCGTCACCACGCGTTCGTTGTACAGCATCGCGCCCTTGCCCGGCCCGCGATCGACGATGGAGGTGATGCGCGAGCGGCCGATGATCTCGCCTTCCGCCGGCAGCGGCTTGTGCAGGATGATCGACTGTTCGCCATGCAGCACCTGCGTCCAGTCCACGCCGGTATCCGGGTTGCGGATCCAGAAGCCCGGATAGCCCAGCACCACCGCCATGGACGGCATCGCGCGCAGCCGCGGCTCATACAGGAAGTCGAGCTGCGCCTGGTCCATCGGGTCCTGCCCGAGCCCGATGGAGAAATTGTACAGCGCCGTGTCCTGCCAGCGGATGGTCTGGCGGATCTCCGGGATCGGATAGTTCAGCAGGTGGTCGTGGTTGATGGTCATCGGTGGGTGTCCTCGATCTCGATCACGGCATCGGCGGCGAAGGCGCCCTGGCCCGCGGGCAGCACCAGCAGCGGGTTCACGTCGATCGAGGCCAGCCGATCCCCTGCCCCGGCGGCAAAGCGCGACAGCGCCGACAGCGCGGAGGCCAGCGCCTTCACATCCGCCTTCGGCCGGCCACGCGCGCCATCGAGCAGCGGGAAGCCCTTCAGCGAGCGGATCATCGCCTCGGCTTCCGCCTCGCCGAACGGGCAGCGGCGGAACGACACATCCTTCAGGATCTCGATGAACACGCCGCCGAGGCCGACCATCGCCACCGGCCCGAACACCGGGTCCCGCGCGACGCCGAGCGCCATCTCGACCGCGCCCTTGATCTGCCGCGCGATCAGCACGCCCTCGATGCGCGCGCCCGGCGCGCGTTCGGCGGCACGCGACAGCAGCGTCGCATGCGCCTCCCGCACCGCCTCGGCCGAGGCGAGGTCGAGGATGCACGCCGCCGATCTCGCTCTTGTGCAGGATGTCGGGCGACAGGATCTTCGCCACCACCGGGAAGCCGAAGGATTGCGCCGCCGCGACGGCTTCGTCGGCCGACGCGCAGGCCTGCTCCGGCACCGCCGGCACGCCGGCCTGGGCGAGGATGCGCTTGCCCTCCGGCCTCGGTCGGCGTGGTGGCCGGCAGCGATCACCGGCGGGACGCACGATCTCGTCCGGCGGCGGCGCGGCGAAGGCAGCGCCGAAGCGGCCCATCGCCTCGATCGCAGCGACCGCGCGGCGTCGGGTCCTCGAACACCAGGTAGCCGTCCTCCTCATAGCCGCGCACCTTGTCGGCCGAGGCGATGACGGACAGCACCCAGAGCCGGTCGGCGAACTTCTCCCGCGCCTGCTTCAGATACGGCCGCAGCTTCGGCGCCATGGTGGTGGACCCGCCCGTCTGGGTCAGGAACACCAGCATCGAGGCATAGCCGCCGGCATCGGCGGTGGTCTCCAGGAAGTGCTCGAACATCTCGGTCTGGTTCACCGCCTGCGCGGTGCAATCGACCGGGTTGCGCGGTGCGGAGAAGGAGATCAGCGACTTCAGCTTCGCCTGCGCCGCCTCCGGCATTGCCGGCATCGGCACGCCCATCGACTTCGGCGGCATCCGAGATCAGCACCCCGGCCCCGCCGGAGACGGTGATGACGCCGAGGCTGTTCCTCGCCGGATAGATCCGCCGCGACGCCGCATAGGCGATGTCGAGCATCTGCTCGGTCGTGCGCCGCGCGCACCACGCCGAATTCGCGCAGCACCGCTTCGGTCACCGCATCGTCGCCGGCGATCGAGGCGGTATGCGACTTCGCCGCATGCGCCGCCGAGTTCCGACCGCCCGACCTTCATCATCACCACCGGCTTGCGGTTGCGCCGCGCGAGGTCGAGCGCGGCGATGAAGCGCTCGCTCTCGCGGATGCCCTCGGCATAGGCGCAGATCACCTCGACTTCCGGCGCCTGCGCCATCCAGCCGATCACTTCGCCGAGCGAGACGTCGCTCTCGTTGCCGGTGGTGACGCAGACCGTGGTGCCGAGCCCGCGCGCGCGCGCCGTCGCGAACAGATGCGTGCCATAGGCGCCGGATTGCGAGGCGATGCCGATATTGCCGCGGATCGGCCAGCCCTGCTCGAAGGATGTCGAGAACATCGGGTAGAAGCCGACCGCCGCATTGAACAAGCCCGAGGCAGTTCGGCCCGAGGATGCGCATGCCGTGCTGGCGCCCGGCCGCGACCAGGCGCTCCTGCATCGCGGCGCCCGCCTCGTCCACCTCGGCGAAGCCGGCGGTGAAGATGATCGCCGCGCGGCAGCCCTTGGCGCCGAGATCGGCCACGGCCTGCACGGCCGCTTCGCCCGGCACCGCGACGATGGCGACATCGGGCACCTGCGTCAGCGCATCGACCGAGGCGAAGGCCGGCAGCCCCTGCACGGTCGGCCGGTTCGGGTTCACCGGCAGGATGGCGCCGGCGAAGCCCTGGTTCATCATGTAGGCGATCGGCCGTCCGCCGATCCGCGTCGCGTCGTCCGAGGCACCGATCACGGCGACCGAACGCGGACGGATCATGGCATCAAGCGCGGCGAAACTGGTGCTGCGCGGCGCATGCATCTTGTGGCCGCCTTCGGCGGGCATGGACGTTTTCCTCTCCGGCTATCGCCGCGAGGGTGACGCCACGCGGCGCCAGGGGCAAGGGGGGCCGGCACCAGACGGCCTGCACGTCCCGCACCTCGGCAATGCCGCCCGGACATCGCGTGTGCATGACGCCGGCCCGTGCGACAGACCGGTTCAGACCGATGCGAAGGCGCCTGTCGGGCGCCACGTCAACGTCGACCGGGCCGCGCGTGCGCATCGCCGATGCGGGCTGGCATCACATGCTTCGCATGGGGCGACGTGTCCGCGCGTCGCGCCATGCCCGAAGGCGAGGCGCCGCCTCATGCGCGTGGCTGCCGCGCGCACCGTCATCCCACCCGTGGCCGCGCGACATCATCGCCGCTGCGCGGAGCCCGGGTTCTGGTGATGCAGCCGCAACCTCGCGTCAGCCTCGGAACCTGCGTGCCGGCTGCTGCGACGCCATCATGATGGGCGCCGCCGGGACGGGGTGCTGGCCGCCATGCCGGCCCGGGATGCGCCGGTCAGCGCATCCCGAAGCCGCGTTCACGCGCCGGGCGCGACCACCACGCATTCGCCACGGTTGCGCAGGCGGGAACAGGCCTGTTCGGCGGCGCCGCGGGTCAGGCCGGTCACGCGGGCGCGGTACAGGGTGGAGCGACCCCTGGCGCACCGGCGTCACCGGCCGTCCGCGACCCCAGCGTGGCGACGATGTTCCGCGCCGGATTCGCCGTCGTGCGGGCGAGGTTCTCCGACGCGAAGGCGCCGACCTGGACCGACCAGCCATTGCCGCCACGGCGCCACGCGGTGGCGGCCGGGGCCGGCGCCGCCAGCGCCTGGCGGACCGGCGGCGCGGGCATCGGCGCGGCGGGCAGCGTGCCGGCCTGCGCCGAACCGACCAGGCCGAAGCCACGGAAGGGCGAGGCGGCCGGCGTGCGGCGCTCCGGCGCGGCCAGGGCCGAGGCGACGACCGCCGGCGCATAGGACGGCGCGGCGTCCTCGGCCTGCTGCTGGCCACGCTCGATCTCCGACTGGCGGGCCGCCTCGGCCAGGGCGGCGCGGGCGCTGGCCGTCAGGGTCGGGTTCTCGGCACCGGTCATGTAGGTCGGCGTGCCGCCGGACGGGGCCGGCGGCGGCGGGGCCATGGGCGCGAGGCTCGCCACCTGCACCGGCGCGGCGGTCGGCGGCGGCGGCGGGGCGGAGGCGACCATGACCGGGGCCGGCGCCTGGCGCTGCTCGCGCAGGGCGAAGCGCGGTGCCGCTGGTCATCGGGCGCGGGCCGGCCGGGATGCGCGTGCCGATATCGGCGGCGGCATAGACCTCGGCCGGCGCACGGCGGGTCGGATGCGTGCCTTGCGATGCGCGGCCCGATGCGGGCGACATAGTTGCGCGTCTCGTTCGGCAGGCCGCGGCCACCCCACAGGTAGTCCTCCAGCCGGCGCGGGCCGGCATTGTAGGCGGCGAGGAAGGCGGGGCTGCCGTACAGCTCGTACATCTCCCGCAGATAGGCCGCACCCGCCTGGATGCTGTCATACGGGTGGTACGGGTCGGGGCCGAGGTTGTAGCGCGCCTGCAATTCCCGATAGGTGCCGGGCATCACCTGCATCAGGCCCATGGCGCCGACCGGGCTGGTCGCGTTGGCGCGCCCGCCGCTCTCCTGGCGCATCACTTCGCGGATCCAGGTCTCCGGCACGTCGAAGCGGCGCGACGCGTCGCGAATCCAGGGCCCCCACGGGTCGCCCGGCGGGCCGGGCGGCGACGGTGCTGTCAGGTCGATTGTAATAGGGCCCGTTGCGCCGCGCTGCGCTGGGTCGTCTGCGCGCAGGCCGCCAGCAGCGACAGCACCGCGGCGACCAGAACGGCTCTGCTGCCGTCCTTCAAGCGTCCGGTCATTCCCCCTGGTCTCCATAGCGCCGCGTCACGCAGGCAAACCCGTTGTGTTGAAGGTCCGGAATCCCCCTCCGGCCCCTCCGGGCACACCCGCTCGCGGGCGTTGAGTGCAATACGCTGAAACGTTGCGTAGGCCAGCGCCGGGCACCCGGTCAAGCATTGCGGACGCATCGCAGCATGTGGTGTGTCCTGCCCGGCCGTCTGTCCCAGGGGTGGACGGCACCATCATACTGTGGCCAGAGCGAGGCGACTCGCGTGATGATCAGGCCGATGCCGCCCGCTAGACAGCCTGGAGAGTTGCATGATGTTCGAACTTCGCCGCCTCGCACCGCTTGGCGTCGTGCTGGCCCTCGGCAGCGGGCTTGCCGCCTGCGCACCGGCCGGCAATTCGACCGTGAGCCGCGGCGGCGCTCGGCTCCTCGGGCTATGTCTCCTCCGGCACCATCGTCGGCATGCGGCCGGTGGCCGTGCAGGGCACACGCTCGGGTGTCGGCGTCGGGGCGGGCGCCGTCGCGGGCGGCCTGGTGGGCAGCACGATCGGCGGCGACTGGCGCGCCCGCACGGTGGGCGGCGTGATCGGCGCCCTGGCCGGTGGCCTCGCCGGCGGCGCCATCGAGGAAGGCGTCACCAGCGGCAACGCCATGGAATTCATCATCCGCGACGACAATGGCCAGACCCGCTCGGTGATCCAGACCAACGAACTGAACCTCGCCGTGGGCGAGCGGGTGATCATGACGCAGACCGACCGGGTGCGGCTGTCGCGCGCCGGCGGCGGCGGGCCGGTCGGCTACGGCGCCGGCTATGGCGCGCCCCTATGGCGGCGGGCCGATCGACGCTCGCGGCGGCAAGTAGCCGGCACCGGCCGAGGGGCGCGCCCCTCCGGCCCGGCTGCCCTTCCGGCGCGGCCGGACAGGGTGTAGAAGCCCGCGCCCATGTCGCATGCCACCACCCCCGTCCATGCCTTCGACGCCGCCAATCCGCGCCGGCGGGAACTCGCGCTCGAGGACCTGGACGGTCGGCCTCGCCCGCTGGCGCCTGGCCTGGGCGCTGGCGCGCAGCGACATCACGCACCGTTATCGCGGGTCGATCCTCGGGCCGCTGTGGCTGACGCTGTCCACGGCGGTCATGCTCGGCGCGCTCGGCTTCCTCTACGCCAAGCTGTTCCGCATCGACGTCACCGACTACCTGCCCTGGCTGACGGTCAGCCTGATCGTGTGGAACGTGCTGAACCAGGTGGTCACCGACGCGACCACGCAGCCTGACCGGGGCGGAGGGCGTCATCCGGCAGATGCCGTTGCCCTATACGGTCCATGCGCTGCGCGTGGTGATGCGCAACGCGCTGATCGCGGCGCACAACCTGCCGCTGATCGCCGTCGTCTTCGCGATCTATGGCGTGACGCCGAGCTGGATCGCGCTGCTCGCCATCCCGGCCTTCGTGCTGATGGCGGTGGGCGGCTTCGCGGCCGCCATCTTCCTCGGCATGGCCTGCGCCCGCTTCCGCGACATCCCGCCGATCATCGGCTCGATCATGCAGGTGGCCTTCTTCGTCTCCGCGGTGATCTGGAAGCCCGAGATGGTCGGCCATTGGCAGCCCTACCTGCCGATCAACCCGGTCTTTGCCGTGATGGAGGCGGTGCGCGCGCCCTCATGGGCAGCACCGGCGGCATCGCGGTCTGGATCGCCGCCTTCGCCTGGACCGCGCATCATGGTCGCCTCCGCCTGGGCCTTCTTCGTCCGCTTCCGCGGGCGCATCGCCTTCTGGGTCTGAGCGCATGGCCACGATCGACGCGGCGGGGCTCGCCATCGAGTTCCCGCTCTATCACCACAATGCGCGCTCGCTGAAGCAGCGCATCCTCGCCTCCTCCGGCCTGCGGCTGAAGCAGGATGCCGACAACCGCGTCGTCGTCGCCGCGCTGCGCGACCTGACCTTCAGCATCGGCAAGGGCGACCGGGTCGCGCTGGTCGGGCCGAACGGCGCCGGCAAGACCACGCTGCTGCGCACCATCGCCGGCGTCTATGAACCCGTCGCCGGCCGGCTGCGGGTGGAAGGGCGAGATCGGCTCGCTGATCGATCCCGCCGCCGGCATGGACACGCTGCTGACCGGGCGCGAGAACGTCGTGCTGCGCGCCCTGTATCCGCGGCATGACCGAGGCCGAGGGCCGCGCCCTGGCCGATGAGGTGGCCGGCTTCGCCGGGCTGGGCGACTTCCTGGACGTGCCGATCCGCGGCTATTCCGCCGGCATGAATGTCCGCCTGGCCTTCGCCATGGCGACGGCGATGACGCCCGACATCCTGCTGATGGACGAATGGTTCCTCGCCGGCGATGCGGAATTCATGAAGCGCGCCGAGGAACGGCTGACCCGCCTGGTGACCGGCGCCGAGATCCTGATGATCGCGACCCATGACATGGGCGTGGTGCGCAAATGGTGCACCCGGGCGATCCGGCTGGAGGGCGGGCGCATCACGGCCGATGGCCCGGTCGAGGATGTGCTCGCCGAAGCAGGATTGTAGGACGCCCCGCGAGGCGGGACGGTCATCGTCGCATTCCGGCGCCGGCCCATCCCACAACCAGGACGTGCTCTGCCGGCCAGGCAGCGATAGTGTCGTGGGATGGCAATCGAAGCATCGCGCGCAGCACTGGCCACCTCGCACGCTGCCCCGTCATCGGACAGGACGGCCGACCTCGAATGTCCGCGCTGCGGCGGGCCGATCAGCGGCCTTTCCTGCACATCCTGCGGCGCCGCCTTCTCCCGCGTGCTGGGCGTTCCCTTCATCGGGGATTTCGAGGCGGCGGACGCCTTCGGCCTGATCGAGATCGTCGCGAATGCGCCGAACCGCGCCAGCCTGGTCATCCCGCCCGGCACGGTGGAACGGCTTGATGCTCTCTGCGCCGGCTTCCACATGGCAACGGACAAGGACGCCTTCCGCGCCGAGCATGAGGAAGCCCGGGCGCCCTGGTTCGAGCACCGATTTTCCGAATGGCAGGCGGTCGAGACGCTGCTCGCCGGCATCGACCTCACCGGCAAGGACGTCCTCGATATCGGCGCCGGGCAAGGCTTCGACGCCTGGCGCCTGGCGTTGCGCGGCGCCCACGTCACGGCGCTTGAGTTCAGCCCCGTCGTCGCCGAGGCGGGATCGATCGGTTTTCCGTCCCTGCGCTGGATCGGTGGCTTCGGCCATGCGCTGCCCTTCCGCACCGCCTCCTTTGATCACGTCTTCGTCAATGCCGCGCTGCATCATATGCGAGACATCCCGGCCACCATCGCAGAGGCGCTGCGCGTGCTGCGGCCAGGCGGCACGCTGATCACCACGGGCGACCCGTTCCGCAGCGATGACGCGGACCAATCGCTTGAGTTCCAGATCTTCGACCGTCATGAAGCCGTGCTGCTCGGCATCAACGAGCAGATCCCGCGCGCTTCTGATTTCCTGGCGACGCTGGAGCGTAATCGCGCGATCCTTGAACCAGAGGTATTCACGCAAATCCTGTATGGCGGTCGCTCCGGCGACGGGCCGCCCCTGGAGACCTGGACAGCCTGGGACATCGACGCCGACGCCCCGATGCTGAAGGCGCGGTCCGGCACGGTTGCGATGCGCGTGCGGCTGTTGGCCCCCTGGCCGAACGACCGCGCCTCACAGCGCGACGGCGTGCTGTCGCCGGCAACCTTCGCGGCCTGGCTCGATGATCCGGTGCAGGCACTCGCCGAACTTGCACGGATCGTCCCCAGAGACCTGCTCGATACTCCCTTCCCCGGCGCCCCGGCCAAGTTCGACCTGATCAATGGCTGGCGGGTGGCGCAATCCACCCGGACGACACGCACCGGCCATCGCCGCGCGCGCCTGTTCCGCACCCGCGGTGCCGCAGACGAACTGCATTTCGAGATGCGCAGCAGCGTCCCTGCCGAGATCACGTTCCGCGTGAATGCAAGGCCGGTGGGCAGCGCCGCAATCGGCCCGGACTGGCGTACGGTAACGGTCGGCGTCGCCGCGGTGCCGACAGGCCAGCCCTTCGTTCTTGAATTCCATAGGGAAGGGGAACCGGCGGATTTCGACGCCGGCGACTTCGAGGTCCGGCTGCCTGGCGCCATGGCGGCGCTTGCGAACCGCCTCCGAAGGCTGGTGCCGCGCGCCCTGCACCGACGGGTCGGGCTTGGCTGAAGCCTGCCGCAATCACCTCCGGCCCCTGCACCATCGTCCGACGCGTTCCCGCGGCCCAGGCATGCAGCGCAGCCGTGACCCTCACCCTGCCGGCGGGTCGGGGCTGAGCACCCGAAGGAGCTGGCCCGCCATCGCATCCCAGTCGTTGAGCCGCTGCCCGGCCTCCCGCGCGCCTTGCGCCAGCGCGGCGCGGCGGGCCGGGTCGCAGGCCGCCGCCATCGCCGCGGCCAGCGCCTCGGCCGACACGGCGCTCGCCAGCAGGCCATCCACCCCGTCGCGCACCTGTTCGGCAAGGCCGCCGACCGGCGTCGCCACCACAGGCACGCCGAAGCCGTGGGCCAGCGGCGCGACGCCGCTCTGGCTCGCCTCGCGATAGGGCAGCACCACCACATCCGCGCCGGCCACCAGGCGCGCCATCTCCGCCTCCGCGAGCCAATGCGACCGCACCTCGACACCGGGCAGGGCGGTGAGGCCAGGGGCGAGGCCCTCGGCATCCCCCTCACCGGCCACCAGCAGCCGCGCCGTGGGGAAGCGCGGCTGGAACAGCCGCCAGGCATCGCGCAGCAGGTCGAGACCCTTATAGGCGCGCATCCGGCCGAGATTGACGAAGCGCAGCCCGTCCCCGGCTGGGCGCGGCGCGGCCGGCACGCCTGCCGGCAGGATCGCCCCAAGCGCCAGCCGGTGCACCCGCAGCGCGGGCCGCCGGCGCCGGATCCCGGCCGCCACACTGTCGGAGAAGGCGATCGCGGATTCCGCCGCATCGAGTTCCCGCGTGAGGCGCCATTCCCACAACAGGCCCGGGTCGCCCGGGTGCGGCTCGGCGTCATGGACCATCGGCACGTAGCGCAGCCCGGCCCGCCGCAGCCCCGGGGCGACCAGCGGTGTCCAGAGATGCGTCATCACCGAGACCACGGCATCGGCGCGGAATTCCAGCGCCTGGCGCCGCAGCCGCCGGGCCAGCGCGGGCACGCGCAGGAAACCGGCGGCAAAGCCCGCCGCGCTGCGATAGGTCGGCACCGCATCGATGGGCAGGCCGGTGGCCCGGATCTCGCCGAGCAGGTCGCATTGCGCCGACAGCGACAGCGCCGCAGCGACGTCACGGCGTCGCGCCAGGGCCTGCGCAAGCGCCAGGGTCTGTTGCGCCCCGCCGCCGCGCCGCCCCCAGTACCAGAGCAACAGCCGCACCGTTCAGCCTCGCCGGCTGGGCCGGCGGGCGCGGGCGGCGTGGCCAGGCTGCGGCATGGGTGCGAGCGACCGGGTCAGCCGCGGTGGCGCAGGCCGCTGCCGCGCAGCAGGCGGATCACGAGGCCGCGCAGCCGCCAGAAGGGGCTTTTCTTCATGGCTTCGATCTCGGCCAGCGCCCGCAACAGCTCGCCCGAGGGCATTGCCGGCGCGGCTCGACCGGTGTCCGTGCCGACCCGCGCCAGCGCCTCGGACGCCAGGTCCGGCCGCCGCTGCAGCCAGTCCTGGATGCCAGCCTGATAGGTGCGGAACTCGCGCCAGCCATCGCCGGGCATGGGGCGCCTTCCGGCGGCCAGGTCGTCGATCGTCGACCGGAAGGCGGCCAGCGCGTCGCGTGCCTGCGCCGCGGTTGTGAAGGTCGAGGCCTGGGCGATGCCGGCCGCCACGCGTGCGGCGCGGATGCCGGGCTCGGACAGCGACCGGATGGCGCTCGCGGCACCTTGCGCGTCATCGGGATCGACGAAGATCGCCGCATTCCCGCCGACCTCGATCAGCGAGGAATTGGCGCAGGTCACCACCGGGCAGCCGCAGGCCATGGCTTCGAGCACCGGCATGCCGAAGCCTTCGTAGCGGGACGGATAGACCAGCGCCTGCGCGCCGGCATACAGAAGCCGCAGCGAGGCATCATCGACCTTGATCCGCCGCATCGGCACCGAGGGCGCGGCGGCACGATAGTCCGGCTCGATATCGGCGAGGCCGCCGACGCAGATGATCTCGAAGACCTCGCCGCGGGCGGCCGCGATCTCGGCGGCGCGGAAGGCGAGGATGCCGTTCTTGTAGCCACCGGCCCCGCTGCGGTCGCCGACCATCAGCAGATAGGGCCTGGTGATGCCGAGCGCGCTGCGCGCCGCGGCCAGTTCGGCCTCGGTCGCGGGGGTGAAGATCGGCGGCAGGCCGCAATAGGTGAGCGCGACGCTCTCCTCGGCGACCTGCGGGAAGAACTTCGCGAGGTCGCGTCGCCGAGGAGCGCGAGATCATCGAATGCCCGGCCGCGTGGCGGATCGAGCGCGCCTTCTCCTGCCAGCCTTCATCCGACAGGTCGAGGCCGGTCACCTCGGGGATCATGTCGTAGCCGAAGAAGAAGGAGGGCGTCGCCGTCGGCGTCGAATAGTAGGTCGAGACGAACAGGTCGGCGCCGAGGTCGCGGCAGATGCGTTCGAGATACAGGCAATCCGCCCCGCAGCGCCCGTAGTCATGCCCCGCGATGGTGAAGTAGTGCACGCCGGGGATGCGCGGCGCGCTGCCGGCGCGGTCGAGCACGACGAAATGGTCGGCGAGGCCGTCCTTCACCCATTCCTCAAGCATGCTCTGCCACACGCGGCCGATGCCGGAAGACAGGTACTGCCAATAGACGCCGTCGACGACGATGCGCGGGCTGGCGGGCAACGGCCCGCGATCCTTCACGCCGGTCGGTTCGGCGAAATGCCACGCGCCGTCCGCGTCGCGGCTGGCGATGGGTTCGACACGATAGGCCGCGGCGTCGTCGAACATCGTCTTGTCGGTGACCCAGCCGAAATAGTCGGCAAGGAAGCCCGAACCCTTCTGCGCCAGCAATTCCTGCCAGCGCGCCGTGGCACCGCTGTAGCCGTAGTAGGATTCCTTGAAGCCGAGCTGCCCCTCGGTGACGTAGGCGAAGTGCTGGAAGACGGCGCCATGGGCCTCCGTCTCGTCATGCATGAAGGGCGCGAGCTTCGCGATGTTCACCGGTTCCCCGCCTGCGGGGTCCGGGCGCACCAGGGTCGGCGGTTCATGGGCGGCCCAGTGGTCGCCCGGCTCGAAGCGCCAGGTGCGCAGCCATTCCTGGCCGGGGTTCTGCGCGTAGTTGTAGCGCGTGCTGATCAGCTTGTCGGGCCCGACGAAATACCAGCACCAGTAATAGGCGGCGCCGCGCCCGGGTGCCTCGATGAACAGGCGGCGCATCTCCACCACCTGGTCGACGGTCCACAATTCATCGGCATCGACCTGCCACAGCAGGCAGGATTCCGTGATGTTCGGCAGCGGCGCGTTCACCATCTCCTTCTTGCCGTCCCAGAAGATGCCGGGCGGCTTGCGGTAGATGGTCACCTGGCCGGGGAAGCGGCGTGCCAGGTCGTCGAGGTATTCGGTGGTGCCGTCGTTGCTGCGGCCGTCGCGATGGATGTCGTCGGCGACGTGGCCGCCGGTCGCGGTGCTCCAGGCGGTGTCGTGGCGCAGCGCCGCGACACCCTCGACCACGTGCCAGTGCCACTTGAAGGGCAGCTTCGCCAGCATCGTCTCGTGATAGCGGATGAAGGGCTCGCCATTGAGCACGATGGTGAAGAAATGGATCGGCACCGCCTCGGCGCGCGAGCCGGAAGGCGGAGAAGCCGTTGCGCAGCGCCTGGTCGTCGGCGATCACCTCATAGTCCGGGTTCGCCAGCAGCTGCTGCCGGGCTCGGAAGCCTTTGAAGGTGGTGGTGTCGTCGAGCAGGATGAACTTCGCGCCGATCACCTTGGCGAGTTCGACCTCGCCGGTGAATTCCGAGCCGTCGATCAGCACCATGTCGAAGGTGTCGATGCCATGCGCGGCCTTGATGTGGTCGATCGCCCCGGAATCGACGCCGGCATCGCGCACATAGGCGATGTCCTGCGCCCGCCGGCGCAGCATTTCCGGCAGCGGGGACTTCGCCAGGCCCGAGGTCTCGTTGCTGTAGAAGTCGGTGACCTCGGCCTCGGTCGGGAATTCGTCGGGCGCGACCGAGGACATGTTGTAGCACGTCACGAAGGGCCGGTCGGCGTAGGTCGCGCGCAGCCGCTCGAAGCGCGGCTTCGACACCTCGATGCAATACAGCGCAGGGCTGCCCGTGTTCTGCGACAGGCCGGCGACGAAGGCCTCGGTGCTGCCGCCGCCCGCGGAGGAGCCGATCTCGAGAACGTGATGCAGCGTTTCGCTCGCGGCGAGGTCGCGGATCAGGTTGTAGAAGGCGTCATCCTTGATCTCGGGCGGGATGATCCGGTCAAGGTCGGAGGTCTCGGCCGGTGTAGCTTCGGTCATCAGTGGCTCCGGAGATGCAAGGCGCCGGGGCGCATGAATGGCGCGTCCGTCCCGACGGGCACGTCGAACTGGCCGCTAAATGACGTATTGCAGTGCGTCAAGCGAAAGCGCCCGGACCGACGCATCTCAGCCCTGCGCCGCCGCCGTGAAGCGGAAGGCTCCGAGGAAAAGATCGGGCTGGTCGGGGTTGCAGGCGGCATCGAGCGCGGTGGGGAACGGCCCGGTCTCCGGCTCGAATTCATAGGCATCGCGGCGCGCGAAGGCGACCTCAAGCACCCGCGGGAACGGAATCCCACCAATCAGCACCATGCCGCCCCAGTTGTTCGCGTGGACATGCACCATCGCGTGCGTACGGTTCAGGTGGGTCAGCGCCGCTTCCGCCGTCGCGAACCAGTCATCCTCACCGATCCGTTCGAACCAATGAAATTCGATGAGCATTTGCCGAAAGCGCCCCAGCGGCGCGGCAACTTCCCCGGCGGCGAGCACCGGCCATTCGGCGGCCTCGACATCGAGCTTGAGCAGCAGGTCGCCTTCGGCCGGCAGGCCGGACAGGGCTATCAGCGTCCGCAGGCTCCGCAGGTTGTTCACATCTTCCGGAGCGATCCCGACCGGCTGCCACCGGAGGCCAGGCACGCTGGAAGGCGGCGCCGCGATGGTGTGGTCGAACTGCGCGACCGACAGGCCCCGCCGGACCATGTCGAGGTCCCACCCGTCGTCGTTGCCGATGCCGATGGACAGGGCGCCGGCGAGCCCCGCCCAGTCATCGAGCATGACATAGCCGCCGTCATGCTTGAGGCCGGTCCGGCACTTGCCCGTCCCACGCGCCCGCTCGGGCCGGAGCAGCGCAGCAAGGCGGCGGAGGCGGTCGGCGGCCTCCGTCGTCGCGAGGCGTACCGAGGACACCAGGGCGGCTCCGCCCGTCGCTTCGGTGGTCGCGATCGCGGCCAGTCGGCCCACCTGATCGCCGATGTCCTGGGAGATGGCGTTGCCGGTGGCCTGCACCGCGGCGCCGACATGGGCGATCTCGGCGGACAGGCCGCGCACCGCGGCATCGAGCGCATCCAGCCGTTCCGCATGGCGGCGCGCCATGATGTTGCCCTGCCGGCCGTTGAGCAGCAACTCGCCAAGGATTTCCTTCAGGCGACGCACAGGATTAGACATGCCGTGCCGGCTCCCCGAATACCGCCACCCATCGGCGTCGGCGGCGCAGGCTTGCCCCGGCACGGCGCCGCGCGCAAGGCCGCCCCGCGCCCCTGGCAGGACGATTTCGGCTTGGAATGGCGAAGGGAGGGTCTATGAACCCGCCCGAACCTGGGTCCGGGCGGCCCGGCAGCGGAGGCAGGATGGCAGAGGACCACGCATCGTCGGCGGGGCATGACGGCGGCCCCCTGGTCAGCGTCATCACCGTTTGCCGCAACGCGGCCGCGACGCTGGAGGCATGCCTGACGAGCGTCGCCAGCCAGAGCTGACACGCCGGTCGAGCACATCATCATCGACGGCGACTCGACCGACGGCACCGCCGCCATCATCGAACGGCACCGCGGCGGCCTGGCCGTGGTCGTCTCGGAACCCGACCGCGGCCTTTACGACGCCATGAACAAGGGCGTGGCGCGCGCGAGCCGGGGATTTCATCATCTTCCTGAATGCCGACGACGTCTTCACCGGCCCGGACGCGCTGCGCGATGCGATGAACGAGATCGCCCGGCCAGCCGGATGGCGACGTCTATTACGGGTCGCTCGACGTGAAGATGGGCGCGGTCACGCACCGCCATGTCCCGCCACCGCCGGAACGCGCGGCGGAGGAGATGGTGCTCGGCTGCCTGCCCCACCAGGCGACCTTCGCGCGCCGCGCGGTGTTCGAGCGGACCGGCCCCTTCGACCTGCGCTGGCGCCGCCATGCGGATTACGACTGGTGGCTCAAGGTCCTGGCGGACCCGGCCATCAGGCTGCGCCAGATCGGCACCGCGGTGGCCTGCTTCGCACTGGGCGGCGCCTCCTCCGACCTGGCCAAGGGGCAGCCGGAGGTCTTCGCCATCCAGAACGCCTCGCCGCTCTACCGAAGCCCGGAATGGGACCGCCGCCGGATCGAGATGCTGCAGAAGGCCTGGCTGGCCGCCCGGATCGAGGCCGCCAGCCTGCGCGAAGCCATGGCCCCGGGCGGCGCGGCGCCCCCGCTGTCCTGGAAGGGGCGCCTCGCGGCGGTGTTGCCCGCGCCGGTGCTGCGGATCGCCCTGCAGTTGAAGCATCGCCTGCCCGGGCCTTGACGGATCCGGCAGGCCTTCCGAAGCGCGCCCCTGGCTGCTAGACAGCCCGACTTTGGGCCCGCCCCCAGCCCGGCACGGGCCAGCCTACCTGGAAGGATCAGGATGTCGGATCGTCGCAAGGTCGCCCTCGTCACCGGCATCACCGGGCAGGACGGCTCCTACCTCGCGGAACTGCTGCTCGCGAAGGGGTATGAGGTGCACGGCATCAAGCGCCGCTCCTCCTCCTTCAACACCGGCCGCGTCGACCATCTGTACCACGACCGCCATGAGCCGGGCGCGAGCTTCAAGCTGCACTACGGCGACCTGACCGATGCCACCAACCTGATCCGCGTGATGTCGCAGGTGCAGCCCACCGAGATCTACAATCTCGGCGCCCAGAGCCACGTCGCGGTGTCCTTCGAGACGCCGGAATACACCGCCAATTCCGACGCGCTCGGCACGCTGCGGCTGCTCGAGGCCATCCGCATCCTCGGCATGGAGAAGACCGCGCGCTTCTACCAGGCCTCGACCTCGGAACTCTACGGCAAGGTCCAGGCCGTGCCGCAGGACGAGACGACGCCCTTCTACCCGCGCAGCCCCTATGCCGCGGCCAAGCTGTATGGCTACTGGATCGTGGTGAACTACCGCGAGGCCTATGGCCTGCATGCCTCGAACGGCGTGCTGTTCAACCACGAAAGCCCGCGCCGCGGCGAGACCTTCGTCACCCGCAAGATCACCCGCGCGGTGGCGGCGATCAGCCTGGGCAAGCAGGACACGCTGTGGCTCGGCAATCTCGATGCGCGGCGCGACTGGGGCCATGCGCGCGACTTCGTCGAGGGCATGTGGCGCATCCTCCAGCAGGATGTCGCCGACGACTACGTGCTCGCGACCGGGGAGACCTACACGGTCCGCCATTTCTGCGACCTGGCCTTCGCCGAGGCCGGCATCGCGCTCGACTGGCGCGGCACCGGCGTCGACGAGGTCGGCGTCTGCAAGGCGACCGGGCGCGAACTGGTGCGCGTCGATCCCGCCTATTTCCGCCCGACCGAGGTCGACCTGCTGATCGGCAACCCGGCCAAGGCGAAGCGCGTTCTCGGCTGGTCGCACACCGTCAAGCTGCCGGAACTGGCCGCCGAGATGGTCGCCGCCGACATCGCCGAGTTGAAGTCCAATGCCTGACGGGACGCCCGCGCCGTCGGCCGAGGTCTTCCCGCTGCGCGGGGCGCGCGTCTATGTCGCCGGCCATCGCGGCATGGTGGGCGCGGCCTGCGCCCGGCACCTCGCGCAGCAGGGCGTGGAGGTCATCACCTCCGACCGCGCCACGGTCGACCTGCGCCGCCAGGACCGAGGTCGAGGCCTTCATGGCCAAGGCGCAAGCCCGATGCGATGATCGTCGCCGCCGCCAAGGTCGGCGGCATCCTCGCCAACGACACCTACCCGGCCGAGTTCCTCTACGAAAACCTGATGATCGAGGCGAACCTCATCGAGGCGGCGCACCGCAGCGATGTGAACCGCGCGCTGTTCCTCGGCTCCTCCTGCATCTACCCGCGCGAGGCGCCGAACCCGATCAACGAGGACGCGCTGCTGACCGGCCCGCTCGAGAAGACCAACGAGTGGTACGCCATCGCCAAGATCGCCGGCATCAAGCTGTGCCAGGCCTATCGCCGGCAATACGGGCGCGACTACATCTCGGCCATGCCGTGCAACCTGTATGGCCCGGGGGACTATTTCCACCCCGAGCGCAGCCACGTCATCCCCGCCCTGATGCAGCGTTTCC
>CAVSZN010000020.1:0-23493 GCA_963732425.1 uncultured Alphaproteobacteria bacterium
GCCGAGAACGCCGGGCACTGAGAGACCGTTCGAGACTGCGCCGGGAGGCGCATTCCCGGATCCCGCGCCGGCCCCTGCCCCGGCCGGCCATCCATCCAGGATGCTGTCCCTGGATGGCCGGCTGGGGGTGCGGGCAGGCGCGGAATATCCCAAACCGTTTCCGAGCCTTCCCCGGGCGACGCCAGCCGGTCTAGCCTCCGCTTCAATCGGCCCGGCAACAGGGCCGATGGAGGAGACCTGGGAATGACCATCGCTCGCCGCTCACTGCTGCTTGCCGCCGGCGCAACCCTGTCCGCGCCGGGGCTGGCATCGGCGCAGGAATTTCCGAACCGGCCGGTCCGCATCGTCGTGCCCTTCCCCGCGGGCGGCACGACGGACCTGCTCGCCAGGCTGTTTGCCCAGCGCATGACCGAGACCATGGGCCAATCCGTGGTGGTCGAGAACCGCGGTGGCGGTGGCGGGTCGATCGGCGCCGACGTCGTCGCGAAGGCGGCACCCGACGGCTACACGCTGCTGATGCACAACATCACCTTCCCGACCACGACCGCGACCATGACGCTCGCCGGGCGGCCGCCACACGACATCGCGCGCGACTTCGCCCCGGTCTCGCTCGGCGCCAACGTGCCGCTGATCCTGCTGGCCAATCCGGGCGTGCCCGCGAACGATCTGCGCAGCTTCCTCGATCGGGCGCGGGCGAAGTCCAGCCCGGTCTTCTACGGCTCGACCGGCCCTGGCTCCTTCATGTACATGGTCGGCGAGGTGATGATGCGCGAGCACGCGGCATCCGCATGGACCACGTGCCGTTCCGGGGCGCCGCGCCGCTGGTGCAGGAATTGATCGCGGGCCGCGTGCAGTTTGGTGGCGACCAGTGTCGACATCGCTGGGGCATGTGCGGGCGGGCTCGCTCAAGGCGCTCGCGAATGTCGCCTCGCGCCAATCGCCGGTGCTGCCGAACGTGCCGACGGTGCGCGAGCAGGGGCTGCCGGCGCTCGAGCTCGATGGCTGGAACGGTTTCTTCGCGCCGGCGCGCACGCCCGCGCCGGTGTTGGCGCGGCTGCAGCGCGAGATCGCTGCCGCCGCGCGCCAACCGGATGTGGTGCGGCGTTGCGAGGAACTGGCGCGGAGCCGGTCGGCTCGGATGCCGAGAGCTTCGGCGCCATGGTGCGCGCGCAATCGGCCAAGATCCGCGACCTGGTGGTCAGCGTGAACCTGCGGCCGGATTAGCCGCGCCGCGTGTGATCCTGTTCGTCTATGGCACGCTGCTCGATGCCGGCGTGCTGACACGGGTCTCGGGCGAACGCGCGCTTGCGCAGCGCCTGGTTCCGGCTCGGCTCGATGGGTGGCGGCGGGTGTTTCTGCGCGGCACGCCTTATCCGACGCTGGTGCCTGCTGCGGGAGCCTCGGTGAACGGCGCGGTCCTGCGGGTGGGCGCTGCGCCCGTGCCTGGATCGCCGGCCTGGCGCGCCGATGCGGGACGGCCCTGATCACGGCACGGCGCGCGCTGCCTCGGTGCCGCTGAGCCAGGCGCCGGCGACGGTGGCGGCGAAGCGCGGATGGCAGGCCTCGCCGGCGAAGCAGAGCCGGCCGTCGGCGAGCGGGCGTGGCCAGCGTGGCCGCGCGGCCTGCGCGCCCGGCACGGCGTGGCTGTAGGCGCCGCGGAACAGCGGGTCCTCGGCCCATCGCGTGACGGTGGCGCGGCCGAGCGCGGCGGCGGCGCGGGCGCCGAAGATGGCGCGCGCCTCGGCGCGCGCCTCGGCTTCGGCCGGGCGGGGTCGCCGGCGACCTCCCAGGCGCGGTCGCCGCCGCAGAAGCCGATCATCACCGGGTCCCCGAACAGGCGCGCGATCCAGGACATCGGGCGGTCGCCCGGCTGCTCCACGGCGCGGCGCAGGCTGGCGAAGGGCGGCAGGTCGGGCGCGTCGGGATGGTCGGCGCGGAAGGCGATCTTGGTCAGCAGGCCGATCGGCAGGGCGTGGATCGCCTCCTGGGTCGCCACGGGCAGCGGCGGGTCGAAGGCGATGCCGCCGGCCGCCAGCACGCCGGTCGAGACGGTGACGATCGCCGCGCGCGCGGGAGGCTGCCGAAGGCGCCCTCCGCGATCACGCCGCGCGCGCCCCAGCGGAGGCGGTCGACGCCGCGCGCCGGTGCGGATCGGCAGGCCGTCCGCCAGGCGGGCGACCAGGCCGCCGATGCCCTCGCGCAGGATCAGGTTCGGCCCGTCCAGCGCGGTGGCGGCGAAGTCGTGCAGGCTCATGCGCGAGAGTTCGGCGGCGCAGATCTGTGCGCCTTCCCAATGCGCGATGGTGGCGTCCCAGGGGCCGCCGCGCGGGGCGGCGTCCGAGGCCGGGCGGTCGGGCGTGCCGTCGGCGGCGGCGGCCTCGATGGTGGCCCAGAAGGCGTGTTCGGCGGTGGTGAAGGCGCGGCGTTCCTCCGGCGGTGGCGAAGCGGCCCTGGGTGAAGAGGCGGCGCTGGCGCAGCGCGTCATGGTCGATCAGCGGCAGGCCCAGCGCGCGGGCAAGCGGCGTCAGCGGGTTGTCATCGGCCTGGTGCAGCCAGGATGCGCCGTGGTCGAAGGGCACGCCGAGGCTGGCGGATTCGGTGTAGGCCCGCCCGCCGACGCGCGGGCCGCCCTCGAGCACGACGCAGCTGCGGCCGCGCGCGGCGAGCTCGCGCGCGGCGGCGATGCCGGCGCAGCCGGCGCCGATGACGAGCACGTCTGGATCGGAAGGGAACATCGCCGCATCATGCCTCGGCCGGGGCGCGATGGCTTCCCATGGGTGCGTGAGCGTCCCGGCCTATGTGATGGACAGCGGAGCGACGGCTTTCGGCGATGTCGCCCCAGCCGGACCGGCTCCAGGCCAGGGGATGAACCATGCTGCAGGCGCCGCCCGCCGAACCCGGCATGCGTGAGGACGAGGTCGATACGCCGGCGCTGCTGATCGACCTCGATGCCTTCGAGCACAACCTCGACACCATGGCGGCGCTGCTGGCGCCGACCGGGGCGAAGCTGCGCGCGCATGCCAAGACGCACAAATCGCCGGTGGTCGCGAAGCTGCAGATGGCGCGCGGCGCGATCGGGCAATGCGTGCAGAAGGTGGGCGAGGCGGAGCAACTCGCCTGGGGCGGCATCCCGGACGTGCTGGTGACGAACCAGGTGGTGAGCCCGCGCAAGCTGGCGCGGCTCGCGGCGCTGGCGCGGATCTGCAAGGTCGGCGTCTGCGTCGATGACGCCGCGCAGATCGCGCTGATCGAGCAGGCCGCCGAGGCGGCCGGCGTGCGCATCCCGGTGCTGGTCGAGATCGATGTCGGCATGGGCCGCGCGCGGGGTGGAGCACGGCCCGCCGGCGGTGGCGCTGGCCGAGCGCATCGCCGCCAGCAAGCACCTGATCTTCGGCGGGCTGCAGGCCTATCACGGCAGCGCGCAGCACATGCGCACGCCGGAACAGCGCGCGGCGGCGATCGCCGAGGCGGCGGCGCGGTCGCGCCGCACGGTGGAGCAGTTGGAGCAGCGCGGCCTGGACTGCCCGATCGTCGGCGGCGCCGGCACCGGCACCTTCCGGCATGAGGCGGCGAGCGGCGTCTATACCGAGATCCAGGCGGGTCCTACGCCTTCATGGATGTGGACTACGCGAAGAACGAGGACGCGCCGCCGTTCCGCCACGCGCTGTTCGTGCTGGCGCACGGTGATGAGCCGCGCGACGCCGGGCGTCGCGGTGGTGGATTGCGGGCACAAGGGCGTGTCGGTGGATTCCGGCATGCCGGGCGTGTGGGAGCGGCCGGGGCTGCGTTATGCCGGCGCGTCGGATGAGCACGGCAAGATCATGATCGAGGATGGCGCCGCACCCGCGCTGGGCGAGAAGCTGCGGCTGGTGCCGGGGCATTGCGACCCGACGGTCGATCGCTACGACTGGTATGTCGGCGTGCGGAAGGGGCGGGTGGAATGCCTGTGGCCGATCGCGGCGCGCGGGCGCGATGGCCTGACAGGCGCCCGTCGGATCCTGCCCGAGGCGCATGCCTCGGGCACGAGCGCAAAGCGCGAACGCGCCCAGACCGTCCGCTGCCGCCAGCGCGCCAGTGCATGGCGCGAAGCCAAGCCGGCCGGATGGCCGCGCCCGCCGTTTGAGGGATCAAAAAACTCACTGACTCGCCCAGATGATCCGGTGCATCCAGGCGATCTCGGGCAGTTCGAAGCTGTAGCTCGGATGTTCCGGGTTGAGGCTGGCGAGTTCGATCCGCTTGGCCGATTGGCGGCGCAGTTCCTTGGCCATCACCTCGCCCTTGATGGTGCGCACCACCACGCGGTCGCCGCGGCGCACCGGGGCGGCGGGGGAGACGACCACGACATCGCCGTCGCGGAACACCGGTTCCATGGAATTCGCCGGAGATCTCCAGCGCATAGGCGTTGGGGTCGCCGATCTCGGGCAGGGAGATCTCGTCCCAGGAGCCGCCGACCGGGTAGCCGCCATCGTCGAAATAGCCTTCGCCGCCGGCCTGGGCGAGGCCGATCAGCGGCACGCGCCGGCCGACGCCGCCGCGCCCGCCGCCGCGCGGCAGGGCCGGCAGGCCGGAGACCAGGGAGGCGAAATCCTCGATGCCGCGCCCGACGGCGTTCAGCACCTTGGCGACGCTCTCGGTCGAGGGCCAGCGCGCGCGGCCATCGGCGCCGA
Organism: uncultured Alphaproteobacteria bacterium; assembly: GCA_963732425.1. Taxonomy (GTDB): domain Bacteria; phylum Pseudomonadota; class Alphaproteobacteria; order Acetobacterales; family Acetobacteraceae; genus Neoroseomonas. The sequence continues at coordinate 4,668 of CAVSZN010000020.1, forward strand.
TGCGCTTGGATGGGTTGAAGGCGGTGGGGTCGAGCCCCGCCTTGCGCGCCAGGCCCGAGGCGGAGAGCCCGTGTTCGGCCGCCAGGGCATCGAGGGCGCGCCAGATGTCGTCATGCCGCATGGTGGTGTCAGTTCCGTTGCCGGGGGTGGTCCCGAGGGCGCGAATCCAGATGATGTGTCGCGCCCTGGGCAACCTATCCTAGGTTTTGTTTCGGAAATCAATAGGTCGATGTTCCTTTTTCGGCTTGCCGGACGCAACCGGGGCGGTTAATGTTCTTGTATTGTTCACCCCACAGGCGAGAACCCCCATGCGACCTGCCCCCCGCAGTGCCCACGCTCCCCGCTTCGCCAGCATCTCGGTCGCGGAGCCCTTCCGCTCGGCCGAGGAGGCCTGGTTCTGGACCATGTCGGCGCTGATCGCGCGCCGCGACGGCGCCCGCATCTCCGCCGGCAAGGGCGACAAGGTGCGCCCCTGCGAGCCCGATGACGTGATCAAGTGCCTGGACCGGCTGTACCGCCACCGGCGCATCGACCTGATCCATGCGCGCGTCATGCGCGTGTGGGGCGAACGCGGCACCGCGCCGGACCCGCGCCACCTGTCCGAGCGCGCCGATGCGGCGCAGTGGCGCGAGGCGATGAACCGCCTCGAATGGCCGCTGCGGGTGAAGGGCATCGTGGCGTGAGCACGGCCGGCGCTCGGGGCCGGCGGACGCCGCGCCTGCGCGCCGCGCGCGACGCGCCGCAGCAGGTCTGGATCGCCTTTGGCGGCGAGGCCGACCAGTTCTGGCTGCGCCCGCTGCGCCGCGGCTTTCGCCATTGCTTCGCCGCGCTGCGCGACGAGGCCGGCTGGACGGTGCTGGAACCGCTGTCGGGCCGGCTGATCGTCGCGCGCCTCGCGGTGCCGGCGGGCTATCGACCTGCCGGGCTTCTACCGCCGCGCGCGGGCTTGCCGTGGTCGGGCCCCTTCGCGCCCGGCCCGGCGCGGGCCGGCGTGGCTGCCGGGCCTGCTGCCGTTCACCTGCGTCGGGCTGTGCCGCGCGGTGCTGGGCGCAGGCGCGCCGCGCGCGGTCACGCCCTGGGGGCTGTTTCGGCGGCTGTCGAAGAATTCTTCACGACATAAGAAAAAAATCTTGACCGACGCCGCATTAACTAGGATAATTCTCCGATCGCCAAGGGGCGAGTTGCGCCCGATGGCCTTCCTCCCGTTCCCCCCGAAGACTTTCGCGGGCCCGCTCCTCCTCATCGAGGGGCGGGCCCGCGGCTTTTCGGGGCGGCGGAGGAGGAACCCTTCCCGCATCGCAAGAGGAGCCGCGCGCGCATGGGTGGCCTGTTCCGTGCCCCGAAGCCTGTCGTCGTCGCGCCGCCATCGGCGCCGGCCACGACCACAACCACCACCGATCCGGCCCAGGCCGCCGAGGAGACGGCCGCCGCCGCGCGTGCCGAGGCACGCGGCGCGCAACACGCGGGGCCTGTCCGGCACCATCGCCACCTCCGCCCGCGGCCTGCTCGGCGCGCGGTCCGACTTCACCGCGACGCGCAAGTCGCTGCTGGGGGAATGACGCCATGACGCCGGAGGATATCCTCGCGCGGCATCTCCGCGCCCTCGACCAACGCCGCGCCTATGATGCGCTGTGGCGGGATTGCTACGACCACGTCCTGCCGGCGATGCCGGCCGAGCGCGTCGCGATCTTCGACGCCACGGCGGCCGATGCGGCGGAACAGCTCGCCGCCTCGCTGCTGGCCGAGCTGACGCCGCCCTGGTCGCGCTGGTTCGGCCTGGCCCCGGGGCGCCCGGGCGAAGGCGACAACCAGGCCGCCGTCGCGCTCGAGGATGCGGCGGAGACGTTGCAGGGGCATCTCGACCGCTCGAATTTCGCGCTGGAGATGCATCAGGCCTTCCTCGACCTGGTGATCGCCGGCACCGGCGTGCTGCTGGTCGAGGAAGCGCCGCTCGGCGAGGCCTCGGCGCTGCGCTTCACCGCCGTGCCGCTGCGCGAGGCGGTGCTGGAGGAAGGCCCGTCGGGCCGGCTCGACACCGTCTATCGGGCGGCCCGCCTGACCGAGGCGGCGCTGCGCCAGCGCTACCCCGCCGCGCCGCTGCCGCCGCTGCCCGACGATGAGGATGCCGAGGCGCCGCGCCATCGCGTGGTCGAGGCCGTCTGGCCGGACCGCGGCGGCAGCCGCTTCATGGCGATCGCGGCGACCGAGGCCGGGCCGGTGGCGCTGGCCGAAGGGCGTTTCGCCGAAAGCCCGTTCATCGCCTTCCGCTGGCTGAAGGCGCCGGGCGAGACCTATGGCCGCGGCCCGGTCGCCAAGGCGCTGCCCGACATCCGCACCGCCAACAAGGTGGTCGAGCTGGTGCTGAAGAACGCCTCGATCGCCGCGACCGGCATCTGGCAGGCCGATGATGACGGCGTGCTGAACCCGGCCACGGTGCGGCTGGAACCGGGGGCGATCATCCCGAAGGCGCCGGGGTCGGCGGGGCTCACGCCGCTGGCCGCGCCGGGCAATTTCGACGTGTCGCAGCTGGTGCTGACCGATTTGCGGGCGCGCATCCGTGGCGCGCTGCTCGCCGACCGGCTCGGTCCGCAGCGCCACGACAACATGACCGCGACCGAGGTGCTGGAACGCGCGGCCGAGACCGCGCGGCTGCTCGGCGCGACCTATGGCCGGCTGCAGTCGGAACTGCTGACGCCGCTGGTCTCGCGCTGCCTGTCCATCCTGCGCCGGCGCGGGGAGATCCCGCCGCTGCTGCTCGATGGGCGTGAGGCGGTGCTGCGGTATCGCAGCCCGCTCGCCCAGGTGCAGGGCCGCGCGGATGCCGCGAACACGCTGCTGTTCCTGCAGGCGGTGCGCGCCATGGGGCCCGAGGCCCTGGCGCAGATCGACCTGCCGGCCGCCGCGCGCTGGCTCGGCCGGACGCTCTCCGCGCCCGCCGAGATCCTTCTTCCCCCCGCCCAAACCACCAAGGAGTGAGTCCCTGATGCCCGAGGACCTGCTGGAGACCGCGCTGGCCGACGGTGCCGCGCCGCAGACGGGCGCACGGCCCGAGGATGTGCCCGAGAAGTTCTGGGACGCCGAGACGGGCCAGATCCGCGTCGATGCGCTGGTGAAGTCCTATCGCGAGCTGGAGCGCCGCCTGTCGCAGCGCGCCGGCCCGCCGGCCGCGGATGCGCCGGTGGAGGAACGCATGCGCTTCCGTCGCGCCATCGGCGTGCCGGAGGGGCCGGATGGCTACGCGATCGAGCCGAAGCACGATCTGTGCTGCGCCGATGCCGGGATCAACCAGCGCCTGCACGAGGCCGGCTTCAGCCAGCCGCAGGCGCAGCTGGTCTATGACCTGGCGGCCGAGCGCCTGCTGCCGCTGATCGCCGAGGCCGCCGGGCAGTTCGAGACGGAGCGCCAGGTCGAGAAGCTGCGCGAGCATTTCGGCGGCGAGGAACGCTTCCGCCGGGTGGCGCAGCAGATCACCGCCTGGGGGCGGTCGAATCTGCCGGCGCCGGTGCTCGAGGCGCTGTCCACCACCGCCGAGGGCGTGATCGCCCTGCACCGGATGATGGAGGGCAAGGAGCCCGGCCTCGCGCCGCGCGCCGAGGCCAGCACGGCGCGACGGATGAGACCGAGTTGCGGGCGATGATGCGCGACCCGCGGTACTGGCGCACGCGGGAGCCGGAGTTCGTCAAGCGCGTGACGGATGGGTTCCGGCGATTGGTCGGCGGGGCCGGCTGATACCGACCTTCCGGCGGGGCTTGAGCGTCTTCGCGACGTTCGTCCCGCCGGCGGCCCCGCGCGACCTCGCGCGGTGGCCCGGGGGCGGGTGGTGCGCCGCTGAAGCGGCAGCGCCGCCCGCCCCTTCGTCCTTCGCCTGCGCACAACCCGCCACGGGCGCGCTGGCCGCGCCGGCACCTGGCCCCGCGTGGGCAACCGGGTGTTCCGGCGCATTCCCTCAACACCACGATTGAAAGGGTCCCCCGCATGTCGGGCACCATCGAGCAGGCCTTCGTCAAGCAGTTCGAAGCCGAGGTCGCCGAGGCCTATCAGCGCCAGGGCAGCAAGCTGCGCCCCACCATCCGTTCCAAGACGGGCGTGAAGGGCGCGAGCACCATCTTCCCGCGCGTCGGCAAGGGCACCGCCGCGGCCAAGGCGCGCAACGGCGTCGTGCCGGTGATGAACCTGGAATACTCGAATGCCGAGTGCTTCCTGCAGGACTACTATGCCGGCGAGTGGATCGATCGTCTCGACGAGATCAAGACGAACATCGACGAGCGCACGGTCATCGCCAATGCCGGCGCCTATCGCGCTGGGGCGCAAGACCGATGAGCTGATCATCGCTGCGCTCGACACCGCGACGTCCGAGGCGGTCGGCATCGGCACGGGCCTGACCGACACGGACGGGCTGACCAAGCAGAAGGTGCTGATGGCCTTCGAGATGCTCGGTGCCGCCGATGTTCCCGATGACGGCGACCGCTTCGCGGTGGTCGGCTGGAAGCAGTGGTCGGAGCTGCTGCAGATCGACGAGTTCGCCACGCTCCGACTACGTCGGCGATGACGAGCTGCCGTGGAAGGGCACGCAGGCGAAGCGCTGGCTCGGCGCGCTGTGGATGCCGCATTCCGGCCTGACCAAGGCGGGTGTGCTGCGCTACTGCTACTTCTACCACAAGACCGCGGTCGGCCACGCGGTGGCGTCCGAGGTGGTGACGGACATCACCTGGCACGGCGACCGCGCCGCGCATTTCGTGAACAACATGATGTCGCAGGGCGCGGTGATGATCGACCCGACCGGCGTCGTGCGGATGCGCGCGAAGGAGTGAAGGTTGGGGGAGGGGAATCTCCCCCAAACCCCCACCCTTTTTCTGTCTGTTGGAGACTGACCTCCGAGGTCAGTTCCCATGACAGAAAAAGGAGGGGGATCGGGGGAGTTCTCTCCCCCGACCTTCCTTCGTTCCCGACATATCAAGGAGAATCCCCGATGGCGCTCTCCGCCCTCGCGCTCTGCTCGCGCGCGCTGCTGAAGATTGGTGCGCAGCCGGTTGCCTCGCTTGACGAGGGCACGGCCGAGGCCGAGGTCGCGGCCAATCTCTATCCGGGCATCCGCGATGCGTTGCTGTCGTCGCATCCGTGGTCCTTCGCGACGGCGCAGGCCGCGCTGGCGCGCCTTGCCGCGACGCCGCGTGCCGACTTCGCCAATGCGTTCCAGCTGCCCGCGGGGTTCCTGCGCGCGCTGTCCGCCGGCACGGCGGGGCGCGCGCGCGGCATCGTCTATCGCCTGCAGGAGGAGCGGCTGTTCACCGATGCGGAGCAGGTCGCGCTGACCTATGTGTTCCGCCCGGATGAGAGCGCGCTTTCCGCCCTTCTTCGCCGCGGCGCTGGTGGCGCGGCTGGCGGCCGAGTTCTGCATTCCGCTGACCGAGAACAGCAGCCGCGCGGAGATGCTGTACCGCCTGGCCGAAGCCGAGCTGCGCGTCGCGCGCCAGGCCGACAGCCAGCAGGCGAGCGCGCGGGTGCTCGAGAATTTCCCCCTGATCAGCGTGCGGGGCTGAGCCATGCCGGCCGTCAAGCGAGCCAAGACGAGTTTCGCCGCGGGGGAGCTGGCGCCTGAACTGCTCGGGCGCGGCGACCTGCGCGCCTTCGAGAACGGGGCGCGGCGCCTGCGCAACGTGTTCATCCAGCCGACCGGCGGCGTGACGCGCCGGCCCGGGCTGCGCCATGTGACGCCGCTGCCGGGTCCGGCGCGGCTGATCCCCTTCGAGTTCAACACCGAGCAGACCTACCTCATCGTGCTGACGGCGGGGCTGCTGCGCGTCTATCAGGGCGATGCCGAGGTGGCGGTGCTCGGCGGGCCGTGGAACGACGGGATGCTGCCGCAGATCGGCTTCACCCAGAATGCCGACACGCTGCTGCTGACGCATCCGGAGATGGCGGCCGCAGCGCGTGACGCGCACCGCGTCGGGCTGGACCATCGCGCCGCTGGGCCTTCGTGCATGAGCCGTTCCTCCGCTTCGCCGATGCCGCCGTGACGCTGACGCCGAGCGGCACGACGGGCAATGTCGTCGTCACTGCCGATGCGCCGGTCTTCTACGGCCGGACATGCCGGCGCGCGGCTGCGCATCGGCGGCAAGCGGCTGATCATCGGCACCGTGCATCAACGGCGCGCAGGTGGTCGCCGACGGTCGAGGAGACGCTGTCGGGCACCGCCGCGACCACCGATTGGGATGAATCCGCCTTCAGCGGCGCGCATGGCTGGCCGGTGACCTGCTGCTTCCACCAGGACCGCCTGGTGATCGGCGGGTCGCGCGACCTGCCGAACCGGCTGTGGCTGTCGCGCACCGGGGATCTGTTCAACTTCGATGCCGGCACCGGGCTCGATGACCAGGCGATCGAATTCGGCCTGGTGTCGGACCAGGTGAATGCGATCCGCGGGTTGTTCTCGGGGCGGCATCTGCAGGTCTTCACCTCGGGCGCCGAATGGATGGTGACCGGCGACCCGCTGACGCCGGCGAACATCCAGCTCAACCGGCAGACCCGCGTCGGCTCGCCGGTTGATCGGCTGGTGCCGCCGGTGGATGTCGATGGGTCGACCGTCTTCGTCTCGCGCAGCGGGCAGGGCGTGTATGAGTTCACCTACACCGATGTCAGCCAGGTCTATCAGGCGAATGACCTCGCCATCGTCGCGCGGCACCTGGTGGATACGCCGGTCTCGATGGCCTACGACCAGGATACGCGGCTGCTGCACATGGCGATGGCCGATGGCTCGCTCGGCACGCTGACGATCTATCGCGCCGAGCAGGTGACCGCCTGGACGCGGCAGGAAACCGCCGGCGCCTTCCGCGCCGTGGCGGAGACCGAAGGCACCATCTGGGCCGTCGATCGAACGCCATGGCGGCTTCGCGCTGGAACGCTTCGAACCCGGCCTCGCGCTCGATGCCGCGCTGACCGGCGAGGCCGCCACGGCCGCAGGATGAATGGAGCGGGCTCGGCCATCTCGAAGGCCGCGAGGTCGGCGTGCTGGCCGATGGTGCGCCGCGCGCGCCGAGACGGTGGCCGACGGCAAGGTGGTGCTCGACCCGCCGGCCGCGACGGTGCAGATCGGCCTGGTGTTCCGACACGAGGTCGAACCGCTGCCGCCCGACCTCATCGCCGCCAGCGGCGCGGCGACCGGGCCGCTGCGTCTGGTCGCGGCCACCTTCAGGCTGCTCGAGACCGCGGCGCTGTCGGTCGATCTCGGCCGCGGCGCCGAACCGGTGCCGTTCCGCCGGCTCGATACGGCGCTGCTGGATGCGGCGCCGCCACGCTTCACCGGCGACGTCACGCTGCGTGGCCTTGGCTGGCGGCGCGACCGGCTGCGCCCGATCTGGCGCATCGAAGGCGACGCGCCGCTGCCGATGACGCTGCTTTCCGTCACCACCGAGATCAGGATGACCGACTGATGGCTCAGCTCGCTACCATTGCCTCGCTCGCCGGCACCGGTCTTGCCGTCTATGGCCAGGTCCGCCAGGGGCAGCAGCAGAAGGCGACGAACCAGGCGCAGGAGGAGAACCTGCGCCAGCAACAGGCCGCCCAGCAGGACCAGGCCGCGGTGCAATCCGCGGTGAATGAAGCCGACCGGCAGGACAAGCTGGCGCGCACGATCGCCTCCGCCCGCGCGCGCGCGGCCGCCAGCGGCATCGCACCCGATGAGGGTTCGGCCGCCGCACTGACGACCGGCCTGCGCAGCGATGCGGCGAAGGACAGCGCAACGGATGCATCGGTGATGTCGGCCCGGCTCGCTGCCGGACGACGTTCGTTGCTGCCGCCGACGGCAGCCTGAACAGCTACCTGCGTGCCGGCCAGACCCTCGGCGGTGCGGTGCGCAGCCTGTTGGGCTCGGCGCGCCGCACCCGCACGTCAGCCCAACAGGCTGCGAACCACGCCCGAGGGTCTGTCCGCGCCAGGAAGCTGTTGAGGCTGCCATCGGGCGTCGGCACCGTCAGCGCCTGCCGGCGGCAAGCCGCCCGACATCAGCGGATCCATCCGATGCGCTGTCCTTCGCCGCGTCGGCCTGCAGCCCTGCCGTCCAGGCGGCCGGAGTTCATCGGCGCGATGCCCGCCGGCGGCCGCGCGCCGGGCAGACGCGATGGTGCGCGTCAGCCTGGCCTGCCGTTCCTGTTCATTCACCGCGGCCTGCACCGCGGCCTGGTCCTGCTGGGCGGCCTGCTGGCGCAGGTTTTCCTCCTGCGCGCGGTTGGTGGCCTTTGCTGCTGTCCCCTGGCGGACCTGGCCATGACGGCAAGACCGGTCCGGCGAGCGAGGCAATGGTAGCGAGCTGAGCCATCAGTCGGTCATCCTGATCTCGGTGGTGACGGAAAGCAGCGTCATCGGCAGCGGCACATCGCCTTCGATGCGCCAGGTCGCCGGTCGCGCCGCCAGCCCAGGCCGCGCAGCGTGACATCGCCGGTGAACCGCGCCGGCGCCGTGAGCGCGGTGCTGAGCCGGCGAACGGCACGGGCTCCCGCACCACGACCGAGATCGACCGACAGCGCCGCCGTGTCCAGCAGCCGGAAGGTCGCGGCCACCAGGCGCAGCGGCCCGGTCGGCAGCACCGCCGGGGCTGAAGGTCGGGCGGAGGCGGCTCGATCTCGTGGCGAAACACCCGCCCGACCTGCACGGCCGCAGCCGGCGGATCGAGCACAACCGCGCCGTCGCCCACCGTCGCCGTCGCGCGCGGCGCGCGATCGGCGAGCACGCCGACCTCGTATCCTTCGAGATGGCCAAGTCCGCTCCAGGCGTCCTGCGCCGTGGCGGCCTCGCCGGTCAGCGCGGCATCGAGCTCTTCGAACCGCTCAGGCGCGAAGGCGCCGACTCGTTTCGGTCACGCCCGGATGGTGCCTTCGGTCTCGGCGACGGCGCGGAAGGGCCCTTGTCCTGCCGCGTCCAGGCGGTCACCTGTTCGGCGCGATAGATTCGGTCAGCGTGCCGAGGCTGCCATCCGCCATCACCATGGCGCGCGTGCCCTGGTCATAGGCCATCGAGACCGGCGTGTTGACGAGATGCCCGCGCCAAGGACGGCCAGGTCGTCGACCTGATAGACCTGGCTGACATCGGTATAGGCGAATTCGGTGCACGCCCTGCCCGCTGCGGCGATGAAGACGGGCGACTCCATCCACATCCACCGGCCGCGCACGAGCCGTCCACCGGCGAGCCCACCGCGTCTGGCGATTGAGCTGGATGCTGGCCGACGTCAGCGGGATCCGCCGGTGACCATCGACTCCGCCCCCGAGGTGAAGACCTGCAGATGCCGGCCCGAGAACAGCCGGTGGATCGCATCGACCTGGTCCGACGCCAGGCCGAACTCGATCGCCTGGTCGTCCAGGCCGGTTCCGGCATCGAAGTTGAACAGATCCCCGGTGCGCGACAGCCACAGCCGGTTCGGCAGGTCGCGCGACCCGCCGATGACCAGGCGATCCTGGTGGAAAGCAGCAGGTCACCGGCCAGCCATGCGCACCGCTGAAGGCGGATTCATCCCAATCGGCGGAGGCGGCGGTGCCCGACAGGGTCTCCTCGACCGTGGCCGGCCACCTGGCGCGCCGTTGATCACCGTGCCGATGATCAGCCGCTTGCCGCCGATGCGCAGCCGCGCACCGATGTGCCCCGCGGCAAAGACCAGGGCATTGGCGGTGACGACGACATTGCCCGACGTGCCGCTCGTCATCAGCGTCACCGAGGCATCGGCAAAGCGGACATAGGCTCATGCACGAAGGCCAGTCGGTGATGGTCCAGCCGGCGGCGGAGCGCGTGACCCGCTGCGGCCGCATCTCCGGATGCGTCAGCAGCAGCGTGTCGGCATTCTGCGTGAAGCCGATCTGCGGCAGCATCCAGGCACCCCAGGGCCCGCCAAGCACGGCAACCTCGGCATCACCGGAGACGCGCAGCAGCCCCGCCGTCAGCACGATGAGGTAGGTCTGCTCGGTGTTGAACTCGAAGGGGATCAGCCGCGCCGGACCAGGCAGGGGCGTCACATGCCGCAACCCGGGCCGGCGCGTCACGCCGCCGGTCGGCTGGATGAACACGTTGCGCAGGCGCCGCGCCCCGTTCTCGAAGGCGCGCAGGTCACCGCGCCCGAGCAGTTCGCGCCAGTTCACCCGCGGTGAAACTGGTCTTTGCACGCTTGACGGCCGGCATGGGTCAACCCGAACGCTGATCAGCGGGAAACTCTCCAGCACGCGTGCGCTCGCCTGCTGGCTGTCGGCCTGGCGCGCGACGCGCAACTCGGCCTCGGCCAGGCGGTACAGCATCTCCGCGCGGGAACTGTTCTCGGTCAGCGGAATGCAGAATTCAGCCGCCAGCCCGGCGCCACCAACGCCGCGGCGAAGAACGGCGGGAAGCCGCTCTCGTCGGGGCGGAACACGTGAGAGGTCAGCGCAACCTGGTCCACATCGGTGAACAGCCGGTCCTCCTGCCAACCGATAGACGATGCCGCGCGCGCGGCCAGCACTGCCGGCCGACAGCGCCCGCAGGAAATGCAGCGGGCAGTTGGAACGCATTGGCGAAATCGGCGCGGCACAGTGGCCAGACGCGCCAGGCGCCGCCTGCGCCGTCGCGAAGGACCACGGATGCGAGGACAGCGGCGCGTCGCGGATCCCGGAGGAGAAAATCGGCCGCGACCTCGGCCTCGGCGGTGCCCTCGTCAAGCGAGGCAACCGGCTGCGCACCGATCTTCAGCAGCGCGCGCGAGCAGAGCGCGAGGGCGGAGAGCGCCATCGGGGATTCCTGATGTGTCTGGAAACAAGGAGGTGGGGAGAAACTCCCCGATCCCCCTCCTTTCTGTCCATGGGAACTGACCTCGGCAGTCAGTCTCCAACAGGCAGGAAAAGGGTGGGGGCTGGGGGAGGTTCCCCCCCAACCTTACTCCTTCGCGCGCATCCGCACGCTCATCCTTCGCGCGCATCCGCACGCTATCCTTGGCGCGCATCCGCACGACCCCGGTCGGGTCGATCATCACCGCGCCCTGCGACATCATGTTTTGACGAAATGCGCGGCGCGATCACCGTGCCAGGTGATGTCGGTCACCACCTCGGACGCCACCGCATGGCCGATCGACGTCTTGTGGTAGAAATAGCAGTAGCGCAGCACCCCGGCCTTGGTCAGGCCGGAATGCGGCATCCACAGCGCGCCGAGCCAGCGCTTCGCCTGCGTGCCCTTCCACGGCAGTTCGCCATCGCCGACATAGTCGGACTTGGCGAACTCATCGATCTGCAGCAGCTCGGACCACTGCTTCCAGCCGACCACCGCGAAGCGGTTGCCGTCATCCGGCACATCGGCCGCGCCCAGCATCTCGAAGGCCATCAGAACCTTCTGCTTGGTCAGCCCATCGGTGTCGGCCAGGCCCGTGCCGGTGCCGACCGCCTCGGCCGTCGCGGTGTCGAGCGCGCTGACGATCAGCTCGTCCGTCTTGCGGCCAAGCGCATAGGCGCCGGCATTGGCGATCACGGTGCGCTCGTCGATGCTGGACTTGATCTCGTCGAGACGATCGATCCACTCGCCGGCGTAGTAGTCCTGCAGGAAGCACTCGGCGTTCGAGTATTCCAGGTTCATCACCGGCACGACGCCGTTGCGCGCCTTGGCCGCGGCCGTGCCCTTGCCGACGCGCGGGAAGATGGTGCTCGCACCCTGCACGCCGCTCTTGGAGCGGACGGTCGGGCGCAGCTTGCTGCCCTGGCGCTGATAGGCCTCGGCGACCTCGGCTTCGAACTGCTTCACGAAGGCCTGTTCGATGGTGCCCGACATGCGGGGGACCCTTTCAATGATGATGTTGAGGGACTGCGCCGGAACACCCGGTTGCCCGCGCGGGGCCGGATGCCGGCGCGGCCCGCGCGCCCTTGGCGGGTTGTGCGCGGGCGAAGGACGAAGGGGCGGGCGGCGCCGCCATGCGGCGCACCACCCGCCCCCCGGGCCACCGCGCGAGATCGCGCGGGGCCGCCGGGGGGCGAACGTCGCGAAACGCTCAAGCCCCGCCGGAAGGCGGGATCAGCCGGCGCCGCCGACCAGGCGGCGGAAGCCGTCCGTCACGCGGCGGACGAACTCCGGCTCCCGCGTGCGCCAGTAGCGCGGGTCGCGCATCATCGCGCGCAGCTCCGTCTCATCGGTGGCCGTGCTGGCCTCGGCGCGCGGCGCGAGGCCAGGCTCCTTGCCTTCCATCATGCGATGCAGCGCCATCACCCCCTCGGCCGTGGTGGACAGCGCCTCAAGCACCGGCGGCGGCAGGTTCGCCCGGCCCCAGGCGGTGATCTGCGCGGCAACGCGGCGGAAGCGTTCCTCGCCGCCGAAATGCTCGCGCAGTTTCTCCACCTGGCGATCGGCCTCGAACTGCCCGGCCGCTTCCGCGATCAGCGGCAGCAGGCGCTCGGCCGCCAGGTCATAGACCAACTGCGCCTGCGGCTGGCTGAAGCCGGCCTCATGCAGGCGCTGGTTGATCGCGGCATCGGGGCAGCACAGGTCGTGGCGCGGCTCGATCGCATAGCCATCGGGGCCGTCCGGCACGCCCATGGCGCGGCGGAAGCGCAGCATTTCCTCCGGTGGCGCATCCTCGGCCGGCGGCCCGGCGCGCTGCGACAGGCGGCGCTCCAGCTCGCGATAGGATTTCACCAGCGCATCCACGCGGATCCGGCCCGTCTCGGCGTCCCAGAATTTCTCGGGCACATCGTCGGGCCGCGCACCCGTCTCCGGCGCGGCAGTGTCGGCCAACGCGCTCTCCAGCAGGTCCTCGGGCATCAGGGACTCACTCCTTGGGGGTTTGGGCGGGGGGAAGAAGCACTTCGGCGGGCGCGGACAGCGTCCGGCCAAGCCAGCGGGCGGCGGCCGGCAGGTCGATCTGCGCCAGGGCCTCGGGGCCCATCGCGCGCACCGCCTGCAGGAACAGCAGCGTATTCGCCGCATCGGCGCGGCCCTGCACCTGCGCGAGCGGGCTGCGGTAGCGCAGCACCGCCTCCCGGCCATCGAGCAGCAGCGGCGGGATCTCCCCGCGCCGGCGCAGGATGGCGAGGCAGCGCGAGATCAGCGGCGTCAGCAGTTCCGACTGCAGCCGGCCATAGGTTGCGCCAAGCAGCCGCGCCGTCTCGGCCGCACGTTCCAGCACCTCGGTCGCCGTCATGTTGTCGTGGCGCTGCGGGCCCAGCCGGTCGGCCAGCAGGGCACCGCGGATGCGCGCCCGCAAATCGGTCAGCACCAGCTGCGACACGTCGAAATTGCCCGGCGCCGCGAGAGGCGTCAGCCCCGCCGATCCCGGCGCCTTCGGGATGATCGCGCCAGGTTCCAGCCGCACCGTCGCCGGATTCAGCACGCCATCGTCATCCGCCTGCCAGATGCCGGTCGCGGCGATGGAGGCGTTCTTCAACACCAGTTCCACCACCTTGTTGGCGGTGCGGATGTCGGGCAACGCCTTGGCGACCGGGCCACGGCCATAGGTCTCGCCCGGCGCCTTCAGCCAGCGGAAGGCGATGAAGGGGCTTTCGGAGAAGCGGCCTTCCGCCAGCACCACCGGCCCGGCATCGGTCGCGGCGATCGCCATGAACCGGGTTCCGCTGCGGTCGGGCCAGACCGCCTCGATGACGCGGTGGCGCGGCGCCTCGGCATCATGCTGCCCGGGCGGCGGCAGCGGCGCCGAAGGATAGCGCTCGCGCAGCGCCGCCTCGCTCAACCTGGCGGCACGATAGACAGTGTCCAGGCGGCCCGAGGGGCCTTCCTCGAGCACCGCCTCGCGCAGCGGCACGGCGGTGAAGCGCAGGGCCGAGGCCTCGCCGGGCGGCGCTTCCTCGACCAGCAGCACGCCGGTGCCGGCGACCACCAGGTCGAGGAAGGCCTGGTGCATCTCCAGCCCGAAGTTCGAGCGGTCGAGATGACCCTGCAGCGTCTCCGCCGCATCCTCCAGCGCAATGGCCGCCTGGTTGTCGCCCTCCGCCGGGCGACCCGGGGCGAGGCCGAACCAGCGCGACCAGGGTGGCGTCAGTTCCGCCAGCAAGGATGCGGCGAGTTGTTCGGCCGCATCGGCGGCTGTCGCGTCATAGATCGCGACGCGCCCGGCCGGCATGGCCGGCAGGACGTGGTCGTAGCAATCCTGCCACAGCGCATCATGGGCGCGGCGCTGATCGAGGGCACGGATGTGCCGCGCGAGGATGTCCTCCGGCGTCATGGCGTCATTCCCCCAGCAGCGACTTGCGTGTCGCGGTGAAGTCGGGCCGCGCGCCGAGCACGCCGCGGGCAGACGTGGCGATGGTCCCGGCGAGGCCCCGGCTGGTGCGGCTGCGCGCCTCGGCACGGGCCGCGGCGGCAACCTGCTCGGCGGCCAGGGCGGGATCATTGGCGGTGGTCGTGGTCGCGGCCGGCGCCGATGGCGCGACGACGACAGGCTTCGGGGCACGGAACAGGCCACCCATGCGCGCGCGGCTCCTCTTGGGATGCGGGAAGGGATTCCTCCCCGGCCGCCCCAAAAAGCCGCGAGCCCGCCCTCCGGAGGGAGGAGCGGGCCCGCGAAAGTCTTCGGGGGGATCGGGAGGAACGCCGCCGGGCGCAATTCGCCCCTTGGCGATCGGAGAATTATCCTAATTAATTCGCGTCGTCAAGAATATTTTCGTATTGCCGTCAGAATTCTGCGCGAGCCGCCGGAACAGGCCCCAGGGCGTCAATGCGCGCGGTGCGCCGGCGCCCAGCACCGCGCGGCACAGCGCCACGCAGGTGAACGGCATCAGGCGCGGCAGCCAGGTCGCCCGCACCGGGCCCGGCGCGAAGGGCCCGGCCACGGCAAGACCCGCGCGTGCGTAGAAGCTCGGCAGGTCGAAGCCCGCCGCGACAGCCAGGCGCGCGACGATGAGGCGGCCTGACAGCGGTTCCAGCACGGTCCAGCCCGCCTCATCGCGCAGCGCGGCGAAGCAATGCCGAAACCCGCGCCGCAGCGGGCGCAGCCAGACCTGATCCGCCCCACCGCCGAAGACGATCCAGACCTCCTGCTCCGCGTCGCGCGCCGCGCGCAGCCGCGGCGTGCCGCGGCTCCGGCCCGGCCCGGTCACGCCACGATGCCCTTCACCCGCAGCGGCCATTCAAGGCGGTTCATCGCCTCGCGCCACTGCGCCGCATCGGCGCGCTCGGACAGGTGGCGCGGGTCCGGCGCGGTGCCGCGCTCACCCCACAGGCGCATGACGCGGGCATGCATGAGGTCGATCCGCCGATGGCGGTACAGCCGGTCCAGGCACTTGATCACGTCGTCGGGCTCGCAGGGGCGCACCTTGTCGCCCTTGCCGGCAGAGATGCGGGCGCCATCGCGGCGCGCGATCAACGCCGACATGGTCCAGAACCAGGCCTCCTCGGCGGAGCGGAAAGGCTCCGCGACGGCGATGGTGGCGAAGCGGGGGGCGTGGGCGCTGCGGGGGGCAGGTCGCATGGGAGGTTCTCGCCTCTGGAGTGAACAATACAGGAACATTAATCGCGGGAGTTGCGCCCGACAACCCCAAAAAAGGAACATACACCTATTGCTTTCCGAAACAAAACCTAGGATAGGTTGCCCAGGCGCGGCACATCATCTGGATTCGCGCCCTCGGGATCCTCCCGGCAACGGAACGGCACCATCATCCATGCGGCATGACGATATCTGGCGCGCCCTCGATGCCCTGGCGGCCGAGCACGGGCTTTCCGCCTCGGGCCTGGCACGCAAGGCCGGGCTCGATCCAACCGCCTTCAATCCCTCCAAGCGGATCGGCGCCGATGGCCGCGCCCGCTGGCCCTCGACCGAGAGCGTCGCCAAGGTGCTGAACGCCACCGGGCTGGGTATCGAGGACTTCGCCTCCCTCGTCTCCGGCCTGCCGGCGCTGCCGCGCGGCGGCGGGCGTGGCGGCATGGGCCGGCGCGTGCCGCTGATCGGCCTCGCCCAGGCCGGCGGCGGTAGGTCATTCGACGATGGCGGCTACCCGGTCGGCGGATCGTGGGATGAGATCTCATGCCGACATACCAGTCGTACCGGTCCACCGTCGGGTCGCAGTGGCCGGGGACCAGGCGCAGCTTGTCGCCGAGCGTCGGCCCCGCGCACGTCGGCTGCCGAATTCCAGCTTGCCGTGCTCGTCCGACGCGCTGACGAACGGATGTCGGGCTGCTGCCAGACGTCGGGCATGCCCGATTCGATCGCCACCGACTTGTGCCCCGCGTCCAGCACGGCCACGCCCGGGCGCGGCGCGCTCATGACGCGTGGCCAGCACGAATAGCGCGTGGCGGAACGGCTGACCGGCGGCGCCGGACTCGTCGAGGTTGCGGGCGTAGTCGGCGTCCATGAAGCACGTAGCTGCCGGCCTGCATTCGGTGTAGACGCCGCTGCCGCCTCGATCTCGAACGTGCCGGTGCCGGCGCCGCCGACGATCGGGCAGGCCAAGCCCTGCTGCCGCGAGCTCTCCACCGTGCGTCGGGTCGGCGACGGCGCGCAGCGATCGCGGCCGCTCGTCTGCCAGGGTGCGCAAATGCTGGGCGCGGCCGTGATAGGCCTGCAAGCCGCCGAAGGTCAGGTGCTGCGTCGGCCGCGATCGCTGCGCCAGCGCCACCGCCGGCGCGCCCGGCTCGCACGCCGCAGCGGTTGCCGCCGACGTCGATCTCGACCAGCACCGTTGAGCCGCACGCCGGCGTCGCGCGCCGCCGCCGCGATCGCCGCCACGTGCGCCGGGTCGTCGGCGCACATACGCGATGCGGGCGATGCCGGGCCAGGGCCGCAGGCGCGAGCGAGCTTGGCGGCGCCGACCACCTCGTTGCTGATCAGGATGTCGGGCATGCCGCCCCAGGCCAGCGCCTCGGCCTCGGCCACCTTCTGCACGCACTGGCCGACCGCGCCGCGGCGCCATCTGCTGCAGCGCGATCACCGGCGATTTGTGGGTCTTGGCATGCGCGCGCAGCTTCACCCCGGTCGGCGCCAGCAGCGTCCGCCATGGTGTCGAGGTTGTGCTCGAAGGCATCGAGGTCGATGATCAGCGCCGGCGTATCGATCTCGTCCTCGCGCATGCCGGGCGTGGCGGGGGCGACTGCAGCATGGTTCATCCCCTGGCCTGGAGCCGGCGCGGCTGAGGCGACATCGCCGATAGCCGTTGCTCCGCCTGTCCATCACATCGCCGCAGCGCCATCGCATCCATGGGAAGCCATCGCATCGCGGCTGCGGCATGATGCGGCGATGTTCCCTTCCGATCCAGACGTGCTCGTCATCGGCGCCGGCTGCGCCGGAATTGCCGCCGCACGCGAACTCGCCAAGCGTGGCCGCAGCTGCATCCTGCTCGAAGGCGGGGAGCGGGTGGGCGGCCGGGCCTACACCGAGTTCGACAAGCCTCGGCGTGCCGTTCGACCACGGTGCCTCCTGGCTGCACCAGGCGAATGACAACCCGCTGACGCCGCTGGCTCGCGCGCTGGGGCTTATGCTGGCCGACCATGATGCGCTGCGCCAGCGGCGCCTCCACGCCCATGGCCGCCCCGCCACCGCCGGGGAGCACGGCGACTTCGCTGCGGCCGAGCAGCGCTTCTGGGCAAGCATCGAGGCCGCCGCCGCCGACGGCACGCCCGACCGGCCGGCCGCCGAGGCGGCGCCGCGCGGCGGCCCCTGGGATGCGACCATCGCCCATTGGGAAGGCGCGCAGATCTGCGCCGCGGAACTCCCGCTCATGAGCCTGCATGACTTTGCCGCCACCGCGCTGGACGGGCCGAACCTCATCCTGCGCGACGGCGTCGGCGGCCTCGTGGCACGGCTGGCGCAGGGCCTGCCCATCCGCACCGGCGCCCGTGTCGAGCGCATCCGCTGGAGTGCGCGCGGCGTGAGCGCGGAGGGCGCCTTCGGCACCCTGTCCGCACGGGCGGCGATCGTCACCGTCTCGACCGGCGTGCTGGCGGCCGAAGGGCATCACCTTCGACCCGCCACTGCCTGTGGAGACGCAGGAAGCGATCCACGCCCTGCCGCTCGGCCTGCTGACCAAGATCGCCTTTCCTGCAAGCCATCCGGATGCGCCGGACCTGCCGCCCTATGGCAGCCTGCGCCGCGCCGTGGAGCGGCCGGGCGACCGGCCCATGTCCTGGGTCGCACGGCTGTTCGGGGACCCGGTGATGATCGCCTTCTGCGGCGGCGCACGGGCATGGCAGGTCGCCGGCGATGCTGCCCGCGCCGAAGCCGAGGCGCGTGCCGAGGCGGCGCTGATCTTCGGCGCCCGCGCCGCCGCGGCCCTCGGACGCCCTGCCGTGACGCGATGGGCCGAGGACCCGTTGTTCCGCGGCGCCTATAGCCACGCCGTTCCCGGGGCGCAGGCCGCCCGCGCCAGGCTGGCGCGCCCGCTTGCCGGCGGTCGGCTCCGCTTCGCCGGGGAAGCCTGCCACCCGCGCTTCGCAGCGACGGTCGCCGGCGCCTGGCTCAGCGGTATCGAGGCCGCGCGCGGCCTGCCCTGACCAGGGCCAACCCCGCATCGGATCGGCGCCGCCCCGGCGCGCAGCAGGCCCTGCGCGCAGGCGCATGCGTCAGGTGCCGCGGATCAGATCGGGCCGCAATTGAACCGTCGTCACCAGGTCGCGGATCTTGGCGGATTGCGCGCGGACCATGGCGCCGAAGCTCTCGGAGTCGGACCCGACAGGCTCGGCACCCACATCCTCGCAGCGCTTGACGAAATCGGGGTTGCGTGCGGCGGCGGCGATCTCGCGCTGCAGCCGCGCCATCACCGGGACGGGCGTGCGCGCCGGCGCGAAGAAGCCGTTCCAGCCTTCCAGTTCCAGCGCCGGGAAGCCGAGCTCGCGCACCGTCGGCACATCCGGCAGCACCCCGGCGCGGCGGGAGGCGACATTGGCCAACCCCTTG
>CAVSZN010000021.1:0-183489 GCA_963732425.1 uncultured Alphaproteobacteria bacterium
CCATATTTTGTTAGCCTAGTCAATTCACCAGCATTCCTTCCGCAAGATCAATCCTCAACGAAATAGCCACCCATTTTATCGACATTGACGGTAATTTCGTTGAGCAGTTCCAGACAACAGGTTTCGATTCTAGACTGTGGGAACTATATCCATTCCTACTTCATTAGAGAGCTTTTCATTGACCGAGATCACCATGCTCCAGATTTCATAGTAACAAAGTACGGAAAAACCATTTCAATCGAGGCTGTAATTGTTGGTCGAAGCGCATCTAATCCAGCGCGGTTTTTCGGTCAGAACAAGCCTCTTCAAACGCCAGAAGACCTCCTAGATGCTCATTTACATGAAATGCCAATACGCTTCGGAAGTCCTCTATTCAGCAAGCTCAAAAAAGGATATTGGAAACTTGATCATGTTGCCGGTAATCCTTTGGTTTTCCGTGCGGATTTTCACGACAACCAGTCCATGATATGGAGCACCACTGCGTTAATCAATTATCTTTATGGTGTCCGTCATGACTTCCACCACGACGATCATGGCAAGCTTATAATCACACCAGTAGTCCTTAGTATGCATAAAGTTGGCGACAAAGAAGTGCCTTCCGGCTTCTTTTCCCAACCCGACGCGGAAAATGTTAGCGCCATATTGTTTTCTGCTAGTGGGACAATTTCAAAGTTCAATAGAATGGGGCGGCAAGCAGGTTTCAAGCACCCGGATGTATTGATGATACGAGTAGGCATGGCACACCACCATGACCCAAATGCCTCTGTTCCAATACCATTTAGCTATGAAGTTGATGAGTCATCCACCGAAACATGGGGTGAGGGTGTCTCTATGTTTCATAACCCAAATGCACTCTATCCAGTCCCCCTAGAGCTATTTCCGTCGATCGCACATCACAGATTTGTAGATGGTCAAATAGTCAGTTGTCTCCCGCAATTTCATCCTTATTCGTCTTTTACTCACCACTTAATCAAAAGATAAATTTTAAATAACTAAGGTTATTCCGTGGTAATGAATGGGGTCTGTCCAAGTTAACTATCTGTAAATATAAGGATTAGTATCAGAAAAGGCCTGTTTTTATTCTTACAAGGCCCATTTTGAACCTGAATTTGATCTCTTTTAGATTAGAAATGGTTTATTCCAACACTCAAACGCAGGGCTGGCTGCAATATCTGAACTCTCACCCTAAGGCGATTCCCCCTTATCAAGTCCTGTCATTCTGTCCAACCAACGCCCCCTCGCATGCGAACATTATTATTTATGAAAAGCACCGACCGATGAACGGCGAGAATCCACGGAAATGGATCGCTCGCGTTCACTCCATCCCGGAATAATGCCCATCTTAATATAAATCGGGCGGACCTCTTTTCTTATTTGCGGCAGATTCGCCGCAAAGATTAGCGAACCGATCAGGCAGGCGATCCCGCTGACAATGAGCGTATTGGGGGCGCCAATCAGGAGGCCCCAGTACCGCAAAAAGATTGCCCAGCGGCACCATGCCGATAAAGGCGGTTGTGTAAATACTCATCACGCGACCGCGCTTATCCTCTTCGACAATGCTCTGTAGAATGATATTGCTCGCTGCCATCTGCACGATCATCCCCACACCGGCAATAAACATCATGGCAAGGGAAAGGATGAGCGTCTGCGAGAGAGCAAAGACGATAATCCCGATACCAAAAAGAGCAAACATAGGAATGAATCTTCCCAGTCCCAGAATGGTTTCCCGCGACGCCAGATAGATGGAACCGGTGAGCGCGCCGAGGCCGGAAACCGCCATAAGCCATCCCAGGGTGTGCGGTCCACCGTGGAGAATGTCTTTCGCAAAAATGGGCATGAGCACCACGTCGACATCCCCATGAAGCTCATCAAACCAAGCTGAAGCAGGATGTAGCGGATCGGTACGAACCCGAAGGCATAGGCATAACCGTCCCGCAAATCCTGCCATAGCCGCCGGGTGGCGCGCACGACCGTCTTTTTTTCCGGAATCCTGATGGCCAGGAGGGCAAAGACGATACCCAGGAAGCTGATCCCATTGATGAGAAAACAGACCCCCTCCCAGATACCCGATCAAGATGCCGGCAACCGCCGGACCGACAAGCCTTGCGCCATTGAACATCAGAGAGTTCAGGGCAATCGCATTCCCCAGGTCATCGGCATTTTCTATTAATTCAACGATGAAGGATTGACGGGTGGGCATATCGAAGGCGTTAATCATCCCCAGGAGATACTAAAACGATGATGTGCCAGACCTGGATCGCGCCCGTCAGGGTGAGGAACGCCAGGATCAACGCCTGGATCATCGCCAAGTCTGGGTCACGATGAGGATACGATAGCGGCTCCAGCGGTCCGCATAGACCCCGGCGATCGAGGCGAAGAGCAAGATAGGGATTTGACTGGCGAATCCGACGACGCCCAGCAATAAGGCAGAATGGGTCAGGGTATAAACCAGCCAGCTCATGGCGATCTGTTGCATCCACGTTCCGATCAACGAGATGCTCTGGCCGCCGAAAAAGAGCCGGTA
Organism: uncultured Alphaproteobacteria bacterium; assembly: GCA_963732425.1. Classification (GTDB taxonomy): domain Bacteria; phylum Pseudomonadota; class Alphaproteobacteria; order Acetobacterales; family Acetobacteraceae; genus Neoroseomonas. The sequence goes on from CAVSZN010000021.1 coordinate 2,525, forward strand.
GTTCCGATAATGCAAGGCTCTGAGGATAAATTTATAGCTGACCTGATTTTCGCTCATCGTGGCCCATGCCTAAAGCTTTTTGAGATCGGGCATGACAAAACGCGTGCCGAGTATGATGTCCCACAGCGGTGTGGTAACCCCGAAGTTGCTTTCGGGATGGTAGTGATGAATGTGATGCTTAGAGGCCCAACGTTTGGCCAAGGTTGCCGAAAATGGACATGGTGAATGCTGAAGTGGCCTAAACCGTAGGTTACATAGCCGAAGGCGATGGTTCCCGCCAGCAGAAAGGCGTAACTCGTGGGCATCAACAAAACAAACAGCCTATCGAGAATAATCAGGGAGGGCAGAAAGAAAGGCAGGGCGTCATAGCCTTGCGGATTCTTGTGGTGTGCCAGGTGACCTTGCACGAAAATAGGGATCGATCCATGGAACAGCCAACGGTGAATGATGTATTCAAAATGGCTGAAGGCGAACAAACCAATCAGGATGGTGAGAAACGCTGCGCTGTAAGTGATATCGGGGCGCCGGAGGCCCAAATAAATGAGCGCGGCGCCTAACGGGATATCGAGACCAAACTCCGCCCAGTAATTCACCGGGCTCCGCGACATCTGTAGCAGGAAGTCCCGCAGTACACTGATCATAGGATAAGCTCCAAAAGTGAACGCATGAGTGAGCTCGCACAAACAGCCCTGATTTTTCCCAATCCCGCACCGTCTTGTGAGATTTCGTTATCTGTGGGACTGCATTACCCTACCAGCACTGAAGGAAAAATCGCAAGATGTAATAGGATATTACCCTGTCTATGATTGGAAATGGGGACGGTTCTGGATTTCTCACATTCGTTCGAAATGACATTATTTGAAGCCGGAGATAAAAACCGGATCAGGCTGTCCACCTCCCTTCGAAGTACCCCTCCATCTATTGAGGTTCCACCATATTTAGGGGAAAAGCGGGGGACATAAACCTAATTTCAGAAGCAGAGCTATCGGTATCGGTTCAGCGATGCCATGATCAGAAACCCGAATTAATCCTACTTGTAAATAATCTTCATATACCTTCCTGTTTTATCGATATAACCGGTCCCCTTGCCGGTTTTTACAATGGCCAGGCCGTCGGAGAAGGGAAAGGCACCCTCGAATTGCGGCTGGATGACCAGCTTTCCGGTCTTGTCCGCAAACCCCCATTGATCGCCACGTGGTCGGAATGGGAAATGGGCTTGTTGTGGCACAGTCTCGATGCCGGAATGATATGCTTCAAGGCAGTCTGGATTCTGGCCTCCATCGGAACGACGACTATTAAAAAAAGGCAAGGCCAGACTGGCCCTGCCTTCCGGTAAAAGAATCTTTTTCTTCGGTCCTACTTCTTAAATAGCTTTTCGTACGCCTTTACACCTGCCGCATAACCTTCTTCGGTCTTTGCCCAGTCCTTATGGCAGCCGTTACAAGAATTGGGCGCTGCCGTCTTGGGGTCTTTTTTGAATTCCTCGAGGCTCAAGGCCGGTTTGATAATCTTGAAGTCGTGCGCGTGGATGTCACCCGCCTCGGCGGACGACGCGGTTTTCACCATGTGGCAGGAAGAACAGCGGCTGGTCCCGGTCGTTTCTGGCGCGTAGGGGTGTCGGGTGTGCTTTCGGACCGGCGTCGGGATTGGGGAATCGCTTCCCGTGGCAGGTCAGACAGAGATCGTTGTTGCGGTCCTGCTTGATTGTCTGGAAGGGATTTGCACTGCCGTGCGGGTCATGGCAGGAAACACAGGTGACCTTTGCGGCGTAATGCTTGCTGCGCAGGAGATCGTGCCACTGCTGGTGATGACTCTTCGAATGGGCCTGCAGGCCGCCCCATTCACCGGGCCGGAACTGATAGTAAGCGTCGAGGGGTTCACCCACGATATAGGGTTTGTTGTCCTTGTCGTTCCAGGGATAGCCCAAACTCCCGTCTGGCTTGCTGACCCCGCGTGAGTGACACATCCCGCACGATTCGAGATTCCTCTCGTAGGCGAGTTTCTTCGGGTTGATGATCGTATCCGCAGTGGGTTTCTTTATGTGGGCGAACCGGCGCCGTGGCACTTCTCGCATCCGGTGTTGAGTTCGGTGTATTTAACATCCACAGTTTCCGTACCTTTGGCGATGACCAGCCCCGTGTTGTGGCAACCGGCGCAATCCAGTTCGAAGGAGTTCCGGGGGGGAGGGGTCTTGAGACTGCCGTTCTCGTTGTACCACCAGTTGGGGTTGTAGGCGACCCACTTGGAAGTGGCCTGGTTCCACTGGATGGGGAGAATGTAATGCATGTTCCCGATTTTCACCTGGTAACGCTGTTTCCCATCCCCAGCCGCCGTAGGTGCGCACGACCTTGTAGGTGGCTTCGATGGTGGGGGATTGTGTATCCACGGTGGCGTAGTAATCGCCGTTCTTTTTGAAGAGTTTCGCCGTCTTCCGGAATGTTGCCGCCTTTGAGCTTCAGGACGCCCTTCCAGTCGACGACCACCCGGTCGTTGGTTGGAGATAATTCCTGCTGCGATTTGTTGTGAAGGCTGACTTTTCCATTTGTCGTACACCTCGCTGTGGCACATGCCGCACTTTCCGGAGCCGACGTAATCGGCCGACCCGACAATGGAAGGTGCGAAAATAAGGAGCAGCGCCGAAGGTGAAGTTTCCATTTCAATCGATCCATGAGATGTGTTTCCTCCTTTCCTGATGTGAATGGTTCTAATGGTGCGGTAATTTACGTAGGTTTGTTCGTTGCCGGTACAAAATAATACCAGAGATATTGAGGAATTATATCAGCGAAGGAGGGGAATGCAAGGGGAAATTATTGGTTTGTCAGTAACACGTAAGTTGTCCGGTATTGTAGCACACAATCTGTCCGGTTTAGATAGTCATCGATTGAGGTGACCGATGATAAGGACAGCGTCGCTAAAGGAGATCAGGAAGCTTCAACCCCGGAATGCAAGAGCGATATCTTCCAGGAATTCCCACCGGGCATAGGCTAATTCGAGTTCCGCTTCCAGTTCGTCCAGCCGGGCCTGGAGGTGGGCGACTTCCTGTCCGGCTGTCTTGTACAGTTCTGGGTCGGCCAGGGCCGCAAAGAGGTTGTGCTTTTCCTCTTCCAGATTCTCGATTAACCCCGGCAGCGCTTCCAGTTCCCGCTGCTCCTTGAAGGTCAGCTTCCGGGGACCTGTCGCCACGCTTTTGGGCTTTCCCTTTTTCGGCTTTTCCGGCGCCGCTTCTTTCTCCGGCGCCCGCTGCTTCATCCAGTCGTCATAGCCGCCGACGTATTCCTGCACCCTGCCCTGCCCTTCAAAAACGAGCGTCGAGGTGGCGACGTTATTCAGGAAAGCCCGGTCGTGGCTGACGATCAGAACCGTCCCTTTATAATCGATCAGCATCTCTTCGAGGAGTTCCAGGGTTTCCACATCCAGGTCGTTCGTCGGCTCGTCGAGAACGAGGACATTGGACGGCCGGGTAAAGAGCTTGGCCAGCAGGAGCCGGTTCCGCTCGCCGCCGGATAAGGACGTGATGGGCGCCCGCGCCTGGGTGGGGGTAAAAAGAAAATCCTGAAGATAGGCGATAATGTGCCGGGGCCGGCCGTTGATCATGACGTTGTCCCCGTCTTCGACCACATTTTCCTGGAGGGTCTTCGTTTCATCGAGTTGCGCCCGCAACTGGTCGAAATAGGCCACCTCCAGGCGGACGCCGTGGCGGACCGATCCTTGCGCCGGTTCGATCTCTCCCAGGAGGAGTCGCAGCAGCGTCGTCTTGCCGCAGCCGTTCGGACCGATGATGCCCACCTTGTCCCCCCGCATGACCGTCAGCGTTAAATCCCGGATCATGGGCTGGTCGTCGAAAGAAAAACCGAGATTCTTGACTTCGATCACCAGGCGACCCGACCGCTCCGCTTCCTGCTGCAGGATACGGACATTGCCGCTCCGGGCACGGCGCTTCGCCACTTCGGCGCGCATCTCCAGCAGGGCCCGGACCCGGCCCTCGTTGCGGGTCCGGCGGGCCTTGACGCCCTGCCGCAACCAGGCTTCCTCCCGGCTGACCAGTTTGTCGAACTCTTCGTTCTGGCCTGCTTCGGTATCCAGCAGTTCAGCTTTTCGGCTGATGTACTGGTCGTAGCTACCGGGAAAGGAGGTCAACTGTCCCCGGTCGATTTCCACGATCCGGGTGGCGAGCTGTTTCAGAAAGGCCCGGTCGTGGGTGACGAAGACCATGGTTTTGACGGAGCGCTGGAGAAACTGTTCCATCCAGAGGATGGCCTCGATGTCGAGATGGTTGGTCGGCTCGTCGAGAAACAGGATGTCCGGGTCTGCCACCAGGGCCCGGGCCATGAAAACGCGGCGACGGAGACCGGCGGACAGCACGCCGCAGTCCGCATCGGGATCGAGGTCCATCTGGGAGATGACCATCCGGATCTGGTGATGGAAACCCCAGGCGCCGGCCAGCTCCAGTTCATGCTGAATGCGATTGATCTGCTCAAGACAGGCCTCGTTATAGGACGCTTCGAGAGAAGAGGCAAGGATCTGGTATTCCGTAAGCAGGGACGCATGATGGGGCAGACCTGTGGCCACCACGTCGTAGATCGTCCCCGTTAAGTTGACGGGCACTTCCTGGGGAAGAAATGCAGTTTTGAGGCCCTGGCTCCGGCTGAGGGTTCCGCTGTCCGGATCGAGATCGCCGTTTAACATTTTCAGCAGGGTGGATTTTCCCGTCCCGTTCCGGCCGACGAGGCATATCCGCTCGCCCCGCTCGATCTGCAGGTTTAGCCGGTCGAGGAGCAGGGGGCCGCCGAAGCCGAAGCTGACGTCTTTTAAGGATAATAAGGCCATTTCGAATCTTTCTATTTACAATTTTCGCTTAAGGTGAAACGCACTGAAAATGGATTCCGGCTTTCGCCGGAATGACGTTATAAAAAGCCGGATTGACAACCGTTATTTGTCGTCCCGGACCTGGAGACTGCGTCGTAATGCCAGAAATCAACATCAAGATCGTCATACCGGCGAAAGCCGGTATCCAGGACTGGTTGATAATACTGGGTTCCCCCGTTTCAGAGAACGGGGCAGGCTCTTCGTCGCGCTGCCTTGTTCGGAATGACAATAAAAACAATTTGTCATTTCGAGGAGCGAAGCGACGAGAAATCTTGATCCATTGAAGTGAGACTTGACTTAAAGATTTCTCCCTGCGGTCGAAATGACAAAAAGAGGTCTGGATTCCGGCCTGCGCCGGAATGACATATACAAGAGCCCGGGGTGACACAAATGGGGGATCGTCATTCAAGCAGGCCGGCGGGAAATTTCGTGCGGCCGTCGATGTAGGGGTAATCTTCCACAAGGTCGGCGCCGTCGGCAGCACCCGTGGCCAGTTGGTCGCAGCGCTCGTTCTCCGGGTGCCCCGCATGACCCTTGACCCAGACGAATTGTACCCGGTGGTCGTCGCACAATTCCAGCAGGCGGGACCACAGGTCGGCGTTTTCGGCGGCTTCGCTTTTCGTCCGCATCCAGTTCTGACTCCGCCATTTGCGCGCCCAGCCCTTGCCGATGCCGTTGACGACATAGCTGGAGTCGCTGTAAAGGATCACATCGGCCGGTTTCTTCAGGGATTCCAGGGCCGCAATACAGGCCATAAGTTCCATCCGGTTGTTCGTCGTCAGGCGATAACCCTGGAACAACTCCGTCTGTTTTTCCCCGTCGTCGATGATCGCGCCGTATCCTCCGGGACCGGGATTTCCCCGGCAGCCCCCATCGGTGTAGATGGCAATCTTCCCGGGAGAAAGGGTCTTCACTTCCTGGGGTGCACCGGATGTGTTCGCCGGGGAAGCCTGGGATATGATCGCCGGGTCCCGGCAGCCACTGCTCCGCCTCTTCCCGGGTAGGAAACCCCTTGTAACGAGCCCCCGTGAAGCCCCGGATCTGAATTTCGGCGCCGTCGGCCCAAACCAGGTCGTATAAATGCCGGGTTTGTTTCCTCTGGCGACGGCATAGAATTTCTTTGGATTTCCCAAGCAACACGCTCCCCACCCGTAATCGTTACGACCAGTTATCTTGTTGTGGTTCCGTTTGTCAACTCGAAAGAAAAAAGGTGCAGAATCGACATGATTTATGACCACGATGACGCCCCGGTCTGATTAATCCATTGCATTAACGTAATCAGGCGATTAAAATGAAATGAAATTTAGACGGGACAGATGAAGAACAATTAAGCCCTGAATAAAAGCTCATCAAAAAGGAGGCTTCACATGGCGCAGACGGAAAGAGAAAAGCGGAAACAGAAGGTAATCGAGACCTTGAACAAGGCGCGTTCCATGGAACTGCAGGCCATTCACCAGTATATGAATCAGCATTACAACCTGGATAATTGCGATTACGGCGATCTGGCCCTGAAGATGAAGCTGATCGCCATCGACGAAATGCGCCATTCCGAGATGTTCGCTGAAAGGATCAAGGAACTGGACGGAGAACCGACCACCGAACCGGCGGAAAAATCAGTCAAGGCTCAGAAGGTGGAGATCGTTTTCCCCTTTGACGCCAAGCTGGAAGACGACACGATCGACCAGTACAACCAGTTCCTGGCGATCTGCCGCGAGAACGGCGACAGCATCAGCGCAAAGTTGTTCGAAACCATCATCGACGAGGAACAGATCCACTTCAATTACTTCGACAATGTTGCCGAACATATTAAGACGCTCGGTGCGGTTTACCTCGCCCAGATGGCCAAGCCACACAGGGACACCGGCGTACCCGCCGGAGACTGGTCGCATGTGCGGTCGTCCCCAGCCGCGATCATGCTTTCAGCAGAGACCGCAACTCGAGCGCCTGTTCGGCGACGACCTCCTTCAGCGCGCGGGCTTCCTGGCGGAGTTCCTTGACCTCGTCGGTGGTGGCGGCACGCGCCGTGTCGCCGGCCAGGCGGCGCTTGCCGGCCTCGAGGAACTCCTTCGACCAGGCGTCGTCCAGGCTCTCGGCGATGGCCTCGCGGCGGCACAGGGCGGCGATGCTCTCCTCGCCGCGCAAGCCTTCGAGGACGACGCGGATCTTGTCCTCGGCGGAGTGGTGCTTGCGCGTGGCGCGGCGGATGTCGCGCACCACCTTCGGCGGGCGGCTTGGCGGCGGGGGCGGCGGATTTCTGGCTCATCTTCACTCTCCTGGGGGTTTCGGATCGGCCGGAAATCCTCCGTTCCTCAACGTCGCCGATCTGTCTCAAGGGTGCTGACGCCGGACAGCCGGCGAGCACCACGGCCTTCGCATCACTGGCGCCGGCCTCACCGCGGCGGGCGCCCCTCTGAGGCTTCGACGGTGGAGCCCGCGGATGCTGACGCCGACACGGGCACCGAGGGGCCGACGGGTTCGACGGGCGGCGACGCTGACCGCGGTCGACGAGGCCACCACTGAGCCGGGTGCGCAGGACGCCCCGCCACGCCGCCCACCGGCAAGCTGGGCGAGGTACTGCAGGCGATCTCGGCGGCGCGGGTGCGACGCTGGCGGAGATCACCACGCTGACTGGCTGGCTGCCGCACACTGCCCGCGCTGCTGTCACCGGCCTGCGCAAGCGGGGTTTCGGTGTACGCTCATCAGCAGAGACGGCCGCAAGGCCTATCGCCTCACGGCGGCGGGCTGACGAGGGGGCCAAATGCCCCGGCCACGTAAGGTAGGCCCCGACCTCCCAGGGGTGAATCGCCTGCCGCCGCGCGGCGGCAGGCGTGGGAGCGCCTCCATGGCATGGTGGCACCCGCTGCACTGAGCGCCGGACTTCCTGCAGCGCGACATCGCGTATCGCCAGCAGGCAGACGAGCACGGCGGGCTCAGCGCCGCTGCCCGTCGCCGGCTGGCCGACTTGGCCAGCGGGCGATCCCGCCGGGGCGCGCGCAGCCGCGGATCTCGACGCCGCGGATCAAGGCCGGCTCCACGCTGCTGCGGGAGTGGCACGGTAGGACCTACACCGTGCTGGCTCTCGATGAGGGCTTCGAGATGGCGGGCAGCGCTTTGCCTCCCTCTCGGAGATCGCCCGCCACATCACTGGCACCCATTGGTCCGGACCTAGGTTCTTCGGCATCCGCCGTTCGTCCGGGCACCGTCGGCGCCAGTCCTCGCCGGCCGCAGGCGGGTGGTGCAGGCCGATGCGTAGTCGGCGGGGCTCAGGCCAACCGGCGCCGTCAGGACTGGCCTGCGCTGCGCGATCTACACCCGCAAGTCGACGGAGGAGGGGCTGGAGCAGGAGTTCAACTCGCTCGATGCCCAGCGCGAGGCCTGCGAGGCCTATGTCCGCAGCCAGCGCCACGAGGGCTGGTCCCTGCTCCTGCCCGCTATGATGATGTGGCGCGTTTCCGGCGGCAACATGGACCGGCCGGCGCTGCAGCGCCTGCTCGCCGATGTCGAATCAGGGCGGGTCGACTCTGATCGTGGTCTACAAGGTCGACCGACTGACCCGGTCGCTGGCGGATTTCGCCAAGATCGTCGAGGTCTTCGATGCGCGCAGGCGCGTCCTTCGTCTCGGTCACCCAGCCGTTCAACACCACCACCACCATGGGCCGGCTGACGCTCAACATGCTGCTCTCCTTCGCCCAGTTCGAGCGCGAGGTCACCGGCGAGCGCATCCGCGACAAGATCGCCGCCTCGAAGAGAAAGGGCCTGTGGATGGGCGGCCCGTGCCGCTCGGCTATGAGGTGTCGGGCGCAAGCTGGTGCCGGAACCGGAAGAGGCGGAGCGCGTCCGGTCATCTACCGCGCCTATCTCGACCTGGGCACGGTCCGGCTGGTCCAGCAGCATCTCGCCGAGAAGGCGTCACGGGAAGAGGCGGCCGCCCTCTCGCCCGTGGCGCTTGTTCCACCTGCTGCAGAACCGGGTCTATCGGGGCGAGGTAGCTCACCGCGGCAATGGGACTTGTCCCGCTTTAGTGGAGAGGCATTGGGTCAGGTGACGGCCATCTTCTCGAACTGTGCGGGGCTTATGAAGTCGAGCGCGGAGTGGCGCCGGACGGGGTTGTAGAAGCCATCGATGTAGCGGGCGATGGAGACTGCGGCGTCGGCACGGGTTTCGAAGACGGTGCGCCAGACGGTTCGGATTTCAGTGTCTTGAAGAACGTTTCGACCATGGCGTTATCGAAGCAGTTCCCCCGTCCGGACATGGAGATCAGGATGCCGTGGGCCTGCAGTTCAGCTTGGTAGTCGATAGAGCAAAATTGACTGCCGCGGTCGGAGTGATGGATCAGGCCTGCCGTGGGCGGCGCATGACGAGGGCTCTACGCAGCGCCGGAAGGCCAGCTCGCGGTGCAGCCGGTCGCTGGTCGCCCAGCCGACGACGCGGCGGGAGAACAGGTCGATGACGACGGCGAGGTAGAGCCAGCCCTCGGGCGTCCAGACGTAGGAAATGATCAGCGCCCCATTTCTCGTCGGACCGGTCGCGGCGAAATCCTGATCGATCAGGTTCGGCGCGACCGGGAAGGCATGATGGCTGTCGGTGGTGCGCTTGAACCGCCGCTTGTGCCGGGCCACTGAGGCCGTTCTCGCGCATCAGCCGGGCCGTCGGCGACGGCCGACAGCAAAGCCAGTTGTCCTGCAATTCACGCGTCATGCGTGGACTGCCGTAGGTGCCGGCGAGAGCGCGAAAGGGCGACGGACATGCGCCAGCAGCACCATGTCCTCGACGCTGGCGACGACTTGCGGGGCGGCCCTTCCAGGCGAAAGTAGCCGCTCTGGCTGACAGCCGAGCGCGTGGCACAGACGGTGTACGGGGAACTCCGTCTTCGCCGTCGATGAGAGCGAACTTCATCGACTTCCCTCCTTGGCGAAAAAAGCCGTGGCGCGCTTCAGGATGTCGCGCTCCTGGCGCAGGATCTCGTTCTCCCGCCGCAGCCGCTTCAGCTCGGCCGCCATATCAGGCATCGCCGACGCGATCGACGCCAACGCGGCGTTGTCTCGGCTACGGCCAATCCAGCGGACCAGCGTCGATAAGCCAATGCCGAAGTCATGGGCAATCTCGCGCTGCGTCCGGCCGCTGGTGCGGGCAAGGCGAACCGCCTCGTTCTCAAATTCCTTCGTAAACCGTCGTTGCTGCTTCATGGGCGTCCTCTTGCATCATCGGAATTCTCCACTTTCTCGAAGCAAGTCCAATGTCTATCCCGGCGAGCACGAACCGATCGTCGAGGCCGAGCTATGGGAGGCGGTGCAGCGGGGCCTGGCCGAGAGCCGAGCCGATCGGCGGCTCGGCGGCAATGCCAGCCATCCGAGCCTGTTGGCGGGGATGGTCGCCGACGCTACCGGTGAGCCGATGGTCCCGACGCATGCGACCAAGGCGGGACGTCGGTATCGATACTACGTCTCGAACGGCCTGGTGACCGGCAGCCGGGAGGATCATGCCGATGCGCTGCGGGTGCCGGCGGCGCGCGCTGGAGCGGGTCGTCATCGGCTGCATCGCCCGCCTCCTGTCCGATGGGCCGGAACTGCTGCGCGATGCTGGTCCGGCCGGGCTGCTGCCGGCAGAGGCCGCGCTACAGCGGAGCGTGCTCGAGACCGCAGAGAAGCTAGCGCGTCGCTGGCATCAGCAGGGTCACGCTGCGCAGCGCGTGATCCTGCTCGCGCTCGCGGCCGAGATGACGGTGCAGCGCCATAGAGATCACCATCCATCTGCGCGCCGCAGGGATTGCTCGCAATGCTCTCGGGCAACCGCCAGTGCGCTGCCAACGGCAACGGCAACGGCAACGGCAGCGCCGGCGACCCCGGCCATGGGGATGATCGACATCTCCCCCGCATCACCATCACCGAGCCCGTGGCCCTCCGTCGCGCCGGCCGTGAGATGGCGCTGCTGGTCGGATCGACCGTCGCCGCCGATCGGTCGGACCCGTCGCTGGTTCGCCTGATCGCCAAGGCCTGGGCGCTGCGCGAGGCGCTGGTGATGAGCACCGCGCCGAGCCTGACCGCAGTCGCAGCGGAGCAGGGCATCTCGCAATCCTATGCGACGCGGCTGGTTCGCCTCGCCTGGCTGGCACCGGACATCGTCGAGGCCATCCTCGGGGGCTGCCAGCCGGCAAATCTCACGGCCTCACGCCTGATGCAGGACACCCGCATCCCCACCGACTGGCAGGACCAGCGCAAGGCGCTCGGGTTCGTCTGGCACGCCGACTGACAGCACCGCTGCGGCGATCGCCGAAGCGAACCCGGCATGCTCGGCTACGCCGTGCGGACCGGCATCTGACCACCATCCGTACATGCCGAAATGGCCAGGAGAGACAGAACCGGCATTCGGCCCGCTCGAACCCGCTGGGCCCGCGTCTCTCAGGTACGATTCGCCGGAGGCCCTCGCGTGTCTGGCCGGAAAGGCGGGGCTTTCGCGGGCCGGGCTCGCGGACCCGGAAATCGTCTGCGACATGCCGACTGCGTGGTTGGGGCGCCAGGATTCGAACCTGGGAATGGCGATACCAAAAACCGCTGCCTTACCACTTGGCGACGCCCCAGCCATGCCGCGTCATAGCCCTTCGTCGCACGCTTCGTGAAGCCCCCCGCCCCATCGCCACCATGTCTCCGGCAGCATCGCCGCCGCGCCGGCCGCCGCCGCCGGGTCGGCGAACAGCCCGAAGCAGGTCGCCCCGGACCCGCTCATCCGCGCCAGCAGGCAGCCCGGCAGCCGCCCGCAGCGCCGCCAGGACTTCGGCGACGGCCGGGCACAGCGCCATCGCCGGCGCCTCCAGGTCGTTGCGCAACCGCCCGAGGTCGCGGGCCATCCGCATCGCATCCGGCCAGCCCGTCCGGCAGCACGGCCGTGGCGGAAAACGCGCCCTGCCGCGCCTTGAACACCGCCGGCGTCGCCAGCGCGACACGCGGATTGGCCAGCACCAGGCCGCAACGGGGCATGCGCGGCGCCGGTGACAGACACCTCCCCCACGCCACCCATGCGGCAGGGCGCGAGGCGAGGCAGGCCGGGATGTCGGCCCCCAGCCCCAAGGCCAGCGGCGCCAGGCGATCCGGCCCCCAGCCGAGGCCCCACAGCGCATCGAGCGCCCGCAGCGCCGCCGCCGCATCGGCGCTGCCGCCGCCGATGCCCGAGGCCACCGGCAGCCGCTTCGTCAGCGCCAGCGCCGCCCGCGCCGGAATCCCGGCCGCCGCGGCGAGGGCACGCGCAGCGCGCAGCACCAGATTATCCGGCTCGGCCCGCAGCGCGGCGCCTTCTGGCCCGTCCAGCGCCAGCACCAGGCGGTCGGCCGGCGCGGCCACGAGCGCATCGGCCACGCCGGCAAAGACGACGAGGCTGTCGAGCAGATGGTATCCGTCGGGGCGCCGGCCGGTGACGTGGAGGAACAGGTTGACCTTCGCCGGGGCGGTCTCGTTCAGCGCCGGTTCTCCGCCACCGGGTTCGCCGGCAGGCCGCTGACGGATCTTGGCCTCGATCTTGGGGCCCTCATCGCCCTCCGGCCCCAGGGTCAGCGCGCGGCGCCACTGGAAGCGCGCCTCGCGCTGCCGCCCGGCGGCCCAATAGGCATCGCCCAGATGGTCGTTCACGACGCTGTTGCGCGACTCCAGTTCAACGGCGCGTTCAAGCCAGCGGATGGCGCCGGGCAGGTCGCCGAGCTTGTAGAGCGCCCAGCCGAGGCTGTCGGCGATGTTGCCGTCCTGCGGCCGGAGCGCGACGGCGCGTTCCAGCATCCGCCGTGCCTCGGCCAGGTGCTCGCCGCGCTCGACCCAGGTGTAGCCGAGGTAGTTCAACACGAAAGGCTGCTCGGGGCTGAGTTCCAGCGCGCGGCGGAAATCCGCCTCCGCGGCCGGCCAGTTGCCGGCGCGTTCAAGCGCCACGCCGCGGCTGTAGAACAGCGGCCAATGCGTCGCGGTGGGCGCCGAGACGCGCTGGATCGCTTCGGAATAGGCGACCGCGGCCTCCGCCCAGCGCTGCCGGCCGCGCAGGATGTCGCCCAGCCGCGCATAGGGCTGCGAGGCCGTCGGAAAGGCGGCCGCGACCGTGCGCAGTTGCGCCGCCGCCTCATCCGTGCGGTCCATCCGTTCCAGCACGGCGGCGCGGCGCAGCCCGACCAGGCCGCTCAGCAGGTCATCCGAAGGCACCTGGTCGAGCATGGCCAGGGCCGCGGCATATTGCCGTTCATCCAGCAGCGCGTCCGAGGCCATCAGCAGCGCCGGCGCGAAACCCGGCCGCAGCCGCAGCGCCAGCCGCGTCAGCGCCAGCGAGAATTCGGCGGCGCCCTGCCCGCGCAGCGAACCGGCAAGGGCGAGATACGCCTCGGCGAAGCCCTCGACCGGCGAGGCGACGGCCCGGGTGCCGAACAATTCCCGCTGCGCCGCCGGCGAACCCGCCAGCACCAGGTCCTCCTGGTTGCGCGCATAGGCTTCCAGCAGCCGTTCCGCATCGGCTTCCTTGCCGCCGCGGGCAAGGATGCCGCCGGCGATCTGCACCAGCCGCAGCGTCATCGGCTGCGGGTCGCCGATCGCGATGCGGGCGAAGCGCTCGGCTTCCCGCGGGCGGCCGGCCACGTCGCAGATCAGCGCGGCATGCATCGCATACAACGTCCGCAGCCGGCCGGACTCCGCGAGCGGCCGCAGCAGCGCCAGGGCCGGCTCGGTCTGTCCCTTGCCTTGCAGCGTCCAGGCCAGCAGCATCGGCTGCAGCAACTGCGATACGCCCTGGCGCGGCAGCGCGCGGATGCGCTGCTCGGTCCGGTCCCAGCGGCCCGCCTGCGCGTCCGTGCCGGCGATCAGCAGCGCGGCGAGCGAATTCTCGGGCAGCCGGCGGGCCAGCCGCACCGCCTCGGGCCGGCCGTCGAGCAGGCTCGCGATGAAGGCGCGCTCGACCACTTCCGGCTGGTCGGGGTCCGCGCGCAGCGCCGCCAGCATGCTGTCCGCCGCGACCCGCGTATCCGATTCGGAGGTCGCCAGGCGGCCGGCCAGATAGGCGCCGAAGGCATTGCTGGAGGAGGGCGTGAAGCCGCCTGGCCCCGTCGCCATCCCCGGCGGCGCAGGCCGACAGCAACGCCGCCGCCAGGAGGAGGGTGCGGGATGAGCGGACAGAAACCTTCATCGGGTGATCCTAGCGGCCCGCGCTGCGCCGCACCACGGCCGATCGAGGGATGAAGTGCGGTTTGCCGCCCGGATCGGTGCCCGCCTTCGCCACGCGGCGCCGGGGCGGCGGCGGCCGGCTCCATCGGCCTGCGCACGCCATGCGGGCCGGCCGGTCAGGTCGGGAAACCCACCATCTTGTCGGGGGCGAAGGCGGGTGGCTGCGGGTAGTGCAGGCCGCGCTGGCCCGACAGGCTGCGGTCCGGCTTGCCCGGATAGGGCCCGGGGTCGAAACCATGCAGCACCCCGTCGCGCACCCAGCCGCCATCGAGATCGCTGCCCCAGGCCGCCGCGGCCAGGGCTTCCGCCAGCCGGGCACGGATCGCGGCATAGTCCGGGTCGGCGGCGCGGTTGTCGGCCTCGGTCGGGTCGCGTTCCAGGTCGAACAACTGGAAGGCGTTGCCGGCCGGATACCAGATCAGCTTGTGCCGCCCGTCATGGGCCATGCGCGTCGCGCCGTTGTTCTCGAGCGTATCGCCGGTCAGCACGGCGCGCGGCGTGGCCGACAGCATCGACTGCCCCTCCACCGTCGCCGGCACCGGGATGCCGGCGAGGTCGAGCAGCGTCGGCATCACGTCCTGCAGGCCGACCAGGCGATGATCGACGCGGTCGGTGCCGATCCGCCCATCCGCCGCGCGGCCCACCAGGATGCAGGGGATGTTGCTCGACCCCTGGTAGTAGGTGCGCTTCGCGTAAAGCCCGTGGTCGCCCAGCATGTCGCCATGATCGGCGGTGATCAGGATGACGGTGTCGTCCAGCAGCCCTTCCTCGCGCAGCGTGCCGATCACCACGCGCAGTTGGTGGTCGATATGCGTCGCCATGGCATAGAAGGCGCGCCGCACCTCCTCCAGCACATGCGGCGGCAGCGCCGGCCAGTAGTTGCGCACCATCCTGAGCGCGAAGGGCAGGTCGGCATCGGCCGCCGACCAGGGCGCGCTCAGCGGCGCCGGCGGGGTGAACTGGCGATACAGGTCCATGTAGGTCTGCAACGGCACCAGCGGCGGGTGCGGCGCGGTGTAGGACAGGCACCAGAAGGCCGGCCGCGTCGGGTCGCGCCGGCGCATCTCCCGCGCCATGGTGAAGGAGGCCCAGTTGGTGACGTGGCAATCCTCCGGCAGGTGCCAGGCGCGATGCATGTAGTTGTTGTTGTTCATGCCGTGCAGGAACTGCTTGCCGGGATGCCCCTGGTCGGCAAGGTAGATGTCGTGGTCGTCCGGCCCGCCCAGATGCGGGCGGCCTTCCTCGCTGAGCAGCACATTGTCGAAGCCGATCCGGTCGCGCGGCGGATAGACATGCAGCTTGCCCACGCACAGCGTCTGGTAGCCCGCGCCACGGAAGGCATCGGCGATGGTCGGCAGGTGCTTGGGCATCGTGTTGGTGGTGCCGAACACGCGGTCCCCATGCGTCTTCGTCGTCGTGCCGGTCATCAGCGTGCGCCGGGCCGGGATGCAGATCGGCGTCTCGGCATAGGCGTTCGTGTAGCGGATGCCGTTGCGCGCCAACTGGTCCAGCGTCGGCGTGAGCACCGTCGGATGCCCCGCGCAACCGAGCATGCCCCCCGGCCACTGATCCACGGTGATGAGCAGCACATTGGGGCGGGTGTCGGTCATGGGGCGGGCTTCCTCGCGGGCCTCGCGCCGGGCCCTTTCGACGCATGACCCTAGCATTGACCTGCCCCGCGGCAAGCCACGCGCCCCCCGGTCTGGCCCCGAAGCGCCGCCGCGCGTAGTCTCCGCCGCCGAACGCGACCCCACCCGGAGGAAAGCAAGCCATGGCCTATCCGAACACCCTGCTGCATGTGAACGGGGAGTGGCGCGCGGCGCGCTCCGGCAAGACGCTCGACGTCATCAACCCGGCCACCGAGGAGGTGATCGGCACCGTCGCCCATGCCGAGAAGGCCGACCTCGACGAGGCGCTGGCCGCCGCCGACAAGGGCTTCGCGGCGTGGAAGAAGGTTTCCGCCTTCGATCGCTACAAGGTGATGCGCAAGGCCGCCGACATCTTCCGCACCCGCGCCGACGAGACCGCCCGGCTGATGACGCTGGAGCAGGGCAAGCCGCTGCCGGAAGCGAAGATGGAGGTGATGGCCGCCGCCGACATCATCGACTGGTTCGCCGAGGAAGGCCGCCGCGCCTATGGCCGCGTCATCCCCGCCCGCGCCGAGGGCGTCTATCAGCTGGTGGTGAAGGAGCCGGTCGGCCCGGTCGCCGCCTTCACGCCGTGGAATTTCCCGATCAACCAGGTTGTCCGCAAGCTGTGCGGCGCGGTGACCACCGGCTGCTCGATCATCGTCAAGGCGCCCGAGGAAACCCCGGCCTCCCCGGCCGAGCTGATCCGCGCCTTCGTCGATGCCGGCCTGCCGCCGGGCGTGGTGAACCTGGTCTATGGCGTGCCCGCCGAGATCAGCGAATACCTCATCGCCCACCCGATCATCCGCAAGGTGACCTTCACCGGCTCGACCCCGGTGGGCAAGCTGCTGGCGGGCCTCGCCGGCGCAGCACATGAAGCGCGTGACGATGGAACTCGGCGGCCATGCGCCGGCGATCGTGTTCGACGACGCGGATCTCGACCACGCCGCCAAGACCCTGGCGGGTGCGAAGTTCCGCAACGCCGGCCAGGTCTGCGTCTCCCCCACCCGCTTCCTGGTGCAGGAGAAGCTGTATGACGGCTTCGTCGAGAAGTTCGTCGCGCACGTCAAGACGCTGAAGGTCGGCGACGGCATGGCCGAGGGCACCACCATGGGCCCGCTCGCCCATGACCGCCGCGTGCCCTGGATCGAGATGCTGGTGCAGGACGCGCAGGCGCAGGGTGCCAAGGTGCACACCGGCGGGTCGCGCATCGGCAACAAGGGCTATTTCTACGAGCCGACGGTGATGACCGACGTGCCGCTGTCGGCCCGCGCCATGAACGAGGAGCCCTTCGGCCCGATGGCCATGATCTCCCGCTTCAAGGATTTCGACGAGGTGGTGACCGAGGCGAACCGCCTGCCCTACGGCCTGGCCGCCTATGCCTTCACCAAGTCGGCCAAGACCGCGAATGCGATCGCGTCCAGGGTCGAGAGCGGCATGATGACGATCAACCATCTCGGCCTCGCGCTGCCGGAAGTGCCCTTCGGCGGCATGAAGGACAGCGGCTACGGCTCCGAGGGCGGCTCCGAGGCGATCGAGGCCTACCTCAACACGAAGTTCGTCTCGCAGGCCGGTCTGTAACGGAACGGGGGGCCGCAGGGCCCCCTCTCCACGGGGGAAGCGGATGGGGGGATACCCCCATCCCGCAACAACAAGGCATGCCGGAGCCGGCCTGGCGCAGCCTTTTCCGCGACCGCGATTTCCTGCGCCTCTGGCTTGCGGGGCTGGCGGTGTTCGTCGTGCGCTGGCTGGAGACGCTGGCGGTCGGCGTCTTCGCCTATGCCGCGACCCATTCCGCCTTCGTCGTCGCCATGCTGACCATGCTGCGCCTGCTGCCGATGGGGCTGTTCGGCGCCCTCGCTCGGCGCCGTGGCGGAACGGATGGACCGCCGGCAGGCGCTGTTGCTCACGCTGCTGTCGCAGATCGCCACCTCCGCCGACGATCGCCGCCCTCGCGCTGGGCGGATGCGGTCGAGGTCTGGCACCTCGCCGTCGCCTCCTTCATGAACGGCATCGCCTGGGCAACGGACAATCCGGTGCGCCGGGCGATGATCGGCCAGGTCGCCGGGCCTTCGCGCATGAGTGCCGCGATGTCCATCGATGTCGCCACCAGCAACGGCAGCCGCGTGCTGGGCCCGACGCTGGGTGGCGTCATGCTCGCCTCGATCGGCCTGGACGGCGCCTTCCTGCTCAGTGTGCTGATCTATCTGCCGGCGGTGGTCGCGGTGCTGCGGCTGACGCGCACCCCGCCGGCGGCGGGCGCCGGCGCGTCGCCCGGTCTTCGCCTCCATCGCCGAAGGCTTCGCCCTTGTGCGGCGGGAACCCCGCCTGGTGGGCGCCCTGCTGATCACGCTGCTGTTCAACCTGTTCGGCTGGCCCGCCACCTCGATGATCCCGGTGATCGGCCAGGATAGGCTCGGGCTGGGTCCGGGGGGCATCGGCCTGTTGGCGGGCATGGACGGGATCGGCGCCTTTCTCGGCGCCGTCGTCATCGCGGTATTGGCGAAACCGCAACACTACAAGGCGATCTACCTTGGCGGCATCGCGCTGTACTTCGCCATGCTGCCGGTCTTTGCCTGGGCGGGCGACCCGCTGCTCGCCGGTGCGGCGTTGCTGCTCGTCGGCATCGGCGGGGCCGGCTTCGCCATCATGCAACCGACCCTCATCATCCTCGGCACCCCGGCCGAGATGCGCAGCCGCGTGCTCGGCCTGCTGTCGGTCTGCATCGGGCTGGGGCCGATCGGCTTCCTGGTGCTGGGCGTGCTGGCCGAGGCGGTCGGCGCCTCCCTCGCGACCGCGGCCATGGGGCTTGGCGGGCTGGCGGCCCTGGCGCTGACACGCCGTTGGTGGAACCCTATCGCGTGACAGTGGAGACGACCCCGATGGACAGCCTTCTGCCCGCAGCCCGCATGATCGGCGACCGCCTGAAGGCGCGGGGGGAAACCGTGGCGGTGGCGGAAAGCTCCGGCGGGGGGCTGATCTCGGCCGCGCTGCTCGCCGTCCCCGGGGCCTCGGCCTATTTCCTCGGCGGCGCGGTGGTCTACACCAAGGCCGCGCGCGGCGCGCTGCTCGGCATCACGGATGCGGAGATGGAGGGGATGCGGTCATCCTCCGAACCCTATGCGCTGCTGCTGGCGCGCACGGTGCGGGCGCGGCTCGGCGCCGATTGGGGCTTCGCCGAGACCGGCGCGGCGGGACCGGCCGGCAATCGATATGGCGACGCGGCCGGGCATTCCTGCCTGGCGGTCTCGGGGCCGGTGGAACGCGTGATCACGCTGGAAACCGGCATGGCGGGGCGGGAGGCGAACATGCGGGCATTCGCATCGGCGCTGTTTCATCTGGCGGCGGAGATGTTGGAGTAGGGCGCATCGGAGAGGGCCCCACCGCTCTCCAGGCCTCACCCGGCCAGGGTGCCGGACAGGGCTGGCGTGCCGAGGCTGGGATGGCGCGTGGAGCCCGGTGCCCGGACACAATGCGGGGCGCGCGGGGCACGGCGCAGCGACCAGGCTGACAATGACCCCTGCCCCCGCCGGCGCCGGGCATGGGTTTCCAGGCGCCCTCGGGCCTTTGGTGGGGTGAGGTCCGGAGGGGGGCAACGCCCCTGTCCGCCTGGCGTCGCCCCTTGCGCGATCCGTCGCCCGGCCCGACCCTGCGCGCTGCACAGGCAGGGGACCAACCGTGGCGCAGTTCAAGGGCACCGAGACATACGTCGCGTCGCGCGAGTTGGAAGTCGCGGTCAATGCGTCGGTGGCGCTGCAGCGCCCGCTGCTGGTCAAGGGCGAACCCGGCACCGGCAAGACGGTGCTGGCGCATGAGATCGCGGCGGCACTCGGCTATCCGCTGATCGAATGGCATGTGAAGTCCACCACCAAGGCGCAGCAGGGCCTGTACGAATACGATGCCGTCTCCCGCCTGCGCGACGGCCAGTTGGGCGACCCGCGGGTGCACGACATCGCCAACTACATCGTGCGCGGCAAGCTGTGGGATGCCTTCGAGGCCGATGCCCCGGTGGTGCTGCTGATCGACGAGATCGACAAGGCCGACATCGAGTTTCCCAACGACCTGCTGCTCGAACTCGATCGCATGCAGTTCTTCGTCTACGAAACGCGCAAGACCATCGCGGCGAAGCATCGCCCGGTGGTCATCATCACCTCGAACAACGAGAAGGAACTGCCGGACGCCTTCCTGCGCCGCTGCTTCTTCCACTACATCCGCTTCCCCGACCGCGAGACGATGGAGATGATCGTCAAGTCGCACTTCCCCGAGATCCGCCAGGACCTGCTGCGGGAGGCGCTGAACGTCTTCTTCGACATCCGCCAGGTGAACGAGCTCAAGAAGAAGCCGGCGACCTCCGAACTGCTCGACTGGCTGAAGCTGCTGACCATCGAGGACATGCCGCCCGAAGCCCTGCGCTCGTCGGACGCCAAGACCGCCATCCCGCCGCTGTATGGCGCGCTGCTGAAGAACGAGCAGGACGTGCATCTGTTCGAGCGCCTGGCCTTCCTGGCGCGCCGCCGCGGCGGCTGAGCGATGTTCGCCCCCTTCATCCTCGCGCTGCGTGCCGCCGGCGTGCCGGCCTCCATCACGGAGTATCTCGCACTTCTGCGCGCGATGAAGGAGGGCGTGGCCGGCTTCAGCGTCGATGATTTCTACCACCTGTCGCGCGCCGCGCTGGTGAAGGACGAACGCCATCTCGACCGCTTCGACCGCGTCTTCGGCGAGATCTTCAAGGGCCTGGAATCCCCGCAGGGCGAGGCGCCGCGCGAATTGCCGACCGAATGGCTGCGCAAGATCGCCGAGAAGACGCTGACGCCCGAGGAGATGGCGCAGATCGAGGCGCTCGGCGGCTTCGACGCGCTGATGGAGACGCTGAAGAAGCGCCTTGAGGAACAGAAGGGCCGCCACCAGGGCGGCTCGAAATGGATCGGCACCGCCGGCACCTCGCCCTTCGGCGCCTATGGCTACAACCCCGAGGGCGTGCGCATCGGCCAGGAGGAATCCCGCCACCGCCGCGCGATGAAGGTGTGGGACCAGCGCACCTTCCGCGACCTCGACGAGGATGAGGCGCTGTCCTCGCGCAACATGAAGGTCGCACTGCGCCGGCTGCGCCGCTTCGCGCGCACGGGTGCGGCGACGGAACTCGACATCCCCGGCACCATCGGCGCCACGGCGCGCAACGGCGGCTCGCTCGACCTGCACATGGTCCCCGAACGCCACAACGCGGTGAAGGTGCTGCTGCTGATGGATATCGGCGGCTCGATGGATGACCACATCCGCATCTGCCAGGAACTGTTCACCGCCGCGCGGTCGGAGTTCAAGCACCTCGAATTCTGGTACTTCCACAACTGCCCCTATGAGCGGGTCTGGCGCACCAATCGCCGCCGCTCCGAGACCGAACGGCCGATGATGGAGCTGATGCGCACCTACGGCCCCGACTGGCGCCTGGTCTTCGTCGGCGACGCCACCATGGGCCCCTATGAGATCATCCAGCCCGGCGGTTCGGTCGAACACTGGAACGAGGAAGCCGGCCAGGTCTGGATGGACCGCCTGACCCGGCATTTCCGCAAGGCAGCCTGGCTCAACCCGATGGACACAGGACCATTGGCGCTACACGCAATCCATCTCGATCATGCAGCGCCTGATGGAGAACCGCATGCACCCGCTGACCCTGGCGGGGCTCGAGACGATGGCGCGCGAACTGGCGCGCTGAGGCTCGCCTGCTCGCGCGGTCCGGCCACCGGCGCCGCGGCCACCACGCCCAACGGAGGAAACGACCAGAATGTCCACCACCACCACCCGCATCCCGCGCGGCCGCCAGTTCTTCGCCAATCCCGGCCCGACCAACATCCCGGACTCGATCCTCAAGGCGGTCGCGCATGTCAGCATCGACTTCAACGACCCTGCCTTCCTCACCGTCTATGACGGTGTCGTCGCCGGGCTGAAGCGCATCCTGAAGACGCAGCACGACATCTTCCTCTACACCGGCTCCGGCCATGCCGCCTGGGAAGCCGCGCTGGTCAACCTCTTCTCCCCCGGCGACGCGCTGCTGATGATCGAGACCGGCCACTTCTCCGAATCCTGGGGCAAGATGGCGCAGGATTTCGGCCTGGAGATCCGCACCCTGGCCGCCGACTGGCGCCGCGGCGCCGACTTCGCCGCCCTGCGCGCGATGCTCGCCGCCGACACCGCCCACGCGATCAAGGCGATCTGCGCCGTGCAGAACGAAACCGCGACCGGCATGGAACTGTCCATCGCCGAGATCCGCGCCGCGCTCGACGCCACCGGCCATCCGGCGATGCTGCTGGTGGACACCATCTCCTCGCTCGGCTCGCTCGATTTCCGCATGGATGAGTGGGGCGTCGATGTCGCCGTCGGCGGCAGCCAGAAGGGGCTGATGCTGCCCACCGGCCTGTCCTTCACCGGCGTCTCGCCCAAGGCGATGGCCGCGCACAAGACGCTCGACGCTGCCGAAATCCTACCTCAACTGGACCAACATGCTGACGCGGCGGCACAAGTCCTTCATCGGCACGGTGCCGACCTCGCTGTTCTACGGCCTGCAGGAATCGATCCGCCTGCTGGAGGAAGAAGGCCTCGACCAGGTCTTCGCCCGCCATGCCCGCCTCGCCGAGGCGGTGCGCCGCTGCGTCCGCCACTGGTCCGGCAACAACGGCCCGTCAGCTGTTCTGCGAGAACCCCGACCGCTTCTCGAACTCCGTCACCGCCGTGCTGATGCCCGAAGGCCACGATGCCGAGGCGGTGCGCAAGGTCGCCCTCGGCACCTTCAACGTCTCGCTCGGCGGCGGGCTCGGGCGCGTCTCGGCGGCAAGGTGTTCCGCATCGGCCACCTGGGCGACCTGAACGAGCCGATGATCCTCGGCACGCTGGCGACGGTCGAGGCCTCCATGCGCGTCGCCGGCGTGCCCCACGCGCCGGGCGGCGTGAACGCCGCCATCGAATACCTCGCCGAGGCCGCCGCGCGCCGCGTGACAGTGCGATGACAACCGCGCCGACTTGCGGCGGCCGCAAGACACGGGCGGCGGCCGCCGCGCTAGAAGGGCGCATGTCCCGATCCCGCCCCCGGCGCATCGCCGCCCCTGCCGCCCCGGCGCCAGCCGCAGCACCGGCCGCCCCGCCCGCCTCGCCGCGCCAGCGCCGGCCGAGCGCACCCTTCGGCCCCAGCTTCCACACCTTCGACCGCACCCTGCGCGCGGCCGAGGCGCGCCTCACCCAGGGCATCTCCCCCACCGCGGTCAGCGGCGCCTGGTTCGACTGGGCCGTGCATCTCTCGCGCGCGCCGGGCAAGCGGATGGAACTCACCACGCGTGCCTGGACCCAGGGCCTGCGCTGGCTGCTGTGGCTGCGCCATGCGGCGACGCAGCAGGACGCGGCGCCGCTGATCCGCCCGACCAACGGCGACACCCGCTTCACCGACCCGGCCTGGCAGGCCTTCCCCTTCAACGCCATGGCGCAGGCCCATCTGCTGACCGAGGCCTGGTGGGCGGAGGCCGACGCGCGGCGTGCCGGGCCTGGCGCACGCCCATGCCGAGCCGCGTCGCCTTCATGCTGCGCCAGATGGTCGATGTGCTCGCGCCCTCGAACCTGCCCTGGATGAACCCGGCGATCGCCGAGCGCACCATCGCCGAGGGCGGCGCCAACCTGCTGCGCGGCGCGACGAACTGGCTCGACGACATGGAGCGCACGGTCTCCGGCGCGCCGCCACCCGGCACCGAGCGATTCCGCCCGGGCCAGGAGGTCGCCGTCACGCCCGGCCGCGTCGTGTTCCGCAACGACCTGATGGAACTGATCCAGTACGAACCGACCACCGCCAAGGTCCATGCCGAACCGGTGCTGATCGTCCCGGCCTGGATCATGAAGTACTACATCCTCGACCTCAGCCCCGGAGAACTCGCTGGTGCGCTGGCTGGTGGCGCAGGGCTTCACCGTGTTCATGGTGTCGTGGAAGAACCCCGACGCGGCGGACCGCGACACCGCGCTCGACGACTACCGGCGCGACGGCGTGATGGCGGCGGTCAACGCCGTCTCCACCATCCTGCCCGGACCGGCGCATCCATGCCTGCGGCTACTGCCTCGGCGGCACCATCCTCTCGATCGCCGCGGCGACCATGGCGCGCGACGGCGATGACCGCCTCGCCTCGATGACGCTGCTCGCCGCGCAGACCGATTTCGCCGAGGCCGGCGAGCTGATGCTCTTCGTCGATGAAAGCCAGCTCGCCTTCCTCGAGGACATGATGTGGGACCGCGGCTATCTCGACACCCAGCAGATGGCCGGCGCCTTCCAGATGCTGCGCTCGAACGACCTGGTCTGGTCGCGGCTGATGCGCGACTACGTCCTCGGCGAGCGCACCGGCATGAACGACCTGATGGCCTGGAACAGCGACCAGACACGCATGCCCGCGCGCATGCACGGCGAATACCTGCGCGGCCTGTTCCTGGAAAACCGCCTGACCGCCGGGCGCTTCGCGGTGGAAGGCCGCGTCATCGCGCTGTCGGACATCAACGCGCCGATCTTCGCCGTCGGCACGCTGAAGGACCACATCGCGCCCTGGCAATCGGTCTACAAGATCGCGCTGTTCAGCGACACGGACGTGACCTTCGTGCTGACCTCGGGCGGCCACAATGCCGGCATCGTCAGCGAGCCCGGACCAGGCCGGGCGGCACTTCCAGTTCATGACGCGCCAGCCATGGCGAGCGCTACCTCGACCCCGACTTCCTGGGCGGCCATCGCGCCCCGCCAGGAAGGGTCCTGGTGGCCCGCCTGGGCGGCCTGGCTTGCCAAGGCCGGCAGCGCGGGCATGGTGCCGCCCCCGCCGATGGGCGCGCCCGACCGCGGCCTGCCGCCGCTCGACGCCGCGCCCGGCACCTACATCCACATGAAGTGACGCCCCCATGGCCATCGAGATCGAACGCCGCTTCCTCGTCGCCACGCCGGCCTGGCGCGACGGCGCGACCCGCACGCGCCGCCTGGTGCAGGGCTACCTGGCGCGCGAGGACGGCGTCGCCGTCCGCCTGCGCCTGGTGGACGACCGAGGCCTGGCTGACCATCAAGGGCCCCGGCGGCCTGGTCCGCCCCGAATTCGAATACGACGTCCCGCCGGCGGATGCGGCGGCGATGCTCGACGCGCTGTGCGCCGGCCGCCGCATCGCCAAGACGCGCCACGACGTGCCGCATGACGGCCTGCTGTGGGAGGTCGATGTCTTCGAAGGCCCGCTCGCCGGCCTCGTCATCGCCGAGGTCGAACTGCCCTGCCCCGACCATTCGGTCGGCCTGCCATCCTGGGTCGGGCGCGAGATCACCGACGACGCGCGCTATGCCAATGCCGTGCTGGCCTCCGCGGAGGCGCCGCCGCGGGGGTGACGGGTCGCGCATCGCCGCCTAGGCTTCACGCACCGGCCTCAACGTGCCGGCGTCCAGAGAGCCAGGGGAAGCGACCACATGACTGCCACGAGCCGCGCCGTCTACCGCCATGGGGAGATGGGGCGCCTGTTCGACCCAGCCTCCATCGCCGTGATCGGCGCCAGCCCCCGCGCGGGCTCCTTCGCCGACCGCACCATCCAGGCGCTGAAGGACTACACCGGCCGGCTCTATCTGGTGAATTCGCGCTACGAGACGATCGGCGAGCGCCCCTGCTTCCCCTCCGTCGCCGCCCTGCCGGAAGCGCCCGATTGCTGCATCGTCGTCGCCGCCAAGGACGCGGTGGAGGAGATCGCGACCGACTGCGCGAAGGCCGGCGTCGGCGGCATCATGCTCTACGCCTCGGGCTTCTCGGAAACCGGCGCGAGACGCCGACATCGCCGCCCAGCTGCCGCCTCGCGCAGATCGGCCGCGACGCCGGCATGCGCATCGTCGGGCCGAACTGCATCGGCATGCTGAACTTCAAGTCCAAGGCCGGCGTCACCTTCATGATCCCGCCGCCGATGGAAGCGCCGCTGCCGCATGCGATCGGCCTGGTCAGCCAGTCCGGCGCGCTCGGCTTCTCGCTGGCGCAATCGGTGATGCGCGGCGTCTCGGTCAGCCACCTGCTGACCACCGGCAATTCATCGGACGTCGACGTCGCCGACTGCGTCTCCTTCCTCGCCGACGACCCCGCCTGCCGCGCCATCGCCTGCGTCTTCGAGGGCATGCCCGACCCGATGCGCTTCATCCAGGCGGCCGAGGTGGCGGATGCCGCCAACAAGCCGCTGGTGGTCTTCAAGCTCGGCACCGGGGAGGCCGGCGCGGCGGCGGCGATGTCCCACACCGGCTCGCTGGCCGGCGAGCAGGCCGCCTACCTCGCCGCCTTCGAGCGTGCCGGCGCCGTGGTGGTGAAGGATTTCGAGGCGCTGGTCGAAACCGCCGCCTTCCTCGCCAAGGCCCCGGCGCCGCGCGCCCGCGGCGTGGCCGTCGTCGCCGTCTCCGGCGGCGCCGCCATCATGTCGGCCGACAAGGCCGAGGCACACGACGTGCCGCTGCCGCAGCCGACGCCCGCCGGTGCAGGCCATCCTCGAATCGCGCATCCCGGATTTCGGCTCGGCGCGGAACCCCTGCGACGTCACCGCCCAGGTCGCCAACGACCCGGAAAGCCTGACCGCCTGCGCCTCCGCCATGCTCGGCGAGGACCATTACGGCGCGCTGATCTACGCGCAGATCTACTCGACCGAACTCTCGGCCAAGCGCCCCGGCGAACTCGCCGCCATCGCCGAGGAACACGACAAGCCGATCTGCGTGGTCTGGACCACCGAATGGCTCGAAGGCACCGGCTCGCAGGAGGCCGAGCAGAACCCGCGCATCGGCCTGTTCCGCTCGATGGACCGCTGCTTCGCCACGCTGTCGCATTGGCATGCACGCGAGAGCCCGCCGCGCCCGCGGCCCGCGCATCCTGACCCGCCTGTCGCGCCCCGAAGCGGCCGGGGAAGCGGCCGCGATGATCGCCGCCTCGCAGGACCGCACGCTGACCGAACGCGAGGCCAAGGCCGTGCTCGCCGCCTATGGCGTGCCGGTGGTGCCCGAGACGCCTGACCCAGACCGAGGACGAGGCCGCCGCCGCCGCCGCCGCGCTCGGCTTCCCGGTGGCGATGAAGGTCGAAAGCCCCGACCTGCCGCACAAGACCGAGGCCGGCGTCATCCGCCTCAAGCTCAAGGACGCCGCCGAGGTGCGCGACGCCTACCGCGCCGTCATGGCCAATGCGCACCACCACGCGCCGGATGCCCGCATCAACGGCGTGCTGGTGCAGCCCATGGCCAAGCCGGGCGTCGAGGTGATGGTCGGCGGCCGCGTCGACCCGCTGATGGGCCCGCTGATCGTCGCCGGCCTCGGCGGCGTGCTGGTCGAGCTGATGCGCGATTCATCCCTCGCCCTCGCCCCGGTCACCCATACCGAGGCGCGCGCCATGTTCGAGCGCCTGCGCGGCCGGGCCGCGCTGGACGGCTTCCGCGGCGCACCGGCCGCCGATCTCGACCGGCTGGCGGATATCGTCACCCGCCTGTCGGAATTCGTCGCCGACCAGCGCGAACGCGTCGCCGAACTGGACGTGAACCCGATCATCGTCGCCGGCATCGGAGGCGATGGCGGTCGATGCCTTGATCGTGAAGGCCTGAACAGGCGCTCGCGACGACGGTGCCGGCACCGGCCGGTGCCGGTCCTTGCCGGCGATGCATCGCCGCATCCCCAGGCGGGCTGTCGTGCCGGGCGACACTCGTGCTGGCTGCGATGGGCGCCGGCCGCCCCTTCGCCCGCCATCGGCCAATGCCGGCATGGCCGATTTGATCGCTGCCGCAGCGCAACAATCCATGCCGCGCCGATGAAGCGAAATCCAGGATTTTAGTTCGATTTCGCAATGGCTTAACGTTGATTTCACGAAATGCGACTGGGAATGCAAGGATACGGCATGATGACGACCCGGGGGTGAGTGCATGATGGCCAGGGACGCGATGAATCGCAGGGGTGCGCCAGGGTGGCGCGGCTTTGCGTGCCGTACCGCGCCCCGGCCGGGCATGGGCCTCGCGCCATCGCATCGCGGCGTGACCCGCATCACTCCCGTTTCCGATCGTGCGCACCGCACTCTCCGGCGGCCGGCGCCATGGCAGCGCCGGCCCGGAGGCTGATCATGCGCGCGATCCAGGACGCCATCTTCCCGCACCTCGTCTGGCTGCGCCCCGCCATGGCTGAGCCGATGCGCGCGCCCTCCCTGGCCGACCTGCCCTTCTTCCGCGGCGCCGACCCGGTCGACGCTGGCCAAGGTCTGCCGCCGCCGCGCGCTGGCGCACGGTCGAGCCCGGCCAGGTCGTGGTCGATGACGACGAGCCTTCGACCGACATCTTCTTCGTCGCCGCCGGTTCGGTGCGCGTGCAGTTGCGCGCCGCCTCGGGGCGCGAGGTGCTGTTGAACGAGTTCGGCACCGGCGAGTTCTTCGGCGAACTCTCGGCCATCGACGGCGCGCCGCGCGCCGCCAACGTCACGGCGGTGTCGCGCTCGCGCCTGTGCATCATCCCGGCACAGACCTTCCTCGACTTCATCTTCGCCAACCCGGTCGCCTGCCACGGCCTGCTGCGCACGCTGACGGCCAAGCTGCGCCTGCAGACCGAGCGCACGCTGGAACGCGAGGCCCTGCCGGTGCGCCTGCGCCTGTTCTCGGAATTGCTGCGCCTGTCGCGCCCGCGCAGCGGCGTGCCGGGCGAACGCGTCGTCTCCCCGCCGCCGCCGCACCACGAACTCGCCGCGCGCATCGGCGCGCGGCGCGAAGTCGTCTCGCGCGAATTGTCGGACATGACACGGGAAGGCTGGCTGGCGCGCGACCGCCGCGTCATCCGCATCCTGCGCGTCGCCGAGATGCAGCAGGCGGTCAGCGCGGAACTGCGCGCGCCCGCCGCCTGACCGGCGTCGCCCGATCTGGACGCGCCGCCGCCGCTGCCGCAGGCTCGCGGCAGGACGGAGGGGCGTGAGATGACCAAGCCATTGTTGCTGCTGTGGACCGACGGGGCCGGCCCCTACGCCGCCGCCATCGAGGCCGCGGGCCTTGCCGGCCGGCTGCGCGTGGAGACGGTGCCGCGCGCCGCCACGCCCACCGACGCGCAACTGGCGGAAGCCGAGGCGCTGCTGTCCTGGGGCCCGCCGGCCGGCATGCTGACGCGCATGCCGAGGCTGCGTTTCGTGCAGGCGCTGACCGCCGGCGTCGAACACTGGCTGTCGCGGCCCGACCTGCCGCCGACGCTCGCGCTGTCCTGCGCGCGCGGCACCCATCGGGTGCAGATGCCCGAGAACATCCTCGGCGCGCTGTTCCACATCACCAAGCCCTATGCCGCGATCGCCGGCGACAACGCCGCGAGGCAATGGACGCGGCGCGTCTCGACCACGCTGGCGGGCAAGACGCTCGGCATCCTCGGCCTCGGCGCGATCGGCGTGGAACTCGCCCGCAAGGCCGAGGCGCTGGAGATGCATGTCATCGGCACGCGCCGCGGCACCGGCGACGTGCCGCATGTCGATCGCGTCTATCGCCCCGAGGCGACCGATCGGAGGTGCTGGCGGCGAGCGACTTCGTCGTGCTGCTGCTGCCGGCGACGCCGGAGACGGAGAACTTCATCGACGCGGCCCGCCTCGCGCGGATGAAGCCGACGGCCTGGCTGCTGAATTTCGGCCGCGGGGCCCTGATCAAGGACGACGACCTGGTCGCGGCGGTGCGCGCGGGCACGATCGCCGGCGCGGTGCTCGACGTGTTCCGCACCGAGCCACTGCCTGCCGAACATCCGTTCTGGGCGGAGGAGAAGATCATGGTCCTGCCCCATATCGGCGGGCTGCACCCGGAGCGCGATTCCATGGTCGCCGCGCTGCTGGTGGAGAACCTGCGCCGCTTCACCGAAGGCGCGCCGCTGACGCAGTTGGTGGACCGGTCCGCCGGCTATTGAAGGCACGGATGCCGCGGGACGGGATGGGATCGGGGCCGCGGTAGGCCGCCAAGGCCCGCCGCTGCGCCAGGTCGGAGGGGTGGTGCCCCTCCAAGCCTGCCCACCAAAGGCCCGGGGCCTCTGGAGGCCAATACCTCGCGCCAGGGCAGGATGGCGCGCACCCGCCCTGCCGCCGTGCCTGGCAGACGAGGCGCGCGAGCCGATGCCGCGCGGCGGAATTGCCAGGTCCGGCGATGATGCCTGCGTCGCTGGAGACCCCGGGAGGGTTCCGTGCCTCAATGCGGACGAAACCCGCTCCGGAACTGAACGGTGCCCCGGCCCGTCGCTCATCGAGGACCCAGCCATGGCCTACAAGCCCTTCGACCTGACCGGGAAGGTCGCCCTCGTCACCGGGGGCAATTCCGGCATCGGCCTCGGCATGGCGCGCGCGCTGGCCGAAGCCGGCGCGGATGTCGCCATCTGGGGCACCAATGCGGCGAAGAACGCGGAGGCGGTCGGGGTGCTGTCGGGCCTCGGCGTGCGCGCCCATGCCGAGACCTGCGACGTCGGCGATGAAGCCGCCGTCGAGGCCGCCTTCGCCGGCACCCTCGCGGCGCTTGGCCGCGTCGATGCCTGCTTCGCCAATGCCGGCACCTATGGCCGCAAGATGAAGTTCACCGATCTCGACAGCGAGGAATGGCACCGCGTGACGCGGGTGAACCTCGACGGCGCCTTCTACACGCTGCGGGTCGCGGCGCGGCACATGGTCGAGCGCGGCGGCGGCGGCTCGCTGGTCGGCACCGCGTCGCTCGCCGCCATCGAGGGCGCGGCGCGCAACACGCAATATGCCGCGACCAAGGGCGCGATGGTGGCGGTGATCCGCGCGCTGGCGGTCGAACTCGCCCGCCATGGCATCCGCGCCAATGCGGTGCTGCCAGGCTGGATCGAGACGGCGATGACCGCGCGCAGCGTCGGCGATGAGAAATTCTCCGCCGCCGTGCTGCCGCGCATCCCCGCGCGGCGCTGGGGCACCGGGGCGGATTTCGGCGGCATCGCCGTCTATCTGGCGAGCGATGCCGCCGCCTATCACACCGGGGATTGCCTGGTGCTCGACGGCGGCTATTCGCTGTTCTGATGCGGTCGGCGCGGCTCTCAGGCCGCGCCGCTGGTGCGCAAGGCGTCATCGCCCGATGCACGGCGCCCACGCATCCAGTTCAGCAGCAGCACCGGCGCGGCGATCACCGCGCCCAGGCCGGTCATCATCCCGTTTGGCGAGATCATCAGCAGCGCCGAGACGACCAGCACGCCCTGCGACAGCAAGCCCATATGGGTGAAGGCATAGCCCGTCATGCCGATGCCCAGCAGCAGCACGCCGATCGCGCAGGTGATGGTGGTGAACAGGAAGGCGCTCCAGGTGAAATCATCCACCATGATCAGCATCACCGGCGCATAGGCGAAGACGAACGGCACCGTCGCCTTCGCCATGCCGAGGCGGAAGGCGGTGAGCCCGGTGCGGAACGGGTTGGACCCGGCAATGCCGGCGGCTGCATAGGCAGCGACGCAGACCGGTGGCGTCAGGTCCGCGAGGATGCCGTAGTAGAGAATGAACAGGTGGGCGGCGAGCGGCGGCACGCCCAGCTGCTGCACCGCGGGCGCCGCGATCGCCGCCAGCACGATGTACAGCGCGGTGGTCGGGATGCCCGCCCCCATCGCGATGCAGATCAGCGCGATGAAGACCAGAGTCATGAACAGGGTGAGGCCCTGCATCGAGCCCATGCCGGCGGGCAGTGCCTCGACGACGGGACGGAAGAATTCCGCCGTCTGCACGGCAGCCTGGGTGACGATGAAACTGATGCGGAACCCCGCCCCCGTCAGGGTGACGACGCCGACCACGATGCCCACCGCGGCCGCCGCGGCGCCGACCGCGAGCGCATAGCGCGCGCCCATGTCGAAGGCATCCCACAGGTCCTTCAGCGTCATCCGGTTCCGTGGATTGAGAAACCCGACCACGATGCAGGCGCTGATGCCGGCGAAGGCCGCCAGATAGGGCGTGTAGCCCTGCATGATCACCGTAACCAACAGCACCAGGGGGATGACCGTCGGCCAGCCATCGCGGATGGTCGGCCACAGGCGCGGGATCTCATCGGGGTCCATGCCGCGCAGGCCGAGGCGCTTGGCCTCGAAATGCACCTGCACGAAGACGCCCCAGAAATGCATCGCGGCCGGAACCGCGGCGGCGATCAGCAGGCGTGGTCAGCGGAATTTCGAGGAACTCGATCATCACGAAGGCAGCCGCCCCCATGATCGGCGGCGTGATCTGGCCGCCCGCGCTTGCTGCGGCTTCGACCGCGGCGGCGAAATGCGGCTGGTAGCCGATGCGCTTCATCGCCGGGATGGTCAGCGAGCCGGTCGTGACCGTATTGGCGATGGACGAGCCGCTGATCGAGCCGAACATCGCCGAGGACACCACCGCCACCTTCGCCGGCCCACCCGGGTAGCGCCCGGCGATGATCGAGGCGAGGTCGATGAAGAACTGCCCGAGGCCCATGCGGGTGGCCAGCACGCCGAACAGCACGAAGTGGAAGACGAAGGTCGAGACCACCTTCACCGGAATGCCGAAGATACCTTCCTGCGTCAGGTAGACGTGGCTGATGAAGCCTTCCCAGGATGAGCCGGGATGCGCCAGCACGCCCGAGAGATTGTCGCCGAACAGGCCATAGAGGATGAACACGACGACGATGGCCGGCAGCACCCAGCCCATTGCGCGGCGCGTCGTCTCCAGCACCAGCACGATCATGATCGTGCCCATCACCACGTCCGGCATGTTCGGCATGCCGATGCGGAAGGTGAGTTCATCGAAGACGACGGGAAGGTAGAAACTGGCCGCGACGATGCCGGCGGCCATCACCCAGTCGGTCGCCGGCACGCCGCCGAAGCGCGGGCCGAATTCCCGCTTCGTCGGAAACATGATGAAGATCAGGCCGAGCACGGCGGCAAGGTGGATCGACTTGTGCCAATGCTCGGTCAGGATGCCGAAGCCCGCCGTGTAGTAGTGGAAGGCGGACAGCGCGACGAGCAACACGGAGGCGAGCTTCGCCGTGACCCCGTGCAGGTCGCGGAAGGAGACCTCGGTGTCGTACTTCTTCTCGAGCTCGGCGGCGGCCTCGAGGTCGAGTTTCGGCGCGGAGGATGCGGCCGTGCCGCGCGGTTCAGATGCGGTCACGGCCGGTTCCCGGTTGGTCAGCGAATCAGGCCGGCTTCGCGATAGAAGCGTTCGGCGCCCGGATGGAACGGCACGACGCCACGCCCGTTCAGTGCATTCTCGCGCACGATCTCACGCCCCTTGGCGTGGCCACGGTCGAGCAGGCCGCGCGTGGTCTGCGACCACAGGGCACGGGTGATGTTGTAGACCAGTTCCTCGGGCAGGTTCTCGCGCACGATCAGCACGGCGCCGACGGTCAGCGTCGGCACGTCCTCGGTCAGGCCCTCATAGGCGGTGCGGGGGATGACGCCGCGGCCGTAGAAGGGCGCGCGCTCGATCACGCGGGCGGCCTCGGCTTCCGGCACCGGCAGGAAGCGGCAGCCGGTGCGCGAGCAGAACTCGGTGAAGGCGGCGGCCGGGTAGCCGACCACCGTGATGGTGGCGTCGAGGCCGCGATCCTGCATGCGCTCGGTGCCCTGCGCCTGGTTCAGGTATTCGGCGGTGAAGCCCTGGCCGGCGGTCAGCCCATAGGCGGACAGGATCAGCTCGGAGCCGATGCGCGCGCCGGAGGCCTGCAGGCCGATCGCTATGCGCTTGCCGCGCAGGTCGCTGAAGGACTGGATCGGGCTGTCGCGGCGCACCGCGGCGTGGATGTGCTCGGGGAACAGGTGGCCGACGAAGCGGATGCGGTCCTGCGGCGGGCGCCCCTGGAACAGGCCGGTGGCCGTATAGGCCCAATGCGTCACGTCCGACTGGGCGAAGCCGCCCTCGGCATTGCCGCCCTGCACCATGGCGACGTTCTGCACGCTGCCCTGGGTGGCCTGCGCGACCGCCACCATGCCCGGGATGCCATCGGTGGCACCCGCCGTGTTGCAGGCCGCGCCCGGCGGGCAGGACAGCGCGTTCGCGATGATGCCGCCGATCGGGTAATAGGTGCCGCCGGCGCTGCCGGTGCCGATGCGGAAGAATTGCGGCGCCTGCGCAAAGGCGGCGCCCGGCAGGGCAAGCGCCGCTGCGGCGGCAGCGGCAAGGATGTTGCGGCGGAACGACATGGCGGCTCTCCCGGTCGGTTTCTGACGCGAACGTAACGCGTCGCGCCGGCCGATGAAACCCGCCGTCCCTCAGACCGACCCGCCGGTGCGGAACCCGCCGCCCAAATCGCTGCTGCCACCGGTGCGGAAGCCGCCGCCGGCGTCACCGCCGCCCGTGCTCCAGCCGCCGCCCGAGCCGCCACCACCCGGCGGCTTGCCCTTGCCCCAATAGGCCGACTGGTCGTCATCCCACCAGCCGCCCTTGGATGGCGGCGGCGCCGCCGGTCGCCCACGGCCCGGGCGCCGGCTTGCCCCAGGGCCCGGGCAGCGGCTTGCCCCAGGGGCCGGGTTGGCTCGTGCCGGGCATCTGGCCGGGCATGCGCTGGCGTTCCATGCGGTCCCAGAAGCCATCGCGGGACAGCGCGCCGCGCAGCAATTCGCCGACCAGCGCGCCGACCAGCGCGCCGGAGGCGAAGCCCCAGTCGCTGCGTTCCACGCCACGGGTGCGCATGTCGTGGCGCAGGCCCTGCAACTCCGTCAGCCGGCGCCGCGCGCCGTCGGCCTGTGCCTGCGCATCGGCCAGCGCGTTCTCAAGGCGCGCCCGCTCGGCGGCGGCGATCTCGAGCCGGGCGACGATCGCGTCATCCTCGCGCGTCGGCGTGCGGGAGGCTTCCTCGCGCAGCGTGCGCAGGGACCGCGCGCCGATGGCCGCTTCCAGCGCGCGGATCGCGTCCTGCGAGGCGGCATCCTCGCCCGCCGCCAGGGCGCTGCGCTTCGCCTCGGCCTCGGTCAGCGCGGCGCGCGCGGCTTCGACCGCGTCCTCCGCCGCATCCAGCGCGGCGGGGTCGAGACGGCCATCGCCTGCCGGCAGGCCGGCCAGGGCGCGGCGCCGCTCCACCATGGCGCGCACCGCGGCATCGGCATCCGCCCGCATGCGCCCCGCATGGGATGTCATGCTGCCCGGCAGTTCGGACAGCAGCGCATAGGACCGCCGCGCCGGCTCGAACTCGATCAGCCGGGCGACCCAGCCGTCGATCATGCGCACCAGCGGAAAGGCGCGGTATCGCCCGGTGCCCCAGCCGCGGTCCCACAGATAGGCGAACAGCGGATCGGCGCGGTAGGGCCGGCCCTTCTCCTCGAAGTCGCGCTCGGCGAAGCCGGCCTTCTGCTCGGCATGCTGGGCGACGCGCTCGGCCTCCTCGGCCGCGGTGGAAAGGCGCCGGAACTCGGGGTCCTGCGCCGACTTCGCCTCGGCCTCCTTCAGGGCGGCGGCCTCGGCGTCCTGCGCGGCGCGATGGCGGGCGGCCTCGGCATCGCGCCGCGCCTCGGCGGCGACCAGGCCGTCGCGCGCATCGAGCACGCTGCGCTGCACGGCATCGAGTTCGCCCGCGCGCCGCGCCAGGCGTCTCGCGCAACTGCGCGCCGGCGGCGTCGAGCGCCTCGACGGCCTGGCGGCCATCGGCGAGTTCCATCAGGCGAAGCCGGGCGAGCGCGCGCAGCGCCTCGGCTTCCTCGGCGCGCAGCCCCTCGCGCTGCGCGGCAAGGCGGTCCGCCTCGGTCTGCGCGGCCGAGGCCTCGCGCTGCGCATGGGCGAGGTGCTGGTCAACCTCCTGCAGGACGTGGCCGCCGTTCACCATGACAGGATGGCCCCCCCGTTGGTCTGCACGGTCCAGCGCGGCGCCAGGCGTGCCGGCGGCCTTCTCGCCGATGACCGGCTGCTCGATGATGCCATTGGCCAGCTTGTCGCGCCGCACGCGCTCGAACTCGGCCTCCGGCACATGCAGGCCCCAGCGGGAGACGCGGGCGGTGCGGCCATCCTCCTCGCTGGTGATCGGCACCTCCACCGGGCGGCCGTCGCGGTCGATCGCCTCGACGATCAGGTAGTAGTTGCGCGCGCGCGGATTGGCGGCCGGCACGCGCCAGATCGCCGAGGGTTCGCCCGGCCGGTTGACGATGCGCACGCTGTAGGCGGCGGCCAGCCGCGCGGCGAGGTCGTTCAGCGCCACCTGGCGCGCGCGGGCTTCCGGCAGGTTGCCGGCGCGGGCGGCGGCCTCGCCTTCCGCGAGCAGCCGCGCCGCATCGGCGCGGGCGGTGGCATCCTGCGTGCCGGCCAGAACGCGGTCGTGCTCGGCGCGCAGCGCCCGCGGCAGGCCAGTGCTGAGTTCCTGCGCGATCGCCGCCGCCTCGCGCTGGCGCGGCGCGACGACGGTGAAATGCCAGGCGCCCCAGCCGACCACGCAGCACGCCGAGCCCCGCCAGCGCGTAGCGCCCCCAGCGGGACCGCGTCGCCCAGGCGGTCGCCAGGCTGCGCTTCCAGCCCTCGCCCTTCGGCGTGTAGGCGAAGCGCTTCTCCTCCAGCGCGGTGATGCCCTGGTCGAGCACGTGGTCGGAGACCTCG
The DNA here is from genome assembly GCA_963732425.1 of uncultured Alphaproteobacteria bacterium. GTDB lineage: Bacteria > Pseudomonadota > Alphaproteobacteria > Acetobacterales > Acetobacteraceae > Neoroseomonas. The sequence goes on from CAVSZN010000021.1 coordinate 38,711, forward strand.
ATGCCCTGCGACTGGTAGATCTCGCGCAGGCGTTCGCGCAGCCGCTGCTGGCGTTCCTCGCCACCCAGCTCGCGCTCGACCAGGCGATCGGCGTGGCGGATCGTGTCCACCACATCCATCGCCATCATCGTCTCGTCGAGCGCGGGCGCCCGCGCGGCTGGTTCAGGCATTCGCGGCGACGACCGCGGTGGCGCGTTGCGTCAGCTTCGCCATGCGCTGCTTCGCCTCCTCGACCGAGCGGCGGATCTCGTCGCTGTTCTGGGTCGCCGCGGTGCGCATCTCGTCGATGATCTCGAGCGAGCGCTCCTGGTAGTTCACCACGGAATCGACCAGCTTCTTGACCGCATCGGCCTGGATGGTCGGGCCGTAGCCGGCGCGCAGCGCGGCTTCCTGCACCTTGCCGCCGATCTCGGCGAGCACTTCCAGCGACTGGTTGACGCCGGACTTCATGCTCTCCAGCGCGCGGGTGCTCTCGTGCAGCCCATGCATGCCGGTGAAGGAGGCGGTGAGCGCGGTCAGCACCGCCTCATTGGTCGAGAAGAAGGAGACCGATTGCTGGTAGACGCGTTCCTTCGCCGTCGTGGTCTGCACCAGCCGGGCCATGATGACCTCGGAGGTGTTGTAGGAAACCGTCAGGTTGTCGGCGAGGTCCTTGGCGATCTGGTACTTGCCGTCCTCGGCCTGCAGCACGCGCAGCGCCTCGTCGCGGGAGAGTTCGAGCCGGGCGCGCTCGGCCGGCTCCATCGCCACCGCCGCCTCGGCGGCCTTCACGGCCGTGTCGGTCGCCGCCTTGGCGACGTTGAGGCGGCCTTCGGCGGTCTTGAGCACTTCGAGCGCCAGCACTTCGGCCTGCTTCAGCGCGCCGCGGAAGTCGCGATACGCCTCCAGGATGGAATGCTCGCGGTCGATGTTCTCCTTGGTGTCCTTCGACACTTCCAGATAGGTGTCGCGGATCTTGTCGAAGCGGGTGGCGATATCGCCGCGCGTCGCCTTCTGCCAGACGTTGGACAGCCGCTCCATGGTGGAGATCTTGCCGTCCTCCATCTGCGCAACCATGCCGCGCGCATCGTCCCGGATGGAATTGAAGGCGTTGGTGATGGTCTGGTAGCGCTCGCCGACCTCCATCGCCTTGATCTGTTCGCGCACCACCTCGTTGAAGGTGGTGGCCTGGTTCAGCACCCGGGCGATCAGGGTCACGCGGTCCTGGTCCGACCTCCATGATCTTCGACAGCAGGCCGGTGATCGGGCTTTCCTCGGCCGAGGCGGTCGGCATCGGCAGGCCGAGGTCGCGCAGCGCGCCCATCGCCTTGTCGAGGTAGCGCATGGGCTGCACGGTGACGGCGGTTTCGCTCATCCTGTCCGGTCTCCTGGCGTGGGGTCGCGGGCAGTCATAGCGCGGCCGGGTGCCAGGAGTCAGCCGGTCTTGTCACAACCCCGGCAGCCGGGGGGATGGCATTCGCGTGACAGATCCGGGCAGGCCCACCCGGCAGGCCGCCGCCGGCGGGCCGGCGGCCATCGCCGGCACCGCCTTCGCACGGGCGAGGGGCGGCAGCCCTGCTTCAGGGCGTCGCCCGCTCGACATCCTGCGCGCGGCTGCGCTCATCCACCCGCGGCGTGTGCCGGAAGCCCTGTCGCATCGCCCACACATTGCGCTGCAGATGCACCGGCATGATGCCGACATCGTTGATGGCGATGCGCGTCGCCTCCTGCATCAGCGCCTCGCGCTGCCCATCGTCGAGCGTGCGCATGGCGCGGGCCAGCGTTTGGTCGAATTGCGGGTTGGAGTAGCGGCCGCGATTGACCGAACCGGTGCCCTGCGCGCGGTCATAGGTGGCGATGACCGAGCGCAGGCCGGAGGAGGGCTCCCCGGTCGAACTGCCCCACGACACCAGGAAGGCGGAGAATTCCTGCCGCGAGGCGCGCGTGACGAAGGAGGAGAAGGGTGCGACCTCGACCTGCGTGCGCACGCCGATGCGCGTCCACATCTGCCCGACCGCCTGGGCGATGCGGCCATCGTTCGGGTAGCGGTCATTCGGGCCGTGCAGGGTGATGCGGAAGCCGTTCGGATAGCCGGCCTCGGCCAGCAACCGCCGCGCCTGGTCGGCGTCCGCGCGCGGCGGCACCAGGTCGGGCACGTAGCCGAAGGCACCCTCGGGCATCAACTGGGTGGTCGGCGTCGCCACGCCCTCCATGACGCGGGCAACGATGGCCGCGCGGTCGATCGCCATGTTCAGCGCGCGGCGGACGCGGATGTCCTTGAGCGGATTGCGCGGCAGCGGCCGCCCGTCATTGTCGGTGATGAAGGGCGAAGGACCGTCGCGCATGTGGTCCATCGCGAAATAGATGAAGCGAAGGCTGTCCACCTCCGTCATCACGATATGCGGGTCGCGGCGCAGCCTTTCCATGTCGGTGGTCGGCACCTGGTCGATGATGTCGACATCACCGGACAGCAGCGCGGCCGTGCGGCCCGTGTCGTTTGTGATCATGCGGTAGTCGACATGCTGCCATTGCGGCTTGTCGCCCCAGAAACCGTCATAGCGGTCGAGCAGGATGCGGTCGCCGGCCCGGTGCGTCACCATGCGGAACGGCCCGGTGCCGATCGCCACGCGGCCTGAATTGAAGTCCTCCGTCGCCGCCCCCTGGTGGGTCTCGCGGTCCAGGATCGGCACCTGTGCGAGATTGACGGCGAGCAGCGGAAACGGCCCGCTCGTGTGCAGGCGGAGCGTGTGCGAATCGACAACCTCCACCGAGGTCACGCCCTGGGTGTAGGTGCGGAAGGAACCCGGGCTGTTCATCACCTGCGGGATACGCTCGAAGGTGAAGGCGACATCATCGGCCGTGAATGCCTGGCCGTTGTGGAAGGTCACGCCGCGGCGCAGGCGGATCTCCCAGACATCCTCGCCCACCGGGCGCCAGGATTCCGCCAGGCGAGGCACCAGGCGGGCGAGCGCGTCGGTCTCGATCAGGTTGTCGAACACCATCGAGGCGAAGGCATTGTTCGGCGAGATGTTGTGGTAGTGCGGGTCGATCGAGGTGATCTGCGCGCCGACGCCCATGCGCAGCGTCTGCGCGGATGCGCCGGTCGCGATCAGCGCGATGGTCGCCATCGCGCCGGCCAGGGTCTTCTTCATCGTCCCGTCCTCCCGATTCCTGTCTTGTTGCTTCAGGCAAGCAGATAGGCGGCCCCGGACCTTTCGCAGATGCCCCGGATCAAGCCGTCGAGCGACGCCGGCACGGGGATGCCGTCGCGAAGGCGGCGCTGGCGCTCGGCCTCCTCCGGATCCCCGGCGACCAGCACCGGCTTGGCCGGATCGGCCGCCGGCGTCGCGTGCATCACGTCGATGACGTCATCGAGATCGTCCTCGAAGGCGCCGGGCGGGCGGAAGGCGGCCGGGTCGATCGCCATGAAGAAATGCCCGATGTCGTCAGGGTCGCCCGGCTTCTGCGTGCGGTTGCGGATCGGCGAGAAGGAGGAGCCGACCAGCGTGCCGCCGAGGATGTGGACCATCATCGCCAGGCCATAGCCCTTGGCGCTGGCCATTTCCGCCGTGCCGCCAAGCGGCGAGAGCCCGCCTTCCGGTTCGTTGAAGACGATGTCGAAGCCGCGCTTGGGGTCGGTGACCGGCTGCCCCTTCGCATCGAGCACCCATCCCGCCGGCAACTGGCGGTCATTGAGGTCATAGACCTTCACCTTGCCCGCGGCGGTCGTCGTCGTCGCCATGTCCAGCACGAAGGGCGGGTGGCGCCTGGCGGGTGCCGCGAAGGCAAGCGGGTTGGTGCCGAGCACCGGCGCGGCGCCGCGCGTCGGCACCATCGTCACGCCGCGCGTCGCCGATGTGACCATGCCGATCGCGCCGCGCCGCGCGGCGATGCGCGCATAGACGCCGGCGGCGCCGAAGTGATGCGAGTTGCGCACGCCGACGATGCCCACGCCCGCCGCCTTCGCCATGTCGACAGCGAGGTTCATGCCGAAGGCCGAGACCGGGTGGCCAAGCCCCGCGCCACCATCGACCAGCGCGGTGCAGGCGGTCTGCTTCTCGATGCGCGGATGCACCTGCAGCTTCAGCGTGCCTTCGCGCCAGCGCTTCTCATAGGTCATCAGCATCGAGATGCCGTGGCTGTCCACGCCGAGAAGGTCGGTCTCGACCATGGCCTCGACCGTGGTGGCGAGCAGGTCCGGGGCCATGCCCCAGGATTGCAGGATGGCCTCGATCTGCGCGCGCACGCGCTCATGCGGAACATTCACGGTGTCAGGCGCCTTCGCGGATGAAGGGGTTGGTCAGGTGGCCGATGCCGGTGATCTCGATGTCCACGACATCCCCGTGCCTGAGGTCGGGCGAGACGCCGTCCGTGCCCATCCAGATCACGTCGCCCGGATGCAGCGTGATGTTGCGCGTCATGGTGGCGATGAACTTCGCCACGCCGAACAGCATGTGGTTGGTGTGGAACCGCGTGCGGATCTCCCCGTTCAGCCGCACGATGGTCTCGGCGGCATCGAGGTCGAGGTCGGTCTCGATCCATGGCCCCATCGGCTTGAAGGTGTCGGAGTTCTTGGCCCGCCAGAAGGTGCGGTCGGCCTTCTGCCAGGTGCGTTCGCTGACATCATTGCCGATGGTCCAGCCGAGCAGGCAGGAGAGCGCGTCCTCCTCGCTCAGGTGCTTGGCCTTCTTGCCCACGACGGCGACGATCTCGCCTTCGTAGTGCACCTTCTCGGTGGCATCGGCGGGGATGACGACCGTCTCGCCATGGGCGATCAGCGCGTTGGCGGCGCGGTATCCCATGTCGGGCTTGGCCGGAATGTTGGGCATCTCGCCGCGCCGCGCCGCCCCTTCCTTGACGTGCTCGACGTAGTTCAGCCCCGCCGCGTAGAAGGTGGGCGGGATGACGGGCACCTCGATCTTCACGGCCGAGAGGTCGTGGCGGCGCGAGCGTGGGTTCGTGGCCACGGAACGGGTCGCCCGCGACTTCCGCGATGCGGTCGCCTTCGAGAATGCCATAGGCGGTGCGGCCTTCGGCCGTGAAGCGGATCCAGCGCATCAGGCGGCCAGTGCCTGCGCGATGAACCCGGGCTGGAACACCTTGTCCGCCATCACCTGGCAGCGCTTCATCAGGCGGTGCTCGTGCGGTCCGTAATCGGGGATGGCGTTGTGCAGCGTGCCGATATTGTCCCAGATCAGCAGGTCGCCCTCGGTCCAGACATGGGTGTGCAGGAAGCGCGGCTGCAATTGGTGCTCGAACAGCGCGGCAAGCACGCGGTCGCTCTCGGCCTCATCGAGTTCGTTGATGCGCACCGCGTAGCCGGGGTTGCAGTAGAGCACCTTCCTGCCGGTGATCGGATGCGTGAGGAACACCGGATGGACGGATGGCGGCCGCTTGGCGCGCTGTTCCGGCGTGAGCGGCTGGCGGCCATTGCCGCGCTTGACCATCATGTCCCAGAACTTGTTGAAGTCATGCGTCGCGGTGGCGGTGGCCAGCCGCGCCTTCAGCGCCGGGTCGAGTTCGTCATAGGCCGCATGCATGTTGGCGAAGACGGTGTTGCCCAGGACGCGACCGTCGCGCCGCGGCACCTTGTGGGCGTTCAGCACGTTCACGAAGCCCATGGTGTCGCGATAGGACATGTCGGTGTGCCAGTCCTGCCCCGCATCGCCGAGGCCGATCGGCTCGCCGTTCTCGACGATGTTGGACAGGATGCCGACCTCGGGGATGGCCGGGTCCTGGAACTTGCCGGTCAGCGAGGTCTGGATCGAGCCGAAGCGCAGCGAGAAGTCGCGCAGGGCCGGCGGTTCCAGCAACTGGCCCGGAAAGCACAGCACGCCATGGTGGCCGAGGGCGCGCAGGATGGTGGCGAAATCCGCGGCGCCCATGGGACGTGACAGATCAATGTCGGTGACGCTGGCGCCGAGCGCGCCGCCACTGGGTCGGATGGTGGGCATGCCTGTCATCTCCTTTCCTGGCGCAGTGGAAAGGACAGGCGCCCGGTCGGGCACCGCCGCATGGCGGGGCACGTCGCGGCCACGGACACTTCCTTCCCCCCGGAGCGTCGAGGCCCCGGTCCGCGAAGGCTAGCCCCGCCACGCGGCAGCGGCAAACTGCGCGCGGGATTGGCAGCATCGCACGGCACGTCCAGGCTGCATCAACGATCGATCTGGAGATGACGACGATGCGGGATCCGGTGATTGCCATACTCGCGCAGGGCGCCATGGGGGCGGGTGTCGCGGCGCGGCTTTCCGCCCACGGCGTGCGTGTCCTGACCTGCGTCGAGGGCCGCAGCCCCGCCAGCGCGGCGCGCGCGTCGGGGGCGGGCATGCAGGCGGTGCCGGAAGCCGGCCTCGTCGAGGCCGACGCCTTCCTGTCGATCCTGCCGCCGGCCGAGGCATTGGCGACGGCGGAACGCCTCGCGCCGCTGTTCGCGGCAGCGCCCGCCGCCGCCGCTCTATGTCGACTGCAATGCCGTCAGCCCGACGACGATGCGGCATGTCGCGACGCTGCTCGGCACCTACGGGCTGCGCGTTGCCGATGCCGGGATCATCGGCGGCCCGCCGCGCGAGGGCTATGCAGGACCGGTGATCTACGCCTCCGGCCCGCAGGCCGCGGGCTTCGTGGCGCTGCTGGCCGGTCGGGGGCTCGACCTGCGCGTGGTGGAGGGACCGATCGGCGCGGCCTCGGCGCTGAAGATGTCCTATGCCGGCATCACCAAGGGCCTCGTCGCGATCGGTTCGGCGATGATGCTGGCGGCGACGCGCGCCGGCGCCGCCGACGCGTTGCGGGCGGAACTCGCGGCGAGCCAGCCGGCGCTGTCGGCCTGGTTCGCGCGCATGGTGCCAGGCATGTTCGACAAGGCCTATCGCTGGGCCGGCGAGATGGAGGAGATCGCCGATTTCGTCCATGAGGACGAAGCCGCCGCCGCCATCTACCATGGTGCTGCGGCGTTCTATTCGCGCCTGGCCGACACGGCCTCCGAGGCGGAGATCGCCGCGCTGCGGGCCTTCCTCGCCCAGCGATAGAGCATGTCGCCGCCAGATGAGGTCATCCGGGCGCGTGGGGAGGCTCGCCGGGCAAGGCGCTGGAGGATGCCGCGCAAACCCTTGTGGCCGCACCATGCTCGTGCAGCGCCGTCGCGCGCTCCGGCAGCAGGATGCCAGAGCCGTTTCCGTTCGCCTTGGCTCGCGGAAACGTCCCTGGTCCGTTGTTTTCGCGGGCATCTTGACCCGATCAGGTGATTCCACCTGATCGGGATCGGCTCTAGACGGGGCTCTTCACCCCGAGCCGCGTCGCCGTGGCGAGGATGTTCGACCAGGTATCCGGCGGCAGCGGAACGCCATGTGCGGTGCGATCGGTACGGCGCTGCGCCTCGGGTTCACCAGGCAGCAGCACAGGGGCCGCCGCATCCGCCGGCCGGCAGGCCGAGATCCAGTCGGCATAGACGAGGCCCATGCGCTCGAATTCCGCCTGAGTCCCGAAATGCTTCGGCGAGAGGAAGATCGACAGCATGCCGTTGGCGATCCGCCCGCGATCCTTGATCGGGCCCGAGGTGCCGCCGGCGGTCAGGCAGCCGGCCAGCATCTCGCACATGAAGGCGAGGCCGGAGCCCTTGTGCTCGCCGAAGGCGCGGATCGCGCCCGCACCGTTCGACGGGTTGCGCGGCCCGACCGCGTCATAGGGGCCGTACAGCGTGTGCGGATCGGTCGACAACGTTCCGTCGGGCTCGATCAGCGCGCCTTCCGGCAGCTTCTTGCCGCCGCTCGACGCCACCAGCACCTTGCCTTCCGCCACCAGCGCGGTGGCGAAATCAAGCACCAGCGGCCTGCCTGGCAGCGGCACGCCGATGGCGACCGGGTTGGTCGAGAAGCGCCGCTCCACGCCGCCGAAGGGGGCGACCAGGACGCTGCCGGCGACGTTGACGAAGTGGATGGAGATCAGCCCCGCCGCGATCGCCTGCTCGGCATAGTCGCCGACGCGGCCGATATGCCCGGCATTGCGCAACGCCGTGATGCAAACGCCGTTCTGCTGCGCGCGTTCGATGCCCAGGGCCACCGCCTGCGGCGCCACGGTCTGGCCGAAGCCCCATTTGCCGTCCAGCACGGCGAAGGATCCGCCATCGGTGACGACCTCCGCATCCTGGCCCTTCACCACGAAGCCGGCTTCCAGCCATTCGACGTAGCGCGGCACGCGCACCACGCCATGGCTGTCATGGCCGGCAAGGTTGGCGCCGACCAGATGCGTCGCGATGCGCCCGGACTCCGCGGCGTCGCAGCCGGCGGCAAGGAAGATGTCGCGCACCAGCTTGGTCAGCGCGTCAACCGGGATGTGTTGCATGTCCATGGGGAAGGTCCTGGAGAAGGAAGAAAGCGCGGGGGAGCGAACTCCCCCCGATCCCCCTCCATATTCTGTCCGTTGGAGATCGGCAGCGGCAGACGGCGCCGAGAGACAGGAGTGGAGGGGGCGTGGCGGGGAAGGTTCTGTTCCCCGGCCTTCGCGTCACATCGCGGCGACCTTCTTCGCCTGCGGGGCAAGCAGGCGCATGTAGGTCGGCGTCACCAGCATCTCGGTGATGTTGGCCCGCGGCGGCATGGTGGCGACGAACAGCGCCATGGCGGCAATGTCCTCGGGCTGCAGCAGCCGCTCGATGTCCTCGGCAGGCACCGGCTCGGGGCGGTTCTTGAGGATGTCGGTCGCGACTTCGCCGGGGCAGATGCAGCAGGAACGGATGTTGTGGATCCCGTTCTCCTGGTTGATCGACTGCGACAGCGCCACGAAGCCATGCTTCGCCGCCGTGTAGCCGGGCCCCGACAGGAAGGAGATGCCCTTGCCCGCCATCGAGGCGATCTGGATCAGATGCCCGCCGCCGCGCTTGCGCATCCCCGGCAGCACGGCAACCGAGGTCATGAATGGCGCGGTCAGGTTGCCGTCCACCAGCGTGCGGATCGCCTCCGGCGTCAGCTGGTGCATGTAGCGCTTCGGCAGGTTCACCCCGGCATTGTTCACCAGGATGTCGGGGCCGCCGATCGTCGATTCCACCTTGGCCAGCGCCGCGGCGACCTGCTTGTCGTCGGTCAGGTCGGCAGGAACGATGACGGCACCGCCGCCGATCATCGCCGCCGTCTCCTCGAGCGGCGCGGTGCGCCGGCCGGTCAGCGCGACCTTGGCACCTTCGGCGGCGAAGGCGATGGCGATGGCGCGGCCGATTCCGCTGCCCGCCCCGGTTACCCAGGCGGACTTTCCCGCGAGACGCTGCATGGTCAGAGCACCTTGTCGTTTGAAGGGTCGATGAGGTGCATCTGATCCATATGCGCGATCAGCCGCAATGGCTCGCCCACCGCCGCCGGCGTCGCCGGATCCAGCCGCGCGGACAGTTCCGCCCCGTCCAGCTTGAAATGCGCGAGCGTCTCCATGCCCATCGGCTCGATGACTTCCGGCGTCAGCGTCACCGGCGCCGGGTTGGTCTTGTCGGTCGGCTTGTCGTCGGTCAGGTGCTCGGGGCGGATGCCGAACAGCACCGCCTTGCCGGCATGCGCGCGATAGCGTGCGGTGCGGGCTTCCGGCACCTCGAGCGTCTGGCCGTTGGACAGCGTGAGACGCAGCGCGCCGGATGCTTCCTCGAGCCGCGCGGGGATGAAGTTCATCGCCGGGCTGCCGATGAAGCCGGCGACGAAGCGTGTCGCCGGGTTGTGGTAGAGTTCCTGCGGCGGGCCGACCTGCTCGATGACGCCGTGGTTCATCACCACCACGCGGTCGGCCAGCGTCATCGCCTCGACCTGGTCGTGCGTGACGTAGATCGGTCGTGGTCTTGACGCGTCTGGTGGAGCTTCTTGATCTCGGTGCGCATCTGCACGCGCAGCTTGGCGTCGAGGTTCGACAGCGGTTCGTCGAACAGGAACACCTTCGGGTTCGCGCACGATGGCGCGGCCCATCGCGACGCGCTGGCGCTGGCCGCCCGACAGGGCCTTCGGCTTGCGGTCGAGCAGCGGCGCGATGTCGAGGATCTCGGCCGCGTTCGTTCACGCGGCTGCTCGATCTCGGCCTTCGGGAATTTCCGCAGCTTCAGGCCGAAGGCCATGTTGTCGTAGACCGATCATGTGCGGATAGAGCGCGTAGTTCTGGAACACCATGGCGATGTCGCGGTCGCGCGGCGGGATGTCGTTGACGACGGTGCCGCCGATCGAGATGTCGCCGCCGGTGATCTCCTCGAGACCCGCGATCATGCGCAGCGTCGTCGACTTGCCGCAGCCGGACGGGCCGACCAGGACGACGAACTCGTGGTCCTCGATGTCGAGGTCGATCCCCTTGACCGCCTGCACGCCGCCTTCATAGGCCTTGATGATCTTACGGAGCGAAACCTGGGCCATGTGTGGTCCTTTTGTTCAAACCGGCCGATTCACGCCGTCGCACCCTGCGGCGCGCCGGCGATCGGGCGGCTAACCCTTGGTGGCGCCGGCGGTCAGCCCGGCAATGTAGTAATCCATGAGGAAGGCGTAGATGATGACCGGCGGCAGCGCCGCCATCAGCGCCGCCGGCCATGATCTGCCCCCAGGCGAAGGTATCGCCGCGCACCAGCTGCGAGACGACGCCGATGGTCAGCGGCATCTGGTCCGGCGTGGTGACGAAGGCCGTGCGGATAGACGAAGGCGGCCCAGGACACCGTGAAGGCGAAGATGGTCGCCGCGATGATTCCGGGCATCGCCACCGGGATGAAGATCTTCATCAGCATCTGCGATCCAGTTGGCACCGTCGATCAGCGCCGCCTCGTCCAGTTCCTTCGGGATCGAGGCGAAGTAGCCGATCATGATCCAGGTGCAGAACGGCACCGTCGAGCGTCGGGTAGACCAGCACCAGCCCCCAGATGGAGTTCAGCAGGCCCAGCCCGCCGACGATCTGGTACAGCGGGATGAACAGCAGCGTGTCCGGCACCAGGTAGGTCAGGAACACGCCGGTCGCCAGCACCTGGCTGCCCCAGAACCGCATCCGCGACAGTGCGAAGGCGGCCAGGATCGAGATCGACCATGCGTCAGCGCGACGACCGAGATCGGTGACGATCGCGCTGTTGACGAAGAAGCGCACGAAGGTCGGGTTGCCGAGGATCGCATCAGTAGTGCTCGAGCGTCGGCTCGCGGATGAACCAGGGGTTCAGCGTGAGGTCGGCGATCTCCGCATTGGTCTTGAGGCTGGTCAACAGCATGTAGACCGGCGGCGCCAGGAAGATGATGGACGCCACGATGAGCGAGATATACGCCGTCCAGAGCGCCCATCGCCGCTCGGCGTGAAGGCTGCCGGCCTTGTGGTAGATGCCCGGTGTGTCGCGGGTCGCGCTGCCGTGCCGACATTCACATCTGCTCCTTGTTGCGTCGTGTCACGCCGCGCAGCACGAAGAAGGCGCAGACCGCGAGGATCGGGAACATGAACAGGCTGACCGCGGCACCGCGCGGGATGTTGCCCGACAGGATGCCGACCAGGAAGGCGTAGGACGCGAAGACATGCGTCAGGTCGCGCGGCCCGCCATTGGTCAGCACGCGGACGATGTCGTAGTTCGCGAAGGTGACGATCAGGCTGAACAGCACGGTGATGGAGATGATGTTCGCCATCATCGGCAGCGTGACGTAGCGCAGCCGCTGCCATGACGGTGGCGCCGTCGATCGCCGCCGCTTCGTACAGCTGCTCGGGCACCGACTTCAGCGCCGCCAGGTACATGATCATGAAGAACGGCGCGCCGTACCACACGTTGACGATGATGACGGAGGCGCGCGCCCACCACTGCTCGCCCAGCCACGGGATCGTCGGGCCGCCGAAGGCGTCCAGGATCCAGTTCAGCGAGGAATAGGAAGGATCGAACATCCACCACCAGCCGAGCGTGGAGAGCGCCGGCGGGATCACCCACGGGCACCAGCAGCATGCCGCGCCACTTGCGCTGCCCCTTGGTCGGGATGTGGTGCAGCATGTGCGCCAGCCAGAAGCCGATCAACGCCTTCAGCAGCACCGCGGTGATGGCGAAGATGCAGGACTGCCAGACCACCATCCAGAAGGTTTCGGACTGCAGCAGGATCTCGAAGTTCAGGAAGCCCGCGAATGCGGTCATGCGCCGGTTCAGCAGTCGACAGGTACATGCCGATAGGCCGCCGGGATAGGCCACCAGGCCCACCACGACGACGAGCAGCGGCAGCGTCATCACGAAGGCGATGGTCGAGCGCCTCCGCGCGAAGCGCTGCAGCGAGTTGACCTTGTCGTCGCCTACCGCATGCGGCGATACGGCGGCAATGTTGCCATCCGCGGCCATCGCGTTCTCCTCTCAGGAAATCGGGGGCGGACGGCCACAAGGGCCGCCCGCCCGGTGACGGCGATCAGCCGCCGCGCTTGATCGTGGTCAGCTCGCGCTCGAGCCAGCCCATCGACTGGTCGATCGTCTCGCCGCCCTTGACGATGCGCGCGATCATCTTGGTGTTCAGCGCCTGCTGGTAGGCCTGCACGGCGAACTCCGCCGGCGCCGGGGCCATCGCGACCGACGTCCGCGCCTGATGATGCGGCTTGATCGGGTAGTTGTAGACGGTGCCGACCGGCGGGCCTTCGGTCTGCCCAGATGCTGAAGTCGTTCATCGAGATGAAGGGCGGGATGTCGTAGCCGCTGCTGGTGGTGGTCTGCTTTTCCGCCGAGGACCGCTCGGACAGGAACTCGATCAGCCCCTTCGCCGCCGGCTTCATCGCGGCTGAAGCACCAGATGCCCCAGAAATACGGCAGGTAGCCGACGAACCGGCCTTCCGGCCCCGACGGCGTGGTCACCGTCCAGCACTTCTCGGCGACCTGCGGCTGGTCGCGCTTCGCCACCGCCCAGGCCGATGGCGGGTTGAAGATCAGCGCCGAGCGGCCCGAGATCAGCGCAGCGGTTGTTCGACGCGTCGTCCCAGGCCCAGACATCGTCGGGCAGGGCGCGGGAGATGCGCACCAGCATCTCGACGGCCTGGCGCAGCTTCGCGTTGTTGCGCATGGTCGCGATTGCCGCGCGCGTCCATCATGAAGGCGCCGTAGGCGGTCATCAGCGCGCCGACCCAGTCCACCGCGTCGGTGAAGGAACCCATCGGCAGGCCGAAGGAACGCCGGCCGCGTGGCACTTCTCGGCCGCGACCGCGAAGGCCTCCCAGGTCCAGCCATCGGCGCCGGGGCCGCGCTCGTCCTTCGCCGGCCACATCGCGCGGCATGTCGATCCCGGCATGCTGCTGAAGCAGGTCGAAGCGCGTGCAGGCCGGCTTCATCTGCGTGCCGGAAACCGCCGGGACGGCGACCCACTTGCCGCCCACCTTGCCGAGGTATTCGGCCGCCGGCGTGACGGCACCGTACTTCTGCGGTCAGCCGCCCATGACGTCGTCCATGGGCTCCAGCAGCTCATGCTTCGCAGCCGGTTCCCAGGTCGGGAAGGACAGCATGTCGTGGCCGCTAGCGCGACTGCGCCTGCGCCGCGATGGTCAGCAGGTTCTGGTTGCCGACCGAGGTGATGAAGTCGACCTCGACCTCGACGCGGTTGCCGTCGCCCCATTCCTCGCACAGGTCGCGCATCGCGCCATTGCCGGCCGGAACCCAATGGTCCCAGAAGCCGCACTTCAACGGTGCCGCCGGTTCCCTGCGCATGCACCATGGGCGGCGCCAAGCACCCCTGCAGCGACGACGCCAGCCCCGTTACGCACGATATTGCGCCGGGTGATCCCGTTGTTGGACATGCTTTCCCTTCCGTTCTCTCCCCGGGGCGGACCTCAATGACGGGCCCGCTTGTCGGTTGCTGCAAGTTAGTCGTGTCAAATCACGCATGGCAACCACTTACGACCCTTAAGTGTTTGTCAGGAGCCGCGCCCGACGGCGCATTCCGCTCTCCCGCACATCCCTGCAGGCACATCTTGCCCACCCTGCCGACGTCGGCCGCCGGGCGGTCGATGGGCCGTCCGGCGCAATGGCTGAAGGATCGCATCGGCACCTGATTCCGCCGCTTGCCCCGGTCGAATGCCCGGCGCAGGCTTCCTCGCGATGGACCGGCATGCTGTCCAGGTCGCAGCGATCGGCGCCCACGATGCCGGCCGAGCGCGTCGCGACCGCCATGGCCCGAGCCGCCTGTCACCGAGGATGATGGCATGAACGAAACGCTTCCGAACTTCGAGGATGTCCGCGCCGCCGCCGCGCGGCTCGCCGGGCGTGTCGTGCACACGCCGCTGCTGCGGCACCCGCTGCTCGACCAGCTCACCGGCGCGACCGTGCTGGTCAAGCCGGAGCCGTTGCAGCGCACCGGTTCCTTCAAGCTGCGCGGCGCAACCAATGCGGCGTTGCTGCTCGCGCCCGAGGCACGCCGCGGCGGCATCGTCACCCATTCCTCGGGCAATCACGGCCAGGGCTGCGCGGCGGCGGCGCACATGCTGGGCATCAAGGCGACCATCGCGATGCCCCTGGACGCACCGGCCATCAAGGTGGATGCGACGCGCCGCTGGGGTGCCGAGATCATCGCCTATGACCGCCACGGCGTCGATCGCGAGGCCCTGGCCGAAGCCCTCGCCGCCGAGCGCGGCGCCACCATCATCCCGCCCTTCGACCACCCCCATGTCATCGCCGGCCAGGGCACCGTCGCGCTGGAACTCATCGAGGATGCGGCGGCACTGGGCCTTGCCCTCGATGCCTTCGCCGTCTGCACCGGTGGCGGCGGCCTGACCGCCGGCTGCGTGCTGGCGCTCGAAGCGCTGGCGCCGCAGGCGGAAGCCTTCGCCGTCGAGCCGGAAGGCTGGGACGACACCAGGCGCTCGCTCGAAGCCGGCCGCCGGGTGCCGAACGAGACGCCGGGCAGCGGGCTGTGCGACGCGCTGCTGTCGAAGCAGCCCGGTGCGCTGACCTTCCCGATCAATCACCGCCACCTCGCCGGCGGCGTGGTGGTGACCGAGGCGGAGGTGTTCCGCGCCATGCGCTTCGCCTTCGAGCACCTCAAGATCGTCGCCGAGCCGGGCGGCGCGGTCGCGCTGGCCGCCGTGCTCGCCGGCAAGGTCGCGGCGAAGGGTGGCGTGATCGGCGTGGTCATCAGCGGCGGCAATGCCGACCCGGCGGTCTTCGCCCGCGCCCTGGCGGCCTGATGCGGCTGCACCTGCGCCAGCGGCCGACGCTGCTGCTGGCGCTCGTGGTGCTGCTCGCGGTCGGCGGCGTGGCCGCGCTGTTCGCCGACCTGCCGTTGCGCGCCGCCATCCTGTTCGGCTGGTGTGCCGGGGCGGCGACACATGCGGCGCTGCTGCTGCGCGCCCTCGTCGTCACGCCGCGCGAGCAGATGCGCCGCCACGCGGCCCAACTCACGGAAAGCAGCTGGGCGATCATCGGCACCACGCTGGCCGCCGCGCTCGCCGCCCTGCTGGCCGTGGTCACCGAGATCGGCGGCGGCGCGCGCGCCGGATATTCGGTCGCGCTCGGCATCGGCACCATCGCGCTGTCCTGGACCTACCTGCATGTGCTGTTCGCCGTGCAATACGCGCACGCCTACTGGCTTGCCGAAGGCGGCATCGACTTCCCCGGCGGCAAGCGGCCGGACTGGGCGGAGTTCCTCTATTTCAGCTTCACCATCGGCATGACGGCGCAGGTCTCGGATGTCACCACAAGCTCGCCCGCGATGCGGCGGCTGGTGCTGGCCCACGGGCTGGCCGCCTTCGTCTTCAACGCGTCGATCATCGGCCTGGCGGTCAATCTGCTGGCCGGTGGCGCAGCGGGCTGACGGGCGGCTTGTGTTGCGCCCGGTTCGGCGCTTCCCTGCCGGCATCAACGGAACCAACAGGGAAACGCCAAGGTGAATCGCCGGAATCTGCTTGCCGCCACGCTCGTGCTCGCCGCCCCCGCCGTGCGGGCGCAGAGCTTTCCATCCCGCACCATCACCCTCGCCAGCGGCTACGCGCCCGGCGGATCGACCGACATCGCCGCGCGGCTGGTCGGCGACCGCATGCAGGGTTTCCTCGGACCGGATGCCCGGATCGTCGTGGAGAACCGCCCGGGCGCGGCAGGGCGCATCGCCTCGGACTGGCTGCGCCGCCAACCGGCCGACGGCTACACGCTGATGCTGACGGAAAGTTCCTCCCACGGGCTGCTGCCGCATGCGCTGCGGCGCGGCACGCCCTATGACCCGGTGGCCGACTTCACCCAGGTCGCGATGGTCGGCACCACGCCCTACGTCATCATCACCCGCAACGACTTCCCCGCGCGCACGGCGCAGGAGATGGTCGCGCAACTGCGCAGCGCCGATCCGGAGACGCTGCCCTTCGCCACCTCCGGCGTCGCCAACGCCACGCATTTCGCGGCGGAGCTGCTGGTCAACGGCCTCGGCCGCGGCGGCCGCTTCCCCAACGTGCCCTACCGCTCGGGCGGGCAGATGGTGGAAAGCATCGCGCGCGGGGAAACCGCCTGGGGCACCGCGGCGCTGGCTTCCGCCGCGGCGCAGATCCGCGGCGGCCGCGTGCGCGGCATCGCGGTGACCTCGGCGCAGCGATCGCCCTCCTTCCCCGAGATCCCGACGCTGGCGGAAAGCGGCGTGCCAGGCTTCGACCTGGTGAACTGGTACGCGGTGATCGGCCCGCCGGCGATGACCCCGGCGGTGGCCGGGCAGCTCAACAAGGCGATCCGCGATTCGCTCGCCGACCCGCAGCTGCGCGAAAGGCTGCTGGTCGCCGCGCTCGACCCGTGGGACGCGGCCAATTCCGTGGAGGCGGCGCGCAGCTTCTTCACCACCGAGCAGACCGCCTGGCGCGAATACGTCAACCGCACGAACCTGCGGCTTGAGGAATGAGCACCACGGCCGAGGCGGACATCATCGTGGTCGGCGGCGGGTCCGCCGGCTGCATCGTCGCGGCGCGGCTGTCGGAGGATCCCGGCTGCCGCGTGCTGCTGCTCGAAGCCGGGCCGCCGGACCGCGACATCTGGATCAGCCTGCCGGCCGGCTACGCCAAGCTCTACGGCAGCGGCAAATACGACTGGCGCTATGAGACCGAGGCGGAACCGAACCTCCAGGACCGCCGCATCCACTGGCCGCGCGGCAAGGTGCTCGGCGGCTCCGGCAGCGTGAATGGCCTGGTGTTCCTGCGCGGCTCCCCGCACGACTACGACCGCTGGGCGCAGGCGGGCGCGCGCGGCTGGTCCTACGCCGATGTCGAGCCGGTGTTCCGCCGCATCGAACATTGGGACGGCGCACCCGACCCGGCGCGCGGCGCCGGAGGCGCGATCCATGTGCGGGAGCCGCGCCGCATGGCGCCCGCCGCCGCCGCCTTCGTCGAGGCCTGCGTCGCCGCCGGCCTGCCGCGCAATCGCGACTGGAACGACGGCAGCCCGATCGACGGCGCCGGCCCGGTGCAGTTGAACGTCAATGGCGGCCGGCGGTCCTCGACCGCGAAGGAATATCTCCACCCCGCCATGGCGCGCGGCAATCTGCGCGTCGAGACCGGCGTGCTGGCCACGCGCATCGTCGTCGAGGGCGGCCGCGCCGTCGCCGTCGAGGCGCGCCAGGACGGCCAGCCCGTCACCTTCCGCGCGGCGCGCGAGATCGTCTGCTCGGCCGGCGCGATCGAGACGCCGAAATTGCTGATGCTGTCGGGCATCGGCGATGGCGCGGCGCTGCAGGCGCTCGGCATCCCGGTGGTGCATCACAGCCCCGGCGTCGGGCGCAACCTGCAGGACCATCTGGTCGCGAAGTTCATCTACCGCACGAAGCCCTGCGGCACGCTGAACGAGATCATGCAATCGCCGCTGCGCCAGGCGAAGATGGGGCTCGACTACCTGCTCACGCGCACCGGCCCGCTGGCGATCGGCGCCGGGGAGGCCAATGCCTTCGCCCGCGTGACACCCGGCGCGGAGGAAGCGGAGATCCAGTTCCTCTTCGTGAACTTCTCGACCTTCGCCTATGAGAAGGGCCTGCACGACTTCCCCGGCTTCATGTTCAACTACGGCGTCTGCCGCCCGGACAGCCGCGGCGAGGTCTTCCTGAAATCGCCCGATGCCGCCGACAAGCCGCGGCATCCGCGCCAACTACCTCGACCATCCGAACGACGTGCGGGTGATGCTCGGCGCCGCGCATCTCGGCCGCAGGGTCGCCGCCCAGGCGCCGCTCGCCGCGCTGATCGAGGACGGAACTGCGCCCCGGCCCCGAGGCGACGAGCGACGAGGCGATGCTGGAGAACATCCGCGCCACGGCCGGGACCGTCTTCCACCCCTGCGGCACGGCGAAGATGGGCAGCGACCCGATGGCGGTGCTCGACCCGGAACTGCGGCTGCGCGGCATTGCGGGCTTGCGCGTGGCGGATGCCTCGGCCTTCCCGCTGATCCCGTCGCCGAACATCCAGCCGGCGGTGATGCTGGTGGCCGAACGCGCGGCGGCCTTCATCAAGGCGGCGGCGTGAGGGCACCGGCCGGCGCCCGAAGGCCGGAGGGGCGTCACCCGTCCAGCCCCCGCCACCAAAGGCCCGCGGGCATCGGAATGCCGGGGGCTGGTGCCGCGCATCGGTCGCCGGCGGCGCGCCGCACGGCAGGGGCGGGTCGCGCATCAACGGCCGATGCGCCGGATCCCTGGCCCATCGCGCCGCGCGCGGTTCGGCGACGCAACCGCGCCGGGCCGGCACGACGGCGCGGCAGGCTGTCCGGTCGCCCGGGCCGCTGCTCGGCCCGACAAGCAGGTGGCCTGGCCCTTGGGCGATCGAGCCATGGGCGCGACACCCTGCCGATGACCGCCCCCGCCCGCGGCGGCGTCGCCACCATCGGCGCCGCCGTCTTCGTGATCGGCGTCTCGACCACGCTGCCGCTGCCGCTGTTCACCACCTATGCCGCGCGCGACGGCGGCGGTGCCGGCGGCCTGGCGCTTGCCTTCATCGCCTATGCGACGACGCTGATCGTCACCGCGCCGCTGCTCGGCGGCCTGTCGGACCGCATCGGCCGGCGGGCCTGCGTGCTCGCCGCGCTGGTCTTCGCCGGCCTGGCCACCACGGCCCTGACGGTCGCGCCAGGCCTTCCGGCGCTGGCCCTCGCGCAGGATGCTGCAGGGGCTGGCGATCGGGCTGGTGGCCGGCGGCGCCACCGCCTGGGCGGCGGAACTCGCCGGCGGGCCGGAGGCCGGGCGCCTCGCCGCCCGCGTCATGGCCTTCGCCACCGCCGGGTCGTTCGGGTCGGGCGTGCTGTCCACCCTGATGGCGATGTGGCTGCTCGGCGAATGCGGAACCGCCGGTCACCTTCTGGCTGCACATCGCCGCCGTCGCGGTGCTGACGGTGGTGGTGGCGCGCCTGCCGGACCGGCGCCGCCACGCGTCCGGGTCGCCTGGCTGCGCCTGCCGGCCTTTCCGCGCGGCACCGTCACCACCACCTTCGGCATGTTCGCCGCCTGGGGCGTGACGGGGGTGACGCTGAGCTCGGTGCCGGCGGCGCTGGCCGCGGCAGGGCTATCCGCGGCTGGGGCCGCTTGCCGTCTGCTTCATGATCCTGATCGGCACGGCGATGCAGCAGGTGGTCGGCCGGCTGCCGGCGCGGCGGATGTCGCTGCTCGGGCTGCCGGTGCTGGTGGCGGGGGCGGGGCTGGTCATTCTCGGCACGCTCGATGCCTCGCTGCCGCTGCTGCTGCTGGGCGGCGGCGCTGGTCGGCAGCGCGGCCTATGGCTTCCTGTTCGTCGGCGCGCTGGCCGCCGCCTCGGAAGCCGCGCCGGGCGAGGACCGCGCCCGCGCCGCCGCCGGGGTGTTCCTGGTCGCCCATGCCGGCTTCTGCGTGCCGCCGCTGTTGACCGGGCTTGCCGTCGATGCCTTCGGCACGCAGACGGCACTCGGCGGCTTCTGGCTGGCGACGGCCGCGCTCGCCGGCGTGCTGGCGGCGCTGCTGTTGCGCCAGCCGCGGTAGCACGGGCAGCATGGCCCCCATGCAGCGCGTCGTCGTCTTCGACATCGAGACCGTGCCCGACCTCGCCGCCGGCCGCGCCATGCTGGGCGAGGAGGCCGAAGGGCTGGACGATGCCGCGCTGCGCACGCGGCTCGGCGCGCGCTATGCGCGGGAGGGGCAGGACCCCGCCACCGCCTTCCTGAAGCCGCCGCTGCACGCGATCGCCTGCCTCGCCCTGCTGGTCGCGGAGCGCGAGGAGCGGAAGGCCCCTGGCGCACCCGCCGGCTCGCCGCGCGCCATGTGGGCGAAACCAGCGAGCCCGAGATCCTCGCCTGTTCGAGCGCACCCTGGCGCAGCGCCCGGCACCGATGCTGGCCGGTTTCAACACCTCCGGCTTCGACCTGCCGGTGC
Organism: uncultured Alphaproteobacteria bacterium; assembly: GCA_963732425.1. Lineage (GTDB taxonomy): Bacteria > Pseudomonadota > Alphaproteobacteria > Acetobacterales > Acetobacteraceae > Neoroseomonas. The sequence continues at coordinate 58,957 of CAVSZN010000021.1, forward strand.
TGCGCTACCGCGCCATCGCGACCGGGGTGGCGATGCCTTCCCTGCATGGCGGCAATGGGCGGGACTACGGCTATCGCTATGGCAAGGATCATATCGACCTGGCCGACCGGCTGTCGGGCTTCCGCGCCTCCCCCATGCCATCCCTGACGGAGGCCTGCGCGCTGCTCGGCCTGACCGCCAAGGCCGGCATGCATGGGTCCGAGGTGGAACCGGCCATGGCCGCCGGCCGCGGCGCCGAGGTCGCCGAATATTGCGAGACGGATGTCGCCGCGACCTGGCTGCTGCTGCTGCGCTTCTGGCAGGCGACGGGCGCGCTGCCGCCGGACCAGGCGCGCGCCTCCTTCACCGATTTCGCGACCTATCTCGAGGAACACCGGGCGGAGGCGCATCTCGCCGACCATGCGGAAGCGGCGGAGCGGCTGGCCGTCGCGTAGGGTGCTGCCCGCGACATTCGCTGCATTTCCGGCGAGCGAAGCGGACCGGCGGATCACTGGAAACACGGGCTGATGGCTTCCTGCCAGCAGCCCTCGGGGCAATGCCCGCGCGTCGATCCGGCTGGCGCAGGTGTCATGACCCTGGGTGGACGCTGGCCGTTCCAGCCGCGGTGAAATCCGAACCGAGACTGTCGCGCGGCTACCGCTCGCAGCGGATGAACACGGTGGACGGATGCACCAGCTCGCCGATCTCGGCGGCGTTGCGCTCGGCGCCCGTGCTCTCGCGCATCACCGGCGTGACGCCGTTGCGGCGCAGGAAGTCCACCGCCTCGCTGCCCTTCACCGCGAAGTTCACGTTCTGCGGGATGTCGCCGGTGCGCTGCGCGACGCGCGCCGCGTTCAGCTTGGAGACGATGACGCCCGTCACATTGCCCTGCCGGTCGAGCAGCGGCCCGCCCGAATTGCCCTGCTGCACCGGCGCGCTGATCTGGAACTGCTGCTGGTTGTCGGACAGGCCGGCCAGGGCGCTCACTTCCCCGGTCGTCAGCGTCGGGCCCGAGGACAGCAGCCCGGCGAGCGGGAACCCGTAGGTCACGACGCTTTCCCCGCGCCGCACCGGATTGGCGCGGAAGGCGAGCACCGGGCCGGGATTGCCCGCCACGCGCAGCACCGCCAGGTCGCGCCGCGCATCCGCCACCGGCTGCTGCGTCACCGGCAGGGTGCGGTTGTCGGCGGTGCGGACGAAGATGCGCGAGCAGTTCTCGATGACATGGTGGTTGGTCATCACCCGGTCGGCGGCGACGACGAAGCCGGTGCCCGAGGATGCGCGGGCCTGCGGGTTGGGCCGCGCGCACCGGGCGGCGTGGCGGCGCCGGCCGGCGCGGGGGTGCCCTCGGGGGGCGGCTTGCCCTCGGGCACCACGCCGGGCGCCGGCGCGCGGCGCCAGCGCGGCCGGCGGCAGCGTCAGGCTGACGGTGCGCTCGGTGCAGATGTCGGCGTTGCGGCGCACCACTTCCTGCCCGTCCTGCAGCACCATGCGCAGGTCGAAGGCGGCAACCGGCCCCCTCGGACGGGCGCAGGGAGAATTGCGCGCCAGGCGCCAGCGGCCCGCGGTTGAGCAGGTTGCCGCCCCAGTCCGGCCGCCCGCTGCGCACGGCATGCAGCGCCGTTGCCGTGGCCGGCGTGCGGTTGACGATGCGGAACGGCTCGCCCTGCGCCTGCGCGCGCGGCGCGGCCAGGCCGAGCATCGCGCCGGCGAGCAGCGGCAGGAGGAAGGGAGGCTTCATTGCTGCCTACAAGATGGCGAGGCGAGGGCCCGCGTCAATCACGCCGTCCCGTCGCGGGTGCCGCTTGACCTTCCCATGATGGTAATACCCATCTCCCCGGGCGAAAGGTGGACCCATGCCTGAAGCGCCACTTGCCCCGTCCCGCGCCTTCCTGCCTGTCGAGGGCATGACCTGTGCCGCCTGCGCCGGGCGGGTGCGGCGCGCGCTGCTCGCCGTGCCCGGCGTCGCCGCCGCCGAGGTGAACGCCGCCAGCGGCCAGGCCGAGGTCACCGGCACGGCCGACCGCGCCGCGCTGAGCATGGCGGTCGCCAAGGCGGGGTATCGCGTGCCGGAGACCGTGTTCGACCTGTCGATCGGCGGCATGACCTGCGCGTCCTGCGCCGGGCGGGTGGAACGCGCGCTGGCGGCCGTGCCGGGGGTGCTGGAGGTCTCGGTGAACCTCGCGACCGAGCGCGCCCACCTGCGGGTGGTGGCGGGCACCGAGGAAGCCGCGCTGGGCGCGGCGGTGGCGCGTGCCGGCTACCGGCTGCTGGGGTCCGAGGAAGCCGCCAGCGCCGACACCGGCGCGGCGCGGGAGGCGCGCGACCTGCTGATCGCCGCCGCGCTGACCGCACCCTTCCTGGCGGGCATGCTGGGCATGGCCTTCGGGCGGGACTGGATGCCGGGCGCCTGGTGGCAACTCGCGCTGGCGACGCCGGTGACCTTCGGCCTCGGCGCGCGGTTCTGGCGCGCCGGCTGGTCCGCCCTGCGGGCGCGCAGCGGCAACATGGACCAGTTGGTCGCGCTCGGCACCGGCGCCGCCTGGGCGCTGTCGGTGTACCTGCTGCTGCGCCACGGGCCGGCGCATGCGCATGGCCTGTATTTCGAGGCGGCCGCCGTCGTCGTGTTCTTCATCCTGCTCGGCAAATGGCTGGAGGCGCGGGCGCGGCGCGCGACCGGGGCGGCGATCCGCGCCCTGCTCAACCTTGCCCCGCGCATGGCGCGGCGGATCGAGGATGGGCAGGAGGTGGAGGTGCCCGCCGCGGCCCTGGCCGTCGGCGACCGGGTCGTGGTCCGGCCCGGCGAGCGCATCCCCGCCGATGGCATGGTGCGGGATGGCCGCGCCGGCGTCGATGAAAGCGCGCTGACCGGCGAGAGCCGCGCGGTCGAGAAGGACCCCGGTGCCGCGGTCTCGACCGGCACGGTGGCGCTGGACGGGCGGCTGGTGGTCGAGGTCACGGCGGTGGGCGGGGAGACGGTGCTCGCCCGCGTCGCGGCCATGGTCGCCGCCGCCCAGGCCTCCCGCGCGCCGGTGCAGAAACTGGTGGACCGGGTGAGCGCGATCTTCGTGCCGGTGGTGCTCGCCATCGCGGCGCTGACGCTGGTGGGCTGGCTGCTGGCGGGGGCGGATCTCGAGACCGCGGTGATCACGGCGGTTTCCGTCCTGGTGATCGCCTGCCCCTGTGCCCTGGGGCTGGCAACGCCGGCGGCGATCATGGCCGGCACCGGGGCGGCGGCGCGCGCCGGCATCCTGGTGCGCGACGTCGAGGCGATCGAGCGTGCGCGGGAGGTGACGCTGGTCGCCTTCGACAAGACCGGCACGCTGACCGAGGGCAAGCCGCGCCTCGCCGCGCTGCATGCGGCACCTGGCATGGCCGAGGATGCGGCGCTGCGCCTTGCTGCCGCGCTGCAGGCCGGCAGCGAGCATCCGCTCGCCCGCGCCGTGCTGGCGGAAAGTGGGCCGGTCGGTGCCGCCGCCGATTTCCGCGCCCTGCCCGGTCGTGGCGTGGAAGGGGTGGTGGACGGGCGCCACGTCGCGCTGGGCAGCCCGCGGCTGCTGGCCGAACGCGGCGCCGAGGCCGGCCCGCTGGCCGAGGCGGCGTTGGCCGAAGCCGCGCAGGGCCGCAGCCTGGCCTGGCTGATCGAGGGCGACCGCGCCTTGGCGTTGCTCGCCTTCGAGGATGCGGAGAAGCCAGGCGCGGCCGCCGCCATCGCCGGCCTGCGCGCGATGGGCGTGCGCGCGGCGATGCTGTCGGGCGACATTGCCGAAGCGGCCGAGGCGGTGGCGCGCCGGCTGGGCCTGGACGAGGTCGCCGCCGGCGTGCTGCCGGATGGCAAGGCGGCGCGGGTCGAGGCCTGGCAGAAGGCCGGCCACCGCGTCGCCATGGTCGGCGATGGCGTGAACGACGCGCCGGCGCTGGCGCAGGCCGACCTCGGCATCGCGATGGGCACCGGGACGGATGTGGCGATCGCGGCGGCCGGCATCACGCTGCTGCGCGGCGACCCGGCGCTGGTGCCGGCGGCGCTCGACGTGGCGCGGCGCACGCGGGCGAAGATCCGGCACAACCTGGCCTGGGCCTTCGGCTACAACCTCATCGGCCTGCCGCTGGCGGCCTTCGGGATGCTGTCGCCGGTGGTGGCGGGGGCGGCCATGGCGGCCTCCTCGGTCAGCGTGCTGACCAGCGCGCTGCTGCTGGCGCGCTGGCGGCCGGCGGGGGATGCGTCGTGAACATCGGGCAGGCGGCGGCCCGGTCGGGCATCTCGGCGAAGATGGTGCGCCATTATGAAGCGATCGGCCTGATCGCCGCCGCGCGCAGCGACAATGGCTACCGCGTCTATGGCGACAGCGATGTCGCGGTGCTGCGCTTCATCCGCCACGCGCGCGACCTCGGCTTCCCGCTCGAGGATGTGCGCCGCCTGCTGGCCTTGTGGCGCGACCGCGGGCGCGCCAGCGCCGAGGTGAAACGGCTTGCGCTGGCGCATGTCACGGCGCTGGAGACCAAGGCAGAATCGCTGCGCAGCATGGCGGCGAGCCTGCGTCACCTCGCCGACCATTGCCACGGCGACGATCGGCCCGACTGCCCGATCCTCGAGGACCTCGCACGAAAGGAATAGCACCATGGCGACCACCGACAGCCCGACCATCACCCTCAAGGTCGAGGGCATGAGCTGCGGCCATTGCGTGACGGCCGTGACGGCCGCGATCCAGGCCAAGGACCCGACCGCGAAGGTCGTCGTCGATCTCGCCGAGGGCACCGTGAAGACCGAGACCATCCTGCCGCGCACCATCGTCTCGATGGCGGTGGAGGAGGAAGGCTACGCGGTGAAGGGCTGACGCCCGCGGCCGCGCGCGGCAGGCGCCGCGGCCATGGCCCGGCCGGCCGGGATGCGGAGCGCGGGCCGGACCCGTCGCGGGCCGGCCGGTGCCGCGGCCTGGTGGCCAGGGATCGCCCCGAACGGCCTCGGGCCGCGTCGCCGGCACCACCTTGGCGGGCGCCGACCCACGAACCTTCCGCCCCGTTGATCTGAATCAATCCCGTGGTTCGGTGCCGCTGCGATCATCCCCCGCATGTGGGATGCAGCATGATGTCGGCGATACGCGCGACCTCCGGCGTGAAGGTAGCCGGCCCCCTGCTGGCCGCGGCGAGCCCGGAGACCCGCGCGAGCCTGCTGTCCTGCGCCTCGGTGGTCACGCTGCCGCGCGGCGCCGCGATCCTGACCCAGGATTCGCGGGCGGACCGCCTGCTGATCCTGCTGCAGGGTTCCGTCGGGCTCAGCACCGCCGAGGAGGGCGCGGCCGCGACGATGGTCGAGATCATCTCCGCCGGGGATGCGCTGTCGGTCGCCGCCGTGCTGCTGCAGGTGCCGCATCCGGTGTCGGCGGTTGCGCTCGCGCCCTGCCGGCTGCTGGCCATCCCGGCCGAGGCGTTCCGCGCCGCCGCCGCGGGCGATGCCGAATTGATGCGCGCCGCGATGGGGCAGGTGGCGCGGCAGTGGCGGCTGATGATGGACCAGGTGGTGGACCTCAAGACGCGCGACGCGACGCAGCGCGCGGCGCGCTTCCTGCTGCACCGGCTGCCCGCGCAGCGCGGCGCGGTCGAGATCCCGGAACCGCGCGGCGCCATCGCCGCGCGGCTGGGCATGACGCCGGAAAGCCTGTCGCGCGCGCTGCACGGGCTGGAGGCGGCGGGGCTGTTGCGCCTGCATGGGCGGCGCGTCGATGTGCCGGACCGCGCGGCGCTGCACCGCGTCAGCCAGCAACGGGCGGGGGCTTCGCACGGCGCGCGGCGCGTGTAGCCTTCCCCCGCAACCGAGGGGGAACACACCATGGCGCGCGTACCCGACATGACCGTCGACATGCTGAAGGAAGCCGACCGCGACCTTCTCAAGCGCAACATCGCGCTGCATCGCGCGCTGACCAACAGCCCGAATGCGGCGCGCGCCTTCTCGGGGCTCGGGCAGTTCATCCGGTTCAAGTCGGTGCTCGACCCGCGGCTGCGGGAGATGGCGATCCTGCAGGTGGGGTGGCTGGCGCGCTCGGCCTATGAATGGTCGCACCATGTGAAGATCGGCTACGATTTCGGCGTCACCGACGACGACATCCGCGCCCTGATCGCCGAGACCGCAGGGCAGGACAGCACCCTCGACCCGCTGGCGAAACTGGTGTTGCAGGCGGCGCGCGAGGCCTATGCCGGGCCCGGCGTGGCCGAGCCGACCTTCGAGGCGCTGCGCGCCCATTTCGACAATGAGCGCCTGGTCGACCTGGTGCTGGTCATCTCCTTCTACTGCGCCGTGGTGCGGGTGCTGGCGTCGCTCGATATCCGGGTGGAGCCCGACTACCAGCCCTATCTCGACAAGTACCCGCTGCCGGCGTGACAGGCGGGTTGCGCGGGCGGACCGCGGGGCCACCTTCGCCTGCATGACCCTGTTGACTGGCCTTGCCCTGGTTTGCCTCGCCATGCTGTTCGGCGGCATGGCCTTCTTTGCGGCCTGCGTCGCGCCGGTGGCGTTCAGCCGGCTGCCGCCCGAATGGGCCGGGCGCTTCATCCGCGCGATGTTCCCGCTCTACTATCTGTGGGTGATCGGCACGGCCGCCGCCGGCGCGGTTGCGCTGTTGCCGCTGCGGCCGTTCGATGCCGCGGCACTCGCCATGGTGGCGGGGCTGGCGGTTTGGCTGCGCCAGGGACAGATGCCGCGGATCAACGCATTGTCAGATGCGGCGCAGGCGGGTGACGCGGCCGCGAAGGCCGGCTTCGACCGCGCCCATCGGCTCTCGGTGCGGCTCAACGTCGCTCAGATGCTGGTCGCACTCGTCGTGCTCGTCCGCTTTGCCTGAGCGGCGGGCGGGCCGGGGTCGCGCATCGCGCATGGTGACGCTCCCGGCCAGCATGGCCGCAATCCTCGACTTGCGACCGCCCGGCGGGCGACAATGCCGTCCATGAAAGCGCAACTTCGCCCGAGCCTGCCGATCCTGCTCGGTGCCGGCGTGATGCTCTCCCTCGCCATGGGGCTGCGGCAGAGCCTCGGCCTGTTCATGGCGCCGGCGACGCAGGACATCGGCATCGCGGTGGCCGAGTTCACCCTGGCGATCGCGGTGCAGAACCTCGGCTGGGGGCTGCTGCAACCCTTCGCGGGTGCCGCCGCCTCGCGCTGGGGGTTCCGCCCGGTGCTGCTGGCCGGCGTGCTGTCCTACCTGGCGGGGCTCGCGGTGATGGCGATGGCCCATGGCGCCCTCGCGCTGATGATCGGCGCCGGGGTGCTGATCGGCATCGCGCTGGCTTGCACCGGCAGTGGCATGGCGCTGGCGGTTGCGGCGCGGCCGGTGCCGGCGGCGTTGCGTTCCACGCGTGCTCGGCATGGTCTCGGCGGCGGGGTCGGTGGGCGCGCTGCTGGCCGCGCCGATCGGCCAGGTGCTGGCGGAAGGCTGGGGCTGGCGGGTCGGGGTGTGGGGGTTCCTGCTCCTGGGCCTGGCGATGGTGCCGGCGGCCTGGTTCGCCGGGCGGGTGGACCAGGTGCCGGTGCCGCCGCTGGCACCGGGGGAGGCACCGCGCATGGCCGTGGCACTCGGCCGCGCCGCGCGGCACACGCCCTTCCTGGTGATGACCGCGGCCTATTTCGTCTGCGGGCTGCAACTGGTGTTCCTGACCACGCACCTGCCCTCCTACCTGATCCTGTGCGGGCAGGACCCGATGCTCTCGGCCAAGGCGCTGGGGCTGATCGGCGGGTTCAACGTGCTGGGGTCGCTGTTCTTCGGCTGGGCCGGCGGGCGGTGGAACAAGGCGGCGCTGCTGGGCGGCATCTACCTGGTGCGCTCACTGGTGCTCGGGCTGTACTTCACCTGGGCGCCGAGCGAGGCCTCGACCATGGTCTTCGCCGCCATCATGGGGTTCCTGTGGCTTGGCGTGGCCCCGCTGGTCTCGGGCCTGGTGGTCGAGATGTTCGGCCTGCGCTTCCAGGCGATGATCCAGGGCCTGGCCTTCATGTCGCACCAGTTCGGCTCCTTCATCGGCGCCTTCGGCGGCGGCGTGCTGTTCGACCTGAACGGGGACTACGTGCTGGCCTGGAGGCTCGGCGTCGGCATGGGGCTGGTGGCGGGCGCGGTGCAACTCGCCTATGCGCTGCGCGGTGCGGCGCCACCTTCATCCGAACAATCGCGGCCGGCCGCCGCCTGATGCTTTCCCAGGCGCCCGCAATCCCTTATGGGACGGGCGCATCGCCACCTTGCGGGAGGAACCTGGCCCAATGAATCGTCGAGCACTGATGGGGGCCGCGGCCCCCGCCGCCCTCGCCATCCCCTTGGCGGCGCCTGCGCTGGCCCAGACCCAGATGCCGGAGGTGCGCTGGCGCCTCACCTCCTCCTTCCCGCGCAACCTCGATGTGCTGTTCGGCACCGCCGAGGCCATCGCGACGCGGGTCGGCCAATTGACCGACGGCAAGTTCCGCATCCAGGCCTTCCCCGGCGGCGAGATCGCCCCGCCGCTCGCCGCGCTGGATTCCGCGCAGTCGGGCGCGGTCGAATGCGCGCATACGGCGTCCTACTACTATGTCGGCAAGGACCCGAGCTTCGCCTTCTTCACCGCGGTGCCCTTCGGGTTGAAGTCGCGCCAGTTCACCGCCTGGTGGCGGCATGGCGGCGGCAAGGAGCTCGGCGCCGAACTGTTCAACGACTACAATTGCGTGGCCTTCACCGCCGGCGACACCGGCGCGCAGATGGGTGGCTGGTTCCGCAACGAGGTGCCGAACCTTGCCGCGCTGCAGGGGCTGAAGTTCCGCATCGCCGGCTTCGCGGGCCAGGTGTTCCAGCGGCTGGGCGCGGCGCCGACGCAGGTCGCCGCGGCCGACATCTACCCCTCGCTGGAACGCGGCACGCTCGACGCCGTGGAATTCGTCGGCCCGCATGACGACGAGAAGCTCGGCTTCGTTCGCGTCGCCAAGAACTACTACGCCCCGGGCTTCTGGGAGGCGGGCGCGCGGCTGCACCTGCTGGTCAACAAGGCCGCCTACGCGGCGCTGCCGGACGTCTACAAGGCCGCCATCGAGACCGCCTGCAACGAGCAGGATTCCGAGATGATGGCGCGCTACGACCACCTGAACCCGATCGCGCTGCGCCGGCTGGTGGCCGCCGGGGCGCAGCTGCGCTTCTGGCCGCGCGACATCATGCAGGCGGCCTGGAATGCCTCGAACGAGGTCTATGCCGAGACGGCGGGGCGCAATCCGCGCTTCAAGAAGATCCTCGACGCCTACATGCCCTACCGCAATGAGCAGTATCAGTGGTTCCGCGTGGCGGAGAATTCGTACGACAACTTCGCCTTCCCCGCCGCCGCGGCGCGCTGACCGGCGGCTGAAGGGCGGCCCGGGGGCGGCGCCCCTTGGCCGTGCCTGCCGGCGTGTCGCCTGGCAGGCCCGCGCCAGCAAGGGTGCGGGCCGCCGCTTCGCCGGCCTGGCCTGCGCGGTTCCGCGGCCAGGACGCCCCCGGCGGGCCTTCGCCATCGCGGCGGCCCTTCGCCCACCGCGATGACATGGCGCGCTTTTCATCCGCGCCGCCCGATTCACGCCACGGCGACCAGGGCATAAGGTCGCTCCACGTCCCGCACGGATTCGCCCCATGGATTTCGGCTCCCTGTTCTCCGCCCTGTTCATGGGCATCGTCGAGGGACTGACCGAGTTCCTGCCGATCTCCTCGACGGGCCACCTGATCCTGCTGGGCGAGTTGATCGGCTTCCAGGGCCCGCCGGGCAAGGCTTTCGAGATCTCGATCCAGCTCGGCGCCATCCTCGCCGTGGTGGTGATCTATCGCGACCTGATCGTCTCCCTGCTCAAGGGGATGTGGCGGCCGGGGCTGGAACGCTTCTACGTCATCAACCTCGTGCTGGCCTTCCTGCCGGCGGCGGTGATCGGCGCGCTGCTGCACAAGACCATCACCGAATTGCTGTTCAATCCCTGGGTCGTCGCCACGGCGCTGATCCTGGGCGGCGTCGCCATCATCGTCATCGAACGCCGCAGGCCCGAGCCCACCATCCATTCGGTGCCCGAGATCGGCCCGCTCGCCGCCCTGCTGGTGGGTTTCGGCCAGGCGCTGGCGATGATCCCGGGCACCTCGCGCTCGGGTGCGACGATCATCACCGCGCTGCTGATCGGGGTGGAACGCCGCACGGCGGCGGAATTCTCCTTCGTGCTGGCGATCCCGACGATGTTCGCCGCGACCTTCTATTCGCTGTTCAAGGCGCGGCACGAGATCGACTTCACCGCCTTCGGGCAGATCGGCGTCGGCTTCGTCGCGGCATTCATCGTCGCCTTCTTCACCGTGCGCGCTGTGCTGGCGGTGATCGGGCGGATCGGCTTCACGCCCTTCGGCTGGTATCGCATCGGGCTCGGGCTGGTGGTGATGGCGGCGCTGGCGCTGCGCTGAAGCAGCCGGGCCAGGGACTGCCGGGGCCGCAGGTCGGCAGGTCCTGCGCCTGGCATGATGCCGACGACCGACAATCGCGCGGGCACCAGCCGTTCAGCGCGCCGGGACCAGTTCCATCACCTCGAGGATCGCGCCGTTCGACGGGCGCGGGAACACCAGCCGCCAGCGGTCTGGCGCGAGGCGCTCCAGCACCGCGACGCGGTCCCGCGCCGCATCCGCGCCATAGGGCGGAAAGCCGGTCTCGGTGCCGAGCGCCTCGGTGCCGATCAGCACCGAGCGTGCCGGCGTATCGGGGATGATGACGCCGGCGGTGCGCTGGGAGCCGTTGATCTTCTCGAAAAACGTGGTCTCGCCGCTCACCCACACACGGCAGCGGAACATCGGATAGGCGATGAAGGCGAGGCTTTCCGCATCGACCGCGCCGACGCGCAGCGACCGGCAGCGATAGGTGCCGGCGGGCGGCTGCGCGCCCTCGCCGCCGGGGCGCGAATCGAGCACGCGGCCGGCCGCCGCGACGGCCGGCGCCTGGCCGCCGGCACGCGCGCCCTCAAGGGCCTCGGCCCAGACGGCCGGCAGCGCGTCGAGGCGCTCGCGGTCATGCTGCACCGCCTGGCCGCGCCAGCCGGCCCCCGGTGCCAGCCGGACCACGGCCGCCGGTTCCAGCCCCGGCGCCGGCGCCCGGGTTTGTGCTTGGGCATCGCCCGGGCCGCAGCACAGCGCGAGCGCCGCGATCGCTGCGATGCAGGTCGAACGATCGGGCATGCGCATGGCCATCCCGCCGCGTCTCGCGCGGCCAACGAAGTGCGGGGACATCATCCTGACCATGGGCGCGCCGAACAGGCGATGAAACATCGCATGGGCGACGGCCCCGCCATTCAGGCGGCGAGCCGCGCCTCGGCCCCGCCGTGCAGTTCGATCACGCCGAAAACCTGGCCGATATTGCCGGCAACGAGATGCACCATGCCGGCAGGCATGGCGTCGAACGCGATCTCGACGCGCATCGCCGCGCCCTCGCGCCGGGCCTGCACGTGGTCGGGCACCAGGTCGCGCTTGGCGAGCGGTTGCAACAGGCGCGACAGCAGGCCGGGCGAAGCCTCGGCAAGCACGACGAAGCGCGCGGCAACGAAATGGTCGGGATGGGACATGGCTGGCAGGCTTCCGGCAGGGGCAGGGGCGGGTGGAAGAACCGTTCGGCCGAAGGCACGCCCACCCGGGGCGCGGACCTCAAGCGGCCGTGCCGGTAATTCGCCCCGCGATGCGCCGATGCGTTGCCATGCCCGAACCATAGCAGCGCCGGGCCCGCCGCACCAGCGCCACCGCCTGCCGAGAGCCGGCGCCGCGGCCGCGCCGGATCGTTCCGCCCGGTGCCAGCCGCACGCAATTCACCTGCGCCGATGACCCGCCCGACGACCCATTCATGCGTCGTGGGCGGCAATCAGGATCGCGCGCCGGCTTGCGGCGCGGAAGGCGGCGGCGTCGCCACCGACGTGCCGGTCGACAGGGCCGCTGCTGTCACGGGCATCATCGCGCGATCTGGCGTTACTCCGTCGTAAGATTTGATCTAGCGTGGCGTCGTCGCCATCCGGAGCCCGACCCATGCTGCGCCGCCACCTGCTTCTCGCCGCCCCCGCCCTGCTGGCGGCACCGGCGCTGGCGCAATCCTATCCGGGCCCGGTGCGCCTGATCGTCCCCTTCGCCACCGGGGGCACCACCGACATCATCGCCCGGCTGATCGCCGAGGAGATGGGCCGGCGCCTCGGCACGGTGGTGATCGTCGAGAACCGGCCCGGCGCGGGGGCGACACTCGGCACCGGCCTTGTCGCGCGCGCCGCGCCGGACGGCACGACATTGCTGATCTCCACCATCTCGGGCATGGCGGTCGGCAACACGCTCTATCGCGACCGCATCCAGTGGGATGCCGACCGGGATTTCGCGCATATCGCGACCATCCTCGGCACGCCGTACCTGCTGCTGGTCAACCCGGCCACGTCGATCAACACGGTGGCCGACTTCATCGCCGCGGCGAAGCGGCCGGCCGGCGTCGCCTATGCCACCAGCGGCATCGGCTCGGTGCCGCACCTGGTCGGGCTGCGGCTGGCGCAGGCGGCGGGGTTCGAGTTGCAGCACATCCCGTACCGCGGCGGATCGCAGGCGGCGACGGATGCCATCGCCGGCAACGTGCCGTCGGTGATGGACAGCCTGACCGCGGCCTCGGCCTATATCCGCGCCGGGTCGCTGCGGGCGGTGGCCTTCACCACCCGGGCGCGCGTCCCGGATTTCCCGGCGATCCCGACATTCGTCGAGAATGGCTTCCCCGACATCATCGCCGATGGCTGGGCCGGCATCGCGGCACCGGCCGGCACGCCGCGCGCCTTGCAGGAACGCCTGGCCGCGGCGATCCGCGAGGCGATGGCGGCACCGCAGGTCGCCCGCCGCTATGCCGAGACGGCAACGCTGCCGGGCACGCTGTTCCTCGACGACGCGCAGGCCTTCGTGCGCGCCGAGATCGCCGCCTGGGCGCCGGTGGTGCGCGCCTCGGGTGCCACGCCGGGCTGAATGAGCGTCGCGCGCCTGTCCCATGATCCTGCTTCGGATGATCCTGGGCGCGGTTGCGCTGTTGTTCACCACGGTCACCCACGCGATTATCCCCGGGGTGGATCGCTGGTCGGGTAACGACCGCACAAGTTCACTGGCAGCGGGATGCGAAGTACAGCCGCCGGATGCCGCCCGGCCCGAATTGCGCATCACGCTCTGCCCCGGCCATGCCGGGTGGCGGATCGAGCGCCGCGCGATGCGCGACAGTGACGCCTTCGCGTTGATTGCCGAGGCCGGGCGCAGGGTACCATTGGACCTCGATGCCGCGGTGGGCGGTCGGGTTCGCCTTCGGCAGCCAGGGGTTGATTGGTCCGGGCTTGGCTTCCATGGCGCCCCGCCGACTGGAGCGCCTTCACTCGTCTTGCATCTGGAGCGACAAGCAGGCCGGGCCTGGGACGCTGTCGACATTGTTGTGCGGTTGGGGGGTTCCGGCGCGCCGTGCGTTGTCGCCATCATCGATGCGGGCCCATGGATGCCCCAACGCAGCCGGGACGTGACCTTGACCGTGAGTTCCCGACCGTGCCTGTGATGCCGCGGTCCTTCCGCACCGCACGCATTCCCCCTGGCGCAGGCCGCCGCGAAAGGATTTGATGCCGGTCAAGGATTGCGCCGCCTTGCTGAAGCATTGATACGGCACACTGCGCATCCGCCCAGGGAGGAGAACAGCATGTCACGCGTCGCACTCGTTACCGGAGGCCAGCGCGGTATCGGCGCCGCCATCAGCGAGGCCCTGCAGGCCGCCGGCCGCAAGGTCGTCGCCTCCTACGCCGGCAACGACGCGGCGGCCGAGGCCTTCACCAAGCGCACCGGCATCCCCTGCTACAAGTTCGACGTCGCCGACTACGACGCCTGCGCCGCGGCGCTGAAGAAGATCGAGGCCGAGGTCGGCCAGGTCGAGGTGCTGGTGAACAACGCCGGCATCACCCGCGACGGCACGATGAAGCGCATGAACCGCGAGATGTGGGATGCGGTGATCGATACCAACCTCGGCTCCTGCTACAACATGTGCAAGCTGGTGTGGGACGGCATGACGGCGAAGAAGTTCGGCCGCATCGTCAATATCGGTTCGATCAACGGCCAGGCCGGCCAGTATGGCCAGGTGAACTACGCCGCCGCCAAGTCGGGCATCCACGGCTTCACCAAGGCGCTCGCCCAGGAAGGCGCGCGCACGCAGATCACGGTGAACGCGATCGCGCCGGGCTATGTGGATACCGAGATGGTGCGCGCCGTGCCGCCCGACGTGCTCGAGAAGATCATCGCGCGCATCCCGCGCGGGCGGCTGGGCACCGCCTATGACATCGCGCGCGGCGTGGTGTTCCTGACCGCCGACGATGCCGATTTCATCACCGGCTCGACGCTGTCGATCAACGGCGGGCAGCACATGTACTGACGGCGCGCGGGGCGGCCTCGTGCCGCTCCGCAACCGACCTTCATGGCCTTCGCGATCATCGCCTTCGACGGGCCGGACCCGTCGCGCCGCGCGGGCGCGCGCGACAGGCACGTCGCCTCGATCACGGCGATGGCGGGTGAGGGGACGCTGCTGCTCGGCCTGCCGCTGCATGCCGATACGGGGCGTTCGCTCGGGTCGCTCATGGTCATCGACGCGCCGGACCAGGCCGGGGTCGATGCCTATCTGGCGCGGGAACCCTTCGCCGCCGAGGGCGTGTGGCAGGACGTCGCGTGCCGCCCGCTGCGCATCCCCACCCTGCCATGGCGACCGTGGCCCGCGGCGGATGCGCCGATGCCGCCGGGGCGTGGCCACACCATCATCATCGCCGTCGGCGCGGTGGAACCGCAGCGCCTTGGCGCCATGGCGGCGGCGGGCACGCTGGCCTTCGCCGGCGAGACGACCGACACGCCCGGCGCGATCCTGGTCACCACCCATCGCGACGACGCCGCGGCACGGGCATGGGCAGCCGATGATCCGCTGCTGCGCCGCGCCGCGATCAGGCTGCACGCCACGGCGTTCCGGCCACTGCCCTATCGGCCGCTGCCCGGCACGGGCTGACGCGTCGCACGCGCCGTGGCAGGCTGCCCGCGTCAGCAACGGGCAGGATGCACCATGGGCTACGCCATCATCGCCTGGGACGGGCCGGATCCGTCCCGCCGCGCCGCATCGCGCGACCGGCATCTCGCCGTCCTCACGCGCTGGGCGCAGGATGGACGGCTCGCCTTGGGCGTGCCGCTGTTCTCGCCAGACTGGCAGCCGGCCGGATCGCTGATGGTGCTCGATGTGCCGGACAAGGCCGGGCTCGATGCCTACCTGGCGGAGGAGCCCTTCGCCGTGGACGGCGTCTGGGCGCGGTGGGAGGCGCATCCCTTCCGCATCGCGCCGCTGCCCTATCGCCCGCTGCCGCAGCCTGGCGAGCCGGTCTCCGCCACGCGCACGCATACCGTGACGGTGGCGCTGGACGGCACGGATGAGGGTGCGGCGGCACGGCGCGCGGCGGCCCGGCCGCCGCATCTGGCGCGCGTCACCGCCATGGCGGCGGACGGCACGCTGACGATGGGTGGCGCGGTGCTGGACGAGGCCGGCGGCATGCGCGGGTCGATCGTGGTGACGCGGCACGCGACGGATGAGGCCGCGCGGGCCTGGATGGCCGAGGACCCGTACATGACGGGCGGCGTGTGGCAGGACATCACGATGCATGGGACGCGGTTCGCGCCGCTGCCGTACAGGGCGCTGCCCGGCGCGCGGTAGGGGAAACGATGCGGCTGGTTGGCGGTTGCCTCCTGCTGTCCATCGCCGTTCTTGCCGTGCCGCTGTTGCTGGTGCAGGTGCCTCCGGTGGTGGATTTCCCGAACCACCTCGCGCGGCTCTGGCTGATCGCGGGCGGGGCGGCGTCGCCGCCGGCCGGCGCCTTCTATGCCATCGACTGGTCGCGCGCTCAGATCAATATCGGCATCGACCTCGTGGCGGTCGCACTTGGCGGGTTGTTCCCCGCGGGTGAACTGGCACGGGGGCTGCTCGGGGTCGCGCTTGTCCTGCCGGTCGCCGGCGCGGCACTGCTCGGGCGCGCCATCGCCGGACGATGGCATGCCGGGCTGCTCCTGCTTCCGCTGCTGGCCTGGAACTTTCCCTTCGTCGTCGGTTTCATGAACCAGCAGATCGCGACAGGCATCGCCCTGCTCGCCGCGGCATTCGAACCGCGGATGCCGCGGCGTCGCGCGGCAGCACCCATCCGCATGGCGATCATCCTGGTCACCGCCATCGTGCACCCGTTGGGTGCCGCGCTTTACCTGGGCCTGCTGGGTGCCTGGTGCCTGTCGCCCACACGCAGGCTGCCGGACGTGGCGCGCGACCTGTCGCGCCGCATGTTGCCGCCGCTCGCTGCGATTGCGCTTCTGGTCCTGTCGATGCCGCAGGCGCCCGGCTTCGACGCTGGCGGGTCCATCGCCGGCCAGCCGCGCTATCTGGGACTTGGGCAGAAGGTCGCCACCCTGCTGGCGCCATTCGCAAGCTACGCCCCGCTCACCGAAGGCGCCCTCGGGGTCATGCTGCTGGCCGTGCTGGCCGGCATGGCCGCGGCTGGCGCCCTGCGCGCCGATCGCGGGTTTCTCACGCTCGCGGGTGCCCTGGGCTTCCTCGCCATGCTGGGCCCGGACAACCTCGGCGATACCGGATCCATGGGCCTGCGCCTGGGCGCACTGGCGATGGTCCTGCTCGTCATCGCCGTGGCACCGGCAACGAGCCTTGGGCAGGCAGAGCGAAGGATCGCGGCGGGACTGACCGGCCTTGTCATTGTCCGCACCGCATGGATTGCTCACGTTTGGCTGACGGCGGCGCCGGCTTCAGCGTCGGTGCAGGCGGCGATATCGCATCTGCCGCCCGGCGCGCGGTTGATGGTGCTTCTCGACATGCCCGACCGGTCGCTCGGAGGGCTCGCGCCAGGGCGCGACACGCTGCCGATCGGGAGCAGCATCCTGCTGCACACGACATTCCAGCATTATCCGCTCCTCGCGATCCCTGCCGCGGGGGCGTTCGTGCCCTATCTCTTTGCCGCCGAAGGCAAGCAGCCGGTGCGTATCCTGCCACCCTACGACGGTGTCGCCACGCCGGATGGCGGGCCGCTGCCCCTGGTCGCATGGCAGGACGGGCACGCCCGTGCGGCGACCCGCTTGCGATCCTTTTTCGATTACGTGCTGATTATCGCCCCGACCATCCGGGCCGCCGTGCCCGAGGGGCTGGACCCCGTCGCCGATGCAGGTTTCGCCCGCCTCTATCGCCTGCGAGCGGCCATGCCGCCGGGCTGACACGGATACGGCCGCACCCGACCGGCATTCAGGCGGCATGGCCGCTCGCGGTTACCTTCGCTTGCATCACGCGCCCGGCGCGGCCTGCCTGCCGTCGCGCGACGACCAGGGTAAGGGCGGCGGCCAGGGGGCCCGGCAGGTTCGTCGCGGTGAACAGGCTGATGCCGGGCAGCAATACGGCCAGGCACAGCGCCGCGCCCTCGGGCCAGGTGAGCCGCAGCGGCCCCTTGCCGCGCGCAAGCATCAACGCCGCCAGGGTCAGCATGGGCGCATCGTGATTGAACACGTAGGGCGTCGCGAGAAAGGCCGCGGCGATCGTTGCCGCGGCGCGCGGCGCCTCGGCCGCGCGATCGCGTCGCCAACATCCGAGACATGCAAGCAGGGCCGCAAGCGCCGCCAACGCGTGCAGGGCCATGCCGGCGCGTGCGCCCCAGCGTGGCTCCAGCATGGCGTAGATCGATTGCATCGCCTGCTGCCCGGCGCCGTGCACAAGGAAGCGGTCCGCCGTGCCGGCAGCGGAGTGGATGAAGGCCCGCCAGGGCTCGATGCCGAAGGCCGCCGCCGACAACAGCGCGAAACCGAGCACGGTGCCGGTGGCGGCGCCAATGGTGCGCCAACGCCGGTCATGCAGCAGGAGAAGGGGCAGCACCAGGCCGAGATGCGGCTTGTAGGCCATTGCGCCGAGGCAGATGCCCGCCAGGACAGGCCGCCGGTCGAGCAGCAACAGCCCGGTGCTGATCAGCGCCGCTGTCAGCAGGCCATTCTGCCCCTTCAGGATGCAGGCAAAGACGGCCGGGGAGGCGAGCGCCAGCAGAAGCGTGCCGGGCCGCGGCAGCGCCATCCGCGCCGCCGCGAGATACGCCACGCCGGTCAGCGCGATCCAGAGGTGGGCCGCCACCGTGTATGGCAGCAGCGCAAGCGGCGTCATCAGCAGCAGGAATGTCGGTGGGTTGAGCCAGCCGAGCCAGTGCTGCTGATCGCGCCCGGTGAGCGCAACGAGGCGTTCGGAGAAGCCTTGCCAGTCATAGGCCCCGGCCGCGTCCCCGCCGAGCGCGAAGCCGCCGGCCACGCGATAGACCGCGAAATCCGACAGGGTCGGCATGCCGTTGGCACCGAGCAGCCAGGAATGACCGTGGTTCAGCATGGGTTGCAGCAGAACCGCCAGCTGCGCGGCGAGCAGGACGGCTGCGGCCAGGACGGCCAAACCCCAGGCGTGACCGCCCGGGGGGTCATCTGTCGCTGCCCGTTCGGAGCCCATAGGTCAGTGTGCCGCTATCACGATCCGATGATACGCCGGCAATGCCGGCGCGACGAGATGCCGGCCAGGTCCGAATGGCGCGGCCGGCAGGCGGCGGCACGGCGGAGCGATGCGCCGCGGCCGTGGCGCGGCCCGGCCGCGGGTCATCACCAGCGGCGGCGCACGGTTCGCGCCACTGCCCCTATGGCGGCCCGGCGTGAGCCTGGCAGGACGGGGGGCGCCGCGACGCGATCGCCAGCAGCATGATCGCCGCGACCGGCCCCATCGCCTGGATGCCTGGCCAGGCAAACAGCGTGAGGGCCGGCAGCAGCAGCGCCAAGACGACAAGCGGTGCCTCCCGAACCCACTGGTCGGCCTGCGCGCTGCCAAGCAGCAGGGCGCCGGCCACCGCCAGCAGGACCAGATCGTGATGATGGGCATAGGGCGTGACCAGGATGGTGGAGGCGATGGCCGCCGCCGCCCGGGTCGCCAAATCGGCATGCGACAGCCAGACCCGCAGCGCGACGCCGAGGGCGGCAACCGCCACGAGGAGATGCAGCAACCCGGCGATGCGCGGTTCCAGGCGCATCGCGCCGACCGCATAGGCAGTCTGCATGGTTGAAAGCCCGACCTCGGGCCGCATCCATTCGCGCGTCGCCCCAAAGGCCGAGACAGCGAAATCGGGCCAGATGCCGGCCCCATAGGCCATCACCGACGCCACGACGAGGGCGAGGCTGGTGGCCATCGCGCTGCCGATCACGTCCCACCGGCGGGTCGCCAGAAGCAGCAGCGGCAACACCAGGCCGAAATGCGGCTTGAACGTCAGCAGCCCCAGGCAAACGCCGGACAGCCGTGGCCGCCGATCCACCAGCACGAGCGATCCGGTCAGCAGCGCCGCCGAGAGAAATCCGTTCTGTCCCTTGAGGAAGCAGGCGAAGGAGGCCGGTGCCGCGAACACCACCATCGCGTATCGCCGCAGGCCGGGGGTCGCCAACAGCAGGGCCAGCAGCAGGCCCGCGGTGACGACCAGCCACATCGTCCAGGCCCAGGCATAGGGCAGCAGGGCCAGGGGGGTGACGTAGAGGATGAAGATGGGCGGGTAGGGCCAGCCAAGCCAGTGATCGACGCGCCCGCCCATGATCCGCGCCAGCACGTCCGAGAAGACGTCGGGCCGGTAGGCCTGCGCCGCGTGGCCGTCGACCGCCAGCAGGCCCGCCACCCGGTAGGCTATGAAATCCTGCGCCAGCGGCCACCCATCGACTGACAGGAACCAGGGTTCGCCCCGGCGTTGCCAATCGAGCGCCACGACGGCCGCATAGACCAGCAACACGGCGAAGGCGGAGAGGGTGAGTGCCGCGAAGGCCCTGGGCGGCGGGGCGGCGCCCACCGAAGCGGCGCCGCCGGGGGCGGCCGTGCCGTCATCCGGCACGGGTGACGACGCATCAGGGCGATGCCGGTCTGACGGGAACCGCCCTAACGGCGCCGGCATCGTCCGCGAGCCCGCGTGAGGGCGTCTGCCGCGCTGCGCAGGCCGCGTGTCACGCCGCCACCTGCACCCCCACCTCGAATTCCGCCTCGGTCTTCTCGCGCATCTCCGCGAGGCTCACCCCGGTCGCGAGTTCCGTCAGCACCAGCCGCTTCGGCCCCCTTGCGCGCCACCTCGAACACGCCGAGGTCGGTGATCACCATGTCCACCACCCGCGCGCCGGTCAGCGGCAGGGTGCAGGACTTCAGCAGCTTGGGCTTGCCGCCGGCGGTGTGCTCCATCAGCACGATCACCTTCTTCACGCCGGCGACGAGGTCCATCGCGCCGCCCATCCCCTTCACCATCTTGCCGGGGATCATCCAGTTGGCGAGGTCGCCATTGGCCGCCACCTGCAGCGCGCCGAGGATCGACAGGTCGATATGCCCGCCGCGGATCATCCCGAAGGACTGGGCGGAATCGAAGAAGGAGGATGTCGGCAACTGCGTGATGGTCTGCTTGCCGGCGTTGATCAGGTCGGGGTCCTCCTCCCCTTCGACCGGGAAGGGGCCGAGGCCGAGCATGCCGTTCTCGCGACTGCAGCTGCACGTTGAAGCCGGCCGGCACGTGGTTCGCCACCAGCGTCGGGATGCCGATGCCGAGGTTCACGTAGAAGCCGTCCTGCAGTTCGCGGGCCGCGCGGGCGGCCATCTCGTCGCGGGTCCAGGGCATGTGCCGCTCCTCAGCCTTCGGATTCGGCGCCGGCCGCGGCGGCGGCGGGGCGCTTGCGCAGGGTGCGCTGCTCGATGCGCTTCTCGTAGCCCGCCGGGCAGACGATCATGCGCTTGGTGAAGATGCCCGGCGTGTGGATGTGGTCGGCGTCGATCTCGCCGGGCCGCACCAGGTGTTCGACCTGCGCGACCGTGACCTTCGCCGCGGTCGCCATCATCGGGTTGAAGTTCCGCGCCGTCTTCCGATAGACGAGGTTGCCCTCGGTATCGCCCATATAGGCGTGGACGATGGCGAGGTCGGCGAAGATGCCGCGCTCCATGACGATAGGTCTCGCCGTCGAATTCCCGCGTCTCCTTGCCCTTGGCGACCTCGGTGCCGACGCCGGTCTTGGTGAAGAAGGCCGGGATGCCGGCGCCGCCGGCGCGGATGCGCTCGGCCAGCGTGCCCTGCGGGTTGAATTCGATCTCAAGCTCGCCGGCGAGGAACTGGCGGGCGAATTCCGCGTTCTCCCCGACATAGGAGCAGATCATCTTGCGGATCTGGCGCGTCTTGAGCAGCAGGCCGAGGCCCGCATCGTCGATGCCGGCATTGTTCGAGACGACGGTGAGGTCCTTCACCCCCGATTCGCGGATCGCCTCGATCAGCAAGGCGGGAATGCCGCACAGGCCGAAACCGCCCGAATGGATCACCATGCCGTCGCGCAGCACGCCCGCGAGCGCCGCCTTCGCGTCTGGATAGACCTTGCCCATGGACACTTCCCCACTCCTGGCCTTCGAGGCTTCTTCCCTACCGTTCCCCGCGCCGCGCCGAAAGAGGGCGTTGCCCCCTTGCGGGGTCCGTGAGTGAAGGTTATACGGCGCCCCTCTTCCCGGGGGGCCATAGCTCAGATGGGAGAGCGCTTGAATGGCATTCAAGAGGTCCGGGGTTCGATTCCCCGTGGCTCCACCAATTTGAACAAGGGCTTAGGCGGTATCGCCTGAGCCCTTTTTTTGGCGTTGGCAGATGTTGCCAAGTGCGGGGCGCGGATCGACGCCGGCGATGGTGCCTCCTCATCTCCTTGCGGCCGTCGCGACGGGAAGCTCGAAAACGGCCGCCGCCCGGCGCTTATCTTGGGGATTAGCGTAGAGGCTGGCGGTCATGCGGCTGCCTCGGGCATGGCCGATGCAGTCTTGAAGCAACTCCTCCGGCACGTCGATCATCTCCAGCGCGGTAGCGTGGAATTTCCACAGCCTGTGCGGCGTGATGTGCACGGGCTCCCCCTCACGGATCGCGCCTTCGCGACATTGCCGCCCGCCGCCGAGATGGCTGGCCCGCCCGATCAGGAGCAGCGGCGAAAAAAGGGCTCGCCTGGAGGCCGCGCAGGACGCCGAATTTGATCGCTTCCTTCAGGCGCGAGGCATGGACCCGGCCGAATTCCACCGCGCCGCGAAGGAAGGCGTCTTTCGCGATATAGCCGAGGAGATGTTCGGACCTGAGCAGTGAAGCCAGCGCCCGCCCCCTCCCGGCGGCCTTCCGGCTTCTGCCGGGTTTGGCCGCGATGGGGGCGGCACAGACTGGCGCCCCCTTCCGAGCCCGGCCACAAGGATTAATGCCCATGTCGTTAGGCGCGACGCCTGGCACTGCGGCAGCGCCTTTAGAGCGCACGTCCACCGCGTTCGGCGCTGAGCATCTTCTGCAGGTCGGGTCCATGGCGTGGAGCCGTACCTCGGCCGGCGTCTTGGCATACTGGCTGCGCCGCGGTGGCGACCGGCGGCGGGGCACGATGTGGCCCCGCCGCCGGTCATTCGCGTCAGGCGGTGCGGCGGTCCATCTCGGCGCCCGCTTCCAGGTCCATCGCGCGCTGCGCCAGGCGCAGGCGGATGCGATCGAGCGCTTCGCCGCCCTCGAGCAGCGGATAGCAGGCGGCCTCGGCGTAGCGGCCATTGGCGCGTTCGCTGGCGAAGTCCTTGAACAGCGTCGTGATGGCGTGATTGTCGAAGTGCTTGCGGTTGCCGTCGTCGAAGTAGGATTCCGAAACCGCACCCTCGGCCACCAGCAGGCCATGCGCCGGCAGCTCGACATGCCAATAAGTGACTTCGGGGCACCAGAGCTGCTGGACGATGCTCGTCCCGTTCACCAGATGCTTCGCCGGCACCAGGCGGCCGTCGAGGAACATGGCGTGGTCGGGGCTGACGCGCAGGTCGCGGTTCGGCGCACCGGCGGACAGCGCGCCGGCCTTGATCAGCACCGGCGCGACCGCGGCACGGTCCGGATGGCGGGCGATGTTCGCCTGGCTGTGGCCGATCCAGACCACCGGCTGCAGCGGCGCGGTGCCGCGCTGGGCGGTGACCACGAGGTCGCCGACGCGCAGGTCCTCGACCGCGACCTCGCCGCGCGCGGTCGCGATGCGCGTGCCGGACGCGAAACAGACGTAAGTAGGGCTGATGGTATCGAAACCGGCATTGTTCAGCGCGATCGTATCGCCCGCTGCGTTCTGCCAGATGTTCAAGGTCTGGTTGGTGGTGCCGGTGCCCTGGTTCGGCAAGGCGAGGGTCTGGGTGGTGCCGGTGTCGCTATAGCCGATCGGCAGATAGATGACTTCGTTACCGGTACTGGCGGAGTTGTAGATCACGTCGTCGGCGAACGAGTAGACCGTGTCGTTGCCGGCGCCGGAGGCGATCCAGTCGCGGATGCTGTCGTCGGCGTAGTAGCGCCGGCACCGGTGCCGACCTGGATGCCGCCGATCAGCGTATCGTCGCCGGCGCTGCCCTGCAGGGTGTCCGAGCCGTCGCCGCCGAGCAGGAAGTCGTTGCCCGCGCCACCGAAGATGCTGTCGTTGCCGAGGCCACCGAGCATCGAATCATCGCCGCCCGCGCCGACGATGGTGTCGTGGCCGGCGCCGCCATCGAAGGTATCTGCATCGGTGCCGGGTGTCCCCTGACCGTCGCCGACCATGCTGTCATGGCCGATGCCGCCGATCAGGGTGTGTAGAAGTAGCGATTTGATCTGACGTTCGGCTCGATCTGGCGTGGTGGGTGTCCGCCGGATCGAAACTGTCGGCTGGTACTGCTATGCGGCCTTTGTCGGGTTCTGCTTTTCGCGCGCCATGTCGGTGCTGTCAAGGAAGGTCTGCATCGGGGTCTTGCCGTAGCACCAGCGCCCCTGATGCGTGCGCGCTCTCGTTGTAGCTCGGCGATCCAGTCATCGAGATCGGTCTGCAGCTCGGCGATCGTCCGGTAGAGCTTCTTGCGGAACGCGACGCGATAGAACTCGTCGAGCAGCGTCTTGTGGAACCGCTCGCAGATGCCATTGGTCTGCGGACTCTTCGCCTTGGTGCGCGTGTGGTCGATATTCTCGATGGCGAGGTAGAGCTCGTACTCATGGCGTTCAGGGCTGCCGCAGTACTCGGTGCCGCGATCGGTCAGCACACGGCTGAGCGCGATGTCATGCGCGTCGAAGAACGGCACCACGCGGTCGTTCAGCAGGTCGGCGGCGGTCAACGGCGTCTTGCGGTCGTAGAGCTTGGCGAAGCCGACCTTGGAGTAGGTGTCGATCACCGTCTGCTGGTAGACGCGCCCGACACCCTTCAGCGTGCCGACGTAGAAGGTGTCCTGCGCCACGCAGTATCCCGGGATGCTCGCTGCTCGAACTCGCCATGGGCCTCCTTGTCGAGCCTTGGCCTTCTCCAGCGCCGCGACCTGCGCCTCGGTCAGCACGCCAGCCGTCCTGGGCGCCCTTGGCCTCAAGCGCCTTCAGGCGCTTCTTCATGGTCTCCAGGTCGTGCCGCAGCCACACGCTGCGGACGCCGAACGGCGAGACGTCGCGTGCCGTGCTTCTTCAGCTCGTTGGCGACGCGGACCTGGCCAAAGGCCGGCTTCTCGATCGCCATCTCGACCACGACTGTCTCGATCACCGGGTCGACGCGGTTCTTCTGGATCGGCTTGCGCCGCGCTGATCTCGGCCAGGGCAAGATCGCCGCCTTTCTCGTACAGCTCCTTAAAGCGATAGAAACTGTCGCGGCTGAATAGCCCATCACGCTTGCAGGCCTGGGAGACGCTGCCGAGCTGCTTGGCCAGTTCCAGCAGGCCGACCTTCGCCTTGATCACCTTTCGCTCGGTCATCGTCATGGCGGTCTCTCCGATCAACCGGCCGGAGCGCTGCGCTACGCCTTTGGCCGATCGGCAGGTAGATGACTTCGTTACCGGTACTGGCGGAGTTGTAGATCACGTCGTCGGCGAACGAGTAGACCGTGTCGTTGCCGGCGCCGGAGGCGATCCAGTCGCGGATGCTGTCGTCGGCGTAGTAGGCGCCGGCACCGGTGCCGACCTGGATGCCGCCGATCAGCGTATCGTCGCCGGCGCTGCCCTGCAGGGTGTCCGAGCCGTCGCCGCCGAGCAGGAAGTCGTTGCCCGCGCCACCGAAGATGCTGTCGTTGCCGAGGCCACCGAGCATCGAGTCATCGCCGCCCGCGCCGACGATGGTGTCGTGGCCGGCGCCGCCATCGAAGGTATCTGCATCGGTGCCGGTTGTCCCCTGACCGTCGCCGACCATGCTGTCATGGCCGATGCCGCCGATCAGGGTGTCCGAACCGTCGCCACCGACCAGCGTGTCGTTTTGGCCGCCGCCGTCCAACCAGTCATTGCCGTCGAGGCCGACGAGGCTGTCAAAGCCATCGAGAGCGGCGGCGGTGTCGTTGCCGGTTGTACCTGTGAAGGTATCGTTGCCGCCGGTGGCGCCGGGACCGGGGTTCCAAGATCCAGACATGGATGTATCCTAAATTGTGGCGCTGCCGTGCCTCGGGGCGCGGCGGTGGGTGGAATGGAAGAAGCGGATCGCCGCCCCCCCCAGATGCACGACCATGCGACGCCGCATAGTGGCGGTCGCCCGGCATCGGGCAGAAGGCATCAATCGGCATTTACCAGATGGACCGGCGATCCGAACATCGAGCGATGAACGTATCACCGCTCCGGAAGCATTCACAAAGTTGACAGCGCCTGGATAACGCCCGCATCGGGTCTGACCGGTGGGTGGTCGCCGTCGGAGCAGAAAACCGGCGTCTCCGGTCGATATCTGAACACGGTTCTCCCGCCGCCGGCCTGCGCGACCAATACGGCCAGCGACGCTCAACATCGAGCCGGGGGAGGCAATGGACGCAGCGCGATGATCGCCGCAAGGATCTGCCAGAATAGCGCGCGGCACCATCACCTCCACCATCTGAAAGGCGATCGAGTGGCCGTGCCGGACGATCTCGGCGCCGATCTTGACCAGCCGGTCCCTCAGCGTGGTCAGCGACCGGTGCTTGACCTCGCCCGGCAGCGTCAGGGTGCGCAGGAAGTTCGGCAGTTTGTAGACCAGCGCTTGCAGCTACGGCGGCACGGCGTTGGCGGCGAACCGCCACGGCCCTACCGCATGGTCAGCCGAGAAGGAGGCCGCAAGCCCTGAGGGGCAAGTCCGGGTCTGCTGCTCCCCCTAGAGGGGTTGCGCACGCTCACCTAGCTTGCTCGCGGCATTGGCTTCGCTCATGCCCCACGACAGCCCATGCCACGAGGACGGCGCGTCGCCAGCCGTCGTGTGCGGGCCGGCTGCGAGGCCCAGTTCCGGCGCCACGAACACGGCGCAGATCAACGCAGCAACGAATTTTGTGCTCATCCATGAAATGGTCATCATTCCTTCCGCTAGTCTCGCCGCTTGGTGGCGCCGAGGCAGACAAGGCGGATTTGCTCAGTCAAGGAAAGGAGGCCCTGTCCTGATCTCGAGGGCGGTCCCGGATGCAAAGCGCGCCCCACTCGCGTTGCCGACCGTTGCCAGAACATCCCCCAGGCGAGACACAAATCGGGCACAGCCCAAGCGATCTGGCAACGCCGCCGCAAGGCCGGCGCCCTTCGTGTTTTCAGCCCACCCCCACGACGCGATAGGCGAATTCGGTCCCGTCCGGTTCCGTCACCGTCACGTATTCGCCCGGCCGTGCCGGGTCCGGGCCGAAATCGAACCGGGTCTCGGGCGCATCGGGGCCTTCGGTCGCCGCGCCGAAGAAGCGGATCGACCAGCCATGGTCGGGCTCGAACTGGACATCGCCTTCGACCGGCGCCACGCCGGGCGCGATGCGCCGCGCCCGCCAGGGTTCCGGGTCCGCCGCCCAGGCCTGCGCCATCCGGCCGCCCGGCGGCATCCAGCGCCAGCGTCATCTCATAGCGATGCTCGGGGCTGCCGTCGGGAAAGCCAGGGCCGGCGGCCAGCGCCAGCAGCACCGTCACCATGCGCCATCGTCAGATCGCCACGCGCACGCCGAGCTCGACCACCCGGTCGGACGGGATGCGGAAGAATTCCGTCGCCGGCACCGCGTTGCGCGACATCGATCGTGAACAGCCACTGCCGCCAGCGCGACATCTTCGGCACCGCGGCCGCGACCACCGTCTCGCGGCCCAGGAAATAGGAGGTCTGCATCGGCTCGAACGGAATGCCGAGCGCCTTCAGCGCCTCGAGCTCCTTCGGGATGTTGGGGCTTTCCTGGAAGCCGTAGCGCAGGAAGATGCGGTGGATGTTGGGGGACAGTTCCTCCACCTCGCGCCGGCGCTCGGTCGGCACGACGGGGATGCCTTCATTCGTCACGGTCACGAACAGCACCCGCTCATGCAGCACCTTGTTGTGCTTGA
The DNA here is from genome assembly GCA_963732425.1 of uncultured Alphaproteobacteria bacterium. Classification (GTDB taxonomy): domain Bacteria; phylum Pseudomonadota; class Alphaproteobacteria; order Acetobacterales; family Acetobacteraceae; genus Neoroseomonas. Next base: position 86,257 of record CAVSZN010000021.1, read on the forward strand.
GGTTGTGCAGCAGCGCGCCGGGCAGGAAATCCGCCTGGCTGGTCATGAACACCGCGATGCCGGGCACCCGGATGGTGCGCGACTGCGGCAGCCGCGCGATGAAGGACTTCAGCGGCAGGCCGTCCTGGCGGAAGCGCGCGAACAGCAATTCACGCCCGCGATGCCAGGTCGTCATCATCGCGAACAGCCCCGCGCCCAGCACCAGCGGCACGTAGCCGCCCTGCGGGATCTTCAGCACGTTCGAGGCGAAGAACAGCAGGTCGAGCAGCAGCAGCGGCCCGAACACCCCGACCACCAGCGGCCAGGCCCAGCCGAACTGCCGGCGGAACACGATCAGCGCCAGCATGGAGGTGCAGACGAAGGTGCCCGTCACCGCGATGCCATAGGCCGCGGCCAGGTTGTCCGAGGTGTGGAACGCCAGCACCAGGATCAGCACGCCGATCAGCAGCAGCGTGTTCACCTGGGGCATGTAGATCTGCCCTTCCTCGGTCTCGGAGGTGTGGCGCACCTCAAGCCGCGGGATGAAGCCGAGCTGCACGCATTGCCGCGCGATGGTGTAGGCGCCCGAGATCATCGCCTGGCTGGCGATGATGGTCGCCGCGGTCGCCAGGAACACCAGCGGCAGCCGCATCCATTCCGGCGCCAGCAGGAAGAACGGGTTCTCCAGCGCCGCCGGGTTGCTCATGATCAGCGCGCCCTGGCCGAGGTAGTTCAGCATCAGCGCCGGCAGCACCAGCCACAGCCAGGCCCAGCGGATCGGCGTGCGGCCGAAATGGCCCATATCGGCATACAGCGCCTCCGCCCCGGTCACCGCCAGCACGACGGAACCGAAGGCGACGAAGGCCAGCAGCCGGTAGGTGATGCAGAACTGCACGGCATAATGCGGCGACAGCGCGGCCAGCACGGAAGGGTTGATGCAGATCTCGATCAGCGCCCAGCAGCGCCGAGCACGACGAACCAGACCGCGCAGATCGGCCCGAACACCTTGCCCATGCTGCCGGTGCCGCGGAACTGCGCCAGGAACAGCCCGACCAGGATGACCACCGCGATCGGGATCACCGCCTTCTCGAAGGCGTCATCGACGACCTTCAGGCCCTCGACCGCCGACAGCACCGAGATCGCCGGGGTGATGATGCCGTCGCCGAAGAACAGGCAGGCGCCGACGATGCCGATCAGGGCGACCGCCCATTTCGCCCGCGGCGATTCGACGTTGCGCTGCGCCAGCGCCATCAGCGCCAGGATGCCGCCCTCCCCGCGGTTGTCGGCGCGCAGGACGAAGACGACGTATTTCACCGTGACGGTCAGGATCAGCGACCAGATGATCAGGCTGAGGATGCCCAGGATCTCCCAGCGTTCCAGCCCGTCGTCGGAGAAGTGCAGCAGCGCGGCGCGCAGCGCATAGAGCGGCGAGGTGCCGATATCGCCATAGACGACGCCGAGCACGCCCAGCACCAGGGCAGGCGTCAGGGCGCGGGACTTGTCGGCAGTCGGGGGTGTGCGCGGTCACGGTGCCTCGTTGCAGTGCGGCAGGATGCGCGAGTGATAGGCCCGCCACCCCCGTCGCCGCAATCATGCCGCAATGCCCGCCGCGCATGGCCGGAACGAGCGCCGCGCCACTTGTGGTCATCGCCCGCGCCCGTCCGGCGCCCCTCAGTGCCCGCGCAGGATCTGGCTGAGGAACAGTTGCAGCCGTTCCGTCTTCGGGTCGTTGAACACCTGCTCGGGCGTGCCCGATTCGACGATCTCGCCGCGGTCCATGAACACCACGCGGTCGGCGACCTGGCGGGCGAAGCCCATCTCGTGCGTCACGCAGATCATGGTCATGCCCTCGTCCGCCAGCATCGACCATGGTGTCGAGCACCTCCTTGATCATCTCGGGGTCGAGCGCCGAGGTCGGTTCGTCGAACAGCATGATCTTGGGCTTCATGCACAGCGCGCGGGCGATCGCCACGCGCTGCTGCTGGCCGCCCGAGAGCTGGCCGGGATACTTCTTCGCCTGCTCGGGGATCTTCACCCGGGTCAGGTATTCCATCGCCAGTTCCTCGGCCTCCTTCTTCGGCATCTTGCGCACCCAGATCGGCGCCAGCGTGCAGTTCTCCAGCACGGTCAGATGCGGGAACAGGTTGAAGGACTGGAACACCATGCCGACCTCGCGGCGGATGGCGTCGAGCGCGCGCAGGTCGTCGGACAGCTCGATGCCGTCGACCACGATCTGGCCTTCCTGGTGCGTCTCCAGCCGGTTGATGCAGCGGATCATGGTCGACTTGCCCGACCCCGACGGGCCGCAGACCACCACGCGTTCGCCCAGCGCCACCGTGCAGGTTGACGTCGCGCAGCACGTGCAGCGCGCCGAACCACTTGTTGACCTTGTCCAGCACGATCACCGGCGGGGCGTCGGTGCGGTCGGCGAGGCGATGGCTGCGTTCCTGGCAGCCTCATGGCTCTCTCGCATCCCGACCTGTCGTGCGTCGCTCAGCGCCCGGTGGCGGTTGAGCTCGCGCTCCAGGCCCTGGCTGTATCTCGACATGGCGAAGCAGAAGACCAGGTAGATCAGGCCGACGAAGACATAGACCTCGACGCCGAAGCCCTGCCAGGCGGGCTCGACGATCGCGGTCTTGCCCGCGGTCAGCAGGTCGAAGATGCCGATGATCAGCACCAGCGAGGTGTCCTTGAAGAAGCCGATGAAGGTGTTGACCAGCGGCGGGATCACCATGCGCAGCGCCTGCGGCAGGATGATGAAGCCGGTCTTCTGCCAATAGGACAGGCCCATCGCGTCGGCGGCCTCGTACTGGCCCTTGGGCAGCGCCTGCAGGCCGCCGCGCACCACTTCCGCCAGGTAGGCGCCGGCGAACAGGATGATGGCGATCTGCGCGCGCAGCAGCTTGTCGATGTTCATGCCCTCCGGCAGGAACAGCGGGAACATCACCGATGCCATGAACAGCAGGCTGATCAGCGGCACGCCGCGGATCAGTTCGACATAGACGCACGCACAGCACCTTGATCGCCGGCAGGTTCGACCGCCGGCCGAGCGCGACCAGGATCGACAGCGGGAAGGCGAAGGCGAGGCCGAAGGTCGACAGGATCAGGGTGATCGGCAGGCCGCCCCAGCGTTCCTGCGGCACGAAGGGCAGGCCGAACACGCCGCCCCACATCAGCACGCCGATCGCCGTCAGCGTGACCGACCCAGATCGGGATCAGCGTCCAGTTCCAGAACCGCCGCATCGCCGAGACGATGAACAGCCCGACGAACAGCAGCGCAGACCAGCGCCGGGCGCCAGTGCTGTTCGTACGGATAGGTGCCGAACAGCATGAAGCGGTGCTTTTCGGTCGATCACCGCCCAGCAGGCGCCGGTGCCGTGCAGTTCGCGGCAGGCCTGGGTCTGCGCCACGCCGTTGGCGGTCATCGGCACCGACCAGATGGCGTTGATGAAGGCCCAGTCCACGAAGCCCATGACGGCGCGGACGATCAGGTAGCCCAGCACCAGCGTGACGGCGGTGGACAGCCAGCCGGAGAACAGGTTCTCCCGCAGCCAGGCGATCGGGCCGGCCGCGCTGATCGGCGCGGCGCGTCGCGCGCTGCTGCCATGGATGCGGGTATTGGCGGTGATGTCGCTCATGGCCGGGCCCTCACCGCTCCACCAGCGCGATGCGCGCGTTGTACCAGTTCATGAACAGGCTGATCGACAGGCTGATGGTCAGGTAGACCACCATGATGATGGCGATGCCCTCGATCGCCTGGCCGGTCTGGTTCAGCGTCGTGTTGGCGATCGACACGATGTCCTGGTAGCCGATCGCCACCGCCAGCGAGGAGTTCTTCGTCAGGTTCAGGTAGTTCGACTGGTCATCGGCGGGATGATGACGCGCAGCGCCTGCGGCAGCACGATCAGCCGCAGCACCGAACCCGAGCGCAGGCCGAGCGCCTGCGCCGCTTCCCATTGCCCCAGGCTGACCGACTGGATGCCGGCGCGCACGACCTCGGCGATGAAGGCCGCGGTATAGGTGACGAGGCCGATCAGCAGCGCCGCGTATTCCGGGCTGATCGACATGCCGCCCTGGAAGTTGAAGCCGCGCAGCGCCGGCCAGTCGATCGTCCAGGGCGCGCCGAGCGCCAGCCACACCGCGACCGGCAGCCCGACGATCAGCGCGATCGCCGTCGGCCAGACGCGGCGCGGCTGCCCGTCGGCCATCTGCAGCGCGCGGCGCATGGCGGCCATAGAGCCAGGTCAGCACGATGCCGGCGACGCGCGGCCAGCACGGCGGCGGTATGCGCGCCCTCCCACACCAGCGACGGCATGCGCAGGCCGCGATTGGACAGGAACACGCCCTCGACCGGGTGCAAGGCCTGCCGCGGCCCGGGCAGCCCCTGCAGGATGGTGTACCAGAACAGCAGTTGCAGCAGCAGCGGGATGTCGCGGATGACCTCGATGTAGAAACCGGCGATCTTCGACACCAGGAAGTTCTTCGACAGGCGCGCGATGCCGATGAAGGTGCCGATGATGGTGGCGAGGATGACGCCGACCACCGCGACCTTCAGCGTGTTCAGCACGCCGACGGTCAGCGCGCGGAAATAGGTGTCGGTCGGATCGTACGGGATCAGGTGCTCGGCGATCGGCAGCCCGGCCTCGCGGTTGAGGAAGCCGAAGCCGGTCGCGATGCGCCGGACCTCGAGGTTGTGGACGGTGTTCGACCACAGCCAATAGATGATGCCGCCGACGATGCCGACGACAAGGACCTGCCAGACGATGCCGCGGATGCGTTCATCCGCCCATGACAGGCGCAAGGGGCGTTTGGGCGGTTTGCGCCGGAATCGGGGATCGACGGTTGCGTCGGACATTCTTTTCTTTGCCTCACCTGTCCATATGGCCCGCCCTGACGGGCGGGGAAGCAGCGCGGGGCGAGGATATGCATCCCCGCCCCGCGTGTCGTCTCGATCAGCGGAAGGGCGGTGCGTATTGCTGCCCGCCCGGCGTCGTCCACAGCGCGTTCGGGCCGCGCTGGATGCCGATCGGCGCCAGGTTGCGCGCGAAGATCTCGCCGTAGTTGCCGGTCGCGCGCAGGATATTGGCCAGCCAGGCGGGATCGACGCCAAGCATCTTGCCCAGGTCGCCGGTCTTGCCGAGCATGCGCTGCACCTCCGGCCGCGTGTCGCTCGCCGTCAGCTGCTGCACATTCGCCGCGGTGATGCCGAATTCCTCGGCCGCCACCAGGCCGAAATGCGTCCAGCGCACCAGGTCGGCGAAGCCCTGGTCGCCATGGCGCACCAGCGGGCCGAGCGGTTCCTTGCTGATCACGTCGGGCAGGATGGTGTAGTCGGCCGGCCGGGCCTGCGCCGAACGGGTCGCCGCCAGGCCCGACACATCGGTCGTGAAGGCATCGCAGCGGCCGGCGACGAAGGCGGTCACCACCTCCTCCAGCCGCTCGATCACCACCGGGGTGAAGGTGATGCGCGCCGCGCGCGCCCATTCGGTCAGGTTCTGCTCGGTCGTGGTGCCGGGCTGCACGCAGATGCTCGCGCCATCGAGTTCGCGCGCCGTGCGCACGCCGAGCGAGGCCTTCACCATGAAGCCCTGGCCGTCGAAGAAACTGATCGCCGGGAAGTCGAAGCCGAGCGAGGTGTCGCGCGACAGCGTCCAGGTCGTGTTGCGCGCCAGCATGTCCACTTCGCCCGATTGCAGGGCGGTGAAGCGGTTCTGCGCCGTGGTCGGCACGTAGCGCACCTTCTCCGGGTCGTTGAACAGCGCGATGGCCACGGCGCGGCAGTAATCCACGTCGAAGCCGCGCCAGACGCCCCGGCTGTCCGGCTGGGCGAAGCCGGCCAGGCCGGTGTTCACGCCACAGATCAGCGTGCCGCGGGCGCGAATCGCGTCGAGCGTCGGCGAACTGCCGGCCGTCTGCGCCGCGGCCGGCAGCGCCATCGCAGACGCAACCAGCGCCCCGCCGAGCATCCGGAGCATCGAATGCCTCGAAACAGTCATGACACAACTCCCTTTCTTCACGGACGCCGCCCTGGCGGCGTCCGCCGGCCTGCTTGCCTAACCGGCAGGCATGCTGCGCCACGCCAGGGCACGGATCAACGCGCAATACTTCCAGGTTGAATCATCCGCCCTGCCGCCCCATGGGCCTAGCAAGAGCCGGGCCGGACGGGCAAAGGTTTCGGCCACCGCTGACGCCGGGGGGAGTGCCGCATGCAGCAACTGGATCGGGCGGCCCTGCGCCGGGCCCTGCCCTGGGATGACCTGGTCGCCGCGCTCGAGGCGATGTTCCGCGAAGGCTGCGAGGCACCACTGCGCCATCGCCACTTCATGCCGGGCGCCGGCGGGTCGGAGACGACGCTGCTGCTGATGCCGGCCTGGCGCGCCGGTGGCCATACCGGCGTGAAGATCGTCCATGTCGCCCCGGCCAATGCCGCGCGCGGGGCACCGGCGGTGCATGCCGCCTACCTGCTGTCCGATGCGCTGACCGGCGCGCCGCTGGCGCTGATGGATGGCGGCGAGTTGACCGACCGGCGGACCGCGGCGGCCAGCCTGCTCGCCGCGCGCCACCTGGCGCGGCCGGACAGCGCGCGGCTGCTGGTGCTGGGCAGCGGCAAGGTCGCCCGTGCCCTGGCCGAGGCCTATGCGGCACGCTTCCCGATCACCGACATCGCCATCTGGTCGCCCACCGCGGCCAATGCCGAGCGCCTGGCGCGCGCCCTGGCGACCGAGGGCCTGCCCGCCCGCGCGGTGCCGACGCCCGACCCGGCCGGGGCCGACATCGTCACCGCCGCCACCCTGGCCACCGCGCCGCTGCTGCGCGGGGCGGACCTGCGCCCGGGAACCCATGTGGACCTGGTCGGCGCCTACCGGCGCGACATGCGCGAATCGGACGGCGCGCTGCTGGCCCGCGCGACCGTGGTGGTGGACACCCGCGCCGGCGCCTTCGCCGAGGCGGGCGACATCGTCCAGGCGATCGCCGAAGGCAGCATCACCGAGGCCGCGGTCGCGGCGGACCTCGCCGATCTGTGCCGCGGCGCGCATCCCGGGCGGCGTTCGGCCAGCGAGATCACGGTCTTCAAGTCGGTCGGCTGGGCCGGGGAGGACCTGGCCGCGGCGGTGCTCGCCTATCGCCGCGCCACCAGCCCGGGCTGAGCGGCCGTCCGCCCAAGTCAGGCCGGCTGCGCCGACGAGGCAGCGGACGGCCAGGCGGCACGGCACGGCATGCGCGTCGGGGCGCGCACGCGATGGCCCGCCACCCCATGCCATCCGGCGGCTTGCCACGCGCCGGGGCGCAAGCCCGGGGTCAGCCCGCCGGCCGCAGCGGCAGCGTCAATTGCCGGCGCAGGTCATCGAGCGCCGGATCGCCTTCGCCCAGCACCGGGGCACAGACGGCGGCGGCGTAGCACCCATTGCCGCGCAGCGCCGCGCCATCGAAGGCGAGGGGCGTCACCTCCTCATGGTCGAACAGGTGCCGGCTGCCCTCGTCCACATAGGTCTCGCTGACCGCGCCTTCGCTGATCACGAGGCCATGCCCGTCAAGCCCGATGTGATGGTAGGTGACGGTGCTGCGCCGGAGTTCCTGCACGATGCTGCCGCCATTCACCAGCAGCCGCGCCGGCACCAGCCGGCCGCGCAGGAACAGCGCGTGGTCCGGGCTCACGCGCAGGTCGCGAAAGGGGACGCCATGCCCCAGCGCACCGGCCCGGATCAGCACCGGCGCCGCCCTGGCCGGCCGCGGATGACGGGCGAGTTCGATATGCAGCCGCCCGACCCAGACCAGCGGCTGCAACAGCGGCCCGCCATGCACCGTCGCCACCAGGTCGCCGGGGCGCAGCGTCTCGACCGGCACCGCGCCGTCGGCGACGGCGATCAGGGTGCCTTCGGCGAAGCATGTGGCATCGCCGCGTCCGGCATCGACGGGAGGATGGGGGCTACCGGCCATGTCGGTCCCTGGATCTGGCCCGGCCAGGCAGCCGGAAGCGCGGGGGTGGACCGCGGACGGGGGTATCCACGGCACATCCCAATGGAACCACGACGGGAGAAAATTTCCAACCTGATCAATAGGTTGCGGTTTATTTCTTTTCCGTCTCATTGTGCGGTGTCGCGACCGGCAACCGATACCAGTGATTGTATCGCCCCGCCCCCGGACTCACGAAACCGTCAGATTGCGGGGCGGATGGCTCATCGCGATTGCAGGCGCAGGGACGGCAACCAGGACGCGCGCCTGCCGGCATGCCGCCGCGCCGGCCGCAGCCCCCTCATCCGAGGAAGCCCAGCAGCAGCCGCAGCGTCTCGACCGGCCTCTCCTGCTGCACCCAATGCCCGGCGCCCGGCACCAGATGCGTGCCGCGCCAGTCGGCGGTGGCCTCGGTCTCCATCTTGCGCAGGGCGCCCGGTGCCTGCTGCACGCCCCAGTCCCGCGCGCCGCCGATGAAGGTCGCCGGCACCTCGATGCGGCGGCCGGCGAAGACCTCCATCTCCAGGTTGGTGCCGAGGAAGCGGGTGCGGTAGCCGTTCAACCCGCCCTGGAAGCCGCTGCGGCCATATTCGGCGGCATAGACCGCGAGATCCGCCTCGGTCAGCCAGCCGCAGGCCGCGATCTGGGCGGCGGAGGGCATTTCATGCGCCACTGTCTGCGGCATCGTCTCCGCGGCATCCATCACATAGTAGGTCGGCAGCCTGGCGAGTTCCTCGGCCGTCCAGCCCTTGAGCGGCAACACGTCGTTGCCGCCCCAGTCGCCCGACTTGTGGTGGTAGTAGGCGCGCAGGAAGGCGTGCAGGCCCTGCGGCGGGGCCACCATCTCCCCATTCGCCGGGCGCGTCGCGTAATACCAGTGGTAGTGCTTGCGCGGCCGGGGCAGCGCCGCCAGCGCCTGCGCGATGTCGGCCGCCGGCGCCCGCTGCGAGGAGCCGAGCGCCGGCGGCCCGGCGAAGGGCGCGCTCATCAGCGCCACGCGGCGGAACACGTCCGGGCGCACCAGCGCGCAATGCGCCGCGACCGGGGAGCCGAAATCATGCCCGATCACCGCATGCACCTGCGCCACGCCGAGCGTCCGCAGCAGCGCCAGCTGGTCGCGCACCAGGTTCAGCATCGAGAACGGGCGCAGGTCGGTGTCATAGGCATCCGACCAGCCGATGGTGCGCCCATAGCCGCGCTGGTCGGGCGCGATGACGTGGAAGCCGGCCTCGGCCAGCGGCACCATCACCCGGCGCCAGGAGAAGGCGAGTTCGGGAAAGCCATGCAGCAGCAGCAGGACGGGGCGGCCAGCCTCGCCGGCTTCCAGCACATGCATGGTCAGCCCGTTGATGCCGGGCACCATGCGCGACCGGATGCCGTCAGGCAGAAGCGCGGGGGCGAGTGGTTCCATCGGCGTTCCTCCAGGTGTCGGCGCGCATCCGGCCTGGGAAGCGGCCGGGGATCAAGCCCGGGATGGCAGGTTTCAGGGTTGCCGGCCCGTCCTGCGTCACGCCCGGGGGCGCGACGCCCGTCGCAAGCCGATCCCTGGCGTCAGTGCCTGGCCGTGCCGCGGCGCGGCATGGGCTGGCCGCCGTTTGACGCACGGCGTCCTGGCGCCGAACCTTGGCGCATGAGGGATGGAATCGCCTGGTCGAACGACCTGCTCACCATCGCGGCCCGCTTCGGCGACCGCGTTGCCGTGACCGATGGCACGCAATCGATGGATGTCGCGACGCTCGTCGCCGCGCGCCCACGCGCTGGCGCACCGGCTGCGCGCGGCGGGCATCGCCCCCGGCGCGCCGGTCGCGACCCTGGTGCCGAACGGCGTCGAGGCACCCTGGGTCAGCATGGGCGTCACCATCGCCGGCGCCGCCGAGGTGCCGGTCAACGCGCATTCGACCGACACCGAGATCCTCTGGTTCGCCGAACTCACCGGGTTTCGCCGCATCCTCGCCCCGGCCGCGCAGGCCGCGCGGCTGTCGGCGCTCGGCTTCGAAGCCTGGCCGATCGAGGCGATCGCCCCCGACCCCGCGCCCACCGCCCTGCCGCCGGTCCCGGCCGACGCCTGGGGCCGGCTGATCTTCACCTCCGGCACCACCGGCAGGCCCAAGGCCATCGTCCATACCCATGGCGGGCGCTGGACCGCGCATCTGCTGCAACGCGCCGTGCTGCCCTTCACCCCCGGCCGCGGCGACCGCGTGCTGCTGATGACACCCTATGTCCATGGCGCCTCGCTGATCGCCGCCGCCTGGCTGGAACAGGGCGCGGAGGTGGTGCTGCAGGACGGCGTGCGCGCCGAGGCGATCGCGCCGATCCTCGACGCCGGGACCGTCCGCCATCTTCGCCCCGCCGACCGTGCTGGCGAAGATCCTCTCGCTGTTCCCCGGCCGGCGCTTCGATGGCGTGCGCTGCATCTTCACCGGCACCTCGACCCTGTCGCGCGCGCTGTGGCAGCGCGCGGCCGAGGCCTTCGGCCCGGTCGTGCGCATCACCTACGGCATGAGCGAGTGCTTCAACCCGATCACCGTGCTGGAAGCGCCGGAGGTCGCGGAGGTGATGACCGCCGAGGACCACGGCCTCGGCGCCTGCCTCGGCTGGCCGGCGCCGGGGGTGGAGGTGAGCATCCGCGACGACGACGGGCGCCGCCCTGCCGCCGCTCGAACCCGGCGAGATCTGGCTGCGCGGGCGGCACATGAATGCCGGCACCATCAGCGGGCGGGCTTCGCCGCGCGGCCGCCGGGCGCCTGGCACCGCACCGGGGACCTCGGCGCCATCGACGCGCGCGGCCGGCTGCACCTGTCCGGCCGCGCGGCCGATGTCGATGAAATCCGGCGGCTACCGCATCCATCCCGGGGAGATCGAGGCGGTGCTCGACGGCGCCGCCGGCGGCCGGGCGATCTGCGTCCTCGGCCTCGCCTCGGATTATTGGGGGGAGGTGATCGTCGCGGTCGCCGAGAACCCGCCGCCCGGCTGGCAGGCGGAGGCGACCGCCCGCGTCGGCGCCCTGGCGCGGCACAAGCACCCGCGCGCCTGGCTGACGCTGCCGGAACTGCCGCGCAACGCCCAGGGCAAGGTGGTCCGCGCCCGGGTGCGGGAGGCGATCCTCGCCACCCATGCGCTGGAGGACGGGCCGCGGCCGCGGCTGGTGGCGCCGGCGCCGGCCTAGGCCGGGACGCACCTGGCCGGGGGAACCCCGTCCGCCTGCTGTGGCGCTGAAGCCGCAATCGCGGGCCGGACTGCCCCGGCGGATGACCCGGCCGCAATCCCTGCTTGCGACGCATGGCCCGTCGGCCGATCATCCGCCGCGTCTATTGTGGAGGATCGTGCATGTTTTCGAGACGCGCCCTGGCTGGCGCCGCGGTAGCCCTGGCCCTCGGCGCCGGCGGCGTCGCCGCGCAGAACTACAATCTTCGACCATCCTTCGGCACCGCCAACCTGCGCTTCAACTTCGCGCCCGACCCGTTCGTGGTGAACGTGACGGCGGGCGGCACCATCCCGGCCGAGCGCATCGGCGGGCCTGGCTGCGTCGGCTCCATCGCGCAGGCGCCCGATGTGCGGCTGAACTACCAGGCCGGCGGCGGGCTGCCATTGTGGATCGGCGCCCGCTCGCGCGGCGATGTCACGCTGGTGGTGAACCTTCCGGATGGCCGCTGGATCTGCAACGACGACTTCCAGGGCACCGATCCCGGCCTGGTGTTCGCGCCAGCCGCAATCGGGCCAGTACGACATCTGGGTCGGCCACTACGATCGCGGCCGCGGTGTGCCGACGCAGGTGTTCTTCTCGGAAGTGCCGCCGCGCTGACGCAGCGGGCGGGCGGCGCGCGCGGCCCCCGGGGCTGCGCCACCGCTCGCATCCGCGGCCGGACCCTGGTGTGCGGCCTGCCGGCGCGGGCCCGCCCTCCCCTTCGCGCCATCACGGCGCCGTGCTGAAATGGCCGTGGGCCAGCCGGGCGAACCGCCGGCCTATCGCGATCGGGAAGGGACTCTCCAATGCCGAAGGCGCTACGCCTCGCGCTTGCTTTCATGGCGTGCTGCCTGCCCGGCATCGCCGCCGCGCAGACCCAGGCGCCCTGGCCGAACCGGCCGATCCGCCTCGTCATCCCGTGGCCGCCGGGCCAGGCCACCGACCTCGCCGGCCGGGTGATCGCCCAGCGGCTGCAGGAACGGCTCGGCCAGCCGGTGGTGCCGGAAAACCGCGCCGGCGCCGGCGGCAGCATCGGCACCGACGTGGTCGCCAAGGCAGCGCCCGATGGCTACACCCTGCTCGCCGGATCCTCCGGCCCGGTCACCATCGCGCCGCTGCTGCAGCGGCTGCCCTATGACCCGGGGCGCGACCTCACGCCGATCGCCATGTTCGGCGTGTCGCCCTATCTGCTGGTGGTGAAGCCGAGTTTCCCGGCCCAGACCATCCAGGACTTCATCGCCCTGCTGCGGGCACGCCCCGGGCACTACACCTTCGGGTCGTCCGGCACGGCGGCGACGGCGCATCTGATCATCGAGGCGTTCAACGCCGCCGCCGGGGTCGAGGCGCTGCACGTCCCCTTCGCCGGCAGTTCGCCCTCGATGACGGCGCTGATGGGCGGGCAGATCGACTACAGCGTCGAGACGATGGCCGCGACCAACCCGCTGGTGCGCCAGGGCGCGCTGCGCGCGCTCGGCATCTCGCTGTCCGCCGGCAGTTCGCTGGCGCCGGGGGTCGAGCCCTTCGCCCGCCAGCCCGGCGCGCTGGCCGGCTTCGATGCCGGCGCCTGGGTCGGGCTGATGGGCCCCGCCCGCCTGCCGCCGGCCATCACCGAGCGGCTCGCCGCCGAGGTCGTCTCCGGCGATGGCCCAGCCGGACATCCGCAGCCGCTTCGAGAGCATCAGCGTCGAGCCCATCCCGCGTTCCGGCGCGGCCTTCACCACCTACCTGGAGGAACAGCGCGCGCTGTTCCAGGGCATCATCCAGCGGGCCAATATCCGGCTGGATTGATGCCGGACCCGATCCGGCCGCAGCGCCGGGTCGGGCCTCGATGCGCGCGCCGCGCATGAGGCGGCGCGCGCGGAGGGCGCCACCGGCCGCGATGGCCGCCAGGCCGTCACCCGACCATCGTGGTGACGGCATCGCTCCATGCGGCGCGCACCCCGTCCGCGGCGCCGGCGTGACGGCCGGTTCGGTTGCAGGCCGTGGCCGCGCTCAGCGTGCCAGCCCCGTGGCCTGCGCCGCGAAGAACCGCTTGAGCCCCGGCAGCCGGTCCACCGCCGCGATGCCGAGCCGCCGCGCCAGCCGCACCGGCGGCAGGCGGGAGGTGAACAGCCGCTCCAGCACATGCGTCGCGCCCAGCATCACCAGGCTGTCCGGCCGCCGCGCCGCCTGGTAGCGCGCCAGCAGCGCCGGCCCGCCCGGGTCCTCCCCGGCCGCCACGGCGTCGATCACGAGTTCCGCCAGCGCGGCCACGTCGCGGAAGCCGAGATTCAGCCCCTGCCCGGCGATCGGGTGGATGCCGTGCGCGGCGTCGCCCACCAGCGCCAGGCGCTCCGCCGTGTAGCGCGCGGCATGCATGGCGCTCAGCGGATAGGACCAGCGCCGGCCGATCGGCGTCACCGCGCCCAGCCGGTCCCCGATCCGCGCCGCGATCTGCCGGCCATAGGCGGCATCGTCGAGGGCGAGGCAGCGCTTCGCCACCGCCGTGCGCTCGGTCCAGACGATGGCGCTGACATGCGGGTGCCCGGGGATGCCCTGCATCGGCAATTGGGCGAAGGGGCCATGCGGCAGGAACTGCTCCAGCGCCTGGTTGTGGTGCGGCTTCTCATGCGCCACCGCACCGACGATGCCCATGCAGTGGTAATCCAGCCGCGTCACCGGGATGCCGGCCGCGCCGCGCAGCGGCGAATGGCGCCCCTCGGCGCCGACCACGAGGCGGGCGCGGATCTGCTGCCCGTTCGACAGGCGAATGCCGACGCCATCGGCATTGCGTTCGACCGTCGCGGTGGCCGGCGCGAAGACCGCGAGGCCCGGCAGCAGAGGCAGCCGCGCATTGAGCGCGACCCGCAGCGAGCGCGCCTCGACCATCCAGCCGAAGGGCTCGCCCGTCAGTTCCGCGTGGTCGAAATGCAGCGAGAGCGGCGAAGCGCGTTCCCCGGGCCGGCCATCGGCGACCCGGATGCCGAGGATGGGGCAGGGTTCCTCGGGCAGGTTCTCCCAAATCCCGGCGGCATCGAGCACCTTGCGGGAGGTCAGCGCGATGGCATAGGCGCGGCCATCGAAGGCCGGCATTTCCATCGGCGGCAGCGGGGCGGCATCGACAACCGCGGCGCGGACGCCGCCGGATGCGAGTGCCGCGGCCAGGGTCGCGCCGACCGGGCCGGCGCCGAGGATGCAGACCTCGACATCGAGGGGGGTGTTCATGGTGGAAATCTAGGGCGGATCGGCCTTCCCGCCACCATGCGCAAAATTTGTGCATATGCTGGTGTTTTCGGCAGTCGACGTTGCAGGATCGCCGTCATCCCGGCGCTGCGCCTGATTCCGGCTGTGGCACGGGACTTGGAAGTCATGCCTGGGTCCGCCGCAGAGAGGAACAGGACGGCGTCATGAAATTAGTTATAGCTGTGATCAAGCCCTTCAAGCTCGATGAGGTGCGCGAGGCGCTCACCCCGCTTGGCGTGCAGGGACTGACGGTAACCGAGGTCAAGGGTTTCGGCCGGCAGAAAGGCCAGACCGAAATCTACCGCGGGGCCGAATACCATGTGAGCTTCCTGCCCAAGGTGAAGATCGAAGTCGCCGTCCCGGCCGAACTCGCCGACGCCGTGGTCGAGGCAATCGCCACGACCGCGCGCACCGGCAAGATCGGCGACGGCAAGATCTTCGTCCTCGATGTGGAGCGCGCCCTGCGCATCCGCACGGGCGAGTCCGACAACTCGGCCCTGTGAGGCCGGCGACCATGCACGGAAAGGATACAGACACAGTGAAGCGCATGTTCGCGCGCGGCGGGCTCGCCGCGGCAGGCCTGCTGGTCGCGGCGATGCCCGCGATGGCGCAGGAAGCCCCCAAGGTGGATACGGGCGATGCCGCCTGGATGCTGACCTCCACGGCCCTGGTGCTGATGATGACGGTGCCGGGCGTGGCGCTGTTCTATGCGGGCATGGTCCGCAAGAAGAACGTGCTCGCCACCATGATGCAGTCCTTCTTCATCACGGCGCTGGTCACGGTGCTGTGGATGGTGGCGGGCTATTCCATCGCCTTCGGCGAGGGCGGCGAGTATTTCGGCGACTTCTCCCGCGTGATGCTCGGCGGCATCGCCGAGAAGTGGGACAAGCCCTTCACCCTGGGCACCGGCGACGCGGCGGTGGCGATGACCATCCCCGAGAGCGTCTTCCTGATGTTCCAGATGACCTTCGCGATCATCACCGCCGCGCTGATCACCGGCGCGCTGGCCGACCGCATGAAGTTCTCGGCGCTGGTCGTGTTCGTCTCGCTGTGGTCGCTGCTGGTCTATGCGCCGGTCGCGCATTGGGTGTGGCACCCGAATGGCTGGCTGTTCGCCCTCGGCGCGCTCGACTTCGCGGGCGGCACGGTGGTGCACATCAATGCCGGCGTGGCGGGCCTGGTGGGCGCGCTCGTGCTCGGCAAGCGCATCGGCTACGGCACCGAGAACATGTCGCCCTACAACCTGGGCCTCGCCGTGATCGGCGCCTCGCTGCTGTGGGTGGGCTGGTTCGGCTTCAATGCCGGCTCGGCGCTGTCCTCGGGCGGCGGGCGCGCGGGCATGGCCATGCTGGTGACGCAGATCGCCGCCGGCGGCGCGACGCTGTCGTGGGTGCTGATCGAGTGGATGACCAAGGGCAAGCCGTCCGTGCTCGGTGCCATCTCCGGCGCGGTGGCGGGGCTTGTCGCCATCACCCCGGCGGCGGGCTTCGTGCTGCCGGGCTCGGGCGCTGATCATCGGCCTGGCCGCCGGCCTCGCCGGCTTCTGGGGCGCCACCGCGCTCAAGCATGCGCTCGGCTACGATGACAGCCTGGACGCCTTCGGCGTGCACGGCATCTGCGGCATCGTCGGCGCGCTGCTGGTCGGCTTCCTGGCCTTCGGGCCGCTCTCGGCGACGCCTGCCGCGCCGGACGGCTCGGGTGGCTCGATGGAGCAGTTCATCAAGCAGTGCACGGCGGTGGGCGCGACCCTCGTCTTCACGGCGGTGGCGACGTTCATCCTGCTCAAGGTCGTCGATGTCATCGTCGGCCTGCGCGTGACCGAGGAGGAGGAACGCGAGGGCCTCGACGTGACGCTGCACGGCGAGCGCATCAACTGACCAGCCCCGCCATCGCGGGCGGCCTTTGACGGGCGCGGAGGGAGACCTCCGCGCCCGTTCTCGTTCCGCCTCAGGCGGACCCGGGAATGCTGTGCCGCAGGCGGACCCGGTAATGCTGCGCCGGTGGCGAACCCGCTCATGCCGGGCCGGAGGCGGGCCCGCCATTGCCACACCGGGGAACACGCGCATCGTCGTTTCGATCCCGGCAGAACGGGTGACAGACGCGCAAGCACTGTCACACTGCGCACGCGCAGGGGCGCGAGGGAGCGTTGCGCCAATGTGCTTTTCGATGGAGGCAACGGTCGCCATGGCCGGCCTCGGCGCTGCGGCGACTGTCGTGACGATCCGGCGCGGCGAACCCACGGCGATCCCGGCGACGCTGGCCTGGTTCACCCTGATGGAGGTGTTGCAGGTCGCCGGGCACGCGACCGTCGATCAATGCGCCAACCCGTTGAACCAGGCGACCACGCTGCTGTCGTACCTCCACATCGTGGTCCAGCCCTTGTTCATCAACGCCTTCGCCATGGAACTGGTGCCCCGGCCCGTGGGCAGGCGGATGCGCGCGGCGGTCTTCATCGGCTGCGGGCTGTCGGCCGCGGTGATGCTGCTGCAGCTGTGGCCCTTCGACTGGGCCGGGCAATGCCAGCCGGGCACCGTCCTGTGCGGGTCCCCGTTGTGCACCGTCTCGGGCGAATGGCACATCGGCTGGGCCATCCCTGGAAACGACCTGCTGGGGACGCTGACCTCGGTGCCCTGGCTCGCGGCTGGCTTCCCGACCTATGCGCTGGCGACCTTCGGCCTGCCGCTTCTGTATGGCGCCTGGCGCTTCGTGGTGTTCCACGCGCTGGTCGGGCCGATCCTGTCATGGCGGCTGACCGGCAGCGCGCTGGAGGCGCCGGCGATCTGGTGCCTGTTTTCCATCGGAATCGTGCTGATCGCGCTGAGCCCCTGGATCCGCGCCAGGTTCACGCCCGCCGCCAGCCGGGCCTGACACGCCGCACCCCGGGGCGCGGCGGCGGCCTACCGGAAGGCCTCGTCCACCGGCACGCGCAATGCCTCGGCAAGGCGGTTGGTCTCCGCCGCCATGCCGATCACGGCGAGAAGTTCGCCATGCATCGCGTCCGTCATTCCCTTCGCCCGCGCCGCCGCGGTGTGGGAGGCGACGCAATAGGTGCAGCCCGCCGCGGCCGAGGCCGCGAGGTACAGCATTTCCTTGACCAGCGGGTCGAGCGCGCCGGGCGCCATCACCTGCTTCAGGCTGTCCCAGGTGCGCGCCAGGGTCGGCGGATGGACCGCGAGCGCCTTCCAGAAATTGTTGACGTCGGCGACACCGCGCAGCGCCTTGATGTCGTCATACACCGCCCGGACCTCGGGCGGCGCTTCGTCATGGGATACCAGCCGGGTCATGCGGCAACCCTCCGAAAGCCGGGCGGACGGCCGTTCAGGCCTGCGCTTCCGGCGCCGCCAGTTCGAGCCGGTAGCCGCCGGTCTCGGTCACCAGGATGCGTGTCTCGGCCGGGTTCGGCTCGATCTTCTGGCGCAGCCGGTAGATATGCGTCTCGAGCGTGTGGGTGGTGACGTTGCTGTTGTAGCCCCACACTTCGTTCAGCAGGATCTGGCGCGGCACGGGCTTGCCGCCGGCGCGATACAGGAACTTCAGGATCGCGGCCTCCTTCTCCGTCAGGCGAAGGCGCTTGCCGCTGGCCGGGTCGTGCATCTGCTTGGCGGCAGGGCGGAACAGGTAGGGACCGACCTGGAAGATCGCGTCCTCGCTGCTGTCATAGACGCGCAGCTGGACCCGGATCCGCGCGAGCAGTTCCGCCAGCCGGAACGGCTTGGCGATATAGTCGTTCGCCCCGGCATCGAGGCCGCTGACGATATCCGCCTCGCCATCAGAGCCGGTCAGCATGATGATCGGCATGCGCAGGCCGCCGCGCCGAGCGCGCACGCAGAAATCGCGCCCATCGCCATCCGGCAGCGTCAGGTCGAGCAGCACGAGGTCGAAATGCGCCCCCGGCGTCGCCAGCAGCGCCTCCGCCTCCGACAATCGCCCGGCGATGACCGGCTCGAATTCGGCATCCAGAGCCAACTGGTCGCTGAGGGTTGCGGCCAGCGCCGCGTCGTCCTCTACAATCAGAACAGGACGTGGCCCCGCCATTCCGGTTGATCCCCTTATCTGTTGCCGCCGCCGTCGCCCCCCGGCGGTGCAGCATAATATTGTCCTGGTATGAACTGTCGGACAGGCTTGTGCCAGCGCCCAACGGCCGCACCGTGCGAAATCGCGTACCTGTGATTGACACTTCACGCATCTGGACGAGTTGTCACAACGTACCACATCACGAGATCGAAGTGCGGCCCTCTGCGCGCCATATTTAGGGCGTGGCATCGAATCAAACACGGAACGCCAATTCATGACGCTACATGGCAGCCTAGTCACCGAGACCTTGTCCGGCGTCACCGGTGACCCGCGGGTGCCGGCGCTGCGGCAGGTGCATCGCGCCATGGCCGAGTTGCGCCGCGGCACGCCCGTCATCCTGCGCGGGCCCGACGGCTGCCTCGCGGTCGCCGCGGCCGAGACGGTGGGCGCGCTCGGCCTGGCCGAACTGGCCGACATGGCGCCGGCCGCGCCCGTGCTGCTGCTCGCCCCGGTGCGCGCGGCAGCCGTGCTGCACCGCCCGGTGCCGCATCCGCCCGAGGATGAGGGGGCCGTCGCCCTGCGCCTGCCGGCCAGCCTGACATCGCCCGAGACGCTGCGCAGCCTGGCCGACCCCACCGTCGAACGCCTGCTGCCCGAACTGCCCGAACGCGTGCCGGCGCCGCCGCTCGCACTGGCGGCGATTGCCCTGGCCAAGCTCGGCCGGCTGCTGCCGGCCCTGGTCGCGGCCCCGGCGAGCGAGGCGGCGGCCCGGCGGGCCGGCGTGCTGTGCGTCGATGCCGCCGACATCCTCGCCTACCCGACCACGGCGGCGATCTCCCTGACCCGCGTGGCGGAGGCGCGCGTGCCGCTGGAGGACGCGCCCGAGGCCCGCATCGTCGCCTTCCGCGCCGCCGAGGGCGGCATCGAGCACCTGGCCATCCTGGTCGGCACGCCGGAGAAAACCGCCGCCGAGGGCGGCGCGCCGCTGGTGCGCGCCCATTCGGAATGCTTCACCGGCGACCTGCTCGGCAGCCTGCGCTGCGATTGCGGGCCGCAGTTGCGCGGCGCCATCGCCCGCATGGCGGAGGACCCGGCCGGCGGCGTATTGCTCTACCTGGCTCAGGAAGGGCGCGGCATCGGCCTGGTGAACAAGCTGCGTGCCTACAGGCTGCAGGATGGCGGCCTCGACACGCTCGATGCCAACCGGGCCCTGGGCTATGGCGCCGACGAACGCAATTTCCTGGTCGCCGCCACCATGCTCCGCGCGGTCGGCGTGGAACGCGTCCGCCTGCTGACCAACAACCCCGACAAGGTTGCCGGCCTGACCGCCTGCGGCATCACCGTGCTGGGCCGGGAGGCCCATGTCTTCGACCCGAACGGGGTGAATGACGGCTACCTCAAGACCAAGGCGAAGCGCTTCGGCCACCTGCTGCCCGAATGAGCGGGCCGGCGCGCGTCACGGCGGATGGCCTGCTGCGCTTCCAGGGGCGGACGCTGCGCTGTGCCCTCGGCCAGGGCGGCATCCGCGCCGCCAAGCAGGAAGGCGACGGCGCCACGCCCGCCGGGCTGCTGCCGATCCGTCGCATCTTCTGGCGGGCCGATCGGGGCGCCCGCCCGGCCACCGCCCTGCCGGCCGAACCGATCGCCCCCGATGACGGCTGGTGCGACGACCCGGCGCATCGCGACTACAACACCCGCATCCGCCTGCCCCACGACGCCCGGCATGAACGGCTGTGGCGCGACGATGGGGTCTATGACGTGATCGGCGTGCTCGGCTGGAACGATGCGCCGGTGCGGCGCGGGCGGGGCAGCGCGATCTTCCTGCACCTCGCGCGGCCCGGCCTGCCGCCGACCGAAGGGTGCATCGCACTGCCGGAGGCGGAGCTGCGCGGGCTGCTGGCGGCCGGGATGGTGGCGGTCGAGATCGCCGGCTGACGGCGGGCCGGTCGAGCCGCCACCCGGTGATGCGCGCCTTCCGCCGGCGTGCCGGCAGTGACGCGGTGACCGGGCGAAGGCCACCGCCGGGATACGCGCCGCCCGCGGCGCCCTCGCGAGGTCCGGCCAGGGCACCGCGTCGCCGGCGACGGGCCGAGCCCGGCCGGTGGTCCGGCACCGCGGCGCGCCGCCCCACACCCTTGCGCCCGCCTTGCATTGGCGCGAATCAGGGCGCGACGCGGTGCCAGGCACCGGGAATCGACATGCCAAGGGCCCGCGGGCCTTTGGTGGGGTAGGGTCCGGAGAGGGGCAGCGCCCGTCTCCGGCAGCGAGGGCCTGCGTGAAGATCTGCGAACTGACGAATGTGGACTTCTCGCTGCGCCACTTCCTGCTGCCGCTGATGCGCGGCCTGCGCGAGCGCGGCCATGAGGTCGTCGGCGTCAGCGCCGAGGGCCCGCTGCTCGACATCGCGCGCGCCGAGGGCTTCCGCATCGAGGCGATGCCGCTGGCCCGCAGCCTCAACCCCGTCGCGCAGGCGCGCGCCTTCCGCGCCCTGTACGACTTCTTCCGGCGCGAGAAATTCGACCTGGTGCACGGCCACATGCCGATCAGCGGCCTGCTCGCGCGCCTCGCCGCCAAGGCGGCCGGCGTGCCGCACATCGCCTATACCTGCCACGGCTTCCTGTTCAACCAGCCCGGGCCGTGGTGGCGCCGATCGCTCTCCCTGCAACTGGAACGGCTGGGCGGGCGCGTCACCGACACCTTCATGACGGTCAGCGAGGAGGAGGCGGCCGACGCCCGGCGCCTGGCGCATCCACCCCCGCGCCACCGCCGTGCTGAACGGCCGCAGCCCGGCGCTGTTCCACCCCGACGCGGAAGCCCGCGCCGCCATCCGCGCCGAGCTCGGCGCGGCCGAGGGCGACTGCGTGATCACCGCGGTGTCCCGCCTGGTGCGCCACAAGGGCCACCCGGAACTGCTGCGCGCCATGGAGGCGACACCGGGCAACACCGTGCTTTGGGTGGTGGGCGAACGGCTCGCCTCCGACCATGGCGAGGACCTGGAACCGCATTTCGCCCGCGCCGAGGCCGCATTGGGCCGGCGGGTGAAGCGCCTCGGCTACCGGGAGGACATCCCGGCGATCCTCGCGGCATCGGATGTGTTCTGCCTGCCCTCCCATTTCGAAGGGCTGCCGATGTCGATCATCGAGGCGATGCTGACCGGCCTGCCGGTGGTGGCGACGGATATCCGCGGCCCGCGCGAACAGGTGCGGGACGGACAGACAGGCTTCCTGGTGCCACCCATGGCCGATGCGCCGCTGGCGGCCGCACTGTCCCGCCTGGCCGCGGACGCCGGGCTGCGGGCACGGCTGGGCGCGGCAGGGCGGGCGATGGCGCTGGAGGCATTCGACGAGGCGAAGGTGGTGGCGCGAACGGTGGAGCTGCTCGGGGCCTGAGGGACGGCTGCCGGCGCGCAGGACCTTGCGGCCGGTCGGCGCCCGGCGCCGTTGCCCCGCAGCGTCACGCAGGCCGGTGGCGCGGCGACGTCGAGGGAGCGGCGAGGGCGTTCTCCGCCGCTCTCACGCCGGCACCACCTGCCGTGCGACGGCGACCCGCCCGGCCGGCTGCCCTGCCAGCAGGTCCTTGCGTGCCTCGACAATCGCGAGCCCGGCATGCCGCGCCGGCCAAATTGCCCGCCCGGCGGCCTCCCACGCGCCGCCGGCGCGCAGGAAGGGTGCGTAGGGCGGCATGTAGAGCGCCGAATCGCGGCGCTCGACGCGGAACAGGTGGCGTTCCAGCAGCCGCGTCACCTGGCCGGGGGAATAGGGCTGGCCATGGCCGAAGGGGGTGTGTTCGGCATGCGCCCAAAGCCCGCGGCGGTTGGGGGCCACCACCAGCAGCCGGCCATCGTCCTTGAGCACGCGCCACACCTCGCGCAGCAGGCGGCGGGCGTTCTCGGTCATTTCCAGGCCATGGACCAGCAGCACGCGGTCGAAGCACAGGTCGTGGAACGGCAGGCGGTGTTCCTCGGCAACCAGGGGGGCGGCGCAGACCGGCGCGGGGTCCGGGCCGAGCTGCGCCGGGGCGAGGGCGACGGCGCGGGCGGTCTCGGCCGACCACAGCCCCAGGTAGGGCGCGGTGTGCCCGATGCCGAGCACCGCCTGGCCGCGCAGGGACGGCCACAGCGCCTGCAGCCGCTGCGCGAGCAGCCTTGCCGCCAGCATCCCGGCCGGGGAGGCGTAGAATGTTGCGAAACCGTGGACCTCGGCACTCATGCGAGGGATATAGGGGATGGACGCGCCCCTTGGGATTCCCTCCCGCCAATGCCTGGAGATTCAACGGCAATGCCGCTGACCGTCACCGCCATTCCCTGCCTGTCGGACAACTACACCTGGCTGCTGCGCGCGCCCGATGGGCGGCTCGCGGTCTGCGACCCCGGGGAGGCCGGCCCCGTGATCGCGGCGGTGGATGCGGCGGGCGGGGCGCTCGACCTGATCCTGCTGACGCATCACCACGGCGACCATGTCGCCGGCGTGCCGGACCTGGTGGCGCGCTATGGCGCGAAGGTGATGGGGGCGAAGGCGGATGCGCATCGCCTGCCGCCGCTCGATATCGTGGTGGAGCCCGGCCAGACGGTGGATGTGCTGGGCGTGCCGGCCGAGGTGCTGCGCAGCGACGGCCACACCCGCGGGCATGTCGCCTACCACTTCCCGGACTGCGCCATCCTGCTGTGCGGGGACACGCTGTTCTCGCTGGGCTGCGGGCGGCTGCTGGAGGGCACCGCGGCGGAAATGTTCGACAGCCTGCAGCTGCTGGCGGCGCTGCCGCCCGAGACGCTGGTGTGCTGCGGCCATGAATACACCGAGAGCAATGCCCGCTTCGCCCTGACGGTCGAGCCGGAGAACCCGGCGCTGCGGTCGCGCGCCAACGAGGTGGCGGTGCAGCGGGCGCAGGGCCGCGCGACGGTGCCGACGACGATCGGGCAGGAACTGGCCGACAATCCCTTCCTGCGGGCGAAGGATGTCGAGACCCTGGCGCGCATCCGCACCGCCAAGGACAATTTCCGCTGACCGCCTCGCCTGGAAGGAACGCCATGATGAAGCTGCACTACGCCTTGGCCAGCCCCTATGTCCGCAAGGTCCTGGCCTGCGCCATCGCGCGCGGCATCGCCGGGCGGATCGAGAAGGTTTCGACCAACCCGCATGTCTCCCCGCCCGAATTGCTGGCGGACAATCCGCTGTCCAAGGTGCCGGCGCTGGTCACCGACGACGGCCTGGCGATCTACGACAGCCCGGTGATCTGCGAATACCTCGACACGCTGGGCGATGCCGCCCCGCTGTTCCCGCCGACCGGCAGCGCGGCACGGCTTGCCGCGCAGATCATGCATGCGACGGCCGATGGCATCCTCGATGCCGCGGTGGGCCGGCGGCTGAACATGCCGCATCCGCAGGATGACGGGCGGAAGGCGTTCGATGCGCGGCAGAAGGCGGCGGTCGATCGCGCGCTCGCCGTGCTGGAGAAGGCACCGCCGAAGGGGCTTGCGGATATCGGCGCCATCGCCGTCGGCTGCGCGCTGGGCTACCTCGATTTCCGCTTCCCGCACGAGCCCTGGCGGGAGGCGCATCCGGCGCTTGCCGCCTGGTTCGCCGAGGTGTCGGGCCTGCCGCCGATCGCCGACACGGCGCCGGCCGGCTGATGATCGACCTGCGCGATCCCTCGGTCACGGCCGCGCAGGTCATCGCCGCCCTCGGCCTGCAGCCGCATCCCGAGGGCGGGCACTACCGCGAGATATGGCGGGACGCGCCAGCCGACGGGTCGCGCGGCGCGGGCACGGCGATCTATTTCCTGCTGGCGGCGGATGAGTTCAGCCACTGGCACCGCGTCGATGCCGCCGAGGCCTGGCATTGGTATGCCGGCGGGCCGCTGGCGCTGTCGATGTCGGCCGATGGGCATGATGCGCAGGCGGTGCATCTCGGCCCCGACCTGTCGCGCCACCAACGGCCTTTCGCCACGGTGCCGAAGGGGTGGTGGCAGGCGGCCGTTTCGCTCGGGCGGTGGACGCTGGCGGGGTGCACGGTGTCGCCGGCCTTCGACTTCGCCGGCTTCGAGTTGGCACCGCCCGACTGGCGGCCGGTGCCACGCGGCGGGCGGCGGGCGTGACCCGCCGCCCGGTACGTTCAGCGCATCGGCAGCGCGTAGAGCAGGCCGCCATTGTTCCACAGGTTGTTCGGCCCGCGCGGCAGCGAGACCGGGGTGTTCGGACCCATGGTGCGCTCGTAGATCTCACCGTAGTTACCGACGGCGCGGATCGCGTTGTAGGCCCAGGCCGGGTCGAGCTGGAGCGACTGGCCGAGTTCCGGCGTCACGCCGAGCAGGCGGCGCGTGTTCGGGTTCACGGTGGTCCGGCGCATCTCCTCGGCATTGGCCTTGGTGACGCCCTGCTCCTCCGCCTCGATGATGGCGGTGGTGTACCAGCGCACGATGTCGTACCAATTATCGTCGCCACGACGGACATACGGCGCCGTAGGGCTCCTTCGAGAAGCGCTCCGTCAGGATGGTCCAGTCGTTCGGGTTGGGCATGGACGACCGCACGGCGGCAAGCTGCGAGGCATCGGTGCCGAAGCTGTCGCAGCGTCCGGCGGCGAGAGCGGCGGCAGCCTGGTCGGTGCGTTCGAACACGACCGGCTGGAACTGCACGTTGACCGAGCGGAAGTAGTCCGCCGTCACCTGTTCATTGGTGGTGCCCTGGATCAGGCAGATGGTGGCGCCGCCCATGTCGCGCACGCGCTGCACGCCGGAATTGGCGCGCACCATGAAGCCGTGACCGTCGTAGAAGTAGGTGGTGACGTGGCGCAGGCCGAGCGTGGTGTCGCGCAGCATGGTCTGCGTCGAGGTGCGGAACAGCACGTCGATCTCGCCCGACCCCAGCGCGGTGAAGCGCGTCGAGGACGACGAGCGGCATGAAGCGCACCTTGGCGGGGTCGTTGAAGATCGCCGCCGCGAGGCCGCGGCACATCTCGACATCGAGGCCCTGCCAGACGCCGCGACTGTCGGGCAAGCGCGAAGCCGGCGACGCCGGTGATGGATGCCGCAGATCAGCGTGCCGCGGGCGCGGATCGCATCGAGCGTCGGGCTCGGGGCGGTGGACTGCGCGGATGCCGCGCCGGCGAAGGTCGCGCAAACGGCCGCGAAGGCGGCAGCGATGCTCCGTCTCATCATTGTCGGAAACCTTTCCTGTTGTCTGGTTTATTGGGCCGGATCGTCGTCACACGGCGTGCTCTGTGTCAACGACGCCAACCCGCGCTCGCAAGGGATCGGGCCACAGGCCAGGAACGGTGTCTCGCGCCCTGCCGGGCATGCCCGGCGTGGGGTCGCGCATCGCGGCGCCCGCGCGGCCGGCTGGCCTCGCTTGACCATGGTGAACACCTCTCCGCCAATGCATCTCCCGCGCCGATGGTCGCTGCTGCACCGCAGCATTGTCAATGATCCGCGCGGCCACGCCACGCCCGCACCCGCCGACATGAGAGCCGCCATGACCGATCGTTTCGCCCAGTATCCGAGCCTCGCCGGCCGCGCCGTTCTCATCACCGGGGGTGCCGGCGGCATCGGCGCGGTCACGGTCGCGCGCTTCGCCGCGCAGGGCGCGCGCGTCGCCTTCCTCGACTTCGACGCCGCGGGCGGCGCCCGGGTCGCGGCCGACACGGGCGCGCTGTTCATCGCCTGCGACCTGCGCGACATCGCGGCCCTGCGCGCCGCCGTGGCCGAAGCGGCCGCGCGGCTTGGCGACATCACCGTGCTGGTGAACAACGCCGCCCGGGACGACCGCCACGCGCTCGAGGATGTCGAGCCCGACTACTGGGACGAACGCATCGCGACCAACCTGCGCCACCAGTTCTTCTGCGCGCAGGCGGTGGTGCCGATGATGCGGCGCGCCGGCGGCGGGTCCATCATCAACCTCGGCTCCATTTCCTGGATGAACCGTTCCGGCGGCATGCCGGCCTATACCGCCGCGAAGGCCGCCGTGCGCGGGCTGACGCGCGGGCTCGCGCGCGACCTGGGCGTGGACCGCATCCGGGTGAACGAGGTGGTGCCTGGCTGGATCTACACCGAGCGGCAGATCGCGCTGTGGGTCACGCCGGAGGCGGAGGCACGCAGCCAGGCCAACCAATGCCTCAAGGGACGGCTGCTGCCGGACGACATCGCGCGCATGGTGCTGTGGCTCGCCGCCGACGACAGCGCGATGGTGACGGCGCAGCATTTCGTGGTGGATGGCGGCAGCAACTGACCCCGGGCCGGTTTGACTTCGCCGCGCGCCGCGTGATCTGTTGCACCTCACAGAAGCGCGCGGCGGCAGATCGCGTGTCATGGAGGACTGAACAATGCGTCTGGGATCGATAGTCGCCGCTGCCCTTGTGGCGGCCGGCGCAAGCCTGATTGCGCCGCCCCCCGCCGCGGCGCAGCAATTGCCCGAAACGCGCGTGCGCGTCGTCGGCTACTTCTCGAACCTGCTGCAGGTCCAGGAGATCGAGCGCCCGTTCTGGACCCAGCGGATCCCGCAGGCCTCGGGCGGGCGCATCACCGCCGAATACGCCAACCAGGACACGGTCGGCGTGCGCGACTTCCAGATCCTGCGCGTGCTGCAGCAGGGCGTCACCGATTTCGCGTCCTCCGACATCTCGAAGATGGCGGGCGACGACCCGGTGTTCGAAGGCTGCGACCTGGCCGGCATGGTGGACGACATCCAGACCGCCCGGCGCGCCTGCGAGGCCTGGCGGCCGGTGATGGCCGAGGCGATGGAACGCAAGTTCAACGCCCGCCTGCTGGCGCTGTTTCCCAACCCGTCCATCGTCTACTGGTGCAACACGCCCATCACCAGCCTTGAGGACCTGCGCGGCAAGCGCGTGCGCGTCTTCAACATCACCCAGGGCGACTTCGTGCGCGCGGTGGGTGCCGCCGCCGTCACCATTCCCTTCCCCGAGGTCGTGCCGGCCATGCAGCGCCGCGTGGTCGATTGCGGCCTGACCGGGACGCTGTCGGGCAATGCCGCCGGGTGGCCCGAAGTGACCACGCACCTGTTCACGCTCAATGCCGGCTGGTCGATCGCCTTCCAGGCGGTGAACCGCGATGCCTGGAACCGCTATCCGCCGGCCGTGCAGCAGTTCTTCACCACGCAGTTCAACACGATGGAGAACGACCTGTGGACGCTGATGGACCGCGCGACGGAACAGGGCATCGCCTGCAACATCGGCCGGCCTGACTGCACCATGGGTCGCCCCGGCCGCATGACGCTGGTGCCGGTGCCGGCTTCCGACCAGGCGCGGCGCACGCAGATCCTGAACGAGACGGTGCTGACCGCCTGGGGCCGCCGCTGCGGGCGCGCCTGCGCCGAGCGCTGGAACACCACGGTCGGGCCGATCGTGAACCTGCGTATCCCGCTCGAGCGCCTGTGAGCCAGGGGACTGCATGCAAAGGCTGATCGCCCTCGCCACGGCGGTCAGCCGGGCCGGCACATGGTTCGGCGGCGCACTTGTCGTGCTCGCCGCCGTCATCGTCGCGGTGGATGTGGTGCTGCGCGCCGCCCTGTCCGTCACCATCGGCGGCTCGGATGAGCTGTCGGGCTATGCGCTGGCGGTGGCCAGCGCCTTCGCCTTCGCCCTCGCGCTGATCGACCGCGCGCATGTGCGGATCGACACGCTCTACACGCTGCTGCCGGTGCGCGCCGCGGCCGCCTTCGACCTGCTGGCGATGGCGGCGATGGTCTCGCTCGCCACCTTCCTGGCCATGCAGGGCTGGCGCGTCTTCGCGCAATCCTGGTCGCTCGGTGCGCGCGCGCTGACGCAGTTGAACACGCCGCTGTCCTACCCGCAGGCGCTGTGGTTCGCGGGGCTGGCCTGGTTCGCGCTGGTCTCCATGCTGCTGATGCTGCGGGCGCTGGTGCTGCTGGTCCGCGGTGACGCGCTGGGCGTGCGGCATCTGCTCGGCACCAAGACCGCGGCCGAGGAACTGGCCGAGGAACGGGCCGCGCAACAGGCGCTGCGCGCCGGTGGGCGTGCGGCATGATCGGCGTCTCGATCGCCATCCTGGTCGGGCTGCTGGCGCTCTCCCTGCCGGTGGCTGCCGCGCTGATGGGGCTCGGGCTGTCGCTCGACATCCTCTATTCCTTCCTGCCGCTGCGCCGCGTGCTGGGGGACAGCGCCTGGGGCGTCTCGACCGACGTCGTGCTGTTCTCCATCCCGCTGTTCGTGATGCTGGGGGAGGTGATGCTGCGCTCGGGCATTGCCGAGCGCATGTACGACGCCATGGCGCGCTGGCTCGGATGGCTGCCGGGCGGGCTGATGCACGCCAACATCGGCACCTGCACGATGTTCGCGGCAATCTCGGGCTCCTCCGTCGCCACCGCGGCGACGATCGGCACCGTCGCGGTCGGCCAGATCAAGGCGCAGGGCTACAACGAACGCCTGTTCCTCGGCACCATCGCGGCGGGCGGGACGCTCGGCATCCTGATCCCGCCCTCGATCCCGATGATCATCTATGCCGCGCTGACCGACACCTCGATCCCGCAATTGTATCTCGCGGGCATCCTGCCCGGGGCGATCCTGGCCGTGCTGTTCATGGCCACGGTGATCATCGCCTGCCTGGTGCGGCGGTCCTGGGGCGGGACGCGCCGGCCGGTGACCTGGGCCGAGCGTGTCGCGGCGCTGCCCGACCTGCTTCCGCCGCTGGTGCTGTTCGGCTCGATCATCGGGTCGATCTATGCCGGGCTGACGACGGCGACGGAAAGCGCGGCGCTGGGCCTGCTTGTGGCCTTCGCGCTCGCCTGGTGGCGCGGGGCGCTGTCCTTCGCGATGCTGCGCGCGGTGTTCGAAGGCACCATGCGCACCACGGCGATGATCATGCTGATCCTGATCGCCGCCTATTTCCTCAACTTCATCATCGGCTCGATCGGGTTGGGCCGGATGGTGACGGAGGTGATCGGCAATCTGGGCCTGACGCCGACCCAGACCATCATCGCCATCGTGATCTTCTATTTCATCCTCGGCATGTTCATGGAAACGCTGTCCATGATGGTCGCGACGGTGCCGCTGGTGATGCCGGTGGTGCTCAGCCTCGGCATGGATCCCGTCTGGTTCGGCGTGATGATGATGCTGCTGCTGGAGACCGCGCTGATCACCCCGCCGGTCGGCTTCAACCTGTTCGTCGTGCAGGGGGTGCGCGACCGCGGGCCGGTGAAGGACGTGATCATCGGCTCGATGCCCTTCGTGGGCACGCTGCTGGTGATGATAGCGCTGCTGATCGCCTTCCCCGAGATCGCGCTGATGCTGCCGCAGTCGCTGCGCTGACGGAACGCCGGAGGGGCAGGAACCCTCCGGCCCCGTTGCCGCTCACGCCTCGGCGGCGGCCTCGCTCTCGACGATGCGCCCGTCCTCCATCGTCACGATGCGGTCGGCGATGTCGAGGATGCGCGGGTCGTGCGTCACCATCAGGATCGGCGTGCCGCGCGACTTCGCGATGTCGCGCAGCAGATGCGCCACCTCCCCGCCCGAGACCTTGTCGAGCGCGGCGGTCGGCTCGTCCGCCAGCACCAGGCCCGGATGGCCGACCAGCGCGCGGGCGATGGCGACGCGCTGCCGCTGCCCGCCCGACAGCTTGGAGGGCGGCTTGTCCTCATGCCCGGACAGGCCGACGGCGGCGAGCATCGCCCCGGCACGCTCCAGCCGCTCGGCCTCGGGCGTGGACGGGTCGAGTTCGAGGCTCATCGCCACGTTCTGCCGCGCGGTCAGGAAGCCCAGCAGGTTGTGGTTCTGGAAGATGAAGCCGATCGAGCGGCGCAGCACCACGCGTTCCCATTCGGGCGAGCCCATCAGTTCATGCCCGAGCACGCGGCACGACCCGTCCTGCATGCCGCGCAGCGCGCCGATCAGCGTCAGCAGCGTCGTCTTGCCCGAACCGGACGGGCCGGTGAGCAGCACCACCTCCCCGCCATGGACGGTCAGCGCGACGTCGCGCAGCACCGGCCGGCGCAACTCGCCCTCGCCATAGGCGAAGTTGAGGCCGGCGATGCGGATCGGGTCCATCAGAACATGTCGGCCGGGCTGGCATCGCGCAGCTTGCGCATCGCCAGCAGGCCGGCGGCCGCGCACATGGCGAAGATCAGCGCGAACACCATCGTCGCGCGCTCGACGGTCATCGCCAGGGGCAGGAAGGTCGCGTCGGCGACCACGCCATACAGCCAGGTGGACAGTGCGGCGCCCGGCAGGAAGCCGATGACGGCGAGGATCAGCGCCGCCGCCATCACCACCCGCGCGAGATAGCCGTTGGAATAGCCGATCGCCTTCAGCGTCGCGTATTCACGCAGGTGGTTGGCGATGTCGGAGAACAGGATCTGGTAGACGATCACCATGCCGACGATCAGCCCCATCACGGAGCCGAAGGCGAAGATGAAGCCGATCGGCGTCGCCGTTTCCCAATAGAGGCGTTCATGCGCCACCAGTTCGGCATGGGTCAGCACCACCACGTCGCCGGGCAGGATCTCGCGCAGCCGCTGCTGGGCAGCGGCAATGTCGGCGCCGGGGCGCAGGCGGATGGCGACGAGGTCGGTGTTGCTTGCCTGCCGGTCGCGCACCATGCGGCGGAAATTCACCTCGTTCATCACCAGGTTTCCGTCGGCGCCGAAGGACGGGCCGATGGCGACGAGCCCGGCCATCTCCACCATGCGGTTGCCGACCTGCACCTCGAAGGGGCCACGCTCGGCGAAGATGCGTGCGACATTGCCGAACTCGGGGCGCGAGCGCGTGTCGAAGCCGACCGCATCGACGCGCCGCAGCGCGGAGGCGATGGCGTCCAGCCCCTCGACATCCATCGCGCCGGCGCCGACATCGAAGCCGATCATCTGGATGGCGCGGCGCGAGCCATCCTCGGGGTTCCGCCAGGTCGATTGCGCGAGATAGACCGGCACCGACTGCGCGACCTCCGGCAGGGCCAGCGCCTGGTGCGCGCGGATGCGGGGCAGTGGCTCGGGGCGGAAGCTCGCGGTGGTCAGCGGGTTCATCAGGAACAGTTCGGCCTGCATGTTGGTCAGCAGGCGCGTCGCGCTGTCGAACAGCGCCGAGCGGAAGCCGAGTTGCATGAACACCAGCACGGCAGCGAACATCACCCCGGCGATGGCCGAGAACAGCCGCGCACGTTCAGCGCGCAACTGCCGCCAGGCGAGCCGCGCGGGCAGCGACAGGGAACTCAGCAGCGCCGGCCGCCGCATGGCAACGGCAGGCGGCATGGGCGCGGCGGCGGGCGCCTCGCCGGTCTTCTCCGGCGCCCAGGGCAGCAGCGATACCTTGGTCAGCGCGTTCATGGCCGGATCGCCACCTGCACCTGCATGTTGGAACGCCGGCGCAGCGCCTCGGACCCCGCCTCGTCCAGCGCCAGGCGGACCTCCACGGTGCGGCTGTCCACCGCGGCGACCGGGTCGGTATTGGCCTGGGTCTGGCGGCGCACGGTCCAGCCGATGTCGCGCACCGTGGCGGTGAAGCGGCGCGTCTCGCCCGGCACCACCACCTCGGCCACCGCGCCCAGGCGCAGGCGCGGCAGGTCGGTCTCATAGACATCGGCGACGACGTCCATGCGCGCGAGGTCGCCGATCTCGAGCAACCCGTCGCTGCCGACCTGGTCGCCGGGGCGCGCGATGATGCGCAGCACGGTGCCGGCAAAGGGCGCGCGCACGCGCGACAATTCGGCGTCGGCGCGCGCCTTGGCCAGCGCGGCCTCGGCTGCGGCGAGGCGGGCCTGCGCCAGCGCGATGTCCTCGGGGCGGGAGGACAACAGGCTGTCGAGTTCGGCCTCCGCCTGGCGGCGCTCGGCGGCCAGGCGCACCGCGGCGGCGCGGTTCCGGTCGGCGGCGGCGACGGCGCCGGCGCCGGTGGGCACCAGTCGTTCGGCACGCTCGGCGTCGCGCTGGGCGAGGTCCTCCTGCGCGACAAGGGCGGCGATGCGGGCGCGCTGGGCCTCGACCTCCGACGGACGCCCGGCAGCGCGGATGCGATCGAGGCTGGCGCGGTATTCGGCGACCGCCGCGGCGGCCTGCGCGACCCCGGCATCCTTCTGCGCGGCATCGGCGAATTCGGCGAGAAGCTGGCCTTGCGTGACAGCATCGCCTTCCTCGACGAGCAGACGGTCGAGACGCGTGACGGCCATGCCCCCCGGTTGCGTCAGGCGGCGGATGCGGGAGGCCGGCTCGACCCGGCCCAGCGCGCCGACGCCGATCGGCCCGGCGGGGGCGGCGGCCGCGGGCGTGGAGGCGTGCGGCGCCGGCGTGCCGGCAAACCAGCCATAGGCGCCGGCCGCGCCGGCCAGCAGCACGCAGCCCGGCCAGCAGGCGCGAACGCCTCGTCACGACCGCGCCTCGACCAGGGCATCCAGGGTGGCGCGCAGCGCGGCGATGTCTTCCGCGCTGGGATGATAGAGGCCGAACAGATGGGCCATGAACAACCCGTCTGTCGCCGTCAGCACCGCCATCGCCGCGCCATGCGGCGTGCCGTCGGCCAGCAGGTCGGCCTTCATCCGGGCCATCACCGCGCGCATCGGGTCGAGCAGCGCCGGGTCGTGGTGGAAGGCGGCCAGGAACACGGCGGCGGCGCGGTCGTGGCGCTCCTCGCCGGGGTAGCAGTCGCTCTCGCCGAAGGCCCAGGCGATCTGCGCGCGGGCGATGCGGCCGGGGCCTTCCGGCTGGCGGGCGACGCCGGCCTGGTATTCCTGCGCGATGAAGTCGGCCAGGCGCTGCAACAGCCCGGTCAGCAGCGCCTCCTTCGAGGCGAAGTGATACAGCAGCCCGCCCTTCGAGACGCCGGCCTCGCGGGCCGCGGCCTCCAGCGTCAGGCCGCCGACGCCCTTGTGCACGACGATCCGTTCCACCGCATCGAGGATGCGGGTGCGCATGTCGGGCGGCGCGTTCGTTCCGGTGATGTCCATCCTGGTCGGCATCTATACCGTCCGGACGGTTTTTTCAACCGTCCGGACGGTATTGGTGATCGCCCCGCCACCGATTGGCGCCGGGCGACGCCGTTTCCGCCCGGCTGGAAATCGCCCTAACCTCGCCACACGACACGCATGGGGATGGAAACAGCGATGATGCAGGGTATCGGGCGACGCACGGTGCTGGCCGCGCCGGCGCTTCTGGCGGCAGGCGGAGCCCGGGCCCAGGCATGGCCATCCCGGCCGGTGCGCATCGTGGTCGGCTTCGCCGCCGGCGGCGCCAACGACATCATGGCGCGGCTGCTGGCGCAGAAACTGTCGGAACGCATCCCCGGCAGCGCCTTCATCGTCGAGAACCGCCCCGGCGGCAGCACCCTGGTCGCCGCCGACCACGTGGCACGCTCGACGCCGGACGGGACGACCTTCTTCTACACCTCCCCCTCCACGCTGATCAGCGGGCTGGTGAACCGCTCCCCGGTGGTCGAGCAGGTGCAGACGCTCGCCCCGGTGGTGCTGGCGCAATCCTCCCCGCTCGCGCTGATCTGCCGGGCGGATTTCCCGGCGCGGACCGTGCCGGAATTCATCGAACTGGCGCGGCAGCGGCAGGGGCGGCTCACCGTCTCCCACCCCGGCACCGGCGCGATCAACCACCTGGCGATGGTACTGCTGATGCGCCAGACCGGCATCGAGGTGACGCTGGTGCCCTATACCGGCAACCAGCCCTCCATCACCGCGCTGATCCGCGGGGAGGTCGATGTCGCCCATGACGGGCTGTTCACCCCCCGCGCGCAGCTGGAGGCCGGGACGCTGCGGGCGATCGCGGTGACCAGCGCCGAGCGCTCCGCGATCTACCCGAATGTGCCGACCTTCGCCGAGAGCCTGCCCGGCTATGCCGTCGGCTTCTGGGGCGGGATGTTCGCTCCGCGCGGCACGCCGGATGCGGTGCTCGACCGGATGAACCAGGAACTCGACGCCATCCTGAAGCAGCCGGAGGTGATCGAGCGCGTGCGCGGCTTCGGCGCCGAGCCCGTCGGTGGCGGGCGGCAACGCTTCGCCCAGGTGCTCGCCGAGGATTGGGCGAAGTGGACGCAGGTGGTGCGGGAGAACAACATCCGCGCGGAGTAGAGCCCCTTCCGTCCGCACCGGCTCCAGGCACCGTCCCGATATCATCGCTTCGGCGAGGGTCTTCACGCGATCAGGTAGGTCCACCTGATCCGGATCCCCTCCGGGCGGGCATCGCGCCGCGCGCCCTGCGTCCCTACCGGACCTGGAAGCGCACCGGCACCGTGATCACCAGGCTGTCGCCTTCCACGCCGGGTGGCATGGCGGGCAGGCGGGCGGCCTGGATCATCGCCTCGACTGCGTGGTCGAGATCGGCGTCCCCGGCGCTGCGTTCGATGCGCCAGCGCGCGACGCGACCATCGCGCATCACGGTGAACTGCAGCAGCACGACGCCCATCGCGCGCCGCGCCCGCGCCGCTTCGGGATAGCGCTTGTGCCGTTCCAGCGCCGCCGCCAGCGCCTGGAGGTAGGAGGGCGGCGGGCCGGCGGCCGGCCGCGCCGAAGCGGGGGCCGCGCTCGGCGCCGCGGCGGGCGCTGCGGCGGGTGCCGGGCGCGGGCGCGATGGCCGGGGCGCGGGCCGTGGGCGCGGGGCTGGTTGCGGCGGCGGTGGCTCCGGTGGTGGTTCCTCCAGTACTGGCGCGGGTGGCGGCGGCTCGGGCTCCACGGCTCGGGCGGCGGCGGTTCCGGCGGGATGGGCTCGGGCGGCGGCGGTTCCGGCGGGATGGGCGCGGGCGGCGGCTCGGGCTCCACGGCTCGGGCGGCGGCGGTTCCGGCGGGATGGGCTCGGGCGGCGCGGCTTCGGGCGGCAGCGGCTCGGCAGCCGCAGTCACCTCCAGGCTCGGTGCGGCGGCCTCCTGCCGCATCGGCTCGGGCGATGGCGCAGGGCTGTCCTCGACCACCGGCGCGGCCAGCGCGACGATCATCGGCGCCTCCTCCAGCGCCGCGGGGCTCGGGGCGGTGGCGGGGGAAAGCAGGAGGAAGCCCGCCAGCCCGCCATGGATGAGCACCGCGACGCCGAAGGCGACCAGGCGCAGGTTGCCGGAAGCAGGCTCGGGCGCCGGCGCTGGCGGTTCCGGACGGGCGGTCTTCGGATGCGGCGCGGTCATCGTTCAGCGCGCGGCCCCGCCGGGCCCGGCCTCCGCAATCAGGGAGACGCGCGGAATGCCGGCCGCCGTCAGTCGGCCCATGATGCGCAGCACTTCCCCATAGGGCACCGCGCGGTCGCCGCGCACATGCACCGCGAGGTCCGGCTTCTCCGCCTTCAGCGCCGCGAGACGCGCGGAAAGCTGCGCTTCGTCGATGCGGTCCTCGCCGACATGGATCGTGCCCTCGCGCGTCAGCGTCACCACAACGGGCGGCGAGGGGTTCGCCACGCGCGGCGCGGCGCTGCGCGGCAGGTCGACCGGCACGCCGGCCGTCATCATCGGCGCGGCAACCATGAAGATGATCAGCAGCACCAGCATCACGTCCACGAAAGGCGTGACGTTGATCTCCGACATCGGGGCGGCGTCGTCATCCTCCCCGCTGTCGCCGCCCAGGGACATCGCCATGGCGTTATTCCGCCGCCCGCGCGACGCCGCCGCGCGGCGGCCGGCCGGACAGCCGCGCCCCGGTCACCGAGATGGCGGCCAGCGCCTCGGCCCGCAGCCCGGCGATTCGCCGCGCGATGCGATTGTAGCCGATCACCGCCGGGATGGCCGCGAAGAGGCCGATCGCGGTGGCCAGCAGCGCCTCCGCAATACCGGGCGCCACCACGGCCAGCGAGGTGTCGTGCATCTGTGCGATGCCCTGGAAGGATCCCATGATGCCCCAGACGGTGCCGAACAGCCCGACGAAGGGGCCGACCGCGCCTGTGGTCGCCAGGAAGGCGGTGCCGGATTGCGCGCGGCGGATGGTGGCGGACAGCGTCTCGCGCATCGCGCGTTCGATGCGCTCGCGGTATTCGCCGCGGCTCTCGTCGTGGTCGCGCCCTTCCGCCCATTCGCGCGCCGCTGCGCGCTGCATCCGGGCGGCGAGCCCTTCACCATTCGCCACGCCGGGATCGGTGGTGCTGGCCAGCAGCCGGACCTCACGCTGCAACCGGCCGAGCAGCACCGCCTTCTCGATCATGATCGACCAGCAGATGACGGAGGCGAGCACCAGCGCGCCCATGACGCCCTGCACGACCGGGCCCGCCTGGAGCACCAGGCCGAGCAGGGAGTGGTCGGCGGCGGCGGGCGCCAGGCTGTCCAGCGGCATCGGCGGCGCGCCGCCCGCCACGCCATCGACCGGGGCGGTCATGGTTGGCGCGGCGGCGGGCGAGCCCTCGACCAGGGCGGGCATGGACGGCGCGGCGGCAGGCCCGCCCTCGACCGGGGCCGGCATGGTTGGCGCGGCGCCAGGCACGCCCTCAACCGGGGCGGACATGGTTGGCGCGGCGTTGTCGGGGTTCATGCGACCTCCGCCCATTGGCGCAGCAGGTTGTGATAGACGCCGGTCAGCGCGACCGGCGCGGCGTGGCCTTCCGGCAAGTCGGGCGTGGCGGCGTTGATCGCCATGTCGAGGTCGAACAACAGCCGCCGCTGCATGTCGTCGCGCAGCATCGACTGGACCCAGAAGAAGGAGGAGATGCGTGACCCGCGCGTCACCGGCTCAACGCGATGCAGGCTGGTCGCCGGGTAGACCACGGCATGGCCGGCCGGCAGCTTCACGCGCTGCTCGCCATAGGTGTCCTGCACCACCAGCTCGCCGCCGTCGTAATCCTCGGGCGGCGTCAGGAACAGCGTGCAGGAGACATCGGTGCGGATCCTGTGCGGCGTGCCGCGGACCTGCCGGATGGCGTTGTCCACATGCGCGCCGAAGGTCATGCCCGGGTCATAGCGGTTGAACAGCGGCGGGAAGACACGCTGCGGCAGCACCGCCGAGATGAACAGCGACGAGCGGCCGAGCCCGTTCAGCACCAGCTCGCCGAGGCGCGCATGCAACGGCGTGCCCTCCGCGATCTGGAGGTTCTGCTTGACCTGTGCCGATTGATGCCCGGCGGTCACGCGCCCATCGGTCCAGTCCGCGGCGCGCAGCGCGGCGAGTGCTTCCGCCGCCTCGCTGGCCGAGAGGATGTCGGGGATCTGCACCAGCATCAGAAGCGCGCCGAGACGGTGCCGATGAAGGTGCGCCCCACCCCGGGCACGACATGGCCGGTATAGACCGTGTCATAGGTGCGGGCGTCACCGACATTGAGCGCATTCACCTGGAAGCGCAGGCCGCGCAGCGACCCTTCCTGCGGCTGCCAGGCGATCGCCGCGTCGAAGCGGGTATAGGCCGGCACCATCACCGTGTTGGTGGTGTTGCCATAGCGCCGGTCGACATAGGAAAGGCCGCCGCCGAGCTGGATGCCATGCGGGAGGTTGTAGGTGGTCCAGAGCGAGGCGGTGTTCGGCGCGACATTGGCGAACTCCTTGCCCACCTCGCTCTCCCTGTTCGATTCCACGATCTCGGAGTTCAGCCGGGTGTAGCCGACCATCACGTTCCACGCCGGCGTGATCTGCCCCGTTGCCGAGATCTCGAACCCGTCCACGCGCACGATGCCGTCCAGCACCTGCAGGGTGTCGTTGGCCGGGTCGGAGGTGCGCGCGTTGCGCTTCTCGATACGGAACAGCGAGGCGTTGAGGCGCAATCCCTCCATCACGTTCCACGACCCGCCGATCTCGTATGAGGTCGCCGTCTCGGGGGCGAGCTGCGCGTTGTTCGCCGCGAGCGTCAGCGATTCGGCCGAGGGATTGAACGAGGTGCCGGCCGAGACATAGGTGCGGATCTCCGTCGTCGGCTTGAAGATGAAGGCGGCGCGCCACGTCGCCTCGCTGTCGGTGCGCTGAAAGACCTGGTTGGTGCCGCGGTTGGTCTGCTCGGCCTCGAAATTGTCCCAGCGTCCGCCGAGCATCACCTCGAACATCTCGCCGATGCGGATGCGGTCGACGGCATACAGGGCGACGGTGTTGGCGACGGTCTTGATGTCGGAGGTGAAGGTCTGGTCGATCGTCCCCATCTGGTAGAAGTCGGGGAACAGCAGGTTGGCATTGGGCCGGCCGGTCTGCCCGAAGCGCGTCAGCTCGGCGGATTCGCGACCCAGTTCGATGCCCGCGACGATGTCGTGGCGCAGGCCCCAGGTGTCGAAATTCACCGCGGCCTCGGTCTGGTTGACGATCAGCGAGTCGAAGCCGGTGCGCACCTGCGGCTGACGCGTGACCAGCGATGCCGCGCCGATGCCGTTGGCCACCGACGCCGCCAGCAGGCGCGGTGCCGTGGCCGACAATTCGCGCCCGTAATTCGCCCAGCGGAAGATGTTGCGCACCGAGACGTTGTCATCGAAGCGGTGCTGCAGCGTCGCGGTGAACACGTCGGTCTGGGTGTTCTCGTAGTCTGTCTGGTTCAGCCCGTAATAGGTGCTGGTGGCAACCTGCAGCGGCCGGCCCTGGTAATAGGGCATGCCGTAATCGGGCAGGTTGTGTTCCTCCTGATGCAGCCAGGAGAGCGTCAGCGTCGTCGGCGTGCCCATGCCGAAGGTGATGGAGGGGAACATGCCCCAGCGCTCATTGTACACATGGTCGCGTTCGGATGCCTGGATGTGCGTGCCCATCAGGCCGAGACGGGCGGCAACCTCGCCGGCGCGGACATTGACATCCGCCGTGGCGCGCATGCCGCCAGGCGAATAGGCCGCCAGCGAGACCTCGCCCTGTGTCGTCGCCAGCGGCTGGCGCGTGACCTGGTTGATCACGCCGCCGGTCGAACCGCGGCCGAACATGATGGAGGACGGGCCCTTCAGCACCTCCACGGCCTCCAGGAAGAAGCTGTCGCGCGTGTACTGGCCGGCGTCGCGGATGCCGTCGATGAAGAAATCCCCGCGCGCGGAGAAGCCGCGCAGCGTCAGGTTGTCGCCCGAGAAGCCGCCCTCACCCGCCGCGAGGCTGATGCCGGTGACGTTGCGCAGCGCCTCGCGCACGGTCGTCGCGCCGCGTTCGTCCATGACGATGCGCGGGACGATGTTGACCGTCTGCGGCGCCTCGGCGGCCGTGAAGGGCGAATGCGGCAGGGGGTTGTTGTCGCCGGCCTGGTAGGGCGGAACGGGTGCGCTGCCCTGGACGTTGAGTTCCGGCAGTTGCACGGCGGGCGCGGGCGCTTCCTGCGCCATGGCGCCGCCGCCGAAGGCGCCGACCAGGCCGAAGCAGGCCAGGCCGATGGATGGCGCGCGCAAGGCGGTCGCCTGAGGACGGGACGACATGAATGCAAACCCCCGGGAACGGAAACGACGTGTGGCGTGACCATATGAGATTGCGAGTGATTCGCAATAGCAAAATCACGCAATACGAGCGCGCGCCCGGCTCACGCCCGGAACGTCCGGTTTCCTTGGGATTCAGCCTGCCGCGTGCGCTGGGGTGCGGCCCCCCGGGGGCCTCGCGGGCGTTACAATCCGAGAACGGCCTTTGCCTCGGCCACCGCCGCCTCCAAGGCCCCGGGCTCGAAGGGCGATGTCAGCCCGGCGGACGCCACCAGCCCCTGGAACGGCATCGACCCGCCCCGCCCGCACAGCGCGACATAGGCATCGAGCGCGCCCTTCGCGTCGCGCCGCGACCACACCCAGAACTGCAGCGCGACACACAGCGCCAGCGTGTAGTCGATGTAGTAGAAGGGCGAGTTGTAGATGTGCTGCTTCGCCTGCCAGCGCCCGCCCTTGGCCGGATAGGCGAGATCCCCGTAATCCGCCCACGGCATGTACAGCCGTTCCAGCCGCTGCCAGATCGCGTGGCGTTCGGCCGGCGTCGCGCCGGGGTTGGCATAGACCTCATGCTGGAAGTGATCGACGCAGACGCCATAAGGCAGGAATGCCAGCGCCGAGACCAGGTGCATGGCGCGATAGCGGTCCGCCGCCGCATCGCCCACCAGCAGCCCCATATGCGGATGCGTCAGGTATTCGAGGCCCATGGAATGGATCTCGGCGGCCTCCATGGTCGGCCACAGATAGTCCACGCCGGGCTGCGTGCGGCTTTCCCAGCATTGGAAGGCATGGCCCATCTCATGCGTGAAAACGCCGATGTCGCCGTGGGTGCCGTTGAAGTTGGCGAAGATGAAGGGCGCGCCGGCATTCGGGAATGACGTGCAGAAGCCGCCCCCCGCCTTGCCCGGCCGGTTCTTCAGGTCGATGAAGCCGCCTTGCCGCATCATGGCGTAGAAGTCGGACAGGCGCGGATCCATGCGCGCGAACATCTCCTGCGCCGCCATCACCAGCATGTCGTGGTCGCCGGCGGGCTTCGGATTGCCGGCGGGGTCGATCAGCGCCTCATCCCAGTAGCGCAGGCGGTCCCAGCCATGGGTGGCGCGGCGCGCTTCCAGGATGCGCGCGACCAGCGGCGTGACATGCCGCGCCACGGCCTCGCGATAGCGCGCCACATCGGCCGGGCCGTAGTCGAGCCGCCGCATCCGGCGATAGGCGAGCGGCGTGAAGGTCGCATCGCCCAGCTTGCGCGCCATGCCGGTGCGCAGCGCGACCAGCTGGTCGTAGATCGAATCCAGTTCCTCCCCGTTCGTCGCGAAGAAGTTCCAGCGCGCGGCCTCGGCCTCGTGGCGGATGGCGCGGTCGGGGTCCTCGGCGAAGGGCGCGAGGCCGGCGAGGTTCACCTCCTTGCCCTGCACGCTTACCTTCGCGCCGGCGAGCAGCGCGGTATAGCGGGCGGAAAGGCGGCTTTCCTCCTCCGTCTCCGCGGCGATGGCGGGGTCGAAGGCGGTGATGTCGGTCTCCCACAGGGCGACGGCATGGGCGCCGGCCAGGGCTTCGAGCCCGGCGCGGTCCGGGTCCGCCAGCAGGCGACGCTTCAGCGCCGTCTCATGCGTCGCGGCCTCGGGGGCGAGCGCATCGGCGTATTCGCGCGCGGCGACGGCGGCCTTGTCGGTGGTGTCCTGCGCGAAGGTCAGGTGCACCATGGCGGACCAGGTGTCGTAGTCGCGGCGGACCGCATCCCAATTCGCCAGCGCCCCCGCACGGTCGCCGGCGTCGAGCCGCGCGTCGATCGCGGCATGGCTGGCGGCGAGCGAGGCCACGTCGGGGCGCGGCGCGGTGATATCCTTGAAGCGCAGGGGCATGGCGGGTTCCTGGTCCGGCGACGAAAGCCACCTGCCGTTCGTCGGCCGGGCACGTCAAGGCTGCCCTCGCGCTGCCGCCAGCCGCGGAGGCCGCTCGCCGGATGCGCGGCCCCGGATCCAGGCCACGGTGCCCGGGGCCGCCGGGCCGCCGGGCCGGCATTGGCGCCGCCGGCCTCCCTGGTCCAGACTGCAAGCGCGGAGCGTGCCGCCGCCCGGCGCCGATCCCGCCCACGGGAGAGCGCCATGCCACGATTGATGTCCACCCTCGCCCTCGCCGGATTGCTGCGGGAGGCGGCGCCGGCGCTGGAGGCCGCGCTCGGCGCGCCGGTGACGGTGGACCTGGCGCCCACCAAGGCGCTGGAGGCGCGCATCCGCGCCGGTGAGCACGCCGACGCTGCCGTGCTGACCGCCGAAGCCATCGCCGCGCTGTCGGCCGAAGGCGTGCTGGACGGCATGACGGCGCGCCCGCTGGCGCATTCGCGCGTCGGGCTGGCGGTGAAGGCGGGTGCGCCGCATCCGGACATCTCGACAGTCGATGCGCTGCGCCGCCTGCTGCTCGCGGTGCCCTCGCTGTGCTACTCGCGCGCCGGCGCCAGCGGCATCTTCTTCGCCGGGCTGATCGAACGGCTCGGCATCGCCGACGAGGTGAACGCCAAGGCGATCGTCATCCCGCAGGGCTTCACCGCCGAGAAACTGGTGGGCGGCGAGGCCGCCATCGCCTTCCAGCAGGTCAGCGAACTGATGGAAGTGGCCGGCATCGAGGTGGTCGGCCCGCTGCCGGACGGCGCGCAGACCGTCGCGGTGTTCTCCGGCGCGACCTTCACCGGCGCGCCGGGCGGTGCGGCATTGCTGGATGCGGTGGCGCGCGCCTGCACGCCGGCGGCATTGCGCGCCAAGGGCCTCGACGCGCCGGGCTGAGGCGCGATCAGGCGGGCTCGAGCGTGAAGCGCAGCACGGTGTCCCGCACCACGATCCCGCCGCGATGGCCCGGCGTGATGTCGCCGTAGCGCTGGGCATAGGCGGGCGGCAATTCGCGCGCCTGGCGCGGCGCCAGCCACAGCCGCAGCAGGTGGCGGCGGCGCTCGATCTCGGGCCAGTCCTCGAAATCGGTGCGGGAATGCAGCAGCTGGTGATTGTGGATGAACTGCATGTCGCCGGGGCGGAACTCCATCTCCAGCGACATCTCGGCGGCAAGTTCGTCGAGCCTGTCGAGCGCCGCATGTTCCACCGCCGTCAGCCGGCGCGCCTCGGGGAAGTTCTTCTGCGCCGACCGGATGTACTGGCCGGAAAAGATCGTGCTGAGCTCGCCCTTGTGCCAGTTGAACACCGGTATCTCGAACCACGGCAGCATGCCGGGCGGGATCTCGCCGCGCCGGTCCGTCGGCATCGGGCTGAACAGCGCGCGCCACAGCTCGGGGCTTTCCGCCATCATGCGGTCATGGATCGCGACC
Source organism: uncultured Alphaproteobacteria bacterium (assembly GCA_963732425.1). Classification (GTDB taxonomy): domain Bacteria; phylum Pseudomonadota; class Alphaproteobacteria; order Acetobacterales; family Acetobacteraceae; genus Neoroseomonas. The sequence continues at coordinate 129,130 of CAVSZN010000021.1, forward strand.
GAGGAGACGATGCGCGACCCGCCACCGGACTTCGCCGTCTTCAGGCAGAGCAGGCCGACGATGTCGCAACTGTCGGTGTGGAACTCGAGCTCCTTGTTGGTCTGGTAGTAGCGCACCTTGGGATTGCGGATATCGAGGCCGAGGTCCTTCACATGGCCGAGCAGGTGCCCCTTGGCGTTCTGCGAGCGGAACCCGCCGAGATGCGCGCCGATGCCGAGATAGCCGATGGCGCTGTCCTCGATCGGGCGCGATGCGACGTCGAAGCCGCGCAGCAGCGCGTAGCCGCGGCCGTGCTGGATGTCGCCCAGGATGCGCGCGAGGCGCGGCGCCAGCATGGGCAGGCGAAACGTCTCGGGCGTGATTTCACCCATCGCGCGCCCGGCGCCCTTGTGCTCGGCGATGGCGGCGTCGATCTCGGCACGTTCGGCGGCGGAGAAGGCTTCGATCCAGTCCGTGCGCTGCGCCATCTCGGCGCCGGTCCACGCGGCCTGGCCACCGATGGGGCCTGCTGGCAGTTCCATGGCGTTCTCCCGTTGCTTGCTTGACGCAAGGCTACGGTTACGCGGTGGCCGCTGTCCATCCGCCGGCACGATGCCAGCGCATGCCGCGCCGCAGCAGCCACAGGGCGATGCACAGGTTCAGCAGGTTCCAGCCGATGCCGTTCCACATCGCCGCCTGATAGGACCCGGTGGCGTCGAAGATCGCGCCCGCCATCCAGCCGCCCAGCGCCATGCCGACCAGCGTGGAGGACAGCGCGATGCCGACGCGCGTGCCGGCCTGCTCGGGCGGGAAGTTCTCCCGCACGATCATCGCGTAGGACGGCACGATGCCGCCCTGGAACAGACCGAACACCGCGCTCACGACATAGAGCGCGACCATGCCGTCCGCCGGCAGGAACAGGAACAGCGCGATCCCCTGCAGCGCCGAGCCCAGCGCCAGCGTGCGCAACCCGCCGATGCGGTCCATCACCGCGCCGAACAGCAGCCGCGACACGATGCCGGCAGCGAGCATGACCGAGAGCATCTCCGCCCCGCGCTGCGCGCCGAAGCCGAGGTCCACGCAATAGGCGACGATATGGACCTGCGGCATCGCCATCGCGACGCAGCAGGCGATGCCGGCCGCGCCGAGCACCGCCTGCAGCACATTGGGCGAAAGCCCCAGCGGCCGCGCCGCGGGCGCCGGCGCCGCGCCGGCCGGGCGTGGCGGCGGCAATGGCGCGCGGCGGCGCAGCGCCAGCAGCGCGAGCGGCAGCATCGTCGCGACGGAAAACGCCCCCGTCGCCAGATGCGTGCCGCGCCAGCCGATGGTGTCCACGCCCCATTGCAGCAGTGGCGGCCAGACCGCGCCGGCCAGGTAATTGCCCGATGCCGCCAGCGCGACGGCGATGCCGCGCCGCCTGGTGAACCACAGCGAGGCATCGGCGATCAGCGGCCCGAACACCGCCGCCGCGCCGAAGCAGCCCAGGAACACGCCATAGGCAAGGCCGAACAGGAACAGGCTCGGCGCCATCGCCGCCGCGACGCCGCCAAGGCCAAGCGACAGCGCGCCGATCACCACCGGCACCATCACGCCGAAACGGTCGGCGAGGCGGCCCATCAGCACGCCGCCGATCACGAAGCCGACCATGGTCATGGTGTAGGGCAGCGCCGCGCCGGCGCGCGCGGTGCCGAATTCCGCCTGCACCGCCGGCACGACGACGACGACCGACCACATCGGCACGCTGCCGATGGCGCAGATGGCGATGATGGCGGCCAGGCGCAGCCAGGCGTGGCGCGAATCGACGAGCGTTTCAGCCACGAAGGTGGACGGTCTGGTGCATGGCGGCTTCTCTCCCTGCCCGCAGCATGGCAGGGCTCGGCCCGTCCATCCACCGCGCGCGGCGTCAGTCCGCCATGCAAGCAGGGCGCATCACGATGACGCGCCCCGCCGTCAGGGTCAGGCGAAGGTCAGCACACCGGTCGGGACCGCCTGCACGTCCAGCAGGGTGATCATCCCGCCGTCGCTCAGCGTCAGCATCAGGTCCTGCGCAACGCCACCGCCGAAATCGCCGAGCGTCTGATCCGCGATGGTCAGGCCATCCTGGATCAGGATCGCGTCGAACCGCGTCAGGTCGGTGATCATGTCCGATCCGGTATTGGCGCCGAAGACGAACAGGTCGTTGCTGACACCGCCCGTCAGCACGTCGTCCCCGGTGCCACCGATGAGCGTATCGGCGTGCAACCCGCCATCCAGCGTGTCGTGGCCGGCGCCGCCCTGGAGCAGGTCGCGGTTGCCGGCGCCGAGCAGAAGGTCGTCGCCCTCGCCGCCGTCCAGCGTGTCGTGGCCGTTGCCGCCATCCAGCGTGTCGTCGCCAAGGCCGCCCAGCAGGCTGTCCATGCCGCTGTCACCGGAGAGCCGGTCGTCGCCCTCGCCACCATTGAGCGTGTCGTGGTCGATGCCGCCGTCCAGCGTATCGGCCTCGGTGCCGCCGAACAGGCTGTCCCTGCCGTGGCCACCGATCAGCGAGTCTGTGCCGGCGCCGCCATCCATCACGTCACCGGCGAAGCCGCCATCGAGCGTATCATGGCCCTCGCCGCCGAGCAGGCTGTCGCCGAGCTGGCCGCCGAGGAGCATGTCGTCGCCCTTGCCGCCGAGCAGCGTGTCGGCGCCGTTCTCGCCCATCAGTACGTCGTCGTCGTCGCCGCCGTCCATCAGGTCGGCGCCATTGGCGCCGGCCAGCGTGTCGGCGCCCGCGCCGCCGAGCAGCGTGTCGTTGCCGCCATCGCCACTGATGCTGTCCGCACCGTTGCCGCCGTCGATGCTGTCGTCACCGGCATGACCGGCCAGGCTGTCATTGCCGATGCCGCCGGACATCGTGTCGTCGCCCGCGCGGCCGATGATGTGGTCGTCACCGGCACCACCCACCAGGTTGTCGTCGGTATTGCGTCCGGCCAGCATCACGCCGTCCAGCACCGTGTCATCCGCCACGAAATTCAGGTTCTGGATCCGTGTATCGGCGGCCGCGCCGGTATCGGCCGCGTCATAGGCCGTCTGCGGCGTGGCGTGGTTCTGCTGCAGGAAGTCCTCGAAGGCCTTCTGCTCGCCGAGAACCGTCGCGAGGCTCGCGCCCACCGTCTGCATCGTGGCCTCGGCGGTGAAGTCCAGCGCCTCGTCCGACGGCGGCGGACAGCGTGCCGTCCGTCAGGAGGTAGCGGAAGTTCGTCGCCATTGGCCTTGATCGGATAGCCGTCGCCGCCATTGGCGGTGAAGTTCAGCGTCACCATCGAGATGACCGCCGGCGCATCGGCGCTGACCACGCCGTTCTCGGCGATGCGGGCGATGACCGTGCCCGCTTCATCGATCAGCGAGATGCTGGCGACACTTGCTACCGGCCGGCGGGTCCGGGTCGTAGGAGACCCGCAGCCCGCCGACCTGCATGTAGCCGCCGGATTGCTGCGCCGGGCCGGAGGACAGGCCGGCCGCGAAGTTCAGGATGTTCAGCAGGCCCTGCGGCGTCGGTGTCGAACACCATCAGGCGGTTGTCGAAGCGCAGCGCATTCTCGATGTCGAGCTGCGAGATCGCGCCCGCCGGCTTCACCGCCGAGGCGGCCGGCGGCAGCTTGTCGCCATCCGCGTCGACCGAGCCGATCGAGGCGCGGATGCCGCCGCCATTCTTCAGCGAGACGACCAGCGCGCCGTCGCCCAGCGCCGCCTCCGCCGCCACCGTTGGCGTCGGCGGTGATGTTGCCGAGGTTGACCTCCTGCGTGCGGCCGAACACCCGGTCGCCTTCGAGATAGACGTTGGTGTAGCCGAAGATGTTGCCGTCCTTGGCCGCTGATGACGGCGTCGATGGCGTCGGTGATGCCCTGCACCTCGCTGCCGATGGTGCTGCCTGCGATGATCTGCGCCGCGCTGTCGGTCGTGCCGTAGGCCTGCTGCAGCACCGCCTCGGTCGAGGCATAGGCGCCGTTGATCGCGGGATCGAGGCTGTCGAGGATGATCCTGCCCTCGGCATCGAACTCGCACGACCAGGCGGCCGAGATAGGTGTATTCGGTGTCGGTGGTGACGATCAGCGTGGTGTCGCCATGCGCATCGGTCGCGACGATCGGGAAGTCGCCGGCGAAGTCGGCGTCGTGGCCGTTGAAGGGGTAGGCGACGTCATCGGCATCGCCCAGGCGCTCATGCCCGCCGCCGGCGACCATGATGTCGACGCCGTGCACCAGCGAGGCGAGGGCCTGGTTGCGCGCCAGGGTGTCGAGCTGGTCGACCATGACGATCTTGTTGACGCCCTGGGCTTCCAGCGCATCGACCGCGGCCTGCAGATAGGCCGCGACCTCCTGGAGGTCGGAGGTATCGGGGTCCCCGTCATCGAGCGGCCGCGTGCCGTTGGGCGAGGTCTTGGTCAGCAGCTCCCAGGTGGTGAGGCCGACGATGCCGATCTTCTCGTCGCCCTGGGTCGAGATCGCATAGGGCGCGATCTTCGCCTTGATGGCGCCGACCTCCTGGCCGGCGAAGGTGTTGGCGGCATTGCCGCCGAGGCTCGCATCGGCGATGCCGCGCACGGAACCATCGGCCGACGACGTCGAGGTTGGCGGTGATGAACGGGAACTGCGCACCGGCCCAGCTGCCCGACGCCACGACGGCGCCGGCGAAGACCGGCGAGCCGAGGTCGAATTCATGGTTGCCGAGCGCCGACGCATCGGTGCCGAAGGCGTTCATGATGGCGATGTCGGGCCGGCCGAGCGCGGTCGAGCCGATGCCCGGCACGGCGCTGAGCGACGGATCGGCGCCGGCGATCAGCCAGGGGCCGGGGATGTAGCTGTCGCCTTCGCCGAGGACCAGCGTGTTGGCGTATTCGTCGTCGAACTGGTCGATCATCGCGCCCATGATCGGCGCGGTGTCGACGCCGAGCAGGCCGCTCTCGCCATAGTAGGAGAGGATCTGCAGCTTGAACGTGGCGTTCAGCGTATAGACCGACGTCGTGGCACTGCCTTCGTTCGGGGCGACGATCATCGCCTCGCCGGTCGGCGAGCTGATCGGCGGGGATGAAGGTGATGACCTCGGGCGCGTCGTCGCCGGGGGCGGTGAAGAAGCCGGTGAAGGTGAAGTCGTCCGGGCCATCCATGCGGAAGGCGGCGACGCCGTCGGCACGCTCCAGCGCGACGAAGACATAGGTGTCGTTGCCGATCTGGCCGATCTTGATGGTCTCGGGCTCGACGCCCTTGTTGTCGTCGCGGTTCTCGTCGTAGCTGCCGGGGAAATACGTCGCGATCAGCGTGTCGAGCGGTGTTGCCGCTGTCGAAGACCTGCTGGCCATCGGTGGTCCAGACGCTGAAGGACCGGCCGCCGAAGACATGCAGCTGGTCGTAGTCGCCGTCGCCATCGGTGTCGCCGGTGGCGACGCTGACGGTCAGGCGGCCGATCGCATCGACGACATCGGCCTTGCCATTGCCGTTGAGGTCCGGGAAGGCGGTCGGGTCGAGGGTCAGCGCCGAGATGCGGGCTTCCTCGTTGAAGCCCGGCCAGTCGGTGCGCGCATCTCCCTCATTCGCCGTGACCAGGTAGGTGGTGCCGCCGAAATCGACCGCCGCGATGCCGTCCGGCATGTACATGCCATAGACGTTGTCATGGAGGCCCGGCGCGAAGACGTTGTCCTGGTCGTTCGCCGAGATCTCGTTGCCGGCAAGGCCGTGGTCCTTGAGGCCCAGCGGCAGGATCGCGGTGAAGGTCGCGCTCGGGATGTCGAGCACGCCGATCGCGTTGGCTTCCTGCAGCGTCACATAGGCCTTGGTCGGGTCGTTCGGATCGACGGCGATGTATTCGGGCTCGAGATCCTGCGCGACCGTGGCTCCCGGCCCGAAGATGCGCACGCCGGACGCCTTCAGCGCGTCGACCTGGCCGTTGAAGGCGGTGAAGTCCGCGGTGGCGACGCTGCCGGTGGCGATGTCGATGATGCTGACGGAGCCGACCGGATCGACGCTGTCCGCCGCGCCGTAGGAGTTCGGTTCACCCTCATTGGCCGTCAGCAGCCTGGCGCCGTCGGGGGTGAAGCCGATCTGGTCGGGCTGCGCGCCGACGGTGATGAAATCCTCGGTGCCGAAAAGGCGCGGTGTCAGGGTGACGGTGTCGCCGCTGCGCACCACGTCCAGCACGACGACCTTGCCTGCTTCGGTCTTGGGCACGGACTCGATCGCGATCGCGACGACGCCGTCACGCGCGGCGACGCTGTTCACGAAGCCATAGGCCGTGGTGGAAAGGCTGGCGAGGATCGCACCGGTCGCCGGGTCCACCGCATCGATGCCCGCGCCACCGGCGATGAACAGCAGGCCGGAGGCCGCGTCGAAAGTCGCCACCTCGGCATTGAGGGCGGCTGAGCCGTTCCCCGCCGCATGGGCCAGAGTGATGGGATTGGTGGCGCTGAGCTGCGTCCCCGACATGGGCTGTCTCCGGCAAGGATAAGGTTCGGCGCCGATTACGGCGCCTGCCGGATTGCCTCCCTCACAGAGGCGTGACGAAAAAGTTAAGAAATGATTGCTGCCCGGTTAGGCCCGGGACCGAACCGACCTGGCGCCAGGCCAGGGCGGCCTGCCGTCAATTCGGTTCGGCGCAGAAAATGTCGTGCAGCGTCGCCATCAGCCGCGCAACGCGCGGATCGGCGATGCGATAATGGATGGTGGTGCCGGCGCGTCGCGTCGCGACCAGCCCGTCCTCACGCAGCTTCGCCAGGTGCTGCGACATGGCCGGCTGGGACAGCCCCGCCCGTTCCGCCAAGCGGCCGACAGGCGCCTCGCCCTCGCCGATCAGGGTGCACAGGACGATCAGCCGCCGTTCGCTGGCCAGCAGGCGCAGCATCGACGCGGCGGCCGTGGCGTGTTCCTCCATGGCTGCGGCGGCAGCGGTGTTGGTGGCCAGCACGGCCAGGTTCGACTGCGGCATTGAACGCTCCGGAAGGCGCCGCCTCCCCCTCGATGGCAGGCCGGGCGGCGCGATGTAACCTCATTATAGCCCATTTATTCGGGCCATCGTAGACGGCATGGTGCATGCAAGGTCCGTGTCATGACAACCTTTGCCAAGCCATTGGCTGCCTCCCCTGCCTATCCGACACCCGCCGAAAGGCCGCCGCGCCGCAGGCCCGGGCCCACCCGGGCCGAGGCTTTGGCGACCCAACTTGCGGAAGCCATCACCGAGGGGCGCATGCCGCCGGGCACGTCGCTGGAGGAGGAACGGCTCGCCGCCGCGCACGGCGTTTCCCGGACACCCGTGCGCGAGGCGCTGCGCCTGCTCGCCGCCACCGGCCTGGTGGAACAGCGCCCGCGGCGCGGCGCGGTGGTGGCCCGGCCCGAGCCTGGCCGTCTCGCCGAGATGTTCCAGGCGATGGCCGAGCTGGAGGCAATCTGCGCCTCGCTGTGCGCGGCGGCGATGAGCCGGGCCGACAAGGCGCGGCTGGCGAGCCGCCACGCCGACCATGGCCAGCATCGTGTCCGATGGCTGGCTCGACGCCTATCGGGACGCGAATGTCGCCTTCCATGAGGCGATCTACGCCGGTTGCGGCAATGGTTACCTGGCCGAACTGGCGGGCGCGACGCGCCGGCGGCTGGCCCCCTTCCGCGCCGCGCAGCTCGGCGGGCAGGACCGCCTGGCGGCATCGCATGAGGAGCACGGGGCGATCGTGGCGGCGATCCTCGACGGGCGACGCCGCGGCGGCGGCGGCGGCGGTGCGGGTGCATCTGGCGGCGACGGAATGGAGTTGGGGCGTGCTGGCCGGCCAACCGCCGATGCGGCTGGATTAGCAGCATCGAGGGTGGCCGGCGTCCGGCCAGGCCCACCGAACGGGCGCAGTGACCGAAATTTCAGCAACTCTCCCCGCTGACGCTCGTTTTGCATTCACGCTTGTATACAGTTGACGTGAACAACCGGCGCCACGGAGCGGCACGGGTCTTGCTGACCATCGCCGCATGGACCTGTCCGGCCTTCCGTTCCAACTCGGCGCCCTGCATGCGGCCTATGCCGGCGGCCTGACGCCGGCCGCCGTGGTCGCCGAGGCGCATCGCCGCCTGGCCGCGGTCGCCGATCCGGGCATCTTCCTCGACCTCACGCCACAGGCGGCGCTGCTCGCCGAGGCCGCCGCCCTGCCGGCCTTCGACGCGCAGCGCTTTCCGCTCTGGGGCATTCCGGTCGCGGTGAAGGACAACATCGCCGTGGCCGGGCGGCCGATGACCGCCGCCTGCCCGGCCTTCAGCCATGTGCCCGCCGAGGACGCCTTCGCCGTCGCAAGGCTGCGCGCGGCCGGGGCGCTGATCCTCGGCAAGACCAACCTCGACCAGTTCGCCACCGGGCTGGTCGGCGTGCGCACGCCCTTCCCGGTGCCGCGCAACACGGCCGATCCGTCCCGCGTGCCTGGTGGTTCGTCGTCCGGTTCGGCGGTGGCGGTGGCGCATGGCATCGTCGCGGCGGCCTTCGGCACGGATACGGCAGGCTCGGGGCGGGTGCCGGCGGCGCTGAACGGGATTGTCGGGCTGAAGCCCTCGGTCGGCGCCGTCTCCTCCCGCGGCATGCTGGCGGCCTGCCGCACGCTCGATTGCATCTCGGTCTTCGCGACCAGCGTCGAGGATGCCTGGTCGGTGTTCCGCGTCATCGCCGGGGAGGATCGCGACGATCCCTACAGCCGGCCGATCGCCTGGGCCGAGCCCGGCGCGGTGCCCGCGCGCATCGCCATCCCGGCGCCCGCCGACCTGCATCTGGACGATGCGCCGGGCCATGCCGCCTGGGCGGCTGCCCGCGCGCTGCTGCCAGGCGCGCGGGAGGCGGTGATCACGCCGCTGCTCGACACCGCCGCAGCTCCTGTATGACGGCCCCTGGATCGCTGAACGCGCCGCGGCGATCGGCGATTTCGCCGCTGCCCATCCCGGCGCGCTGCATCCGGTGACGGAGGCGATCATCGCCGGCGCGGCGCGCTTCAGCGCGGTCGATGCCTTTCGCGGCCTGTATCGCCTCGCCGGGCATCGCCGCGCGGCGGAGGATTTCTTCGCGCGCTTCGACGTGCTGGCGGTGCCCTCCGCGCCGAATTTCCCGACCCTGGCGGAACTCGAAGCCGACCCGATCGGGCCGAATGCGCGGCTCGGCACCTACACGAATTTCGTCAACCTGCTCGACCTCGCCGCCCTGGCGGTGCCCGGACCGCGCCGCCCGGACGGGTTGCCGGCCGGCATCACGCTGATCGGACCACGCGGGACGGATGCGGCACTCGCCGCGCTCGGCATGGCATTCGCGGCACGCTGCAACGCCGCCCAGGAGACACAGGCCGCATGATCGAGATCGCCGTCGTCGGCGCGCATCTGACCGGCCTCACCCTGAACCACGAGTTGGAGGCACAGGGCGGCGTGTTCCGCCGTGCCGCCGGCACGAAGCCCTGCTACCGCCTGTTCGCCCTGGCCGGCGGGCCGCCACGGCGGCCGGGCCTGCTGCGCGTCGGTGCCCGCGACGGCGCCTCCATCGCCGCCGAGGTCTGGGCGCTGCCGCCCGACGGCTTCGGCCGCTTCGTCGCGGCGGTTCCCGCACCGCTGTGCATCGGCACGTTGCTGCTCGCCGACGGCACCACGCCCAAGGGCTTCCTGGTGGAACCCGAAGGGCTGACCGGTGCCGAGGACATCACCCGCTATGGCGGCTGGCGCGGCTTCCTCGCCGCGATCGCGTCACCCACCCCCGCCTGAATTTCAGCCTTCAAGGAGACACAGACATGATCCGCCGTCGCCACCTCCTCGCCGCCGCCGCGCTGTCGCCGCTGGCCGCGCCGCATGCCGCCCGCGCCCAGGCCGCCCGCACCGTGAAGATGGGCTCGCTGCGCCTGATCCATTCGATGACGCCGCATTTCTACCAGCGCTTCGCGCCCGCCGGCCTGACCATCGAGGTCATCACCTTCGACAGCCCGACCGACGGCAAGAACGCCGCGGTGACGCGCAGCGTCGATTTCGGCGGCTTCGGCATCGCCGCCGCGACGCTCGGGGCCGCCGCCGGCGAGCCGATCGTCGTGGTCGGCGCGCTGTGCAACCGCGGCATGGGCGTGGTGGCCAAGAAGGGCGCCGGCATCACCGACATCGCCGGGCTGCGCGGCAAGCGCGTCGGCATCTGGCCGGGCTCGACGCAGGAGGTGTTCATCCTTGAGCGGCTGCGCCAGTCGGGCATGACCGTCCGCGACATCACCGCCGTGCGCGTGCCCTTCGGCGAGATGAACGCGATGCTCGCGCGCGGCGACATCGATGCCTATGTCGGCGCCGAGCCGGGGCCGGGCCTGTCGATCTCCTCGGGCGTCGGCGAGCTGGTGGAATATCCCTACGGCACCGCCATGGGCGGTCTGAACATGATCTTCGGCACCTCCCAGGGCATGATCGACGAGGACCCGGCGCTGGTGCGCACCATGCTCGGCATCCATCGCCAGGCCAGCGAGTACATGATGGCGCACAAGGCCGAGGTGGCCGAGACCACGGTGCGCGTGCTCGGCGCGCCGCGTGCCGCGGTGGACCAGGCGCTCGGCGCCGACAATGTCGAATACATCTGGAAACTGGACGACACCGTGCTCGGCCAGGCGCGCACCTATGCCGAGCACATGCTGACGCTGCGCCAGATCCGCCGCGCTGCCGGATTTCGACAAGCTGCTGAACCCGACCTTCTCGAACCAGGTCGCGGCGGCCTGAGCGCGGGCGCGGGAACGGGACGATGAGCGCCAGCGCCATTCCCGGCACGGCCGAGGCGGAGCCCGCCGCGCGCGTGCCCTCCCGCTGGCCGGGCGCGGCTGCGCGCGACCGTGGATGGCGCTGATCGTCCCGGCCATGCTGCTCGCCTTCTGGCATTTCGCGGTGAAGTGGGGATGGACGATGCTCATCCCCTCGCCCTACGACGTCGGCGAGTACATGATCGACTTCGCGGTCGGCGGCATCTGGGACGATGCCTTCTCCGCCACGCTGCACATCCACCTGCTGGCCTCGATGGGCCGGGTCTATGGCGGCTTCGCGCTGGCCGCGCTGGTGGCGGTGCCGATGGGCATCCTGATCGGCCGCAACGAGACGGTGCGCGCGCTGCTCGACCCGTTCCTGCAACTGATGCGGCCGGTGCCGGTGACGGCCTGGCTGCCGCTGTCGATGATCCTGTTCGGGCTCGGCGCGCGCTCGGCCTTCTTCCTGGTGTTCCTCGGCGCCTTCTACCCGATCCTGCTGAACACCATCTTCGGCGTGCGCAGCGTCGAGAAGCGGCTGTTCGAGGCCGCCTCGATGCTCGGCTGCACCGGAACGGCGCAGTTCTTCAAGGTGGTGCTGCCGGCCTCGCTGCCGTCGATCTTCACCGGGCTGCGGCTCGGCCTCGGCCTTGCCTGGTTCGTCATCGTCGTCGGCGAGATGACCGGCGTGCCGCAGGGCCTCGGCGCCGTCATCATGGATGGCCGCACGCTGTCGCGCACCGAACTGGTGATCTGCGGCATGATCGTGATCGGCATCGCCGGCTTCCTGTCCGACCGCGTCGTCGTGATGGCCATGAACCGCCTGCTGCGCTGGAGCCCGTCCCATCATGGCTGAACTGCCGATCCTCGATGTCCGCGGCGTGGGCAAGATCTACGAACTCAACGGCCAGAAGATCGAGGCGCTGCGCGACGCCAACCTGGTCGTCAGGAAGGGCGAGTTCGTCTGCCTGATCGGCGCGTCCGGCTGCGGCAAGTCCACCCTGCTGCGCATCGTCGCGGGCTTCGAGCCAGCCGACCAGCGGCCAGGCGCTGATGTGGGACAAGCCGGTCGGCGGCCCGGCACCCGACCGCGGCATGGTGTTCCAGGACTACGGGCTGTTCCCCTGGCTGACGGTGCGCCAGAACATCGCCTTCGGCCCGGCCTCGCGCGGGCTGCCGAAGGCCGAGGTGCGCGACACGGTCGAGCGCTTCATCACCATGGTCGGCCTGACGCGCTTCGCCGATGCCTGGCCGCACCAGTTGTCGGGCGGCATGAAGCAGCGCGTGGCGATCGCCCGCGTGCTGGCGAACGACGCCGAGATGGTGCTGATGGACGAGCCCTTCGGCGCGCTCGACGCCATGACGCGCGAGCGGCTGCAGGATGAGTTGCTCGACATCTGGCAGCGCACGAAGCTGACCGTGCTGTTCGTCACCCATTCGATCGAGGAGGCGATCTTCCTCGCCGACCGCGTGGTGGTGATGGAACCGGGCCCCGGGCGGATCGCCAGCGAACACCGCATCGACCTGCCGCGCCCGCGCGATGTCGCCTCCCCGGAATTCAACGAGGTGCGGCGCGAGATGTCGGCCCGCCTGCACAGCCACCACGCACGCAAGGCGGCATGACGCGCATCGCTTCGGTGCATCGCGTGGCGATGCGCCATCCGGGGGATGTGTCGGGCCTCGTGGCGCTGATCGATGGCGGGCTGGACCCTGCCTCGATCGTCGCCATCCTCGGCAAGACCGAGGGCAATGGCTGCGTCAACGACTTCACCCGCGCCTATGCGGTGCAGGCGCTGTCGGTCATGCTGGCGGGGCGGCTGGCGATGACGCCCGACGATGTGGCGGCGCGCATCGCCATGGTGATGTCGGGCGGCACCGAGGGCGGGTTGTCGCCGCATTTCCTGATCGTGTCGGTGACCGAGACGCGATGTGCTGCCGACCGGCGCGCTGGCGGTCGGCACCGCCTTCACGCGCGACTTCGCGCCGGAGGAGATCGGCCGCATGGCGCAGGTGGAGGCGACGGCCGAGGCCGTGCGCGCGGCCATGGCCGAGGCCGCCATCGACGATGCGCATTACGTCCAGGTGAAATGCCCGCTGCTGACCAGCGAGCGGATCGCCGAGGCCGAGGCGCGCGGTGCGAGGGTCGCGACGCATGACACCTACCGTTCAATGGGTCTGTCGCGCGGCGCCTCGGCGCTCGGGGTCGCGCTGGCGCTCGGCGAACTGCCCGCCGCCGCGCTCTCCGATGCCGTCATCGGCGCGGATACGGCGCTGTTCTCCGGCCGCGCATCGTGTTCCGCCGGCGTCGAACTGACGCGCAACGAGATCGTGGTGTTCGGCAACAGCGCGGCCTGGGCCGGGGACCTGACCATCGCCCATGCCGTCATGCGGGACGGCATCGACCTGCCGGCGATCCAGGCCGCGCTGCGCGGCGCGGGGCTCGACCCCGGCGCCGGGCAGTTGACCTCCGACCAGGCGGCGCGCGTCGTGGCCTTGCTCGCCAAGGCTGAACCTTCGACCACGGGACGCATCCGCGGGATGCGACACATCATGAACGACGACAGCGACATCAACGCGACGCGCCACGCGCGCGCCCTGGTCGGCGGCGTCGCCGCCGCGGCGGTGGGGCGGACGGACCTGTTCATCTCCGGCGGTGCCGAGCATCAGGGCCCCGATGGCGGCGGCCCGGTCGCCATCATCGCGCGCAGGGCGTCCTGACATGAAGCCCGTCGAGCGCGTCCGCTATGTCACGCCATCGGACCGGCCGCGCCATGAAGGGCCGGGCGGCGCGAAGCTGATCGTCTGGCCGGTGGTCAATGTCGAGACCTGGCTGATCGACAACCCGATGCCGCGCCAGGTGCTGGTCGCCCCCACCGGCGCCACGCTGCAGCCGGACGTGCCGAACTGGGCCTGGCACGAATACGGGATGCGGGTCGGCTTCTGGCGCTTCCATGCGCTGTTCGAACGGCTGCGAATCAGGCCGACGCTCTCCATCAATGGCAGCGTCATCGAGACCTATCCGCGCGTCGCCGCCGCCGCGCGCGATGCGGGCTGGGAATTCATGGGCCATGGCTGGTTCCAGGTGCCGACGCAGCGGCTCGAGGACCAGCGCGGCATGATCGCGCGGACGACGCAGGCGATCCTCGATTTCACCGGCAAGCCCTGCACCGGATGGCTCGGCCCGGGGCTGACCGAGACGCTGGAGACGGTCGACCTGCTCGCCGAGGCGGGCATCCGCTGGACCGGGGATTTCGTGCTGGACGACCTGCCGGCGCGCATCGCCACCGCGCATGGGGAGATGCTCGCCATGCCCTATTCCGTCGAGCTGAACGACATCCCCGTGGTGATGATCCAGCACCATGACGAGCAGGAACTGCCCCGCCGCGCCCGGCTGACCGCCGCGCGCCTGTTGCAGGAAGCCGAGGCGGGCAGCGGCGTGAAGGTGATGGGCATCGCGATCCATCCCTACATCACCGGGGTCCCGCATCGCATCGCGGCGCTGGAATCGCTCTATGCGGACCTCGCGGCCGACCCGCGCGTGGCCTTCATGCAGGGGGACGAGATCGCCGCGTGGTATCTGGCGAGCGGCGACCGCGTAGGCATCAGGCGAGGCCTTGCCACCTCAACGGCTGCAGCCCCGGCGGCTGCCGGGCGCCGCGCCAGCGGTGAGCCTACCTGATCGAGCATCTCACGCGCCCGAAGGTCCGTCGGGCCTTTGGCTGGTGGCGTTTGGGGAGGGCAGGCGGCCCTCCGCCTCGCCGTCACCCCAGCAGTTCGCGTCACCGCCGGCACCAGCACCGCCAGCGCCGCCCCGACATCGGCCATCTCCAGCGCCTCATCCGGATTGTGGCTGCCGTGCTCGTTGCGCAGGAACAGCATGACCGTGGGAATGCCGAGCCCCGGCGAAGGTCGCGGCATCATGCCCGGCACCGGAGGCCATCTCCCGCACCGGCACGCCCGGCCTGGTGCGCGCTGCGCATCAGACAGCGCGCGCAGGCCCGCATCCATCGGCGCCGGCGCGGCATGCGTCGGCGGGCCGAAGTCGAAGGTCACGCCACGCGCCGCACCGATGCGCGCGGCCTCCGCCTTCAGCCAGGCATCGATCTCCGCCAGCAGCGCCGCGATCGAGGCTGCGGATATCGAGGCTGAAGCGCAGCACGCCGGGCACCTTGGTCGAGGTGTGGTGCGCCGGGTCGGTGGCGAGGATGCCCGCGGTGCAGACGAGATCGGCGCCGGACGCCTCCAGCCGCGCCCAGCGTTCGTCGAGTGCCGCGATCAGCGCGACGCGCCGCCATGGCCGCATCGCGACGGTGCCGGCGCGGCACGGCGCCGGCATGGGCATGCGCGCCATGCGCGCTCGCCTGCGGATAGCGCAGGCTGCCGCGGATGCCGGAGACGACGGCCAGCGGCAGGCCCTTCCTCGACCAGCACGGGACCCTGTTCGATATGCGGCTCGATGAAGCAGGCGATGCGCGCGGGGTCGAGCAGGACGCGGCCCTCGCGGATCGGCGTCGGGTCCAGCCCCTGCTCGGCCATGTGCTCGGCGAGGGTGCGGCCGGTATCGACGCGGCGCAGCGTCTCGGCTGCCTCGCGCGGCAGCAGCCCGAACAGCGCGCGGCTGCCGAGGTAGTGGGCCGGGAACCAGCACATCTCCTCGGCGCGGATGCCCAGGACCAGCAGGTCGCGCTGCGGCGCATGGCCGGCGGCGCGCAGGGCGGCGGCGATGGCGACGCCGATGATCACCCCCGCGGCGCCGTCGAAATTGCCGCCATGCGGCACGCTGTCGAGATGCGAGCCCATCGCCACGGCGGGCAGTGACCGGTCGCGGCCGGGCAGCACCATGCGCAAGGTGCCGATGGCGTCCGTCGTCACCTCCATGCCGAGGGCACGCGGCGGCCTCCGCCAAGATGCGATGCGCGGCCGCCTCGCCCTCGCCAAAGGAGGCGCGGGTGATGCCGGGCGGGTCGCCGGTCGCGGCGGCGAGGCGATCGAACAGGTCGGTCGCGAGGGCGAGTGCGGTTGCCAGGGGATCGGTGGGGCAGGACATGGCGCGCAGGGTAGCAACGCGCATGCCGTCATGCGCGCCCGGATGTTGGACCATCAGGCGGAAGGCGGAAGCGGCAGCCGATGACGGCGAGCCGCGGCGGGGCGTGCGGAAAGGTGCCGGCCCTCGCCACCGGTCCTCCCGCGAACCCGGCCACCGGGCGAGGATGGGGCGGTTGGTCGGTGCCGGCCATCGGAATGCGTCCAGGGACGCATTCCTGCACCGTCCCTCAGGCGCCGTCGCAGGGATGCGTCGCCATCCAGTGCCGCGCGATATCGACCCGCCGCGTCACCCAGACATCGCGCCGGCGCCCGATATGGTCGAGCAGCCGCTGCAACCCCATCGCGCGCGCCGGATGGCCGATCAGCCGCATGTGCAGCCCGATCGACATCATCTTCGGCCGGCCCTTGCAGCCTTCGTCATACAGCATGTCGAAGGCGTCGCGGATGAAGGAGAACCACTGGTCCGAGGTGCCCATCCAGCCGGCGTATTTCCCGTCATTGTTCACCAGGGAATAGGGCACGACGAGGTGCGGCTTGTCCTCGACCCGGACCCACAGCGGCAGTTCCTCGCCGTAATAGTCGCTGTCGTAGAGGAAGCCGCCATGCTCGACGACCAGGCGACGGGTGTTCTCGCGATGGCCCGTAGCGGCAATACCAGCCGGCGGGCGGCTCGCCGAAGGTCTTGTGCAGGCTCGCCGCCGCCTTGGCGATGTGCTCGCGCTCCTCGGCCTCGGTCAGTTCGAAATGCTTCACCCAGCGCCAGCCATGCGAGCAGACATCGTAGCCGGCGGCGCGGATGGCGGCGGCGGCCTCGGGGTTGCGTTCCAGCGCCAGGGCGCAGCCGAACACCGTCATCGGCAGGCCGCGTTCCTGGAACAGCCGCATCAGGCGCCAGACGCCGACGCGGGAGCCGTATTCGAACATGCCCTCGGCGGCGAGGTCGCGGCCGGACTTCACCTGGCTGGCGGGATGCGCCTCGGTCAGCCCGGCCTCGCTGCGGCCGTCGCCGAGTTCGAAGGAAGGCTCCGAACCTTCCTCGTAGTTCATGACGAAATTCACCGCGACCTTGGCGCCGCCGGGCCATTGCGGGTCGGGCGGGTTGGCGCCGTAGCCGACGAAGTCGCGCTGCACCTGATACGGCATGGTCAGGCGGCTTCGGCGACGGTGAAGGGTGCGACCTGGACGAACTCGTCATCCTCGCTGCCGCCATCCTTCCACATGAAGATGGCGAAGCGCGCGGTGCGGTCGAACACGGTGGCGGGGTGGTGCCAGACATTCGCGCCATAGGTCACGCCCTGGTCCCCGCGCGCGAGGAAGGCGCGTGCCCGCGTCATGTCCGGCCCGCCATCCGCTCCGTGCGGCGCGACCACCACCAGCCAGCGCCCGGCATCCATCGGCACGAAGGACTGCGAGGAATGCAGGTGCCGCTCCATCGTGGTCGAGGCCACCGGCAGCGCGGTCGGTTCCTTGGTGCTGAAATACAGCGCCGGCCTCGCATGGCCGCGCCGGTTCTCCAGCGCGGCCTCGATGTGGATGCGGCCCGGCTCGGCGGGCGCGGCGAGGACCTCGCCGAAGGGGGCGAAGGCCTCGGTGGTCAGGGATTCAAGAACAAGGCGCATGGCGTGGCTCCGGCTGGGTCAGCGGTGATGATCGGGCCGGGCCTCGCCCTTCGTCCAGTGGGCGGGCAGGATGCGCGCGAAGGAAAGGGATTGCCCATGCGCCTGAAGGACAAGGTGGTGATCGTGACCGGCGGTTCGTCCGGCATCGGGCGCGCCATCGCGACGCTGTTCGCGCGCGAAGGTGCCAAGGTGGTGATCGGCGATGTCAGCGAGACGGTGCTCGAAGGCGGCGCGCCGACGCGGGAGGTGATCGCGCAGGCCGGCGGCATCGCGCGCTTCCTGCGCTGCGACGTGTCCATCTGGGCCGATGTCGATCTTCTGGTTGGCACGGCGGTCGGCGAGTTCGGCCGGCTCGACGTGATGGTGAACAACGCCGCGATCCGCGGCGCCGGCACCAGGCTGCACGAAACGACCGAGGAAGACTGGGACCGCGTCATGGCGGTGAACGCCAAGGGTGTCTTCTTCGGCTGCAAGCGCGCGGTGCAGCAGTTCCTGACGCAGGAGATCGTGGAGGAGGCGCGCGGGCGCATCGTCAACATATCGTCCCAGCACGGCATGGTGGCGGCGCCGGGCAAGCTCGCCTACGGCACGGGCAAGGCGGCGGTCGCCTACATGACGAAGCAGATCGCGGTGGACTACGCGAAGGACCACATCATCTGCAACGCGGTGGCGCCGGGGCGAATCCTGACCGGACGCCCGATGGCGCCGGGCACCGATGCGCTGGAATATTCCACCATGCGCACGCCGATGCCGCGGCTCGGCCGGCCGATGGATGTGGCGAGCGCGGCATTGTTCCTCGCCAGCGCCGAGGCGACCTTCGTCACCGGCCACAACCTGCTGGTCGATGGCGGCTGGATGGCGTTCTGAAGGCCTGGCGCCAACAGATCGCGGTCCAGGGGGCCGTCGCCCCCTGGCGGGGTGGTGTGGAGGGGCGGCGCCCCTCCACGACTTCCCCTACCGCAGCACGAAGTCCTTCATCACCTCCGGCCGGAACGCCAGCCCGTGGCCCGGCGTCTCCGGCGCGGTGATCATGCCGTTGGCGATGGCCGGCAGGGACACGAACACGTCGTCCAGCAGCCCCATCTGCTCCGCCCAGATCCCGTTCGGGATGGACGCCAGCAGATGCACGTTCAATTCGGGGAACAGGTGCGGCGCGATGGTCATGCCCCAGGTATCGGCGACGGTCGCGATCTTGCGCAGTTCGGTCAGCCCGCCGCGCATCGGGTCGGGCTGCAGGATCGGCAGGCGCGGGCTTTCGAAGAAGGGCTTGAGGTCGGCGCGGCCGAAATGCGTCTCGCCGCCCACCACGCGCATGTCGAGCGCCTCGGCACAGCGCAGGTAGCCGGCGTAGTCGTCGGCGGTGACCGGTTCCTCCAGCCAATAGGCGTCGAATTCCTCGAACTTGCGGCCCATGGTGATCGCGACATCGGCCGACCAGCCCATGTTCACATCGATCATGATGTCGATGTCCGGCCCGACGGCGTCACGCATGCGGCGCACATTGTCCACATCGGTGCGCAGGTCGCCCACATGGGCCACCTGCATCTTGATCGCCTTGTAGCCCTGGCTGACGAAATGCTTCGCCTTGGCGATCATGCCGTCGCCGAAGGACCCCCGGAAGCAGCCGCTGCCATAGATCGGGATCTCCGAGCGGAAATGCCCCCACAGCCGGTGCAGCGGCAGCCCGGCCGCCTTGCCCACCGCATCCCACAGCGCGATGTCGATCGCCGACTGCGCCATCATCGCGACACCGCCGCGCCCGCCCGTCAGCGTCGCGCGCCACAGGTCGCGCCAGATCGCCTCCACCGCGCTCGCGTCGCGGCCGATGATGCGCGGCGCCAGCGCCTCATTGATGCAGGCGCCGATGGTGCGCTGCAAGGGCAGGTTGAGCAGATGCAGGTAGCCCATGCCGGTGATGCCGGATTGCGTCACCACCTCCACCACCACAAGGTCGCGCATCGGGCCAAGCGCATGGCCGGCGAGCCAGGGGTCATCCGCCCAGGGCATCTGCAGCAGCGTGGTGCGAACCTCGCGGATCGTCAGGTCGGTCATCGATGCGTTCCTCCGTTGCGCGCAGCCTGCGCGCGGAGGATCGGGCCGACAATCCCTCAGCCGTTGAAGGCGACCTGGCCGGTCTCGGTGATGTCGTAGCCGCCCATCCGTGCCGCCCGCGCCACGAAGGCGGCGCCACGCGCGAAGCCCAGAAGAGTCTGCAGGGGTGGGTCGAAGAAGTCCCGCCGCGCCATCACCAGGTCGAAGCGCTCGCGCACCATGGGCACGAAACCGAGGCCGCGCGCATTGGCCTCGGCGCGGATGCCGAAGCCGGCCTGGGCGCGGCCATCGGCGACGGCGGCCGCGACCTCGTCCTCGGCCAGGGCGGGTTCGGCCAGGAAGGCGATGGCATCGAGGCGCAGCCCCGCCTCGTTCAGCAGATGCACCAGCAGCACATGGCTGCCGGCGCGGTTCTGCCGCCCGACCACGCGCAGCCCCGGCCGCGCCAGGTCGGCGACCGAGGCCAGCCCCAGCGGATTGCCCGGCGCCACCAGCAGCCCCTGTTCGCGCCAGGCCCAGGTGATGCCGACATGCCCGCCCCGCCCGAGCACCTGCCACACCGAAGGCGCGTTCCATTCGCCGCTGTCCGGGTCCCGCAGGTGCGTCGCGGCCGCCACCGCCTGCCCGGCGGCCAGCGCGTCCAACCCCTCCAGGCTGCCGCCCGAGCGCAGCGCCAGCCCGCAGCCCGATTGCCGCACCGCCCAGTCGAGCAGCGGGTCGTGGCTGCCGGCAAGCACCGGCGGCGGTGCGGCGCGGTGCGGCGCCTGCTCGCCATCGGCGCGCGCGGCCAGCCATCGCGCCAGCAGGGCGCGCGGAAACACCCATTTGCCGCCGAGCAGCGCCGCCGGCACCTGCCGCGCCCGCGCCAGGTCATACAGCGCGCGCTCGGACAGCCGCAGCCAGGCGGCGGCCTCCTTCAATGTCAGGACATCCGGCAGCATCCGGCAATGGATGGCAAATGCTGGAGGCACGTCAAGCCTCGACCGCGTTGACGGCATCGCCTGCCATGGTCATCTGAATGGAGCAGTCAGGGGCGGGCATGAACGAGGCAGTCGACGGGCACCGACGGGACGGGCAGCGCCGCTGATGCGCGCACCGGGCACCATCCTGCCGCTCGAAGCGCGGGGCCTTGGCTTTGCCGCCGGGTCGACGCGCATCCTCGCCGGCATCGACCTCGCCATCGCGCCCGGCGCGCCCACCATCATCATCGGACCGAATGGCGCGGGAAAATCCGTGCTGCTGCGCCTGCTGCACGGGTTGCTGGCGCCCAGCGAGGGCAGCGTCCGCTGGGGCGAGCTCGCCGGCGAAGCGTCGCGCCGCCAGGCCATGGTGTTCCAGCGCCCGGTGCTGCTGCGCCGTTCGGCGATCGCCAATGTGCTCTATCCGCTGCGCCTCGCCGGCGTGCCGGCGAAGCAACGCAGCGCGCGGGCGGAACAGGCGCTGGCGCTGGTCGGGCTCTCGGCCCTGGCGGAGCGGGCGGCGCGGCTGCTGTCGGGCGGTGAGCAGCAGCGCCTCGCCCTGGCGCGCGCCGCGGCCACCGGCGCCGAGGTGCTGTTCCTCGACGAGCCCTGCGCCAGCCTCGACCCCGGCGCGACGCGCGCGGTGGAGGAGATCGTCACCCGCCTCGCGCTGCAGGGCACCAAGATCGTGATGACGACGCATGACCTCGGCCAGGCGCGGCGCCTGGCCGGCGATGTCGTCTTCCTGCATGGCGGTCGGTTGCTGGAGCACGCCCGCGCCGACACCTTCTTCGCCGGCCCCGCCTCACCCGAGGCGGCCGCCTTCCTGCGCGGCGACTTGCTGCCGCACTGACGCATCGGAGCATCCTTCATGTCGCGCAGAGCGATCCTTGCCCTCGGCTTCAGCCTCAGCCTCGCCCTGCCGGCGGTGGCGCAGGAGAGGACGATCACCGTCGCCTCCACCACCAGCACCGAGCAGTCGGGGCTGTTCGCCCATATCCTGCCGGCCTTCAGGCAGCAGAGCGGCATCACGGTGCGCGTGGTGGCGCTCGGCACCGGCCAGGCGCTGGATGTCGGGCGGCGCGGCGATGCGGACGTGGTCTTCGTGCATGACCGCGCCGCGGAACAGCGCTTCGTGCAGGACGGCTTCGGCGGCCCGCGCCACCACGTCATGTACAATGACTTCGTGGTGGTCGGCCCGGCCGCCGACCCGGCGCAGGTCGCGGGCACGACCGACACCGCCGCCGCGCTGCGCCGCATCGCCGAGGCGGGCGCACCCTTCGTCAGCCGCGGCGACCGCAGCGGCACCCATGCGGCGGAACTGCGCCTGTGGCAGCAGGCGGGCATCGACCCGGTACAGGGCCGCGGCCAGTGGTATCGGGAGGTCGGCCAGGGCATGGGCCCGGCGCTCAACACCGCCGCCGCGCAGAATGCCTATATCCTGGCCGATCGCGGCACCTGGCTGAATTTCCGCAACCGGCAGGCGCTGCGGATCGTGGTCGAGGGCGATGCCCGGCTGTTCAACCAGTATGGCGTCATGCTGGTGAACCCGCAGCGCCACCCGCATGTGAAGGCAGCGGACGGCCAGCGCTTCATCGACTGGATCGTATCCCCGGCCGGGCAGGCGGCGATCGCGTCCTACAAGATCAACGGGGAGCAGTTGTTCTTCCCGAATGCGACGCAGCCCGAGCCGACGTCCTAGAACTGATGCCGGTCAGGTGGAAACACCTGATCGGTGGAAGTTGCCGGCGACAACAACGGACCAGGGACGTTGCCGTGAGCCAGTGCGAACGGAACCGGTTCCAGGTCAGCCCGCCCAGCGCGCCGCGGCGCCCCGCAGCCCCTGCGCCAGCGCGTTGACCGCCAGCACGATCGCCATCAGCACCATCCCGAGGGCGAGGGCCAGCGGCAGGTCGCCCTTGGATGTCTCGAGGGCGATCGCCGTGGTCATGACGCGGGTATAGCCCTCGATGTTGCCGCCCACGATCATCACCGCCCCGACCTCCGCCGCCGCGCGCCCGAATCCCGCCAGCAGCACGGTCAGCAGCGCGAAGCGGCCATCCCACAGCAGCGTCGGCACGGCGCGCATGGTGGAGACGCGGAAGGAACGGAACTGCTCCGCATATTCCTCCCACATGCCTTCCAGCACCTGGCGCGCCAGCGCGGCGACGATCGGGGCGATCAGCACGGCCTGCGCGATGACCATCGCGGTGGGCGTGAACAGCAGGCCCAACGAACCGAACGGCCCCGAGCGCGACAGCAGCAGGTAGATCAGCAACCCGCACAGCACCGGCGGCAGGCCCATCAGGGCATTCAGCGCGACGATCACCCCGGCGCGGCCAGGGAACCGCGCGACCGCCAGCAGCGCGCCGAGCGGCAGGCCGACCACCGCGGCGATGGCCAGCGCCGCGAGGCTGACCTGCAGGGACAGCAGCACGATGCGCAGCAAGGCGGGGTCGGCCCCCGACAGCAGGCCCAGCGCGGCCGAGAAGGCGATGCCGAGGTCCCCCATCAGGCCGCACCGGGCGCCGGCGACGGCCGCGGCCAGGCAGGGCACCCCGAGATCGCGTTGCTGGCTGGTCGTTCCATCATCACCCGCCCAGCCCCGCATGGCGGCGCCGCGAATGCAAGCCCGGTCACCCGAAGGTCATCACGCCGCGATGGTCGAGCGCAATCGGCACGGTCCCGGGCCGCGACGCCACCGCCTCGATCGGATGGAACAGGTACAGCCAGGGCGGGTTGTCGTGCAGCCGGCGCAGGCACTTCCCATAGGCCTCGGCACGCGCGGCGTCGTCCATGGTGCTGTTCGCCGCGGCGATCAGCGGCTCCAGGATCGGATCGTCATGGCCCTGCCACCACTGGCCCTGCACGGCCGAGGAGATCTTGTCGTTCAGCACGCGGAAGGTTGAATGCGGGGAACTGTCGAAGATCGCCATGTCGCCGATCTGTCCCTGGCCGATCTGGCGCGCATAGCCCGGGCGGTCGGCCTCGGTCTGGATGCGCGTCGTGATCCCGGCCTGGCCCAGGTGATGGGCCACCATCTCGGTGATCGCCGGGGCGCGTTCGGGCATGTGCAGGGGCGTGCGCAGCAGCACCTCGCCCTCCACCCGCGCTTTGTCGAACAGGCGCCGGGCCGCGTCCGGATCGTGGGGGATCGGCGCGATGGCGGCCTCCCGGTGTCCCAGGTGAAAGGGGCTGACGACGGTCGAGGCGGGCACGCCCATGCCGTGGAACAGTTCCGCCACGATGGCGCGGGCATCCACCGCGAGGTTGACCGCGCGCCGCGCCTCGGGATGGCTGAAGGGACCACGGCGGCCATCGAGGTGGAACATCACCGACAGCGTGTTCGGCGCCGTGGTCCAGACCAGCTCAGCGGCACGCCGGCGCGGATCGGCCAGGCGTTCGAGGTTCGCCGCGGCGTCGACCTCCTGCGTGGCGACCAGGCGGTGGCGCTCCTCGGCCCTGGGCTCGGCGATCAGGCCGATGCGGGCGGGGGTGCGCCCCGGGTCGACGGCTTCGAGCACCGCGAAGGATCGCTCCACATGGTCGAGCACGCGGTAGGGGCCGGTCCCCATCGTCACCGTCCCGTCGATTGCCGCGCGCATGACGAAGAACTCGGCCAGGATCTCCGGCAGGTCGGCGACAGGACGCGGCGTCGAGATCGACAGCAGCCCGGGGCCTTCAGGGGTGATGCGCGCGCCGTCGAGATAGCGCGCATAGGCCCAGGGCATGCCGAACATGTCGGTACCCCGCAGATGCGCCGCGATCGCCTCGGCCACATCCTCGGCCAAGCAGGGCTTGCCATCGTGGAAGACGGCGCCGCGGCGCAGCGCGAAGGTCCAGTTGCGGCCAGCATCCTCATGCCGCCAGCCGCCGAGCAGCCCGGGGCCGATGCGCCCATCCCGCCAGCGGCAGAGCGGCTCGAAGACGAGGGACCGCAGGGTCAGGATGGAGGTGTCGTCGGTCACCCGTCCGAGCGGCAGGAATTCCACGCGCTCAAGCGCGATCGTCAGCGACATGTCCCGAACCCCCACGCCCCGATGTCAGGCGATGAGCGGGACACTCCCACGCCGGCATGGCGCCGGCGAGCCGGCCGCCCGTCAAGCGATGGTGAAGGTCGCGAGCCATGATTTTGCCGATTCATTAGTCATCCATCGAATTTTTGCACATTTCATTTTCGCCCCTGTCGCCGTTCGCTGATTTTTTGCGCAATCCGGCCGCACCATTTTATTGTGCAGTGCGGCATGATCGCCCTAGCGTTCGGGTCGGCGAAGCATGAGGGTGCACGATGAAACTCGGGGTCTTCCTTCCCATCGGCAACAACGGGTGGCTGATCTCGACCACCTCCCCGCAATACATGCCGAGCTTCGAGCTCAACCGGGACGTGACGCTGAAGGCGGAGAAGTTCGGCTTCGACTTCGCGCTGTCGATGATCAAGCTGCGCGGCTTCGGCGGCCCCAGCCACTACTGGGACTACAACCTCGAGAGCTTCACCCTGATGGCCGGCATCGCCGCGGTGACGACGCGCATCAAGCTGTTCGCCTCGGTCGCCGTGCTGTCCATCCCGCCGGCATTGATCGCCCGCATGGCGGTGACCATCGATGCCATCGCCCCCGGGCGCATCGGCGTGAACATCGTCACCGGCTGGCAGAAGGCCGAATACGAGCAGATGGGCATCTGGCCCGGCGAGGAGCATTTCGCCCGACGCTACGAATACGGCGAGGAATACGTCACCATCCTGAAGGACCTCTGGAGCACCGGGCGATCCGACTTCAAGGGTGACTACTTCCAGATGACCGACTGCCGGGTCGGGCCGACGCCGCGCGGCAGGATCGACATGATCTCGGCCGGCCAGTCGAATCGCGGCATGAAGTTCGCCGCCGAATACACCGACTACAACTTCATCTCCGCCGGCGGCATCAACGACGTCTCGCAGGTCGCCCCGCACACCGCGCGGCTGATGGCGGCCAATGCGGCGGCCGGGACATCCTGCGAGGCGATGCTGCTGATGATGGTCATCGCCGACGAGACGGATGAGGCGGCGATGGCGAAGTGGAAGCACTACGTCGCCGGCACCGATCTTGAGGCGCTGGCCTGGCGCGACGGCCAGGCCGCGGCCGATGTGAAGGCGGAAGCGCATTCGACCGTCGGGCGCATGGTGCGTTCGGATCGCGAGCCGACGACCATGCTGCGCCTGGTCGGTTCCTACGAGACGGTGGCACGGCAGATGGACGAACTGGCCGCCGTGCCCGGCCTGTCGGGCGTCATGCTGACCTTCGACGACTTCCTGATCGGCATGGAGCAGTTCGGCACCCGCATCATGCCGCTGATGAAGTCGCGGCTGCCGATCGCGCAGGCGGCCTGACCTTGCCGGATGTTCCGGTGATCCCGCAGCTCGACCTGGAGCTGCGCGGCATCCGCAAGCGCTACGGCGACTTCGTCGCCGTGAACGACGTATCCCTGCAGGTCGGCAAGGGGCAGTTCATCTGCCTGCTGGGACCGTCCGGCTGCGGCAAGACGACGACGCTGCGCTGCGTCGCCGGGCTGGAAGACCCCGACGATGGCGACATCCTGATCGGCGGCAGGCAGGTCACCGGCGAACCACCCTGGAAGCGCGACATCGCCATGATGTTCCAGGATTTCGCGCTGTTCCCGCACATGAGCGTGGCGAAGCAGGTCGGCTTCGGGCTCGAGATGCTGAAGAAGCCGAAGGCGGAGATCACCAGGCGCGTTGCCGAGGTCCTGAAAGCCTTCGAGATCGGCCACCTGGCGGAACGCCGCCCGTCGCAGCTCTCGGGCGGGCAGAAGCAGCGCGTCGCGCTGGCGCGCGCGATGATCACCGAACCGCGCATCCTGCTGCTGGACGAGCCGATCGGCGCGCTGGATTATTCGCTGCGCGAGACGGTGATGCTGGAGCTCAAGACGCTGCAGAAGCGATCGGGCATCTCCTTCATCTGGGTCACGCACGACCAGAACGAGGCCTTCTCGCTCGGCGACCACGTGGTGGTGATGAACCACGCGAGGATCGAGCAGCAGGGCCCGCCGGACGAGGTGCTGTCGCGCCCCCGCACCGCCTTCGTCGCCGGCTTCATCCAGGGCAACAACGTCTTCGAGGGCACGGCCGGGAGCGCCCGCGACGGCATGCTCGACGTCGTGACCGCGCTCGGCACCTTCCGCGTGCCGCTGCTGGACCTTCCGGCGCCGGCACCAGGCAGCACGCTGACCTTCTCGGTGCGCGCCGAGCGGCTGATCGAACGGCCTGGCGATGCCGTGTCCAACCGCATCGCGCTGCGCTGCATCACCGTCGAGTATTTCGGCGCCTTTCGCCGCCATGTCCTCGAAGGCGCGGCCGGCACGGTGGTCAAGTACGACCAGTTCGGCGCCCTGCCGCAGACGATCCGCGACGGCGAGGAGGTCGTGCTCGGCTGGTCGCCGGAGAACGGCGTCCTGCACCGGGCGGCGCCGGCATGAGCACGATCCGGCACCGCTCCCCCGCCGCTTTCTGGCTCGCCCTGCCGGCGGGGCTGTGGATGGTGCTGGCGGTGGTGCTGCCGGTGCTTCTCATCGTCTGGGTGTCGCTGTGGGGCGGCACCTCGGTGTCGCCGCGCAACCCGATCACCTTCGACAACTACGCCCGCTTCCTGTCGAACGGGAACTACCTCCGGCTGATCGGCGACACCGTGATGCAGACCGCCATGATCATGGCGATCACCGGCCTGCTGGGCTATTGCATCGCCTACTTCCTGACGGTGAAGGTGACCAGCGCGGGCTGGCGCATCGCGCTGTTCCTCGCCTTCGTCATCCCGTTCTGGACCAGCACGCTGATCCGCGCGATCGCCTTCGTGCCCTTCCTCGGCGTCAACGGGCTGCTGAACCAGGCGCTGATCTCGATCGGGCTGATCGAGCAGCCGATCCAGGCCTTCCTGTATTCGCGCCTCGGCATCTCGATGGCGCAGGTCTCGCTCTACACGCTGCTGGCGAGCGGGCCGGTGGTGTACATGCTGAACAGCATCCCGCCGGCGCTGCGGGAAGCGGCGATGACGCTGAAGGCGCCGCCCATCATCGTGTTCTGGCGCATCATCCTGCCGCTGACGCTGCCGGGCATCGTGATCGGCCAGGTGCTGGTGTTCCTCAACGTGCTGGCGGATTTCATCACCGTCACCACGGTGGGCGGCAACAAGCTCGCCTTCCTCGGCAACCTGGTCCTGCTGTTCTACGAAGGGTCGCAGATCCGCGCGACCGCGGTGGTCTCCGTGCTGCTGATGGCGCTGCATGCTGGCGGGCGTGACGGTGGCGCTGCGGGTGGTCGACATCCGCAAGCTCGGGAGCTGACCGGCATGCACTGGAAGACGCGCTCGCGCCTGACCGGATGGCTGCTCGGCACCGTCACCATCGGCTTCCTGCTGTTCCAGTGGCTGCCGATGTTCACCATGTTCACGCTGTCCTTCTCCGGGGAGAATGGCGGCACCACCTTCCCGATGAACGGCGTGTCGCTGCACTGGTACCGCAACCTGTGGGAAGCGGACCTGTTCGACGATTTCAAGCCGCCGATGCTGCGCTCCTTCCTGCTGGCACTCGCCTGCTCGGCGACGACGGTGGTGCTGTCGGTCTGCGCGGCGCAGGCGATGCGCGGGCGCTTCCGCGGCAATGGGCTGTATTTCTACCTGCTGCTGCTGGGGCTGATGGCGCCGGGCATCCTGGTCGGCTTCGGCTTCGCCATCCTGACGCGGCTGCTCGGCATCGAGGGCGCGTGGAACACCACCGCCTATGTCGTGCATGTCTCCTGGGCGCTGCCCTTCGGCTTCCTGACCATGCTCGCGGTGTTCAACCGCTTCGACCCGAAGCTGGAGGAAGCGGCGCTGACGCTCGGCGCCAACCGCCTGACCGCCTTCCGCCGCATCACCTGGCCGCTCATCCTGCCGGGCGTGATCGGCACGGCGCTGTTCGGCTTCTCGCTGTCCTACGACGAATACGCCCGCACGCTGTTCACCGCGGGCAGCGACGGGACGCTGCCACTTGCCGTGATGGCGCAGCTCGACCGGCAGCTGACGCCGGAACTCTACGCCATCGGCACCGTCACCACCGCGATGTCGCTGGTCGTCATCACGCTCTGCGCCACCGGCTTCTGGCTGCGGGCCCGCGCCCTGCGTGGACGCCCGGCATGACGCCTACCCAACCCCGACGACAGGAGACACGGTTATGAGCATCCTTTCCCGACGCGGCCTCCTTGTCGGCACTGCTGCCGGCCTTGGTGCCCCGCTGATCCGGCCGGCCTCGGCCCAGGCGCGCGAGCTGCAACTGGCCGGCGCGTCCTATGACCTGCGCGAACCGATCCTTCGCGAATTCATGCGCGTCAGCAATGCGCGCGTGCGGCCCTGGATGAACCCGTCGACCCAGGCGCGGATGGATCGCGTGCGCGCCGCGCCGGTGGATGTCATCACCACCGACGCGCCCTTCTCCGCAATACGGCTACAGCGAGCAGCTGACCCAGCCGATCGACATCAGCCGGCTGCGCAACTGGTCGCACCTGCATCCGCTGTTCCGCGACGGCCGCGCGACGCCGACCTCGCCGATCGGCCTCGGCGCCAATCCCGGCACCACGATGTATGTCGATGACGCCAAGACCAAGGTCACGCTTCGCCCGGCCTTCTTCCAGATGGATTCGATCGGCTACAACACCCGCCACATCCAGGCCGAGAACAACGAGCTGTCCTGGGGCGAGCTGTTCAATCCGCGCTGGAGCGGCAAGGTCGCGCTCTATGCGATCGACTGGCTCGGCATGCTGGACGCGGCGATCGGCATGAAGGCGATCGGCATCTTCAATCCGGGCGACCCGACCAACCTGACCAATTCGGAAGTCGATACCGTCACCACCTTCCTCAAGGAGAAGAAGCGCGAAGGCCATTTCCGCGCCTTCTGGCGGTCCTACGGCGAACTCGTGAACCTGATGGCGTCCGAGGAGGTCTGGATCGCCGATGCCTGGTGGCCGGTGGTGATCGAGGTGGCGTCCAAGGGCATCCCGATGCGCTATGCCGTCGCCAAGGAAGGCTATCGTGCCTGGTGCAACGGCTACGCCATCTCGGCCACCTGCAAGGATGTCGACCTCGCCTACGACTACCTGAACTACTGGCTGGACGGCTATCCGGGTGCGGAGCAGGGCAAGATCGGCTATTATTCCACCTCGGACACCTACAAGCAGCACATGGCGCAGGATCTGCAGGACAGCCTCTATGGCGGCGTGGGACGCGATGGCGGGTCGTTCGACCAGCGCGCCGCACGCATCTATGTCTGGAACACGCGGCCGCGGAACCTGCCCTACTACACCGAGAAATGGAACGAGTTCCTCGCGGCATGATCCAGGACGGCAAGACGGCGCGGCAACTCTACGCGGAACTCAAGGCCGCGCCGACGCGGCGGCGCTTCGGCTTCGGCCGGCGCGCCGCGCTGGTGAACATCGACGTGCAATGCGCCTATACGCAGCCGGCCACCTACGTCACGGCGTATGAGACCGACCCGCGCCAGATCGAGCACATCAACGCGCTCGCGCCGCGCCGTGCGCGCGCGGTCCTGGCCGGTGGTCTGGACCTATGTCGCCTACCTGCCCTCGGGCGAGGATTGCGGCGTCTGGGGCACGCGGTCGGACACGCCGGACAGCCTGCAGAACATCAAGGAAGGCTCGCCACGGGCGGCCTTCGACCCGCGCACCGAACGCGCGGCCGCGGACATCATCATCAACAAGCGCATGGCCTCCGCCTTCTTCGAGACCAACTTCCGCTCCCTGCTGACCTTCCACGGCATCGACACGGTGATCGTCACCGGCGGTTCGACCTCGGGCTGCGTGCGCGCGACGGTGGTGGACGGCCTGTCCTGCGGGTATCGGATGATCGTGCCGGAGGAATGCGTCTCCGACCGGCACGAATCCCCGCATTTTGCCAATCTCTACGACATGGCGGTTAAATACGCCGACGTGATGCCGGTGTCGGAGGTGCTCGACGCCGTGCCGCAGATGCAGGGATGAACGCCATGCTCGCCACACCAGGCCATTACGACTACATGCCCTGGCGGCGGCGCGCCGAGGATCACCTGGCCGAACGGCGCGCGCATCGCCGTCTGGCTGGCGCCGAACATCGAGCATTACGAACTCAACCCGCCGCCCAATCCGCGCCGCAACCCCTGGCCGCGGCCGCTGCCCGATGTCGCCGGCTATTCCTGGCGCGACTACGGCAACCGGTCCGGCTTCTGGCGCATGGCCGACACCATGGCGAAATACGGCGTGCGCGGGTCGGTCTCGCTGAATGTCGCGGTCTGCGACCACTATCCGGAAGTGATCGAGCGCTGCTGCGAACTCGGCTGGGAATTGTTCAGCCACGGCACCTACAACACCCGCTATTTCTACGACATGTCCGAGGACATGCAGCGGGAACTCATCCGCGACAGCCGCGAGACCATCCTGCGCGCCTCCGGCCAGCGTCTCGATGGCTGGCTGACGCCGGCGATCTCCAACGACGAGACGACGCAGCATGTGCTGGCCGAGGAAGGCATCCTCTACACCCTCGACATGACGCATGACGACCAGCCGACGCCGGTCAACACCCGCGCCGGGCGGCTCGTCTCCATCCCCTATTCGCTCGAGGTCAACGACGTCCCGCTGTTCGTCAGCCGCAACACGCCGGCCGAGCGCTACGTCGCCATCTGCAAGGCGCAGTTCGACCAGTTGTATGAGGAAGGCGCCGAATCCGGCACCGTCATGTGCATGCCGCTGCACCCCTACCTGATCGGCCAGCCGCACCGCATCGCGGCGCTGGATGCGGTGCTCGCGCACATCACCTGCGCACGACAAGGTGTGGCTCGCGACGGGCCGCGAGATCGCGCAGCACTACATCGACCACCACCTCGATGCGCACCGATCCTGGATCGCGGAGGGCACGCCATGACCGGGCTTCCCGCCGATTACGCCGAGTACCCGATCCGCAAGCGGGCGATGGACCACGACCGCTACCCGTATCGCATCCTGCCGCGCACGGCGCCGGTCACCTGGCCCGGCGGGGCGCGCGTCGCGCTGTGGGTCGCCGTGCATGCCGGCTGGTTCCCGATGGACATGCCGCTGAAGCCCTTCATCGCGCCCGGCGGGATGGAACGGCCCTACCCGTCCTATTGGGACTTCACCCAGCGCGACTACGGCAACCGCATCGGCATCTATCGCATGATGAAGGCGATGGCGGCGCGCGGCGTGAAGGGCACCGCCCTGCTCAGCGCCGCGCTGGCGCGCGAATACCCGGTGCTGATGGACGACGTTGCCGCCGCCGGGTGGGAGCCCGCCTGCGCCGGGCTCGACATGGGCCACCTGCATCACGGCGGCGTCGCCGAAGCCGAGGAACGCGCCTGGATCGCCGAGGCCGCCGCCCTGCTGCGCGGCCGCTTCGGCGATACGGTGACGGGGTGGCATTCCCCGGCCCATTCGGAATCGTGGCGCACCCCCGACCTCGTCGCCGGCGCCGGCTTCACCTGGACCAGCGGCTGGGCGAATGACGACATGCCCTATGCCTTCGCGACCGATGCCGGCACGCTCATCGGCCATGCCGCTGCCGCAGGACCTGTCGGACCAGCGCATGCTGCTGCAGCAGCACATGGCGACCGAGGACTTCACCGCCGCCATCCTCGCCGCCCATGCGACGCTGGATGCCGAGGCACAGGCGACCGGCGGCGGCCGCATCCTGACCCTGGCGGTGACGCCATGGCTGATGGGCCAGCCGCACCGCATCCGCGCCTTCGGCGCGATGCTGGATGCCATCCTCGCCCGCGGCGGGGTCTGGAGCGCGACGGGCGCCGAGATCGCCACCGCCTGGCAGGCGCAGCAAGCCTAGGGCGGGCCGCGCCCTGACCGCCGTCCTGGTCACCAGGCCCGAGCCCGGCGCGGCCGAAACCGCCGCCGCCTGCACGGCGTTGGGGTGGGATGCCATCCTCGCCCCGGCCATGGTGCTGCGCGCCACGCCGCCGTCCCGCCTGCCGCGGGCGCAGGCGCTGCTGCTTGCCTCCCGCGCCGCCGCCCGTGCCCTGCCGCCGCTGCCGCTGCCGGTGCTCGCGGTGGGCGAAGGCACCGCCGCCGAGGCCCGCGCGCATGGATTCGCCGATGTCCGCGCCGCCGCCGGCGATGCCGCTGCCCTGGCCGACCACGCCGCCCGAACCCTGGACCCGGCGGCCGGGCCGCTGCTGCTCGCGGTCGGGCGCGGCTATGGCGCCGACCTCGCGACGGCCCTGCGGGCGCGGGGCTTCCGCGTCATCCGCCGCATCGTCTATGCCGCCAGCCCGGCCATTGCGCTGCCGCCGCCCGCCCGCGCCGCGCTGCGCGAGGGGCGGGTCGCCGCCGCCTTGTTCACGTCACCACGCGGGGCGCGCATCACGATCGCGTTGTTGCGCCGCGCCGGCCTGGCGGAGGCGGCGCGCGGCATCCGCGCCATCGCCATCAGCCCCCGCATCGCCGAGGCGCTGTCCGCCCTGCCCTGGGCGGCGATCACGACCACCGCCCGCCCGGATCCGGCGTTGCTGGCCGACCTTCTCGGCCCGCCGCCGGTTTGATCTGGCGCGGGGGCGCCATCCTGCGCACCGGTGCTATACAGCCCCCTCCGTCGCCATGGCGCCGCAGCATGAGGACTGGCATGACCGAAACACCCACGCCCCCGATCCGTCGCTTCCTGGACCCCGCAGCCCTGCCGCTCCTGGCGGGTGGGGTTGTCCTGGTAATGGCGGCGGCCTGGCTGTGGGTCACGCCCCGCCCCGCCCCGCCGCCGAACCCCGCCGCCGAGACGATTGCGGCCCTGCAGGCGCGCGTCGCGGCGCTCGAGACGCGACAGGGCCCCAGCCTTGGCCCGATCGAACAGCGCCTCGTGGCCCTGGAAGCCCGCCGAAACCCTGACCTGGCGCCGCTCGAACAGCGCCTGGCGGTGGTCGAGGCGCGCCCGGCACCGGACCTGTCCGGCATCGAGCAGCGCCTCGCCGCGATTCCCGCCGCGCCCGACCTGCGACCGCTGGAAGCCCGCATCGAGGGCCTGGCCGCCCGCACCGCCGCCGCCGAGGCGCGCACCGCCGAGGCGCTGGCCCGCCCGATCCCCGATCCGGCCGGCTTCGCCCCGCGCGCCGCCGTCGAGGGGCTGACCAGCCGCGCCGACCGCCTGTCGGAACGGCTCGACGCCGTCGCGGCCCGCCAGCAGGCCGCCGATGCCGAGGCGATCCGCCGCACCGAGGACCTCGCGCGCGGCATCAATGAACGCCTGGCGACCGCCGAACGGACCGAGTCCGAGCGCATCACCACGGCGACCAGCAACCTCGAAGCCCGGCTGCGCGGCGCCGAATCGGGGCTTGCGACGCGGCTCGCGGCGCTTGAAGCCGCCCAGGCGCGCGTCGCGGCGGTCGAGTCGCGGGCCAGCCGGCTGGCCGCCTTCGATGCCTTGCGCCTGCGGCTGGATGCCGGCCAGCCGCTCGGCCCGGCGCTCGCGCTGCTGCCGGCGGCGCCGGCCGCGCTGACCCACTTCGCCACCGTTGCCCCGCCGACCGAGGCCTCCCTGCGGCTGTCCTTCGAGGCCGCCGCACGCGCCGGCCGGGCGGCCAGCGAGCCGGCCCGCGAAGGCCAGGGCATGCTCAATTCCGCCGTGTCCCGGCTGTCCGGCCTGGTGACGGTGCGCCGCGGTGACCAGGTGGTGTGGGGCGATGCCGCCGCCGCCGAGATCGAAGGCGCCCATCGCGCGCTGGAGGCCGGCGACATCGACGCCGCGCTGGCGCGCATCGACCGCCTGCCGCCGGCCGCCAAGGCCGCCATGGCGGAATGGGTCGCCCAGGCCCAGGCGCTGGGCGCGGCGCGCGCCGCCCTCGCCACTCTGGCTGCCGGCTGAGGGGGCGGATATGCGTCGTGCCCTGATGGTGCTGGTCGCGCTCGCGGTCATCACAGCCATTGCCTACTGGTTCGCCGAGACCGGCGGCACCATCGAAGTCCAGGTCGGCGAGTTGTGGATCGGCGTCAGCATGCCGGTCGCGGTGCTGCTGCTGGCCGCCGGGTTCATCCTGCTGCACGGCATCCTCGCCATGGTCGGGGCGCTGCGGCGCCTGCCGGCCCGGCGCCGCGCCGCGCGGGCCAACCGCCGGCGGTCGGATGGCGATGCGGCGGTGACCCGCGCGCTGGTGGCGCTCGCCGCCGGCACGCCGGATGCGGCGCGGATCGAGGTTCGCCGCGCCCGGCACCTGCTGGGCGACACGCCGCAGACGCTGCTGCTGGCGGCCGAGGCAGCCCGCCTCGCCGGGCGCGAGGACATGGCCGCCGATGCCTTCAAGGCCCTGGCCGAGCGGCCCGATGCCCGCTTCCTCGGCCTGCGCGGCCTGTTGCGCCAGGCGATGCAGCGCGAGGATTGGGAAGCCGCCCATCGCCTCGCCAAGGAGGCCGATGCCGCGCAGCCCGGCGCGGCCTGGCTGCGCGAGGAACGCCAGGTGCTGGCCCTGCGCACCCATGACTGGCGCGAGGCGCTCGCCCTCTCGCCGCCCGGCGGGCCGCGCGCCGCGCTCGCCCTGGCCGCGGCCGAACAGGAAACCGACCCCGCCCGCGCCGCCGAACTGGAGAAGCAGGCCTTCACCGCCGATCCCGCCTTCACCCCGGCGGCGGTCGCCCATGCCAGGCGGCTGGCCGCGACCGGCAGCGCGCGGCGGGCGCGGGCAGTGCTGGAACAGGCCTGGGTGGCCGCGCCGCATCCCGATATCGGCGCCGCCTGGATCGCCGGCACGCCGGCGCCGCTGGCCCGGGTCAAGGCTGTCGAGGACCTGATCCACCGCAACGCCGCCCATCTCGAAAGCCGGCTGCTCATGGCGCGGGTCGCCCTCGATGCCGGGCTGACCGGGCGCGCGCGCGCCGAGTTGGAGGCGCTGGTCGCCGCCGAGGCCGCCGACCGCCGCGCGTTCCTGCTGTTGGCGGCGCTGGAGGAGGCCGAGCATGGCGACACCGCCGATGCGCGCGCCGCCCAGGCGCGCTGGCTGCGCGGCGCGGCGAATGCGCCCGGCGCGCCGGTCTGGCGCTGTTCCGCCTGCGGGGCGGAACACAACGCCTGGAAGGCGGAATGCACCGCCTGCGGGGAAGTCGGCCGTATCGCCTGGTCGGCGCCCGGGGCCTTGCCGGTGGCGGGCTGAAACCGCCGGCGGCGCTGCGCGACCGCCGGCATCCCCATCTCGCGCCGCTGGATGCCGGGCACCGACCTGCGGCCTGCGCGGCTTTCGCCGAACGGCCCGTCGGGCGGCGGACGCGGAACGCCGCCACGGCCCGCGCCGCCCGGCCGCGGCAAAATGCCGTGCCGCCGGCATGAGGCAGCGCGCAGCGCCGCCAAGCCCATGGCGGTGGCCGCGATGGCTCGCCGCCGGATGCCGGCCTTCTCAGCCTGTGCTGCGCAGGGCACGGCCTGGCACCGTGGTCGCGGCGATGGCGGGCGCGACGGCCGCCCCGGTCGCACCGGCGGTCCATCCCCGCGCCGGGCATGGCCGCCATACAGGGCCATCCCCTTAGTGGCGCGGGACTTGCGTGCGAGGATGGCCGGGGCCTCGGCCCGCCTTCCAACCGACCAAGGAGCACGCCAGCATTCGCCAGCCCTCGGACCCTGACGCGGGTGGCCCCCCGTGACGGCGAACATGGCGATGCGCCTGCTGTTCGGCGGTGTGCTCGGCGGCCTTGGCGGCGCCGTGTTCTGGGCGCTTCACCTGCCGTTGCCCTGGCTGATCGGCGCGCTGGTCGCGGTGGCCGGCGCGCGCCTGGCCGGGTTGCCGGCGGAAGCCAACCCGAAGATGCGCAACTTCTTCCTCGGCATCATCGGCATCGCGCTCGGGTCGTATTTCACGCCGGAAACCGCGGCGGTGCTCGCCGCCAAGGCGGGCCTGCTGCTGCTGGCGGCCTTCGTGACCCTGGCGATCGGCGCGGCGCTGGCGCCGCTGCTCGCGAAACGGGCGCGGGTGGACATGGCGACGGCGTGGTTCGCCTCCATCCCGGGCGGTGTCGCGGACATGGCCATGCTGGCCGAATCCTATGGCGGACGGCCCGCGCCGGTCGCGCTGGCGCAACTGCTGCGCGTCTGCTCGGTCGTCATCCTGGTGCCCAACATCTTCGCGCTTGATCGGGCTGCGGGGGGACATGCCGCAGCTCTCCTTCATCCTGCCCTTCCTGCCGCTGGTCATGGCGATGCAGGTGGCGGGCGGCGTGGTGGCGGGATGGCTGCTGGTGCGTGCCGGGGTGCGGGCGGGCTGGATGCTCGGGCCGCTGTCGGTGACCGCGGCGCTGACCGCCTCGGGCGTCGCGTTGTCGGGCGTGCCGCCGTGGCTGTCGGCGCTGGCGCAGGTGATGCTCGGCACCAGCCTCGGCGCCGCCTTCGGGCGCGAGACGATCCGCCCGCTGCGCCGCTTCCTGCCGCATGCGGTGATGCAGGTGGTGCAGTTGATGGCCGGCTGCGCGGTCGCCGCCATCGTGCTCGCCTGGGCCTTCGGCGAACCGGTCGGCGCCATGCTGCTCGGCACCGCGCCGGGCGGCGTGGCGGAGATGAGCCTGACCGGCAAGGTGCTCGGCCTCGATGTCGCGCTGATCGTGACGCTGCATGTCACGCGCATCTTCCTGGTGACGGTGCTGACGCCACCCGCCTTCCGCCTGCTGCATGCGAGGAAGAAAGCCGAATGAGCGACGACCTTTGCTTCCTCTCCGCCGCCGAGGCCGGGCGGCGCATCGCCACGCGGCGGCTCTCGCCGGTCGATCATGTGCACGCGATCTTCGATCGCATCGATGCGATCGACGGGCGTGTGCGGGCCTACATCACGCCGCTGCGCGACCGCGCCATGGCCACCGCGCGCCGCGCCGAGGCGGAGATCGCCGCCGGGCTGTGGCGCGGCCCGCTGCATGGCGTCGGCTTCGCGGTGAAGGACAATTATTTCACCGCCGGCATCCGCACCACCGGCGGCTCGCGGCTGATGCTGGACTTCGTGCCCGACACCACGGCGCACATCATCGCGCGGCTGGAGGCGGCCGGCGCGATCCTGCTCGGCAAACTGAACACCTGGGAATACGGCACCGGCACCGGCGCGGTGCATCACGACCTGCCGTTTCCGGTGGCGCGCAACCCGTGGCACCTCGACCACTTCACCGGCGGCTCCTCGACCGGCTCGGGGGCGGCGGTGGCGGCGGGCATCGCGCCCTTCGCGCTGGGCTCGGATACCGGCGGGTCGGTCCGCCTGCCGGCGGCGGCGAACGGGTTGCAGGGGCTGAAGGCGACCTATGGCCGCACCAGCCGCGCCGGCGTGCTGCCGAATTGCTGGTCGCTCGACGTCACCGGCGCGCTGTGCCGGACGGCGGAGGACAGCGCGCTCGTGCTGAATGCCATCGCCGGGCACGACCCGGCCGACCCCGGCAGCGCGGCGATGCCGGTGCCCGACCATCGCGCCGGGCTGCATGACGGCGTTGCCGGCATGACGATCGGTATCGTCACCGGCCTGCCGGATGCGCGAGATCACCCCCGCCATCGCCGCCGGTGTCGCGGCGACGGCGCGGCTGCTGGAATCGCGCGGCGCGCGGCTGCTGGACATCCCGCTGCCGGCGCCGCTCGCGCATTACCGGCGCGCCGCGGGCATCATCAACCCGGCCGATTCCTATTCGATCCACGAAGCGGATTTCCTCGGCCGCGCCGCGATGATGGGCCAGGCGCTGCGCGACAAGCTGACGACGGGATCGACTGATCCGCGGCGGCGACCTGATCGCCGCGCATCGGCTGCGGCGGCACCTGGCGCGCGCGACCGATGCGCTGTTCGGATTGTGCGACCTGCTGCTGCTGCCCGGCGCCTACCGCACCGCGCCGCGCTTCGACGACCCCGCGGCGGTCATCGCCTTCACCCGCGAAGGGGCGATGAACATCGCCAGCCTGTCCGGCCATCCGGCCATGTCCGTGCCGTGCGGCTTCGATGCGGATGGCCTGCCGCTGAACGTGCAGGTGATGGGACCGTATTTCACGGAGGCGCGCGTGCTGCGCGCCGCGCAGGTGATCGAGGATGGGCTGTCCGAGCGCGGCCGCCGCCCGACGCTGCGCGGCGGCGACCTGCCATTGGCGCCGGCGCCGCCGGTCGATCGTGCGGCGCGGGATGCGGAACTCGCGGGCAACCTCGCCACCCGGCGGCCGACCTGCCGCGCCTGGCCGGACAAATTCGCCGAACCCGCCGGCATCTTCCGGCCCTGAAAGGACGACGCCGCCTTGGAACCCTGGCAACTCACCGCCGCCGCGGCCGCGGCGAAACTGCAGGACGGGTCGCTGACGGCCGAGGCGCTGACGCGCTCCTGCCTCGAACGCTGCGCGGAACGCGAGCCGGTCACCAAGGCCTTCGCCTTCCTCGATGCCGACCTCGCCATCCGCAACGCGCGCCTGGTGGACAAGGCCTATGCCAAGGGCGTGCTGCACGGGCTGCCGCTCGGCGTGAAGGACATGATCGACACCGCCGACATGCCGACGACGCACAATTCGCCGCTGTATGCCGGGCTTGCAGCAGGGGCGCGACGCGGCCTGCGTCGGCGTCGCGCGCGGCCGAGGGCGCGGTGGTGTTCGGCAAGACCGACACGGTGGAATTCGCCGCCGCCGGCAGGCGGGCGCTGACGCGCAACCCGCATGACGTGACGCGCACGCCGGGCGGTTCCTCCTCCGGTTCCGCCGCCGCCGTCGCGGATGGCATGGTGCCGATCGCCTTCGGCACGCAGACCGGCGGCAGCACCATCCGCCCGGCCTCCTTCTGCGGCGTCTATGCGATGAAGCCGACGCATGGCGTGGTGAATTCGCGAAGGGGCGAAGCGGTATTCGCACACCCTCGACACCATCGGCTGGTATGGCCGCGCACCGGCCGACCTGCATCTGGTCGCGCGCGCGTTCCGGCTGTTCGGCACCGAGGCGCCGGTGACGAGGAGGGTGGCCGGGCTGCGCATCGGGCTGTGTCGCGGGCCGCACTGGTCGCTCGCCGCGCCGGAGTCGCAGGCCGCGCTGCTGACCGCCGCGACGCGCCTGGAGACGGCCGGCGCCATGGTCGAGGAACTGGCGCTGCCCGCACGCCTTCGACGACATCTCCCGCGCGCATCACGTCGTGCTGCATGGCGAGGGCCGCGGCGCCTTCCTGCAGGAATTCCTGACGGCGCCGGGCATCCTGCACCAGGACTTCCACGACCGCGCGTTGAACAAGGAAGGCATCACGCCGCGGGACATGGTCTGGGCCCATGACCACGCGGCCGAATGCCGGCGGTTGTTCGATGCGGTGTTCCCCGGCTACGACGCGGTGCTGACGCCCGCCGCCGCCGGCGAGGCCCCGGTCGGGCGGCAGGATACCGGCAACCCGGTCTTCAACAGCATGTGGACGCTGCTGCACGTGCCCTGCATCGCCATCCCCTGCATCACCGGGCCGAACGGCGTGCCGGTTGGCGTGCAGGTCATCGGGCCGCGCATGGGCGACGCCGCGCTGCTGGATGTCGCGGCGGCGGTGGCGCCGGTGGTGGATGTGGCGTGACAGCCGGACGCACGACGCCAGCACGAAGGGCATAGCCGGGCGCGGCCCCCGCCCGGCCAACCCCACGGCGACGGCCTCGCCCTGCACCGGTCGGCGCCATGGCCATCGACCCGGGCCCTTGGCGGTGCGCCATGCAGGGGCAGGGCCGGTCGCTGCCGCTGCCCATGCGGGCGGGATGCGTCTGGCCTCTCACGCCCTCAGGCGCCGGGTGCAAGCCACCGGTTTGCTTGGCGTCGCCGGCGGTCCGCAGGCGTGGCCGCGGCACGAGCGCGTGGCTCGTGCCGGTGGCATCAGGCGAACAGATCCGCCGGGCTGTCGCGCCGCAGCGCCATGGCCGAGTTCCGCGCCCAGCCGCACCGCGTCGCGCGCCGAGCGCTTCCTCCGACCGCTTCAGCAGGAAGGACCCGTCCGTGCGGGCGACCAGCCCGGTCAGCCGCAGCCGCCCGTCCGTCCAGCAGCCGCGCATGACCGCCGATCGGCGTGCGGCAGGACCCGTCCAGCGCCGCCAGCATGGCGCGTTCGGCCGGAGGAGACGGCGCGCGCCTCCGGGTCCTCGATGGCGGCGAGGAGTTCGTGCAGTTCCGTGTTGTCCGCCCGCACGGTGACGCCGACGATGCCCTGGCCGGCGGCCGGCACCATCATCTCGGGGTCGATGGCGACGCTGCCGGCAGGGTCGAGGCCCATGCGGCGCAGGCCCGGCCAGCGCCAGCATGGTCGCCGCCGCCTCGCCCTCGCGCGAGCTTGCGCAGCCGCGTCTGGACATTGCCGCGGAACATCACGACGCGCAGGTCCGGGCGCAGATGCAGCAGTTGCGACTGGCGCCGCACCGAGGATGTGCCGATCACCGCGCCATGCGGCAGCGCCGCGAAGGGGTCGGCCGGGTCGCAGGCCGGCAGGGCCGGGCCGGGCAGCAGGCAGTCGCGCGCATCCTCCCGCTTCAGGGTGCAGGCGAGCACGATGCCGGGCGGCATCTCGGTTTCGAGGTCCTTGAGCGAATGCACCGCGAAATCGACGCGGCCATCGAGCAGGGCCTCGTGGATTTCCTTGGCGAACAGGCCCTTGCCGCCGATGTCGGCGAGCCGGCGATCCTGGATCTGGTCGCCCGAGGTGCTGATCGCGTGTTCCTCGAACGCCTTGGCGTCGCGCAGCACCGGGCAGAAGCGCGTGACGCGGGCGAGGAAGTCGCGCGTCTGCCACAGGGCGAGCGGCGAGGCGCGGGTGCCGACGCGCAGGGGCAGGGGCTGCCGGTGCTTCGGCACGGCGGCGGGGTGGGCAAGGGCCATGCGCGCGTATAGGGCGTTTTCCGTCGCAGCGGAAACGGCATCGGGCCGCATGGCGCCTGGATGAAAGGTGGGGGTGCGGCGCGATGCCGATCGTCCTAAGAGACCGTTCGGAAGGCGCCGCAAGGCGCAGTCTCGTCGCCTCCACCTGGCCAGCCAACGGCACTATCCCGGATGGGCAGCCGGGCGGGGCGCGGGCTGCTGCAGGATATCTCCAACGGACCCCAAGACCGCACCCATGGACGCGATCGATGGCATCACGATGCCGGCCCCCCTGGGCGGCCCCGTGCTGGGGCTGGAGAGCAGTTGCGACGAGACCGCCGCGGCGGTGCTCGCGCCCGACGGCACCATCCTGGCCGAGGCGGTGCTGAGCCAGGAGAAGGAGCACGCCGCCTTCGGCGGCGTGGTGCCGGAGATCGCCGCGCGGGCGCATCTGGCCGCGCATGCCGGGGTTGGCCGAGACGGTGCTGCGCGCGGGCCGGGCTTGGTTTCGGCGATCTCGGCGCGGTGGCGGCGACCTCGGGGCCGGGGCTGATCGGCGGGCTGATCGTGGGCGCCTGCTTCGGCAAGGGCGTGGCGATCGCGCAGGG
This sequence comes from uncultured Alphaproteobacteria bacterium, assembly GCA_963732425.1. Taxonomy (GTDB): domain Bacteria; phylum Pseudomonadota; class Alphaproteobacteria; order Acetobacterales; family Acetobacteraceae; genus Neoroseomonas. The sequence goes on from CAVSZN010000021.1 coordinate 170,904, forward strand.
GCTGCCCTTCGTCGCGGTGAACCACCTGGAGGCGCATGCGCTGACGGCGCGGCTGCCGGGGCTGTTGCCGGAGGGCGCGCCGGCCTTTCCCTACCTGCTGCTGCTGGTCTCGGGCGGGCATTGCCAATGCGTCGCGGTGGACGGCCTCGGGCGGTATCGCCGGCTTGGCACCACGCTGGACGACGCGGTGGGCGAGGCCTTCGACAAGGCGGCCAAGCTGATGGGCCTGCCCTGGCCTGGCGGGCCGCATCTGGAACGGCTGGCGGCGAGCGGCGATGCACGGGCGGTGCCGCTGCCGCGGCCGCTGTTGGGGCGGCCGGGCTGCGATTTCTCCTTCTCCGGGCTGAAGACCGCGGTGGCGCGGGCGCTGGCGCAGGGCGCGCGCGGCCGGCGGATGTGGCGGCGTCGTTCCAGGCCTCGGTCGCCGCGGTGCTGGCGGACCGGGCGCGGCATGCGCTGGCGATGATGCCGGGCGCGACCGCGGTGGTGGTGGCCGGCGGCGTCGCGGCGAATGGCGCGGTGCGGGCGGCGCTGGCCGGGGCGGCGGCCGCCGCCGGGGTGCCGATGCTCGCGCCGCCGCTGCGGCTGTGCACCGACAATGCCGTGATGGTGGCCTGGGCCGGGCATCGAGCGGCTGCGCGCCGGGCTGACCGACGCGCTGGACCACAACCCGCGGCCGCGCTGGCCGCTGGCGGAACTGGGCGGAGCGCGCCGCATGAACTACCGCCACGCCTTCCACGCCGGCAACCATGCCGACTGCCTGAAGCACGCGCTGCTGCTGCTGCTGCTCGACGCGCTGCGGCGCAAGGACGCGCCCTTCGCGGTGCTCGACACCCATGCCGGGCGCGGCGTCTACGACCTGGCGGCGGATGAGGCGGCGCGCACCGGGGAGGCCGCGCGCGGCGCGCTGCGCCTGCAGGGGATCACCGAGGGGCCGCTCGCGCCCTTCGTCGCGGCGCTGGCGGCGCAGGGGTTCCCGGCGCGCTATCCCGGCTCCCCGGCGCTGATCCGCGCGGCGCTGCGGCCGCAGGACCGGCTGGCCTGCTGCGAGTTGCACCCCGAGGACCACGCCGCGCTGCGCGCCCATTTCGCGCGCGATCGCCAGGTCGCGGTGCATCGGCGCGATGCCTATGAGGCGATCCGCGCGCTGACGCCCTTTCCCGAACGGCGCGGCCTGGTGCTGATCGACCCGCCCTTCGAGGCGGAGGACGAGTTCGACCGCCTCGCCGCCGGGATCGTCGAGTTGCAGCGGCGGTTCCGCGCCGGGATCATCGCCGCCTGGTATCCGGTGAAGCACCGCGCGCCGGTGCGCGACTTCCACGACGCGCTGCGCGCCGCCGGCGTGCGGGACGTGATCGCCGCCGAGATGTGGCTGCGCGAGCCGACCGATCCGCGCCGGCTGAACGGCAGCGGGTTGCTGGTGGTGAATGCGCCCTTCGGCTTCGAGGATGCGGCGCGCGACGTGCTGCCGGCGCTGCTGGCGGCGCTGGAACATGAGGCGGGCGCCGGGGTGGCGGTGACGCGGGTGGTGGCGGAATGACGGGCCTGGTTGCCCGGAGGGGCCTGGCCCCGCCACACCACCCCACCAAAGGACAGTGTCCTTTGGAATGCCGCCGCCTTGGCGCCGCGCCCCACTGGCGCGCCCGGCCCGCCCTTCCCCGGCGTGCGCCGAACCGGCGGGGCCGAGCGCCCGGTATCGGTTTCCAAAGGCCCTTCGGCCTTTGGTGGGGTGGCCCGGAGGGGCAAGGCCCCTCCGTTCCTCCCGCGCAGGAGGGCAGCCATGACCACGACCATCGCCGTCCTCGGCGCCGGCGCCTGGGGCACCGCGCTCGCCATCCAGGCCGCCCGTGCCGGCCGCAGCGTGACGCTGTGGGCGCGCGATGCCGGACGCGTGCCGCGGCGATCGCCGCGGCGCGGGAGAATGCGCGCTACCTGCCGGGCGTCACGCTGCCCGATGCGGTGACGGTCACGGCCGATGCGCGAGTGGCGCTCGACGGGGCGGCGCTGGCGCTGCTGGTGGTGCCGGCGCAGGCGCTTGGCCGCGTGCTGGCGGCGATGCCGGTGCGGACGGTGCCGCTGCTGGTCTGCTGCAAGGGGGTCGAGGCCGGCACGCTGCGCCTGCCGCTCGAGGTGGTGGCGGCGCTGCGGCCCGGCGTGCCGGTGGGCGTGCTGTCGGGGCCGAACTTCGCCCATGAGGTCGCGCGCGGCCTGCCCGCCGCCGCGGTGGTCGCCAGCCGCCGATGCGGGGCTGCGGGAGGCCGGGATGGCGCTGCTCTCCTCCGCCGCCTTCCGGCTGTATGGCGGGGAGGACCCGATCGGCGCCGAGGTCGGCGGGGCAGCGAAGAACGTGATCGCCATCGCCGCCGGGGCGGTGATCGGCGCGGGGCTGGGGGAGAATGCGCGCGCCGCGCTGGTCACGCGCGGGCTGGCGGAATTGTCGCGCCTGGCGGTGGCGCTGGGCGGGCGGGCGGAGACGGCGGCGGGGCTGACCGGGCTCGGCGACCTGATGCTGACCTGCGCCGGGCCCGGCAGCCGCAACATGTCGCTGGGCCTGGCGCTGGGGCGGGGGGAGAGCCTCGCGGCGGTGCTGGCGGGACGGGCGGGCGTGACCGAGGGCGTGACGACGGCACCGGCCATCGTGGCGCGCGCCGCGGCGGCAGGGGTGGAATTGCCGATCTGCGCAGGCGGTGGCCGACCTGGTCGCCGAGCGGATCACCGTGGCGGAGGCGATGGCCCGGCTGCTGGCGCGGCCGCGTCGCGACGAATAGCGCGCGCGGGCGGCCTGCCCGGATGGCGTCCGGGCGGCGACCAGCGCGGTCAGGCGCTGCGCAGGTGTTCCGTATCGTGCAGGTTGCGCACGGCGGCGACGTAGCCCGACTGGGTGCCGGTGATCAGCGCCTCATTCAATTGGCGCAGCAACTGTTCGAGGTTGTCGGTGCGGCAGAGTTCCAACGTACCGAGACCGGCGCGATGGGTGGCGCGATAGGAGCCGTCCTGCAGGCGGTCGATCTCGATGGTATTGGCCCCGCCGGCCACGGGGCGCAGCGTGATGATGACATCATCGGGCTGGGCGTTCGGCGCATCGGCCATGGGCGACATGTCCTTCTCTGTACCAGCGGACACGGCGCCGCCCTCCTGGCGGCGTCCGTTCAGATCATCTTCGGCGCGACGCGATGGCTGAGCCGCGACATCGGTGCATCGAAACATATGGTCGGCGCGGCTGTGAGCACCAGCGACCAGCGGTAGTGGTTTTTCTGGAAGTTCGCCTCAACATCTGGAATGCGCGCGAATCGCATCAAGGAACGGTTGGCGCCCGCGCCGGATATCCGGGCATATCGCGAGAACGGGCGCCCGCATCAGACCTATTTCGTATCAAACTTCGCGCGCATTCACCAGTTTTCTGGTCAAATCACTATCGCGCGAACAGGCCGGGCGATCGGCGGGGCTGGCACCGGCCAGCCCCGCCGAACCGGCTCTCAGCCGGCCTTGGCGTCGCGCGGGGCCTGCTCCATCCGCGCCAGGATGCGTGCGCGGATGGTGTCGAGGGCCGGCGCGCCCTCGGCCAGGACCGGGGCGCAGGCGGAAGCGGCGTAGGTGCCGTTGCCGCGCTGCGCCTCGAAATCGACCACCAGCGCGGCCACCTTGGCGTTGTCGAACAGGTGCCGGTTGCCGTCGTCGAGAGTAGGTCTCCGTCACCGCGCCTTCGGACACCACGAGGCCGTGGCTCGGCCAGCTCGACATGGTAGTAGGTGACCTCGCGCACCCAGAGTTCCTGCACGATGCTGCCGTCGTTCACCAGCAGCCGCGCCGGCACCAGGCGGCCATCGAGGAAGATGGCGTGCTCGGGGCTGACGCGCAGGTCGCGGAAGGGAACGCCGTCGGCCAGCGCGCCCGCCTTGATCAGGATCGGCGCCGCCTTGGAGCGGTCGCGCTGGCGGGCGACATTCACCTCGGTGCGGCCGACCCAGACCAGCGGCTGCAGCGGCGCGCCGCCATGGGCCGCCACCACCAGGTCACCGGCGCGGAGATCCTGCACCGCCACTTCGCCGCGGATGGTCGCGATGCGCGTGCCCTCGGCGAAGCAGGTGATGGTGTCGTTCGTCCGCATCGAAGCCGAAGACCGTCAGCGTGTCCGTGCCATTGCTGAAGAAGGACGGCGTGGTGTCGTTGCCACCGCCGCTCACGGTCCAGGGGTTGCCCGGACCGCTGGTCCAGCCCTGCAGGTCGAGCGTGTCGGAGCCACCGCCCAGATAGATGGTGTCGTCGCCGCCGCCGGTGCCCCAGGAGTAGCTGTCATTGCCACCGCCCAGGTCGATCGTGTCGGGGCCATTGCCGGCCACCACCGTATCGTTGCCGCCGCCGAGGACGTAGCTGCCGAAGCCGGTCACGGTATCCGTGCCGCCCTGGCCGTCGGAGACGGTATCGACGCCGCCGCTCAGGTTCAGGAAGACCGGCGACGGTGCGCCGGAATAATCCAGCGTATTGGTGCCGCCGCCACCGTCGAGGCTGTCATTGCCCGAGGAGCCGACCACCGTGTCGTCGCCGCCGCCGGCATTGATCGTCTCGGCACCCGTGCCGCCGACGATGCTGTCCGCGCCGTTGCCGGTGTTGACCACGCCGAAGCCGGACACCGTATCCGTGCCGCCCTGGCCGTCCTGCACGATGCCGGTGTTCAGGTTGGCGATCACCGCGCCGGTCGAGCCGGTGTAGTCGAGCGTGTTGGTGCCCGAGCCACCCACCAGGCTGTCATTGCCCGAGGAGCCGACCACCGTGTCGTCGCCGCCGCCGGCGTTGATCGTCTCGGCGCCCGTGCCGCCGACGATGCTGTCCGCGCCGTTGCCGGTGTTGACCACGCCGAAGCCGGACACCGTGTCGGTGCCGCCCTGGCCGTCCTGCACGATGCCGCTGTTCAGGTTCGCGATCACCGCGCCGGTCGAGCCGGTGTAGTCGAGCGTGTTGGTGCCCGAGCCACCGACCAGGCTGTCATTGCCCGAGGAGCCGACCACCGTGTCGTCGCCGCCGCCGGCATTGATCGTCTCGGCACCCGTGCCGCCGACGATGCTGTCCGCGCCGTTGCCGGTGTTGACCACGCCGAAGCCGGACACCGTGTCGGTGCCGCCCTGGCCGTCCTGCACGATGCCGCTGTTCAGGTTCGCCGTCACGCCGCCGGTCGAGCCGGTGTAGTCGAGCGTGTTGGTGCCAGACCCACCGACCAGGCTGTCATTGCCGGCCGAGCCGACCACCGTGTCGTTGTCGGCACCGCCGTCGATCGTCTCGTTGCCGGAGCCGCCGACCAGGCTGTCGGCACCGGCGCCGCCCACCAGGCTGTCGGCGCCGCCGCCGCCCACGATGGTGTCGTTGCCGTCGCCGCCATCGAGCGTGTTGGCCGACGAGCCGCCGTTGATGCTGTCGGCGAAGCTGCCGCCGAGGATGTTCTCGACACCGAACAGCGCATCATTGCCGGCCGCGCCCGTGGCCGTGCCGTTGTTGGAGTCGTTGAGGTTGACGCTCACCGCGCCGGTGGCACCGGCATAGGACGCCCAGTCGTTGCCGGACCCGCCGATCAGGGTGTCGTTGCCGCCACCGCCATTCAGCGTGTCGTTGCCGGCGCCGCCATCGAAGACGTTGGCCTGCGTGCCGGCCGCGGCACCGGTGATGAGGTCGTTGCCCGACCCGCCGGTGACGTTCTCCATGCCGGTCATGCTGTCGGCGCCGACATCGGTCCCGCCGGTGCCGGTGCCGCTGCCGATGCTGTCGAGCGAGACGGTCACGTTGGAGGTGGCGCCGCCGTAGTCGGCGAGGTCGATGCCCGCGCCGCCGAGCAGGCTGTCATTGCCGGCACCGCCATTCAGCGTGTCGTTGCCGTTGCCGCCATCCAGGCTGTCATTGCCGGCGCCGCCATCCAGGCTGTCATCGCCATCCGCGCCGACCAGCGTGTCGTTCGCGGCACCGGCGCCACCGGCCAGCACGTTGTTGCCGGAGGTGCCGACGATGCTGTCGGCGCCCGAGCCGCCGGTGGCGTTCTCGAAGCCGCCGAGGGCATCGGTACCGGCGCCGCCGGTGCCCGTGCCCGTCGCGAGGTTGACGGTCACCGCGCCGGTGATGCCGGTATAGTCGATCAGGTCGACGCCGCTGCCACCCAGCAGGCTGTCATTGCCGAGGGAGGCAAGGACGGTGTCGTTGTCGGCGCCGGCGTCGATCGTCTCGCCCTGGGCACCGCCAACCAGGCTGTCACTGCCCGCCCCGCCGAAAATCGTGTCCGACCCGTTATTGCCCAGGATCGTGTCGTTGCCATCGCCGCCATCGAGGTAGTCGACATCGCCGGTGCCGGTGCCGGTGCTGCCGATCAGCAGGTCGTTGCCGGCTTCACCAAAGGCGCTGTCGCCGAGGATGGTGACGAGGGTGTCGTTGCCGGCGCCGCCAAGGATGCTGTTGTCGAAGTTCGAACTCGCCACCAGCGAGTCGTTGCCCGAGCCGCCGATGATGTGTTCGAACGCATTGCCGGTGAAGCTGTCGCCCTGGGCCTGGCCGCCGGAGGCGAAGCCGGTGCTGAGGTCCACCGTCACGCCAGCCGTGTCCGAGGCATAGGACAGCGTGTCGGTGCCGGCGGAATCGACGAAGGTGTCGGCACCCGCGCCGCCATCGGCATAGTCGTCCCCGTCGCCGCCGTTCAGCAGGTCGGTCCCGTCGCCGCCGACCAGCGTGTCGTTTCCGGCCTCGCCGAGCAGGCTGTCATTGCCGATGCCGCCGAGAATGCTGTCGTTGCCGGCCCCGCCGAGCAGCGTGTCATTCCCGTCACCGCCATCGATCGTGTCGTTGCCGCCATTGCCGAGGATGCTGTCGTTGTCGCCGCCGCCGCGGATGCTGTCGGCGCCGCCCGCGCCGTTGATGAAATCGTTGCCGGCGCCACCATCGATGGTGTCGGCGTCAGTGCCTTCAGTGCCATCGCCGTCACCGAAGATCGTGTCGTTCCCGTCGCCGCCGAGCAGCGAGTCGTTGTTGTTGCCACCGCGAATAACGTCGGTGCCGGTGCCGCCGTCGATCGTGTCGTTGCCGGCCTCGCCGAGCAGGCTGTCATTGTCGGCGCCGCCCGCGATGCTGTCATTGTCGGCGCCGCCGAGCAGAGTGTCGTTGCCCGCGCCGCCATCGATCGTGTCGTTGCCGGCATCGCCACGGATGGAGTCGGTGCCACCGCCGCCGACCAGGATGTTCGCCGCCGTGCTGCCGGTGAAATTGTCCGCGCCGCTGCCGCCGACGATGTTTTCGAAGTTCAGCACATAGTCGCGCGTGCCGTTGTCCCCGGACTGCGCCTCGCTGCCGGCGCCATTGTTGGCGCTGCTGGCGCGCGGCGTGGCGTCGGTGAGGTTGATGGTCACCCCCGCCGTGTCGCTCGCGTAGGAGACGGTGTCATTGCCGGCGCCGCCATCCATCGAATCGGTGCCGAAGCCGCCGTCGATCCAGTCGTTGTCGTTGCCGCCGAGCAGGGTGTCGTTGCCGATGCCGCCCACCAGCGTGTCGTTGCCCGCGCTGCCGACCAGGCTGTCGGTGCCGGCGTCGCCGAACAGGCTGTCATTGCCGGCCAGGCCGTCAGCGGTGTTGCTGCCTGTGGTGCCGGCATAGGTGTCGTTGCCTGTGGTGGCGGACGGGCCAGGGGTCCAAGTGCCGGACATCGTTCTCTCCTTAGGATTTCTTGACGCCGGTCAGGGCCGGACAACATGCGGTGCGGAAACGGACGGCAGCCCGCGCGCAGGACTGCGGCGGGCCTAAAGTTCTGTGGGGACCGGACTGGGCGCCGCGAGAGGGCGGCGCGGGGCGCGCTCGGCCGCGCTTGCCGGATGGCCGGCGAGCGGCAGACGGCCGTGTTGGCGAACGTGGCGCCCTGGCTGAGGCCTGCCCGACGGTGATCGACGGGTGGCCCGTCGTGGCGGCCGCATCGACCGGGCGGTCCGACAATGCCGGCGGCGGTAACTGCAGCAACGCCGTCGCATCACGGCGCGTGATGCACGCGCCGCGCCGCAATGCCGCTGCCAAGCGCCGCGCGATTCGTGCCGCGCCGCCTCGGCCCGCAAGGACACCAAAGACGGCAGGCATCAGGTCGGCCGGGGTGGTGGGGATGGTCAATTGCGGATGCTATTCGCATGAAATGAGACGCGTCGGCTTATCTGATGGGTCATTCTTATCGTCAAGAACCAATTTTTAAATCTTATGGCCCGTTAGTTATGACTTTTTGTCCATTGATACACGTCAGGGTTGTAGTTTTGAATCCGCTGCGTAACTTTCCTGTAGCGGTTCGTTCCTCGAAGTCCTGGCCAAAGGCCGGGTCGACGCAGGCCTGCGGCACCGAGGGCGCGTCGGCGCCTCGCGCCAGGCGTGCATCGACCGCCGTGGCCAGTCCGACCGCGTCACAGCGCGACCGGTCAGAACCTATGATCACTGTTTCGTGATTTGGCGCGCCTATGGTCGGCCTGCGCCGCCGCGCGGCGTCGAATCGCCCCGGGTCGGCTATTCAGCCGTCAGCGCCGCCCCCGCCGCCAGCGGCGCCAGCGGCAAGGCGAGCGCCACGCCGGCGCCGAGCAGCAGCAGGAAGGGCGCCGGCGACAGCCCGGCCGCCGCGGCCTCGATCGCCGCGGCGCCGAAGATCACCGCCGGGATCGCCAGCGGCAGCACCAGCAGCGGCAGCAGCACCGCCGCCGCGCCGCGCCCCCAGCGTCAGCGCCGCGCCCACCGTGCCGAGCAGCGACAGCAGCGCGGTGGCCAGCGCCAGCGCGGCCAGCGCCGCGCCCCAGGCCTCGACCGGCAGGTTCAGCAGCGCGGCGGCGACCGGGGTCGCGGCCAGCAGGGGCAGGCCGGTGGTGATCCAGTGGCCGAGCGCCTTGGCCGCCGCGATGCCGGCGCGCGGCAGGCCCGACAGCAGCAACTGGTCGAGCGTGCCGTCCTCGGCATCGGCCCCGAACAGCCGGTCGAGCGGCAGCAGCGCGGCGAGCAGGGCGGCGGCGAACAGCGCCCCGGGGGCAAGCCGGGCCAGCGTCTCGGGCGCCGGGCCGACGCCGAAGGGGAACAGCGCGGCGACCAGCACGAAGAACAGCACGGCCGCCAGCGTGTCGGCGGGGTGGCGCAGCGCGAGGCGGATCTCGCGCGCCAGCAGGGCGACGAAGGCCCTCACAGCCGCAGTTCCCGCGCATCGGGCATCGGCAGCGGGATGTGCGTCGCCGCGACGACGATGCCGCCCGCGTGCCCGATGCGCCGCGAGCAGCGGCCCAAGCCGTTCGACCGAGGCGGCATCAAGCCCCGTGGTCGGTTCGTCGAGCAGCCACAGCGGCGCCGGGGCGAGCGCGAGCCGCGCCAGCGCCAGCCGCCGCTTCTGGCCCGAGGACAGCACCCGCGCCGGCAGGTCCGCGAGCCCGCCCAGGGCCACGGCGTCGAGCGCCGGCCCGACCGCCCCGCCCCACAGCGCGGCGAAGAAGGCGAGGTTCTCGGCAACGGTCAGGGCCGGCTTCAGCGCATCCTGGTGGCGACAGGTAGCGCAGCCGGCCGGCATGGGCGGGCGGTGTCGGCGGCGATGTCCTGCCCGGCCCAGGCCACCGCGCCCTCGGCCGGGCGCAGCAGCCCGGCGAGCATCCGCAGCAGGGTGGACTTGCCGGCGCCATTCGCCCCGGTCAGCAGCAGCGCGGCGCCGGCCGGGACGGCAAAGGACAGGCCGGCAAAGACCACCCGTTCCCCGCGCAGGCAGGCGAGGTCACGCGCCTCAAGCACCGCATCGCCCGGTTCAGCCAATCCCGCCCCCCGCTCCATGGACCGCTGCCGGCCGCCATGCTTTAAACCGCCCGTTTGTGCGGCCGCGAACCGCGGCCTCGGATCGAGAAGGGCACCCAACCATGCGGATGATCGGGCAGGACAGCCTGAAGACCCGCCGCACCCTAGCGGTGGACGGCAAGACCTATCACTACTTCAGCCTGCCCGAGGCGGCCAAGAGCATCGGCGACATCTCGCGCCTGCCCTACAGCCTCAAGGTGCTGCTCGAGAACGTGCTGCGCTGCGAGGATGGCCGTTCCTACACCGTGGATGACGCGAAGAAGATCGCGGAATGGGTGAAGGAAGGCCGCTCGACCAAGGAAGTGCCGTTCCGCCCGGCCCGCATCCTGCTGCAGGACTTCACCGGCGTGCCCGCGGTGGTCGACCTCGCGGCGATGCGCGACGCGCTGCTGAAGCTCGGCGGCGACCCGCGCAAGGTGAACCCGCTGGTGCCCGTCGATCTCGTGATCGACCACTCGGTGATGGTGGACTACTCCGGTTCCGCCTCCGCGCTGCAGAAGAACGTGGATGTCGAGTTCGAGCGCAATGGCGAGCGCTACGAATTCCTCCGCTGGGGCCAGGAAGCCTTCGACAATTTCCGCGTCGTCCCGCCGGGCACCGGCATCTGCCACCAGGTGAACCTGGAATACCTGGCGCAGGTGGTCTGGACCGCGACCGACACCGGCGAGGTCTTCGCCTTCCCGGACACGCTGCTACGGCACCGACAGCCACACCACGATGGTCAACGGCCTCGGCGTGCTGGGCTGGGGCGTGGGCGGCATCGAGGCCGAGGCGGCGATGCTCGGCCAGCCGATCGCCATGCTCATCCCCGACGTGATCGGCTTCAAGCTGACCGGCACGCTGAAGGAAGGCATGACGGCCACCGACCTGGTGCTGACCGTCACGCAGATGCTGCGCAAGAAGGGCGTGGTCGGCAAGTTCGTCGAATTCTTCGGCCCCGGCCTCGACAACCTGGCGCTGGCCGACCGCGCCACCATCGGCAACATGGCGCCGGAATACGGCGCGACCTGCGGCTTCTTCCCGGTCGATGACGTGACGCTGGAATACCTGCGCCTGTCCGGCCGCGACGAGCACCGCATCAACCTGGCGCGCGACTACCTCAAGGCGCAGGGCATGTTCCACGAGAAGGGCATGCCGGACCCGGTGTTCACCGACACGCTGGAACTCGACCTCTCGACGGTCGAACCCTCCATGGCCGGGCCGAAGCGGCCGCAGGACCGGCTTGCCGCTGGGCAATGTCGCCGGCGCCTTCAGCAAGGACCTCGCGGCCGGCACCATGGGCGTGCCGGGCGACAAGGCGGAACTGCGCGTGCCGGTCGAGGGCGCGAATTACGACCTCGGCCACGGCGACGTGGTGATCGCGGCGATCACGTCCTGCACCAACACCTCCAACCCCTATGTCCTCGTGGCCGCCGGCCTGGTGGCGCAAGAAGGCGGTGGCGCAAGGGGCTGACGGCGAAGCCGTGGGTGAAGACCTCGCTCGCCCCGGGCTCGCAGGTGGTGACCGAGTATCTCGACAAGTCCGGCCTGTCGAAGGACCTGGATGCGCTCGGCTTCCAGACCGTCGGCTATGGCTGCACGACCTGCATCGGCAATTCCGGCCCGCTGGCCGAGCCGATCGTGGACGCGATCGAGAACAACAAGCTGGTCGTGACCTCGGTGCTGTCGGGCAACCGCAACTTCGAAGGCCGCGTGCATGCCAATGTGCGCGCGAACTACCTCGCCTCCCCGCCGCTGGTGGTCGCCTATGCGCTCGCCGGCACGGTGAAGAAGGACCTGACGAAGGAGCCGATCGGCAACGGCACCGACGGCCAGCCGGTGTTCCTGCAAGGACATCTGGCCGACGCAGAAGGAAGTCGCCGACACGGTGCATGCCGTCGTCACGCGCGAGATGTTCCAGGAACGCTATGGCGACGTGTTCAAGGGCGCCGCAGCAGTGGCAGGCGATCCGCGTCGATGCGGACAGCGACACCTATCGCTGGAACTCGGGCTCCACCTACGTGCAGAACCCGCCCTATTTCGAGGGCATGACGATGGAGCCGGCCGCGGTGTCCTCGATCAAGGGTGCGCGCATCCTGGCCGATGCTCGCCGATTCCATCACGACCGACCACATCTCCCCGGCCGGCTCGATCAAGAAGGCGTCGCCGGCGGGCGAATACCTGCTGGAGCACCAGGTGCGCCAGGATGACTTCAACTCCTACGGCGCGCGCCGCGGCAACCACGAGGTCATGATGCGCGGCACCTTCGCCAATATCCGCATCAAGAACGAGATGGTGCCCGGCGTCGAAGGCGGCGTGTCCAAGCACTACCCGTCCGGCGACGGTGGCGCCGATCTACGACGTGGCGATGAAGTACAAGGCCGAGGGCGTGCCGCTGGTGGTGATCGGCGGCAAGGAATACGGCACCGGCTCGTCGCGCGACTGGGCGGCGAAGGGCACCTTCCTGCTGGGCGTGAAGGCGGTCATCGCCGAGAGCTTCGAGCGCATCCACCGCTCGAACCTGGTCGGCATGGGCGTGCTGCCGCTGGTCTTCAAGGACGGCGAGACCCGCCAGACCCTGGGCCTGACCGGCGACGAGACCATCGACATCATGGGCGTGGAGAACCTCTCCCCGCGCATGATGATGGATGTGGTCATCACCCGCGCCGACGGCACCAAGGTGACGACGCAGGTGATGTGCCGCGTCGATACCGCCGATGAGGTCGAGTACTACAAGAACGGCGGCATCCTGCACTACGTGCTGCGCGGGATGGCGAAGGCGGCGTAAGCGGCC
>CAVSZN010000022.1:0-58819 GCA_963732425.1 uncultured Alphaproteobacteria bacterium
GCCGGCGACGTGCTGCTGCTGCAAGGCGCGCCGCGCGATGTCGCCGCCTTCGCGACGCAGGCCGGCTGCGTGCCGCTGGCCGAACGGCCGCTGGTCATTCCCGATCGCCGGCGCGCCATCACGGCCGTGGCCATCATGGCGGGCGCGGTGATGCTTGGCGCATCGGGCCTGTTGCCGACGGCGGTGGCTTTCGTCGGCGGCGTGCTGGCCGCGATGGTGACGGGCGTGGTCTCGCCGCGCCGCGCCTACTCGGCGGTCGACTGGCCGGTGATCGTGCTGCTGGCGGCGCTGATGCCGGTGGCGGATGCGATGGCGAGCACCGGGGCGGCGGACCTGCTGGCGCGGCTGCTGCTGGGCGGGGTCGCCGGCGGGCATTCGATTGTCGCGCTGGGCCTGATCGTGGTCGTGACCATGACGCTGTCGGACTTCATGAACAACGCGGCGACGGCGGCGGTGATGTGCCCGATCGCGATGCGCGCGGCGACCGAACTCGGCGCCAACCCGGATGCCTTCCTGATGGCGGTGGCGATCGGGGCCTCCTGCGCCTTCCTGACGCCGATCGGGCACCAGAACAACACGCTGATCCTCGGCCCCGGCGGCTTCCGCTTCGGGGATTACTGGCGGCTCGGGCTGCCGCTGGAGATCGTGGTGCTGGCGGTCTCGCTGCCCATGCTGATGCTGGTGTGGGGTGGATGAGGGAGGCAGGCGCGGCGCACCAACTCGCCGCGCACGACGGCACGCCGCCCATGTGCAACACTGCCCGCTCCATGGCACGGTTGACGCGCAGCCCCGCCACGCAGGGCGGTTTCCGACCGAGGCGGTCCTGGCTGTGCCGGATCGCGCTGGCCGCCGGGCTGGGGGCATCCGGCCATGGGCCGCAGGCTGCCCTGGCGCAGATCCCGGCCGACCATATCGACGTCACCGCGGTGACGATCGAAGGTGCCGATGACGGTCAATGCTCGGCGCGGCTCGGGCGGGTCGCCGCGCAGTCGCGCGCGCTGTCGCTGGCGACCTCGCCGCCCTACGACCTGTCGGATGGCCTGCGGACCTTCTACGACCACATGCTGCGGCTGGATGCCGATGGCGAACTGCAATCCACCGCGCAGCTCAGCACGGTCTACGTCGCCGGCCACGCTGCGGGCGGCGAAGCGATGCTGCGGATCGTGACGCCCTTCGTTCGCGTCGAGGTGGCGCGGCCGCGGGGTACGCCGGCCAACGCCCCGTCGCGCATTTCGATCGCCTGGCTCTGGTTGCAGCGCCTGGCGGAGGTCACCAACGCCGCCACCGGCCGGACGACCCAGACCCCCTCCCTGCACCGCTTCGACTTCGTGGGGGAGGTGGTCCCTTCCTATGGCGTCTGGGGGCATGCCATTGCGCCATGCCGGGTGGGGCAGAACGGGCAATGGTTCGGCGCCGTGGCGGTCTGGACCTACCTGCCACCCTGAGGCGCCTGGGCCGCCGGGGGCGAGCCTGCCTCGCGCAGCGCGAATTGCGCGTGGCCTTCGGTTTCGAGCTGCGCGCGCCGGGTGTCGACCTGGCCCTGAACGGCATCACGGTCCGACCGGTCGTAGCGGTAGCGGCGGCAGGATTTGTTCCATGCCGTCACCGCCATGTTGAAGACCTGGAGCTGGCCCTGCTTGGCGCCGCGCATGTCCGGGCGGGCGGCCTCGATGCGGATGTCGTTGAACATGCACCAGCGCAGTTCGGCGCGGCTGAGGGTCCGCGTGCCGTCATGCGCCGGCGGCGTGCGTCTCGGTGAGGTCCTCGGAGCAGGCGGCCAGGCCCAGGCACGATCATCAGGATGGCGGCGCAGCGGTGGCGCATGGCACGGGTTCCCTTCGCTCGGGTGACGGAAGCCGACGAGGATCATCGAGCGGGCGCGATGGCGCGCCGTGACCTTGCGCTCTGCCCGCGCGCCCTTACGGTGCGCGCCGAGAATTGAGGAGGCGCCCATGGCCCAGCGCAAGCACCGCATCGCCGTCATTCCCGGCGACGGCATCGGCAAGGAAACCACGCCCGAGGGGCTGCGCGTGCTGGATGCCGCGGCGCGCCGCTTCGGCTTCGAACTCGACGCTGACGCATTACGACTGGTCCTGCGAGACCTACGTCCAGACCGGCAAGATGATGCCCGATGACGGGATGGACCGGCTGAAGGACAGCGATTCGATCTTCCTCGGCGCGGTCGGCTGGCCGGGCGTGCCGGACCATGTCTCGCTGTGGGGCCTGCTGATCCCGATCCGCCGCGCAGTTCGACCAGTATGTCAGCCTGCGCCCGTGCAAGCTGCTGCCCGGCTCGAAGTCCCCGCTCGCCAATCGCGGGCCGGAGGACATCGACTTCTACGTGGTGCGCGAGAATACCGAGGGCGAATATTCCTCCGTCGGCGGGCGGATGTTCCCCGGCACCGACCGCGAATTCGCCTCCCAGCAATCGATCCTGACGCGCATCGGCTGCGACCGCATCATGAAATACGCCTTCGAACTGGCGATGACGCGCAAGCGGCGGAAGGTGACCTCGCGCCACCAAGTCGAACGGCATCACCTTCACCATGCCCTATTGGGACGAACGCTTCGCCGAGATGGCGAAGAACTACCCCGAGGTGACGACCGACCAGTTCCACATCGACATCCTCTGCGCCCATTTCGTGCAGCATCCGGACTGGTTCGACGTGGTGGTGGGCTCGAACCTGTTCGGCGACATCCTGTCCGACCTCGGCCCGGCGGTGGCGGGGTCGATCGGCATCGCGGCCAGCGCCAACATCAACCCGGAGAAGGTCTTCCCGTCGATGTTCGAGCCGGTGCACGGCTCGGCGCCCGACATCGCCGGCAAGTTCATCGCCAACCCGATCGGGCAGATCTGGTCCGGGGCGATGATGCTGGAGCATCTGGGCGAGACCGAAGCGGCCGCCTGCATCGTCTCGACCATCGAGAAGCTGCTCGCCGAGGGCGGCCCGCGCACCCGCGACATGGGCGGCCAGGCCGGCACGCTCGATGTCGGCCGCGCGATCGCGGAGGCCGTCGCGCGGCGTGACGCCGGCGTGACTTGAACCGGCGCGGCGCAGCGGCTACCGTTGGCATGCTGTTGCGAGTGATTCGCAAATGGACGCCGTCGGAGGTGGCCGCATGGGTCAGGATTTCAGCCATATCGCGCGGCGCTGCGAACGCGCCGTGGTGACCGCCTATCGCGAACTGCGCGAGCAGGGTTCGGCCGACATGAGCGCCTTCGGCGCCTGCACCGCGCTTGTACCGCATCCATCATCCGGAGGCCTCGGTGAACGAGGCGCGCCGGCTGGTGGCCGAATGGATCGACCACCACGTCCTGCGCGGCGATACCGGGCCGACCGATGGGTGCGACTGCGACTGATGCCGGGCGCATGAAGGCGTCAACCTGCATGGCCCTCAGACGCCGGACTGCCGGCGCGGCGCATTCACGGCCCCGGCCGCTTCGGGCCGCAGGGGCGATGGCGCCGAAACGCTTCGCCCGTGCCCGACCTCAGGACGTCATCCGGCCGGCTTCGCCCAGGCGATCGCCGCCCGCGCCAGCGCATCGATGGTATCGGCCACCGGGAAGGGCAGCGGCCGGCCCGGCCGAGATGCCGAGCGGGATTTCCGTGCAGCCCAGCACCACCGCCCGCGCGCCGCGCGCGATCAGCCGCCGCGCCGTCTCGGCCAGCGGCGCGTAGGATTCCGAGACCCTGTTCGCCTTCACCAGGTCGATCGCCGGCATGACGATGCGGTCCATCTCCGCCTCGGGCGGCACCAGGCAGTCATAGCCGCGGCCCTCCAGCCGGTCCTGGTACAGCCGCATCGCCAGCGTGCCCTTGGTCGCCATCAGCCCGATCGGGCCGGCGGCGATGCCCAGGCGCAGCAGTTCATCCGCCGCGGCCTCGACGATGTGCAGGATGGGCAGGCGCGTCGCGGCCTGCATCGGCTCGAACCAGCCATGGGCGGTGTTGCACGGGATGGCGATGGCGCCGCAGCCGGCGGCCTCCAGCCCGGCGATGCCGCGCAGCAGGCCAGGGCAGCGGGTCCTCGCCACCCGACAGCCGCGCGGCGGTGCGGTCGGGCACGCGCGGGTCGGACCACAGGATCGACGGGATGTGGTCCTGGTCCCGCTCGGCGGGCGTCAGCAGCGTCATCCGCTGCATGAAGGTCGCCCCGGCCAGCGGCCCCATGCCGCCCAGCACGCCCAGCACCGCGCGCGTTGCTCATGCGAAAATCCCGTCCCAGCTCAGCTTCAGCCCCGTCACCAGCAGCAGAACGTAGAGCACCTGGTAGAACAGCGCATCGGGCACCCGCTTCTGCAGCCAGATGCCCAGATACACGCCGACCGGCGCCAGCGGCAGCAGCACCAGGCTGGTCGCGAGGTTCGACGCCGACAGGTTCCCCAGCAGGAAATACGGGATCAGCTTCACGTAGTTGACGATGCCGAAGAACACGACGCGAGGTCGCCGCCATCACCCGCCGGTCCAGCCGGCGCGGATACATGTAGATCGCCAGCGGCGGCGACCCGGCATGGGCGATGGTGCTGGTGAAGCCCGAGGCCGCCGCGCAGATCACCGCCTTGACCGGGTCATGCGGGGCCGGCGGCGGCGGCTCGCGATGCCGCTGCAGCCACAGCGTCCGCGCGAGGAAGGCCAGGGTGGTCATGCCCGACCATCGCCTTGATGGCGCGGTCCGAGAACAGGCGTGAAGGCGAGCCCGCCGACCAGGATGCCGACCAGCGCGCCGGGCACCAGCACGCGCATCTCGCGCTTGTCCCACTTGCCCCACCAGGCGCGCAGGCCCGAGACATCCATCGCGCACAGCAGCGGCAGCGCGATGCCGGCGGCGACCGGCGCGGGCACCGCCAGCGCCATCAGCGGCATCATCATGTTGCCCGCGCCGCCGGCGAAGCCGCCCTTGCTGATGCCGGTGATCAGCACCGCCGGGATGGCGAGCATGTAGAACCAGGGGTCGATGGATGAAGGGCAAGGCGGGGTGACGCTGAAAGGGTCAGCGTGTATGCCACATCCCTCCCTCCCAGCCCATCCCGGACCTGCTCTGCCATGGAACACCTGAACGATCCCCTGTGGCTTCTCGGGCTCGCCGCCGCGATGGCGGCGACCGGGCTGGTGTCGGGCACCCTGGCGGGGCTGCTCGGCGTCGGCGGCGGCATCGTCATCGTGCCGCTGCTGTTCAGCGTCTTCCCGCTGTTCGGCATCCCCGAGAGCATCCAGATGAAGCTGGCGGTGGCGACCTCGCTGGCGACCATCATCCCCACCTCGATCCAGTCGGCGCGCAAGCACTACGCGAAGGGGGCGATGGATGTGGCGCTGCTGCGCAGCATCTGGCCGGGCGATGCTGGCGGGCGTCGCGCTCGGCACCTTCCTCGCCGTCTATGTGAAGGGGGAGGGGCTGACGGCGGTGTTCGCCGTGGTCGCGCTGATGGTCGCGCTGAACATGGGCTTCACCGGCGTCGAGTTCAAAATCACCGACAGCGTGCCGGAAGGCCCGCCGCGCACCGCGCTGGGCATCGGCATCGGCTCGGTCAGCGCGATGATGGGCATCGGCGGCGGCACGCTCGGCGTGCCGATCCTGTCGATGTTCGGCGCGCCGATCCGCTGCGGCGGTGGCGACCGCCTCGGCCTTCGGGCTGATCATCTCGATCCCGGCGACGATCGGCTTCATCTGGGGCGGCTGGAACGACCCGCTGCTGCCGCCCTGGTCGCTCGGCTACGTCAACCTGATCGGCTTCGCGCTGATCGCGCCGGCCTCGATCCTGGCCACGCCCTGGGGCGTGCACCTGGCGCACACCATCCCGCCGCTGTGGCTGAAGCGCGCCTTCGCGGTGTTCCTGCTGGTCACCAGCCTGCGGATGTTCTGGAAGCTGTTCACCTGAGGCTGCGAAAAAGCGCCAGATCTCGCGCGACGCATCGGGCCCCGGCGCGCCGCCCGGCCAGGTATGGACGCCGCCCTGGATCGTCCAGAATTCCGCCTGGGCACCGCCGCAGGCGAAGCGCTCGGCACCGCGGCCGGGCAGCGCCTCCGCGGCGGCATGGCAGCCCGGGCCGGAGCCCCAGGCCTCGGCGAACGCCCGCACCGGCATCAGTCGCCCGGTTGCCGCCAATGGGCAGGACGGCATCGGCGGTGCCGTTGAACAGGATGGCCGGCGCGCGCGGGCTGTTGCGGCATGGCGCGACGTAGCCGCCGGAGACCAGCCCCACCCCGGCCACCAGGTCCGGCGCGAAGCAGCCGAGTGCCGCGGCCATCATGGCGCCGTTCGACAGGCCGGCGGCGAAGACATGGCCACGGTCCACCGGCGTGCGGCGGGCAATGTCCTCGACCACGGCGCGGGCGAAGATGATTTCGGTGCGTGGGTCGCGCAGCACGCGCCAGGTGCCTTCCTCGCCTTCGGGATAGGCGACGGCGAAGCCGGCCTGGTCGCCCAGGGCGGAGAAGCGCGACAGCCTCTCGACGATCGCCCCCTGGCCGCCGGCGCCGTGGAACACCAGCACCAGCGGCCGCGGGCCGGTCGCGCCACGGGGCAGGTGCAGGAGGTAGTGGCGGGTGGTGCCGCCGGCGTCGATCGCGATGCGCTCGGTGCCGGGCAGCGGCTCGACCAGGGCAGGCGCGGCCGGGCGGCGGGCGGCCCGCTCGCGCGGGGCTTCCCGCGCGCCGGCAGGGGCGGCCAGAAGCAGCAGGGCAAGCAGCAGGGACAGGCGCGACAAGGCGGACTCCGGCAGGGGCGATGATGCCGCAGCCTGCCACGTCCTGCGCGCCCCGTATGCGACGAAGCGCAACCAGGCCGCTCAGCCTGGCGGCCGGTGGTCCTTGAACATCTCCCGCAACTTCATTTTCAGGATCTTGCCGGTCGCGGTGTGCGGGATCTCGTCCAGCACCACGATATCGTCCGGCAGCCACCATTTCGCGACCTTGTCGGCCAGGAAGTCGCGCATCTGCGCCAGGGACGGCGACAGCACGCCCGGCTTCATCACCAGGATCAGCAGGGGCCGCTCATCCCATTTCGGGTCCTTCATGGAGACCACGGCCGCTTCCGCCACACCCGGATAGCCGACGGCGGCATTCTCCAGGGCGATGGAGGAAATCCACTCGCCGCCCGACTTGATGACGTCCTTCGAGCGGTCGGTGATCTCCATGTAGCCGTGCTCGTCCATGGTCGCGACGTCGCCGGTGTCGAAGAAGCCCTCGGCGTCGAGGATCTCCTCCTCCTCGCGGCGGAAATAGCGGCGCGAGATCGCCGGGCCCTTCACCTTCAGCCGGCCGAAGGTGGTGCCGTCCCAGGGCAGCGATTTGTCCTCGTCGTCGGTGATCTTCATCTCGACGGTATAGGGCGGCGTGCCCTGCTTGGCCTGCAGGCGGAGCATGGCGTCGCCGCGCAGATGCGCGACCTCCGGCTTGACGGCGAACAGCGTGCCGACCGGGGAGAGCTCGGTCATCCCCCAGGCATGGATGACGCGCACGCCGTACTTCTCCTGGTAGGCCTTGGTGATGGCCGGCGGGCAGGCCGAGCCGCCGATCGCCACGCGCTGCATCGTGTCGATGCGCGACCCGGTGGCCTCCAGGTGCTGCAGCAGCATCATCCACACGGTCGGCACGGCGGCGGAGAAATTCACCCGCCCGTGCTCGATCACCTCATGCACCGAGGCGCCGTCGAGCTTCGCGCCGGGCATGATCATCGCCGCGCCCACCATCGGCGCGCACAGCGCAAGCGACCAGCCATTGGCGTGGAACATCGGCACCACCGGCATCACCCGGTCGGCAGCGCCGAGGCCGAAGCAATCGACCTGGTTGCAGGCCAGCGCGTGGATCACGTTCGAGCGGTGGGAATAGACCACGCCCTTCGGGTCGCCGGTGGTGCCGGAGGTGTAGCAGATGCCGGCCGCCGCGTTCTCCTCCACCGTCACCCAGGCGAAGTCGCCATCCACCTCGGCGATCCAGTCCTCATAGGCGATGGCGTCGCGCAGGCTGGTCTGCGGCATGTGCGCGGCGTCGGTCAGGATGACGAAGCGCTCGACCAGCGGCAGCTTGTCGGCCAGCGCCTGCACCATCGGCACGAAGGTCAGGTCGAGCATCAGGATGCGCGACCCGGCATGGTTCATGATCCAGGCGATCTGCTCGGGGAACAGCCGCGGGTTGACGGTGTGATAGACGCCGCCGACGCCGGCGATGCCGTACCAGGCCTCGAGATGCCGCCAGGTGTTCCAGGCGAGCGTCGCCACGCGGTCGCCGGGGCGGATGCCATCGCGTCCCAGCCGCTGCGCCACGCGCAGGGCGCGCGCGCGGACCGTCGCGTAGTCGGTGCGGTGGAAGGGGCCTTCGACGGACCGGCTGACGATGTCGCGTCCCGGATGCTGGATCGCCGCATGGTCCAGCACCGTATGCATCAGCAACGGCCAATCCTGCATCAGGCCAAGCATGGCGCATCCCTCACTTCGTGGCCCGGCCTTCGTGGCGGGCCTTCGACGGGACAGGCTACACCGGATTCGCGGGGCGTCAGTACCGCGCGCGCGGGCGTCGCGTCATTCGGCCGGCGCCATGGCGAAGCGGCCGGGGCGGGCGGCCGCGCGCCGCCGCCGCCATGGCAGCGCCAGGGCATAGAGCGCCGGCACCACCAGCAGGGTGACGATGGTGGCAAGGCTCAGCCCGCCGATCATGGCGATCGCCATCGGCCCCCAGAACACCGATTGCGTCAGCGGGACGAAGGCCAGCACGGCGGCAAGCGCCGTCAGCAGCACCGGCCTGGTGCGCCGGACCGTGCTCTCGATGATCGCCGTCCGCAGGTCCTGCCCGGCCTCGAGGTCCTGGCGCACCTGGTCGACCAGGATCTGCGTGTTGCGCATCACCATCCCCGCCAGCGCGATCACGCCAAGCAGCGCGACGAAGCCGAAGGGCGCATCCATCGCCAGCAGCGCGAAGGCGGCGCCGGGAATGCCGAGCGGCGCGGTGACGAAGACCAGCGCCGTGCGCCCGAAATGCCGCAGCTGCGCCATCAGCAGCACCAGCATCGCCGCGATCATCAGCGGGAATATGGCGAACAGCGCGGCGTTGGCCTTGCCGGATTCCTCGGTGGCGCCGCCCGTCTCGATGCGCAGCCCGACCGGCAGGGCGTCGATCACCGGGCGCAGCCGCGCCGCGACGGCGGCCGAGACATCGGGCGCCTGCAGGCCGGGCGCGATGTCGGCGCGCACGGTGATGTAGGCCTCCCGGTTGCGGCGGAACAGGATGGGTTCCTCCGAGACCGGCACCAGCCGCGCCACCTGCGACAGCGGCACCGGCCCGGCCGGCGTGGCCAGCGACAGGTCGGCCAGCGTATCCGTCGTCAGCCGTTCATCGGCCGGCGCGCGCAGCACCACGTCGACCAGGCGGTTGCCTTCGCGATACTGCGTGGCGGTCGCGCCGGTCAGCAGCAATTGCAGCGAGGAGGCGACCTGCGCCGGCGACAGGCCGAGCTCGGCCACGCGGGCGCGGTCCAGTTCCAGCCGCAGCGACGGGGCGCGTTCGCCCCAGGACAGCGACGCATCGCGCGTGCCGGGCGTCGAGCGCATCACCGCGAGCACCTCCTCGGCGGCGGCGCGCAGCGCGGCGGGGTCGTCGCCATGGATGCGGAACTGCACCGGGTAGCCGACCGGCGGGCCGAAATCGAGCCGCGAGACACGCACCCGCGCCTCCGGCACCAGCCCGTCCCGCACCAGGGCCATGATGCGTTCGCGCAGGCGCTCGCGGGCGGGGATGTCGCGCGCCTGCACGACCAGCTTGGCGAAGGCCTCGTTCGGCAGATCGGGGTTCAGCGCCAGGAAGAAGCGCGGCGAGCCCTGGCCGAGATAGGTGGTGACCAGCCGCGCATCGGCGTCGCCCTCCAGCGCCTGCTCCAGGCGACGCGCGGCATCGAGGGTGGCGGCGAAACTCGCGCCCTGGCGCAGATTCACATCGACCAGCAATTCGAGCCGTGCGGAGGTCGGGAAGAACTGCTTGCGCACCGCCCCCATCGCCGCGAAGCCGGCGACCATCACCAGCAGCGTCGCGCCGATCACCAGCAGCCGGTGCGACACCGACCAGCCCACGACCCGCCGCAACGCGCGATAACCGCGCCCGTCATAGGCCTCGTGATGCCGGCCGGGCTTCGCCGCCGGCAGCAGCTTCACGCCCAGCCACGGCGTGAACAGCACGGCAACGAGCCAGGAGGCGATCAGCGCGAAGCCGACCACCCAGAAGATGCCGCCCGCATATTCGCCGGCCGAGGAGCGTGCGAAGCCCACCGGCAGGAAGCCCGCCACCGTCACCAGCGTGCCCGACAGCATCGGCCCGGCGGTCGAGGTCCAGGCGAAGGTCGCCGCCTTGGCGCGCGTCCAGCCGGCTTCGAGCTTCACCACCATGGTCTCGATGGCGATGATCGCATCATCGACCAGCAGGCCGAGCGACAGGATCAGCGCGCCGAGGGTGACGCGTTCCAGCTCCATCCCCGTCGCCAGCATCAGCAGGAAGACGATGGCGAGCGTCAGCGGCACCGACAGCGCGACGATGATCCCCGCCCGGACGCCGAGCGAGAGGAAGGAGATCACCATCACCACGCCGAGGGCAGCGACGAATTTCAGCAGGAACTCGCTGACGCTCTCCTGCACCACATGCGCCTGGTCGACGATCGGCGTGACGGTGATGCCGAGCGGCGTGACGTGGGCCTGCGCCTGCATCGCCGCGGCAAGCGCGGCGCCCAGCGTCAGCACATTCACGCCCGGCTGCTTGCCGACGGCGATCAGCACCGCCGGCTGGCCGCCCTGGCGGATGCCGGTCGAGGCCGGATCGGCATAGCCGCGCGACACCTCGGCGATGTCGCCCAGGCGCAGGGAGCGCCCGCCGGCGGCGACCGGCACCTCGCGTATGGCGGCGAGGCCGTCGAAGCCGCCATCGACACGCAGGTGCAGCCGCGTCGCGGCACCTTCCACCACGCCGGCCGGCAGCACGGGATTGTGCCGCGCCAGCGCATCGAGGATGGCCTGCGGCTGCACGCCGAGCGAGGCGAGCCGCGCATGGGCGACCTCGACATGGATGCGCTGCGCCTGTTCGCCGAAGATCTTGACCTTGTCGACGCCGGGCACCCGCAGCAGGCGGGCGCGGATGGCCTCGGCCTGCCGGATCAGCTCGGCATTCTCCGCACCGCTGACGGCGTAGATCGCCGACCAGACATCGGAATATTCATCGTCGAAGAAGGGGCCGAGCACGCCGCCCGGAAGGTTCTGGCGGATGTCGCCGACCTTCTTGCGCACCTGGTACCACAGGCCCTGGACCTCGCGCGGCGGCGTGGTGTCGCGCAGCACGATCGTCATCACCGCCTGGCCGGGGCGGGTGAAGGTCTCGACACGGTCAAGATGCGCCAGGTCCTGCAGGCGGCTCTCGATCGGGTCGGCGACCTGGCGCTGCATCTGCTCGGCGGTGGCGCCCGGCCATTGCGCGGTGACCACCATGACCTTGAGCGTGAAGCCCGGATCCTCCGCCCGGCCCAGCCGCAGATAGGCGAAGGCCCCCGCGGCGGCGAGCATGATGATGAGGAAGAAGGTCAGCGCGCCGTTGCGCACGCCCCAGTCGGACAGGTTGAAGCCCATGGCGGCATGTCCTCAGCGCAGCGTGGCGGCGGAGCGCGTCTGCACCACGCGCACGCGTGCTGCCCGGGTCGAGCAGTTGCGGCCCCAGGGCGACCACCTTGTCGCCCTCGGCGAGCGCGCCGCGCAGGGCGACCTGCGCCTGCCCCAGGCGCGCCACCTCCACCGGCACGGCGACGATGCGGCTGCCCTCGACCTTCCACACCATCGGCCCCTGGCCGCGGTCATGCAGGGCGGAGGCCGGCAGCAGCGCGACCGGGGCGGAACCGGCGCGCAGCCGCACGGTGCCGGTCATGCCGAGCGCGGCCCAGCCCGGCGCCTCCGGCAGGGCGAAGCGCACGGCATAGGTGCGCAGCGTCGCGTCGGCCTGCGGCGCGACCTCACGCAGATGGGCCGGGAGCGGTTGCCCGGGGCGGGCCCACAGCAGCGCCTCGGCGCGCGCATCGGCGAGGTCGGGCAGGGCGCCCTCGGGCACCTGCACCAGCAATTCGCGCTCCGCCGGGTCGGCCATGCGCATCACCACCTGGCCTTCGCCGACCACCTGGCCGGCCTCGGCGAGAATGGCGGTGACGACGCCATCGGACGGCGCGCGCAGGATGGTGTGGTCGAGCCGGTTGCGGGCAAGTTCCAGCGCGGCGCGGGCGGAGGCGACGCGTTCCTCGGCACTGCGCGCCGTGGTCTGGCGCTGTTCGTCGAAGGCGGCGGCGACATGGCCGGCAGCGAGCAGGGTGCGCGAGCGGGCGGCATCGGCCAGCGCCCGGCGTGCCTCGGCCTCGGTGGCGGCAAGGTCGGCCTCGGCGCCACGGACCGCCAGGGCGATGTCGGCCGGGTCGATGCGGGCGAGGTCCTGCCCGGCCGTCACGGTGGTGCCGATATCGACCAGCCTGGCGGCGATGCGGCCGCTGGCGCGGAAGGCGATGTCGGCCTCGCGCCGGGCGCGGACCACGCCGGCGAAGGCGCGTGGCTGCTCGGCCGGGGCGAAGTGGATCTCGGCGACCTGGATGGGCTTCGGCGCTTCCGGCACGGCGGCCTGGGGGGCGGGGTCACGGCACGCTGCGAGCAGAATGAGGGCTGCAAGGGCGGGCAGGGGGACGCGCATGGCGGATCTCCTGGAATGATCCAGGATATCCAGATTGAATGACGAAAGTCAATAATCGTCAGTGATCATGAATCAGGCCTCAGGCCGCGAATGAGGAGGTCGAGCATCGCCTCCAACTCCCCGACCATGCGCGCCTCATCCGTCATGCCCTTGGCCAGGCTGTCGGCGATCAGCACCGGATGGGTCCAGCACAGGGTCGCCTGCTTGACCATCCGGGCCGTTATTGCCGTGTCGAGTTCGGCGAATTCGCCGCGCCCGGCGCCATCGGCCAGCACGCGCCCGATCGCCGCCTCGATGCGGGTGATGAAGGTGGCGATGACGCCCCAATGCTCGCTCATCGCCGCCGACACCATGTCGTGCATCCGCTTTTCGCGGATGAACAGCGCCATGTGCCGCGCGTGCAGCACACGCAGCATGCCGCGCAACCGGTCGGCGGCGGCGCCCGGTCCGTCGGCGATCGCCTCCAGTTCCTGCGTCACGCCACCCAGAAGGCGGCCGGTGATGGCCTCGTTGATCGCGCTTTTCGACGAGAAGAACCGGTAGATGTTGGCCGGCGACATGTGGAGTTCGCGCGCGATGTCGGCGACCGCGGTCTTCTGGTAGCCCATCGAGCGGAACAGCGCCTCGGCCGCTTCGAGGATGCGGACCCGCGTGGCGGCCGCGCGTTCGTCCTGGGCGCCGGGATCTGAGCGATTCATGTTCTGAAAGAATCCGTCAATCGTCAGGCCACCTTAGGGCCTGCCGCCGGCCGATGGAAGCGATCGCTGGCCTTCGCGGTTGCCCTTGCTGCACCGCCGCACCACGTTACCGGTGTAATTCGCGGCAAGGAGCCTCACCGTGGCAGGCGTTCCGGATATCGGCCCCCAGGAGACATGGCGGTTGCTCGCCGAGGAGGCGGACTGCGCGCTGGTCGATGTGCGCACCGATGCGGAATGGAACTTCGTCGGCCTGCCCGACCTCACCGCCATCGGCAAGCAGCCGGTGCTGATCCCGTGGCAGATCTACCCGACCATGCAGGTGAACGGGCATTTCGCCGACCACCTGCACAAGGCGGGGCTGACGCCGCTGCACAAGATATTCTTCATCTGCCGCTCGGGCGCGCGTTCGCTCGCCGCCGGGCAGGCGGCGCAGGCGGCGGGCTTCCCGCATGCCTTCAACGTGGCCGACGGCTTCGAGGGGCCGGTCGATGCCGAGGGCCATCGCGGCCATGTCGCCGGCTGGAAGGCCGAGGGGCTGCCCTGGCGGCAGCGCTGAAGCGGAGGCATCCTGCCGCCATCGCATGATGGGGAAGAACGCCATGACCACGCTGCCGCTCAAATCCGAGTTCCTGTTCCGCCTTGCGCTGTCGGCCGGCGCGCCGCAGATGGCGGGCACCGCCACCAATGGCGAATTGCGCATCATCCCGGTCACCGGCGGCACCGCCGAGGGGCCGCGCTTCAATGGTGAACTGGTGCCCGGCACCGCGGCGGACTGGCTGCGCGTGTTCCCCGACGGCACGGCACACATGGATGTGCGGCTGACGCTGAAATCCGCCTCGGGTGCCATCGTGTACATGCACTACACCGGCCTGCGCCATGGTCCGGCGGAGGTGCTGGCGCGGATGAACAGCGGCCAGCCGACCGACCCGTCCGAGTATTACTTTCGCACCGCCATTCGCTTCGAGACTGGCTCGGCGGAATTCGCCTGGATGAACAAGGTGATCGCCGTGGGCATCGGACAGCGTCCGCCGAGCGGGCCGACCTACGACGTGTACGCCATCGCCTGAGCGCGCGCGTCGCGCCGGCGTGCAGGGCGGCTGCCACCTGGGGCAGCCGCCGCGCCCTGGCGCCATCAAGGGCGCTGGCGTCCAGGATGTGGCCCGTCAGTTCCGCGGCACGTCGAGCCGCTGCAGGATCGGCCGCCACACTCTGTCGGACTGTTGCAGGAACGTCGTGAAGTCTTCCGGCGTGCCGCCCGCCAGGAACTGCCCGTCCGTGGTCAGCCTCTCGCGGATCCGCGCATCCTGCAGCGCCTCATTCGCCGCCGCATTGACTCGCTGGATCATCTCCCGTGGCGTTTGCGTCGGTGCCAGCAGCCCGAACCAGGACAGCACGTTAAGTCCCGGCGCGTATTGCGTGATGGAGGGCACGTCGGGCGTCGATTCCACGCGCCGCTCGCTGGTCCAGGCGATCAGCCGCCCCTGCCGGTTCCGATACACCGGCTGGGCCGTGCCGCCGGCGACGATCAGCATGTCGAGGTCACCGGCGAGGAAGGCGGTGAGCTGCGCCGAATCCCCGCGATAGGTGACGTCCTGCATCGAGATGCCCAGCCGTTCCATCACCATCAGCATCGCGACATTGGTCAGCGTCGTCGGTCCATTGGTGCCATAGGTCATCAGCCCGGGGCGTGCCTTCGCCGCCGCCACCCAGGCCGGCACATCGACCGGACCGCCTTCGAGCCTGGTGATGATGCCGAAGGGGAACGTGGTCGCCAGCATGACCGGGGCGAAGTCATCCACCTTGTAGGGCAGGTTCGGCACGATCACGGGGTTGATGGTCAACGTGGTGCCGGCCGCCATCAACAAGGTCAGCCCGTCAGGTCGCGAACGCGCCACATACTCCGCGCCGATCACGGTGTTCGCGCCGGGGCGGTTTTCCACCTGCACCGCCTGGCCGAGCACCGTTGTCATCCGCTCGGCCATCAGCCGGCTGACGATGTCCGTGCTGCCGCCGGGCGCGAAGGGGACGACGATGGTGATCGGCCGTGCGGACCCCTGGGAAAGGGCCGGGGCGGGAAGCGCTGCGAGGCTCGCCAATGCCCCGGCGAGCGGCCGGCGTCCGAAGCTGAAGGTCATGAGGCGTTTCATTCCTGGCTATTCATGATGGTCGGCCGCGCTCTGGTGGCGCGGTCGACGCATCATCGCGCAATCAGCGTCGACCCGCCAATTGCCGGTTCTCCAGCCTCGACAGTAGCCGCACCACCGGCCACAGCAGGATGAAGTACACCACCGCCGCGACCATGATCGGCGTCGCGTTGTAGGTTACGGACTGCGCCTGCCGCGCCTGGAACAGCAGTTCCGGCAGTGCGACGACCGAGGCGATGGAGGTGAGCTTCACCACCTCCAGCGTGTTCGAGATCAGGTCCGGCAACACGTTCCGCACCGCCTGCGGCAGCACGACGTAGCGCATGGTCTGCCCGCGCGTCAGGCCGGTCGAGCGCGCCGCCTCCAGCTGCCCGTGCGGCACGCTCTCGATGCCCGGCGCGCAGGATCTCGCCGTAGTAGGCGCCGGTGTTGAGGAAGAAGCCGATCGCCACCGCCCCCCACGGCCCGACATCGATGCCGATGAAGGGCAGCCCGGCGAAGATGAAGATCAGCAGCACCAGCGGCGGCAGCGCGCGGAAGGTGTCCACCCAGACGCGCAGCGGCCATTTCACCCATGGGGAATGCACGGTGGACAGCACCGCGATGATGATGCCGCCGGCCGCCCCGAGCGGCACCACCAGCGCCGAGAGCAGCAGCGTCGCCTGCAACCCCTGCCACAGGATCGGCCAGGCATCCTGGACGATCTGCCAGTTCAGGAAGGTCTCGATGAAGATGTCCATCGGGCTCAGTCCTCGCCCACGGGCGCCACGCGCGGCGCCCCGTCGGCGGGCCTGCGCGATCGCATGCGCCGGGCGGCGCGATTCACGCCCGGTTCCTCGGCTGCGGCTGCGGGGCTGCGCGGTCGCATGGCGTCACCGCTTCCACGCGAAGCGCGTCTCGACCCAGCGGCCGAACACGACGACGGGCAGGAACAGCACCAGGTAGGCGATGGCGCCGAGCGTCAGCGGCGACGGGTTGAAGGAGAAGGACACGCCCGAATTCGCCGCCCCCAGGATGTCCGGCACCGCGACGACCGAGGCGAGCGCCGTGCCCTTGGTGATCGCGATGGTGCGGTTGGTCAGCGGCGGGATGGTGATGCGCAGCGCCTGCGGCAGCACGACATAGGTCAGCGTCTGCACGAAGCCGAGGCCGGTGGAGCGCGCCGCCTCCCATTGCCCCTTGGCCACCGAGGTGATGCCGGCCCAGAAGATCTCCTCGGTGAAGGCCATCAGCACCAGCGTCAGCGACAGCCAGGCGGCGACGAAGCCCGAGAGTTCGATCCCGGCATTGGGCAGGCCGAAATACAGCAGCACGATGATCACCAGCGGCGGCAGGGCGCGGAACAGGTCCACCACGAAGATGATCAGCCAGTTCAGCGGCCGGATGCCGAAGGCGCGCAGCAGCGCCAGCAGCAAGCCCGAGCGCGAGGCCCGCGGCGATGATGCACAGCGCCAGCACCACCGTCAGCCAGAAGCCGTCGATGATCTTGGGCAGGTACTGCGCCATGACCCGCGCATTGAAGAAACTGTCGGTGAAGCGTTCCCATCCGGTCATGGCGCGCGCCTGCGCCGCTCGGCTGCGCTATGATGGCCCGGGCGGGCGCACGGTGCCCCGCCACCGATGAAAGGACGCACCGGATGCCGCCATGGAAGACCACGAGCCCTCGCCGCGCTGGCCCTGCTGTGCATGGCCGCCGGCCCGCCGCCGGAGGACCAGCGCATGGTGCCCGGCGGGCGCGGCGGCTTCGTCAGCGACGGGGCCGATGGCTGCTGGCTGTGGGCAAGCGGCATCCGCGCCGGCGCGGAGATCACCAGCGCCACCTGGACCGGCCCCTGCCCGGAAGGCCCGGCGGAAGGCGAGGGCCGCGCCGTCATCACCTGGCGCGAGGACGGCAACGAGCGCGCAATGATCTATGAAGGCAGCCTGCGCGGCGGCAAGAACGAGGGGATGGGCCGGCTGACCATCACCGCCGGCAAGCAGGTGCGGGTGACGCAGCAGGGCACCTTCAGCAACGACCATTTCGTCTCCGGCCTGGTCGAGATCCCGGAGGCGGGCATCGTCTACAAGGGCGGCTGGAGCATGTCGCATCCGAACGGCCGCGGCCGGCTGGTGCTGCGCGGCCGCGTCATCGAGGGCGATTGGCGCAATGGCTGCCTGCGCGGCCCGGGCGGCTGGTTCGCCTTCACCCGCGCGGTGCGCGAATGCGAGGGCGTCGATACCTGACGGCGGCATCAATGCCGCTCGATCTGCGAGATGAAGGCGCGGGTCCGTTCGTGCTTCGGCGCGGCGAAGAACTCCGCCGGAATGCCTTCCTCGACGATCAGCCCGTCCGCCATGAACACCACGCGGTCGGCCGCCGCCTTGGCGAAGCCCATCTCGTGGCTGACCACGACCATGGTCATGCCGTCCTCGCGCAATTCGCGCATCACCGCCAGCACGCCGCCCACCAGTTCGGGGTCGAGCGCGCTGGTCGGTTCGTCGAACAGCATGACGCGGGGTTCGAGCGCGATGGCGCGCGCGATGGCCACGCGCTGCTGCTGGCCGCCTGACAATTGCAGCGGGAAATGGTCGGCGCGGTCGGCCAGATGCACGCGGTCCAGCGCCGCGGCGGCCTTCGCCTCGGCCTCGGCACGGCCCAGCCCCTGCACCTTGCGCAGGGCGAGCGCCACATTCCCCAGCGCCGTCATGTGCGGATAGAGGTTGAAGGACTGGAACACCATGCCGATGCGCTGACGCGCCTTGTTGATGTCCGTGCGCGCGTCGAGCATGTCGATGCCGTCCACCACGACCGAGCCGGAGGACGGGTCCTCCAGCCGGTTCAGGCAGCGCAGCAGGGTGGACTTGCCCGACCCCGAGGGGCCGATCAGGAAGACCAGTTCCTTCTCGGCCACGCACAGATCCACGCCCTTCAGGACATGCAGATGCCCGAAATGCTTGTGGATCGCGCGCGCCTCGACGATCGGGGTGGTCATCAGCCGCAGGTCGGGTTCTGCGGGGTCGGGTCGAAGCCGGGCAGATCCGGCACGCCATAGCCGGGGAACTCGATCCGCTCGGCCTGGTCGGGGCCGGGGGCGGCGCCGAACCAGCGCTCGGACAGGCGGGCGACGGTGCCGTCGCGCTTCATGCAGGTGATCACGTCCTCGACCTGGTTGCGCAGCGCGCCGGAATCGCGGCGGAACGGCGTGCCCCAGTGGAAGCGCGTGCCCGGCAGCACGTAGTCGGCGACATATTGCGGCGAGCGCGACGCCGAATACCGCACCACCGTATTGCCCGAAAGATTGGCATAGGCGCGGCCCTGGATGACCGCCTGCGCGGCATCGGCCTGGCTGTCGAAGGCGAGCAGCGTGAGGTTCAGCCGCTCGCGGTTGTTGTTCACCCACGCCTCATAGGGCGTGCCCTTGTTCACGCTGATGGTCTTGCCGCGCAGGTCCTCATCCGAGCGGATCGGCGGCGTGCCGCGGCGGATGCCGAACTGCAGTTCGGTCCACAGGTAGCCCTCGGTGAACAGCAGGGCCTGGGCGCGTTCCGGCGTGACCGTGGTCGGCGCGCAGAGGAAGTCGTAGCGCCCGGCATTCATCGCCGGGATCAGGCCGGAGAAGGCCGCGCTGTCGATCACGATCTCCCGGCCCATGCGGCGGGCGACTTCGCGGAACAGGTCGATCTGGAAGCCCTGGACGCCACCCTGCAGCGAGGGGAAGGCGTGCGGGGCGAAGGTGCCGTCCACGCGCGCAGCGCAGCGGCGGCTGGGTCTGGGCGAGGGCGGGCCCGGCGGCGATGGCCGAAATCAGGGCCGCGGCAAAAAGCCTGCGCATGGTAACTCCTCCGTGTTGGTGCCGTGCAACATTTTCAGATGGCTGCCCTGCTGTCCATGCGGGGCGTGCCACAAAACCGCCTTGCCACCGTCCCGGTGGCGCCGCGGCGCGGGTGTCTAACCAGCGATGAACGGAGCAACACTCATGCCATTCATCCCCATCACCCTGATCGCCTCCGGCTTCCTGGGCAACCTTCTGCTCGTTGCGCTGCTGATCGGCGATGCGACTGCGCCGGGGCGCATTCCGCTGGCGGCGGCGGCCGTTCTCGCCTTGGGCGGGACGGCGCTGATGCTTTTGGGACTCTTGGGCCTGGAACCGTCGCGCCGGCACAGCGTGGAATAGCCGCGCCGGCCCGGCCGTCGCGCCTACAGCGTGAAGGCCAAGCGGACGCCGATCGACTGGAAGGAGCGATTCGGGCCGTCGAGCGTGATCTGGCCGACCTGGTACTCGATCGAGGTGCGCAGGTTGCGGATCGGGTAGTAGTTGAGCGCCGTGCCCCAAATGTTCTGCCGCCCGCCGCGCACCGCCCCGTCGAACAGGTTCGCGTAGCTGAAACGCGTGGCGAGTTCGAGATAGCCCCAATGTCCCCGGGCGGGGTCCAGTTCATCGAAACGCGGGCGCGTCCACACCGCCCGTTTCGGGTCATAGACCCGGCCTCCGCCGATCAACGGATAGGCCACCGACGCGTAGAAGCCGTCGAAGGACGGGCTGGTGCCGTTGGTGCGGTCGACCTCGAGGCGCTGGTATTCCGCCTGGAACAGCAGCTTGCCAAGGGTGCCGGAGAGTTCCGGCCCGACATTGAACCCTAAATCCGCCGCCAGCGACTTGGTGTCGAGCAGGCGCAGCGGGCTCAGCCGCAATTGCGGGTAGTCGCGCAGGCGTATCGTCTCATGGTCGGTCGTGCCCGGATGGAACTGGTAGGAGGCGCTGGCGCCGACCAGCAGCTTGAAGCCGTCGGTATCGACCAGCAACCCGGCGACACGGCCGGCGAGGCCCCGTCGCTGGCCATCGTCGCGTGTCGTCGACTGGCCATCGGTGACGTAGAAGGACCCGAACAGCCGGTCGGTGCGGAACTCGGCGCCCACGCCATAGCGGCTTTCGCCGGCGGCGAGAGTGCCGGCCAGGTTGACGACTGAAGCACGCTCCATGAAGGGCGTCTCGAAGGTGCTGGTCGAGGCTTCCAGCGTGTGCCGCGGCGTGAAGGAACCGGCGCGGATCGTCACCCATGGCAGGCCGTCATAGGCGACCCATCCTTCCTCCATATAGACGCTGTTCCAGCTGAACTGATTGCCGGCCCCAGGTTCGAACTGCACGGTGACGTTGTAGCTGAAATCGTGCAGGAAGCTGCCCTGCACACCGATCCGGGCGCGCCGGACATTGAGGCCGTCGTCGAAGCGCGGCGGCTTGCCATCGGTCTGCGGCTGGTCCCAGAAGGCGCCGGCATCGAGGTCGAGCCGCGCGACCGGCTGCAGCACGAAGTCGCCGTCGCCGAGGGTCAGCGTCGGGCGCAACCCCTGCATCGAGAAGGTGTCGACCGGTGCGGTCTGCGCCGCCGCGACGCCCGGCAGCATCGCGGTGGCGAGGATCAGGAACCTGCGCATGGAGGGGGCCATCCTTGTGGGAGCGGCGCGCTGCAAGACATGGCAAGGCATGGCCCAGCCAAGTGAGTGATTTGTTGGTTTCTTGTTCTTCATGACATGGGCCGCCGGTGATCGCGGCGCAGCGGCGCCCGGCGCTCTCAGCGCTCGAAGTGCCGACTGTCCATGCCGCGATAGACCACCAGCGCGCGCGATGCGCGCCGCTCGGGCGTCATCTCCAGCCAGTCGAGGAACTCCACCAGCACCTTGCCGGTGATATCCGCCACGCGGTGGCGATGGGCCTGTTCCGGCGTGAACCAGCCCAGCCGCTCCAATTCCCCCGATCCGGCGATGTCGCCGTGCACGACCTCGGCCGGGGCGGCAAGGAAGCGGGCGTTGAAGCGGATCGGCCGCCCCCCCGGCGTGACCGCGCGACAGACATAGTGCAGCGCGGCGAGGTCGGCCGCGATGCCCTCGCCGCGGCGCTCCCCCAGCACCAGGCCGGTTTCCTCGAACAATTCGCGCGCCGCGGCGATGCCGATGGCGCGCGCGCGGGCCGCCGTCGCGCGGCGCTCCAGCATGGTGCGGGCCGCCGCCTGCAATTCGCTGACCGCGGGCAGCCGATGATCGTCCGGGTCCACCCGGCCACCGGGAAACACCATCACATCGGGCATGAAGCGATGCCTGGCGTGACGCTGGCCCATCAGCACCTCCGGCCCCGCCGGGCCGATGCGCCAGACGATCAGGCTCGCCGCGTCGCGCGGGCGCACCGTGCGGCGCGCATGGCCTTCCGCATCCGCCCCGCCGGGGTTGTCGGCTGTCGGGTCAGTCAAGCGCGAAGCCCCGCAGGCGCAGCCAGGCGCGGAAGCCGAAGCGTTCGGGCACGGACAATTGCCGGGCCGAATTCTCCGACCAGGTGCAGCCTTCCGGCGCGGGGCCGTGGATCTCGGGATAGCGCGGCTTCTGCTTCGGGCGCAGCGCGTCATAGGCCGCCAGTTCCGCCGGCAAGGCGCTGTCGTCATAGGCCTCGCGATGCACCACGACGGTGGGCGGCAGGCGCGGCGTCGGCTCGTTGCGGGCCTCCGGCCAGCCCAGCGTCAGCCCGGCGACCGGATAGACGCCCTCGGGCAGGCCGAACAGCGGGCCGACCTTCTCGATATGGCTGCGGACATAGGAGATCGGGCAGGTGCCGAGCCCGGCCGCATCGGCGGCGGCGATCGCCATGCCCATCGCCAGCGCCGCATCGACCGCGGTGTTGAGGAAGGTGTCCATGTTGTTGTTGGCATGCGCGCGGCCGTGGTGCTCGCAGGCGCGCTGGCCGCGCCGCATGTCGCCGCAGAACAGCAGCAGCACCGGCGCGTCCTTGATCCAGGGCATGGTGCCGATCCAGTCGGCCACCTTGCCGATCTTCGCCGCGTCGTGCGTGACGATGATGGAATATTGCTGCAGGTCGGATTTCGACGGCGCCGACTGCGCCGCGGCCAGCACCGTGTCCAGCAAGGCATCGTCGATGCCCTCGGCGCGGTAGCGGCGCGTCACGCGGCGGTCGAGCAGCGCGGCCAGCACCGGCGGGATCTCGGTCGGCGGCGCGAAGGGCAGGGTGCCGTAGCGGGCGCGGATCAGGTCATCGGGGGTCATGGCGGCAGCCTCGCACGGTGTTCAGGCCCGGACCACCCAGGCATCGGCGACGGTCACGCCCTGGCCCTCGGCATGGATGATCAGCGGGTTGATCTCGGCCTCCGACACGTCCGGCACGGCGGCGAGGCCGGAGACCGCCACGATCGCCTTCGCCAGCGCATCGAGGTCGCCCCTGGGCAGGCCGCGCCAGCCGGCAAGCGGCTTCAGGCCCTTCACCTCCTCGATCATCGCGCGCGCTTCCGCCTCGGTGACCGGGGCGCAGCGCAGGGCGGTGTCGCGATGCAGTTCGGCCATCACGCCGCCGGCGCCGACCAGCACGACCGGGCCGGTCTCGGGGTCGCGGCGGAAGCCGAGGATCGCCTCGGCCAGGCCCTTGGCCATCGGCTGCACCAGGAAGCCGGTGATGGTCGCCTCGGGCGCCTTGGCCTGGACGCGGGCCAGCATCTCCATGGCCGCGACCTTCAGCGCCGCGCCATCGGCGATGTTCAGCACGACGCCGCCGACCTCGGTCTTGTGGGCGAGGTCCGGCGACAGGATCTTCAGCGCGACCGGATAGCGCATCCCGTCCGGCACGGCATCCGGCGTGGCCATCACCGCGATGCCGGTATCGAGGCCGAGGGCGGCGAACAGCCTGCGCGCATCCGCCTCATCCGGCCGCGCGCGGCAGGGTGTGGTCCAGCACCGCGGTCGCCGGGCACCGCGCGCGGCGCCTGCCAGTCGAGGAAGGCGCGGATCACGTCGGCGCAGGATTCCGGCGTGCGGAAGGCCGGGATGCCGGCCTCGCCCAGCATGCGCAGCGACACATCCGCCTGCGGCACCAGGAAGGCCGCGACGGGCTTGGGCAGGCCCGATTGCGCCGCGGCCAGGATGCCGGCCACCGCGTCATGCGGCCGGAACTGCGCCGAGGAGCCGACCACCGACAACGCCAGGTCGGTCTGCGGATCGGCGGCCAGCGCGGTCAGTGCCGCCTGCACCTTGTCGGCCCGCGTGCCCGCCAGCGTCACGTCGATCATCCGGCCATGATGCGGCAGGCCGGCGGCCTTCAGCGCCGGCCACGGCCGTCGTCATCCGGCGCGCGCGTCTCGATGCCGGCGACGCCGAGCGCATCGACGGCCATCGCGCCGCCGCCGCCGGTCGTCGTCATCACCGACACGGCGCGTTTCGGCGCGGCGATCGGCTTGCGGCCGATGAACAGCGCGGGCGCTTCGAGCAGCGCCTCGATCATCGTCACGCGGGCGATGCCATTGGCGCGGAAGAAGGCATCCGCCGCCGCATCCGAGCCGGCCAGCGCGCCGGTATGGCTGTTCGCCAGTTCCGCGCCGAAGGAGGAGCGCCCCAGCTTGTAGGCGATGATCGGCTTGCCGGCGGCATGCGCCCGGCGGGCGGCTTCCTCCAGCAGGTCGGCGCGGCGGATCGCTTCGAGGAACAGCAGGATCGCATCGATCTGCGGGTCGTCCACCAGCAGACCGGCGATCTCGCTGGCGGTCAGGTCGGCCTCGTTGCCGGTGCTGATCAGGTGCGAGAAGCCAAGGCCACGCGCCGCCCCGCGCGCCATGATCGCCCCCAGCATCGAGCCGGACTGCGAGACCAGCGCGAGCCGCCCGGCGGGCAGGCTCTCGGCCTCCAGCGCCGCGTTCACCGAACAGGCGGTGCGCGCGTTCAGGTTGATCAGCCCCATCGAATTCGGCCCGAGGATGCGCACCCCGGCCGCGCGCGCCGTGGCCAGCAGCCGTTCCTGCCGCGCGATGCCCTCCGGCCCGGCCTCGGCGAAGCCATCGGCCAGGATGGCGGCGACCGGGATGCCCTTCGCCGCGACATCGGCGATGACGCCTTCGACATGCTCGGTCGCCAGCAGCAGATAGGCGAGGTCGACCGGCCCGGGGATGGCGGCGATGGAGGGGTAGGCCTTCTCGCCCAGGATCGTCTCGGCGCGCGGATTCACCGGATACAGCGCCCCGTCGAAGCCGTGCTTGCGCAGATAGACCTGCGCGCGCGCCGTCAGCCGCGTCGGGTCGGCCGAGGCGCCGACCAGCGCGATGCGGCGGGGGTTCAGCAGGGCGGGGGCCAGGGCGGTCATGCGGGCGTCCGGTTCAGTTCGGCCCCTGGGCGACACAGCCTTCGGGCGGGTGTCGCGGGCGGGGTGACATGGATGGCGAGGAAGGCGGGTGTCGGCGCCTCGCGCCGGCAGCGGCGCGAGGTCGATGTCGTGCAGCGTGATGTCGCCTTCGGCGATGCGCTCGCGCGTCGCCGCGCGGGCCAGCAATTCCCGCGTCGGACGCAGCACGGCGGCGCGGCTGCCGGCGCCGAGGCCCGGCAGGTCGCCGAACAGCACCACGGCATCGGGCTGCACCCAGGGCGTCGTCGCGGGCAGCCGGTCGAGGTGGCGCGCGACCGGCGAGAAGACGCAGGCCGCGTCGCGCAGCGCCGCTTCCAGCGCCCGTGTCGGCGGCAGGCGCTGGACCGCGTCCAGCACCGCCGGCGGCACCTGTGATGCGGCGGGGAAGGCGACGGCGCAGAACGCCAGGGCCAGCACCCGCCGCATCGGGGACCTCAGATCGGGTCCCAGCAGAACACGTCGCCCGAACGCTCGAGCTTCGAGAAGCCCTGCGCCAGCGACGGCAGCGCGTATTCGGCGATCGCTTCCGGCGTCCAGCCTTCCGAGCGATGCACCGACTTGATCGGGCGGATCTGGCTGTAGACGAACAGCTCGTTCATGCGCGGGGAGAAGATCTGCCCGGTGACGTCCTTCGCCGCATCCGAGGCCAGGAACACCGCCAGCGGCGCGTTCTTGTCCGGCGTCATCTGCATGATGCGCTCGACGCGGCGCTTCTGCTCCGGCGTCTCGGCCGGGATGGTGCCGGTCATGCGCGACCAGGCGAAGGGCGCGATGCAGTTCGAGCGCACGTTGAAGCGCGACATGTCGAGCGCGATCGACTTCGACAGCCCGACGATGCCGAGCTTGGCGGCCGAGTAGTTCGCCTGGCCGAAATTGCCGATCAGCCCCGAGGTCGAGGACATGTGCACATAGGCGCCGGACTGCTGCTGGCGGAAATGCGTCGCGGCGGCGCGGGAGACGTAGAACGACCCGTTCAGATGCACGGCGATGACGCTGTCCCATTCCTCGGGCGTCATGCGGTGGAAGATCTGGTCGCGCAGGATGCCGGCGTTGTTCACGACGATGTCGATGCGACCGAAATGGTCCATCGCGGCCTGCACGATCTTCTGCGCGCTCGCCCAGGTGGCGACGCTTTCGGCCGAGATCTCGGCCGATCCGCCGTTCTGGGTGATGATCGCCTTGGTCTGCTGCGCCGGGGTGGCGTCCTGGCCCTCGCCGGACACGGAGGCGCCGACGTCGTTGATGATGACCTTGGCCCCCTGGCCGGCCATCATGATGGCGATCTCGCGCCCGATGCCGTTGCCGGCCCCCGTCACGATCGCGACCTTGCCCTCGAGCATGTTCGGCATACGGCGTTCCCTCCTAGGTTCTTAGCCTGCTGACTCTTCTAGCCCCGGCCCCGCGGGCCGTGAAGCCGGGTTGCCCGGATGCCATCCGGCCCTAACATGGGCGGAAGCAGGCAATAGGGGCTTTCGTGTCGCTGGTATCGTTGCAGGGGGTCGGCAAGACCTATCGCGGCCGCACCGGCGCCTGGGAGGCCGTGCGCGATTTCACGCTCGACCTCGCGGATGGGGAATTCTTCTGCCTGCTCGGCACCTCGGGCTGCGGCAAGACCACCGTGCTGAACATGGTCGCGGGCTTCGAGCAGCCGAGCGCGGGGCAGATCCTGCTCGATGGCGTGCCGGTGGTTCGCCCCGGGGCCGATCGCGGCGTGGTGTTCCAGGGCCATGACAGCCTCTATGAATGGCTCACGGCGCTCGACAACATCGGCTTCGGGCTGCGCCTGCGCGGCCTCGGCCGCCGCGAACGTCGCGCCAGGGCCGAGCATTTCCTGACCATGGTCGGGCTGACCGGGCAGGGGTCCAAGCATCCGTCGGAACTGTCGGGCGGGATGAAGCAGCGCATCCAGATCGCCCGCGCGCTGGCGAACGACCCGCGCATCCTGCTGATGGACGAGCCTTTCGGCGCGCTCGACGCCATGACGCGCGCCGTGCTGCAGGGTGAGTTGTCGCGCATCTGGGCGGAGACGCGAAAGACCGTGCTGTTCATCACCCATGACATCGAGGAGGCGGTGGCGCTCGCCACCCGGGTGGGTGTGATGAAGCGCGGTCCCGGCGGCACGCTGAAGGCGGTGGTGCCGGTCGACCTGCCCTTCCCGCGCGAACGCACCTCCGATGCCTTCATGGCCGCCTTCCGCGACGTCCATGCCCTGATCCATGACGAGATCCACGGTGCGCACTGACCATCGCCTCACCGTCGTCGCCGGCTATGTCGCGGGCTTCGCGCTGCTGCTCGCTGATCTGGCACCTGGCGGCGACGCTGCTGGTGAAATCCATCCTGTTCCCGCCGCCCTGGCCGGTGTTCGAACGTGCCGTGGTGCTGATCGAGGACAACATCCTCCAGGAACAGATCGTCGCCTCCATGCGGCGCATCATGCTGGGCTTCCTGCTGGGCTCGGCGATCGGCATACCCATCGGCCTGGCCATCGGGTCCTTCCGCGTCGTGCGCTGGCTGCTGGAACCCTGGACGGAGTTCTTCCGCTTCATCCCCGCCGTCGCGATGATCACCGTCGCGGTGATCTGGTTCGGCATCGGGGAGGAGAGCAAGATCTTCCTGATCGCCTACACCACGGTGTTCGTCGTCGTCATCAGCACGGCGGCCGGCGTCGGCGCGGTGGGCCGCGACAAGATCCGCGCGGCGCAGTGCCTTGGCGCGTCACGGCTGCAGGTGTTCACGCTGGTGGCGTTGCCGGCCACGCTGCCCTACATCCTGACCGGCATGAGGCTGGCCATGTCCAACGCCTTCGTCACCATCGTGGCGGCGGAACTGATCGCCTCGAATGACGGGCTGGGCAAGCTGCTGTGGGATGCGCGCCTGTTCATGCAGATCGAGGACATCTTCGTCGCGCTGGTGGCCCTGGGGCTGCTCGGCTTCGCGACGGACCGGGTGTTCCGCTTCCTCATTCGCATCTTCGCCGGGCGCTTCAATGCGACAGTCTGATGGCTGCGCACGGCGTGCCGCCACCGTCTGAACAACAGGGAGAACGACAATGAACCGACGTTCCATACTGGCGCTGCCGGCCGCGGCCGCCGGCGCCTATGTCCTGCCCGCCGCCGGCCAGTCGCCGACGCGCATCACCATCGCGACGGGCGTCGATCCGTCCTTCGCGCCCTTCTATGTCGCCAAGGAAGGCGGCTTCTTCGAGCGCAACGGCCTCGACGTCACGGTCAACACCGGCCCGTCCGGCAGCGCGATGGTCG
The DNA here is from genome assembly GCA_963732425.1 of uncultured Alphaproteobacteria bacterium. GTDB lineage: Bacteria > Pseudomonadota > Alphaproteobacteria > Acetobacterales > Acetobacteraceae > Neoroseomonas. The sequence continues at coordinate 27,939 of CAVSZN010000022.1, forward strand.
CCTTCCTGATCGGCAACCAGGTCAATTCGGCCTATGGCGCGGAACAGGCCGGCGTTTCGGCCAATGTGCGGGACCCGAATGTCGTCGCCGTCGCCGAGGGCACCGCGTTGCTGCGCTGGATCAGCGTGCTCGGGCGCAACATCACCACCATGGAGGAGTTGCGCGGCAAGCGTGTCGGCGTGGCGCGCGGCACCGGGTCCGAGACCTTCTGGCTGTCGGTCGTCGCCAAGCTCAACCTCAACCCGGCCGACTACACCATCGTCAATGTCGAGGCGCCGGAGATGGTCGCGGCGCTCGAACGCGGCAACATCGACGCCTTCGCGGTGTGGGAACCCTGGCCGACCCGCGCCCAGCGCGCCATCGCGAACACCCATATCCTGGTCAACAACGAGGCGATCCAGATCGTCCGCAACTTCGTCTACATGAACAAGGCCTGGGCCACCGAGAACCGCCCGACCACCGAGAAGCTGATGAGGTCGCTGATCCAGGCGCAGGAATTCATCGAGAGCAACAAGGAGGAAGCCGCCCGCCAGGTGGCGCGCTTCCTGCGCCAGGACCGCGCGCTGATCGCCGAATTGATGACCAAGGTCGCCTACCGCATGAACCTGACGGCGGACAGCGTGGCGAACATCCAGCTCGCCATCGACCAGCTGCGCGGGATGAACCGGCTGGACCGGCCGGTGACGACGGCGGATGTGATCTGGGCCGAACCGCTGCGCTGGGTCGCGCCGGACCGCGTGCGGATCTGATCGCGATGACCGACAAGCGCGCCGAGGGGGTCCGGCGGCTGGCGGCCCATGTCGCCGGCCAGTCGAAGGCGGACCTGACGCTGCGGTTGTGGGATGGTTCGGAAGTGCCGCTCGGCCCGGCGCCGGGTGGCGACCTGGCCATCGCCATCCGTGACCCCGCGGTGCTGACGCGCATGGTCCGCCGGCCCCGGCTGTCGACGCTCATCGAAGCGATGGCGGCGGGCGACATCGCGCTCGAGGGCGGCACGTTGCTCGACCTCGCGGCGCGGGCGGAAACGGGCGGCGCGGGCTGCTCAAGCGGCTGGACAAGATGCAGGTTGCCCGCGCGCTGCTGCCCTTCGCCTTCGGGCCCGGCAAGGGCGGGCGGCAACCATGCCTTCTCCGGGCCGGGCGACGCGACGCACTACGGGAAGGGGCGCGACGACAAGGCGCTGATGCACTTCCACTACGACCTGTCGAACGCCTTCTACGCGCTCTTTCTCTGCCCGGAGATGGTCTATACCTGCGCCTACTTCCCCGACGCCCGAGACGACGCTGGAGGAGGCGCAGGTCGCCAAGCTCGACATCGTCTGCCGCAAGCTGCGCCTGCAGCCCGGCGAGCGGATGCTGGACATCGGCTGCGGCTGGGGCGGGCTGGTCTGCCACGCGGCCAGGCATTACGGCGTCAAGGCCCATGGCGTGACGCTGGCCGAGGAGCAATACGCCTACGCGGTCGAGAAGGTGAAGCGCCTCGGCCTCGAGGACCGCGTCACCATCGAGCTGACCGATTTCCGCACGTTGCAGGCCGAGCCCTTCGACAAGGTCGCGAGCGTCGGCATGTATCGAGGCGGTCGGCCTCGACAATCGCGAGGGGTATTTCGCGCGCATCCGCGAATTGCTGCGCCCGCGCGGCGCCTATCTGCACCACGCCATCGCCCGGCCGATGAAGCGCGACGAAAAGACCTTCCGCAAGAAGCGCCCGGAATTCGAGGCGCTGACCCGACTACATCTTCCCCGGCGGCGAGCTCGACCACATCGGCGCCGAGCATGACGCGCTGGAGCGCAACGGCTTCGAGATCCATGACGTCGAGGGGCTGCGCGAGCATTACGGCCGCACCTGCCGGGCCTGGACCGAGCGGCTCTACGCCAATCGGGAGGCTGCGGCGCAGGAGGTCGGCTACGCCAAGACGCAGATCTGGATGACCTATCTCGCCGGCTGCGCGCTGGCCTTCGAGCGCGGCACCGTCGGCATCTACCAGACGCTGGCGACGAAGCGGGCGCGCGGGCCATCGGGACTGCCGCTGACGCGGGCGGACCTCTACGCATGACCGACGCTGTCTTTCGCGCGGCGGGCGCGGCCGATGTCGCGGGCATCGTCGCGCTGCTTGCCGATGACGTGCTGGGCGCGGCCCGCGAGCGCCCCGGCGATCCCGGCCTATGATGCGGCCTTCGCGGCCATTGCGGCGGACGCCAACCAGTTGCTGGCGGTGGCGCAGGTGGATGGCCGCCTCGTCGGCTGCCTGCAACTCACCTTCATCCCCGGCATCTCCCATCGCGGCGCCTGGCGTGGCCAGGTCGAGAGCGTGCGCGTCGCGCGCCAGCGAGCGCGGCAGCGGCCTGGGGCGGCGCATGATGGACTGGGCGATGGAGCAGTGCCGCGCGCGCGGCTGCCGGATGGTGCAGCTGACCACCGACAAGTCCCGCGCCGATGCGCGGCGCTTCTATGAAACCCTGGGCTTCGTCGCCAGCCATGAAGGCATGAAGCGCGTGCTGTGAGGGGGAGGGCACGGCCCTTCCCGCCGGCCCGCCAGGGCAGATCCCGCTCAGGTGGGATCACCTGAGCGGGTGAAGGCGCTCGTAAAAACAACAGGCCAGAGCGGAGACCGTGAGCCGGGGCGAACGGAATCCGCTCTAGGATTTCGCGGCGATGATCGACCCGCTCTGGCTTTCCGGGATGCGGCGACGCCATGCCCCGGCATCGACCTGCGTCACGAAGTCCAGCACTGCCCGGTTGAAGGCGTCCGGGTGCTCAAGGTTCATCGTGTGGCCGGATTTCGGCATCACCAGCAGCGCGCTGGTGGGGATGGTGCGCTTCAGATACAGCGACGGCTCCAGCGTGGGGTCGTCCTCGTCGCCGGCGATCACCAGGGTCGGCGTGGTATAGGCCTTGAAGCCCTCCGCCAGGTCGAACAGCGACGGGCGTTCGCGCTGCACGCCGTTCATCGTCAGCGCCGCGCCCTCGGTCGAATGCTCGCACAGCTGCGCCAGGAATTCGGCATAGCCGCGCGGGTCGGTTTCCTCGAAGACGAGGCGCGTCGGCCCACGGCCGTAGGTCTTGCCGAATTCGGCCATCGTCTCGGCGCGGATGCGGGCGATGGCGGCATCGGTTTCGGCGCGGAACTGCTCGCGCTTGCCCGGCGCGGCGCCATACCCCACCCCGGCGGCGACCAGGCTGCGCGCCAGGCCCGCATGACGCAGCCCGAGATGCAGCGTCGCGAAGGCCCCCATCGACAGCCCGACCACATGCGCCGGCGCCAGGCCGAGCCCCTTGATCACGGCGGCGATGTCATCCGTCGCCCGGTCCTGCGAATAGGCCTTCGGGTCGGACGGCACCGCCGAGGGCGGGTAGCCGCGGGCATTGAAGGCGATGCAGCGGTAGCGGCGGGCGAAGAACCGCATCTGCGGCTCCCAGGACCGGGCGTCGCCCGGCGTATTCGTGGACGAAGACCATCGGGATGCCGGACCCCGCCTCCTCGTAATGGAGGTCCACGCCATCATCGGTCCGGATCGTCGGCATCCAGCACTCTCCTGCAGGTTCCGGTGCAGGATGGAAGCGCCGCGCCGGTCCGTCCAGGCGCCTTGACTTCGGCAGGACGCGAGCGCATCTGCAATCCGTACCAAACGGGTCCTGTATCAGGAGGGCAACGGCCGTGTTGCGGCTGTCAAAACTCACCGACTACGCCGTGGTTGTGCTGACCCGGCTGGAGGATGCCGAGGATGGGGGCGTGCTGACCGCCCCGGTTCTCGCCGCCGCCACCGGCCTCGGCGAACCCACCGTGTCGAAGGTTCTCAAGACCCTGGCCCATGCCGGGCTGGTCGAAGGCCGGCGCGGGGCGACCGGCGGCTATCGCCTGACCCGCCCGCTGGCCGAGATGCCATTGACCGATGTTATCACGGCGATAGATGGCCCCATCGCGCTCACCGCCTGCGTGGACAATGCCGCCGGGTTTTGCGATGCGGAGGCCCGCTGCCCGGTGCGCGGCCGCTGGGACCCCGTGAACGATGCCATCCGCCGCGCGCTGTCCGGCATTTCCATGGCTGAGCTTGCCGGCGTGCCGGCCATCGTGCCGCACCCCGAATCTGTCGCGTCGCCGCGCTCCACGACGATAGCCGCCGAGTAGGACGGAGAAGACCAATGCCTGCCGTCACGGAAACCATCGAAACCGTCCAGTCCGATGACGAAGTCCACCTACAAGTGGGGCTTCGAGACCGACATCGAGATGGAGTTCGCGCCCAAGGGGCTGAACGAGGACATCGTTCGCTTCATCAGCGCGAAGAAGAACGAGCCCGCCTGGCTGCTGGAATGGCGCCTGCGCGCCTTCGCCGTGTGGAAGACGATGGAGGAGCCGCGCTGGGCCGCGGTGAAGTACCCGCCGATCGACTACCAGGACAGCTACTACTACGCCGCGCCGAAGGAGAAGGTCGGGCCGAAGTCGCTCGACGAGGTCGATCCGGAACTGCTGAAGACCTACGCCAAGCTCGGCATTCCGCTGCGTGAGCAGGAGATCCTGGCGGGCGTCGAGGGTGCCGGCTCGGTTCCGGCCGAAGGGCGCATGCCGATCGCGATCGACGCGGTGTTCGACAGCGTCTCCGTCGCGACATCCTACAAGGAGCGGCTGGGCAAGGAAGGCATCATCTTCTGCTCGATCAGCGAGGCGGTGCAGAACCACCCCGACCTGGTGAAGAAGTATCTCGGCTCCGTGGTGCCGCAGGGCGACAATTTCTACGCCGCGCTGAACAGCGCCGTCTTCACCGACGGGTCCTTCGTCTACATCCCCAAGGGCGTGCGCTGCCCGATGGAGCTGTCGACCTATTTCCGCATCAACGCGAAATCCACCGGGCAGTTCGAGCGCACGCTGATCATCGCCGATGCCGGCTCGCACGTCTCGTACCTGGAGGGCTGCACCGCCCCGATGCGCGACGAGAACCAGCTGCACGCCGCGGTGGTCGAACTCGTCGCGATGGATGATGCGACGATCAAGTATTCCACGGTGCAGAACTGGTACCCCGGCGATGCCGAGGGCACGCGGCGGCATCTACAACTTCGTCACCAAGCGCGGCGCCTGCCGCGGCGCGCGGTCGAAGATCTCCTGGACGCAGGTCGAGACGGGCTCGGCGATCACCTGGAAGTACCCGTCCTGCATCCTGCAGGGGGAGGATTCAGCGTCGGCGAGTTCTACTCCGTCGCCATCACCAACAACTACCAGCAGGCCGATACCGGCACGAAGATGTTCCATATCGGGCCGCGCACGAAGTCGACCATCGTGTCCAAGGGCATCAGCGCCGGGCATGGGCAGAACACCTATCGCGGCCTGGTGCGCATCGGCGCGAAGGCGACCGGCGCGCGCAACTTCACCCAGTGCGACAGCCTGCTGATCGGCGACCTGTGCGGCGCGCATACCGTGCCCTACATCGAGAACCGCTGCGTCAGCGCCAAGGTCGAGCACGAAGCGACCACCAGCCGAATCGCCGAGGACCAGCTGTTCTACTGCCGCCAGCGCGGCCTGACGCAGGAGGAGGCCGTGGGCCTCATCGTCAATGGATTCTGCCGCGAGGTGCTGAAGGAACTGCCGATGGAATTCGCGGTGGAAGCGCAGAAGCTGTTGCAGATTTCGCTCGAAGGGAGCGTTGGCTGAGATGTTGAAGATTGAAGGACTGTCCGCCGAGATCGACGGCAAGGAGATCCTCAAGGGGATCGACCTCGAGGTGCCGACCGGCGAAGTGCACGCCATCATGGGCCCGAACGGCTCGGGCAAATCGACGCTTGTCCTACGTGCTGTCCGGGCGCGACGGCTACGAAGTCACGGCGGGCACCGCCACGCTGAACGGCGTCGATATCCTGGCGATGGAACCCGAGGAACGCGCGGCGGCCGGCCTGTTCCTCGCCTTCCAGTATCCGGTGGAACTGCCGGGCGTCGGCAATGCGACCTTCCTGCGCACCGCGCTCAACGCCGTGCGCAAGGGCCGCGGCGAGGGCGAACTCGATGCCATGCAGTTCCTCAAGCAGGCGCGCGGTGCGGATGAAGGCGCTGTCGATGCCCGAGGACATGCTGAAGCGCGGCGTCAATGTCGGCTTCTCCGGCGGCGAGAAGAAGCGCAACGAGATCCTGCAGATGGCGCTGCTGGAGCCGTCGATGGCCATCCTGGACGAGACGGATTCCGGCCTCGACATCGATGCGCTGAAGATCGTCTCGGATGGCGTCAACGCGATGCGCGGCCCGAACTTCTCGGCGCTGGTCATCACGCATTACCAAAGGCTGCTCGACTACATCGTGCCGGACCGCGTGCATGTCCTGATGGGCGGCCGCATCGTGAAGTCCGGCGGGCCGGAACTGGCGAAGGAGCTGGAGGCGCAGGGCTACGGCGCCGTCCAGGCCGCGGCATGACGGCGGCGGTGCCCACCGGGGCCGCGGGTTTCATCGCCCGCTACGAAGGGTTGAAGGACCATCTGCCCGGCGCCCGCAAGCCATGGCTGAACGCGCTGCGCGCCGATGCCGCCGTGCATTTCGCGTCGCGTGGCTTGCCCACCCGTCGCGTCGAGCAGTGGAAATACACCGACCTCGCCGCCGTCGCGCAGGCGCATTTCGCCGAGCCGCTGACGATGGTTGAGGGCGCGCTGGCCCTGCCGGTGCCCAATGCGCCGCATCGCGCGGTCTTCGTCGATGGCCGCTTCCGCGCGGACCTGTCCACGCTGGACGGGCTGGCCTGCCGCGCGCGCGGCCTGGCGCAGCACCTGGCCGAGGCGGAGCCGCATCTGGGCAGGCTCGCCAGGCCGGAGAGCGAGCCACTCGCCGCGCTCAACACCATGCTGTTCGAGGACGGGCTGTTCCTCGATGTGCCGGACGGCGTCGAGGGCGGGCTGCTGGAACTCGTCTCCATCGCCGTCGATCCCGGCCGGCCCTTCGCCTTTCATCCGCGCCACCTGATCCGGCTGGGCGCCGGTGCCTCGCTGACGCTGATCGAGACCGCGACCGGCCGCGGCCAGTGCCTGCACAATCCGGTCTTCGAGATCGACGTCGCCGCGGGCGCCGTATTCACCCATGGCCGCATGCTGCAGGAGGAAGCGACAGTCTTCCACCTGTCCACCATCTACGCGACCATCGCCGCCGGTGGCACCTACGACAACTTCACCGTCGCCGCCGGGCCGCGGCTGACGCGCAACGAGATCCACGCGGCGCTGACCGGCCCACGCGCCGCATGCCACATGAACGGCGCGCAGATGGCCGCCGATGGCCAGCATGTGGACACCACGACGTCGCTCGACCACGCAGCGCCCGATTGCGCCAGCCGGCAGACCTACAAGACGGTGCTGACGGGCCGCGCGCGCGGCGTCTTCCAGGGCAAGATCCTGGTGCGGCGGGAAGCGCAGAAGACCGACGGCTACCAGATGAACCAGGCCCTGCTGCTGTCCGAGGACGCCGAGATCGACAGCAAGCCGCAGCTCGAGATCTACGCCGACGACGTGAAGTGCAGCCATGGTGCCACGGTCGGTGCGCTCGATGCCGACAGCCTGTTCTACCTGCGCACCCGCGGCATTCCGGAATCCCAGGCCAAGGCCATGCTGGTCGAGGCCTTCCTGCATGAGGCGGTCGAGACCGTGACGGATGAGACCCTGCGCGGGGCGCTGACCCGCGTGCTCGATGCCTGGTGGTCGCGCCAGGGGGCGGCTGCGTGATGGACGCGGCAACCCCGGCCGGCTTCGATGTCGCGCGCATCCGCCAGGATTTCCCGATCCTGTCGCAGCCGCAGGCGCGGGGACGGCCGCTGGTGTTTCTCGATTCCGGGGCGTCGGCCCAGAAGCCGCGCGCCGTGATCGACGCCATGGTGCGCTGCATGGAGACGGCCTACGCGAACGTCCATCGCGGGGCGTACCGGCTGTCGGAACTCGCAACCGATTCGTATGAGGCAGCCCGCGGCGCCACCGCGCGCTTTCTCAACGCCGCCGATCCACGCGAGATCGTCTTCACCCGCAACAGCACCGAGGCGATGAACCTCGTCGCGCACAGCTGGGGCCGCGGCGTGATGACGCCCGGCCAGGCGGTGCTCATCAGCGAACTCGAACACCACGCCAACATCGTGCCCTGGCAGATGCTGCGCGATGAGCGTGGCAACGAGCTGCGCGTCTGCCGCGTCACCGACAGCGGCGAACTCGACATGGAGGACCTTGAGGCGAAGCTCGCCGATGGCAAGGTCGGGCTGGTCGCGATCGCGCATATGTCGAACGTGCTCGGCACCGTCACGCCGGTCGAGCGGATTGTCGCCCTGGCCCATGCCCATGGTGCCAAGGTGCTGCTCGACGGCTCGCAGGCCGCGGTGCATCGGCGCGTGGATGTGCAGGCGATCGGCTGCGACTTCTACTGCTTCACCGCCCACAAGCTGTATGGGCCGACCGGCATTGGCGTGTTGTGGGCGCGGCTTGAACTGCTGGACCGGATGCCGCCCTTCCTTGGCGGCGGCGACATGATCAGCGTCGTCACCTTCGAGAAGTCCGAATGGGCGCCGGTGCCCGCGAAGTTCGAGGCGGGAACGCCCGCGATCATCGAGGCGGTCGGCCTTCATGCCGCCATCGACTACGTGACCGCCATCGGCATGCCCGCGATCGAGGCGCATGAACGTAGCCTGGTGGACCATGCCACCTCGCGCCTCGCCGCTGTGCCGGGGCTGACGCTGCTCGGCGCCGCGCAGGATCGCGGCGGCGTCTTCGCCTTCGCGCTGGATACCGCGCATCCGCATGACCTGGCGACGCTGCTCGACCGCGCCGGCATCGCCGTGCGCGCGGGCCGGCACTGCGCCGAACCGCTGCATGCGCGCTTCGGGCTGGACAACGGCACCACGCGTGCCTCCTTCGGCCTCTATACGACGAAGGATGAGGTGGACCTGCTTGCCCAGGCGCTGACCGAGGCGCGGGAGTTCTTCAAATGAGCGGCCTGTTCGACGACCTGCGCGACCTCTACCAGGAAGTCATCCTCGACCATGGCCGCAAGCCGCGGAATTTCCGCCGGCTGGAGGACGCCACGACGACGGCGCGCGGCGACAATCCCATGTGCGGCGACCGGATCGAGCTGTTCGTCAGGATGACGCCCGATGGCCACATCGACGACGTCGCCTTCCAGGGCCGCGGCTGCGCCATCTCGACCGCCTCCGCCTCGCTGATGACGGAGACGGTGAAGGGCAAGACGGCGGCGCAGGCGAAGGAGCTCGGCGCGAAGTTCCGGGAACTCGCGATGACCGGCGACCTGTCCCGATTGCGGCGCCGGGCTGGCGGAGGAGATGGAACGCCTCGCACCGCTGTCCGGCGTGCATGAATTTCCGTCCCGCGTGAAATGCGCGACGCTGGCCTGGCACACGCTGAATGCCGCGCTCGACGGGACCAAGGAGGCGAGCAGTGAGTGAAGACGCCACCGTGAACACGCCCCGCGAGACCCGCGCCGCCTGGACCCCGGAGGGCGAGGTGACGCCACCCGCGCCCAAGGTGGACGAGGACGCCGTGATCGGCGCGATCTCCACCGTCTATGACCCGGAAATCCCGGTCGACATCTACCAACTCGGCCTGATCTACGCGATCGAGATCGAGGACGGCGGCAAGGTCAAGGTCGAGATGACGCTGACCACGCCCGCCTGCCCCTCGGCGCAGGAACTGCCGAGCCAGGTGGAGGACGCGGTCCGTGCCGTGGAGGGCGTCTCCGACGTGCAGGTCGAGGTCGTGTGGGACCCGCCCTGGGACCAGAGCCGCATGAGCGAGGACGCCCGTCTCGCCCTGAACATGTACTGAGGAGGCAAGCGATGAGCACCACCATCGACGCGCCGCGCGCCAGGCGCGCCCTGCCGCCGCTGATGACGCTGACCGACGGCGCCGCCGACCGGCTGCGCGCGCTGTATGCCAAGGGCGAGCATGGCAAGCTGCTGCGCATCGCGGTCAAGACCAAGGGCTGCTCCGGCCTGTCCTACGACCTGTCCTGGACCGACGAACCGGCCCCGTCGGATGAGGTCATCAAGGACAAGGACGTGACGGTGCTGATCGACCGCAAGGCGACGCTGTTCCTGATCGGCACGGTGATGGACTACGAGGTGAAGGCGATGACCGCCGGCTTCACCTTCACCAACCCGAACGAGAAGGGCCGCTGCGGCTGCGGCGAATCCTTCCACGTCTGATCGCGGTCAATCCAGCGTCTGCCGGTACCGCGCCAGCGCCAGCACCGACACCGCCGCCAGGAACACCAGCATCGGCCAGATGTCGATCCAGGTATCGGCCAGGCCGTTCCCCTTCAGCATCACCCCGCGCACCACGCGCAGGAAATGCGTGAGCGGCAGCGCCTCCCCGATCACCTGCGCCCATTCCGGCATGCCGCGGAACGGGAACATGAAGCCCGACATCAGGATCGAGGGCAGGAAGAAGAAGAAGCTCATCTGCATCGCCTGCAACTGGTTGCGCGCGACGGTCGAGAACAGGAACCCCACCGCCAGGTTGGCGATGATGAACACGAGCAGCCCTGCCGCGAGAACGCCAGGCTGTCCGACCATCGGCACGCCGAACACCGTCGTCGCCGCGGTCAGGATGACCGCCACCTGGATGCCGCCCACCAGCACGAAGGGCGCGAGCTTGCCGAACATCACCTCGGCCGGGCGCACCGGCATGGCCAGCAGGTTCTCCATCGTGCCGCGCTCGCGCTCGCGCGTCATGGCAAGCGCGGTCATGATGATCATCGTCATGGTCAGGATGGTGCCCATCAGCCCGGGCACGATGTTGTACTGGGTGATGCCTTCGGGATTGTAGCGGCGCTGCACCCGCAGATCGACCGCGCCGGGCCCACGCTGCAAGGATGCCAACGGCCCGTCGAGCAACGGCGCCAGTGACAATTCCACAATCCGGTCCAAGGCGCCGACCGCATTGCCTGTCGCCGCCGGGTCGGTCGCGTCGGCCATCACCAGCAGCGCCGGGCGATCCCCGCGCAACAGGTTGCGCCCGAAGCCGCTGGGGATCTCGACGGCGAACTGCACCTCGCCGCGCGCCAGCAGCCGGTCGAGTTCGGCCGCGTCCCGCGCGATGACCGTCACGCGGAAATAGGTGCTGGTCTGCATGCCCGCGACGATGGCGCGGCTGAAGCTGCTGTTGTCCTGGCTCAGCACCGCGACCGGCAGGTTGCGCGGATCGGCGTTGATCGCGTAGCCGAACAGCATCAGCTGGATGATCGGAATGCCGACCATCATCGCGAAGGTGAGGCGGTCGCGCCGCATCTGGATGAATTCCTTCACCACCACGGCGACCAGGCGATGCCAGGCGAATCGCGGGCGGGTCACGGCTTCGCCCGCGCCATCAGATGAATGAAGGCATCCTCGAGCGATGGATCCGACGGCGACCAGTCCAGCGCCGCTTCCGCGCGGAAGGGCGCGATCGCGGCCGTCAGTGCCGTGGCATCCGGGCCGCTGACATGCAGCGTCGCGCCGAAGGGCGCCACCATCTCCACCCCCGGCCTGCCCGTCAGGTCGCGGGCCAGGGCGCTGATCCGGCGCTCCGGCCCGCTGACATGCCAGGTGGTGAGGCCGGCCTTGCGCACCACCTCGGCGACGCTGCCGACGGCGAGCAGGCTGCCATAGGCGAGGTAGGCGATGCGGTGGCAGCGCTCCGCCTCGTCCATGTAGTGGGTGCTGACCAGCACGGTCATGCCGCCTTCGGCGAGCTGGTGGATCTCGTCCCAGAATTCGCGCCGCGCCTTGGGGTCGACGCCGGCGGTAGGCTCATCGAGCAGCAGCAGGTCCGGCTTGTGCAGCACGCAGGCGGCGAGAGCGAGGCGCTGCTTCCACCCGCCCGACAGCGTGCCGGCCAATTGCCCGGCGCGGGCGGCCAGGCCCAGCCGGTCGAGCGCCTCCGCCACCACCACGCGCCGCCGCGGCAGGCCATAGAGCCGTGCCACGAAGTCGAGGTTCTCGCGGATCGTCAGGTCCTCATAGAGGCTGAAGCGCTGCGTCATGTAGCCGACGCGCTGCTTGATCTCCCATGACTGGGTCAGGATGTCGCGGCCGAGGCAGCTGCCGGTTCCGCCATCGGGCACCAGCAGGCCGCACAGCATGCGGATGGTCGTCGTCTTGCCGCTGCCGTTCGGCCCCAGGAAGCCGTGGATCTGCCCGCGTTCGACGTCGAGGTCGAAATCATCCACCACCACCTTGTCACCGTAGCGCTTGGTCAGGCCGCGCACGGAGATGACCGGCGTGCTCATGGCCGGCGGCGCACGCTCACCGGCTGGCCGGGCGCCGGCGCGCCCGGCACGGCGGCAAGCACGGCCTCGATGCGCCAGACCAGCTTCGCGCGGGTTTCGCGGCTGTAGATGACCGGTGGCGTATACTCGGCTTCCTGCGCGATGCGGCTGACCCGCGCGGTCAGGTCGGGCGGGCAGCCGCTGCATTCGACCGCCACCGTGTCGCCCAGGCGCACCGCGTTGCGCTGCGGTTCGGGCACATAGAACACGACCTTGGTCGCATCCTGCGGCAGCAGGCTGATGACGGTGCCGCTGCCGGGCACCCATTCGCCGCTGCGGCGCACGACGTCATCCACCACGCCGGCGGCGGGGCTGGTGACGTTGCGCTGCGCCAGATGCCATTCGGCCTGTTCCAGCGCCGCGCGGGCGGCATCGACCGCGGCGCGCGCGGAGGCGACGCGGTCGGCGCGCGCCGGCAGCCGCGCCGTCGCCAGGTCGGCACGGACGCGGTTGCGTTGCGCCTCGGCCTGTTCGGCCGTCGCGCGGGCCTGGTCGAGCGTCTGCTCCGAGGCGACGCGGGTGCGCGCCAGTTGTTCCTGCCGGGCGAGTTGCTGGCGGGCGAGTTCGAGCGCCGCCCCGGCTTGCGCCAGTTGCGCCTCGATCGAGGCGATTTCCTCCGGCCGCGCCCCTTTCTGCAGGTCCGCAAGGTCGCTTTCGGTGCGCGACAGCGTGGCGCGGGCCTGCGCCACCGTCGCGCGCTGCAGCGCATCGTCGAGTGTGAAGAGGCGTGCGCCGGCGGCGACCCGCGCGCCGTTCGCCACCGGCACCGCCGTCAGCCAGCCGGCCTCGGGCGCCGCGATGCGCAGGTAATTCGCATCGACATAGCCCTGGAAGTTGCCTTCCTGCGGCGGCTTGTCGCAGGCGGCGAGGGCCAGGGCGGCCAGGATCAGGGCGATGCGCGTCATGGCGCGGCCTCCGGGGCGATGGCGCGCAGGAACAGGTCGAGATGCAGCCGGAGCAGGGTCTCGGTGGGCAGGGGGGCGTCCTCGATGGCGGCGAAGGTGGTCCGCCACAGGGCGCTGAGGACCATCGGCGCGAGGAACAGCCTGGCGGTCACCAAGGGATCGAGCCGGCGGAATTCGCCCGCCGCCATGCCCTGTTCGAGGATGCCGGCGACCAGCTCCAGGCCGCGCGCAACCACTTCCTGGCGGTAGAACCGGGCCATGTCGGGGAAATTGCCGGCCTCGGCGAGCACCAGCTTGGGCAGGGCGACCAGCCGCGCATCCGACGTCACCCGCGCGAAGGCCATGACCAGCATGCCCAGCCTGGCGGCCGCGGGGCCGGTTTCGGCGGTCATGGCCGCCTGGATGCGCTCGATGACCGGCAGGAGGTTGGTGCGGACCAGCGCCTCGAACACCGCCTCCTTGGAGGGGAAGTAGAGGTAGATGGTGCCCTTCGACACCCCGGCGCGGGAGGCGATGTCCTCCATGCGCGTTGCGGCGAAACCCTTCTCGCGAAAGGTGTCGAGTGCTGCGTCGAGCACTTCGGCGGGGCGGGCTTCCTTGCGGCGCCGGCGGGGTGGCGGTTGCATGGCGGCCTTTATTGACTGACTGGACAGTCATTAAAAGCATCGACGTCCAGCGTCAAGCAAAAGCCGCGGCGGCAAGCGCGGCCTGCCTGCGGGTCCCGCGCCGGCCGACATGCGCGGCGGCCGCACGGGATGGGTCAGGCACTGTCCAGGCTGGCGAGCTTGAAGGTTCGGCGTTGGCGCGTGGCCGGCTTGTCCGTTCCGGTCACCGGACCGCCAGCGAACGCGCCGGCTGGACGCGAGAATCGCTGCCTGCTCGCGCAGGCGCGCGGCAACGTCTCCATGTCCTTGCTGTGGCGAGCAATGTGATCGGACCGGGCGCATCCGCCCGATCGGGGGGCCTTCAACTCGTGGCGGGCCCGCAACGCCGCCACAGCGGTTCCAGACCGGCCGCCTGCACCCGCATCAGGTCCTCCCCCTGCAGGCGCATGGTGACGCGGCCGCCGCCGCCGGGCTCGCTGGCCGGGGCATCATAGGCGAAGTCATGCCGGCCATAGTCGCCCTGCATCTGCGCCCCGCCAGGGGTGACGATGCTCGGGCCGCTGATCGTCAACCGCAATCCGCCATCCGTGCACCAATGGCCGTCGATCGAATCGGCGACGGCCGGGCGGGCCGCAATCAGCACCGCGCCGGCAGCGACTGCAAAGGCAAGGGGGCGGAAGGATCGCATCGCATGGTCCTCTGACCGCACGAGGCTAGACCCTTCGGCGCCCCTCGCGCCACATTCCGTTCAACCCCGCCGCGGGGTCAGACGGCGCTCGACCAATCCGCCGGGACGAAGCGGAAGCCATTGCCCGCGCGCGCCACGTAGCCGTTCGCCGGGAACGGGAAGTGGTAGCCGGTGATGCGGATGCGGTCGGTCGCGACCATGTCCAGCACGCGCCGGCGCGAGGCCGCCGCCTGGTCGCCGTCGAAGTCGAACACGATCTGCCAGTCCGGATGGGCCATCATGATCTCCGGCCGGTTGGTCACATCGGCGACGAACATCATCTGCTGGTCGCCATCGGCGACGCGGAAGATGGTGTGGCCCGGCGTATGGCCCGGCGCGGCAATCGCGGTGATGCCGGGGATCACCTCGGCCCCCGCCTGGAAGGGCGTCACGCGGCCCTGATAGGGCGCGAATCGCCGCGCGACATTGGCGAAGTTGCCGCGCTGCATTTCGGGGCTGCGGGTGGTGTTGCCGGCATCGGTCCACCACGCCCACTCCGGTTCGGGCACCAGCACCTGCGCGTTGGGGAAGGCGCGGGCGCCTTCGGCGTTCAGCAACCCGTTGACGTGGTCGCCGTGGAAATGGCTGTGGATCACATGCGTGCACGCGGGCCGGGTCGATGCCGGCCGCGGCCATGTTGGCGATCATCCGCCCATTCGTCGCCGCCGCCGGGCGTCACGCCGTTGCCGGCATCGAACACCACGAGCGTATCGCCGCGCTGGACGAAGGTGATCGTGAACGGGATCACCTGCCGGTCGGTCGGCAGGAAGGCGGCCGCGGCGGCGGCCTGCACCTCGGCCAGGGGCGCATTGCGCACGAAACCGTCAAGCGGCCGGGCGAAGAAGCCGTCATGGACTGTCGTCACCACCGTCCCGCCGACGCGGAACCGGTAGAACCCCGGGGCCTGCGGCGCTGCGGCGGCGGCGGCCGGACCCTGCGCGGCGGCCTGCCGGCAGCAGCATCGGCGAGGCAAGCATGCCGCCCGCCGAGAATGAGGGCGTGGCGACGGTTCATGGTCATGGAGATGATTTCCTCTAGCGCGGTGCCGGATGGAATTGGGGCCGGGCAGGCTTCAATCAAGTCCTGAGCAGATCACCAATGGCTTGCAACCGAAGCCTGCCGGTGGGATTTTGGACCCGGGCAGACAACAGAGTTCCCTAGTCCAAGGATTGCCGGTGCCGAAGGACAACCCGTCCCTGTCGATGGATCTGGTCGAAGCCCCTCGCGCGGGCATCGTGCCGCGCTTCCTGTCATGGCTGTTCGCGACCGCCCCGCGCGAGAGCCGCGAGGCCGTCCACGGCACGCATGAGGAACTGTTCCGTATGCGCGGCGAACTGGCCGTGCTGCGCGCAACGCTCGAAGCCGTCCGCGCCGAGGTCGGCCGCCGCGACATCGCCACGCTCGAGGAACTGCTGCGCACCGGCAACCGGCGCGAGATCGAGGCGCTGATCCGCGACCGCACCCAGACGGTGCCGCTGCCCGACGGCTCGGTGCTGTGCCGCGCGCTCGGCCGCTTCAAGATGTTCACCGACGCGACCGATGTCGGCATCGCGCCGCATCTGCTGCTCGATGGCTACTGGCAGTACTGGGTGACCGAATTCGTCTGCCGCAACGTCGCGCGCGGCGAGACCGCCTACGATGTCGGCGCCATCTACGGCTATTGGACCCTGGTGCTCGCCGACCTGGTCGGCAGCGAGGGCCGCGTCGTGGCGCTGGAGGCCAATCCGTGGCTGCATTGGCTGCTGCGGCGCAACGTCCTGGTGAACGGCCTCGGCCGCACCATCACGACCGAGCGCCTGGCCGCGGCCGAGGCGGCGCATGCCGCGCTCACGGTGCCCGCCCTGCTTGTCGGGCCGGCCGATCGGCCCCTTCGCCGGCGCCTTCACGATCGGACGCCGGCCGCACCTATTGCACGTCGCCGGCCAAGGCCCTGGAGGATATCGAGCCGGGCAGCGTGGACTTCCTGCGGATCGGCGTGACCAGCGCAGGCCGACCGCGTTGTCGCCGGGCTGGCCGGGTTGCTCGACCGCAGCCCGGGCCTGCGCATCATGCTGGACTTCGACGCCAATCGCTGCGCCGAGGCGCCGGCGATGCTCGAAGCGCTGTCGGCCCGCTTCCCGCTGCGCTTCGTCGACGGCGATTCCCTGGCCAAGCCCTGCACGATCGAGGACCTGCTGAACGCCGCCGCGTCACCACGCTCTACCTGTCGCGCATCGAGCCGCGCTGAGGCGCGCGGGTGAAGGCCACCACCGCCTCCAGCTGCGCCGAATGCACGAACTGGTCGATCGGCGTCGCCGCGGCCAGCGCCCAGCCGGCCTGCGCGAAGGCCCGCGCATCGCGCGACAGCGCGGCCGGGTTGCACGACACATAGACCACCGCCGGCACCTTGCTGCGCGCCAGCAGCGGCACCTGCTCCGGCGCGCCGCCATAGGGCGGGTCCAGCACCACCGCGGCGAAGGCGGCGAGTTCGGCCACCGTCAGCGGCTGGCGATCCAGGTCCCGCCGCGTCGCCGTGACCGGCACGCCGGCACGCCCCGCGGCGGCGGCCAGCGCGGCGACGGCGCCCGCCTCGCTCTCGAAGGCCGTGACGCGCCCGCGCGCGGCCAGCGGGACCGACAGCGTGCCGAGGCCCGCATGCAGGTCCGCGATGCGGCCGCGCCCGGCCAGCCTGGCCGGCAAGGCCGCCAGCACGGCGGCGATGATCGCGGCCTCCCCCTCCGGGCTTGCCTGCAGGAAGGCGCCGGGGGCCGGGGCGAGCTCGGCCCCCGACAGCATGATGGTCGCCGGGCCGCTCTGCGCGGCAACCTCGGCCGCGCCATCCTTCAGCGCCCAGGCGATCCGCGGGTATGCCGGCCTCGCGCGCGAAGCCGGCAAGGCTGACGCGCTCGGCCGCCGAGCAGCGGCCCATCGGTGCGCAGCATCAGGTCGGGCCCGGTATCCAGCAGGTTGACCATCGACCGAGCCCTCCCGCCGCAGCGCGCGCGAGCCGGCGCAGCATCTCCCGCAGCGGATCGATCAGGGCGGTGATGCGCGGGTCGAGCACGGCGCAGCCGGCGATGTCGAGCACCTGCGCGCTGCCGGCCAGGTGGAAGCCGAGCGCGACGCCATCGGGCCCGCGCCGCACCGCGAAATCGGCGCGGCGACGGCGGCCGGGCGGGGTGGTCACGGTCTCCGCCACGACGGCATCGGCGTAGCCGGCGCGCGACAGCGCCTCGCGCAGCCGGTCGCGCTTCCAGCCGGCCTGGGCGGCGGGGGCCCAATGCTGCACGGCGCAGCCGCCGCAGCCCTGCTCGAAATGCGGGCAGGGCGGGCGACGCGGTCGGGGGAGGGGGTGAGGATCGCCTCGACCACGCCCGACTGGCCGTCGCCACGCTTGCCGGCCAGGCGGGCTTCCACGACCTCACCGGGCAGGGCGCGCGGGATGAAGACGGGGCCGGCATCGGTGCGGGCAATGCCGTCGCCACCGGCGCCGATGGCAGTCACTGTCAGGCGCATGGCGTGGAAGGCCTTGTCGGGAGGGATAGGGCGCCGGAGGGACGCGCCGGCTACTCCGCCTTCAGGGGCAGGTTGGCGGCGCTCAGCAGCACTTCCAGCAGGAAGGAGACAATCGCCCCGGTCAGCATCGTCATGGCGCCGACCAGCAGGACCACGATGTGCAGCCCGGCCTTGACCCCGGCCAGCGGCTCGAGGAAGCCGGCGATCACCAGGACGCAGAGCAGCACCGCGGCGATCATGGCGAAGGTGATGGCCCGGTGGGTCAAGGCCACCCGCCGCACCATCCGGCGACGTTCGGCGGCGACCAGGATGTCGTCGCCGGTCATCGCCGCATGGCTGTCGGTCAGGCGCTGCAACCGGTTGGTCAGCAGCGTCAGCAGGGACAACACGCCGGCCAGCAGGAAGGCGGGCGCGATGGCCATCTGGATGGTCCGCTCGATCGTCAGCAGCTCCGATCCGGTCGGCACATCGCCCGGTCCCGCCCGGCCGCGACCTCAGCCGCCGAAGGCGTTCAGCCCGGTCTGCGCCCGGCCGAGGATCAGCGCATGGACGTCATGCGTGCCCTCGTAGGTGTTGACCGTCTCGAGGTTCATGACGTGGCGGATCACGTGATACTCGTCGACGATGCCGTTGCCGCCATGCATGTCGCGGGCGACGCGGGCGATGTCGAGCGACTTGCCGCAATTGTTGCGCTTCACCAGGGAGATCATCTCCGGCGCCGCCTTGCCTTCGTCCATCAGCCGGCCGACGCGCAGCACGGCATGCAGGCCGAGGGTGATCTCGGTCATCATGTCGGCGAGCTTCTTCTGGATGAGCTGCGTCGCCGCCAGCGGCTTGCCGAACATCTTGCGGTTCATCGTGTAGTCGCGCGCGCGGTGCCAGCAATCCTCGGCCGCACCGAGCGAGCCCCAGGCGATGCCGTAGCGCGCGCGGTTGAGGCACTGGAACGGCCCGGCCAGCGACTTCACGCCCGGCAGCTTGTTCTCCTCCGGCACGAAGACGTCATCCATCATGATCATGCCGGTGACCGAGGCGCGCAGCGAGAACTTGCCCTCGATCTTGGGGAAGGTACAGGCCCTTCATGCCGCGTTCGAGCACGAAGCCGCGCAGCACGCCCTCGTCATCCTTCGCCCAGACCACGGCGACATCGGCGATCGGCGCATTGGTGATCCAGGTCTTGGAGCCCGACAGCGAGGTAGCCGCCATCGACCTTCTTCGCGCGGGTGCGCATGGAGGACGGGTCGGAGCCGGCATCCGGTTCGGTCAGGCCGAAGCAGCCGACCCATTCGCCGGTGCGCAGCTTGGGCAGGAACTTGTCCTTCTGCGCGTCCGAGCCGAAGGCATGGATCGGGAACATCACCAGCGAGGACTGCACGGAGAACGCGCGAGCGATAGCCGGAATCGACGCGCTCGACCTCGCGCGCCATCAGCCCGTAGGAGACGTAGCCGACGCCGGCGCAGCCATGGCTGTCGAGCGTCGCGCCGAGGAAGCCCATCTCGCCGAATTCGTTCATGATCTCGCGGTGGAAGTGCTCCTTGCGGAAGGCCTCCTGCACGCGCGGCATCAGCTTGTCCTGGCAGAAGTCGCGCGCGCTGTCGCGGATCATGCGCTCATCTTCGGTGAGCGCCTCATCGAGCAGCAGCGGGTCGTCCCAGACGAATTGCGCGCGGGCGGGCTTGGTGACGACGTTCATGGTGCGTCCTCCGGCATACGGCCGGCAGGATGGGATCCGTCCGGCATTCGGGCAATGTTGAAGCCGGGCGGGTTGCGCCCGGCGCCTGTCTCAGGCGGCCTCGGTCTCGGGCGCGCTGTCGGCGATCGGGGCCTCGGCCGGCTTCTCGGCGCGCGGGCGCGGCAGCGGGATCAGCATGAAGGCCGGCACCGCATCGCCGAAGCCCATCACCGACGGGACCGAGATCCTCCTGGCGATAGCGGCGTTCGCCGCGCGGTGTCGCGGTCGCGTTCGCGTTCGCGGCGCGGCTCGCGTTCGGTGCGCGCCGGCTCGGCGGTCTCGCGCTCGATGCGCGCGCTGCGCTCGCCGCGTCGGAGCGTTCGCTCCGCTCGGGGCGCTCGCTGCGCTCGGGACGCTCGCTCCGTTCGGTGCGCTCGGGACGCTCGGCGCGCTCACGGCGCGGGCGGGGCTTCCTCGACGCTGTCCTCGCGCTCACGCGGGGCGGCATCGCGTTCGCGGCTGGCCGGCCACGCGGGGCACGTTCGCGCGCCGGCCCGTCGCGGCGGGTGGACGGGCGCCCACCTTCGCGACGTTCGCCACCGCGGCCCTTGGCAGCCGGGGCGGCGGAACGACCGCGGCCACGACCCTTGGGCGCGTTGCGCGCTTCCTCGATCTCCTCCTCCGGCACGATGTCGAGACCCTCGACCGACCATGCGCGGGATCGGCTCGCCGGTCAGCTTCTCGATCGCCGCGACGTTCCGCGCGTCATCGGCGGTCGCGATGGTATAGGCGTGGCCCTCGCGCCCGGCGCGGCCGGTGCGGCCGATGCGGTGGACGTAGTCCTCGTCGCGGAACGGCACGTCGAAGTTGAAGACGTGGCTCAGCCCGCCGATGTCGATGCCGCGCGCGGCGACGTCGCGAGCAGACCAGCAGCTGCAGCTCGTTCGCCTTGAAGGCGTTGAGCGTCGCGAAGCGGGTGGACTGGTCCATGTCGCCATGCAGGGCGCCGACGCTGAAGCCGTGCTTCTTCAGCGACTTGTAGAGGATGTCGACCTCGATCTTCTTGTTGCAGAAGATCAGCGCGTTCTGCACCTTCTCGATGCGGATCATGCGGCGCAGCGCCTCGCGCTTGTCGTGCGGCTGCACGATAGACGAGCGCCGGCGGTGATCGTCGTCGCGACGGAGGCCGGCGCCGAGACGCTGATCTCCTTCGGGTTCGACAGGAAGGCATCGGCCAGGCGACGGATCTCGGGCGCCATGGTGGCGGAGAAGAACAGCGTCTGGCGGATCTTCGGGATCATGCGAGACGATGCGCTCGACATCGGGGATGAACCCCATGTCCAGCATGCGGTCGGCCTCGTCGATCACCAGCAGCTTCACATCCGCCATCAGGATGCGGCCACGGTCGAACAGGTCGAGCAACCGGCCCGGCGTGGCGATCAGCACGTCGACGCCCTTCTCGAGCACGTCGCGCTGGTCGTTCATGCTCTCCCCGCCGATCAGCAGGGCGTGGTTGAGCTTGAGGTACTTGCCGTATTTCTCGAAATTCTCGGCGACCTGCAGCGCCAGTTCGCGCGTCGGCTCCAGGATCAGCGAGCGCGGCATGCGCGCCTTGGCCCGGCTGCCGGTCAGGATGTCGAGCATCGGCAGCACGAAGGATGCGGTCTTGCCGGTGCCGGTCTGCGCGCAGCCCAGCACGTCGCGGCCCATCATCACCCAGGGGATGGCGTGTTCCTGGATCGGCGTGGGGTGGATGTAGCCGGATTCCGAGACGGCGCGGAGCAGTTCCTCCGACAGGCCGATATCGGCGAAGGTCGTGCGCGGGCGCTCCGGCTCGTCCTCCTCCTCCTCGGAATATTCGGGGACATCGTCCTCCGCATAATCGTCCGGCTCGGCGGAACCGGCGGCCGGCCCGGGCTCCACGACCTCGGCGGCAGCCGCGGCGGGCTGCGGATTCGGGCGCGGTCTCGGCGGCGCTGGTCTCGGGCGGCGTGCGAACCGGACGCGGCATCAGCCACGTTCGTATCCGGCGCGGCTTCGACGGCCGTATCCGGCGCGGCTTCAGCGGCAGGTGCTTCTGGCGCGGCTGCTTCTGGCGCGGCCTTGGCCGCGCCTTTCTCGCGCACGGCCTTGGCCGCGGCAGCCTTGGGGGCGGGGGCCGGCTGAGCCGGGGCGTCGGCCGCTTCCGCGGCCGTAAGGGGAAGCTCGTTCAACGTTGCTCTTTTCCATGGGCGCGGCAAAGCCGGGCCGATAGCGGGGATGCGGTGGGTGGCCGAGCCCCGGCGGGGCGCACTCCGGGGCCGGCTATCCGGCCCGCCAATCCACGAGCGCGCCGGATATGCGCCGCTTTACGGCGAAGATCAAGGTTTTCCGCGCCTCGACGGGCCGCGCCTGGCACATGGACGGACCCGGCGCGCCGCGATAGAGCCAAGCCATGACCGCCAAGCCTCGCGCTTCTCCTGCTGCCTGGCCTGTTGTGCGACGCCCGGCTGTGGCGCGACCAGGCCGATGCCCTCGCGCCACTCGCCGAGGCCCGTGGTGGCCGACCTCACCCTCGATGACCGCATCGAGGCGATGGCCGCGCGCGCCATTGTCGGCGTTGGATGGACCTTTCGCGCTCGCCGGCCTGTCGATGGGCGGCTATGTCGCGCTCGAGATCATGCGCCAGGCGCCCGGGCGGGTGACCCGGCTCGCGCTGCTCGACACCGGCGCCCGCGCCGACACGGAGGAACAGAAGCGCCGCCGGCGCGGCCTGATCTCGCTGTCGCGGTCGGGGCAGTTCCGCGGCGTGACGCCCCGGCTGCTGCCCTCGCTGATCCACCCCTCGCGCCTCGACGGCCCGCTCGCGGCCGAGGTGATGGAGATGGCCGAGCGCGTCGGCAAGGAGGCCTTCCTGCGCCAGCAGGAAGCGATCATGCATCGCATCGATTCGCGCCCGCACCTGGCGCGCATCGCGGTGCCGACGCTGGTGGGCGTGGGCGCAGGACGACGCGCTGACCCCGCCGCCGCTGGCCGCCGAGATGGCCGCGCTGATCCCCGGTGCGCGGCTGCGGCACTTCGCCGATGCGGGGCATCTGCCGACCATGGAGACGCCCGAGGCGGTGAACGCCGCGCTGGCCGCCTGGCTGGCTGCTTAAGGGCGAAGGGGCCATGCCCCTTCCGGAGCCGCCCCGCCAAAGGCCAGGGTCCGTTGGACACCGTCACGCTTTGCGTTGTGCCGTACCGGTGCTGCCTGCCGTGTCCAACGCCAGGAATTGGCATTCCAAAGGCCCCCTGGCCTTTGGCGGGGTGGTTTGGAGGGGCGGCGCCCCTCCAAGACCCGCCGTGCATCCGTTTCCGGCACGCCGGCGCGTCAAGGCTCCAGCGTGATCCTGACCTCCCGGATCAGCGCGCCCCAGCGCGTATCCTCGGCGCTGATGCGTGCCGCCAGCGCCACCCGTCCGGAAGCCGCCGGCTCCACCCCCAGCGCCCGGAACCGCGCCAACAGGGCCGGGTCGCCCATCGCCTCGGCCACGGCGCCTCGATCCGCGCCGCCTGCGCTTCCGGCAGGCCGGCCGGCGCACCGACCGCGATCCAGGACAGCGCCTCGAACCCCGGCAGGCGGGAGGCGATGGTCGGCAGTTCCGGCGCGAGCGCGCTCGGCTGCAGCGACGTGACCGCCACCCCGCGGGTCCGCCCGCCCGAGATGCCGGGCAGCGAGGTCGGCAGCCCGTCGATCATCACCGGTACCCGCCCGGCGATAAGGTCGCGCTGCGCGTCCGGGCTGCCGCGGTAGTGAATGAATTCGCAGCGGCCGCCGACCTCGCGCATCAGCCAGGCCATGGCCAGGTGCGGCACCACGCCCGCCCCGCCCGTGGCGCAGAGCGGCGGGCGCGGCTGCGCCCGCACCCAGGCGGCGAAGTCGTCCAGCGTCTCGACCGGCAGCGCAGGGTGCACCACCAGCACGCCGGGGAAGGAGGCGAAATCGCTGATCGGCGTGAAGTCCTTCGCCGGGTCGAAGCCGAGTTCGCGATACAGGTGCCGGTTGATCGACACCGTCGCCGCCAGCAGCGTGCCGAGGGTGGCCCCATCCGCGCGGCGCCCGCGCCAGTGCCTGCGCGGCCAGGTTGCCGGCCGCGCCGGGGCGGTTCTCGACCACGATCGGCCGGGCCAGCAGGGGTGAGAGCCGTTCGGCCAGCAGCCGGGTCAGCATGTCCGGCCCGCTGCCGGCGGGCAGGCCGACCAGCCAGCGGATCGGGCGCGTGTTCCGCGCGGTCGTCCTCGGCGATGGCGGGCGCCGGTGAGGGCGAGGCCCGCCGCCAGGGCCAGCAGGGCGCGGCGCAGCATCAGGCCGCCTCCGCCGCCCGCGGCCGCAGCGCCAGCCAGGTGCCGCACCACCGGCATCGGTGGCCGAGACGCCGGCGCGGCGCTCCGCCTCGGCATTGTAGTTGGTGTTGGTGTTCACGTCGTAGGCGAAGGTCTGGCCGTCGCGCGTCGGTGATGAACTCGATCGCGCCGACGCCGATGCCGTTGGCGGCGAGGAAGGCCTCCATGCGCGGGATCAGCGGATGGGTGAAGCCGTCGAGGATGCGGAACTTCTCGCCCGGCGCGACGGCGGGGCAGGCGGCGCCTTCGGGGATGGCGCAGGCATCGGCCGGGCACAGCTCGAAGCCCTCCGAGGTGTCCACGCGCACCGCGTAGAGGAACCGGCCGCCGACGAATTCGGCACGGGTGATGAAGGGCTCGGGCGCCGCGATGTAGCGCTGCACCAGCCAGATGCCGTCGCGCGGGGCGCCGTGCGGGTCCTCATTCGCGGCGATGCGGGCGATGGCCTGCTGCAGCGCCGCGGCGCTGTTCACCAGCTGCACGCCGAGGCCCTTGCCGGCGCGGTTGTGCTTGAGGATCAGCGGGAAGCCGATGCGCGCGGCGGCCTCGCGCAGATGCTCCTCGCCGACCACGGCGACGGTCGGCGGGGTCGGGATGCCGTGCGCGGCCAGCGCCTCATACTGCGCGACCTTGGAGACTTCGAGTTGCAGCGCCCGCCGGCCGTTCACCACGGTGCGGCCGTGGCGTTCCAGCCATTCGATCACCGCGGCGGCGTATTCCGGCGCGTAGGTATGCCCGCGCGTGTGCGAGGAGGCGGACATGCGGTTGTAGAAGACGCCGGCCGGCGGCGGGCGCGTCAGGTCGACCAGGCCGCGGTCGAGGTGCCATTCCTCATGCGCCAGCGCCGGCGGCGAAGAAGGAGGCGCGCAGCGGGGCGAGCCAGGCGTCGTTCTCGTGGATGACGAAGATCTGCGGCATGGGGGCGGTCCGGCTGATGTCGTGATGTCAGAGAAATACTTTCTTCTGAATAGCCTCGCAATAGGCCGATTCAAAGAAAGATTTTTCTTTCACCTGCGTCAGGCTGATCGGCAAGCGCCTTCCGCCCGCCGCCCGTCGCCGCGCCAATCCATCCCCCGTTGCCGCGCGGGGCCGCAGGCCGTAATGCGCGAGGGCAGGCAGGGATCATCGCATGTCCGAAACCGTCATCCTGGAAGCGCGGGAGACCAAGCGCTCCTACGGGCCGCTCTGGCTCGTGCTCTCCGTCGTCATGCTGGGGCTGCCCTTCATCGGCCGGCAGCGCATCGTGCTGACGAATGAGCGCATCACCCTGACCCAGGGCTTCTGGACCAAGGTGCGCGACGACATCGAGATCTTCCGCATCCGCGACGTGGTGGTGAAGCAGAGCCTCTATCACCGCCTGGTCGGCATCGGCGACATCGTGGTGAAGGCGATGGAAGGCCGGTCGGAGGAGACGCATGTGCTGCGCGGCATCGCCAACCCGGTCGGCGTCAGCGAGCAGATCCGCGGCATCTGGAACCGCACGGCGCGGCCCGCCGGCCCGGCCACCACGCTCGACTGAACGGGCGGTCCGGCCCTGTTCGCGGCTGCGCCGGGCAGATCGGGCGCGGCTTACGGGATCAGGCGGCTCGGTTGCGCATCGCGTCATGCCCGGCCGCGGCAGCGTCGGGACTGACGCGGCCGCCGGCCGCCTCCGGGTGCGCTTGAGAGGGCCGTCATCGGCCTGCATCCGCTCATCCAGGTGAGCATCGCCGAGCGGCGGCGCGGGCCGGTGCGGCCTGCGGGAATGCGCCGCGTGGCGCATGCGCCACCACCTCTCAGCGCAGCCCGGCCTTCTCCAGTTCCGGCCCCAGCCGCCCCGTCGCCATCAGCCACGCCATGCGCAGGTCCGAGAACAGCGACCAGGCCGGATAGGTGAAGGTGGCCGGGCGGTTGCGCTCGACCAGCATGTGGCTGCCCCAGGCAAAGGCGTAGCCCACCACGACCGCGAGCGGCACCAGCCACCACGGCCCGGCGAGCAGCCCGGCCACCAGCAGCACCAGCCCGACCGCCGTGCCGAGCGCGTGAATGTTCCGCGTCAGCGGGTTCGCGTGTTCGCGCAGGTAGTAGGGCCAGAATTCGGCATAGGTTGCGATGCGGTCCGCCATGGCCGCCGAGGTTATCCGAGGCCGGCCCCCGTCGCGCCAGCACGCAGAAGGCGTTCCCGTCACCGCGCGGCTTCTGCCAGTTTGGCCCGATGCCCGCAGCCTTCGCGCCCCTTCGCCATTCGGCCTTCCGCCTGCTCTGGTGGGCCAACCTCGCCGCCAATATCGGCCTGTGGGTCCAGAACACCGGGGCGGGGTGGATGATGACCAGCCTCGACCCATCGCCGGTCATGGTCTCCCTGGTGCAGGCGGCCTCGATGCTGCCGGTGTTCCTGCTGGCGCTGCCGGCCGGCGCGCTGGCCGACATCATCGACCGCCGCATCTACCTGATCGGCGCCCAGGCCTGGGTGCTGACGGTGGCGACGCTGCTCGCCCTGCTCACCTGGGGCGGGCGTGATCGGGCCCTGGGGGCTGCTGTTCTTCACCTTCTGCATCGGCATGGGCAATGCGCTGAACTTCCCCGCCTGGGCCGCCACCACGCCGGAACTCGTCCCGCGCGAGGACCTGGTGCAGGCGATCGCGCTCAACGGCATCGGCTTCAACCTCTCGCGCGCCGTCGGCCCGGCGATCGGCGGCTTCGCCATCGCGCTGGCGGGCACCCAGGCGGCCTTCGCGCTCAATGCGCTGTGCTTCCTGTCGCTGCTGCTCGCCCTGCTGTTCTGGAAGCGGGAAGCGCCGCGCAGCGCGATGCCGCCGGAACACTTCCTGTCCGCCATGCGGGCCGGGCTGCGCTTCGTCGCCGCCAGCCCGGCGATGCGCGCCACCATCCTGCGCGCCTGCATGTTCTTCTTCTTCACCTCGGCGGTGTGGGGGATGCTGCCGCTGGTGGTGCGCCACAAACTCGGCCTCGGGCCGGAAGCCTATCGGCGCCATGCTGGGGCTGATGGGCGTCGGCGCGGTGGCGACCGGCTTCGCCCTGCCGGCGCTGCGGGTGCGGCTGCCGACGCGCGGGGCGATGGTCACCGCCTTCTCGCTGGTCTCGGCCGCCGCGCTCGCGATGCTCGGCGTGTCCAGCCATTGGGTGCCGGCGGGCATCGCCATGCTGCTGTTCGGCGCCGGCTGGCTCGCCGCTGCCTCCACCTTGCAGGCGGCGGCGCAATTCGCCACCCCGGCCTGGGTGCGCGCGCGGGCGATCGGCATCTACCAATTGTGCTTCTTCGGCGCGATGACGGCCGGCGCGGTGCTGTGGGGCTGGGCCGGCAACACCTTCGGCATCGAGCCGGCGCTGCTGCTGGCCGCCGCCATCTGCACCGCCGCGGCGATCGGCGTGCGCGGCTGGCGGCTCGACACCGCGACGACGCACCGAGGCGCCGCGCGTCGCCATGCCGCTGCCCGAGGCGCCGGCCGCCGAGTTGCGCAACATCCTCGACGAGCATTCGGGGCGGGTGCTCGAGGTGGTGCGCTACACGGTGGACCCGGCCGATCGCGGCCGCCTTCCTCGCCGCCATGAAGGAATCGCGGCGGGTGCGCCTGCGCTGCGGCGCGGTGGCCTGGCGCCTGCTGGAGGATGTCGCCCATCCCGAACGCTGGATCGAACTCTGGGCCGTCGAATCCTGGACGGAGCATCTGCGCGAGGCCGGCCGGCTCGATGTCGCCGACCGCAACGTCCTGGCCCGCGCCGCCGGCTTCCAGGTGGGTGAGGGCGCGCCGGAGGCCGCGCGCTACCTGACGGTGCAACCTTGACGCGATCTCGCCGTTTGCCTCCCATGTCGACCAGCATCGAGGAGACCACTGCCATGGCGAAATCCAAGGCCCCGAAGCTGCATGCCACCCGCAACGACCTCGGCGCCAATGTGCGCGAGGCGTCGGTCGGCGTGCTCAATGCCACGCTGGCCGACACGATCGACCTGACCAACGGCGTGCGCATGGCGCATTGGACCGTGCGCGGCCCGCATTTCGCCGCCCTGCACGCGCTGTTCGAGACCTTCTACGACCAGCTCGGCGCGGTGACCGACGACATCGCCGAACGGGTCGTCCAACTCGGCGGCACGCCGGATGGCACCACCCAGATGATCGGCGAGAAGTCGCGTCTCGAACCCTATCCGGCCGATCTGCGCGACGGCATCGACGCATGTGAAGGCGCTGACCAAGCGGTACGCCGCGCTCGCCAAGACCGTTCGCGATGGCGATCGACGAGACGGACGAGGCCGGCGATGCCGACACCGCCGACCTGCTGACCGGCTAGTCGCGCACGCTCGACAAGGCGCTGTGGATGCTGGAGGCGCATCTCGGCTGAGGCCGCGCCGCCGGGCGTGATGGCGATTATTGCCTCGCCCGGCGCGGCGTGATCGAGTGTCGCGCCGAGAGAGGGGGGATAGCGCCATGGGAAGCCTGCGAACCGTCTTCGCGACCTGGCGGGACAACCTCGCGACCAATATCCACAAGCAGCCCAGCATGCAGTGGTCGTCCGGCGGCGCACCGGTGGCGACCACCACCAATTTCTACATCGTCGGCGACCTGACGGGCGCGACGGAATGCTTCGTGACCGCGCATGGCGGCGCGATGGAGGACGACTTCTTCTTCGACAACGATACCTTCAAGGTGCCGCCGGGCGTCACGGTGAACTTCTACCAGCCCCATGGCTATACGCTGGGATGGGACAGCACCTTCCTGCGCGACCAGGCGCCGATCGCCCACGGCGGAACCGACGACCAGGCCTATGGGCCGGGCGAAACCTGCGTGAACTACATCCTCACCAAGGATCAGGGCCGCCACCTGACCGGCGACACCGGCTACGCCGATTCACGCGAGATGAACTACGCCGGCACGCAGGCCGTGGCCAATGACCTCGGTATCGTCATGGTGACCGTGCGCAACCGCTGGTTCCACGCCGGCGTCTCGTTGAAGTCCTGCATTGCCGAGGTAACGAAGGCGGCCCCGGGGCTGACGACCTTCAACTGCCTGTTCTGCCGCGTCACCGACGATTCCACCGACGACAAATGGTGCGCGCTGAACGGGCGATGGGAATAGACAGGACGCCACGCATGACCCTTCTGCGACACGCCGCGCCAGGCATGATGGCGCTGGCCCTGCTCGGCTGCGCCGATCTCGGCGCCGGTCGACGCCGGCGAGGGATGTCGCAGCCAGGTCAGCAGTTTCAATGGATCGGGCGATGCGCTGCTGGCCCCGGCCGGGCGCTGGACCGATCCGGGCCAGATGCCGCGCGGCACCGTCGCGACCGATTTCAGCCGTGCGGCAGCGGCCCCCGGCGCGGGGCTGGAATCGACGCTGCGGCAGGAGAATGCCGATATCGATTCGGTGCAGATCGCCTTCGACGCGCTGCTTTATTGCCGCTGGATCGAGGCGCGGACGATCCGCGCCGAACTCGCCGCCAACCGCGTGCCGCGCGCAGACGGCCGAGACCCGCATGGCGGCGCTGCGCGCACGGCTGCAGCGCGACCTCGCCCGCGCCCAGGCGGTGCTCGACGCGCTGGAGGCCCGCACCGCCCAGCGCGATGCCGCGGTGGAAGCGGCGGCACCCGGCTCGCGCGAGGCCGCCCGCCGCGCCCGCGCCGAAACCGGCGCGACGCGCAGCGTGGTCGCCGCCGCCACCGTGCCGCTGCGCCTGCGCCCCGAGGCCGGCGCGCCCGAGATCGGCCGCGTCGCCGCCGGCCAGGCGGTGAGCGTGCGCCCGGCGCAATCGGGCTTCGCCCTGGTGGAAGGGCAGGGCGGGCTGCGCGGCTATGCGCCGACCGGCGCCTTCCAGATCGCCGAGCGCGCCGCCCCGGCCGCGGCCGGCGGCCGCGGCGCGGTGGTGCGCCAATTGGTCGCCACCAACATCGCCCGGCGCGACAATTTCGCCGAGAGCCTGGGCCTGGCGCGGGAGGCCGCGGTGTCGGGCTTCGAACTCGGCGCCTGACCATCGCCGTCATCGCGGTGGATGCCAGGGGCGGCCGCGGCATGGTGGCTCGCGCCTCCGACATCGTCGCCCCGCAGGACCGGGCCTGGCGCTTCCGGCTGCTGGAAGGGTTCCAGCTCCGCGGCCCGCGGGCCGGTCGGCGGCTCAGGTGACCCGCGCACCGCGGCCTGATGGCGCGATGGATCTCGCCTGGACCGAGGATGGCCTTGAATTCAACCTGGGCCAGGCCGAGGGCGTGCTGACCCGCGTGGTGTGAGGGGCGACTCGCGCGCCGCGTTGTTTCCCGGCGCCGAGGTCGGTATCCTCGGCGGCCTTAGGGGAACAAGACATGAACGATCTGTTCGGCCGGGGCGGCGCGCGGAAGGGCGCCGCCGGGCAGGGCGAAGGCTATTCCGCCAAGGACATCGAGGTGCTGGAGGGGCTGGAACCCGTCCGCCGGCGCCCGGGGATGTATATCGGCGGCACCGACGAGAACGCGCTGCACCACCTCGCCGCCGAGGTCATCGACAACGCCATGGACGAGGCGGTGGCCGGCCATGCCGACCGCATCGACGTCACGCTGTCCGCCGGCAACTGGCTGACCGTGCGCGACAACGGCCGCGGCATCCCGGTCGACCCGCACCCGAAATTCCCGAAGCTGTCGGCGCTGGAGGTCATCCTCACCACGCTGCATTCGGGCGGGAAGTTCTCCGGCAAGGCCTATGACACCTCGGGCGGCCTGCACGGCGTCGGCAGTTCGGTGGTCAATGCGCTGGCCGAGCGGCTGGATGTCGAGGTCGCGCGCGACCGCACGCTGTTCACGCAATCCTACGAACGCGGCAAGCCGGTCACGAAGTTGAAGAATGCCGGGCCGGTGCAGAACCGCCGCGGCACCACCATCCGCTTCAA
>CAVSZN010000023.1:0-44110 GCA_963732425.1 uncultured Alphaproteobacteria bacterium
GCCCGCGGTGCCGGGGTGGTCAACGATATCATTCTTGGTGGTTTTGATCTTCATGGATACGCGTTGATCGGGTGTGACAAGGGGCGTTACTTCCAGAGACAAATCCACATCCTGAAATTCTGTGTTAATCTGACCATTTTGGTCGACGGTCTGATAGGGGACTCTCAAACCCTGACGGATAATGGCTTTTTTGTTGTCAAGGGTCAGAATTTTGGGAGATGAAATAATTTTACCGTTGCCTTCTTCCTCCATGGCCTTGAGTGCAGCATCTAAAACAACAGGCGTGCCCCAGGCATTCAGGCGGGTAAAATTAAAATCAATAATTCCTTCACCTGCGTCCGGCATTCTCAGCTTTATACTGGGTATTCATGGCCGCATGGTAAGAATACATGCCGTCAAGACTGCTCATTATAGATATCTTCGCCGTTGGCGCTCCAGGACATGCCGATTTCCCGGTTAAACGTGTCATTGATTTCAACAATCCTGGCTTCAATGAGCACCTGGGGAGTGACCCGATCTATCTCGTTGATGATTGCCTTTACTTTGCCGAGTATCGCACGGGTATCGGTAATGATGATCTGATTGTTCCGGGAATCAATGGTCATTGAACCCCGATCTTTTGTTAAAATGTCCTTAATATTTGGCGCTATTTCTTTTTCAGCGTTGGCATAATTGATGAGCATATATTCCGTGACCAGAGGTTCCAGTGTTTTTTCCTGTTCAATACGCGCCTGGATCGCCTTCATTTTTTCCTGAAGCGCTTCCTGTTCTTTTTGTAATGTGGCCGTTTTTGCGATACGGATAATATCTTCGTGCTCCACCTTACCGAGCTGGTTCATCTTAAGGATCAAATCCAGAACCTGATCCCAGGGCACGGGTTTTTCCAGTGAAATGGTGACTTCGCCGGTGACATCTTTATCCACTGCGTAATTTTTCCCACTGACCTGCTGTAAAATCTTGAACACGTTTTTGATGTCGGTTTGATAAAAATCAAGAGCAATTTTCTGACCGGTATATTGTTTTTTCTCTTCTAATTCATCGGAATATCATTGTCAGGCGTTGCCTGCCCTTGTGGCTGGACCTGAGAGATTGTCGTGAATTGCTGGGGCTGGGGTTCGGTTGCGGGCGGATTTTCATTTAATGCCTGTTGCCAGGAAGGCATGCTGGCGGCATCCAACGGTCTGGGCTGATGGATGACGCGTCAAAATAAAGGGTCAATTGATTGTTTGTCCTGAACCGGACGGTAGGGAACCCACTCGCGAAGTTCTATGATGATATCGGTTGCATTGACCGTATCTCTTGCCTGAACCGGACTGATGCGGTCAATTGCGCTTTGAAAACGGGTGGTGATGAGGGGGCGGTCCTTGCGGAATTCCGGCAGCCGGGTATTGATACAGCCTGACTTTTAATGTCCGATCCCCAATTTTTTGAACGTCAAAAGCCACCGGATAGGTGGTTCCAAGAATAACCAGAGATTTCCCATCTTCCTGGCCTGAAAAATCAATCCGTTCGACGGAGGATGGTTTGCCTGAGACTTTTTGAGATAGTCCTTGTGCGACTGCCGGGTTGGATGCATCTTTTTCAGGCGCACTTACGAGCATTGGTTTCGCCGGCATTCAGCACCCTGTGCCGCATCATCAGCGGCGGAGATCTCTTCTTCATGGGTAAAAACAATTTCCAGATCATCGCCGTTTTTTATCACTTCATAGGGGAGATCCAGGTTCAGCCCGATTTCCAGACGCACATTCTTCTGGTCCGGAGAGAGCGACGGAGTGATGCTCCGGATAGTCCGGTTGTCCGGGGTGTATTCGGAGGCCAGTTCACCGAGCGATGTTTCCGGGAACAACAGGATCACGCCCAATGGATCAAGCTGTTTCGCTGACGAGTAGGTGAGGTCACCGGACGCTTTGATGATCACCGTATCCGCCCTTGCTGTCGCCACGGTTTGAATGGCAGTGATGGTCTTACCGACTGCCTGGGTCTCTTGATCCATCGGCGCTTCTTTGTCCGCCGGCGCAGAAGCACAACCTGCGGCAACCATTAATAATAGGAGCGCCAAAATTAACATGCCAAGCGACCGACCGAATTTTCTTTCCCATATCATGTGACTACAATCATACATGTTTTGCTCTCCAGGTTATTGCTGAAGTTTCAATTCTCTCTCAAGTACGGTTATTTTTCCAAAAACATCCAGAGCTTTTTCAGAAACCATGATCCGGTCTTTTAATATTTTGGAAACCTGACCACCTTTATTGCCGATATATGTGCCTTCATCAATGATGTATCCTTTGCCGGAAACCTCCTGCACCAGCGCACGGGTTTTGCTTTGCGCCCGAAGTACCCCGGTTAATTTTAACTGAGCCAGATCAATTTTTTCAAGGGGGGTCCGGGGATCGCGCCGATTCAATTCCGCCTGCATATCAGCCGGGACGACGGGTTCCGGCTCGTGGAGAAACGGTTCAAAGGGATCAATGCGGCCTTTCCGGGAGTAAAATTTTTCTTTGCTGCCCAGCAGGGAAGCAAACTCCGATTTGATTGCCGTCTCAGACATTTGATCCGCTGGCTGATCCGGAGTTTATTCAGTAACCGTCGTTGAAACTGTCGCATCCGGACGTCGCTAATCCTTGTGTCGCCGGTGCAGAAGTTGACGGATCAGATACCGGAACCGCAGATTTTCCCACATCCTGAATACCGGTTGCGGGAATCGCAACACCGGTTCCAGAAACTGCCGGTCGCACAATTTTAACACGGTTGCTGAGATACATCTT
The DNA here is from genome assembly GCA_963732425.1 of uncultured Alphaproteobacteria bacterium. Classification (GTDB taxonomy): domain Bacteria; phylum Pseudomonadota; class Alphaproteobacteria; order Acetobacterales; family Acetobacteraceae; genus Neoroseomonas. The sequence goes on from CAVSZN010000023.1 coordinate 2,769, forward strand.
TTCTTTCGATGCATCTGCGCGCTGAACCGGACCGATGAGGCATGCAATCAACAACCCGATGACGATGCTGCAATAAATTTTAACCATAATTTATCTCATTCTTTGGTTTTTTTCGCTTTGGCTTTTTTGCCTTTTTTGCCTTTATGCCTTTATCTTCTTCTTTGCGGCATCAGGCATAAATTCCACGAACTTATAGGTTTCAGCCGTGCAGGAAATAAAAAGAGTCCCCTTCCTCCTCGCTTCCGGCTTTTCCCTTTCCTTTCCCTTTTATTTTCCTCTTGCTTTTCACGTTTTTAGCGTCGGAATTGATTTCAAATTTATTTATATTTACAATTCGGGGCATCCCTGCCAGTTGATCAAAAAAAACGCCCAAATCGTGATAAGAACCCGACAATTCCATGGTGATCGGCAATTCAGCGTAAAAGTCCTTCAATACTTCGGCTTCGGGCTTAAAAAGTAAAAATTCAAGGCCTGCCTCGTTTCCAACCTGTGAAATACTGGTCAGCAGTGACGGAACTTCATCTTTTTCCGGAAGGGCCTTCGCGGCGACGGCGCGGCGGAACAGGCGCATGGACGTGGTCCTCCCAGGGGCACTTTCCCGGAAGGCTAGACCATTTCCCGGCCCTGCGGCAGCGCCCCCTGCCCCAGGGCGGCGCCCGCCGTCAGATCATCGCCATCCCGCCATTCACATGGATGGTCTGGCCGGTGATCCAGCCGGCCTCGCTGCTGGCGAGGAACACCACGGCGGCGGCGATGTCCTCGGGCGTGCCCATCCGCTGGGTCGGGATGCGCGACAGCAGCGCGGTCTTCTGCGCTTCCCCCAGCACATCGGTCATCGCGGTCTTGACGAAGCCGGGCGCCACGACGTTCACCGTCACGCCGCGCGGTGGCCACTTCCTGCGCCAGCGACTTCGACATGCCGATCAGCCCGGCCTTGGCGGCGGCGTAGTTCGCCTGGCCCGCATTGCCGGTGACGCCCACGATGGAGGCGATCGAGACGATGCGCCCGCTGCGCTTCTTCATCATGCCGCGCAGGGCGGCGCGCGCCAGGCGGAAGGGCGCGGTCAGGTCCACCTCCAGCACCGCGTTCCAGTCGGCATCGCCCATGCGCAGGGCCAGCATGTCGCGCGTGAAGCCGGCATTGTTGACCAGGATGTCGAGGCCGCCGGCCTCGGTCTCGATCTTCTCGACCAGCGCGGCGGGGGCGGCCGGGTCGGTCAGGTCGGCCGGGGCGATGATCACGCGCGCGCCGCCCAGTCGCCTCGGCCACGCGGGCGAGTTCGGCCTCGCGCCGGCCGGTGATGGCGACGGTGGCACCCTGGGCGTGCAGCGCCTTGGCGATGGCCTCGCCGATGCCGCCCGTGGCGCCGGTGACGAGCGCGGTCTTGCCGGTCAGGTCAAACATTTCTCGATCTCCTGGTGACGCCACGGCGGCCTGGTCGTGTCTGCGAAGGGGTCAGTGAAAGCGCTTGGCCATGCTGTAGCGCGCATGACCTGGCGGGCAATCCTCGAGCGTGCCGGTCACGGCGTAGCCCTGCTTCTCGTAGAAACCGCGCGCCTGGAAGGAATAGGTGTCGAGCCGCGCGCCGATGCAGCCGTGCTCGCGCCCCATCGTTTCCGCCGCTTCCACCAGGCGCAGGCCCCATCCCTGGCCGCGCAGCGCGGGCGCGACAGCCAAGGTCGCGACATAGAGCCACTGCCAGGAGATGCGACCGATCAGCCCGCCCATGACGGCGCCGTCGGCGTCGTGAAGCCGCAGCAGGACCGGCTCGTGGATATGCGGCCAGCCGGCCTCGGCATTGGCGGCGGCGAGGACGGCCATGATCGCCGCCTCATCCGCCGCATCAGGTGCCGCGGAGCGCTCGATGCGTATCACAGCGACTTCAGGAAGGCTTCGACATCGGCCGGGGTGCCGATGGCGAGCGCCGTGGCCTCGGGGGCATTGCGCTTCATCAGGCCGGTCAGCACCTTGCCCGCGCCCACTTCGACGAAGCGGTCGCAGCCCATCGCCACCATGGCGGCGACGCATTCGCGCCAGCGCACCGTGCCGGTCACCTGGCGCACCAGCAGGTCGCGGATCTCGACCGGGTCCATCGCCTTGGCGGCGGTGACATTGGCGACCACCGGCACCGCCGGGGCGCGCAGGTCGGCCTTGGCCAGCGCCTCGGCCATGGCATCCGCCGCCGGGGCCATCAGCGCGCAATGGAAGGGGGCGGAGACCGGCAGCAGCATGGCGCGCTTCACGCCCTCGGCCTTGGCGACCTCGATGGCGCGCTCGACCGCGGCCTTGGCGCCGGAGATCACCACCTGGCCACCGCCATTGTCGTTGGCGACCTCCACCACCTCGGCCTTGCCGCTCTCGGGGTTCGGGGCGGCCTTCTCGCAGATGGACCGCGCCAGCGGCGTCTCGGCGCCGAGCAGGGCGGCCATCGCGCCGGTGCCCGGGGGCGTCGCCTGCTGCATCGCCTCGCCGCGCAGGCGCAGCAGGCGGGCGGCGGTGGCGACGTCGAAGGCGCCGGCAGCGGTCAGCGCGCTGTATTCGCCGAGCGAATGCCCGGCGACCAGGGCGACGCGCCCGGCCAGGCGGAAGCCGCCCTCGGCTTCCAGCGCGCGGATCACCGCCAGGGAATGGGCCATCAGCGCGGGCTGCGCGTTGGCGGTCAGCGTCAGTTCCTCCTGCGGGCCTTCCCACATGAGGCGTGCTGAGCTTCTGCGACAGCGCGTCGTCCACTTCCTGGAAGACGTGGCGGGCGGCCGGGAAGGCGTCGGCGAGGTCGCGGCCCATGCCGACGGCCTGGCTGCCCTGGCCGGGGAAGACGAAGGCGAATGCCATGTTCGCGCGTTTCCGTGTTGTTTCAATCGGTGTGGCGGCGCGGGATGCGGCCCGGGGCGGCGCTTGTCAACCGCCGGGCCTGCCGGCGCCGGACCTTCAGGCCTTCCCGATGCGCCTGCCCCGCCCCTCCCCTCAGTTCATCTGGATGCCGGCTTCCTGCACCACGCGCTTCCAGCGTGCGAGCTCGGTGCTGATGGTCTGGCCGAGTTCGGCCGGCGTGCTGGCATTGACGGTGAAGCCGGCGGTGGTCAGGCGCTGGGTCACCTCGGGCTGGCGCAGCGCCGCGGCGATCACCTCATGCAGCCGGGCGATCGCCGGGGCCGGGGTGCCGGCGGGTGCGAGGAAGGCCGACCACGAGGCCGAGACGACCTGCGGATAGCCGCCCTCGGTCATGGTCGGCACATCCGGCAGGCCGATGAAGCGCTGCGGCATGGCGATGGCGATGCCGCGCAGCGCGCCGGAGACGACATGCGGGCGCACCGTCGCGGCATTCAGGATGCTCGCCTGGCATTGCCCCTGGATCATCGCGGTGACCGCCGGCGCACCGCCCGGGAAGGGCACATGCGTCGCCTTGGTGCCGGTGGCGCGCAGGAACATCTCCATGCCGAGCTGCTCGGTCGAGCCCACCCCGCCCGAGGAATAATTCGCCTTGCCGTCCTCGCGCTTCAGCCAGTCGATGGTCTCGGCCAGGGTGTGGGCCGGCACGTCCTTGTTGACCACCAGCATGTTCGGCACGGTCATCGCGAGCGAGACCGGGGCGAAGTCCTTCTCGGGGTCATAGCCCGGCCGCGCCATGACGGCGGGGTTGATCGTCATGGTGCCGGAGGCGGCGACCAGCAGCATGTGGCCATCGGCGGGCGCCGCGGCGACCAGCCGCGCGCCGATCGCCCCGGTGGCGCCGGGGCGGTTCTCCACCACCACGTTCTGGCCGAGGGCGGCCTGCATGTGCGGCGCGACCAGGCGGGCGACCACGTCATTGGGCCCGCCGGCGGCGAAGGGGACCACCAGGATGATGTTGCGCGAGGGCGCCCAGGCGGGCTGCGCGGCGGCGATGCGCGGCGCGGCGAGGGCGGCGAGCGGCAGGATCAGGGCGCTGCGGCGGTTCATGATGGCCTCCAGAACGTTCTTGTGAACCGGAGTGCAGCACGAAGCGCCGGGCGGCGCACCCTTGAAGCGGCACAGCGGGGCCTTGCCTTCGCCCCCCTCGGCGTGCTTTACGCCGCGCTCCCCTGCCGGGTGCGAGGCACGCGCCCGGCTATGCCCGTTTGCGCGTCCCGTCCCGGGGCCAGGGCTGAGCCAGCCATAGGGAGATCACATGCCGCTCTACGAATGCGTGTTCATCGCGCGCAACGACATCACCCAGCAGCAGGTCGAGGCGATCGCCGAGCAGGTGACCGCGCTCATCGCCGAAGGCGGTGGCGAGGTGAAGAAGCAGGAATATTGGGGCCTCCGCGGCCTCGCCTACAAGATCAAGAAGAACCGCAAGGCGCATTACATGCTCCTTGGCATCGACGCCCCCGGCACCGCGCTGCCGGAAGTCGAGCGCCAGCTCGGCCTCAACGAGGACGTGCTGCGCAGCCTGATGGTGCGGGTCGAGGCGATCGACGAGGCCCCCTCCGCCGTGCTGGCGAAGCGTGGCGACGACCGTGAGCGTGACCGCGGCTTCCGCGGCCCGCGCCCGGCCGGCCGCTTCGGTTCCGGGCGCACCGGCGGTGGCCGTGAGCGCAGCGACGACCGTGAGGAATTCCGTGCCCGTCCGCGTGACGAGATGGACGGTCCCGGCGGGATGGAGGAGTAAGCCAGCATGTCCGATTCCACTGATATGACCCCCGCTGGCCGCCGTCCGGCCGTTGGCGCCCGCCGTCCGTTCTATCGGCGCAAGAAGTCCTGCCCGTTCTCCGGCCCCCAGGCGCCGAAGATCGACTACAAGGACGTCCGCCTGCTGTCCCGCTTCCTGAGCGAGCGCGGCAAGATCGTCCCGTCCCGCATCACGGCGGTGTCCGGCAAGAAGCAGCGCGAACTGGCCCAGGCCATCAAGCGGTCCCGCTTCCTGGCGCTGCTGCCCTACGTCATCAACGACTGAGGACGGGGGGCGGGGCGATCCGTCATGGGCAGCATCCTCGGCAATCCGCGTTGGCTGGCGGGAACGGCGGCGGGTCTCACCGCCGCCATCCTCTCGCTGTGGGCCATGCGCGGGCTGCCGCTCGGCTTCGCCGCCTTCTGGCTGACACCCCTGCCGCTGTTCGCCTCGGGGCTGGGCTTCGGCCCGGCCGCGATGGCCTGGGCAGCGGGCCTGGCGGCGGTGATCCACTATGCGGTCGCGGGCATGCTGCCGATGGCGGTGTTCCTCATCGCCTTCGCGGTGCCGGCGCTGCTGATGGTCATCCTCGGCTTCCGCCGCGGTCGCATCGAGACCGGGCTGCCGCTGGCCGTGCTCGGCATCTGGCCGGCGATCGTCATCATGGCGGCCGGGATTGCCCTCGCGGGCACCCCCGGCGGGCTTGAAGGCGCGATCCGGGCAACCGTCGTGCAGGGGCTGCTGCGCATGGGCTCCTCCCCGGACCAGTTCCCGGTGGCGGAACTGGTGCAGGTGATGGCCGCGGCCGTCGGCTTCTGGTCGGCGATCTCGCTCTCGGTGAACGGGGCGGCCGCCCAGTCCGCCCTGTCGCGGGCGGGCGTGGCCCTGGCACCGACGCCGCACTGGAGCGTGGTGCGGCTGCCCTTCTGGTATCCGGCATTGCCCGGTGCGGCCGCCGCCGCCTGGCTGGTCTTCGGCGGGGAGGGTGACGTCGTCGCCCTGTCCGTCCTGCTGGTCCTGCTGCTGCCGGTGTTCCTGCAGGGCGTCGCCGCCGTGCACCGCCGTTCCGCCGGGCGTCCCGGCCGCCATTTCATGCTCGGCGTGTTCTACACCGGGCTTGTCATCCTTAGTGTGCCGGCCGCGGTCGCGGTGACGGCCTTCGGTTTCTACGAGCAATGGGGGCGGCGCACGAGCCCGCCCGGAGGCACAACATGATCGAACTCATCCTGATGCAGCGCGTGGACAAGCTCGGCCAGATGGGCGAGCTGGTGAAGGTGCGCCCCGGCTACGCGCGCAACTTCCTGCTGCCGTCCGGCAAGGCCATCCGCGCCAACAAGGAGAACCTCGCCCGCTTCGAGCGCGAGCGCGTCCAGCTGGAAGCGCTGAACATCAAGCGCCGCGAGGAAGCCGAGCGCATCGGTGAGCGCGTCTCCGGCCTGACCGTGACGATCATCCGCCAGGCGGGTGAGAGCGGCGCGCTGTACGGCTCCGTGTCCACCCGCGACATCGCCGAGAAGTGCATCGAGGCCGGCCTGACCGTGACGCGCGAGCAGGTGCTGCTGCCGTATGCGATCAAGACGGTCGGCATCGCCACCGTGCAGGTCGCGCTGCACCCGGAGGTTTCCATCCCGGTGGCGGTGAACGTCGCGCGCTCGGTCGAGGAAGCCGAGAAGCAGGCCCGCGGCGAGCGCGTGGAAGCCGAGGACGAGGCCGAGGCGGCGAGCCTTGAGGCCGAACTCGCGGCGGAACTCGCGGCCGGTCAGGCCGACGCGGATCACTGACAGGTAGTTCCGGAGGAGCCTTGCTCCTCCGGGCCTGCCGGAGCCTTGCCGCCGGTGCATCGGCGCAGGGCCGATGGCGCGCGCATCCTGCCGCGGTCATGCGCCGGGCGGCAGCGCAGGCGACGCCCGCACCCGCCGGACGGGCCGGCGGGCGCCTCGCCGCACGATCATCTTCTCCTGAACCGGCCTTGGCGTGCAGCGGTCCCTCCCCGGCTGGAGGAGGCCCGCATGCTGTTCCACCTCGCCCTCAAGCGCCTGATCCGGCACGGCAGCCAGCGCCACCATCGCGGCGGACCCGGCCCCGAGGCCGCCAGGCGCATCACGACGGCGCGGCGCCGATCCACGCCATCGGCCGGGTGCCACCAACCCATGGCTGGCGAAACACATCGTCCCCGGCGGCTGTTGCCCGGCCCTGTCCGAAGTCCTGCCCTCCATCGAGAAGGCCGGCCTCTGGATCACGGACATCGACGTGCTGCGCCTGCATCGCGCCGAGACGATCGCCCATTGGCGGGTGCGATTCGCCGGCAACCGCGACACCGTTGCCAGCCCGTCCGACGATCGTTTCTGCCGGATGTCCGAATTCTACCTGGTGGGGGCGGAACTCGCCTTCCGTCGCATGGCGCACATGGGTCGGGCAGGTGCGGTTGGCGCGGCGGGGCGATCCGGTGCCGATGACGCGCGATTACATGTGGGAGGCGGAACGGAACGCCGTCCAGGCCGAGGCACACCGCCGAGCGCGCGCGTCCATCCCCGCTATCCCCAGGCCGGCAGGCGAATCGCCAGGCGCCGGATCGGTGCCGGCGCGCTATACCGCCCGTGATGAACAGCTTCGACGCTCCCGCCCCGACTGAAGGCCTGCTCGGCCTCTCGCAACGCCTGCCGCCATCAAACCTGGCGGCGGAACAGGCCCTGCTCGGCGCCCTGCTGGCCAACAACAAGGCCTATGAGCGGGTGTCGGAATTCCTCGCCGCCGAACACTTCGCCGACCCGATCCATGGCCGCGTCTACCAGGCCATCCAGCGGCGCGTCGAAGCCGGGCAACTGGCCGATGTCGTCACCCTGCGCGCCGAATTCGAGCATTCCGGCCTGCTCGATGAGGTCGGCGGGCCGAGCTACCTGGCGCAGCTCCTGTCGGCGATGGTCGGCATCATCAATGCCGGCGAATACGGCCGCGTCGTCTATGACGCCTATCTGCGGCGGCAGTTGATCGACCTGGGCGAGGTGGTGGTGAACCGCGCCTTCGGCGCGGAGGCCGAGCTCGACGCCCGCGGCCAGTTGGAAGCGGCCGAACAGGCGCTGTTCGACCTGGCGAAGGAAGGCGGTGCCGGCGATGGCGGCTTCGTCTCCTTCGAACGCGCGCTGACCATCGCGGTCCAGCATGCGGAGAAGGCATTCAGCACGCCGGGCGGTGTCTCGGGCCTGCCGACCGGGTTGCGCGACCTCGATGCCAAGATGGGCGGGCTGCATCCGTCGGACCTGCTGATCGTCGCCGGGCGCCCCGGCATGGGCAAGACGGCGCTCGCCACCAAGATCGCCTTCGGCGCGGCGAAATCCATCCTGCGCGCGGCGCGCGAGGCCGACCCCAACGCCATCCCGCGCGGCGGCTGCGCGGTCTTCTCGCTGGAAATGAGCGCGGACCAGCTGGCGACGCGCCTGCTGTCGGAGGAGGCACGCATCTCGGGCGACCGCATCCGCCGCGGCGAGATCGGCCAGCGCGACTTCGACCGCTTCGTCGAGGTCAGCCGCGAGATCTCGGCCCTGCCGCTGTGGATCGACGACACGCCGGCGATCACCATCTCCGCGCTGCGCACGCGCTGCCGGCGGCTCAAGCGCACCAAGGGGCTCGACCTCGTGGTGGTGGACTACCTCCAGCTGATGCGCCCGGCGGCGGGGACGCGGCCGGAAAACCGCGTGCTGGAAATCTCGATGATCACCCAGGGCCTGAAGGCGATCGCCAAGGAATTGTCGGTGCCGGTGATCGCGCTGTCGCAGCTGTCGCGCGCCGTCGAATCGCGCGAGGACAAGCGCCCGCAATTGTCCGACCTGCGTGAATCGGGATCGATCGAGCAGGACGCCGACGCCGTGATGTTCGTCTATCGCGACGACTACTACCTGGCGCAGCGCGCGCCCAAGGAACTGGCCTTCGACAACCCCGAGAAGTTCCACGACGCCGTGGACAAGTGGCAGAAGGACATGGAACTGGCGCACAACAAGGCGGAGCTGATCATCGCCAAGCAGCGCCACGGCCCGACCGGCACCATCAAGCTGTTCTTCGAGGCCGAGTTCACCCGCTTCGGCGACCTCGACATCACGCATGACGAGCCGATGCGTGACTGAGGCCGTCACCGTCCGCATGGCGGTCCCGGCGGATTACGACGCCTGGCTGCCGCTCTGGCTCGGCTACAACGCCTTCTATGGCCGCGAGGGGGCGAGCGCGCCGAGCGAGGCGATCACGCGGCTGACCTGGCGGCGCTTCTTCGACGGGCTGGAGCCGATGTGCGCGCTGGTCGCCGTGCATGAGGGGCGGCTGGTCGGCCTCGCGCACCTGATCTTCCATCGCAACACGATGCTCGCCGGCAGCACCTGCTACCTGCAGGACCTGTTCGCCGCCCCCGACCTGCGCAAGCGCGGCGTCGGCCGTGCGCTGATCGAGGCCCTCTATGCCCATGCGCGCGAGGCCGGGGCCGAACGCGTCTACTGGCATACGCATGAGACCAACGCCCAGGCGCGCCGGCTGTACGACAAGGTGGCCGCGCATGGCGGCTTCCTGCTCTACCGCAAGGACCTCGCATGAGCGCCGGCGCGACGCTGACGATCGACCTGCCGGCGATCGTCGCCAATTGGCGCGACCTTGCCGCCCGCGGCGCGCCGGGCGCCGTCGCCGGGGTGGTGAAGGCGGATGCCTATGGCCTTGGCGCCGCCGAGGTCGGGCCGGCGCTGCGCGCGGCGGGCTGCCGGCATTTCTTCGTCGCGCTGCTGGCCGAAGGCATCGCGCTGCGCGCCGCGATCGGCCCGGGGGCGATGATCGGCGTCCTCGGCGGCTTCGCCCCCGGTGAGGATGGCGATGCGGGGCTGACGCCGGTGCTGAACTCGCTGGGCGACATCACGGCCCATGCGGCGGCCGGCCGCGCGGCGGGCGTGGCAAGGCGCGCCATCCTGCATGTCGATACCGGAATGGCGCGGCTCGGGCTCGATCAGCGGGAACTGGCACTGCTGTCGGCCGACCATGATCGGCTGACGGGGCTCGATCTCCTTTATGTGATGACGCATCTCGCCTGCGCCGACGAGCCCGCGAATCCGATGAACGCGGCGCAGGCCGCGCGCTTCGCCGACGCCTGCGCCGGGCTGCCGAAACTGCGCCGGTCGATCGCCAATTCATCGGGCCTGTTCCTCGGTGCCGGCTTCGCCTCCGACCTCGCACGGCCGGGTTGCGCGCTTTTCGGCATCAATCCGACACCGGGCCACCCGAACCCGATGCGGCCGGTCATGCGGCTCGACGCGCCGGTGCTCCAGGTCCGCGACATCCTTGCGGGAACGCCGGTCGGCTATGGCGCCACCTGGACGGCATCGCGGCCAAGCCGGATCGCGACGGTTGCGGCGGGCTATGCGGATGGCTACCTGAGAAGCCTGTCGGGCCGCGCCATGGCCGATTTCGATGGCCGACCCGTCCCCCTCGTTGCGCGAGTATCCATGGACCTGACCACCTTCGACGTGACCGACCTGCCGCAGATCGCCCCGGGCGACCGGCTGACGCTGATCGGCGGCGATGGGTGCAGCCCGGATGAGGTCGGCGCGATGGCGGGCACCATCGGATATGAGGTGCTGACCAGCCTCGGCGCGCGCTATCTGCGCGACTACAAGCGGGGCTGATCCATTGGACCTGGTGCTGAACCCCGTCGCGGCTCTCGGCCGCGCCGTCCTCGTCGGCCTGCCGGATCGTCGGCGAACTGGCGCTGTTCGCGCTGCAGGGGCTGTCGCATCTGGTACGCCCGCCCTTCTACGGGCGGCTGTTCCTGCGGCAGTTGGTCGAGATCGCGTATTTCTCGCTGCCGGTGGTGTCGCTGACCGCGATCTTCACCGGCATGGTGCTCGCCCTGCAATCCTATACCGGCTTCGCGCGCTTCAATGCGGAAGGCGCGGTCGCCAATGTCGTGGTGCTGTCGATCACCCGCGAACTTGGGCCGGTCATCGCCTCGCTGATGGTGGCCGGGCGCATCGGCGCGTCCTTCGCCGCCGAGATCGGCACCATGCGCGTGACCGACCAGATCGACGCGCTGACGACGCTGTCCACCAACCCGATGAAGTACCTGGTCACGCCACGCCTGCTGGCGGGCGTGCTCGCCATGCCCTTCCTGGTGCTGGTGGCCGATATCCTCGGCGTGATGGGCGGCTGGCTGATCGGCACGACGAAGCTCGGCTTCAACTCGGCCGGCTACCTCAAGGCGACGCTGGATTTCCTCGAGGTGATCGACGTCGTCTCGGGCCTCGCCAAGGCGGCGGTGTTCGGCTTCGTCATCACGCTGATGGGCTGCTGGTGCGGCTATACCAGCCGCGGCGGCGCGCAGGGCGTGGGCGCGGCGACGACGACGGCGGTGGTGGCGTCCTCCATCCTGATCCTCGCCTTCGACTATGTGCTGACCGAGATGTTCTTCGCCCGATGAGCGACGCCACACCCAAGATCCGCCTGCGCGGCCTGTCCAAGGCCTTCGGCGAGAAGCGCGTGCTCGACGGCGTCGATCTCGACATCCGGGCCGGGCACGGGATGGTGATCCTGGGCGGGTCCGGCTCGGGCAAGTCCGTCACGATCAAATGCATCCTGGGGCTGATCACGCCCGATGCCGGGACGATCGAGATCGACGGCCGCGACATCCTGGCGATGCCGCGGCGCGAGCGCGAGGAACTGAACGACCGCATCGGCATGCTGTTCCAGAACGGCGCGCTGTTCGACAGCCTGCCGGTCTGGGAGAATGTCTGCTTCAAGCTGCTGGCGCAGAAGCGCATCACCCGCGCCCAGGCCCGCGACAAGGCGGCCGAGGTGCTCGCGCAGGTCGGGCTGGCGGCGTCGGTGGGCGACCTGTCGCCGTCGGAACTCTCGGGCGGCATGCAGAAGCGCGTGGGCCTGGCGCGTGCCATCGCGGCGCAGCCGGACATCATCTTCTTCGATGAACCGACCACCGGGCTCGACCCCATCATGGGGGCGGTGATCGACGGGCTGATCGTCGATGTCGTGAAGCGACTGGGCGCGACCGCGGTGTCGATCACCCATGACATGGCGAGCGCGCGGCGCATCGGCGACGATGCGGCGATGCTGCACAAGGGCAGGATCGTCTGGACCGGCGCGGCCTCGGCGCTCGGGCAGACGGGCAACGCCATGGTGGACCAGTTCGCGCGGGGGGATCGGGAAGGGCCGATCCAGATGGAGTTGCGGCGCTGACCGACCGGGGCCCGCCGGCGGCCCTTGAGACGATGATGGCGGAGCGCGGCCAGCCCGCTTGACCCCTGCCGCGCATGGAGCGACGCTTCCGCCATAAGCCCGGCCGCCGGGCCTTGCCCAGGGCGGACCGGGACGGACGAGGAACCGCCGCCCATGCCCCTGACGCTCAAGCCGCTCCATCCGCTGTTCGCCGCCGAGGCGACCGGCATCGACCTGCGCCAGCCCATCACGCCGCAGCAGGCCGATGAGGTGCATCGCGCCATGGACACCTATGCCGTGCTGGTGTTCCCCGGCCAGGCGCTCGATGACGACCAGCAGATGGATTTCGGGCGCGCGCTGGGTCCGCTCGAGGAAACGCGCGCCGTCGTCGATGCCCACAAGCACCGGCTGAAGCACCAGCAGATGAACGACATCTCGAACATCGATGTCGATGGCTCGCTGCTCGCCGCGGATGACCGGCGCCGGATGTTCAATCTCGGCAACCGGCTGTGGCACTCCGACTCATCCTTCAAGGCCACGCCCGCGCTCTATTCCATGCTGCATGCGCGCGTCATCCCGCCGCGAGGGCGGCGAGACCGAGTTCGCCGACATGCGCGCCGCCTGGGACACGCTGCCCGAGAAGGACAAGGCGAAGATCCGCGACATGACGACCTGGCATTCGCTGATCTATTCGCGCGCCCAGCTCGGCTTCGATGCCTATACCGAGGAGGAGAAGCGGGCCTTCGCCCCGGTCCAGCAGCGCCTGGTGCGCCGCCATCCCGGCTCGGGCCGCGTCAGCCTCTACCTCTCCTCCCATATCGGGCGGGTCGAGGGATTGCCGGTGCCCGAGGGGATGTCGCTGATCCGCGACCTGCTGGAACACGCGACGCAGCGCGAGATGGTCTATCGCCACAACTGGCGCCAGCACGACCTGGTGATCTGGGACAATCGCTGCACGCTGCATCGCGCCCGCCCCTTCGAGGACACCACCTATCCGCGCGACATGCGGCGCGTGACGCTGACCGACGTGGCGCCGACGCTCGAACAGCAGGCGGCCTGACGGGCCCGCGGCGGCGGCGACCCGCTCCGCCGCCGTCAGGCCATGGCCCGGATCGCCCGCGCCACGACCGTCAGATCGGCGGCGACGAAGGCACACATGCCGTGTTCCACCGGACCGGCCGGCACCAGGTCCGGCACCATCACCACCGTCATGCCCGCGGCGGCGGCCGCGCGGACGCCATGCGGCGAATCCTCGAGCGCGACGCATCCAGCCGCCGCCACGCCAAGCCGTTCCGCCGCGCGCAGGAACGGGTCGGGCGCCGGCTTGCCCCGCGCATAATCACCACGCGCCACCACGGCATCGAAGCGCCCCGACAGGTCGTGCGCGGCGAGGTTCCGCCGCACCGCGTCATGCGACGATGAGGTGGCGATCGCGCGCGGCAGGCCGATCTCGTCCAGCAATCCGAGCAACGCGCGCACCCCCGGCTTCAGCGCGGGGCCGGCCCCGGCGCGCAGGGCATAAAGCCGCATCCAGTCGGCCTCGAAGGCGTCCACGGCGAAATCCGCGCCGAAATGGCCCAGCAGCCGCGCGCGGTTGTCCGCTTCGCTGCCGCCGACAAGGCTCGCGAAAACCGCGTCGGGCAGGCTCCGGCCCACCGCCACCGCCGCCGCGCGCGCGGCGTCGCGGTACAGCGCCTCGGTGTCGAACAGCAGCCCGTCCATGTCGAAGACGAGCCCCACCGGCATCCGCTGCAACGCCATCGGCCCCTCCAGCCTCCGCCGCACGGGAACGGCCGCGTGACGCGGCCAGGCCCGCATCCTGAAGCGCCCTGCCCTGCCTGGCCATCCGGTCTTGCATGGCCATGCGATCGCGCCACGGCCGGCCCCCTGCCGGATCGGCCGGCCCCGACGGCGCGCAGGCTGGCGCCGATGCCGAAACTGCCGTCTCGCCTCACGTCCCATGGAGGGGTTTCCGGCCACGGTCGAGCGGCCGGCGCGCCGGCGATCCGGCGGGCGGGACTTCCGGGCGGCGGGCCGTGATGCGACAAGGACAGCCGACCAGCCAGGGAGCCCCGCCGATGACCGCCGAACGCTTCGACCTCCTTCTCCGTGGTGGCCATGTGGTGACGCCCTGGGGCGTCGAGATCGCCGATGTCGCGGTCCGCGACGGGCGCATCGTCACGCTGGGCGACCTGCGCCATGCCGAGGCCGCCGAGACCATCGACTGCGCCGGCCTGCATGTCCTGCCCGGCCTGATCGACCCGCATGTGCATCTGCGCGACCCCGGCGACGCGACGGTCGAGACCATCGAGACCGGCACCAGGGCCGCGATCCTGGGCGGCCTCGCCGCGGTGTTCGACATGCCGAACACGGCGAAGTCGGTGATCAGCCGCGAGATCCTGGACGAGAAGCGCGCCTTCCTCGCCGGTCGCGCCTGGTGCGATGTCGGCCTGTATGTCGGTGCCTCGAAGAAGAACATCGCCGAACTGGCGGAACTCGAACTGCAGCCGAATGTCTGCGCGGTGAAGGTCTTCGCCGGCTCCTCCACCGGCGACCTGCTGGTCGAGGACGATGCGAGCCTGGAGCGCGTGATGCGCTCGGGCCGCCGGCGCATCTGCTACCACTCGGAGGACGAATACCGCCTCCAGGCCCGCAAGCCGATGTTCACCCCCGGCATGCCGCATCGCAACCACATGGAATGGCGCGATGTGGAGACCGCGATGCTCGGCACCAGGCGGCTGATGGCGATCGCCCGCAAGACCGGCCGGCCCGCCCATATCCTGCATGTCTCGACGGCCGAGGAACTCGCCTATCTGCGCGACTTCCGCGACGTCTGCACGGTCGAGGTGCTGCTCAACCACCTGACCCAGACCGATGAGGCCTATGACCGCCTGGGCGGCCTGGCTGTGATGAACCCGCCGATCCGCGACCAGCGGCATCTGGACGCCGCCTGGGCGGCGGTGGCCGATGGCACGGTCGATTGCATCGGCTCCGACCACGCGCCGCATTCGCTGGCGGCCAAGCAGCGGCCCTGGCCCGACACCGCGGCGGGGCTGACCGGGGTGCAGACCCTGGTGCCGCTGATGCTGGATCATGTCACCAGCGGAAGGCTGTCGATCTCGCGGCTGGTGGATCTGATGTGCGCCGGCCCGGCGCGGGTCTATGGCGCGCTCAACAAGGGGCGGCTGGCGGCCGGCTACGATGCCGACTTCACCCTGGTCGACCTCAAGCGCCAGCGCATGATCCGCAACGACTGGCTGGCGACGCCGGCCGGCTGGACGCCGTTCGACGGCACCGTCTGCACCGGATGGCCGACGATGACGATCATCCGCGGCCATGTCGCGATGCGCGAGGATGAGGTGCAGGGCAAGCCGGCCGGCAAGCCGGTTTCCTTCGCGGACACCCATCGCGCGTGAGCACGGACCCGGTCGCGGCGGCGATCGCCTCCCGCCGCTCGATCCGCGCCTTCCTGCCCACGCCGGTCGCGCAGGCGGATGTGGAGCGGCTGCTCGACCTCGCGGCGCGCGCGCCGTCGGGCACCAACATGCAGCCCTGGCGCGGCTATGCCGTGACCGGGGCGCCGCTGCGGACGCTGTCGGCCGCGCTGGTCGCCGAGCACATGGCCGGGCGGCATGGCGAGAGCGAATATCGCTACTACCCGGATGCCTTCCCCGAGCCCTACCTCTCGCGCCGCCGCAAGGTGGGGTGGGACCTGTACGGCCTGCTCGGCATCACGCGGGGCGAGAACGAGAAGATGAAGGCGCAGCACGCGCGCAACTTCGACTTCTTCGGCGCGCCGGTCGGCATCATCTTCACCATCGACCGGCGGCTCGAGATCGGGTCCTGGCTCGACTACGGGATGTTCCTCGGCAATGTGACCGTGGCGGCGCGCGGGATGGGCCTCGATACCTGCCCGCAGGCGGCCTTCGCCTCGCATCACCGCACCATCCGCGCGCATCTGCCGATCCCGGAGGGCGAGGTCGTCGTCTGCGGCATCGCGCTCGGCCATGCCGACCCGGATGCGGTGGTGAACACGCTGGTGACGGAACGCGCGCCCGGCGCGGGAATTCTGCCGCTTCCTCGGCTGGACCTGAACATGCCATGCCGCCGCTGACCGGGGCGGCGCTGTGGCTGCGGCTGATCACCGTCGCCGCGCTGTGGGGGGCCGCCTATCCGCTGATCCGCTACCTCTCGGCCTTCCTGTCGCCCTTCGCCATGGCCGGGCTGCGCGGGGTGCTCGCGGCGATCGTGGTCTTCGTCTTCCTGTGGATGCGCGGCGCGCTGGGCGGCGTCACGCGCCAGGTGGCGGTGGCCGCGCTGGTGCTCGGCACCCTGTCCGGCGTGCTGCCGAACACGCTGATCCCGCTGGCGCTGCAACGGATGGAGGCGGCCCCGGCCTCGCTGGTGCAGGCGGCCGGGCCGTTGATCATCACCCTGCTCGCCGGGCTGCTGCTGCCGGGCGAGAAGCCGACGCCGCGCATGCTGGCCGGCGTCGGGCGTCGGCTTCCTCGGCATCGCGCTGGTGGTGGGCTCGGGCGGGCTGGGCGGCGGCACGGCGGTCGGCGCGACGCTGATCCTCGCGGCGACCTTTTTCTATGCCCTCAGCACCATCTGACATGCGCATGGCGCCGCGCGGGCCGGCGGCGGCGCTCGCGCTCGGGCAGCAGGCGGTGTCGGGGGTGGTCTCGGGCGGGCTGGCGCTGGCGGTGGATGGGCCGGCCGTGCTGGTGCAGCCGACCGAGGTCTGGGTGCTGGCGGTGTTCCTCGCGATCTTCGCGACGGCGATCCCGCTGACGCTGTTCCTCGGCCTGGCGACGCGGGCGCGGGCGGCGGATGCGGCGATGGTCGGCTACATCCAGCCGGTCTTCGCCACGCTGATCGCCGCGACCTGGCTGGGCGAGGTGCCGTCCTGGCAGGTGCTCGCCGGCGGCGGTGGTGGTGCTGGCGCGGCGTCGCCATCGTCACGACGGCGCGTGGACCTGCGCCAGCCAGTCGGTGAGGTTGTAGTGCATCGTCACCCGCGCGATCCGCCCGTCGCGGATGGCGTAGAAGGCGCCGGCCGGCAGGCGGTAGGCCTGGCCGTGCGCCTCGGGCAGGCCTTCGTCGGTGGCAAGGTATTCGCCTTCGACGATGAATTCCGCCGCGGCGCGGGTGCCGTCGGTGCCGCCATCACGACGATGTCCACGAGGCTGTTCGCGATAGCAGCGGTCCATCCGCGCCATGAAGGCGGCGAAGGCAGTCGCGGCCGACCTCCCGCCCGCCCTGGTTCACGTCATGCGCGACGTCCTCGGCCAGCAGCGCCAGCATGGCGGGGCGGTCGCCGCGATTGAAGGCGTCGAGATAGGCGCGGATCAGGTCGGCGGCGTCCAAGGCGGGCTCCTTCGGTCCAGGTCGCGGGCGGAATAGCGGGGCCGCGCGCGGCGTCACGCGATGGCGGTTTTCTTGCCGGTTGCAGGCCGTGCGCCTATAGGTGCACCGCAACAACACCAGCTACACCCGGACCGCCCCATGCCGCAGAAGCCCCCGAGCTTCCAGGACATCATCCTGCGCCTCCATCGCTTCTGGTCGGAGCGCGGCTGCGTGATCCTGCAGCCCTATGACATGGAGGTGGGCGCGGGCACCTTCCACCCGGCGACGACGCTGCGCACCCTCGGGCCGAAGCCATGGAAGGCGGCCTATGTGCAGCCGTCCCGCCGGCCATCCGATGGGCGCTATGGCGAGAACCCGAACCGGCTGCAGCATTATTACCAGTACCAGGTGATCCTGAAGCCCTCCCCGCCCGACCCGCAGGGCCTGCTGATCGAATCCTACCGCGCGCTCGGCATCGACCCGGGGCTGCACGACATCCGCTTCGTCGAGGATGACTGGGAAAGCCCGACGCTGGGCGCCTGGGGCCTGGGGTGGGAGGTCTGGTGCGACGGGATGGAGGTGACGCAGTTCACCTATTTCCAGCAGGTCGGCGGCATCGCCTGCGAGAAACCCTCGGCCGAGCTGACCTACGGGCTGGAACGGCTGGCGATGTACATCCAGGGCGTCGAGAACGTCTACGACCTCGCCTTCAACGATGACGGCGTGAAGTACGGCGAGGTGTTCCTGCGCGCCGAGAAGGAATACTCCGCGCACAACTTCGAATACGCCGATGTCGGCATGCTGTTCCGCCATTTCGAGGATGCGGAGAAGGAATGCGCCGCGCTGCTTGAACAGCGGCCTGGCGCTGCCGGCCTATGACCAGTGCATCAAGGCGATCGCATCGCTTCAACCTGCTGGATGCGCGCGGTGCGATCAGCGTGACGGAGCGGGCGGCCTATATCGGCCGGGTGCGCGACCCTGGCGAAGGGCTGCTGCGAGGCGTGGCTGGCGGGGGAGACAGCGGCGTGAGCCAGCTCCTGCGCTTGCGCGGCCGGCTTTCTACCATATGAAGATCATCATTCTACCATGAGGTCGCCATGGGCCAGTTGAACATCAAGGACGAGGCGGTGATCGCCGAAGCCAAGGAACTCGCCGCGCTGCTCGGCACCTCCGCGACCGGGGCGGTGCGCGAGGCGGTGCATGCGCGGCTGGAGCGCGAGAAGGCGGAGCGCGACGCAGCGCAAGCAGGCGATGTTCGACAGCCATCATGGCCATCGCCGAGCGCGCCTCGCGGCTGCGTGCCGCCAGGTGTGACCGAGCGACCATCGCGACCTGTACGACGAGAACGGCCTGCCCCGGTGATCGTCGATTCCTCGGCCCTGTCGCGATCCTGTTCAAGGAGGCCGACGCCGCCGGCCTTCGCCGGCGGCGCTGCGCGACGCACCCTCCCGTGCGGTCGCCGCGCCATCCGTGGTCGAGGCGGCGATGGTGGCCGAAGGGCGCACCGGGCCGGACATGGGTGTCGAACTCGACGACCTGCTGCGGCGCGATGGACGCCGAGATCGTGCCGTTCACCGCCGAGCACGCCGCCCTGGCCCGCGACGCCTGGCGCCGCTATCGGCAAGGGGCGGCATCCGGCGGGGCTCAACCTCGGCGACTGCTTCGCCTATGCGCTGGCCAAGGCGCGCAACGAACCCCTGCTGTTCAAGGGCGATGACTTCGCCCGAACCGACGTGAAGGCTGCCATCTAGTGCCTGAACTCCTGCTCGAACTGTTCTGCGAGGAAATCCCGGCGCGCATGCAGGCGCGCGCGGCGGAGGACCTGTCCCGCCTGTTCGCCGAACGCTGCGCCGCGCTGATCGAGGCGCCGCCGCTGACCTTCCACGGTGCCGCGGCGGATCGGCCTGGCGGTGCTGCTGCGCGACGCGGTGACCACGCGCCGGCAAGGAGGAACGCGGCCCGCGCATCGGCGCCCCCGACCAGGCGCTGGACGGCTTCCTGCGCAAGCATGGCGCCGCGCGCGAGATGCTGACGCAGGAAGGCCAGTTCTGGGTGCTGTCCAAGCCCGGCGAGACCGTCGAGGCGCGCGCGCTGGTCGCCGCCGCGATCCCGGCCATCATCCGCGCCTTCCCCTGGGCGAAGTCGATGCGCTGGGGCGGCACCTCGCCGATGCCCTGGGTGCGGCCGCTCAAGCGCATCCTGTGCGTGCTGGATGGCGTGGTGGTGCCGTTCGACCTGCGCGCATGGGCGAGGATGACGGGCATGGGCTGGCCTCCGGCGACCTGACGGAGGGGCATCGCATCATGGCGCCGGGCGCCTTCGCGGTGCGCGGGCTGACGGATTACCAGGAAGGGCTGCGCGAACGCCGCGTGGTGCTCGATGCCGCCGAGCGGGCGCGGCTGATCCGCGAGGGCATCGCCGCGCTGTGCGCCGCCGAGGGACTGTCCGTGGTGCCGGACGAGGCGCTGGTGACGGAGGTCGCCGGGCCTGGTGGAATGGCCGGTGCCGCTGCTCGGGCGCATCGACGACGCCTTCATGGACCTGCCGCCGGAGGTGATGCGCACGACGATGCGCGTGAACCAGCGGTATTTCGCGCTGCGCCAGGCGGATGGATCGGCCGCGGCGCGCTTCGCGCTGGTGGCGAATATCGCCGCGCCCGATGGCGGTGCGGCGATCGTCGCCGGCAATGAGCGCGTGCTGCGGGCGCGGCTGTCGGATGCGCGGTTCTTCTGGGACCTGGATCGCAAGCAGTCGCTGGAATCCTTCCTGCCGAAGCTCGATACGCGTGGTGTTCCACGCGAAGCTCGGCACGCAGGGGCAGCGGGTGGCGCGGCTGGAGCGGCTCGCGCGGCTGATCGCGCCGACGGTCGGCGCCGATCCCGACGACGCGGCGCGCGGCGGCGAGGCTCGCCAAGGCGGACCTGGCATCCGGGATGGTCGGCGAGTTCCCCGAATTGCAGGGCGTGATGGGGCGGTACTACGCGCTCGGCCAGGGGAAGAAGCCCGCGGTCGCCGAAGCGATCGCCGCGCATTACCGACCGACGGGGCCGGCGGATGAAGTGCCGGCGGAGCCGGTCGCGATCGCGGTGGCGCTGGCCGACAAGCTCGACCAGCTGGCTGGGTTCTTCGCGGTGGGCGAGAAGCCGACCGGGTCGGGCGATCCCTTCGCGCTGCGGCGTGCGGCGCTTGGGCGTCATCCGGATCGTGCGGGAGAATGGGCTGCGGTTGCCGCTGCTTGCTCCGCTCGATGACGCGATGAACTGCGGTCTTCGCGGATGTGCGCGAGGCGGCCCGTGCGGTTGCGGCGGCAAAGGGCGCAGCTTCGGAGTTACGACGACTCCGCAGCACTAAGCGGATCCCAGGCCGTGACAAAGCTGTGGATGCAGTATCAGCGGACCTGTCTCGACTTCCTCACCGACCGCCTCCGCGTCCAGCTCCGCGCCGAGGGCACCCGCCACGACGTCGTCACCGCCGTGCTCGGCGCCGCCCCCGATGACGACCTGAACCGCCTGCTGCGCCGCGCCGCCGCCGTGCGCGCCTTCGTCGAATCCGACGCCGGCGCCAACCTGCTGGCCGCCCATCGCCGCGCCGCCAACATCCTGCGCATCGAGGAAAAGCGCGACGGCCACGCCTTCGACACCGGCTATGAGCACCACCTGCTCAAGGCCCAGGAGGAGGAAGCCCTGGCCGACCGCGCTGGAAGACGCGGCCGACGCGCATCGAACTCGACCTCTCGGCCGAGGATTTCGAGCGCGCCATGGACGCCATGGCCACGCTGCGCGCGCCCGTTGACGCTTTCTTCGACAAGGTCATCGTCAATGACCCGGCGCCGGAACTGCGGCGCAATCGCCTGAAACTGCTCGCACGGCTCCGCGCCACGATGGATGCGGTCGCTGATTTCTCCAAGATCGAAGCCTGAAGGGGAGCCCGCGATGACTCAGTGGGTCTATAGCTTCGGCGCCGGCCGCAACGAAGGCCGCGCGGACATGCGCAACCTGCTCGGCGGCAAGGGCGCGAACCTCGCCGAGATGGCCTCGATCGGCCTGCCGGTGCCGCCGGGCTTCACCATCACCACCGAGGTCTGCACCTGGCTACTACGCAGCAACGGCGAACAGCTATCCGCGCCGAGCTGGAAGCCCAGGTCGAGGCCGGCGCTGGCGCGCGGTCGAGACAGGCCGTCGGCAACAAGTTCGGCGACCACCACAAGCCGCTGCTGGTCTCGGTGCGCTCCGGCGCCCGCGTCTCGATGCCCGGCATGATGGACACGGTGCTGAACCTCGGCCTGAACGACGACACCGTCGAGGGCCTGGTCGCCGCCTCGGGCGATGCGCGCTTCGCCTGGGACAGCTACCGCCGCTTCATCCAGATGTACGGCCGGTCGTGCTCGGCGTGGACCACCACCGCTTCGAGGAGATCATCGAGCACATCAAGCTCGACACGCGGCAAGATCGAGGACACCGAGCTCACCGCCGCCGACTGGCATCGCGTCGTCGATGGCTACAAGGAGATGGTGGCCGAGGTCACCGGCAAGCCGTTCCCGCAGGACCCGTGGGAGCAGCTCTGGGGCGCGATCGGCGCCGTGTTCGGCTCCTGGCAGAACCAGCGCGCCATCACCTATCGCCGCCTGCACGACATCCCGGCCGAATGGGGCACGGCGGTGAACGTGCAGGCGATGGTGTTCGGCAACATGGGCGAGGATTGCGCGACCGGCGTCGTGCTTCACCCGCGACCCGTCCACCGGCGAGAACATCTTCTACGGCGAATACCTGATCAACGCGCAGGGCGAGGACGTGGTGGCCGGCATCCGCACGCCGCAGCCGATGGCCGAGCTGAAGGCCAAGCCCGGCGAGCGCAGCATGGAAGAGGCGATGCCCGCCGCCTATGCCGAGCTGGTGAAGGTGCGCGAGACGCTCGAGCGCCACTACCCGACATGCAGGACATCGAGTTCACCGTGCAGCGAACAAGCTGTACATGCTGCAGACGCGCAACGGGAAGCGCACCGCGGCGGCCGCCTCAAGATCGCCGTGGACATGGCGCAGCGAAGGGCTGATCGACCACGACCGAGGCGGTGCAAGCGCGTGAACCCGGCGGCGCTCGACCAGCTGCTGCACCCGACGCTCGACCCCAAGGCGACGCGCAAGGTGCTGGCCAAGGGCCTGCCGGCCTCGCCGGGTGCGGCGTCGGGCATCGTGGTGTTCAGCGCCGATGAGGCCGAGGCGCGGGCGCAGAAGGGCGAATCCGTCATCCTGGTGCGCATCGAGACCAGCCCCGAGGACATCCACGGCATGCACGCCGCGCAAGGGCATCCTGACCACGCGCGGCGGCATGACCAGCCACGCCGCGGTCGTCGCGCGCGGCATGGGCCGGCCCTGCGTGGCCGGCTGCGGCGGCGTGTCGCGTCGACTACAACGACCAGGTGCTGTCCTCGGGCGGCGTGCAGGTGCGCGGCGGCGAGATCCTGACCATCGACGGCGGCACCGGCGAGGTCTTCGTCGGCCCCGTCGCCATGGTCGAGCCGCAGCTGTCGGGCGACTTCGCGACGCTGATGGGCTGGGCCGACCAGGTGCGGCGGCTGAAGGTGCGCGCCAATGCCGAGACGCCGCTCGATGCCGAGACGGCGCGCAAGTTCGGCGCCGAGGGCATCGGCCTGTGCCGCACCGAGCACATGTTCTTCGACCCCGAGCGCATCGTCGCCGTGCGCGCAGATGATCATGGCCGAGACCGAAGCCGGCCGGCGCGTCGCGCTGGCGCAGCCTGCTGCCGTTCCAGCGGCAGGATTTCGTCGACCTGTTCCGCATCATGGCGGGGCTGCCGGTCACCATCCGCCTGCTCGATCCGCCGCTGCACGAATTCCTGCCGCACACGGATGCCGAGATCGCGGAGGTGGCGAAGTCGCTCGGCGCCGATGTCGAGGCGATGCATCGCCGCGCGCAGGACCTGTCGCGAAGCGAACCCGATGCTCGGCCATCGCGGCTGCCGGCTCGGCATCTCCTATCCCGAGATCTACGAGATGCAGGCGCGCGCGATCTTCGAGGCGGCCTGCGCGATCGGCAAGGAAACCGCACAAGGCGCCGCACCCCGAGATCATGATCCCGCTGGTGCGACGCGGCGCGAACTCGAGATCACGCGCGCGCTGATCGATCGCGTGGCGCAGGAGGTCTTCGCCGAGACCGACTATCACGTCGAGTACAGCGTCGGCACGATGATCGAACTGCCGCGCGCCGCCTCACCGCCGATGCGATCGCCGAGGCGGCCGACTTCTTCTCCTTCGGCACCAACGACCTGACGCAGACGACCTTCGGCCTGTCGCGCGACGATGCCGGCAAGTTCCTGCCGCTCTATGTCGAGAAGGGCATCTTCCCGAAGGATCCCTTCGTGTCGATCGACCCGGACGGCGTCGGCGAGCTGGTCCGGATCGCCGCCGAGACGCGGGCGGCAGGTGAAGGCCGGACCTCAAGCTCGGCATCTGCGGCGAGCATGGCGGCGACCCGTCCTCGATCCACTTCTGCGAGAGCGTCGGGCTCGACTACGTGTCGTGCTCGCCCTACCGCGTGCCGATCGCGCGGCTGGCGGCGGCGCAGGCGGCGCTGGCCGGCGGCGGCGGCGACCGGACGGCGTGACGCCGCCCGACCGGGGAGTGGCGCAGCCGCCCTCCCCGGCGGTGCATCAGGCGCTGCGGCGGCTGGCGGGCAGGTCGGGATCGGCGGCATCCAGGATCGGCGGGGCGCAGGCCTCGGCGGCATAGCGGCTGCCGGGCGCGCGGTCGAAGCGCGGTTGCAAGGCACGCACGGCCGGTTGGTCGAACAGATGGCCGTTGCCGTCATCGAAATACGATTCCGCAGGCGCGCCTTCCGCAATCAGGATGCCGTGCGCCGCAAGCTCCAGGTGCCAATAGGTGACATCGTGGCACCAGAGCTCCTGGATGATGCTGCCGCCATTGATCAGCAGCCGTGCCGGCACCAGCCGGCCATCGAGCAGGAAGGCGTGCTCGGGTGACACGCGCAGGTCGCGGGCCGCGCAACCGCGTCCCGGCCGCCGGACCTGGGCGCCACGCGTCATGACGCCGCCGGCCCGCCCCGCCGCGCCATCACGCGGCTCGCCGGCCTTTCGCTGACATAGGCGACCTCCGCGAAACCCCGCAGCCGCGCTTCCACGCTGTCGAAGGCGCTTCGCTGTGCCGGCGTCAGCGGCGCATCCGGCGTCGTCCGACGATGCGCCAGGTACCGCGCCAGGGTCCCTGCCCCACGGCGATGCGCGGCGGCGACCATCGCGCCCTCGGTCAGGGTCAGGCTCGTGCCATCCAGCAGGGTGACGGTCTCGCCCACCGCGGCCAGCGACCCGCCGCGATCGAGGATAGTCTCCTGCCGCGCCAGGAAGGCCGTCATCGCCGCCTCCTGCGCGGCGGGGCTGGCGAGGAAGCCCGCCTCGTCGGTCACGCCATGGCGCGCCGCGGCCTCCGTCCAGCCGCCCTCGGCGTCCATCCAGCCGATGTCGCGCAACGCCATCGGCACGAATTGATACCGGCCGAGCGCGCCGGAGGACGGGTTGCGCAGCCCATAGCCATCCTGCGCGTGCTCGGCGCTGCGCTCGGCGGCCGCGATGCGCTGGCGGAACTCGGCATTGACCTGCGACGTCCAGGGACGCGACGCCTCGGCCAAGGGCCGCGGGTCTGCCGGCCGCGCGAGGACCGCGGTCGCGCCTGGGGATGGGCCGCGCGCGAGGGCCGGTTGCGCGGCCATGGCCAGCGCCCGCGCCGGGCCCGGCACCGCCGGGGGCGTGGCGCGGGCGAGCGCCGGCTTGAAGTCCCGATGCTTCGGCGCCCGCGCGGGCGGCGGCAGCCGGCGGGCGGCGCCGGCGGGGCCTGGCGGGTGGCGGGGGGGCTCGGCATGACCGGCACATTCTGCCGGCCAAAGCGTCAATGACCGGTGAGCACGGGGATCAGCGAACGCCGCGGCGCGTCGCTTTCCTCGAACGGGGCCAAGGTCCAGCCGCACCAGGCGGACGCCGCGATCGGCCAGTCGCGCCGCGCCCTCGACCACGCCGGGCCCGCTCGGCCGCTCGGGGTGGTTGGTGTGGGCGATCACGACATCGCCGTCGCGCGCCGCGGCGATGCGCGCGGCGACGCGGGCGGCGGGCAGCGAAGCGCCCTCGTCCCCGTTCAGCGAGAAGCCGGCGACGCGGAACCCCATGGCGCGGATCGCGGCCAGCGCGGCCGGGCTGTAGAGCGCGGTCGCGCCACGGAACCAGGCGGGCGGCGGGGCGCCGCTGGCGATGATGGCGTCGGCGCCACCGGCGACCTCGGCGCGCACCGCCTCGATGCTGCCGGCAACCGCGATGCCGTAGAGCCGCCCGCCGCCGAGCACCGCCGGGACATGCCGCGCGCCATGGTTCTGCAGCGAGAAAAGGTCCGCCCTCTCCCGCAGCAGGGCGACGACGTCCGGGTTGGCGCGCAGCCACAGCCCGGTGGCGAACACCGTCGCCGGCAGGCCGAGCCGTATCAGCCCGCCCAGCACGCGCAGATCGGCGCGGCCTGAACAGGCATCGAGCGTCAGCGCGACGCGTGGCGGCCCGGACGCGCTTGCGGCAAGGCGCAGGCGCGGCATCACCAGCGCCTCCGCCCGGGCCGGGCCGGTGGCCAGGCAGCCGGGCAGCAGCGCGGCGGCAATCAGGGCGCCGCGCCGGGACAGGCCGGGCAGGCAGCGATGGCACATCGGTGCCTCCGGTTCAGCACGGCGCGGGGCGTAGCATCGGCCAGGATGTTGGTCGATGATCCGCGTCATGGAGATGGATGATTGGCCCGCGGGCGCGGTCCTGACCGTGGCCGATGAACCCGCCGCCGGCTTCCGCGCCGCGCTCGCCGGGCACATCCACGCCTTCCACGGGCAGGCCATCCGCTATGACGGGCAGCGCTTCGACCTGGCCCTGCGCGACGTGGATGGGCGGCTGCTCGCCGGCCTGGCCGGGCTGACCAGTTGGGGCTGGCTGTTCATCGAGGCCGCCTGGGTCGATGCATCACTGCGCGGCCAGGGGGTCGGCCGGCGGCTGATGGCGCGGGCCGAGGCACATGCACGGGCGCGGGGCTGCCACAGCGCCTGGCTCGACACCTTCCAGGCGGAGGGCTTCTACCAGGCTCTGGGCTATGAACGCTTCGGCCTGCTGGAGGACTATCCGCCCGGGCAGCGGCGCGCCTTCCTGCGCAAGCGGCTTGGCTGACAGCGGCCCGGTTGCCGGGCACAGGCCCCGCGCCGCCGCGCGCCTGCCGGCCGCACCCTTACAACCAGCGCCGCACCCGGCCGCGATAGGCCTCGTAGGCCGCACCGAAGCGCGCGGCGAGGTAGGCTTCCTCCCTCGCCACCACCAGCCGGTCGAGCAGCAGGTGGCCGAGCGGCAGCGCCACCCAGCCCCACAGGTCGCCCCAGCGCAGCGCGAAGCCCAGCATGGCGAGCAGGAAACCGAGATAGATCGGGTTGCGGCTGAAGCGGAACGGCCCGGCCTCGACCATGGCCGCGTCGGGCTTGTCGGGGCGCGGGTCATTGCCGGCGCGGACCATCACCAGCAATGCCCAGCCGATCAGCGCAAGGGCGGCGAAGATCACCAGCGCCCCGGGCTCCGGCAACGGAGGCCCCAGCGGCACCGGCACCAGGCGATGCAGGACCCAGGCGACCGCCAGCAGCGCCGCCACCAGGACCGGTGGCGGCAGGCGCACGCCGGGGCCGTGGTCAGGGCTGCCCATGCGCTCAGGCGTCCTCGCGCGCCGGCAGGCGCATCCAGCCGGGGATGCGCGGTGTCACCAGCGCCTCGCCGGCCCGGAACGGCGCGCGGTCCAGCGCATCCAGGCGCAGCAGGGCAAGCCCCTGCGCGTCCCTGCCCGAGCGCATTTCCCCCACCACCGCGCCGGCGGCATCCGTCAGCGTCGCGCCATGGGCCGGCAGGGGGCCGTCAACCTCGACCGGCACCAGCCGGCGCTTGAGCAGGCCGCGATAGCGCGTCCGCGCCGTCAGTTCCTGGCCCATGTAGCAGCCCTTGGACCAGGAAATGCCGTTCAACTCGTCGAACCCGCCTTCCAGCAGGACGGATTTCTCCGCCTCCATGTCGCGCGAGCCGTCCGGCAGGCCGAGCGACAGGCGATGACGATCGTAATCCTCGGCGGTGGCGTCGTCGCCGACCGGAACCGGGCTGAGCAGGCGCCAGCCGGCATCGGGCAGGCGCGGGTCGCGCCCGGCCAAGCCCTCGCCGCCCGGATGCACGCCCCAGATGGCATGGACATGCCATTCATCCGACGCATCGCGCAGCGTCACCTTGGAGCGCAGCCGGAATCGCGACAGACGCTGGATCAGGGCCGGGACCTGGGCGCGCTCGGCATCCAGCAGCAGCGCGTCGCCGAAGGCGATCACGAAGAAATCCGCCAGCCACTTGCCCTGCGGCGTCAGCAGCGCGGCCCAGACCGCCTGCCCGCCGCGGATCTGCGGCAAGGTCGTTGGACACCAGGCCGTTCAGGAAGGCGACCCGGTCGGGGCCGCCCACCTCAAGCACGCCGCGGTCGGGGAGCAGGGCGATTGACATGCGTCAACAGGTGAGGCGGATCGGGCCGCGCTGCAACCTCCCCCCCGGCGCGCGGGCATGGTAAGCGCCGCGCGTGCGCATCCTGTTCATCACTTCGACCCGAATCGGCGATGCGGTGCTGTCCACCGGCCTCATCGACCACCTGCTGCGCGCGCACCCCGCGGCGCGCTTCACCATCGCCGTCGGCCGCGTGGCCGAGGGCGTGTTCCGCCGCATGCCCAACCTCGACCGGGTGATCCCGATCGAGAAGAAGCGCTTCGGCCTGCATTGGCTCGGCCTGTGGTCGCAGGTGGCCTTCACGCGCTGGGACCTGGTGGTGGACCTGCGCGGTTCGGCGATCGCCTGGCTGCTGCTGGCGAAGCGGCGCGCCGTGATGCGCGGCGGCCGGCGGCCGGGGCACCGCATCCTGCATATCGCGGCAACCCTCGGCCTGACGCCGGCGCCACGCCCGGTCGCCTGGTTCGGCCCACAGGATTCCGCCCGCGCCGAGGCGCTGCTGCCGGCCGGTGGCCCGGTGCTCGCGCTGGGGCCGACGGCGAACTGGGTGCGCAAGGTCTGGCCGCCCGATCGCTTCCTGACGCTCGCACGGCTGCTGACAGGGCCTGGCGGCGCGCTGGAAGGCGCGCGCATCGCCGTGCTCGGCGGGCCCGGCGCGCAGGAACGCGAGATGGCCGCACCCGTGCTCGCCGGGCTGCCGGGGGCGATCGACCTGGTCGGCGCGCTCGACCTGCCGGAAGCGGCCGCCGTGCTCGCCCGCTGCACGCTGTTCGTGGGCAATGATTCGGGGCTGATGCACCTCTCGGCCGCGACCGGCACGCCGACGGTCGGGCTGTTCGGGCCGACGCCGGCCTCGGAATACGCGCCGGTGGGCATGCGGGCGCATACCGTGCTGGCCAAGGGGCCGCCCGGTGCGGCGCCGATGGGCGCGCTGGCGGCCACCCGCGTGGCGGAACAGGCAACGGCCCTGCTGGCGCGCCCGGTCCCGGAAGACGTGGCATGAGCGCCCCTCGCCTCTCCGCCCTGATCGTCGCCCGCAACGAGGAAGCGCGCCTGCCCGACTGCCTCGCCTCCGTCGCCTTCGCCGATGAGGTGGTGGTGGTGCTCGACCGCAGCACCGATGAAAGTGCCGCCATCGCGGCGGTCGCCGGCGCGACCATCATCGAGGGCGCCTGGGAATTGGAAGGGGAGCGCCGCAACGCCGGCCTCGCCGCCTGCACCGGCGACTGGGTGCTGGAGGTCGATGCCGATGAACGGGTGACCGCGCCGCTGGCGGCCGCGATCCGCGCCACCATCGCGACCAGCACCCATGCCTGGCACCAGGTGCCGGTGGACAATTATGTCGGCGAGCGGCTGATCCGCCATGGCTGGGCGGGCAGTTTCGGCACCACCTCCGTCCCGCGCCTGTCGCGGCGCGGTGCGAAGCGATGGCGGGCGCAGCGGGTGCATCCCGGCCTCGACTGGACCGGGCAGGAAGGGCCGAAGATCACCCAGGGCGCGCTGGTGCATCTGGTGGACCGCGACATCTCGGACATGCTGCGCCGGCTCGACAAGTATTCCTCCGCCAAGGCGGCGGACCTGATCGCCAGCGGCGATATCGGCACGCTGCGCGCCAATGTGCGGCGCTTCTTCTCGCGCGGGTTCAAATCCTACGTCTCGCGCCGCGGCTATCGCGAAGGCGGCTGGGGCGTGCTGCTGGCGCTGTGCACCGGCGCCTTTCCGCTGCTGTCCTACCTCAAGGCGGCGCTTGAGCCGGATCGCCACCGGTGAGGGTCGCGCAGGTCATGGCCGGCGCGCCGCATGGCGGGGCGGAAGCCTTCTATGAACGGCTCTGCATCGCCCTGCACGCAGCGGGGGAGGAGGTGCTGCCGGTGATCCGCCACGATGCCGAACGCGCCGCGCGGCTGCGCGCGGGCGGCCTCGCGCCGGTCGAACTCGGCTTCGGCGGGGCGCTCGACCTGCTGACCGGGCCGCGGCTGCGCGGCGTGCTGAAGGCCTTCGCACCTGCCGTGACGGTCGCCTGGATGAACCGCGCGGCACGCTTCGCCCCGAAGGGCGACTGGACGCTGGTGGGGCGCCTCGGCGGCTATTACGACCTGAAGTATTACCGGCGCTGCGACCACCTGGTCGGCAACACGCGCGACATCACGCGCTGGATCGTCGCCCAGGGCTGGCCCGCCGCGCGGGCGCATCACGTACCGAATTTCGCGGCGGACCTCGCCGGTGCGGCGCCTGCCGACCTGCCTGCCCCGCCCGGCGCGACGCGCCTGCTGGCGATGGGGCGGCTGCATCGCAACAAGGGCTTCGACATCGCCCTGCGGGCGCTGGCGCTGCTGCCCGGCGCGCATCTGTCGATCGCCGGCGAAGGGCCCGAACGCGACGCGCTGGAAGCCCTGGCGCGGGACCTCGGCGTGGCCGATCGTGTCGCCCTGCTGGGCTGGCGGTCCGATATCGGTGCGCTGCTCGCCGCGAGCGACATCTTCGTCTGTTCGTCGCGCCATGAACCGCTCGGCAACATCGTGCTGGAATCGTGGTCGGCGGCACGGCCCGTGGTTGCCGCCGCCGCGCAGGGGCCGGGCGAATTGATCACCGATGACAAGACCGGCCTGCTGGTGCCGCTGGAGGATGCCCAGGCGCTGGCGCGGGGCATCGGCGCGCTGATCGCCGACCCGCAGCGCGCCGCGCGCCTCGCGCAGTCGGGCCGTGCCGCCTTCGAGCACGACTTCACCGAGGCTGCCGTGGTGGCGCGGTGGCGGGACTTCCTCGCCGCTGTCGCCCCGCATCGGCAGGCGGCCTAGCGCCATGTGCGGGATCGCCGGCCTTGCGCTGAAATCCGGGGAAAGCCCATCGGCCACCGTGCTGGAGGCGATGACGAAGGCGCTCGCGCATCGCGGCCCGGATGGCGCCGGGCATCACGTCCAGGGCCAGGTGGCGCTGTCGCACACCCGGCTCGCCATCATCGACCTGGTGACCGGCGACCAGCCGCTGCATGCCGGCCCCGCCAGCCTGATCGGCAATGGCGAGGTCTACAACTACCGCGAATTGCGCATGCGAGAACCAACTCGCCTGCGCCACCGGGTCGGATTGCGAACCGCCGCTGCACCTGTATCGCCGCGACGGCGCCGGCTTCGCCGATGCGCTGCGCGGCATGTATGCCATCGCCATCCATGACCGCGCCGCGCGGCAGGTGGTGCTGGCGCGCGACCCCTTCGGCATCAAGCCGCTCTACATGGCCGAGACGAAGCGGGGCATCGCCTTCGCCTCCGAACCGCAGGCGCTGGTCGCGGCCGGGCTGGTGACGCCGCGGCTGCGCCAGCCCGCGCTGCACGAATTGCTGCAACTGCAGTTCACCACCGGGGCGGAGACGATCTTCGAGGGCATCACGCGGCTGCTGCCGGGCGAGACGGTGGTGATCGCCGACGGCGCCGTCGTCGAGCGCCGCCGCCGCGCCGCCCTGCCCGAAGGCGGGCCGGAGGCGATCACCGAGGAAGCGGCGATCGCCCGCCTCGATGCGGCGCTCGAGCAATCCGTCGACCTGCACCAGCGCAGCGACGTGCCCTACGGGATGTTCCTCTCGGGCGGCACGGATTCGGCGGCCGTGCTGGCGATGATGGCGCGGCTGAACGACCGCCCGGTGCTCGCCTTCACCGCCGGCTTCGACGTCCCCGGCGCGGCCGATGAACGCGAGGCCGCCGCGCACGCCGCCGCTGCCGCCGGCGCGCGGCACGTCACGCTCAACGTCACGCGCCAGGACGTGTTCCGCCACCTGCCCGAGATCGTCGCCTGCATGGACGACCCGGTGGCGGACTACGCCATCATCCCGACCTGGTTCCTCGCGCGGCGCGCGGTGCAGGAAGTGAAGGTCGTGCTGTCCGGCGAGGGCGGCGACGAGATCTTCGGCGGCTATGGCCGCTATCGCTCGGCGATGCGGCCCTGGTGGATGGGCGGCAAGGCGATGCGCGCGCATGGCGCCTTCGACCGGCTGGACGTGCTGCGCGCCCCGCCGCGCTACTGGCGCGACGGCATCGAGGCCGCGACCGCCGCCGCCGCCACGCCCGGCCGCACGCGGCTGCAGGCGGCGCAGGCGCTGGACGTCGCGGATTGGCTGCCCAATGACCTGCTGACGAAGCTGGACCGCTGCCTGATGGCGCACGCCGTCGAAGGGCGCACGCCGTTCCTCGATGCCGGCGTCGCCGCGGCCGCCTTCCGCCTGCCCGACGCGATGAAGGTGCGCGACGGGCAGGGCAAATGGGTGCTGCGGCAGTGGCTCAAGCAGCATTTCCCGGCCAGCGAGCCGTTCCGCAGGAAGCAGGGCTTCACCGTGCCGGTCGGCGCCTGGATCGCCGAGGCGGCGGATCGGCTGGCCCCGCTGGTCGCCGCGCAGCCGGGGGTGGCCGAGATCGCCCGGCCTGAGCGCATCCTGCCGCTGTTCCGCGCCGCGGCCGGCAAGCGGGAAGGCTTCGCCGCCTGGCACCTGCTGTTCCATGCGCTGTGGCACAAGCGGCATGTCGAGGGCGTGGCGGCGCAGGGCGATGTGTTCGCCTATCTCGCGCAGCGGTGACGGCGATGCGCGCACTGCCCACCCTGCTCATCCTGCTGTCGGCGGCGCCCGCCGCCGCGCAGACCGGCGCGGCGGCCTTCGAGCGCGGCTGCGGCGGCGGCTGCCACGGTTCCGAGACCCGTGTCCTGCGTGCCATCCCGCGCGGCAGCGATGACGTGCGCCGCCGCTGGATCACGGATTTCATGGCACGCCACCCGATCCATTCGGACGCGATCAGACCCGACGTGATCGACTACCTGACCGAACGGAGCCGGCGCTGAGATGGCCCGCGACAAGACCCAGCTTCGTCTGCCAGGCCTGCGGCGCGGCCTACCCGAAATGGCAGGGCCGCTGCGATGCCTGCGGCGATTGGAACACCCTGACCGAGGAAGCGCCCGCCGCGCGCGGCCCCGGCCCGGCGGCCAAGGCGGGCGGTGGCCGGCGCGTCGAATTCGTCGGGCTGAAGGGCCATACCGCGCCGCCGCCGCGCATCCCGACCGGCATCGCCGAACTGGACCGCGTGCTGGGCGGCGGGCTGGTCGCGGCCTCCGCCGTGCTGGTCGGCGGCGATCCGGGCATCGGCAAGTCCACCATCCTGCTGCAGGCGGCCGCCCGCGTGGCCGCCGCGGGGCGCCGCGTGCTGTACGTGTCGGGCGAGGAAGCGGTCGAGCAGGTGCGCCTGCGCGCCGCGCGGCTGGGCCTGACGGAAAGCCCGATGGGTCTGGCGGCGGCGACCGCGCTGCGCGACATCGTCGCCGTCCCTGGAACAGGAGACCGACGCCGCGCTGGTGGTGATCAATTCGATCCAGACGGTGTGGCTCGATGCGCTCGATTCCGCGCCGGGCACGGTGGCGCAGGTGCGCGCCTGCGCGGCGGAGCTGATCCGCCTGGCCAAGGCGCGCGGCTTCGCCATCGTGCTGGTCGGGCCATGTGACCAAGGAAGGCACGCTGGCCGGGCCCGCGCGTGCTGGAGCACATGGTCGATGCGACGCTGTATTTCGAAGGCGATCGCGGCCACCAGTTCCGCATCCTGCGCGCGGTGAAGAACCGCTTCGGCGCCACCGACGAGATCGGCGTGTTCGAGATGACCGGCACGGGGCTGATGGAGGTCGCCAACCCCTCCGCCCTGTTCCTCGCCGAACGGCGCGGCAATGTGGCGGGCTCGGCGGTGTTCGCCGGCATCGAGGGCACGCGGCCGGTGCTGGTGGAGATCCAGGCGCTGCTGTCGCCGCAGTTCGGGCGGGTCGCCCGCGCCGGCAGGTGGTGGGCTGGGATTCGGGGCGGCTGTCGATGCTGATGGCGGTGCTGGAATCGCGCTGCGGGCTCAACCTCGGGCAGAACGACGTCTATCTGAATATCGCCGGCGGGTTGCGCATCGCCGAGCCGGCCGCCGACCTCGCGGTTGCCGCCGCCCTCGTCTCCGCCGCCACCGACCGGCCAACCGACCCCGACCGCGTCTATTTCGGCGAGATCGGGCTGTCGGGCGAGGTGCGCCAGGTCTCCCAGGCCGAGGCACGGCTGCGCGAGGCGGCGAAACTCGGCTTCGGCCGCGCCACCCTGCCCCGCCGCGTCGCCCGCGGCGGCAAGGCGCCGGCCCCGCCCGAGGGCATGTCCCTCGCCGAGACGGGCCATCTGGCGGACCTCGTGGCCGTCTTCGCCGAACAGACCGTCAAGCCGCGCAGATCCGGCGGGTGACGCGGGCGTGACCCGCCGCTATAGGGGGGCGCCATGAACTGGGTTGATGCCGCACTCATCGCGGTGGTCGTGATCTCGGCCGCCGTTGCCTATTTCCGCGGACTGGTGCGCGAAGTGCTGAGCCTTGTCGCCTGGATCGGCGCGGCGGGCGCGGCATTCCTGGCACGCGAGCCGCTGCGGCCGCACCTGTCGCAATGGCTGGAACCGCCGATCCTGGCCGATGCCGTGGGCGCCGGGGCGGTGTTCCTGGTCGTGCTGGTGATCCTGAAGATCATCACCAACATGATCGCCGACCGCGTGCAGGATTCCATGCTGGGCGGCGTCGATCGCGTGCTCGGCCTGGTCTTCGGTGCCGTGCGGGGTGCTTTCGTGCTGGTCCTTGCCTATATCCTTGCCGGGATGTTCGCCCCGGAGACGAGCACCTGGCCTTCCGCGGTGAAGGAAGCGCGCGGGCTGCCGGTCGTCGCCGAAGCCGCGCGCCGGATGATCGAGAAAATGCCCGCGGCATACCGGCCGCGTCTGGTGGAATCCCCCGGGCCGGGCGGCCCGACTGTTGATGACCTGCTGCGTCCCCCCGCGCGCAGCCGATAACCGAGGACCGCCGATGCGCCCCACCATCGACCAGGACGACGACAAGCCGCATGAGGAATGCGGCGTCTTCGGCGTGTGGAACGGGAGCGATGCCGCAGCACTCACCGCGCTCGGCCTGCACGCCCTGCAGCATCGCGGGCAGGAGGCCGCCGGCATCGTCACGCTGGACGAAGGCGGCCTGTTCCATGCGCATAAGGGCCTCGGCCTGGTGGGCGACAATTTCGGCGAGGCGAAGGTCATCGCCTCGCCTGCGCGGGGGTGCCGCGGTCGGCCACAACCGCTATGCGACCACCGGCGAGACGGCGCTGCGCAACGTGCAGCCGCTTTACGCCGATTTCGAATTCGGCGGCTTCGCGGTGGGCCACAACGGCAACCTGACCAATGCGGCCGCGCTGAAGCGCGCGCTGGTGCGGCGCGGCTGCCTGTTCCAGTCCACCACCGATTCCGAGGTGTTCATCCACCTCATCGCCATCAGCCTGTATTCCACCGTGCTGGACCGGCTGATCGACGCGCTGAAGCAGGTGCAGGGCGCCTATTCGCTGGTCGCGCTGCACAACGGCGCGCTGATCGGCGCGCGGGACCCGCTCGGCGTGCGGCCGCTGGTGCTCGGCCGGCTGGCCAATGGCGGCTGGGTGCTGGCGCGCGAGACCTGCGCGCTCGACATCGTCTCCGCCGAATTCGTGCGCGACATCGAGGCCGGCGAGATCGTCGTCATCAACGATGAGGGCGTGCGCTCGGTGAAGCCCTTCGGGCGGCACGAGAGCCGCTTCTGCATCTTCGAATACATCTATTTCGCGCGGCCCGATTCCGTGATGGAGGGCACGCCCGTCTATGAAACGCGCAAGCGCATCGGCGCCGAACTCGCCCGCGAATCGCGGCGTCGCGGCCGATGTGGTGGTGCCGGTGCCCGATTCCGGCGTGCCCTCGGCCATGGGCTATGCCGCCGAGGCGGGCATCCCCTTCGAACTCGGCATCATCCGCAACCATTATGTCGGGCGCACCTTCATCGAGCCGACCGACCAGATCCGCAACCTCGGCGTGAAGCTGAAGCATTCGGCGAACAAGCCGATGCTGGAGGGCAAGCGCGTCATCCTGGTCGATGATTCGATCGTGCGCGGCACCACCTCGCGCAAGATCGTCGAGATGGTGCGCGCGGCCGGCGCGAAGGAGGTGCATATGCGCGTCTCCTCTCCGCCGACGACGCATTCCTGCTACTACGGCATCGACACGCCGGAACGCGCGGAACTGATGGCGGCCAAGCATGACCTCGCCGAAATGGCGCGCATCATCGGCGTCGACAGCCTGGCGTTCATCTCGCTCGACGGGCTGTATCGCGCGCTGGGCAAGCCGGGGCGGGACGCGGTCGAAGCCGGATTTCTGCGACGCCTGCTTCACCGGGGATTACGCGATCCCGCTGACGGATTGGCAGAGCAATTCCGACAGGCAGTTGTCGCTGCTGCAACCGGCCGGGCAGTGACGCCAGGCCGCGGCCCCTGCGCTGCGGCCGTGAGGCCCGGCCCGGGGCATCAGGCGCCTGGCGTGGCCCGCAGTTGCGGGAACCATGCGCTGCGCCTCACCCAGCCGCGGGATCGGTGCCGTCCACACCGCCTGGAGCCGTTTCCGTCCGCCTTGGCTCACGGCAAAGTCTCCAGTCCATTGTTTTTACGAGCATCTTGACCCGATCAGGTGATTCCACCTGGGCGGGATCTGCTCCAGGCCTTCGGCGGGCTGGTCGGGAGGGGCGGCACCCCTCCATCCCCGCTCACATCCCCCTTGCATGAGGACGTCATGACCGAACCCCCTGCCCGCGTCGCCCTGATCACCGGCGCTTCCCGCGGCATCGGCGCTGCTGTCGCGATCGAACTCGGCCGGCGCGGCGTGCAATGCGTGCTGGTCGCGCGCACCCAGGGCGGGCTGGAGGAAACCGACGACGCCATCCGCGCCGCCGGCGGCCTGCCGGCCACGCTGCTGCCGCTCGACCTGCAGAAGCGGGCGCAGGACATCGACATGCTCGGCCCGTCCATCGTGTCGCGCTTCGGCCGGCTCGACATCCTGGTGCATGCGGCGGGCGTGCTGCCGAAACTCACCCCGGTCGCGCATATCGAGCCGCGCGACATGGACGAATCCCTCGCGGTGAACATGGCGGCCATGCTGGCGGCTGATCCGCACCTGCGACCCGCCGCTGCGCGCCGCCCCCGCCGGACGGGCCGTCGTGCTGACCGATGCCGTGGCCTCGGCCCCGGCGGCCTATTGGGGCCTGTACGGCGCCGCCAAGGCGGGCATGGAATATCTGGTGCGCTGCTGGGCGGCGGAGACCGCAGCGACCGCCCTGCGCGCCAACCTGGTCGACCCGGGGGCGGTGGCGACGCGGCTGCGCGGCAATGCCTTCCCCGGCCAGGAGCCGGACCTGCTGGCGCGCCCGGCCGATGTCGCGCCGGCCATCGCCGACCTCTGCGCCGAGGGCGAGACCCGGCACGGCGCGCTAATTCTCGCGCAGGCCCACACCCACTGACGGGCCCGGCGCGGGGATCAGGGCGCGCGCCGCCGCCTCGGCCGCCGCCGCGCCGGACTGGGGCGGCGCGGGGTTGCCGGGCGCCGGCACCACCACCGCCACTACGGCCGGGGGGGCATCGGGCGGCGGCGGGCGGCTCCAGCGCACGCCCGATGCGCCGCGCCCAGCCGATGCGGTTGTTGTCCTGCGCCTCGGTCAGGGTGGACGGCCCGTTGGCGACGCCGCGATAGGGCGGATAGGCGGCCGGCGGCACCGTCCAGCAATCCACCGCGCCCAGGCTGCGGGTGCACATCGGCGGCGGCGTGGGCGCGTCGTCCCGGCCGCAATAGGCCTCGCCGCGGCCGATCCGGGCGATCGAGCAATCCTCCCCGGTGACCAGGGAGACGATCGAATCGCCGGTGGTGCGGCCGAAGGCGCGCAGGGACAGCGCCTCGACCACCGCCGGGATGGCGATCAGCGGCGCGCCGGGGGCGCCGACGGCCGCGCAGCCGGCCGAAAGAAGCATGAGGGGCAGCAGGATCCGGCGCATGAGGGGCAGGTAACCCCGAACGGGCTTAACGCCTTGCCAACGGGGGGCTATGGTCCGGCCCCTTTTCCAGGACGGCCGCGCCGGCCGGCAGCCCAGGGGTGCCTGACTTTGCCCGACATCTTCGACGAGGTGGAGGAGGATCTCCGCGCCGAACGCGCCCAGAAGTTCTGGTTGCGCTTCGCCACGCCGATCCTCACCGCGCTGCTGCTGACCCTGGCCGGCGTTGGCGGCTGGCAGGGTTGGCAATGGTACCAGCACCGCCAGCAGGCCGCCGCCGCGACCACCTTCATGGCCGCCCACCGCGCCGCCGAGGCCGAGGGCGCGGACCTGCCCGCGATGGCGGCGCGCTTCGCCGCGCTGACCGCCGATGCGCCGGAGGGCTACCGCATCATCGGCCTGCTGCGCGCGGCGGCCCTCAAGGCCGAGATCGGCGACCGCGACGGCGCGCTGGCGATGTATGACCAGGTGGCCAATGACACGGCGGCGGACCCGCTCTATCGCGACCTCGCCAGGCTGATGTGGGTGCTGCGCTCGATGGATACCGCCGAACCCGCCGTGCTGACCGCACGGCTCGCCCCGATGCTGCGTCCGGATGCGCCGTTCAGCGCCTCGGCGCGGGAACTCGCCGCGCTGGTCGCGCTGAAGGCCGGGCAGCGGGATGAAGCGCGCCGCGCGCTCGAGGCGCTGGCCGGCGACATGACGGCGCCGCAGGCCATCCGCGACCGCGCCGGGCGCGTCGCCTCGGGGCTCGCTTCCTGATGCGCGGGCCCATGACGCGCCGCGCGCGGGCTGCTGGGCGCCGCCGCCCTGCTCGGCGGCTGCGAGACCTTCGACAGCATCTTCGGCGAACGCCGCGACCGCTTCCCCGGTGAGCGCCGGTCGGTCGTCGACATCCCGGAACGCAGCCTGCAGGCCGATGCCGCGGCGCAGGGCTCGGCCATGGTGCTGCCGCCCCAGGTGCCGCGGGCCGATTGGCCGCAGGCGGGCGGCAACGCGGCGCATTCGGGCGGGCATGTCGCCTTCGGGCCCGGCCTCGCCCGCAGTCTGGAGCACCGGCTTCGGTTCCGGCAACGGCTATCGCCGGCGGCTGCTCGCCGGGCCGGTCGCGGCCGGCGGCACCGTCTATGTCTCCGATGCGCTGGGTTCGGTCTCGGCCTTCGATGTCGCCACCGGCAATCGCCGCTGGCGGCGCGACACCGACCGCACCAACGACGATGACGGCACCATGGGCAGCGGCATCGCCGTGGATGGCGAGACCGTCTTCGTCGCGACCGGCCTGTCGGAACTGATCGCCCTCAACGCCGCCGATGGCGCGGTGCGCTGGCGGGTGGACCTGCCGGCACCCGCGCGCGGCGCGCCGACGGTGTCGGGCGGCACCGTGTTCGTGCCGACCGTGTCGAGCCACCTGGTGGCGCTGGCCACCGATGACGGGCGCCGGATCTGGTCGCACCGCGCGGCGGCGATCCCGACCATCCCGCTCGGTCTCGCCACCCCGGCTGTCGAAGGCGACGTGGTGATCGCCGGCTTCCCCTCGGGCGAGCTGATCGCGATGCGCACGAGCGATGGGCGCGTGCTGTGGACCGAGAGCCTGGCCGCCGCAGGCGGCGGCACCCTGTCGGACATCACCGGCGTGCGCGCCCGCCCGGCAGTGGCCGAAGGGCGCGTCGTCGCCATCGGCATGGGCGGCCTGTCGATCTGCGTGGACCTGCGTTCCGGCCGGCGGCTCTGGGAGCAGGAAGTCGGGCGGCACCGAGGGTGCCTGGATGGCCGGCGACTGGGTGTTCCTGACCAACGATGCGGGCCAGGTCGCGGCGATCGGGCGCGAGAGCGGGCAGGTTCGCTGGGCCGACCTCGCTGCGCCCGCCGGCGGTGGACAACAAGCCACGGCCGCGGATCGCGCTGTCTAGCCCGCTGCTGGTGGGCGGGCGGCTGCTGGTCGGCACCTCCGCCTCGGAACTGGTCTCGCTCGACCCGATGAGCGGCGAGGTCTCGGCGCGGCTGCCGCTGCCGGCCGGGCTGTCCCTGCAGCCGATCGTGGCCGGTGGCGTGATGCTGGCGGCGACCGACGATGCGACACTGCTTGCCTTGTCGGGCGGCGGCTGAGCACAACAGGGCATGCAACCCACCGTCGTCATCCTCGGCCGGCCCAATGTCGGCAAGTCCACGCTGTTCAACCGGCTCGCGCAGCGCAAGATCGCGATCGTCGACGACACGCCGGGCGTCACCCGCGACCGCAAGGAGGCGCCAGGCGCGCATCGCCGGGCGCGACGTCACGCTGGTCGATACGGCCGGGCTGGAGGAAGCGCCGCCCGATACCGTCGCGGGGCGGATGCGCAACAGTTCCGAGGCCGCGCTGCGCGCCGCCGACCTGGTGCTGTTCGTGATCGATGCGCGCGCCGGGCTGATGCCGGCCGACCGCGCCTTCGCCGCCTGGCTGCGCCGCGCCTCGCTGCCGGTGCTGCTGATCGCCAACAAGGCCGAGGGCCGCGGCGGCATGGCGGCGGCGATGGAGGCCTTCGAACTCGGCCTCGGCACGCCGATCGCGGTCAGCGCCGAGCACAATGAGGGCCTTGGCGCGCTGCATGAGGCGGTGGCCGAGGCGCTGGGCGAAGCGCCCGACGAGGATGAGGAGGAGGACGCCGGCGACGACCCCGAGCGTCCGCTGCGCCTGGCCATCGTCGGCCGCCCGAATGCCGGCAAGTCCACCCT
The DNA here is from genome assembly GCA_963732425.1 of uncultured Alphaproteobacteria bacterium. Classification (GTDB taxonomy): domain Bacteria; phylum Pseudomonadota; class Alphaproteobacteria; order Acetobacterales; family Acetobacteraceae; genus Neoroseomonas. Next base: position 43,079 of record CAVSZN010000023.1, read on the forward strand.
GCTGAATGCGCTGATCGGCCAGGAGCGCATGATCACCGGCCCCGAGCCGGGGCTGACGCGCGATTCCGTCGCGGTGCAGTGGCGCGACGCGACCGGCGGGCGGGTGCGCGCTGGTCGATACCGCGGGCATGCGCAAGAAGGCGCGCATCGAGGAAAAGCTCGAGCAGATGTCGGTCGCCTCCACGCTCGGCGCGCTGAAGGAAGCCGAGCTGGTGGTGCTGGTGGTCGATGCGCTGCTGGGCATGGATGAGCAGGACCTGCGCATCGCCCGCCTGGCCGAGCGCGAGGGCCGCGCCGTCGTCATCGCCTTCAACAAATGGGATGCGGTCGAGGAGCGCGACGGCGACGCGCCAGAAGCTCGACGACGTGCTGACCGCGTCGCTGGCGCAGTTGAAGGGCATCGCGGTGGTGCCGCTGTCGGCGCAGACCGGGCGCGGGCTCGACAAGCTGATGCCGGCGGTGCGCGCGGCCTATGCGCTGTGGAACCGGCGCATCCCGACCGGCGAGTTGAACCGCTGGTTCGAGGCGGCGCTGACGCGGCATCCGCCGCCGGCGGTGCAGGGCCGGCGGGTGAAGCTGCGCTATGCCACCATGACCAAGGCGCGGCCGCCCACCATCACGGTGTTCGGCACCCGCGCCGAGGAGATCCCGGAGGAATACCGCCGCTACCTGGTGAACAGCTTCCGCGAGGCCTTCACCATGCCCGGCGTGCCGATCCGCCTGCAGTTGCGCGGCACGACCAATCCCTACGCGGACAAGGCGTGACACCGGCCGCGCCGGCCGGGGGGCCATGGCGCGCTGCAACCACGCATTGTATGTTTCGGCACCAGCGACCGGGAATTGTGATACCTGCCTCATGAGCGACCAATCCGGCCATCTCCTTGATTCCCTCACTGGCCGGCAGCGGCTGCTCGATCGCTTCGATCGCATCGAGAAGCTGCTCACGGAGCAGGCCGAACGCGCCGGGCAGATGGCCACGCAGCACGCCGAACAGCAGATGGAGCGGATCCAGCGCATCGAGCGGCGGCTCGA
>CAVSZN010000024.1:0-288715 GCA_963732425.1 uncultured Alphaproteobacteria bacterium
CGCATTGTTTCATGGTGTGCATCAGCCTCGACATCTCCAAGCGCAAGGAGGCGGAGGAACAGATCCGCTACATGGCCGAGCATGATTCGCTGACCGGCCTGGCCAACCGGCTGCTGTTCACCCGGCGGCTGAACCATGCGCTGGCCGAGGGCGGCATGGTGGCGCTGCATCTGATCGACCTCGACGACTTCAAGGACGTCAACGACACGATGGGCCATGCGGCGGGCGATGCGCTGCTGATGGCCGCGACCAGCCGCATGCGCGCCTGCCTGAGGCCGACGGACATGCTGGCCCGGCTCGGCGGCGATGAATTCGCCGTGGTCCAGGTGGGCATCACCCGGTCGAAGGATGCCGATGCGACGGCGGCGCGGATCGTGCGCGCGCTGGCGCGCCCTATTCGATCGACGGCGCCTCGGTGCCGGCCGGGGCGTCCATCGGCATCGCCATCGGCCCGGCGGACGGGCTGGACGGGCCGACCATGCTGCAACGCGCCGACATCGCGCTGTATCGGGCCAAGGCCTCCGGGCGCGGCCAGGTGCGGCGCTTCTCCAGCGCCATGGCGGCGGCGTTGATCGACCAGCGGCGGCTCGAATTGGACGTGCAGCAGGCGCTGGAGAGCGGCAGGCTGCATTTCGCCTACCAGCCGAAGTTCCGTCTTTCCGACCTTTCGCCCACCGGTTGCGAGGCGCTGCTGCGCTGGACGCATGAGACGCGCGGCGAGGTGCCGCCCGGCATCTTCGTGCCGGCGGCCGAGCGCGCCGGGCTTTCGGTGCGGCTCGCCCGCGCGACGCTTGAGATGGCATTGCGCCAGCAGGTGGCCTGGCAGGCACAGGGGCATGACATCGCCGTGGCGGTGAACCTCTCGGCGCGGCACATCGTCTCGGGCCAGGCGCCCGACCTGATCCGCGAGGCGCTGGACAGCCACCGGCTGCCGGGCCGACCGGATCGAGATCGAGGTGACCGAGGACGTCTTCATCCGCGACCCGGAGGCCGCCGCGGCGACCCTGGCGCGGCTGCGCGAGATCGGCGTCAGGCTGGCGCTCGATGATTTCGGCACCGGATACGCCTCGCTGGGCTACCTGCAGCAATTGCCGTTCGACGTCATCAAGCTCGACCGCTCCTTCGTCGCCGGACTCGGCACCAGCCCAAGGACGGAACGGATTGTCGATGCCGTGGTGCGCATCGCCCATGGCCTGGGCGCGAGGCTGGTGGCCGAGGGGGTCGAGAGCGCGGTTCACCTGGCGCGGCTTCGCGAGATCGGCTGCGACGAGGGCCAGGGCTACCTGCTCGGCCGGCCGATGGGGCCCGAGGCGTTGGTGCGGCTGCTGGCGCGCCCCGCCCCCCCGCCCCTGCCCGCCGGGGCGGAACCGGCACTGATACCGGCGGCCTGAACGTGATAGGCTGCGCCATCGCGTGAGAGGCGCCTGTTGCGCTGCGTCACGCGCTTGACAGGTGGGGGGGCTGCCCGTAAAGCGCCGCCTGCCTTCCGGCGGGGTCCCGCCAGGGAGCGAAGGTGAACGAGCGCGACGGTTTCGAGGAACGGTTGCGGCAGGCCAGGACCCAGCGGGGCCTGGACAAACCGCCCAAAGATGGCGGGGCGCTGCCGCAAAGCCCTTGGGGGTTCGGTTTGCGCGCGGGGGTCGAGGTTGTCTCGGCCCTGGTTGTCGGCATCGTGATCGGGTTTCTGCTCGATCGCTGGCTGGGAACCTGGCCTTGGCTCTTCCTGGTGTTCTTCGTCCTGGGCAGCGTGGCCGGGGTTCTGAACGTGTATCGCCTGTTCAATCCGCGTCCGCGCTCGCGCATGAAGTGAGAGATCGACGGGGGATCAGCCGGTGGCAGTCGAAGGCAAGACGATCGACGCTCTGAGCCAGTTCGAGCTGTCGCCGATGCTCGGCGTGGTCGGCAAGGCCGTGTCGTTCAGCCAGTCGAATTTCTTCATGCTGGTCGCGGTGGTGCTGTCCGCCGGGCTGATGCTGGTCAGCGCGCGGCGCGGGGCCCTGGTGCCCGACCGGCTGCAGGCGCTGGGCGAAGCGGCCTATGAGTTCATCGCCGGCATGGTGCGCGACCAGGTGGGCGACGAGGGCAAGAAGTATTTCCCCTTCGTCTTCTCGGTCTTCATGTTCGTGCTGTTCGGCAACCTGCTCGGCATGCTGCCCTACGCCTTCACCTTCACCTCCCACATCGCGGTGACGCTGGCGCTGGCCGTCGTGGTGTTCGTCACGGTGACGGTGGTGGCGCTGATGCGCCACGGCATGCACTTCTTCTCCTACTTCTTCCCCGAGGGCGCGCCGGTGTGGCTGGCGCCGATCATCATCCCGGTCGAGATCATCTCCTACTTCTCCCGCGTGGTGTCCCTCTCGGTGCGTCTTTTCGCGAACATGGTCGCCGGCCACGTCATGCTGAAGGTGTTCGCCACCTTCGTCGTGCTGCTGGGCGGCCTCGGCACGGTGGGGCCCTTCGTGGCCGCCATGCCGCTCGCGGTGAACGTTGCCCTGGTCGGGTTCGAATTCCTGGTCGCTTTCCTGCAGGCCTATGTGTTCGCCATCCTGACCAGCATCTACCTGCACGACGCGGTGCATCTGCACTGACCCGCCATGTGACCGGGGTGCGTTTGTAAGACGCGTTCGGACAGAACCTCCATTTCAGGACGGAAGGACGAATACAATGGAAGTCGCCGCTGCAAAGGCCCTCGGGGCTGGTATCGCCGTTATCGCGCTGTTCGGCGTGGGTCTCGGCATCGGCAACATCTTCTCCTCGCTGATCACCAGCGTGGCGCGCAACCCGGCGGCCCGCGACGCGGTGTTCCCGATCGGCATCCTGGGCTTCGCGCTGACGGAAGCGGTGGCGCTGTTCGCCCTGCTGATCGCCTTCCTCATCCTGTTCGCCTGATCCCCGGCCCGGCCGGCCCGCTCCGGCGGGCCGGCGGGCATGGTGGACCGGGCCGCGGCGCTGTCCGCCGCAGGCACACAGGCGATGGAGATGACGGCAATGCGCCGAGTTATGATGCTGGCGGCCCTGGCCGCCACCCTGCCGGCCATGGCGATGGCTGCCAGCTCGGGCTCCGTGCCTGTTGACGGCATGCCGCAGCTCGCCTTCGGCCACCCCGAGCAAGGCCCGCTGCTGATCGGCCAGATCGTCTGGCAGCTGATCATCTTCGGCGCGCTCGTCTACATCATGGCCCACATCGCGCTGCCGCGCGTCGGCGCCGTGATCGAGAACCGCCACAACCGGATCAATGCCGACCTCGAGGCCGCCCAGGCCGCCAAGGTCGAGGCCGATGCCGCGATGGCCGCGCATCGCGCCGCCACCGAGCAGGCGCGCGCCTCGGCCCGCGCCGCCGTGGCCGACCGCGCTGCAGGCCGCGCAGGCCGACAGCGATGCCAAGGCCGCCGCGCTCAATGCCCGGCTGAACGCCCAGGTCGCCGAGGCCGAGGCCCGCATCGACGCCTCGCGCACCGCCGCGATGGGCGCCCTGCGCGGCGTCGCCATCGACACCACCGAGGCGCTGCTGACCAAGCTGGTCGGCCGTGCCGACCGCGCCGCGGTCGATGCCGCGGTGACGCGCGAACTCGCCGCGCGCGGGAGGGCATGATGCACCATTACGAACATTTCTGGCTCGACCCGAAGTTCTGGGTCGCGGTCTCCTTCGTCCTGTTCTTCCTGCTGCTGGGCAAGAAGCTGTGGGGCGCGGTCTCCTCCGCGCTCGATGGCCGCGCCGCGGGCATCCGCCGCCAGCTGGACGAGGCCTCGCGCCTGCGCGCCGAGGCCGAGCAGATGCTGAAGGACGCCGAGGCCGAGCGCGCCGCCGCCGCCCAGGAGGCCGAGGACCTGCTCGCCAACGCCCGTGCCGAGGCCGAGCGCGTCGCCGCCGCCGCCATGGCCGAGGCCGAGGCCGCCGCGAAGCGTCGCGAGCGCATGGCGCTCGACCGCATCGCCGCGGCCGAGGCCTCCGCCGTCGCCGATGTCCGCAATGCCGCGGCCGAGGTGGCCGGTGCCGCCGCCCGCACCGTGCTGGCCGAGACGCTCGACGCCACCGCCGATGCGGCCCTGGTGGACCAGAGCCTGAAGGACCTGCCGAAGGCCCTGCGCGCGGCCTGATCGCAGCGACAGACTATCGAAACGGGGTGCCAGCCGCAGGGTTGGCACCCTTTTTCATGGCCGGCGAATCGCCCGGCGGAGCCGACGTGGCGCTGCCTCGACAATGCGCTTTCATGCAACGCCACCGGCACGAACGTCCGGCGCGTGCCCGGACCGCGACGGCGGGGCGTCGGGCAGCCGGCAAAAGCCAGGCAATCCGGCGGTTTGCGGGCGGCGGCCGAGGGCTTGCACCAAGCGGCTGCCGAAGGCCCACGCATTCGAGCGTTGATACGGGACGCCCGGTCGCGGCACCCTTTCGCATCGGCCCGTGATGGGCCAGCATCCGCGCCAATGAATCGCTCGGGACAACGACGCATGTCACTTCGCATCACCCTCGCCGCCGCGCTGCTCGCGGGCTCGGCCATCGCCGCGCAGGCCAACACCTTCCGTTGGGCCAATGACGGCGACACCAACTCGATGGATCCCTATTCGCGGCAGGAAACCTTCCTGCTGTCGTTCAACGCCAACATCTATGAGCCGCTGGTGCGTCGCGACGCGCAGATGCGCGTGGAGCCGGCGCTGGCCGAGCGGTGGGAGAATGTCTCGCCGACCGTGTGGCGCTTCCATCTGCGCCGCAACGTGCGCTTCTCGGACGGCACGCCGTTCACCGCCGACGACGTGCGTGTTCAGTGCCCGAGCGCGCGCGCGGGCCGGGGTCGAACATCCAGGGCGTGCTCGCCTCGGTGAAGGAGGTGCGCCGGTCGACGACCACACCGTGGATTTCGAGACCACGGTCCCCAATCCCGATCCTGCTCCAGGAAATCACCAACTGGGGCATGATGTCGCGCGCCTGGGCCGAGCAGCACAATGCGCAGCAGCCCGCCGACATGACCGCGCGCGGAGAGAACTTCGCCACCCGCAACGCGATGGGCACCGGCCCCTTCCTGCTGCAATCGCGCGAGCCGGACCGGCGCACCGTGCTGGTGCCCAACCCGGGCTGGTGGGACACGCCGCGCCACAACGTGACGCGCGCCGAGTTCAACGTCATCTCGAACGACGCGACGCGCGTCGCGGCGCTGCTCTCGGGTGAACTCGACTTCGTCTACACCGTGCCGCCGCAGGATGTGGAACGCATCCGCCGCTCGCCGGGCGTGTCCATCCTGCAGGGGCCGGAACTGCGCACCATCTACCTCGGCATGGACCAGATGCGGCCGCAGCTGCTGAAGTCCGACGTGACCGGGCGCAACCCGTTCCAGGATGTGCGCGTGCGCCGCGCCATGCTGCTGGCGATCGACGTCGCCGCCATCCAGCGCACCGTGATGCGCGGCCAGTCGCGGCCGACCAACCTGCTCTACGGGCCGGGCGTGAACGGCTTCGTGGAGGCCGACGACGTGCGCCCGCGGTGAACGTCGCCGAAGGCCGCCGCCTGCTGACCGAGGCGGGCTTCCCGAACGGCTTCGGCGTGACGATGGACTGCCCGAACGACCGCTACGTGAATGACGAGGCGATCTGCACCGCGATCACCGCCATGCTGGCGCGCGTCGGCATCCGCGTGACGCTGAACGCGCAGACGCGCGCGCGGTATTTCGCCGAGATCCTCGGCCCCCGCTACAACACCTCGTTCTACCTGCTCGGCTGGACGCCGTCGACGTCCGATGCGCACAACGCGCTCTACAACCTGGCGGCCACGCGCGACGGCGCGCGCGGCGTGTTCAACAGCGCCGGCTATTCGAACCCGCAATTCGACACGCTGGTGGACCGCATCGCGGTGGAGACCGACGCGGCACAGCGCCAGCGCCTGATCTCCGAGGCGAGCCAGCTGCTGCGCGACGACGTCGCGTTCATCCCGCTGCACCAGCAGCAGATCGTCTGGGCGGTGCGGCAGGGCTGGACGGTGGTGCAGACTGCCGACAACTACTTCCAGCTGCGGCACGTGCGGCACGGGCAGTAACGCGCCGGGCAGGCCGGCGGCACCGCCCCCGGCCCACGCACGGTCCAGGGGCCCGCTGGCCCCTGGCGGGGTCGCCTGGAGGCGCGGCGCCCCTCCAGGCCTGGCCCTACTCCGCCCGCGCGCCCGAGGCCCGCACCGCCTCGCGCCAGCGCGTGCTTTCGGCCGCCACGAAGGCCGGCAGTGTCGCCCGCGGCGTCGGGCATCGGGTCGAAGGCGCGTTCGCGGAACAGCGTCATCATCTCCGGGCCCGCGAGCGCCTTGCGCGTCTCGCATGTCGATGCGCGCGACCACCGGCTTCGGGCGTGCCGTTCAGCGCGAACAGCCCGGTCCAGTTCACCGACAGGAAGCCCGGCAGCACCGAGGCGATCGGCGGCACGCCCGGCAACGCGGCGTTCGGCCCTTCGGACGCGACGCCCAGCGCGCGCACCGCGCCGCCGCGCACCTGCGGCAGCGCCGTGCCGAGGCCGTCGAACATCATCGGCACATTGCCCGCGACCAGGTCCGTCATCGCCGGCGCGCTGCCGCGATAGGGCACATGCGTCATCTCGACGCCGACCGCGGCGCGGAACATCTCCCCGGTCAGGTGCAGTTGCGACCCGGTGCCGGAGGAGGCGTAGTTCACCTTGCCCGGATTGGCGCGGATATGCGCGATCAGTTCCGGCAGCGTCGCCATCGGCAATTGGCGCGGATTGACCACCAGCACGTTGGGCTGCTGCGCCAGCATCGCGACCGGCACGAAATCGGTGTCCGGGTCGAAGGGCAGCCGCGCATAGAGCGCCTTGTTGATGCAGATGAGCGAGGCGGTCGCCACCAGCAGCGTGTGGCCATCCGGCTCGCTGCGCGCGAAGGCCTCGCCGGCCAGGGTGCCGCCGGCGCCGCCGCGGTTGTCGATCACCACCGGCTGGCCGAGCGCATGCGACAGGCGCTCGCCGACCGCGCGCGCCAGGATGTCGGTGGTGCCGCCGGCCGCGAAGGGCACCAGGATGCGAATGCGGACGGCTTGGAAAGGCCGCCTGCGCGCCGGCGGGCGCGGCCAGCGCGGCGCCGGCGGTGAACGCCAGGGCGGCACGTCGGGTGATCCTCGGCATGGGAAGCCTCCTGCTCCTGTGCTTTGCGCGGCAGTCTAGGCTCGTCGCAGCGGCGCGCAGAAGCAGCCCCCGCCGGGCCGAGCATCCTGCGGCCGCTCATCGAGCAGCAGGGCAAGCACGGCGCGTGCCTGCGCCTCCCCCAGCACCGGCGCGGCGAAGCGCAGGAACTTCGCGCAGACGTCCTCCACGCTCATCGGCAGGGCCGGGTCGCCCGGCACCTGGTCGGCGCGCGGCCTGCAGCACGGTGCCGTCCTGCAGCGTGACGGCCAGGCTGGCGCCGCGCCGGCCCGCCCCGGTCAGGCTGAGGTCCTCGATCAGCACCACCAGCGCCTCGAGGCCGCGCAGCGCCGGGTCGGCGAGCGCGGCATCGGTATAGGCGGCAGGGCCGAGGTCGCCCTGCAGCAGCGCCGCCGCGACCGCCCAGGACAGGCTGAACTGCGCCGCGATGGCGCTGGCCGGCGCGCGGTTGGCGGCGTAGCGCAGCGCCTCGGCATAGGTGGCGAGGGTGACCGCTCGCGCACCTCGGCCAGCCGCAGGCCGAGCGCGGCGCGCAGTTCGATCGCCGCGGCCGCCGCGTAATGCGCGTGGCGCACGCCGGCGAAGGGCTTGATGTAGGCTTCCTCGAGCAGCCAGGTCGCCGGGCGGCGTGACCACGACCGGCTCATGGTCCAGGCCGAGCGCGAGGTGCCGCGCCTGGGCGAAGCCATCCGCCGGCGCGTCCATCCCGGCCAGCGCCCCGGCGGCGGCCAGGGTGCCGAGCAGCACCGCATGGCCGGGATAGGTGTTGCGCCCATCCATCCCCGCGGCGATCGGCGCATAGAGCGAGAACGGCACCTGGCAGCCCGCCAGGCGCACCGCGCGCGCCGCCGCGGCCGGTCCCCGCCGGCGAGCCGCGCCGCCGCCGCGGCGGCGCCCAGCGCGTGCCAGGACCCATCGACATGCATGCCGGGCCGGATGCGCCAGGCCTCCCCGGCGCGGCCGGCGACCTCGTAGCCCAGGGCGAAGGCGGCCAGCGCCTCGCGCAGGGTGGCGCGCCCTCCGGCCAGCGCGGCGATGCACAGCGGCGCGACGGCCAGCGCCGGGCGGCCATGCGCGCGGGCGAGGCCTTCATTCGCCTCGTCCCAGCACATGGCGGCGGCCAGCAGCGCCGCGGCGCCCGCCTGCGACAGGCCCGGACGCGATGCCGGCGAGGCGGATCGGCGCCCGGCATGGTCGCCGCCAGGGCCGCGCCGAAGTCGCGCGGCCGCGCATGGCCGAGGCCGGCCAGCATGCAGCCGAGGCTGTCGGCCAGCAGCAGCCGCGCCTTGCCCGCCGCCACGGAACCGGGCGGCGGCCCGTTCCAGGCGAAGTCGATCGCCTGGTCAGGGTCGAAGCCGCGTCAGCGCGCCCGCGCCGACACCGCCGCGAGGGAGTTGGCGAAGCTGTCCTCGACCACCCGGAACCAGGTCTGCTGGTCGAGGCGGAAGCGGTCCCACTGCGCGTGGATTTCCTTGAAGCGGGCGTTGCGGGCGCCGAGCTCGGCGTAGAGTTCCTGCGTGGTGCGGTAGCAGGCGGCGATCACGTCGCGCGGGAACTGCCGCAACTGCGTGCCGCCGGCGATCAGCCGCCGCAGCGCCGGCGGGTTCAGCGCGTCGTAGCGGCCGGTCATGAAGACGTAGCCATCGCCGCAGGCGGTCTCGAGCGCCGCCTTGAACTGCGGCGGCAGGGCCTCCCACGGCGGCGCTGATGGACCAGCATGGCGATCGAGGGGCCCGGCTCCCACCAGCCGGGGAAGTAGTAGTATTGGGCGACGCGCTGGAAGCCGAGCTTCTCGTCGTCATAGGGGCCGACCCATTCGGCGCCGTCGATGACGCCGCGTTCCAGCGCGGGGTAGATGTCCGCCCCGCCCAGTTGCTGCGCCACGGCGCCGAGCTTGTTGAAGACCTCCCCGGCGAAGCCGGCGATGCGGAACTTCAGGCCGCGCAGGTCGTCGACCGACCTGATCTCCTTGCGGAACCAGCCGCCCATCTGCGCGCCGGTATTGCCGCCGAGCAGGCAGCGCACGCCCTGGTCGGCGAAGACCGGGGCCATCAGCTCCGCGCCGCCGCCATTGTGCCACCAGGCGTATTGCTGGCGGGAGTTCAGGCCGAAGGGAACGCAGGACCCGAAGGCCAGCGAGGGGTCCTTGCCCGTGTAGTAGTAGGGCGCCGTCCAGCCGATCTCGACCGAGCCCTGGCCGACGGCATCGAGCACCTGCAGCGCCGGGACGATCTCACCGGGGGCGAAGGGCTGGATCTCGAAGGCGCCGCCGGTGATCTCGCTGACGCGGCGGCAGATATGTTCCTGCGTGCCGTACAGGGTATCGAGCGATTTCGGGAAGCTGCCCGGGCACCGCCAGCGGACGCGCGGCTGCGCATGGGCGACATGCGGCGCGGAGACGGTGGCAACGGCAGCGCCGGCGGCGCCACCGGCTACAAAACGACGACGATCCATTTCTGGTTTCACTCCCGGCAGGCTTCACACTGATTGTTGGAAGCAGCATGGCCGGGCCCGGCGGAATTCGCAACGCGCGGGAATGTCAGCGTTCGCCGCCCTCGGGGCCGTAGAAGATCACCCAGACGGCGAGGTCGTCCGAGAAATCCTCGAAGCGATGCTCGGCGCCGGCGGGGACCCAGAGCATGTCGCCCGCACCGAAGGGCGCGCGTTGGCCGGCGCAGAGGAACATGCCGTGGCCTCGGACGACGACATAGGCCTCGTCGCGGGTGTGGGGCGTCTGCGGGTCGCTGCCGCGCGGGGCGTACCAGCGGGCCTCGAAGGTTGCCGCGGGTGACGATGTGGGCCGACAGGCGGCCGGGTTCGTTCGGAACGGTGGCGCGTCGGCGGCATGGAAAACGAAGCGTGTCATCGGGCGATGCTGCGCGCGCGGCAGCGCGGGTGGCAAGCCGGATGCCTTCTCGCCGCCCGGCGCGCCGACTGCGGCGGCCGAGGACCCAGCCGCCGCCAATCACATCAGAACGTCACCCGCCCGGCGGCGGCCAGCGCCAGCAGCATGGAGGCGACATGCGTCGATTGCTGCACCTGCCCCTCGCGGATCATGCGCAGCACATCGGCGACGGGAATGAGTTCGACGGCGATCTCCTCCCCATTGTCGAAGGATTGCACACCGTCCGGATACGCGCCGAGGGCGAGCACGGTGTGCACGCGGTTGGTATGCGTCGCCGGGTTCGGGCGCAGGCTGACGACGTGGCGGAATTCGCGCGCGCCATGGCCGGTTTCCTCGCGGAATTCGCGCGCGCCGGCGGCGATCGGGTCGGCGTCGGCCGCATCCATCACGCCGCCGGGGAGTTCGAGATGCACCTCCCCCGCGCCGTGCCGGTACTGCCGGTTCATCACCAGCCGGTCATCGTCGGTCAGGGCGACGACATGCACCCAGTCGGCGTATTCCAGCACGTAGAACGGGTCGACCACATCGCCCGAGGGGGCGATGCAACTGTCGGCGCGCACGCGGATCCAGCGATCCGCGAGCACGATCTTGCTGTCGGTCACGCGCCAGTGCTTGAGCGCGGTCATTCCGCCGCGATCTGCTGCGCCTGGGCGTAGGCTTCGAGCGGCGCGCAGGAACACACCAGGTTGCGGTCGCCATAGACGTTGTCGACGCGCTTGACCGGCGGCCAGTATTTGTGCGCCTTGACGAAGGGCAGCGGGAAGGCCGCCTGCTCGCGCGTATAGGGGTGCGTCCAGACATCGGCCGCGATCTCGGCCGGCGGTGTGCGGCGCGTTCTTCAGCGGGTTGTCGGCCTTGTCCATGCGGCCCTGCTCGACGGCGCGGATCTCGGCGCGGATGGCGACCATCGCGTCGATGAAGCGGTCGAGTTCGGCCTTCGGCTCGCTTTCGGTCGGTTCGACCATCAGCGTGCCGGCGACCGGCCAGGACATGGTCGGCGCGTGGAAGCCGTAGTCCTGCAGGCGCTTGGCGATGTCCTCGACCATCACGCCGCCGCCCTGCTGGAAGCCGCGGCAGTCGAGGATGCATTCATGCGCGACCATGCGCGTTCATGCCGCGATAGAGCACCGGGAAATGCGCCTCCAGCCGCTTGGCCATGTAGTTGGCGGACAGGATCGCGACCTGCGTCGCGCGCGTCAGCCCCTCCGCGCCCATCATGCGGATATAGGCGTAGGAGATCGGCAGGATCGAGGCCGAGCCCCAGGGCGCGGCGCTGACCGACGATGTCCGTCGACCCGCCGCAATCCACCACCGGATGGCCCGGCAGGAAGGGTGCGAGGTCCGCCGCGACGCCGATCGGCCCGACGCCCGGCCCGCCGCCGCCATGCGGGATGCAGAAGGTCTTGTGCAGGTTCAGGTGGCAGACATCGGCGCCGATCGCTGGCCGGGCTGGTCAGGCCGACCTGCGCGTTCATGTTCGCGCCATCCATGTAGACCTGCCCGCCCTTGGCATGGATCAGGGCGCAGATCTCGCGGATCGACGCCTCGAACACGCCATGCGTGGACGGGTAGGTGACCATCAGCGCGGCGAGGTTCGCCGCGTGCTGCTCGGCCTTCGCCTTGCAGGTCCGTCGAGATCGACGTTGCCGTCGCGGTCGCAGCCGACCACCACGACCTGCATGCCCGCCATGGCGGCGCGAGGCCGGGTTGGTGCCATGCGCGCGAGGCCGGGATCAGGCAGATGTCGCGATGCGTGTCGCCGCGCGACAGGTGCCAGCCGCGGATGGCGAGCAGCCCGGCATATTCGCCCTGGCTGCCGGCATTCGGCTGCAGCGACACCGCGGCGAAGCCGGTGATGCGGCACAGCCAGTCCGACAGCCGGTCGGTCAGCGCGCGATAGCCCTGCGCCTGGTCCACCGGCGCGAAGGGGTGGATGGCGCCGAAGCCCGGCAAGGTGACGGGGATCATCTCCGCCGTCGCGTTCAGCTTCATCGTGCAGGAGCCGAGCGGGATCATGCTGCGGTTCAGCGCGACGTCCTTGTCCTCCAGCGACTTCAGGTAGCGCAGCATCGCCGTGCTCGGAATGGTGCGCGGTGAAGACGGTCGCGGTGCAGATAGGCGCGAGCGGCGTTCCAGCGCGGCGGGAATGCCGCCGCGATGGCGCATCGAGCGCGCGCCGGCGCATCGCCGCACCTCGGCGATGACGTCGGCCAGCGCGGCGAGATCGGCGCGCGTGACGGTCTCGTCCAGCGCGATGCCGACGGATGCCGTCGCCGATGCGGCGCAGGTTGAAGCCGCGCAGCAGCGCCGCGGCCATCAGCGCGTCGGCCTTGGCGCCGGCATCGATCGCGACGGTGTCGAAGAAGGCATCGTGCTTCACGCGCGAAGCCGGCCGCGCGCGCCGCACCCGCCAGCAGCGCGCGCCGACAGCGCGCACGCGCGCGGCGATGCGCTTCAGCCCCTCCGGGCCGTGCCACACCGCATACATGCCGGCCATGACGGCGAGCAGCACCTGCGCGGTGCAGATGTTCGAGGTCGCCTTCTCGCGGCGGATGTGCTGTTCGCGCGTCTGCAGCGCGAGGCGCATCGCCGGCGCGCCGGCGGCATCGACCGAGACGCCGACCAGCCGCCCCGGCATCAGCCGCTTATGCGCATCCTTCACCGCCATGAAGCCGGCATGCGGCCCGCCAAGCCCATCGGCACGCCGAAGCGCTGGGCGGAACCGACGACGACATCGGCGCCCATCTCGCCCGGCGGCGTCAGCAGCGCACAGCGAGAGCGGGTCGGCGGCGACGATGGCGAGGCCGCCGCCGGCCTGCACGGCGGCGATCTCGGCCGTCAGGTCGCGCACCTGCCCGGTCGTGCCGGGATATTGCAGCACCAGGGCGAAGGGCTTCGCGGCGCTGACCTCGGCGATGATCGAGGCGACCGGGCACGAAGCGCACCTCGATGCCGAGCGGTGCCGCGCGCGTCGTCAGCACGGCCTTGGATTGCGGGTGCAGGTCGTCGGCGGCGATCAGCAGGTGCGACTTGCCGCGCGTCGCGGCGTGGGCGAGGTGCATCGCCTCGGCCACCGCGGTCGCCTTCATCGAGCAGCGAGGCATTGGCCATCGGCAGGCCGGTGAGGTCGCAGACCATGGTCTGGAAGTTCACCAGCGCTTCCAGGCGCCCCTGCGCGATCTCGGCCTGGTAGGGCGTATAGGCGGTGTACCAGCCGGGATTCTCCAGCACGTTGCGCAGGATCACCGGCGGCGTGTGGGTGCCGTGATAGCCCATGCCGATCAGCGACTTGATGTCGGCGCGGTTGCGCGCGGCGAGCGCGGCGCAGTTCGGCCATCGCCTCCTGCTCGGTCGCGGCCGGCGGCAGGGCCGAGAGGTCCATCCCGCAGGATCGCGGCCGGCACCGTCTTCGACGCCAGGTCGTCCAGGCTCGACGCGCCGACGACGCGCAGCATCTGCGGCGATCTCGGCCTCGCTCGGCGCGATGTGGCGCGGCGCGAAGGCGTCGCCCTGCTCGAGGGCGCGGATCTCGTCGAGCGCTGTCACGCCAGCGTGTCCACGAAGGCCGCATAGGCGGCCTCGTCCAGCAGCGCGGCGACCTCGCCGACGTCGGCCGGCTCGATGCGGAAGAACCAGCCATCGGTGGTCGGCGCGGTGTTGATGGTGCCGGGGTTGTCGCCGAGCGCTGCGTTCACCTCGACGATCCTGCCGGCGATCGGGGCATAGACGTCCGAGGCGGCCTTCACGCTTTCCACCACGGCGATGGATTCGCCGGCGGCGACCTCGCGGCCGATCTCGGGCAGGTCCACGAACACCACGTCGCCGAGCGCGTTCTGCGCATGGTCGGTGATGCCGACGGTGGCGATGCCGCCATCCAGCCGCACCCATTCATGGTCCTTGGTGAACTTGGTCTCGGACATCGGTGCGGTTCCTCAGCGGGCGTAGCGGTGGGGGACGAAGGGGGTCGGCGCGACGCGCGGCCGGCAGGGCCTTGCCGCGCACCATCAGGTCGAGGGCGGTGCCGTCGGCGGCGTATTCGCGCGCGACGTAGCCCATGGCCATCGGGCCGTTCAGGGAGGGGCCGAAGCCGCCGGAGGTGATCTCGCCGATCGCGGCACCACCCGGCGCGTGGATCGGCGTATGGCCGCGCGCCGGCTGGCGGCCGTCGGGCAGGATGCCGACGCGCAGGCGCTTCGCGCCATTGGCGAGTTCGTCGCGCACGCGCTCGGCGCCGGGGAAGTTCCATTCGGTGCGGCGGCGCTTGCCGATGGTCCAGGTCAGCGCGGCCTCGACGGCGCTGGTCGTCTCGTCGATGTCGTTGCCGTACAGGCAGAGCCCCGCTTCCAGCCGCAGCGAATCGCGCGCGCCGAGGCCGGCCGGCTGCACGCCGGGCAGCGCCAGCAGGGCGCGGGCGAAGCCCTCGGCCTGCTCGGCGGGGACGGAGATCTCGACGCCGTCCTCCCCGGTATAGCCGCTGCGCGAGACCAGCGCCGGCACGCCCGCGATGGTGAAGGCGCCCGACGCCCATGAAGGACAGCTCGGCGATGCCCGGCGCCAGCGTCGCGATGGCCGCGACCGCCTGCGGCCCCTGCAGCGCGATCAGCGCGCGGTCCGGCAGCGGCTTCAGCGTCACGCCGGCGGGCAGCGCCGATTCGATGCGCGGCAGGTCGACATGCTTGCGGCTGGCATTGACCACCAGGAACAGCCGGTCGCCGAGATTGGCCACCATGAAGTCGTCGAGGATGCCGCCATCATCGGTGGTCAGCAGGCCGTAGCGCTGGCGGCCGGGCTTGAGGCCCTGCACATCGGCCGGGTGTCACGCGTTCCAGCGCGGCGGCCGCGCCCTCGCCCACCAGTTCGGCCTGGCCCATGTGGGACACGTCGAACAGCGCGGCGGCGGCGCGGCAGTGCAGGTGCTCGGTCAGGATGCCGGCCGGGTACTGCACGGGCATCATGTAGCCCGCGAAGGGCACCATGCGGCCGCCCAGTTCGCGGTGCAGCGACGCCAGCGGGCGTCTCCAAGAGGAGTCTCGGTCGACGAATCGGCCACGGTGCCTCCCGCCGCTGTCGCGGCGACTGGGGTTCAGTCCGTGGCCCCCCTCTGTCTGCTGGACCTGAGAGATTCGGCGGGGGCGTTGGCCTCGCCTTACTCCGTCGGTGCCACGGCTTGCTGCCTCGGGCTTTCCAGAGGCCCCTTCCCCGCGCGGCCCTCGGTACCTGAGCGTTTCCGGGGGCCGGTTGCGCCTTCGGCGGAGGTGTCGCCACCTCACTCTCCCGCGCGGGATCGACGGGGTGCGCCTTCCTGACAGATCGGACGTGTGTTTGTCATGCCCTCAAGCGCCGGGCGGCGGGCATCCGCCCGCCTTGGCTTCGCGCCCGGCACTGGCGCGCTGGCGGCGATAGGCAGTCCGGGCGCGGTCGCGCTCTGCGCTCCGGGCCCGATGCGAGGCATCGGGCCGAATTGACAGGCTTCTACACCGCGTTGTTCGCCGCCCGCGGAGGGTCGCGCCGCTGCCCGGGAACCTGACAGGCCCCTCGATCGCCTTGGTCTCGTCGCTGGCCCAGACCGCCGAAAGACCGTCGAGTCCCGGCTCGGCCGCCAGGCGTCGCATGCGCGCGATCCCCTCCGGCGCCAGGTGCCAGCGCGGCACCGGCACGGCCGGGTCGATCACCACCTCGGGGTGGGAGATGAAGACGCCCTGTCCTCGCATGCCGCCTCCGTCACCGGGCGCCCGGCCGCGGGCGGGCGGAAGCCCCAGCGGCCGCCTTGCGCGGCCGGCGGGTCACCGCGCCCCGCGGCGCCGATTCGCCTCCAGTTCCTCACGCGTCACCTGGAAGGACAGGCGGACATTGTGGTTCTCCACCAGGCGTTCATCGGCGGGGAAGTTCAGCGAGACCGGGCGGCTCTGCACCCGGACGCGGCTGGCATTGCCCTCGAAGGCGACGGGCGTGACGAATTCCTGGCGGTCGATCACCTGGCCATCGCCCGCATCGGTGACGATGATGAACCACGGCAGCGTCGTGCTGCGCTGGCCGGCGCCGGCCGGGCCGCGTTCCACATCGAAGATGCCGCTGACCGCGACGACCACGGAGTGCCGCCCGCGGGTGTAGTCGCAGCGCGCCTGGAAGCCGATCAGCCGCGCATCGAAGGTCATCGCCGCCAGGTCCTGCACCGCGCCGGCGCGATAGCGCGTCAGGTCCGCCCCATCGGCCAGGATGGTGATGCGCGGGCACGGTGCCGGCGGGCTGGTCGAATAGCTGTTGCCGACCGCAGCCGCCGAGCAGCGCCGCCGCCGCCAGAGCCATCACCACATCGCGCCGCATGAATCCCACCCCTTCTGCCCCCTTTGACCCCGGGCGCCCCATCTATAGTGTGCCGCCCGCCCAGGACAGGCCACAACCTGCCCGCATTTCGGACCCGCCGCACCATCCCATGACCGACGCCAAGCCCCGCCTCCATGTCCTGCTCGCCGGCCCGCGCGGCTTCTGCGCCGGGGTGGACCGCGCGATCCGGATCGTCGAGGAGGCGCTGAAGCGCCACGGCGCCCCGGTCTACGTCCGCCATGAGATCGTGCACAACCGCTTCGTCGTCGAAGGGCTGGAACGCCAGGGCGCGGTGTTCGTCGATGAATTGTCGGAAGTGCCCGATGACGGCCAGCCGGTGGTGTTTTCCGCCCATGGCGTGCCGAAATCCGTCCCGGCCGAGGCGCGCGAGCGCGAGATGTATTTCCTCGACGCCACCTGCCCGCTGGTCAGCAAGGTGCATCGCGAGGCCGAGCGCCACCATGCGCGCGACCGCCATCTGCTGCTGATCGGCCATGATGGCCACCCCGAGGTGGTCGGCACCATGGGCCAGTTGCCCGACGGCGCGACCACGCTGGTGCCGGATGCCGAGGCCGCGCGCGCCGTCGTACCGCCGGCCGGCGCGGCGCTCGCCTATACCACCCAGACCACGCTGTCGGTGGACGACACCGCCGAGATCGTCGCCATCCTGCGCGACCGCTTCCCCGGCATCGAAGGCCCGGCGAAGGAGGACATCTGCTACGCCACCACCAACCGCCAGGCGGCGGTGAAGGCGGTCGCGTCGCGCAGCGAGCTGGTGGTGGTGGTCGGCGCGCCGAATTCCTCCAACTCCGTGCGGCTGCGCGAAGTCGCCGAACGCGCCGGCGCGCCGCGCGCGGTGATGGTGCAGCGCGGCGCGGACCTCGACCCGGCGCTGGCCGATGGCTGCGCCACCATCGGCATCACCGCCGGCGCCTCCGCCCCCGAGATGCTGGTGCAGGAGGTGGTGGAGCGGCTGCGCGAACGGTTCGACGTGACCACCGAGGAAGTGACGGTGGCCATGGAGGATGTGATCTTCCGCCTGCCGCCGATGCGCATCGTCGCCTGATGGCCGTCTATACCGAAGTGACCGATGAGGCGCTGCGCGCCTTCCTCGCCGATTATGCCCTGGGCGGACCTGCTCGCCTTCCGCGGCATCGCCGAGGGGGTGGAGAATTCCAACTACGCGCTGAAGACCGAGGCGGGGGATTTCATCCTCACCCTGTACGAAAAGCGCGTCGATCCGGCGGAACTGCCCTATTTCCTCGGGCTGATGGAGCATATGGCGCGCGGCGGGCTCGCCTGCCCGACGCCGGTGCATGCGCGGGACGGGCAGGCGCTGCGCAGCCTGGCGGGCCGGCCGGCGGCGATCGTGACCTTCCTGCCCGGCGTCTGGCCGCGCAAGGTGCGGCCCGAGCATTGCGCGCCGCTGGGCCGCGCGCTGGCGCAGATGCACCGCGCCGGGGAAGGCTTCGCGATCGACCGGCGCCAATGCGCTGGGGCCGGCCGGCTGGCGGCCGCTGCTGGATGGCTGCCGGGCGCGCGGCGATGAGGTGCAGCCGGGGCTGGTGGCGGAACTCGATGCCGCGCTGGCCGGCATCCTGGCGGCCTGGCCGGCCGATGGCGCGCTGCCGCGCGGGCAGATCCACGCCGACCTGTTCCCCGACAACGTCTTCTTCCTGCCCGGCGAGGACGGCAGGCCGCGCGTCTCCGGGCTGATCGACTTCTACTTCGCCTGCACCGACCTCTATGCCTACGACATCGCGATCTGCCTGAACGCCTGGTGCTTCGAGACGGATTACTCCTTCAACGTGACCAAGGCGCGGGCGCTGCTGTCGGCCTATGACGCGGTGCGCGCCGATCGGGGCGGAGGAACGCGCGGCGCTGCCGGTGCTCGCGCCGCGGCGCGGCGCTGCGCTTCCTGCTGACGCGGCTGTACGACTGGACGCACACGCCGCCCGGCGCGCTGGTGACGCCGCAAGGACCCGCTGGAATACCTGCGCAAGCTGCGCTTCTTCGCGCAGGCGCGACAGCGCCGCGGCGCTCGGCCTGTGAGCGCCGACCCGCGCCCGCACGGTCGACATCTGGACCGATGGCGGCTGCAAGCCGAACCCCGGGCCGGGCGGCTGGGCGGCGATCCTGCGCTTCGGCGAGCATGAGCGGGAATTGTCGGGCGGCGAGCCCGAGACCACCAACAACCGCATGGAGCTGACCGCGGCGATCATGGCGCTGGAGGCGCTGAAGAAGCCCTGCAGGTCGCGCTGCACACCGACAGCGAATACGTGAAGAACGGCATCAGCCGCTGGATCCATGGCTGGGTGCGCAGCAACTGGCGCAACGCGGCGAAGGAGCCGGTGAAGAACCTCGACCTGTGGCAGCGGTTGCTGGCGGCGGCCAAGCCGCATGAGGTGGAGTGGAAATGGGTGCGCGGCCATGCCGGGGACCCGATGAACGAGCGGGCGGATGTGCTGGCGACCGCGGCACGGGACGCCGCCGGCCGTCAGTAAGGCCCCCGCCGCCAGGGCGCGTTTCGCCTGACGGATATCACCCTGGGATCCCGCCACCGATGGCCGCGATGCCAGGCTGCGCCGCCCGCGTCCGGAGGATTGACGTCGGCACTTGGTGCAGCCGGGCGCCTCATCGCGTTGTGGTGAGGCTGTCCGTCGTGATCACCGCCGTATCGGCCCGCCCGTCAGTGCGGTCGGCCGCCGAAGCCGCGATGGTCACCCCGGGCAGCGGCTGCTTGCCGGGCACGGCATCGATGCCGTCGAAGCGTGTCCTGACCAGGGTCAGCGTCCCGTATGGCCGCGACGAGGTCGTTCTCGCTGGATCGCCCTGCCGTCGCCGGCCTGGCAGCAGGTCCGTGCGCAGCATCAGGGCCTGGGCCTCCGCGAGGAACGCCTCGGGATCGACGCCGCCGGTATAGATCGCGCATTGAGCGCCGGGATCCAGCATCATCACGGTATGGCGGCCGTGCCGCCCGCGCACCCGCCAGCCGGCAGTCTCGCGCACCCGGCCGCGTGTGCGCAGTTGGGCGGCGGGCACCGGTTGCGCGCCGGTCAGGCTCGCTGCGGCAATCGCCACGGGCGCCTCGTTTCGCACCAGGGCCGCGATGCAGACGCGTTCGAACAGCGCGAGAGCCTCGACGCCCACCGCCGCCGGGTCACTCCCGGGCGCCGTGCTGGGCTTGGTGCCGCCGGACTGCGCCAGGGCGGCGCCGGAAACGCACAGCGACAGCACAAGGCCAGCCAGGGCGGCGCGGCGGTATTGTGTGAACATGGGCTGCCTCCGTTGCCAGAATGCGACCCTAGCATGCCGTGCTTGCAGACCAACCCGGCCAACGCCGCAGGTCATGCGCCATCATTCAGACCGGGAATTGCTGAATGAGATTGGCTGTCACCTGACGAATGACAGGCGGGCCGGGATGAAAACATTGCTGACAACTGCATCAGGCGATCAAGGTTCGGTCGCGACGGGGGCATTGTCTGTATGTCCGCCCGCGCCGAGGCGGCCTTTCATGCATGGTCCCGCCCCGCTGGCCTCGCGCGCGCATCCGGGCAGGATTACTGCGGCTCATCGGCGTCACGACGCCGGCGGCCCTTGGGGCGGCGCCGGGAACATGCGCTCGCCCGCCGTCACCCCGGCAGGCTCGCCACCGCGCTCAGCCCGCCCTCCGGCCGGTTGCGCAGCACCACATCCCCGCCATGCGCGCGCAGGATGTTGCGCGCGATGGTCAGGCCGAGGCCGGTGCCGCCGGTCTCGCGGTTGCGGCTGCCTTCCAGCCGGCGGAAGGGCGTGAAGACCGCCTCCAGTTCGTCCTCCGGAATGCCGGGCCCGTCATCCTCCACCGCCAGGCGCACGACGCCCGCGTCGTCGCGCGACAGGCGGAGCCGCGCCGCGCCGCCATAGGCCAGCGCATTGCTGACGAGGTTCGCCACCGCGCGCTTCATCGCCACCGGCCGGGCGCGCACCGTCAGGCGTTCCGGCCCGTCATAGGCGATCGTCTCGGCCAGTTCCGGGCGCGCATCCGCCGCCTCGTCCGCGACGGTCCGGCACAGCGCGGCGAGGTCGAGCGCGGAGGCCGGCTCGGCCGCCGCATCGTCGCGCGCGAAGGCGAGCGTCGCGGCGATCATCTGCTCCATCTCGTCGAGGTCGGAGAGCATCTTCCGCCGCTGCTCGTCGTCATCCATGAATTCGGCGCGCAGCCGCAGCCGGGTGATCGGCGTGCGCAGGTCATGGCCGATCGCGGCGAGCATCTGCGTGCGGTCGGCGACGAAGCGGCGGATGCGTTCGGCCATCTGGTTGAAGGCGCGCGCGGCGATGGCGACCTCGGACGGGCCCTTCACGTCGAGCGGCGGCGCATTCACGTCGCGGCCGAGCCGGTCGGCGGCGGCGGCCAGCAGGCGCACCGGGCGCATCAGCCGTGCCACCGCGCCCAGGATCAGCAGCATCGCCGCCACCGTCATCAGCACGAAGGCGATCAGGAATGTCGGCGAGTGCCAGGGCTGTGGCGGCGGCATCTGGACGCGGATGTTCAGCCAATCGCCATCGGGCAGGCGCAGTGACGCCTGGTAGCCGCCTGGCCCACCCGGCCCGATGCGGACTTCCCGCGGGCGCAGCCGCGGCGGGCCCGAACCCAGCAGGTCGAGCCGGAACAGCCGCATCATGTCCGGCGGCGGCGGCGGCATGCCCGCACGCACCGTCGGTTCGCTGTCGAGGTCCACGCGCAGCCCGTCCGGCAGGGCGAGGTCGGCCAGCATCTGCTCGCGCCGGTCGGGCGGTGCCAGCATGGCGGTGCGCCAGGCGCCGAAGGTCCGCCCGGCGATCTCCCGCGCATGGATGAAGCGCTGCAGGTCGACGCGGTCGAGCGCATGGATGGTCAGCCCGGCGCCCTGCACCAGCATCAGCGCGATGATCAGCCAGAAGGCGGTCCGCCCGCCCAGCGTCGTCGGCAGGCCGAAGCGCCGACGGGTCTCGCCAGGCAGGTCAGCCATGTGCCGCACGGCCCCGCTGCCCGGTTGCGGGCGTGACGCAGGATGCCTCAGCCACGTTCCACCGTCGCGGCAAGCACATAGCCGCCGCCGCGCACGGTCTTGATGAGGGTCGGGTTGCGCCCGTCATCCTCGAGCTTGCGGCGCAGGCGGGAGACGGCGACGTCGATGGCGCGGTCGAAAGGCCCGGCCTGGCGGCCGCGCAGCAGGTCCATCAGCATGTCCCGCGTCAGCACGCGGTTGGCCCGCTCGACCAGCACCAGGAGCAACTCGTATTCGCCCCCGGTCAGCGACACCTCGGCGCCGTCCGGGCTGAGCAGGCGCCGCCGCGCCGGCTCCAGCGTCCAGTCGGCGAAGCGGATCACCTTGGCCGGCGGTTCCTTGGCCGGCCCGTCGCCGCTCGCGCGGCGCAGCACGGCGCGGATGCGCGCGAGCAGTTCGCGCGGGTTGAAGGGCTTGGCCACATAGTCGTCGGCACCGAGTTCGAGGCCGACGATGCGGTCCGTCTCCTCCCCCATCGCCGTCAGGATCACCACCGGCACGTCCGACTGGCTGCGCAGCCAGCGCGCGAAGTCGAGCCCCGGCTCGCCCGGCATCATCAGGTCGAGCACCACCAGGTGATAGCGGCCGAGCGGCCAGACGCGGCGCGCGTCCCGCGCATCGCGCGCGGCGGTCACCCGCATCCCCTGCTTTTCGAGGAAGCGGGAGAGGAGATCTCGGATCTCGCGGTCGTCATCGACCACGAGGATGTGCGGGACAGGTTCCATGGCTTGTTACAATAGCGCGTTCCGGCCCGTCTTCAGGGGGGCATCGCGTATCGTTGCGTAACGGCCGCGCGCCTTGTTGCCCTGCGTTGCAATTCGATCGCTTTGCGGGCTTCGTGCCGGCCATGCCCGACCCATGTGACCTTGCAGGAGTAGCGCGCCCCGCCCACCCCCCCGGGCGCGGCTCCGGGGCGGCGGGGGTTATCCCCCCTCTCACCAAGGCCCCCGCCGCCTCCCCCCCGCTGCCCGACTGGGCGCGGGCGGGCATCGCCGAGCTGGCACGGCTCGATCCGGATTTCGGCGGCATCGAGGCCGCGGCCGGCCCATTGCCCTGGCGCAGCCGCGACCCCGGCTTTCCCGGCCTGCTGCGCACCATCTGCGGCCAGATGATCAGCAACCAGGCGGCCGCGGCCATCTGGGGGCGGCTGTCCGCGCTGCCCGCCGTCCTGGAACCCGAGGGCCTGCTGCGCCTCGACGACGCAAGCCTGCGCGGCGCCGGCCTGTCCCGGCCCAAGGTCGGCCATGTCCGCGCGCTGGCGGCAGCCATCGTCGAAGGGCGGCTCGATCTCGTTGCCCTGCGGGCGGTGCCGGACAGCCAGGCCGTCGCTGCCATCGCGGCGATACCCGGCCTCGGCCCCTGGACCGCGCAGGTGCACCTGCTGTTCGGCTTCGAGCGGCCGGATGTGTTTCCGCCCGGCGATGTCGCGCTCGCCGCCGGCCTTGCGCATCTGAAGCGGCTGCCGGAACGCCCGGCCCCCAAGGCGCTGGTGGCGATGGCGCAGGCCTGGTCGCCGTGGCGCTCGCTCGCGGCCAGGCTGCTGTGGCATCACTGGCGCCACGTCACGGGGCGGCCGGCGGGAGAGTCTTCGTGAGACGGTGAATCGGGGTCATGCCTCGGCAACAATGATCGGCTATGCTGCTGCGCATCATGCTCCGACGCACCCATCGCGGCATCGGCCGCCCCTCCTACGACAACATTGCCCTCGTGCTTCAGGGGGGCGGGGCGCTGGGCGCCTACCAGGGCGGCGTCTACCAGGCGATGAACGAGGCCGGGATAGAACCGAACTGGGTCGCCGGCATCTCGATCGGGGCGATCAACGCCGCGATCATCGCCGGCAATCCGCCGGAGGACCGCATCGCCGCGCTGCGCGGTTTCTGGGAGGGCATCACCGCCCCGCATGGCGGGTTGATCGGCGGCGCCTGGGATACGCTGGACCCGCCCGCGCATGGCACCGACATGCGCCGCTGGGTGAACAGCATCCATGCCGCCTCGGCGCTGTTCCAGGGGGCGCCGGGCTTCTTCTCGCCCCGCCTGCCGCCGCCCTACATGCAGCCGCCCGGCAGCGGCGAGGCGGTGAGCTACTACGACACCGCGGCCCTGCGGAAGACGCTGATGGAACACGCCGATTTCGACCGCATCAACAGCGGCGAGACGCGCATCAGCCTCGGCGCGGTGAACATCCGCAGCGGCAACTTCGTCTATTTCGACAGCCGGACCGACGTGATCCGCCCCGAGCACGTGATGGCCTCCGGCGCGCTGCCGCCGGGCTTCCCCGCCGTCGAGATCGACGGCGAATTGTACTGGGATGGCGGCATCGTCTCCAACACCCCGCTGCAATGGGTGGTGCAGGACCGGCCGATGCACGACACCATCGCCTTCCAGGTCGATCTCTGGAGCGCGCAGGGGCAGTTGCCGCGCGACCTGACCGAGGTCGCGATGCGGCAGAAGGAGATCCAGTTCTCCAGCCGCACGCGGCAGAACACCGACCAGTTCATGCAGTTGCAGCGCCTGCGCGTGGCCCTGCGGAAGCTCCTGAAACAGGTGCCGACGGAATTGCTGGAAAGCGAGGAAGGCCGGCTGCTGCACATCGCCGCCTCGGAGACGGTGTTCAAGGTCGTCCACCTGATCTATCGCTCGCGCCAGCACGAGAGCGATTCCAAGGATTACGAATTCTCTCGTCGTTCGATGCGCGAACATTGGGAAGCCGGCCACCTCGATGCGGTGCGCACGCTGCGCGACCCGGCCGCGCTGAAGCGCCCGCATCCCGATATCAGTGCCGAGACCTACGACCTCGCCCGCAGCGACGCGCGCTGACCCGGGCCCGACCCCATAACGAGGACGCGATGACCGAAGACGAGATCCGCCGCAACGCCTTCGCCATGCCTTTCACCAGCCCGGCCTATCCGGTCGGGCCGTACCGCTTCGTGAACCGCGAGTTCATGATCATCACCTACCGCACCGACATGGAGAAGCTGCGCGCCGTGGTGCCGGCAGCCGCTGCGAGGTGACGGAACCGCTGGTGAAGTACGAGTTCATCCGCATGCCGGATTCGACCGGCTTCGGCGACTACACCGAGACCGGCCAGGTCATCCCCGTCACCTACAAGGGGAAGAAGGGTGGCTACACCCACTGCATGTTCCTCAACGACCATCCGCCGATCGCCGGCGGGCGCGAGCTGTGGGGCTTCCCGAAGAAGCTCGCCAGCCCGACGCTGAAGGCGGAGATCGACACGCTGGTCGGCACGCTGGACTACGGGCCGGTGCGCGTCGCCACCGCGACCATGGGCTACAAGCATCGCCAGGCCGATGAGGCGGCGGTGCTGGCCTCGCTCGCCACGCCGAACTGGCTGCTGAAGATCATCCCGCATGTCGATGGCACGGCGCGCATCTGCGAGCTCGTCGAATATTACCTGCAGGACGTGACGCTGAAGGGCGCCTGGACCGGGCCGGCGGCGCTGTCAGCTGATGCCGCATGCGCTGGCCCCGGTTGCCGAGTTGCCGGTGCTGGAGATCGTCTCGGCGACGCATCTGGTGGCCGACCTGACGCTGGGCCTCGGGACGGTGGTGCACGACTACCTCGCCTAGGGCAGATCCCGCTCAGGTGGAATCACCTGATCGGGTCAAGATTCTCGTAAAAACAACATGCTAGCGCGAGGGCCGTGAGCCAGGGCGAACGGAACCCGCCCCAGTGGCCTGCCCGCGACGTTCGTTGGATTTCCAGCGAACGGAGCGGACAGGCAGGCCACCGGCAGCAAGCCGTGGTGGCCCGGGCGCTAAGCCGCGGGGCTTCGGGACCGGGACACCAGCCGGCGCGCCGGCACGGCAAGGCGGGTTTCGCCGCCGGCTCTGGACTTCCTGCCGCCGTGCTGGAAGGTTCGGCGCCGCATGCCGAACCTTCCGCTCTCCCCGCGCATCCGCGCGACCCAGACGCCGCCCATCCCATCCGTCCGCGCCTGGGCGTCACGCTATGACGGCAGCGCCGGGCCGGTGCTCGACCTGACCCAGGCCGTGCCGGGCTACCCGCCGCATCCAGGCCTGCTCGCGAAACTCGCCGAGAGCGCCGGCAGTCGCGCGGCGGCGACCTACGGCCCGATCGACGGGGAGCCCGCCCTGCGCGCGGCCCTGGCCGACGACATGGCCCGCTTCTATGCGGCACCCCTGCGCGAGGAGGACGTCGCCATCACCTCCGGCGGCAACCTCGCCTTCACCATGGCGATGACGGTCCTCGCCGGCACCGGGGAGGCGGTGCTGCTTCCCTCCCCCTGGTATTTCAACCACCGCATGGCGCTCAGCGCGCTCGGCATTCCCTGCGTGCCGCTCGAATGCCGCGCCGAGGACGGCTTCATCCCCGACCCCGACCGTGCCGAGGCGCTGATGGCCGGCGTGCGCGCCATCGTGCTGGTGACACCGAACAACCCGACCGGCGCGGTCTATCCGGCCGAGGTCATCGCGCGCTTCGCGGACCTCGCGCGGCGGCACGATGCCTGGCTGGTGCTGGACGAGACCTACCGGGACTTCCTCGCCCCGTCGCAATGCCCGCCGCATGCGCTGTTCGCCGACCCGGATTGGCGGGAAGGCTTCATCCATCTCTACTCCTTCTCCAAGGCGTATTGCGTGCCGGGGCATCGGGTCGCGGCGATCGCCTCCGGCGGCGGCTTCCGGGCCGAGTTGATGAAGGCGCTCGACACCATGCAGATCTGCGCCCCGCGGGCGGCGCAGACGGCCCTGGCCTGGGGCGTGGAGGCCCTGCGCGACTGGCGCGAAGCGAATCGCGACCTGATGGCCGGCCGTGCCGAGTTGTTTCGCCGCGCGGCCTCGCAACTGCCGGGTTGGCGGCTCGATGCGCTGGGCGCGTATTTCGCCTATCTGCGGCTGCCGGAGGATGCGCCGGATGCCGTGGCCATGGCCGAGACGCTGGCGGTGGAACGCGGCCTGCTCGGGCTGCCGGGGCCGTTCTTCGGGCCGGGGCAGGAACGGCACCTGCGGCTCGCCTTCGCCAATGCGGAGGACAGCGTCATCGCGCAGGTGCCGTCGCGGCTGTGATGCCGGGCGCGGCCTGCATCAGGATGCGGCAAGACCCGGCAGCCGCCCTTGCCCGCCGCTGTCCGTGGTGCTGCGTCCCGCGCGAACCGCACGGCGACCCTTGCCTGCATGCCGGGCGAACTGGTTCAGCGCGATGCACCGCAGCACCTGATGGACTAGGCCGATGATCCCGCGCCGCGCCCTGCTCGCCTTGCCCGGCCTCGCCGCCACGCCTGCCGTGGCCGCCGCCACCACCATTGCCCTGCGCCCGGGTGCCGCCCGGATGACGGTGGATGCCCGCATCGAACCGCACCCCGCGGCGCGCGAGGCCCTCGCCATCACCTTCACCGGCGCCGGCGCGCCGGACGGGCGGGTGCTGCTGCCATCCTGGTATGGCCGGGCGCGCGTGCTGCACTTGATGCCGATCGCGGCGCGGGAGGTGCTGGTTGCCGCCTTCGAGGGCACCACGGGCACCGGCGTCTACCAGGAACTGATGGCGGTGATCGGCTGCGACGATGGCGGGGTGTTGCGCATCCTGGCGATCGAGACACTGTCCTTCCGCGACAACCAGACGACCGCAGCCTGGCGACGCACGAGCGGGCGCTTCGAAACCGAGCATCGCCGCGCTGGCCTGATCCTGCAGATGCGTTCGACCGCGCGGCTGCCGACGCGCCCGCCCGGCCCGCGCCCCGGCCCCGAGCAGACGGAACGCTGGTCGGTCCGCCTCGGCTGGACCGGCGACGGGCCCCTGCGCCCGCCGGCCGTCGCGCCGATCGGTCCCGGCGTGGTGCAGCGGCGGGTGGATGCGGCGCGTGCGCGCATCCTCACCCTGCTCGCGACGCCCTTGACGGATGCCACGTCGATCGACTTCGACGCGACCGGCATCTACGCCATCGGCGACGCCTTCAACGCGGGCTGAGCGGCGGGGCCGGATCGAAGCCGTTCGGCGTGACGCCGCGCGGGCGGATGAAGTCGTAGGGGCCACGCGGCAGGAAGCGGCCGGTGCCGGGTTCGGCCTGCACCTTGCCGTCGCGCATCACGACGTCGCCGCGCCGGATCGTCGTCACCGGCCAGCCGGTGACCTCCAGCCCCTCATAGGGCGTGTAGTCGATGGCGTGCTGCATCAGCGCGTTGGTGATGGTCACCTTCTTCTTCGGATCCCACAGCGCGAGGTCGGCATCGGCGCCGACGGCGATCATCCCCTTGCGCGGCGCGAGGCCCATCAGCCGCGCCGGGTTGGTGCTGGTCAGGCGGACGAATTCATCGAGGCTGATGCGGCCCTTCGAGACGCCCTCGCTGAACAGGATCGGCAGCCGCGCGGCGAAGCCCGGGATGCCGTTCGGGATGTCGCGGAACACCGCATCCGATCCGTTCTGCCGCTTGCCCTTGTCGCCCTCATACGAAAACGCGCAATGGTCGGAGGAGACGACGTCGAGCGTGCCGCGGCGGATCATCTCCCAGATGCGCGCCCTGTTCCTCCGTCGTGCGCGGGGATGGGCTGCACATGAACTTGGCGCCCTCGAAGCCGGGGCGGTCCATGTCGGCGGCGGTCAGCGCGATGTATTGCGGGCAGGTTTCGCCCCACACCTTCACGCCGCGATACTGCGCGCGGGCGATCTCCTCGGCCGCCTCGGCGCAGGAGACGTGGAAGACCTGGATCGGCTGGTCCACCAGTTCGGCGAGCGCGATGGCGCGGTGCGTCGCCTCGCGCTCGACCACGGGCGGGCGCGACCAGGCGTGGTATTTCGGCGCCGTCATGCCGTGCTTGAGCAGTTCATGCGTGCGCCAGTTGATGGCGTCGTAGTTCTCGCAATGCACGGTCACCAGGCAGCCGAGTTCGCGCGCCTTGGTCAGCACGCGCAGGAACTGGCCATCGTTCAGGTGCAGCGGCTCATAGGTCAGGAACACCTTCAGGCTGCGCACGCCCTCGGCGACCACGCGCGGCACCTCCTCATCCATCACGGCATCGGTCGGGTCGGAGATGATCTGGTGGAAGGAATGGTCCAGCATCCCCTTGGCCGCCCGCGCCCGCGCATCGACGTAGCGGTCCCAGACGCCGAAGCCCTTCCATTGCGGGATGAAGCAGACGACCGAGGTGGTGCCGCCCGCGAAGGCCGAGGCGGAGGCGGTGGCGAAGGTTTCCTCATTCACCGTGACCGGCGGCTCGGCCGCGCCGGTGCTGGCATAGCCGCCGCGGGATGCTTCCTCGATGTGGCAATGGCTGTCCACGCCACCGGGCAGCACCAGCAGGCCGTCGGCCTCGATCACCCGGGCGGCGTCGGTGATGCCTTCGGCCAGGGCGACGATGCGGCCATCCTTGACGCCGATGTCGCAGCGCACCGTGCCGAAGCCGGTCGCCACCTGGCCGCCGCGCACCGCGAGGTCGTATTCCGCCATCACCGATCTCCATTCGCTGTGGTGCGAGATTGCGGCGTGGCGCCGGGGGCGTCCAGCGTCAGCGCGGGGCGATCAGCAGCCGCATCCCGCCGCGCGGCCGCAGCGCGAGCCGGCAATTCGGCTGCGGCGCGAAGCCGGGCGCGAGGGTGAAGCGGAAGCGGCGGAACAGGATGGCGGCGAAGACCATGACCTCCGCCATGCCGAAGGCGGCACCGGCGCAGATGCGCGGCCCGACGCCGAAGGGCATGTAGGCGAAGCGCGGCCGCTGGCGCGCCGCATCGCCGAGGAAGCGTTCGGGGCGGAAGGCGTTCGGGGCCTCCCACAAGGCTTCATGCCGGTGCAGCAGCCACGGCACGGCGAGCACGATGTCGTCCTTCCGGATGTCCCAGCGGCGGATGCGGTCCGGCCGCAGCGCCTGGCGGGCGAACACCGCGACCGGCGGATAGAGCCGCATCGATTCCTGGACCACCGCGCGGGTGAAGGCAAAGCCCTGCAGCGCGCCATGGTCCGGGGCCGCTGGCCGGCAGTTCATCGGCCATGCGGTCGGCCGTCGCCGGATGCAGCGCCGCGAGCATCGTCGTCCAGGTCAGCGTGATCGCCGCCCCTTCCGCGCCGGCGAGGAGGAACATCACGACCTCATCCAGCAGGCGTTCGCCGGACAGCACCGGCGATCCATCGGCGCGATGGGCGGCGCGCAGCGCGCGCAGCAGCGGCGTGCCGCCATCCGGCCCGGCGGCATCGATCAAGCGCGCGACGCGGCCGCGCAATTCGGCGGCAAGGCGCCGCGCCCGCCGTCGCGTCAGCCAGCCCAGCATGTCCGGCAGGCCCATCAGGCCGAACAGGTCCACCACCTCGGCCGCGTCCTGATAGGCGGTGAAGGTCTCGGCGACGATGCGCGCTTCCTCGGCCGGCACGCCATCGCCGAAGACGGCCAGCAGCAGCACGCGGGTGATCGAGGCGGCATAGGCCGCGGCGACATCGACCGGGCCGTTGGCGCGGGCGAAGGCCTCGGCACATTCCTCGGCCGCCTGGACGTAGCAGGGGTGGAACTGCGCGAGGCCGGAGGGGTGGATCGGCGGGCTGATCGCCTCGCGCTTCTCGGCCCAGTCATCGCCCGAGGCGATGAAGCAGGACCCGCCGACCACCGGGCGCAGCGCGTCCTCCAGGAAGCGGGACTTGCGCTGGTAGATCTCGTGGCGGGTGACGAAGACCTCGCGCACCACCTCGCGGCGCGTTGGCGACCAGGATCAGCCGGCCGGGCAGCCGCGTGGTGAAGACCTGGCGGCGATAGGCATCGGCGCGGAAAGATCGACAGCACGTCGCGCCGCGCGCGCAGCAGGCCGCCGATGGCGGAAGGCTCGCGCGGCGCGCGGTGGCGGCATGGGCGGGATGAAATCGGCGGTGGCCTGCATGGCCGGCAGGATAGGCCGGCATGCCCGGCCACGGTCACCGCCGGTCGGCCGAGTCCATCGCGTCGCCGCGCCCGTAATGGCGTTCCAGCCGGCGCTGCACGAAGTCCC
This sequence comes from uncultured Alphaproteobacteria bacterium, assembly GCA_963732425.1. Classification (GTDB taxonomy): domain Bacteria; phylum Pseudomonadota; class Alphaproteobacteria; order Acetobacterales; family Acetobacteraceae; genus Neoroseomonas. Next base: position 30,335 of record CAVSZN010000024.1, read on the forward strand.
ACAGCGTCGTCAGCACCAGGTAGTAGAGCGCGGCGACGGTGAACAGTTCCAGCACCAGGAAGCGTTCCTGGATCAGCAACTGGGTCCGGCGCAGCAATTCATCGACGCTGATGACCGAGGCGATCGAGGTGGTCTTGAGCAGCCCGTTCACGCTGTTGCCGAGCGGCGGGATGATCACGCGCAGCGCCTGCGGCCAGGTGACCAGGCGGAACACCTGCGCCCGCCGCAGGCCGAGCGCGCGTGCGGCTTCCTGCTGGCCGCTTGGCGACCGACATGGATGCCGGCGCGCACGATCTCGGACAGATAGGCGCCCTCGTTCATCGACAGGCCGATCAGCGCGGCCTCCCAGACATCGAAGCGCAGGCCGATCAGCGGCAGGCCGGTGTAGATGATGCAGCAGTTGCACCAGCAGCGGCGTGCCGCGGAACAGCCAGCAATAGAACGCCGCGAAGCCGGACATCACGCGCTGCCCGGACAGGCGCATCAGCGCCAGCGCGATGCCGATGGCCAGGCCGATCAGCAGCGACGCCACCGTCAGCCCGACGGAGATGATCGCCCCTTCCAGCAGGTAGGTGTTCAGCAGCGAATCGAAGAAGCCGTCCCAACGCCAGACCTGCATGGAGGAGCGATCCCTCGCCGCGCCGCGTCAGGCCGGCCCCACCACCTCGAACGGCCCGTCATAGGCGGTGACGCCGTAGCGATCGAGCAGCGCCTGGAAGGACCCATCCGCCTTCATCGCGGTCAGCACGCTCGCCACCCCCTGCGGCGAGCAGCTTGGAGCGGAAGCCGAAATTGATCGGCGTGCCGTACAGGCCGGAGATGGCGCGGGTGAAGTCGCCGCGGTCGTCGTATTCCTTGCCGGTGCTGTCGATCGAGATGGCGGCGTCGAGCTGCCCCGCGCGCAGCGCCTGGAAGGACACCGCGAAATTGTCGAAGGCGCGGATCTGCAGCGGCGCGCAGCCCCTTGGCGCGCAGGTCGTTCGACATGTCGGTGGTGCGGCGGAACTCGAAGCCGCCCTGCTCGACGCCGACGCGCAGCCCGGCCAGGTCGTCGACCTTGGTGATGTTGCGCGGGTTGCCGCGCGGCACCGAGACGCTGATCGCCTGCTGCTCGTAGCGCACCAGGTACATCAGCCGCGCGCGTTCCTCGGTGTAGAACATGCCGGTGTTGATCATGTCCCACCGCCGCGCGGCGAGGCCGGGGATCATGGCGGCGAATTCGACGCGCACATGCTCGGGCGTGAGGCAGAGGCGGCGGGCGATCTCGGTGCCGAGTTCGACGCGCATGCCCTTCAACTCGCCGGCGCTGTCGACGAACTGCATCGGCGGCAGCGTCGGGTTGGTCGACAGCGTCAGCGTGCCGGCCTTGACCAGTTCGGCATTCGGGATGGCCTGCACGCAGGCCGGCGCCTGGGCAAGGGCGGGTGTCGCCAGCAGCGAGGCGCCGGTGGCGAGGAAATGACGACGATCCATGGTTGAAGTCTCCCTGGGTTCCGCTACTCGGCCGCCTGCGCGGCCACGCTCATCAATCCGATGCCCTGCAAGACCTGCGCCAGCGCAGGCATGTCGCGCGCCGGCAGCGGCAGGCGCGGCGGCCGTGGCGGGCCCATGTCCATGCCCATCAGCCGGAACGCCGCCTTGGTGCCGGAGACGTAGCGCGGCCCGCCCACCCAGGGCAGCAGCGGCGCCAGTTTCCGGTACAGCGGCAGCGCCTTGTCGCGGTCGGCCTCGAAGGCGGCGGCATCGAACATGGCCGAGGACAGGCGCGGTGCCACGTTGCTGCACACCGCGACCCAGCCGATCGCGCCCAGCCAGGCGCTTTCGTAGCCGAGCACGCCGGCGAACACCTCCATGCGGTCGCCGCACAGCGCGATGATGTCGCGCACGCGGGTTGCCTCCAGCGTGCTTTCCTTGACGTAGCGGCAGTTCGGGATGCGGCTGATCTCGGCGAGCATCGCCGGCGTCATGTCCACGTTGGACGTCGCCGGGTTGTTGTAGACCATGATCGGGATGCCGATCGCGCGGGCCACCGTGTCGTAGTGGTGGATCAGTTCCTCCAGCGTCGGCACGGAGTAGAAGGGCGGGATGATCATCACGCCGTCGGCGCCGAGCGCCTCGGCCTCCTTCGACAGCGCCACCACCTCGCGCGTGTCCTCCATGCCGGTGCCCATGACCACCGGCACGCGGCCGGCTGCCGCGCGGATGACAGTCTCGGTGATGGCGGTGCGTTCCTCGCGCGAGACCGACAGGAATTCGCCCGGTGGAGCCGAGCGGGATCAGCCCGCGCACGCCCTCGGTGATCTGGTATTCCACCAGGCGCTCCAGCGCCTTGAGGTCGACCGCGCCGCCATCGGCCGTGAAGGGCGTGACCAGCACCGTATAGGTGCCGCGGAAGGGTTCGCGGGACATCGGGGCCTCCGGGGATGGACGCGGCAGGGCCGCATGCGATGATCGGAGACCGTTTCTCCCTTCACGGCAAGGTCATGCGACTTACGTCCCCGACCATCACGCCGACCGCCGCGCCCATCCACATCCGCTTCGACGGCCGCGAGATCGAGGCGCTGCCCGGCGAGACCATCGCCGCCGCGCTGTCGGCCGCCGGCATCCTCGCCTTCCGCGAAACCGCGCAGGGCGCGCCGCGCGGCCTGTGGTGCGGCATGGGCGCCTGCTGGGACTGCATCGTCACGGTCGATGGCAAGGCGGGCCAGCGCGCCTGCCTGGTGAAGGCGAAGGCAGGGCATGGTGGTGGCCGGCGCCCTGCCGCCCGAGCCGGCGCCGCTCGCCGAGACGCCCGCCGAGATCGCCGAGCGCGCCTGCGACGTGCTGGTGGTCGGCGCCGGCCCGGCCGGGCTGTCCGCCGCCATCGCCGCGGCGCGCGCCGGCGCGGATGTGGTGGTGCTGGACGAACGCGCGGAAGCCGGCGGGCAGTACCTCAAGCCGCTCGCGCCGCAGCCATGCCAACGCCGCGCCGGATGCGCAGTTCCGCAAGGGCGCGGCGCTGTTCGAGGAAGCCCGCGCGGCCGGCATCGCCATCCATCATGGTGCGACGGTGTGGGGCGGCTTCGCGGTGGATGAGATCGCCGCGCTGGTCGATGGCGCCGCCGTCACCTTCCGGCCCGAAGCGGCTGGTGCTCGCCCCCGGCGCGCATGAGCGCCCGGTGCCGGTGCCGGGCTGGACGCTGCCCGGGGTGATGACGACGGGTGCGCTGCAGACCCTGGCCCGCGCCCAGCGCGTCAGCCCGGCCGAGCGCGTGGTGATCGCCGGCAGCGGGCCGCTCAACCTGCAACTCGCCTGCGAATTGCTCGCCGGCGGCGTGCAGGTCGCCGCCGTGGTGGAAGCCGCGCCGAAGCCCGGCCTGTCCGTGTGGCGGGAGATGCTGAGCCTGGCGCGCACCGCGCCGGACCTCGCCTGGGATGGGTTGCGCTATCTCGCCGCGCTGAAGCGGGCGGGCGTGCCGGTGCTGTGGGGCAGTGCCATCCTCGGCCTGCGAGGGCACCGATCGCTTCGCCGCGCTGCGCATCGCCACGCCGGATGGGCGAACGCCGCATCGAGGCCGGCGTCGCCGCGCTGAACATGGGGTTCCAGCCGGAGACCGGCCTCGCCCGCGCGCTGGGTTGCGCGCAGCGCTTCAGCGACCGAGGGGCCGGGGGCCGAGATCGGCCGGCTGGAGACGGTGACGGATGCCGAGGGCCGCAGTTCCGTCGCCGGCGTCTTCGCCATCGGCGACGGGGCGGCGATCGGCGGGTCGCGCGTGGCGCTTGCGCGCGGGCGGCTGGCCGGCCTCGCCGTGGCGCGGGAACTCGGGCTCGCGGCGCCCGAGGACGCGGCGGCGCGGCGCGACCTCGACCAGGCGCTGGCCTTCCAGCGCGCCCTGTGGCGGATCTTCGCCGCGCCCGCCTTCGACGCCGCCGCCATCGCCGATGCCACCGTGGTCTGCCGCTGCGAGGAGGTCACCGCCGGGGCGCTGCGCGCGGCGATGGCCGGCGGTGCGCGCGACCCTCGCCGCGCTGAAGAAGCAGACCCGCGCCGGCATGGGCCGCTGCCAGGGGCGCATGTGCGGCGCCACCGTCGCGCGCCTGGTCGGCGGCAGCGCCGAGGAAGCCGCCTTCGCCGCCCCGCGCGCGCCGATCCGGCCGATCCCCGCCGCCGCGCTGATGCGCGAGGTGCCGGAATGGGTTCGACGCGCCGGTCATCCACGACCCGACGCCGGTCACCTGGCGCAGCCCCGCCGTGCCGCTGGCCGCCGAGAACCGCGCCTGCGACGTGCTGGTGATCGGCGGCGGCGTGCTCGGCCTGTCCACCGCGCTGTACCTGGCGCGCGAGGGCGCTGGACGTGCTGGTGGCCGACCGCTCCGAACCCGGCCTCGCCGCGAGCACCGCCAATGCCGGCAGCCTGCATGTGCAACTGCTGTCCTATGATTTCGGCGACAAGGCCGAGGCGCTCGGCACCGCGGGGCCGGCCGCGGCGACGCTGCCGCTCGGGCCGCGGTCGATCGACCTGTGGAAGGAGATCGCGCGCGATGCCGGCGAGAGCTGCGGCATCCGCACCGAGGGCGGGCTGATGCTCGCCGAGACGCGCGGCGGAACTGGACTGGCTGCACGGCAAGACGGCGGTCGAGCGGGGCGCCGGCATCGAGACCCACGTCATCGGCGCCAATGAGTTGCGCGACGTCGCGCCCTATCTGGCACCGCGCTTCCTGGGCGCCGCCTTCTGCCCGCTGGAAGGGCCAGATCGACCCGCTGCGCGGCACCGCGGCGCTGCTGGCCTGGCGAAGCGCGCCGGGGCGCGGGTGGCCGGCGGCGTCGAGGTCACCGGCATCACGCGCGACGGCACCGGCTTCACCGTCAGCCACCGAGGGCGGCACCATCCGCGCCGGGCGCGTCGTCGTCGCGGCCGGGCCGTGGTCGGGGCGGATCGCGGCGCTGGCCGGCGTGAGCCTGCCGGTCGGCGGGCTGGTGCAGCAGGTCATCGCCACCGAGGCGATGGCGCCGGTCATCCCCCATCTCGTCGCCCATGCCGGGCGGCACCTGTCCTTCAAGCAGGGTCCGCGGGGGCATCTGCTGATCGGCGGCGCCTGGCCGGGCGTGCTATGACGCCGGCGACCGGCGCCACGCGCAACCGGCGCGACAGCATCGAGGGCAATCTGTGGGTCGCCGGCCATGTCGTGCCGGCCGTCGCCGGGCTCTCGGTGCTGCGCGCCTGGACCGGGATCAACGTGCATATCGACCGTGCGCCGATCCTGGGGGAGGCGCCGGGCTGCCCTGGCCTGTTCGCCGCCGTCACCTCCTCCGGCTACACGCTCGGGCCGGTGGCGGGGCGGATGACCGCCGATGCGGTGCTGGGCCGCGAGGCCGGTGGCGGCGGAGTTCTCGATCGCCCGCTTCGGCTGACACGCCGCCGGGCGGCGCCATCCGGCGCGGCCACCCTGGGTGGCGCGCCTGCCCTGCGACGATCGAACACCCCCGGGTGGCGCGTTGCTGCGCCGGGCTTCACCGCGCCCTGCGAGGACGATGAACACCGCGCCGCCGACAAGGTGTAGGGTGCTCCGAAAGGATTGGAGGATTGCACCATGCGCCTGTCACTTCCGCCCGCCCTGCTGCTCGCGGCGCTCGTCGCCGCCCCTGTGCTTGCCCAGCCATTGCCCGACCCGGTGGCCGACAGCATCGTGCGAAACCTGACGCGCGGCCTTCGCATACCGGGCCAGTCGGGCGAGCCGGCGGCGACGCCAAGGACCGATACGGGACCGGTGCAATCCGCCACCACCGCCCCGCCTGAGCGCCCGTCCGTCTCGCTGATGGTCACCTTCCCGACCGGCTCCGCCGCGCTGACGCCGCAGCGCCGAGGCGCTGGTCGCCTCCCTCGCCCGCGCCCTGGCCTTCCCGGACCTCGCCCGCTCCCGCTTCCGGATCGAGGGCCACACCGATGCGCAGGGCGATGCCGCGATGAACCAGGGCCTGTCCGAACGCCGGGCCGAGACCGTGCGCGAGGTGCTGGTGACGCGCTACGGCGTGGCGCCGGCGCGGCTCGAGGCGGTTGGCCTGGGCGAAACCCGGCTGCTGGTGCCAACGCCCGATGGACGTGCCGAGGCGCGCAACCGACGCGTGCAGGTGATCAATCTCGGCGAATGAGCGACGGCGGCCGATCCGTTGCAGGATCAGCGCGCTCGCCCGCCAAAGGATCACGCTTCATCAATCGATTGTTCATTCTTTTTGAGATGCGTCCTATCTTTGGCAAAGCCCAGGATCGAGTTCCGCGCCCGTGACAGTGACGGCCCATGCGTTCTCCCGACAGGTTCTGACGCTGGGCTTGGCCATGGCTGCTGCCGGGCGCCGCGCTGGCGCAGGTGCCGGTCAATGTGCCGCGCCCGCCGCCGCCGCCGATCGACCTGCAGGATCGCGTCCTGCCGCCGCAGGCACCCAACCTGTCGCCCCGCACCCAGCCACCGCCGCCCGAGGCGAGGCGCGGCCCCGGTGAAGGACAGCAGGTCGCCATCAGCACCGCGGTGGTGCAGGGCAACACCGCGATCGAGAGCGCCGATCTTCGCCCCATCCTGGCACCGATCGAGGGCCAGACCGTCGCCCTGTCGCGGCTGGAGGAGGTGCGGCTGGCCCTGCTCGGCGCCTATCGCCGGGCGGGCTATCCCTTCGTCTCGGTCGCCGCCGCGCTGGTGCCGGGCACCGACGGGCGCGCCGAGGCGCGCTTCGCGATCACCGAGGGCTATGTCGCCGAGGTCCGCCTCGACGGCGATATCGGCCCGGCCGGCACGCAGGTGCTGCGCTTCCTCGAACGGGTGAAGGAGGAACGGCCGGTCTCGACCGCCGCGGTGGAACGCGCCCTGCTGCTCGCCTCGGATGTGCCCGGCGTGCGGGTGCGCGGCGTGCTGCAGCCGATCCAGGGCGAACCGGGCGCGCTGCGGCTGGTGGCGCAGGTCACGCGCTCGGTGGTCAGCGGGTATTTCAACGCCGACAACCGCGCCTACCAGCTGACCGGCCCGTGGGAGGCGCTGTTCGTCGGCGGGCTGAATTCGCTGACCGAGTTCGGCGAGCGGACCGAGCTCACGCTGTTCGGCTCGGAGCAGGCGACGCAATGGTTCACCCAGGCCAGCGTCGAGTCCTTCATCGGCGGTTCCGGCCTGCGCATGCGCGTCTATGCCGGCATGGGAAACACCCTGCCCTCCGGCCAGTTGGCGCAGATCGGCTACAATGGCGAAACGTCGCTCGCCGGCGTCGTCGCGACCTATCCGATCATCCGCTCGCGCCCTGCCAATCTCTGGGCGGTCGCCCAGTTCGACATGTTCGACAGCACGACATACACCGGCGTGGGCACCTCCTCGGGGCGCTCGCTCGCCGGGCGCGACCATATCCGGACGGCGTCGCGCCGGCTTCGATGGCCAGGCGCTCGACACCTTCATCCCCTTCCTGCCGGCGGCCACGAACCAGGGCGCGATCCGCGGCCATCAGGGCATCATCGACTGGGACGCCACGGTCGATGGCGACCCGCGCGCCACACGGATCGGCAGCGAGTTCGACTTCACCAAATGGACCGCCGAATACCAGCGCGTGCAGCCGATCTGGTCGCCCTTCGAAGGGGCCATGTTCAACATCCAGGGCTATGTGAACGGGCAGTGGTCCACCAACATCCTGCCCAATGCCGAGAAATACTATCTCGGCGGCAACCGGCTCGGCCGCGGCTTCTATTCGGGCCAGGTGACGGGCGACTACGGCTATGGCTATGCGATCGAGCTGCAACTCGACCTGGCCTATGAGATCCCGGCCGAGCCGGCGCTCGGCAACAATCGCGGCACGACGCAGTTCTACATGTTCCGCGACATGGGCTGGGCCTACCAGAACCTCGACACCGATGCGGACCGGCGGCTGTCCTCCTGGGGCGGCGGCGTGCGCACGGTGGTGGCCGAAACGGTGCAGGTCGATGTCGAACTCGCCCGCCGCATCACGACACAACCCGACGGGCAGTTCTCGGAGCCGTTGCGGGCAACGCAGCTGTATTTCCGCACGCTGATAAGGTTCTGAGCGATGCCGCGCAGCAGCCCGACCCGCATGGTCCGCCCCGCCCGCCGCCGCACCGCCGCGCCGGCACCCGCGCCAGCCTGCCGCGCACCGCGGCGCTGGTGGCTGCTCGCGACCACCGCGCTGCTGCCGGTGACCGGCACCGCGCTGGCGCAAAGCAATGGACCGACCGGCGGCCAGGTGGTCGCCGGCCAGGCCGCCATCGCGCGGACCACCGGGCGCACCACCATCACCCAGGGCTCGGACCGCGCGGCGATCGACTGGCAGCAGTTCAATGTCGGCAGCCAGCACACGGTGCAGTTCGTCCAGCCCAACCAGGGGTCCTGGACATTGAACCGCGTGGTCGGCCCCGACCCATCCGTCATCGCCGGGCGCATCCAGGCCAATGGCGGCGTTGCCATCGTCAACCAGTCCGGCATGGTCTTCGCGGGCGGCGCGCAGGTCGATGTCGGCTCGCTGATCGCCTCCGCCGCCAACATCACCAACCAGAACTTCATGGCCGGGCGGATGGTGTTCGACGGCGCGCCCCGGCGCGGCGCGCGGGTCGAGAACCACGGCACCATCACCGTCGCCGACCGCGGCCTCGCCGCGCTGGTCGGCCCCGGCGTGTCCAATTCGGGCGTGATCCGCGCCAATCTCGGCCGCGTCGCGCTGGGTGCGGCCGAGACCTTCGTGCTCGACCTCGCCGGCGACGGGCTGATCGGCATCGACGTCACCCGCGCGGTGACGACAGCCCCCGACGGCAATGCCGCGCTGGTGACCAACAGCGGCGTCATCGAGGCGGCCGGCGGCTCGGTGCTGCTCTCCGCCCATGCCGCGTCGGGCCTGGTCGAGGATCTGGTGCGCAACACCGGCCGCATCGAGGCGCCGACGCGCGGCGGTCGCGCCGGTGAGATCGCGCTGCGTGCCGATGGCGGCGGCGTGCGCCTCGAAGGTGCCATCGACTGCCACCGGCGGCGCTGCCGAACGCGGCGGCCGCGTGGCGGTGCAGGCAACCGGCCAGGTGAGCGTGACGGCGGGCGCGCGCATCGATGCCTCGGGCGGGGCCGGCGGCGGGCGCGTGCTGGTGGGCACCACCGGGCGCGGGCGCAACCAGGCGATGGCCGCGCGCACCACCGTCGAGGCGGGCGCCACGATCCGCGCCGACGCCACCCGGAACGGCACGGGCGGCGAGATCGTCGTCAACAGCACCGAGCGCACCGAGATGCGCGGCACGCTGTCCGCACGCGGCGGCGCGGCCGGCGGCAATGGCGGCTTCATCGAGGTCTCCGGCCAGTCCGCCTTCGTGCTCGACGGCATCATCGACCTGCGCGCACCCGCCGGCACGATGGGCGAGTTCCTGCTCGACCCGCGCAACATCTTCATCGCCGATGCCGGCACGGCACTCGGCATCGGCGGCAACACGGTCACCGAGACACCGGCCGACCTCGCCACGGTCGGCGGCAGCGTCACCGCGCCCGGCACGGTGCGGGCGACGACAGGGCCCACGACGGACTGGGTCCGCATCACGCCCGACGTCATCGAGGGATTCGCCGCGGGCAACATCACGCTGGAGGCATCGCGCCAGATCGTCATCGGCGATGCGGTGGACCGCATCACGGCGGGCGACCTGACGCTGCGCGCCGGCCTCGCCGGCACGGCCGGGACCGGCAACATCACGCAGCGCACCGGGGCCAATCTCTCGGTCAACGGCGTGCTGACGCTGGAGACCGGCGTCGGCGCGATCGCGCTCGGCGCCGACCTGCGGGCAACCGGCGTGGTGCTCTCGGCATCGGGCAACATCACGCAGACCGCCGGCACCATCGCCCACCGCACCGCCGGGACCGAACTGCCGCTGACGGTCACCGCATCGGGTGGCACGTCATCGGTGAACCTCGCGCAGGCGGGCAACGGCCGTTTCGTGGTGGGCGCCAGCAGCGCGGGGGCCGATTTCGCGCTGTCCGGCGACAGCATCCGCCTGACCGGGACGCTGGCCGGCAACACGGTGGCACTCGCCGCGACCAGCGGGGCGATCGCGCTCGGCGCCGACCTGCGCGCGACCGACCTGACGCTGACCGCCGCCACCGGGATCACGCAGGGCGGCGGCACGACCATCCGCCACCGCGCCAATGCCACCACCGCGCTGCCCATGACCGCGAGCGTGTCGGGCACCGGCGACATCGTTCTCGACCAGGCCAATGGCAGCCTGTCGCTGCGCGACGGCGGCACGGCGGCGGGGCTGATGCGCCTCGCCAGCGCGCAGCGCATCGAGGTCGCCACCGGGCAGACCGTGACGGTGGCCGGCGCGGCCGAACTGACCGTGACCGGCGGCGGCAATCCGCTGGTGCTGGGCGGTTCCCTGCTCGCCGAAAGCGTGGCGCTGACCGCCGCCGGGGACATCACCCAGACCGGCGGCAGCCTCGCCCACCGCGTCGCCGGCACGGAACTGCCGCTGACCGTCACCGCGACCGGCGGCACGGCGGCGGTGGACCTGTCCGGCGCGACAAACGGCACCTTCGCCCTCTCGGGCAGCAGCGCGGCGGGCGATTTCACCCTGACCGGCGAGGCGATCCGCGTCACCGGCACGCTGTCCGGCAATGTGGTGGGGCTGACCGCCACGACCGGCGCGCTCGCCCTCGATGCGGAGGTGCGGGCGACCCAGGTCGCGCTAAGCGCCGTGACCGGCATCGCGCAGGGCGCCGGCGTGACCATCCAGCACCGCACCGGCGCCAATATCGGCCTGCCGCTGACCGCGAGCGTCAGTGGCACCGGCGACATCGTGCTCGACCAGGCCAATGGCAACCTGCAGATCCTCAACGGCGGCACGGCGGCGGGGCTGGCCAGCATCGGCAGCAACCAGTTGATCGAACTGATCACCGGGCAGACCTTCTCGGTCGCCGGGGCGACCACCCTCGCCGTGACCGGCAACAACCAGACGCTGGTCCTCGACGGATCCCTGTTCGCCGACAGCCTGGCCCTGTCGGCCCAGGGGGCGGTCACGCAGGGTGGTTCGGGCGTCATCGCGCGGCGGGCGGCGGGCGGCGGCGCCGACCTCGCCACCGCGCTGCCCATCACGGCGACGGTGACGGGCAATGGCCACGCCCTCGAACTGCGCGGCAACAACGGCGCGCTGCGGGTGCTCGGCGCCAGCACCGATGACGGCAACATCGCCCTGCGCGGCCGGGCCGTGACCGTCGCCGGCGCGCTCACCGCCGAAGCCAATGGCGCCTCCCGCAGCGATGTGGCGCTGACCGCGACGGCGGGCAATGTGGTGCTCGACGCCACCGTGACGGCGCGCAATGCGACCATCATCGCCGCCGGCGCGCTCACCCAGTCCGTCGCCCTCGATCTTGGCGGCAATGGTGGCGGGCGGCTGACGGTGCGCGGCCCGGGCGGTGGCGGGACCACCGCGGCAGGCTCGATCGACCTGACCTTGGCGAATGCCGTCACGGAACTCGATGCGCGCGCGACCGGCGCGCTCGCCGTCACCGTCGCCGGCGACCTGGCGGTGCGACAGGCGCGCGGCAATGGCGTGACGCTGGTCGGCGCCGCCATGACCGTCCCGACCGGGGCGGCCGACCAGAGCGGCGTGGTGGCCACCGGCACCGGCAATGTCGCGATCACCGCGGACAGCCTGGCCGTCGCCGGCACGCTGAGCGCGCCGGCCGGGCGAACCATCTCGCTCCGCACCGACGCACTCGACCTGTCGGGCGCCAGCGTCTCGGCGGGCGCGGGCGGGACGGTCGAGATCGGCCCGCGCACCGCCACCCGCGCCGTGCAGGTCGGCACCACCGGCAATCCGCCCGGCACGATGGAACTCGACGCGGCCGACCTCGCGGCGATCACCGCCGGCACGCTGCGCATCGGGCGCACCACCATCGCCTCCGAGCCGACCGCGACCATCACCGCCAATGGCGTCGCGGTCGTCGATGCGGTGGCGCCGAGCGCCGCGCTCTCGCTCGTCAGCGCCAATGGCATCGCCGTCTCGGCCAACGTCACCGCGCCGTCGGTGCGCATGGAGACCACGGCGGGCGACATCGCGCTCGGCGCGGTGAACGTGCAGGCGGATGGACCCGGGGCGGCGATCACGCTGGTCTCGGCCGCGCAGATCAGCCAGGCCGCCGGCGGGGCGCTGGTTTCGCCGGCGGGCACGACGGTCGACCTCATCGCGCATGCGCCGCTGGGCGGGATCATCCTCAACGGCACCGGCGATTTTCGCCTGGCCGGCGGCGAGACACCGGCCGGGGCATCCGGCGAGCGGTCGCTGTACGCGGCCTACGCGATCGGCTTCACGACGACGGGTGCGATCACCGTCGCGGCGCCGGTCGAAGCGCTCGCTTCGTCGCTGATCGTCTCGCTCGCGGGCAGCGCGATCGCGATCGAGGCGCCGATCATCACCTCGGTCGCCTCCGACCTGTCGCTGTCGGCGACCGGGGCGGGTGCGGCCAGCACCATCACCCAGACCGCGGCGGGGGTGCTGGGCACCGACAACCTGACCCTCACCGCCGATGGCGCGATCGACCTGTCGCTGGCGCCGAACATGGTCGGCGCGCTCGGCACCGTGTCCTTCACCCAGGGCTTCGGCTACCGCTCCACCACAGGCTTCACCGTCGCCGGGCCGCTCGCGCCCACCGGCGGCGGCAATGCCGACATCGCCATCATCGCCGATACCGGCAACATCCTTCTGCAGGCACCGATCGGCGCGGGCAGCGGCACCGTGCGGCTGAACGCGACGACCGGCGACATCCTGCAGGATGCCACCGGCGCGGCGATCACCGCCGGGCGGGTCGAAGTGACGGCCGGCGGCGATGCGCTGCTCGCCCCGAACCTGCCGGCGGACCGCAACGCGGTCGGTGTGCTCGGCACCAGCGCCGTGGGCGGCACGCTCGCCTTCAACGCGGCGGGCGACCTCGCGCTCGATGGCACCATCGCGCAGTCCGGCGGCGGCGGCGCGCTGCGCGTGGAAAGCGGCGGCGCGCTGACGCTGAATGCCGGCGCCGCGCTCGGCTTCGACGCCATCACCCTGGTCGCGCCGGGGCCGATGGCGCTGCGCGGCACGGTCGGCATCGACCAGGCCGTGCCGGTCAGCACTGTGCGCATCGGTGCAGGCGCCGCCATCACGCAGGACGCGACGGGGCGCATCATCGCCGACAGCCTCGGCATCCGCGCCGCCGGCGACGTGCTGCTGGCCGACGGCACCAACGACGTGCGGCGGGTCGCCGCGCAGGCGGGCGGCGTCTTCGCGCTCGACACCGCCGCCGCGCTCGCCACCGCCTCGATCGATTTCGTGCCGCTGCCAGGGGCCGCGGCGGCAACGGTCGCGGGCGTGCTGGGCAGTTCCGTCACGCTCTCGGCGGCCGACCTCACCATCGATCCGGCGCCGCTCGGCGGCGGCATCGGTGCCGGCGCCTTCGCCTCGGCCGACAATGGCGTGCTGACGCTGCGCGCCGATGCGCTGGCGCTGAACAGCCTCATCGGCGCCGGCAATCCGGCGGGCAGCCCGACCTATGACGGGACCATCGTGCTGGCGCCGCGCACGCCGGGCCGCGCGGTCGTCATCGGCGGCACGGCGGCCGGCGCGCTGTCGCTGTCCGCTGCCGATATCGCCGGCCTGATCGCCCGCAACATCGTCATCGGGCGCCCGGGGGCGGGTGCCGGCACGCTGACCGTCGCCGGTGCGGCCGCCGTGCAGAGCGGCGTGAATTCCGTCCTGCTGCAGGGCGGCGGCATCACGCTCGATGGCATCTTCAGCCTGCCGACGGCCGGTGGCCTGCTGACACTCTCGGCCGGGACCGGCGACATCATCCAGGGCGCCGGGGCGGTTGCCGCACCGCGGCTGTTCGCCGAGGCCCCGGCCGGATCCGTGCTGCTCGATGGCACGACGGCGCTGAACCAGGCCGGCCAGGTGGCCGGCGCGGTCGCGGCCACGCAGGCCTTCGCCTATCGCGGCGCGGGGTCCTACATCATCGCCGCGCCGGGCATCCTCGCGCCGAATGGCAGCGTCACGCTGGCGGCGCCGTCCGGTTCCATCACGCAATCGACCGGCGCGCCGGTCACGACGGGGCGGCTCGCCGCCAGCGCCGCCGGGGCGGTTGTGCTCGATGGCGGGGGTGCGGCCGCGGGTGCGGCCGACCTCAACCAGGTCGCAACCCTGGCGGCCTCCGACGGCACCAGCGTCACGCTGCGCAACGCGGTCGCGCTGGCCGTCGAGGGCATCACGGCCAACGGCTTCGCCGGCAGCACGGTGGTGCTCGAGGCCCCGACGCTGACCCTTGCCGGGACCATCGCCGCGAGCACCGCCGATGGCCACGTCATCCTGCGCACCGGGGCGGATTTCGATGCGCCCGGGGCCGGCACCTCGATCAGCCAGACCGGCGGCATCATCCGCGCGCGCGACCTCTCGGCGTCGGCGGGCGATGCGATCAACTTGGCGCGCGACAACGAAATCGGCCGCCTCGCCGCCGGGCGGGGCGCGGCGGCGGCCAGCACGGATGCCGTGGCGCTGCGCGATGGCGGGACCCTGTCGCTGACCGACGCGCTCGGCGGGATCGAGGTCGCCGCGCGCGTCAATGCCGGCAGCGGCAGCGGCGTGCAGGTGCGGGCCGATGGGCTGACCGTCGCGCCGGGGCTGGCCGGGACGGTGTTCCTCGCCCCCGGCGGCGTGGTGCGCTTCCTGCCCTATACGGCGGGTGCCACGATCGGCCTCGGCGGCGCCGGCGACGTGACGACCTATGCGACCAGCCTGCTGCAACGGGTGGATACCGGGCGGCTGGTCATCGGCAGCGACACCGCCGGCACCATCACGGCGCGCCAGGCGCTGGACCTGACGGGCGCGGGCGCGCCGGTCGGCCTGGAACTGCACAGCGGCGGCGGCATCGCGGCGGGCGGCTTCGCCCTGTCGCTGCGCCAGGTCAGCGCCTTCGCCGGCGGCGACGTGGCGCTCGGCACCACCGGCGGCACCATCCAGCGCATCGTCGCGGGCGAGGCCACGGCCGAGGGCATCGGCGCCGCCGGCACCGTCTCGGTCACCTCCGCCGGCGCCCTGGCGATCGACGCGCCGATCCGCGCCGATGGCGCGACCATCGCCCTGCAGGCGGCCGATTTCATCCTGGCCCCCGGCGCCACGGTGCGCACCGGCCCCATTGCCGGATCGCAGGTCAGCGTGCGCTCGAGTACCCCGGCCGGCCTCGCCCTCGGCGTCGCCGCCGGTGACGCCGGGCTGACCCAGCAGGAGATCGCGCTGCTCGATGCGCGCGGCGGCACGCTGCGCTTCGAGGGTCCTTCGATCGGTCTCGCCGGCAGCGTCGTCATCGGCGGTGCCGCCGCCAGCCTGCTCGATCTCGCCAGCCCCGGCGCGGTGACGCAATCGGGCGGCACGCTCTCGGCCGCCGCGCTGCGCGTCGATGGCGCCTCGGTGCAGATCGACCGCGCCGGCAACAGCCTGCCGCAGATCCAGGCGACGGCGAGCGGCGGCATTTCCGTCGCGACGGGCGGCGCGACGACCGTCATCGGCACGCGCAGCACCGGTGGCGACGTCGCCATCGCCGCCGACGCGATCACGCTGTCCGGCGCCGCAGGCACCCCAGCCGTGAGCGCGGCGGGCACCGCGACGCTGCGCGCCAATGCCGGCGACATCACCGGCGCTTCGGGCTTCGCGGCCGTGCAGGCGACGACGCTCAACGCGACCGCCAGCGGCGCCGTCACGCTCACCGGCGACAATGCGGTGGGCACGCTCGCCGCCGTCGCCGGCACGGGCGTGACCTTCGCCAACACCGTGGCGCTGACCGCGGGCGCGACCGGCGCGGGCGGGGCCGCCATCGCCGGCGACGTGACGCTCTCGGCGCCATCGCTGCGGCTGAACGATGTGCTCGCCACCGGCACGGTGGACCTGACGGCGAGCGCCGGGACGATCGACCAATCCGCCGGCGTGCGCCTCGCCGCCGGCATCCTGCGCGCCGCGGCGACGGGGTCCGTCATCCTCGATGCCGCGAACCCGGACGGGTCCGCGCGCAACCGGATCCAGGACATCGACGCGCTCTCGGCGGGCGCCGACATCACGCTGCGCAACGCGCTGGGGCTGACGCTCGACATTCCGCTGACCGTCGGCGACGGATGGGACGCTGACCCTCGAAGCGCCGCAACCTCGTCATCGGCGCCGACCTCTCCGCGCCGGGCACGATCGGGCGATCACGCTGCGCACCGGCGCCTTCGACGGTGGGGTTCCCTCGGGCGGGGACATCATCCAGACCGCCGGGACGATCAGCGCGCTCCCGCGTCGCCGCGCTGGCCGGCGGCACGGTCAGCCTCGACCGGCCGGCAACGCGATCGGCTTCCTCGGTGGCGGGCGAGCGCGGCGGGCGATCCGCTCGGCCTCGGCATCGATGCCGGCGACCAGCGCCACCGTGCGCAGCGAGGGCTTCGGCGGCGATCGATACGCTCGGCGTCATCGGCCCGCTGGTCGTCCGCAACGGCGGCACGCTGACGCTGCGCGCGGATGATCTGGTCATCGGCACCACCGGCGAGTTCCGCGTGCCGGCGGCACCGTGCTGCTGCTGCCGGTCAGCACCGGTGCCGGCATCGGCTACGTCCTCGGCGGTGCGCTCGGCAGCGGCACGGCCGGGCGCATCACGCTCGACAGCACCGAACTCGACCGCGCCTTCCGCGCCGGCGGCACGCCGGCGGCGGAACTCATCCTCGGCGCGCTCGGCGTGACCGGCAGCATCGACATCGCCGGCACGGTGTCGCTGGCGACCAACGGCGCCTCGCCGCGGCTGGGGCAGTTGACGCTGCTCGGCGACGGCGCGCTGACGCAGGGCGCGGGCACCTCCATCGACGTCGCGGCGCTGCGCGCGATCTTCCCCAACGGCGCGGTGCTGCTCGACCCGGGCGGCGCGGGCAACCGCATCGCCGCGCTGGAGGGCGTGGTCGCGGGCGGCGCGGTGAACATCCGCGGCGGCGCCGGCATGATGGAACTGCGCGACGGCGGCGCCGGCGCGGCGGTGGTCGCCGGGCCGGGCCGCGACATCACCCTGCGCGCCGACGACCTCGACGTGCAGGCAGCCGTGCAGGCCCCGGGCGGCATCATCAACATCCTGCCGGAGACGGCGGGGCGGACCGTCACGCTGGGCGGCGCGGGCGCCGGGACGCTGGCGCTGATCGAGCGCCGAGATCGCGCGCCTGGGCGGCGGCGGCCCGACGCTGGCCGCGCCCGGCGCGTCGCGGCTGCGCATCGGCTCGGACGGTATCGTGCGGACGGCCGGCGATATCCTCGTCACCGGCGACGTGCCGCTGCGCAGCGGTGCCACGGTGCGCGTCGGCACGCTGGAACTCGTCGCGGGCCAGCCGGGCGCGCCAGGCGGTTCCGTGCGGCAGACCGCCGGCAGCGTCGATGTGGCCACCGTCACCGGCACCGCGCAGGGCGACTTCCGGCTCGGCCTCGCGGGCAATGCCTTCGACACCGCGACGGGCATCGCCGCCGGCACCCTGCCCATGGCGGGCGCGACGGGCGTCGTGGAACTCGGCGCTGCCGGGGCGCTGGCGGCCAGCACCATCACCGCACCCGTCTCGGTGCGGCTGAGCGCGGGCGGCGGGACTGTCCGCCGGCGCCGTCACCGCGCCCGCCATCCTGCTGCAGGGCGGCACGGTTGCGCTGACCGATGTGATCCAGGGCAGCGGCAGCGTCACGATCGACAGCGCCGGGGCGATCTCCCAGCAAACCGGCGCGCTGGTCGTCACCGGGCTGCTTTCCCTGGATGGCGGCACGATCGCGCTGCCCGACGACAACCGGATCGTCGAACTCACCGGCCTCGTCGCGACCGGCCCGGTGCTGGCGCTGAACACCGTGCTGCCGCTGCTGGTCAGCGGCGCGGTATCGGCGACGGGCAGCCTGTCCTTCACCACCGACCAGGGGCTGACGGTCGCCAATACCGGCAGCATCTCGGTCACCGGCGGGCCGGGCAGCGCGACGCTGCAGGCCGGCGGCACGATCGGCTACGCGGGCGCGCTGTCCACGCACCGGCGCCGCGCGCGCTGACCGCCGGCGGGGCGCTGTCCTTCACCGGCAGCGGCGAATGTCGGCGGCGGGCTGACCCTCGGGCCGGCGCGGGATGACACTCGGCGGCAGCATCGCGGCTCGGCGGCGGCTCCTGGCCAATGCCATCGGCGGGCTGTGCCAGCACGGCGACACTCGCGGCCGGCACCAGCATGGCGCTGAGCGCCGGTGGCGCCATGACGCTCGGCGGCACCTGGTCGTCGGGCGGGCCCGCGGCCTTCGCCGCCGGCGGCGCGCTGACCTATGCCGCGACCGGCATCGGCGGTGCGGACGTCACGCTGGCGACGCCCGGCGCCATCACCGCCACGGCCGGCAGCGCCGTGCGCGGTGCCGGCGCGGTGCGGCTCGATGCCGGGACGACGCTGGTTCCGAACGGCACCATCGCGGGCGGGCCGCTGGTGGACCTGCGCGCGCGGGCCGGCACCATGACGCTGGCCGGCACCATCGGCGCGACCGGCGACGTCACCGCGAATGCCACGGGCGCCCTGTCCACCGCCGCGCGGATCACCGCGGGCACCGACGCGCGGCTGGCGGCCGGCGGCGCGCTGGCGGCCACGGGCACGCTGGCCACCGGCGCCGGGGCGTCGCTCAGCGCCGGCCAGTCCATGACGCTGCAAGGCACGGTGCAGACCGGCGCCGGGCTGACGCTGCGCGCCGCCGGCGATCTTGCCTTCGCCGCGACGGGCACGGTCGGCGGCATCGCGGATGTCGCGGCCGGCGCCACGCTGAGCCAGACCGGCACGCTGACGGCCGGGCCGCGATCCTGGCGGCGGGCGGCACGCTGGCCCAGTCCGGCCAGGTCGCGACCGCCGGGGAGATGCGGCTGACGGGCGCCGACATTTCCAGCACCGGCACGCTGACCGCCGGCGGGCCGATCAGCCTCGTCGCGGGCGGCTCGCTGACCCAGTCGGGTATCTGCAATCGGCCCAGGGCGTCAGCCTGTCGGCCGGCGGGTCGCTCAGCCTGAGCGGCCGGGGCGCCGGCGGGCACGCGACGCTCACCATGACGGCCGGCAGCACGCGCGACGCTGACCGACGGCAAGATCACCGCGACCGGCGCGGTGCGCCTGACGGCCGGCCAAGGCGTCAACCTCCAGTCCTTCCGATCGACCCGACGATCATCGTGCTGCAGACCGGCGGCCGGCTGCTCGTGGTCTCCAGCACCCTCGTCTCGAGCGACAGCATCCGCCTCGCCGGCGGCACCGTGACGCTGCGCGGCAACACCATCACCACCGGCACGCTCGACGTGGATGCGTCGGGCACGATGACGCTCGATGGCGGCACGCTACGTCATCGGCCGGGCGGTGGACTTCACCGGCGCCGGGCGGCATCGCCTCGCCGTCCGTCATCGTCGTCACCCCGCGCGACGGGCTGCTGCCGGCGGTGCTGTACGACACGCGCGGCGCCGGCGTGACGCTCGACCCGCTGACCGTCGTGCAGCCCGACATCCCCGGCCTGCCCGCCAACCAGCAGGCGACCCAGGTCCGCCTGCCGGGCACCGAGGCGCCGGGCGCCTTCGGCGCCGGCCTCCTCCGCCGCCGCCGGCCCGATGGCGATCAACATCGATGCCGGGCGCAGCGCCGATCTTCCTGCTGCTCGACGGCGGCACGGTCGACCGGCACCATCGTCTCGGCCGGGCGGCTCGGCATCCACGGCACCGGCGGCTCGGCGGAACTGACCGGGCAGTTGGTCGATCCGCTCGGGCGCGCTGATCGGCGGGCGACCGCGGCGGCACGCTTCGCCGACAGCACGCGACCGGCCGGCACCGGGGCGCTGACGCGCTACCGCATCAATGGCTGCGTCGTGTCCTCCATCAACTGCGTGGTGCCGAGCCAGGTGCTCACCATCCCGCAGGCACCGCCGCAGCAGATCAACATCCGGCTCGGCGGCGGCGCGATCACCGACCCCGACGTGCAGCTGCCCAACGTCGCCGATGAGGATTACTGACCGGTGCGCCCGCTGATCGCCGCCGGCGCCCTGCTCGGCCTGCTCGCCTGCACGGAACCGCCGCCCGACGCCTATGTGACACGCGCTCGACAGCCGCGACCGCCGGCGAGCCCGCCGGCAACGATGCCCGCAACGAGGCCTGCCAGGTGCAGCCCGGCCGCGCCGCCGCCCGCCGACCGCGCCGTGCTGCGCGCGCGGGAGGTCTTTTGCGGCGGCTGGACGCAGCCCGCCGCCCGCGTGATCGAGATGTCGGGCAGCACCGCGGCGGCGCGACCTCGACGCCATCGCGGCATCGGGGCTGTGGCGGTCCTGGCTGGACCAGCGGGTGAATTGCGGCGCGCCGACGCGCACCACCATCGCGCAGCGGGGTCGAGGCCAGGCTGCTCGCCTGCACGCGGCGCGCCGGCGGCTGGCCGCATGTCGCGCTGGTCACGGCCGGCCCGTCCGGCCCGGTGGTCGCCGATGGCGTCGCCACCTCCCTGCCGGTGATCGAGCGGCTCGCGACCGGCCAGATCGTCCGGCTCGGGCGGCGGCGCGGGCGGCCGCTCGGCGGCGCTCGAACTGGCGGTGGCGCGGCTGTCGGCCGATGCCTTCGGCGCCGCCGATGTCGGCCGCTACGAACAGTTGATGGCGCTCGGGCGCGACCTGAACCAGACGGAGAACTTCGCCGCCGCCGAGGATGCCTATCGCGCCGCGCTCGCGGTGCAGGAACGCGTGCTCGGGCGGGACAACCCGAACACCGCGACGGCGATGCTGCACCTCGCGGTCAACCTGTCGAACCAGAAGCGGCTGGCCGAGGCGCGGCGTGCTGCTCGACCGCGCCGCCGACCCTCGCCCCGCGCGCGGCCGATCCCGGCGACGCCGGCCCGCGCTGCTGCATTATCGCGGCCTGCATGCGCTGAACGCCGGCGACCCGGCGGCGGCGATCGGCCTGCTGCAGCAGGCCGAGGCCGGCTATGGCGCGCTGATCCCGGCCTCCAGCGCGGCGCGCGATGCCGAGGCGATCAGACCTCGTCTCCGACCCGGTGGTGCAGTCGGCGGTGCTCGGCCTGGCCGAGGCCAAGCGCAACCGGGCCGTCGCCCTGGTGCGCAGCGGGCCGCGCCGCGGAAGCCTCGGCGGTGATCGACGAATCGCGCCAGGTGCTGCGCCGTGCCGGGCTCGAACCCAACATGATGGTCGGCCGGGCGATGCGCACCGAGGCCGGCGCCGATATCCGGCTGGGCCGCACCGAGGCCGCCGCGCAGTTGCTCGAACGTGCCGCCGGGCGCTTCGGCATCGCCGCGCCCGGCGAACGGCCCGAGGCGGTGACGCTGTTCCTCGCCGGCCAGCAGCGCATCCGCGCCGGCCGCCGTGCCGAGGCGCTGGCCGCCTTCCGCGCCGGCGCCGCCATCCTGCGGGCGCGCCAGATCGGCCTGTCGGTGCGGCTGGTGGTCGCCTATCTCGACGCGCTGGACCAGGAGGCCAATGCCAGTCCGGGCCTCGCCCCCGGCGCTGCGGGCCGAGATGTTCGGCGCCGCCCAGCTGGCGCAGCGATCCTCCACGGCGCGCTATGTGCAGCAGGCCTCGGCGCGGCTGGGCGCCTCGGAGGGCAATCCGGCGGTGCAGGGCGCGGTGCGCGGGCTGCAGGATGCCGACCGCGAATTGCGCGAGTTGTTCGCCGAGCGCGACGCCGCCGGCACGCAGAACGCCGCGCTCGACGACCGCATCGCCGCCGCCCAGCAGCGCCGCGCGGCGGCCGAGGGCGAGGTTGCCGCCGCCGCGCCGGGCTATCGGCAGTTGCTGCTCGCCTCGGTCGATGCGGACAGCGTCGCCCGCGCGCTCGGGCGCGGCGAGGCGCTGCTGACCATGCTGCTCGGCCCGCGCGAGGGCTTCGTGATGGTGGTGCGCGACGGGCGCGTCGATGCCCGCCGCATCCCGCTGGGCGAGGAGGCGATCGGCGCGCTGGTCGACGCGCGTGCGGCGCAGTCTCGCGAACTGGGCGCGAGCGGCCTGCCGCGCTTCGACACCGCCGCGGCGCATGAACTGCACCGGCTGCTGGTGGCGCCGCTCGCCGGCGACGATCGCGGGTGCCGAGAACCTGGTGGTGGCACCGGACGGGCCGCTGCTCGCGCTGCCCTTCGGGATGCTGCTGGCGCAGCCGGCCAGTGCCGACGCGCTGGTCGGCGCCGACTGGCTGGTGCGCCACCACGCCATCGTGCATGTGCCCAGCCCGCAGACGCTGGTGACGCTGCGCGCGGCCGGCACCGGCTCGACGGCGCCGCTGCCCTATATCGGCTTCGGCGACTTCGTGCCGCCCTCGGCGGCGCAGTTCGCGCGCGCCTTCCCGGCCGATCGCTGCGGGCGGGATGCGCGGCTGGCCACCGGGCTCGGCCGGCTGCCGGGAACGCGGGCGGAGGTGCTGACCTCCCGCGCGCTGCTCGGCGCCGCACCCGACCGGGCGATCCTGGGCGCGGAATTCACCTTCCCCTTCCTGCGGCGCCAGCCGCTCAACCAGTTCCGCGTCGTGCACCTGGCCACCCACGCGCTGCTGCCGGGCGAATTGTCCTGCCTGACGGAGCCCTCGATCGTCGCCTCGCCGCCGGCCGGCGCGGCCTCGGCCGATCCGTCCTTCCTCAAGGCGAGCGAGGTGCTCGACCTCAAGATGGATGCGGACCTCGTGATCCTGTCGGCCTGCAACACCGGCGGGCCGGGCGGCGAAGGCGGCGGCGAGGCGCTGTCGGGCCTCGCCCGCGCCTTCTTCTATGCCGGGGCGCGCGGGCTGATGGTGACGCATTGGGCGGTGGATGACGCCGCGGCCGCGCTGACCGTGGCCGACACGCTGCGGCGCCAGCAGGGCGGCGCGACCTCGGCCGCGGCGCTGCGCGGGGCGCAGATGCTGATCCTGGAGGAGGCCGGGCGGAACCTGCCGGCGGTCTTCGCCCACCCCTACTACTGGGCGCCCTTCGTGCTGATCGGCGATGGGCGGCGTGGCGGCCCGCCGGGGCCGAGCGCCGCCGCCACGCCGGCCTCGCGGCTGTGACGGGCCGCCCATGCCCGCCGGAGGCGCCTGGCCGTGAGCCGGATCGCAGGGGCGGCCAGCCGGTGATACGGGTGTTGACGACATACCGCCCGAGACGCTGTAGCATCCCCCCGTGCCGATGCCGGAAGCCGGAGACCCCGACAGCCCATGCTGCCAGCCGAGCTGAACACGAAGTACGAGGTGCGCGGCACGCTCGGCGCCGGCGCCATGGGCACGGTCTATGACGCGGTGGACCGCATCATCGAACGGCGCGTCGCCATCAAGGTCGTCAACCGGCCGAATGAAAGCGACCCCGAGGCGGTCGAGGCGCATGCCCGCTTCCGGCGCGAAGCCCAGGCCGCCGGCCGGCTGTCCCACCCCAACATCGTCGGCGTCTACGACTACGGGGAGAACGCGACCCAGGCCTGGATCGTGATGGAACTGGTCGAGGGCGGCAGCCTCAAGGGCCGCATCGACAAGCACGAACGCTTCACCGTGCCGGACATCGTGCGGATCATGGGCGAGGTCTGCGCCGGGCTGCAGTATTCCCACCAGCGCGGCGTGGTGCACCGGGACATCAAGCCCGGCAACATCATGATGACCACCGACGGGCAGGTGAAGATCGCCGATTTCGGCATCGCCCGGCTCGAGAATTCGTCGATGACGCAGGTCGGCACGCTGATCGGCACGCCGTCCTACATGGCGCCCGAGCAGTTCCGCGGCGAACCGGTGGACCTGCGCGCCGACATCTGGTCGTCCGGCGTCATGCTGTACCAGTTGCTGACCGGGGAGAAGCCGTTCGAGGGCGGCTTCTCGGCGGTGATGCACAAGGCGCTGCACACCGAGCCGCCGCCGCCCTCGCAGCTGTCCGTCACGACGCCGCGCGGCTTCGACGCGGTGATCGCCCGCGCCCTGGCGAAGCGGCCGGAGGACCGGTACGCGCTCGGCCGCCGAGTTCGGCGAGGCGATCCGCCATGCGGTCAACGCGCCGGCCGCCGCGCCGGAGCCGGCCGGGCTGCCCGGCCTGCCCGGGCTGAACGAGGATGCCGACGATGGTCGTCGGCCCGCGCCGGCGGCGCGCCGCGCCCGGCCGGCCGCGGCCGCCGCCGCCGGCGGCCAAGGGCAAGGGCGCGCCGGTCGGGTTGATCGCCGGCGGCGCCGGTGCGGCGGTGGTGGCCGCCGCGGCGGCGCTGGTTCTTCCTGCTCGGCCCCGGGCGCGGGGCCCGACCCGGCGCGTGCTCGAACGCCAGCGCCAGGAACAGGTCGCGCGCGAGGCGGCGGATGCCGCGGCCCGCGATGCTGCCGCGCGCGAGGCCGCCGCGCGGGAGGCGGCAGCGCGCGAGGCCGCCGCCCGCGAGGCCGCCGCCCGCGAGACCGCAGCGCGGGAAGCCGCCGCGCGCGAAGCGACGGCGCGGGAGGCCGCCCAGCGCGAGCAGGCCGCCGCCGCCGCCGCGGCGCAGCGCCAGGCCGAGGCCCAGGCCGCGCGCGAACAGGCCGAGACCGCCGCGCGCGACGCCGCCGCGCGGGAAGCCGCCGCGCGCGACCAGGCGGCACGCGACCAGGCGCAGCGCGAACGCCTCGCGCGCCGAGGCCGCCGCGCGCGAGGCCGCTGCACGTGAACAGGCGATGCGCGACCAGGCCGCACGTGACCAGGCGGCCCGCGCGCAGGCCGAACGGGACCGGCTGGCGCGCGAGCAGGCCGCCCAGTCGGCGGCGCGCGAGCAGGCCGAACGCGAGCGGCTTGCGCGTGAGCAGGCGGCGCGCGACCAGGCCGCGCGGGACCAGGCGGCGCGGGACCAGGCCGCGCGGGATCAGGCGGCACGCGACCAGGCCGCGCGAGACCAGGCGGCGCGGGAGCAGGCCGCCCGCGACGCAGGCCGGCACGCGACCAGGCGGAGCGCGAGCGCATCGCCCGCGAACAGGCGCAGCGGCAGCCGCCGCCGGTCGCGCGGCTCGACCTGCGCGCCGCGGCGCAGGCGATCGCCGTCTCCACCCCCTGCTCGCTGATCGCCTGGTCGGTGACCGACCGCGAGCCTGACCCTGGCCGGCGTGGTGCGCCGCGGCGACGAAGCGACGATCCGCCAGGAGCTGACCCAGCGCGGCGTGCCCGAGGATGCCGCGCGGCTCGACCTGACGCCGTTCGACGGCGATTTCTGCGAGGCGCTCGACCTGCTGCGCCCGCTGCTCGGCCCGGCCGGCGTCGCGCCGATCGTCTCGATCGTCGGCCGGCTGCCGCTGCAGAAGGACGAGCTGATGCGCCTCGACGTGCAGATGCCGGATTGGCCGGCGCATCTGTACGTCGCCTATTTCATTCATTCGGGGGAGGTCGGCGAACCTCGTCCCATCCATCCTGCAAGCAGCCCGGCGCGCAGGTGCGCCTGGGCGACCGCAGGGAACGGCTGGGCGGTCGACGAGCCCTTCGGCACCGACCTCGCGGTCGTCATCGCGTCGGACCGGCCACTGTTCGGCACGTCGCGGCCGCAGATGGAACCGCAGGCGGCCTATGTCGCCGCGCTGGCCGCGGCGCTGCGCACGGCGCGGGCGAATGGCACCCGCGTGGTCGTCCGCGCGGTGGTGGTGGAGACGGTGGCGCGGCGCTGAAGGCCGCTGACAAGGACCGACGGCGCATGGCCATCACCGCGACCGCCCTCGACATCCCGACCGCCGAGGGCGTGTTGAACGCCCATCTCTACGCGCCGGCCGAGGCGCCGGAGGCCGCGCCGGCCGTGCTGGTGCTGATGGATGCGCCAGGGGTGCGCCCGGCATTGCACGGCATGGCCGCGCGCATCGCCGCTGCGGGATACCGGGCGCTGCTGCCGAACCTGTATTGGCGCCGGCTGCGCGAGGTCGGCTTCGACCGGGCGGCCTTCAGCCAGGACGGCAATCCGGAGCGGGAGCGCATCTTCGCCCTCGCCCGCGGCTACGGGCATGACCAGTTCCGCACCGACCTGCCGGCCATGCTCGATGCGCTGGGCGTCACGCCGGCGCGGCCGGCCGCGGCGGTGGGCTATTGCATGAGCGGGCGCTTCGCCCTGCAGGCCCTGGCGGAGGCACCGGACCGGGTCGCCGCCGCGGCGTCCTTCTACGGCACGCGCATGGTCACCGAGGCGGCGGACAGCCCGCATCTGTGGATCCCGCGCCTATCGCGCGGGGAAGCCTATCTCTGCTTCGCCGAACACGACCCCTATGTGCCCGCCGGCGTGCCCGAGACCGTGACGCAGGCCATGGGCGCGAGCCGCGTCGCCCATCGCGTCGAGCACTATCGCCGGCACGCATCACGGCTTCGCCCAGCCGGATTCGGCGGGCTTCGATCCGGTCGCGGCCGAACGGCATTGGGCGGCGATGCTGGACCTGCTCGCGCGGGTGCCGCGCCGGTAGGACGTTCCGGCGCGGGCGAATCACCCGATCCTCCATGCCGGGCGCCGAAGCGGGCCGGCGGTTCCGGCGACCATCCGCGCGCTGGATCGGCGGCGCGGCGCGTGTCCGTCACGCGGCCGCCGACAATCGCCGCCAGCGCGCCAGCATCATCCCCGCCACCGCGGCAAGCCCGGTGGCCAGCCCCATCCAGATCCCGGCCGGGCCCAGCCCCGCCCAGAAGGCCAGCGCCAGCCCCGCCGGCAGGCCCAGCACCCAATACCCGAATGCCGCGAACAGCATCGGAACCCGCGTATCCGCGAGGCCGCGCAGCGCCCCGGCCGCGACCACCTGGATGCCGTCGCGCAAGTTGGAACACCCCGGCCACCACCAGCAGCGTGGCGCCGAGCGCCGTCACCTCCGCCGCGCGCGGGTCCAGCGGGTCGAGGAAGCCGCGCGCGATGACGCCCGCCGCCAGCAGCAGCATCGCCGCCATCGCCGCCATGAAGCCGGCACCCAGGCCGATCGCCACCCAGCCGGCGCGCGCCGCATCCGCCATCCGCCCGGCGCCGGCCGCGAGGCCGACCCGCGCGGTCGCCGCCTGGCCGATGCCCATCGGCACCATGAAGGTCGTCGAGGCGGTCTGGATCGCGATGGCATGGGCGGCGGCGGCCACCGGGCCGATCCAGCCCATCGCCAGGGCGGCGGCGCTGAAGATGCCGATCTCGAGCAGCATCGACCCCGCGATCGGCAGCCCGACCGTCGCCACCCGCGCCAGCCACGCCGGCATCGAAACGCCAGACGCGGCCGAGCAGGCGGAAGCGCCGGAACACCCGGTCGCGGCGGATCAGCACCAGCAGCGCCAGCAGCATGGCGGTCTCGGCGATGGTGATGGACAGGCCGGCGCCGAGCATGCCGAGCCCGGCGGGAAAGATCAGCAGCCAGGCGATGCGGCAGGTTCAGCGCCACGGCGCCGATCGCGACCCACATCGCGGCCGCCGGGCGTTCCATGGCCGCGAGGAAGCCGCGCAGCGCGATGAAGGCGCAGAAGCCGGGCATGCCGAACATCGCCGCGCGGGTGTAGTCCTGCGCCAGCGCCGCCAGCGCCGGGTCCTGGCCCAGCGCGCGCAGCACCGGCGCGGCATGCCACAGCAGCAGCCAGGACGGCAGGATGGCGAGGCCGGCAGCCCACAGCGCGGCGCGCGTCGCCCGCCGCATGTCGCGCGCCCAGCCGCGCCCCGCCCCGCCGCCCCGCCGCGCCGACCCGCGCGCCATGCGCCTGCAGCGGCGCGGCCGCCAGCGCGAGTCCGAAGGCCGGCGCGATCAGCGCGAAATGCAGGCTGGTCGCCAGCATCCCGGCCGCCAGTTCATCGGTCCCGAGCCGGCCGAGCAGCAGCGCCTCGGTCAGGGCGAGGGCCATCTGCGACAGGTTCGTGAGCACGATGGGGCCCGACAGGGCGAGCGTCGCCCGCGCCTCGGCGGCCAGTCCCGGCCGCGCCGCCCCGTTCATCCCGGCTTGCATCCGCACCCTTTAGGTCGGCACGGTGCGCGCCGCCACCCGCCGCGCTATCCTCCGCGGCAACCGCTGCAATGAGGCCGCCATGAATCGACGTGCCATGATCGCCACCCCCGTCGCCGCGCCGCATCCTCGCGAGCGCCGCCGCCGCCCAGACGACGCCGGCCATCATCACCGAGGAATACATGGTGCCGACCGGGGATGCCGGCATCGAGATTTTCCTGCGCAACAAGCGGCAGGAGACGATGACCAGCTACGCGCCGTCGCGCACGCTGCTGTTCGTGCATGGCGCGACCTATCCGGCGCATACCGCCTTCGACATCCCGCTCGGCGGGCTGTCCTGGATGGACTACATGGCCGGGCGCGGCTTCGACGTCTGGTGCCTGGACATCCGCGGCTATGGCCGCAGCACGCGCCCGCCCGAGATGGCGCAGCCGCCGGAGGCGAATCCGCCGATCGTGCGCGGCGACGTCGCGGTGGCCGATATCGGCACGGCGGCGGCCTTCATCCGGTCGCATCGCTCCCTGCCGCGGATCATGCACATGGGCTGGTCCTGGGGCAGCACGCTGATGGGCCGATTCGCGGCGGACAACCCGACGCTGGTGGAACGGCTGGTGCTGTTCGCGCCGCCCTGGCTGCGCGAGGGCGCGAGCCCGGCCGCGGCCGGCGCGGGGGAGACGCTCGGCGCCTATCGGCTGGTGACCCAGGCGCAGGCGCGCACGCGCTGGATGAACGGCGTGCCGGAGGCCAAGCGCGCCGGCCTGATCCCGCCCGGCTGGTTCGAGCATTGGGCCGGGGTGACCTGGGCGACCGACCCCGAAGGGCTGCGGCGCAACCCGCAGGTGCTGCGCGCGCCCAACGGCGTGCTGCTCGACAGCCGCGAATACGCCCAGGCGGGCCGACCCTATTGGGACCCGGCCAAGGTTACCGCGCCGACCCTGCTGGTGGTGGCGGAATGGGACCGCGACACGCCGCCCGCCATGGCCGCGGCGATCTTCCCGCTGCTGGTCGAACAGCCCGGGCAAGCGGCTGGTGATGCTGGGCGAAGGCACCCACACCATGCTGATGGAACGCAATCGCGGCGTGCTGTTCCAGACGGTGCAGGGCTTCCTGGAGGAAGCACCGGCGGCCTGACCGCCGGTTCAGGCGAGCGATCGCGGCAGCCGGCGCGCGAGCCTACCGGCGGTGCCGGCCGGGGCCGTTGCCGCCGACTTGTCCCGCCCATGAAGGCTTTCAGCGTCGGGCAACGCCTTCGGGGGCATCTTGCGGCCGCCGCCGATCCGGCGGCTGTCCCTGGATGCACCCCATGACCGCTCGTCGCATGTTTTTCGGCCTCGGCTCCGCCGCCGTTGCCACCGCCTTTGTCCTCGGCCTTGCCGGTGCGGCGCAGGCGCAGACCACCGATCCGTCCTTCCGGCTCAACAACCGGTCCAGCCAGACGATCATGGAGGTCTATGTCTCCTCCTCCCAGGTCAGCGAATGGGGCCGCGACCTGCTGGGCAGCAACGTGCTGCCGCCTGGCCAGACCTTCATCGTCCGCCTGCCGAACGGGCAATGCGTGAACGACATCAAGGTGGTGATGGAAGGCGGCCGCGCCGTCGAGCGGATGCAGGTCAACACCTGCGAACTGACGGATATCAACATTCCCTGATGCGGCACCGGCCGCGCCAGGACGTGCGCGGACCCGGCGCGGCCTGCCGATGGATTGCGCCCCGCGGCGATTGACAGCCGCGGCGGCGCCGACCCACGCTTCCCCCAAGGAACCAGGGGGAAAGCGCCATGGCGGACCAGGACCAGACCAAGCGGCCGTTCAAGCTGCGCAGCCAGCGCTGGTTCAACGACCCGACCGATCCGGGGATGACCTCGCTCTACATCGAGCGGCAGTTGAATTTCGGCATGACGCGCGATGAGTTGCAGTCGGGCCGCCCGATCATCGGCATCGCGCAGACCGGCTCGGACATCGCGCCGTGCAACCGCCACCACATCGCGCTGGCCGACCGCGTGAAGGCGGGCATCCGCGATGCCGGCGGCGTGCCGCTGGAATTCCCCGTCCATCCGATCCAGGAAACGCTGAAGCGGCCGACCGCGGCGCTCGACCGCAACCTGCAATACCTGTCGCTGGTCGAGGTGCTGCACGGCTACCCGATCGACGGCGTGGTGCTGACCACCGGCTGCGACAAGACGACGCCGGCGCAGCTGATGGGCGCGGCCACGGTGAACATCCCGGCCATCGCGCTGTCGGGCGGGCCGATGCTCGATGGCTGGTGGCAGGGGCGCCTGGCCGGGTCCGGCACCATCGTGTGGGAGGCGCGCAAGAAGCTCGCCGCCGGGGAGATCGACAACGACACCTTCATCGAGATGGTGGCCGCGAGTGCGACCATCGGTCGGGCATTGCTCGACCATGGGCACGGCGCTGTCGATGAATTCGCTGGCGGAGGCCGTCGGCATGTCGATGCACCGGCTGCGCCGCCATCCCCGGCCCCTACCGGCAGCGCGGCGCAGATGGCCTATGAGACCGGGCGGCGCATCGTGCGGATGGTGGAGGAGAATCTCCGCCCCTCGGACATCATGACGAAGAAGGCGTTCGAGAATGCCGTCGCGGTGGCGTCGGCGATCGGCGCGTCCTCCAACTGCCCGGTCCACATGGTCGCGATCGCGCGCCACATGGGCGTGGACCACACCGTCGAGGACTGGCAGCGCGTCGGCGCCGAGATCCCGCTGCTGGTCGATTGCCAGCCGGCCGGGCGCTTCCTCGGCGAGGCGTTCTATCGCGCCGGCGGCATTCCCGCGGTGATGAAGCAGTTGCTCGATGCCGGGCTGATCCATGGCGACGTGATGACCGTGACCGGCAAGACCGTCGCCGAGAACCTGGCCAAGGTTCCCGCCGCCGACCCCGAGGTGATCCGCCCGCTGTCCAGGCCGATGAAGGAACGCGCCGGCTTCGTCGTGCTGTCGGGCAACCTGTTCGACAATGCGGTGATGAAGATCATCCGTCATCGACAAGGAATTCCGCGCGCGCTTCCTGTCCGACCCGCCCGATGTGTTCGAGGGCAAGGTCGCCGTCTTCGAAGGCCCCGAGGATTATCACGCGCGCATCGAGGACCCGGCGCTCGGCATCGACGACAAGACGGTGCTGGTGATCCGCAATTGCGGCCCGGTCGGCTATCCCGGCGCGGCCGAGGTGGTGAACATGCAGCCGCCCGCCTCGCTGCTGAAGAAGGGCGTCTCGGCACTGCCGACGATGGGCGACGGGCGGCAATCGGGCACCTCGGGCTCGCCCTCGATCCTGAACGTCTCGCCGGAAGCGGCGGTCGGCGGCGGGCTGGCGCTGCTCAAGGATGGCGACCCGATCCGCATCGACCTCAATACCCGCAAGGTGGATGTGCTGATCCCGGCGGAGGAACTCGCCGCCCGCCGCGCCGCCTGGAAGGCGCCCGAGCTGCTGAACAAGACGCCGTGGGAGGAGATCTACCGCAACTCGGTGGGCAGCCTCGGCACCGGTGGCTGCCTGGAGCCGGCGACGCTGTACCTGAACATCCTCGAGACGCGCGGCGAGAGCCGCCACAACCACTGAGGCCCGCCCGATGACCAAACGACTCGCCGGCAAGCGTTGCTTCGTCACCGCCGCCGGACAGGGGATCGGCCGCGCCGCCGCCCTCGCCATGGCGGCCGAGGGGGCAACCGTCATCGCCACCGACCGCGATGCCCACAAGGTCGGCGAACTCGGCGCGCGCGGCATCATCCACCAGCCGCTCGACGTGCTGGACGATGCGGCGGTGGAGCGCGCGGTGAAGGAAGCCGGCGCCGATCGACGTGCTGTTCAACTGCGCCGGCTTCGTCCACCAGAACACCATCCTGACCTGCACGGACGATGAGTGGGATTTCGGCTTCGCGCTGAACGTGCGCGCGATGTGGAAGATGGCGCGCGCCGTGCTGCCCGGCATGGTCGAGCGGCGCAGCGGCGCCATCGTCAACATGTCCTCGCGCCTGTTCCTCGGTGAAGGGCGCGCCGAACCGCTTCCTGTACGGCACCACCAAGGCGGCGGTGATCGGCATGACGAAGTCGATCGCGACCGAGTATGTGACGCAGGGCATCCGCTGCAACTGCCTGTGCCCCGGCACGGTGGACACGCCATCGTTGCATGATCGCATCGCCGACAATGCCGCGGCGGCAGGTTCGCTCGAAGCCGCGCGCGCCGCCTTCGTCGCGCGCCAGGCCATGGGCCGGCTTGCCACCGCCGAGGAAATGGCCGCCCTCGTCGTCTACCTCGCCGCGCCGGAGAGCACCTTCGTCACCGGCCAGGCCATCGTCATCGACGGCGGCTGGACGCTGTAGCGCTGCGGCCGGCCGGGCGCCGCGGCCCTGGGCGGCCGTCTCGCACCGGCCCTTCCGGCGGCAGGCCGGTGCTGGCATGCTGCGCCACCAACGACATACTGTAGGGACACGCCGATGAAGCTCCTGCGCTACGGACCCGCGGGTCAGGAAAAGCCGGGCCTGCTCGATGCCGAAGGCGGCATCCGCGACCTCTCCGGCGTCGTCAAGGACATCGCCGGCGAGACGCTCGCCCCGGCCGCGCTGGCGAAGATTGCCGCGATCGACCCGTCCACGCTGCCGAAGGTCGATGGCAATCCGCGCCTCGGCCCGCCGGTGGCCGGGATGAGGAACCTGGTCTGCATCGGCCTCAACTACGCCGACCACGCCGCCGAGACCGGCGCGCCGATCCCGAAGGAGCCGATCGTCTTCCTGAAGTCGCTCAACGCGCTGTCGGGGCCGAATGACGACGTCGTCATTCCGCGCGGCAGCGTGAAGACCGACTGGGAGGTCGAGCTCTGCATCATCATCGGCACGCGCGCGAAATACGTGACCGAGGAGAACGCGCTCGACCATGTCGCCGGCTATGCCGTCGGCAACGACGTGTCGGAGCGCGAATGGCAGGCCGAGCGCGGCGGCGCATGGGACAAGGGCAAGGGCTTCGACAGCTTCGGCCCGCTCGGCCCCTGGCTGGTCACCAAGGATGAGGTGCCCGACCCGCAGAACCTCGCGATGTTCACCGATGTCGATGGCGTGCGGCAGCAGGATGGCTCGACGCGCACCATGATCTTCGGCGTGAAGCAGGTGATCGCCTATGTCAGCCAGTGCATCACGCTGAACCCGGGCGACGTCATCTTCACCGGCACGCCGCCGGGCGTGGGCCTGGGCAAGAAGCCGACGCCGGTGTTCCTCAAGGCCGGCCAGGTGATGAAGCTCGGCATCGCGGGGCTGGGCGAGCAGCAGCAGAAGCTGGTGGCGTCGTCGTGACGCGCG
This sequence comes from uncultured Alphaproteobacteria bacterium, assembly GCA_963732425.1. Classification (GTDB taxonomy): domain Bacteria; phylum Pseudomonadota; class Alphaproteobacteria; order Acetobacterales; family Acetobacteraceae; genus Neoroseomonas. The sequence goes on from CAVSZN010000024.1 coordinate 63,514, forward strand.
CGGCCCTGGTGGCGCTCGCGCTGCTGCTGCCGGGGCCGGTGCTGGCGCAGCAGCGTGCCCAGCCGGCACCGCGCCAGGACGCGTTGCCCCAGCAGGTCGAGCGCAACATCCGCACCTGCATCGGCAATGCGCAGGACATGGCGCTGGTCGCGCGCTGCATGGACAGCCAGCGCGCGGTGGTTGCCCCGCGGCTCGACAATGCGGTGGAGCGCCTGCTCGCCACCCAGGCCGACCCGGGGCGCCGGGCGGGCCTCGCGGCCGTCCAGGCGGCCTGGGCGACCTACCGGGACATGCGCTGCGACTTCGCCGGCACGAACCCGGAGCGCGGCGCCGAAGCCACCGCCGATCGCGCCGCCTGCCTGCTGGAGTTCGACCTGGGCCGCACGATGGAGATCGAGCAACTGCTCGCCCCGCCACCAGCACCCCCGCCGCAGCGCCAGCAGCAGCGCCGGTAGCCAGCCACCCGGCCCGCTGCCTCCGGGCCGCCCTTGCGGCGGGCCGGGGCAGCCGGTTGATTCCATTTCCGCTCGGCCAGCGCGAAGCGTAGCCTTCCGCCGCTTCCAGCGCGGAGGGCCAAGCATGGTCATGTACCATCAGGGCAACAGGGCGTTGCAGGACGCCTTCGGCACGCGGCGCCTGGCCGACCGGATGGAGGAACGCATCCGCCGCCCGGCCTTCACCGAGGATGACGCGGCCTTCATCGCCTCCCTGCGCTTCTTCTTCGTGGCAACGGCGACGGCGGAGGGCCATCCCGACTGCTCCTTCAAGGGCGGCGAGGCGGGTTTCGCGCGGGTGATCGCGCCCGACCTGCTGGTGTTCCCCGACTATGACGGCAACGGGATGTTCAAGAGCCTCGGCAACATCCGCGCCAATCCGCGCGTCGGCCTGCTGTTCATCGGCATGGAGGACAAGCCGCGCCGGCTGCGCGTGAACGGCACGGCGCAGGTGGTGCTGGACGACCCGCTGCTCGCCGGATTCGAAGGCGCGCCAGGCGCTGGTGCGCGTCACGCCGGAGGACATCTTCCCCAATTGCCCGCGCAACATCCCGCGGATGCAGGTGGTGGAGGAAAGCCCCTATGTCCCGCGCTGCGGCATCGAGCGGGTGGAACCGGCCTGGAAGGCGCTTCGAGATCTTCGCGGATGTCGTGCCGCCAAGGCACGCCTGACACAGCGTGCCACCAAGGCACGCGTGACGCGGCGTGCCGCTACGCCATGCGTGGCACGGCAGGTCACGTCACGCGGCCGTAATCCGCGAATTGCGCGGCGGCCTCGGCCAGTTCGCGCTTCTTCAGCAGCACCGGCTTCAGCCCGGCCGCCAGCAGGTCGAGATACTGGCCGGCGAGGTTCTCGACCTCCAGCGCCAGGGTGAGCGCGGCGGCGAGCGTCGTCGCCGCAGGCGACGACGCCGTGGTTGGCGAGCAGCACGGCGCGTCGGTCCGCCAGCGCGGCGACGCAGTTGCGCGCCAGGGCCTCGGTGCCGAAGGTCGCGTGTTCGGCGCAGCGGATCGGCCCGCCGGCCAGCAGCACCATGTAGTGGAAGGGCGGGATGCCGCGCCGCGCGCAGGACAGCGCGGTGGCGCGCGGGCTGTGGGTGTGGACGACGGCGCCGACCTCCGGCCGCGCCGCGTAGATCGCCGCGTGCAGCCGCCATTCGGAGGATGGCCGGTGCGCGTGCCGGCGGGCAGCGCCGTGCCATCGGCGGCGACGCGCACGAGGTCGGCCTCGGTCATCTGGCGCATAGGGCAGCGCGGCGGGGGTGATGACGAAGCCGTCCGCCGTCGCGCACCGAGAGGTTGCCGGATTTGGACGGCATCATGCCCGCGGCATCGAGGCGCTGCGCGGCGGCGACGATGGCCGGCGGTCATTCGGTTGGTCCGGACAGCGCGCCGGCAATCGCGGCCAGCACCAGGCAGCCCGCGCCGAACCAGCGGCGCAGCGCCCGGCGCATGTGCGGCCGCGCCTCGCGGGCACGCGATCGGCATCACGAACCAATCCCAGCCATTGAACAGCAGCCGCGCGCCGCCGATGCGCACCGCGCGAAGCCGGCGACCAGCGACACACCGCGAAGCCCGCGTCGCGAGCCGAGCAGCATGGCCAGCGCCTGCAGCAGCGCGCTCACATCGTCGCCCCAGCACCCACGGCGCGAATTCCTGCGCCCCGAACCCCATCGCCTCGCTTTTCGTCGGCTCGCCGGAGGCGGTGCGCAGCATCAGTTCGAAGATGCGCTCGCCGCATTGCGCGACGCTCTCCTCGCCGCTGACGATGGTGCCGCAATTGATGTCCATGTCCTCGGACAGGCGCTCATACATCGCGGTATTGGTCGCCAGCTTGATCGACGGCGCCGGCTTCATGCCGAACACGCTGCCGCGCCCGGTGGTGAAGCACACCAGGTTCGCCCCGCCCGCCACCTGCCCGGTCGCCGCCACCGGGTCGTAGCCCGGCGTGTCCATGAAGACGAAGCCCTTGGCCGTGACCGGCTCGGCATAGCGATAGACATCGACGAGGTTGGTGGTGCCCGCCTTGGCCATCGCGCCGAGCGACTTCTCGAGGATGGTCGTCAGCCCGCCCGCCTTGTTGCCCGGCGACGGGTTGGCGTTCATCTCCGCCCCTTCGCGCGCCGTGTAGTCCTCCCACCAATGCATGACGTCGACCAGTTTCTGGCCGACCTCCTGGCGACACGGCGCGGCGCGTCAGCAGGTGTTCGGCGCCATAGGTCTCGGGCGATTCCGACAGGATCACCGTGCCGCCATGCCGCACCACCAGGTCGGACGCCGCACCCAGCGCCGGGTTCGCGGTGATGCCCGAATACCCGTCCGACCCGCCGCATTGCAGCGCGACGCACAGTTCGGAGGCCGGCACCGGCACGCGCGTGGCGGTGTTGGCTTCGGCCAGCACCTCCTTCACGAAATCCATCCCCTTCATCACCGTCGCGCGCGACCCGCCGCTGTCCTGGATGTCCATCGCTGCGCAGCCGGCCGGTCAGCTTCTGCTCCTCCAGCATCGGGCCGAGCTGGTTGACCTCGCAGCCGAGGCCGATGGCGATGACATGGGAGAAATTGGCGTGCCGCGCGAAGCCCGCCAGCGTCCGGCGCAGCACGCGCAGCGGTTCGTCCATCGTCATGCCGCAGCCGGTCTTGTGGGTCAGCGCCACCACGCCGTCGACATTCGCGCCAGTCGGCGAGCGGGTCGTCGCCGGTGATCGGGTTGCGCTCGAACTGCCGCGCGATCAGTTCCGCCACATGGGCCGAGCAATTCACGCTGGTGACGATGCCGATGTAGTTGCGCGTCGCGACGCGCCCATCGGCGCGGCGGATGCCCATGAAGGTCGCCGGCACGTCGACATGATGCGGTCGGCTTCGCATCGACGCCCCAGGCATAGTCGCGCGAGAAATCGCCCATCTCGCAATTGTGGGTGTGGACCCAGGCGCCGGGTTCGATCGCATCCGTCGCGAAGCCGATGATCTGGCCGTAGCGGCGGATCGGCTCGCCCTTCGCATGGGGGCGCACCGCCACCTTGTGGCCGGCCGGGATGCGGCGGGCGCCGACGGAAACGCCGGGCAGCACCTCGGTGCCCGGCATCAGCACGCCGCGGGCGATCACCACGCCATCCTCGGGGTTCAGGCGGATCACGAGCGGCGAAGTGCGGGTTTCCATCGGTTTTCTCCCAGGGATTTCGCCGATCCTAGAGCAATTCCGCCGCGTGATCAGCCCGAGACGGTGGTGCGGAACATCAGGCGCTGGTGCTTCTCATGGTCGAACAGCGTCGCCGTATGCAGCGTGGACAGGTTGTCCCACACGACCAGGTCCCCGGCCCGCCAGCGATGCCGGTAGACGTAGCGATCCTGTGTCGCATGGGCCATCACCTCGGCGATCAGGGCGTGGCCTTCGGCCGGCGGCAGGCCCTCGACATGGCTGATGACGGCCGGGCAGATGAACAGGGAGGCACGCCCCGTCACCGGATGCCGCCGCACCAGCGGCTGTGACACCGGCGGAAAGCGACGGCGCGCCTCGTCCGACAGCGGCGGCCTGCCGGGCGTGTTGCGGCGGTTCCACTCGGCCAGCGTGCCGAGGTCGTGCACCGCGTTGAGCCAGGCGATGCGCGCCCGCAGCGCCGGCCGGCAGTTCGGCATAGGCCGTCACCGCATCGAGCAGCCAGGTCTCGCCGCCCTCGGGCGGGCAGATCGCGCCGTAGAACAGGGAACAGGCACTCGGCACGTCACGGAAACTGCTGTCGGCGTGCCACTGCTCGACGCCGGTCGCGAAATTCGCCCGCATCCGGTCATCGGCATAATTCCCGACGCAGAAAATCTCGGGGCAATCCGGATGGGTATGCGCCGAGGCCGAATGCATCTCCAGCGGGCCCAGCCGCCTGCTGAAGGCGACCAGCGCCGCCGGGTCGTTCGGCACGTCGCGCAGCAGCAGCACGCCATGGCGGTGCAGCGCGGCGCGAAAGGCCGCCACATCGGCCTCCGGCACGTCGCCGGCGATGCGCAAGCCGGTCAGCTTCGGCCCCGAAGGTCGCGCCGAGCGGGCGCGTGTCGCGGGTGGTATGGTCCTGGGCAAGGCCGGCGCTCATGGCGGCGTCTCCGGTTCAAGTCTGCGCAGGCCGGCAACGGGCGTGATTGGGCGCCCGCAGGCGCCGCGGGAAGCATGCCAGGGTGCCGCGCCGCCCGCCAGACACCCCGCCCTTGCCGGCACGCCCGATTGCGCCCAATTTGCCGGCGGACACCTTGGGGAGCCTCGTGACGGGGGCTGAGAGGCGGGCTTCACCCGCGACCCATGGAACCTGATCCGGTTCGGACCGGCGAAGGGAACGGTGCCACCCGTTCGTCCGCGCGTTCAGCCCCGGTTTGGGCCGTCGCGCGGCCGCGTGCGGAGCACCCCCTTCCCGGCCTTGGGGGAACGACTGATGCACCGCCGCTCATTGCTGGCCACCACCACCGCCGCCGCCATCGGGGCACCGCTCGCGCGCCCCGCTTCGGCGCAGACCGCCCGTGCGCGCACGCTGCGCTTCATGCCGCAGGCGGCGCTGTCGGTGCTGGACCCGATCTTCAACCCGACCACCATCGTCACCACGCATGGCTATTGCGTGTTCGACACGCTGTATGGCGCCGATCGCGCGCTGCGGCCGAAGCCGCAGATGGCGCAGGGGCATGAGGTCTCGGCCGATGGGCTGACCTGGACGATCCGGCTGCGCGACGGGCTGATGTTCCACGATGGCGAACCGGTGCGCGCGAGGGATTGCGTCGCCTCGATCCGCCGCTGGGCGGTGCGCGACGCCTTCGGCCAGGTGTTGATGGGTGCGGTGGAGGAGATCATCGCCAGCGATGACCGCACCATCACCTTCCGGCTGAAGCGGCCCTTCCCCGCCCTGCTCGATGCCCTGGCCAAGCCCGCCGCCTCGCCCTGCTTCATGATGCCCGAGCGCACGGCCAGCACCCCGGCCGACCGGCCGATCACCGACATGACCGGCTCCGGCCCCTGGAAGTTCGTCCCCGGCGAGTTCAACCAGGGCAGCCTCGCCGTCTATGTGAAGAACGAGCGCTACGTGCCGCGCAGCGAGCCCGCCGAGGCGGCGACCGGCGGCAAGGTGGTGAATTTCGACCGGCTGGAACTGGTCTGGATCCCCGATGGCGGCACCGCCGCCGCCGCGTTGCGCACCGGGGAGATCGACTGGATCGAATACCCGCTGCCCGACCTGGTGCCGGTGCTCCAGCGCGACCGCGGCATCACCACGCAGGTCTATGACCCGAACGGCTTCCTCGGCTTCCTGCGCTTCAACGCGCTGCACCCGCCCTTCAACGACGTGAAGGTGCGCCGCGCCATCCGCGACGTGCTGGTGCAGGCGGACTTCATGTCCGCCGTCGCACTCGATGGCGACTGGCGCGAATGCCACGCCGTCTTCCCCTGCGGCCTGCCCGGCGTGACGGAATTCCCGCCCGCCCCGCGCGGCGAGGCCGCCATGGAACTGGCCCGCGCCGCGCTGCGCGATGCCGGCTACCGGGGCGAGCCGATCATCCACGTCAACCCGACCGACTTCCCGGCGGTGACGATGCAGGGCCGCGTCACGGCGGACCTGATGCGTCGCCTCGGCGTCAACATCCAGCTGGTGGAAAGCGACTGGGCGACCACCATCGCCCGGCGCGCGAACAGGAACCCGCCGGCCCAGGGCGGGTGGAACCTGCACAACACGAATTTCCCCTCGGCCGGCATCGCCAACCCGGCGCTGTCGCCCATCATCCGCATGCATGGCGAACGGGCCTGGTTCGGCTGGCCGCTCGATGCAGGCGTGGAGGAACAGGTGCAGGCCTGGATCAACGCGCCGAGCGCGGAAGCCCAGGCCGCCGCGATGCAGCGGCTGCAGGTGCTGGCGTGGGACGCGGTGCCCTTCGCACCGACCGGGCTGTTCCGGCTGCGCACGGCGTTCCGGGCGGACCTGTCAGGGGTGTTGCAGGGGCCGAATCCGTTCGTGTGGAACCTCAGGCGCGGGTGAGAGGTCGGGGGAGAGAACTCCCCCGATCCCCCTCCTTTTTCTGTCTGTTGGAGACGAACCCGCGGGGCAGCCCCATCGACAAAAAAAGCGGTGGGGGATTCCGGGGGAGGTGTCCTCAGCAGCCGCCCGGCACGGGCTCCAGCTTCACCATGCGCGCATCGACGGCGAATTCGCGGAAATCCATCAGCATCTGGTCGGCAACGCCGTTCTCCCAGTAGCGCATGGACACCTCATAGGACGGCGTGGTGGCGCCGCCGCCCTGCTGCTGCGCCTCGCGGTCGAAGAAGGCGATGCGCATCCGCACCGAGCCGAGCGGCGACAGAAGCGGGAATTCCGGCACATCGCGCGGGCCATCCCAGGTCGAGAGCACGGTCGTCGTATCCTGCGGCCCGTCCGAGGATGTGCCGTCGAACAGCGGCCGGACCACCAGGCGCTGCCCCGTGCGCGCCGCGTTCAGCGTCACGATGGTGTGGCGATTGGGCAGCAGCGTGCCCACGGCCAGCGGCTCCTCGCGGACCTCGGGCTCAGTGTAGCGGATCACCCCGGCGCCATCGGCGTTGAGTTCCGCCTCGCCGGCGATGCGCTGCGTCATCGCGCCCTGCGTCATCTGCGTCAGCGTGAAGCGCAGCCGGCGGCCGTCCTTGCTCTCGATGGTCGAGTAGTCCGACGCGGTCTCGATCTCGGTGCCTTCGCGGTCGGTCAGCGTCAGGGTGAAGCGCTGGCGGGTGGCCCAGCTGTCGCAGGCATCGACCAGTTCATAGATCATGCCGCCCTGGGCATTGGCGATGTTCCCCGGGTTGCGCGACGGCGCCAGCGTCAGCCGATAGGCGGCGCGGTGGGCGAGGAGGTTGCGCTCCTCCAGCGCCTGGCCGAGCGGAACGGCGGTCGCGGCCGTCGCCGCGGGCGCGGTCGGCGCCTGCGCCCCGGCCGGCGCCACACCGAGCAGCGGGCCGAGGACAAAGGCAGAAAGGATGGCCAACCGCATGCAAGCGCTCCTGATCGGGACGATCCCGTCAATCTAGGCGCTTCTTGCGCCGGCCGCACCCTCCACGCAGCGGATCGCGAAGGCGCGTCCCGGGCGGGTCAGCCCTTGCGCTCCCGGCACGCTTTCCCGAGGCAGGCCAGGAAGCGCTTGGGGTCGATGCCCAGCGCCTCCAGCCGCTTCAACGCCTCCGGCCCGATGGCGCCGCTGCGAAGCAGGCAACACAGCAGGTCGCCGAACGGGTCGCGCCCTGGCCCACCGCCGGGGTCGCCGCCGCCCGGGTCGCCTGGCGTGTCGCCGCCACGCCAAACCGCGCCGGTGACAATCTGTTCGCGGGTGAAGCGCTGTCCGCGGATGGTGCGTCCGACGGCCATGACACGGAACCGATAGACGCCCTGCGTCGTGGTGGTGAGCAGCAACTGCCAGCGCCCCTGTTCCACCATCACCATCGGGGCGGTCGTCATGCTGCCATCGGGCCGGGTGATCTGCGCGGTGACGGCCGCCGTGCCCTCGATGGGCATGGAGGATTGCGTCAGCGTCGCCGTCACCGTCAGCAACGCGCCCGGTTCCATGCCGCTCTGTTCGCAGCGCGCAACCAGCTTCACGTTGGAATAGGCGAAGACCGAGGCCGAGTAGCGCAGCCCGCCACCCGCGGTGGCGAAGCCCGGCACGTTCGACGCATGGGTGAGCGACTCGCCGGTGACATAGCGGCCGCGCTTGTCCATCGCGATCAGCAGGTTCCACCGCCCGGCATGGGACGGCCGGCCGGCCTTCTCCATCGGCAGGCTGGCGCGCAGATGCACCGTGCCCTGGCCATAGGCGTAGGTGATGGTCGGATCGGTCGCCGCGTCGGCCTCGCCGAAGATGTCGCCATCCGGCGCTTCGAGCGCCATGAGCAGGCCGCGCGGGAAGGGCGTGACCACCACGGCGGTGATCTCGATATCCTCCTCGATCACATCGAACGGGATGCGGATGACCTGGCCGAACAACACGGTGCCTTCGGGGTCGAGCACGATGTCGTTGTTGGTCACCCCGGCGAGGATCTGCAGGTAGTATTTCGCGAGTTGGAACGCGGTCTCGTCGGTGACCGGGCCGGTCATCAGCAGATAGCCGCCGGTGTTGTTGGCAAGCGCGTCGAGCGTCGCCGGCTGGATGCCATCGGCGGTGCCGAGGCCGATGCCGAAGACACGCTGCCCGATGACGCCCGCCGCCACTTCCGAGACGCGCTTGGAAGCCGTCTCGATGCCATCGGTCAGCACGATCATCGCCTTGGCGTCGTAGAAGCCGGCGGCATCGAGCTTCGCCTTGCCGAGTTCGATGCCGTCGCCGATTGCCGTCAGGCCGGCAGGATTGGGCGCATAGGCACCGATCTGCGCGCGCGCCGCGAGCCGCCCCGCGCCAATGCCGGCCGCGCCCGCGACCTGCACGTCCATCAGCGGGTGCGGATCCTCGTCGAAGGCGTTCAGCCCGATACCGCTGTCGGGATACAGCAGGTCGACCAACACATTCGCCGCGAAGCGCAGCAGGTTCGCCTTGTCGCCGATCCCCGGCACCGCATCGAGCATGCTGCCCGACCGGTCGAGCACCAGTTGCACGGCAACCGTCGGCCGCGCCACGCAGGTGCCGTTCAGGGCGATGACGAAATCCTGCCCCGTCTCGATGCAACGGATCGTCGTGCTGTCCGTCGCCGATGATCCGACGACCGTGCAGCCATAGGAGAAGAACACCCGAGCCGTGCGCAGTGGCCCACCGGCAGGCAGCGAGGTGACGAGGGAGGCGCCATGCACCGCGAAGGGTGCGCCAGGGGCCGCCGTCACCTGGAAGGTGACGGGGACGCATGATTCGACCGTGAAGCTCGCCGCCCGCAGCATGGTCGAGCCCACCGGCGTGTCGGTGAAGTCGAGCGTCGGCGTATCGAGCGTGACGCCCGTCGCAGGCGATGGGGCCGCGAAGGCCGCGTAGAAATTGCGGATGGTCTGGCGGCAGACCGCGCAGAAGGCACTGCCTGTCGTGCGCATCATGCAGCTGTATTCGGGCCGATAGGCGTCGCAGTGGAAATACCGCGCCCCCTCGAAGGTGCCGACGGTGCCGGCGGCCACCGGGCTCGGTGCATTGTTCGGATTGCCGCAATCGGCGTTGCTCATGGTCGGCACGGCGGCCCCGGCGGTGACCAGCCCGGACCATTTCACCATCGCCGGATCGGCCTGGGCGGTGACATTGGGCTCACCGGGCTCGCCACCGGCGTAGTTGTCGTGCCCATCCTCGTCGGCGGTCGAATAGTAGTCGTATTCATCGGCGAGGCCGAAGGCGGAATGCCCAAGCTCGTGTACCGCGACCTCGCGCCAGTCCCCCGACGATGTGGAGAGCCAGGCGACCGAGCCACCCGCGCCACCGCGGATGCTGCCATTCACCAGCACGATGATGGCGTCGTATTCCGGCAGCGCCGCGGCGACGGTATCACGCGCCAGATTGGAATCACCGGCCAGCAACCGGCGGATCGCGCCATCCGCGCAATAGGTCGCATCGAAATAGGTCGCCGCCGTGGTGCCCGCGCCTGCCCCGTCTCCACACATGGGATCGTCGGCGCCCAACTTATCGGAGGCGACATCGAGCCGCCAGATGTTGATCCCGCAGGCGACAGCCGGTTCGTTGAAGGGCGGCTGGGAGAACAGGTAGATGACGAAATCCTGCACCGCGGCCTGGAAATCCAGGATCTGGGCGCTGGTATAGCCCTCGGCGACCAGCACCAGGTTCCAACGTTCGGCGGCCGGTCCCTCGTCATAGACCTTGGTCAGGCCGAGGACGGTCCCATCGGAAGCAGCCATGTCATTGCCTCCCCTGCCTGGGCGTGTCGTCGCCGCCGGTCTTCAGGGCCTCATTGACGTGGACGATGTCGCGCGCGGCCGCCGCCGCCTTCCCGCGCCGTTCGTACCGACGCTCGGTGACAACGAGACGGGCCTTCGGCATCGCGGGCACGATGAGTTCGACCGTATACGGCTTCTTCCGCGGGTGGCGCGCGAAGGGGCGCGCCGGATCGCCGGTCTGCACTTCATGGGAGTCGGGAAACATCGTCGCGACCTGACGGCGATAGACCGTGCGGTCATCGTCGCGGAGTTCCAGCTCGATGCCGATCCCCTTCGACGTTGGCTGGTCACGCTTGGGGTCGTCGCCGGCCGGGGCACGCTTGGCGACGCGCCGCGCTGATTTCAGATGGATCGATCCATCCCGCCATTCGAACTGGAGGCGAAGAGCTTCGGGCATGACACGCTCCTGCGTTCGCGAGGACACGTCAACCGATGCAACTATTGGTCTAGGCTAGGAATGATTATACCACCGACGATATGATCGTCAGCAAAAAAACGTCGCCGCCGCGATCACAGCGCCGCGCGTCCCGCAAGGGCCGCGCGGGCGGCAATTGCGCCGGGCCGCCTAGCCCGGCTTCGCGGCGGGCGTCTTGGCCGGCGGCAGGTCGAGCTTGATGTGCAGTTCCTTCAGCCGCTCCGCCGGCACCGGCGCCGGCGCCTGCATCATCAGGTCCTCGCCCTGCTGGTTCAGCGGGAACAGGATGACCTCGCGGATGTTCGGCTCATCGGCCAGCAGCATGACGATGCGGTCGATGCCCGGGGCCGAGCCGCCATGCGGCGGGGCGCCGTAGCGGAAGGCGTTGAGCATGCCGCCGAAGCGCGCCTCGACCTCCTCGGGCCGATAGCCGGCGATCTCGAAGGCCTTGATCATGATGTCCGGGCGGTGGTTGCGGATCGCGCCGCTGCGACAGCTCGACGCCGTTGCAGACGATGTCGTACTGGAAGGCCTTGATCGTCCAGCGGGTCCATCGTGTTCAGCGCCTCCAGCCCGCCCTGCGGCATGCGAGAAGGGGTTGTGGCTGAAGTCGATCTGCTTGGTGTCCTCGTTCAGCTCGTACATCGGGAAATCGACGATCCAGCAGAAGCGGAACTCGTCCTTGGCGATCAGGCCCAGTTCCTCGCCGAGCCGCGTGCGCACCTCGCCGGCGAACTTCGGCGCCTCGTCCTTCTTGCCGGCGGCGAAGAACACGGCGTCGCCGGCGTTCAGCCCGCAGGCGACGCGGATCGCTTCGACGCGGTCGGCTTCGAGGTTCTTGGCGATCGGCCCCTTGCGCGCCGTCCGTCGGCGAACTGGATGTAGCCGAGGCCACCGGCGCCCTTCCGCCCGCGCCCACTCGTTCAGCTTGTCGAAGAAGCTGCGCGGCTTGTCGGCCGCGCCCGGCGCCGGCACGGCGCGGACGATGCCGCCCGAGGCCGCGATCTTGGCGAACAGCCCGAAGCCCGAGCCGGCGAAATGCTCGGTGACGTCGGTGATCTCGATCGGGTTGCGCAGGTCCGGCTTGTCGGAGCCGTATTCCAGCATCGCCGTCGTCGTAGGCGATGCGCGGGAACGGCGCGCCGTAGACCTTCGCGCGCGCCCGCGAATTCCTCGAACACGCCGCGCGATCACCGGCTCGATGGCGGCGAAGACGTCTTCCTGGGTGACGAAGCTCATCTCGAAGTCGAGCTGGTAGAACTCGCCCGGGCGAGCGGTCGGCGCGCGACGTCCTCGTCGCGGAAGCAGGGCGCGATCTGGAAGTAGCGGTCGAAGCCCGCGACCATCAGCCAGCTGCTTGAACTGCTGCGGCGCCTGCGGCAGGGCGTAGAAGGTGCCGGGATGGTTGCGCGACGGCACCAGGAAGTCGCGCGCGCCTTCCGGGCTGGACGGCGGTCAGGATCGGCGTCTGGAATTCGGTGAAGCCCTGCTCGATCATCCGCCGGCGGATCGAGGCGATCACCCGCGCGCGCAGCAGGATGTTGTTCTGTGCTGCTTCTCCCGCCGCAGGTCGAGGAAGCGGTAGCGCAGGCGCAGATCCTCGGGGAATTCCTGCTCGCCGGCGACCTGGATGGGCAGCACCTCGGCATGCGACTGGACGTCGATCTCATGGACCTGGATCTCGACCTCGCCGGTCGGCAGCTTGTCGTTGATGGTGCCGGGTTCGCGCAGCACCACCTTGCCGGTGACGGTGATGACGCTTTCCGGCCGCGCGCGCCTCGGCCGCCTCGAACACGATCGAGCCCGCGGGGAAGACGCATTGCGTCAGGCCGTAGTGGTCGCGCAGGTCGATGAACAGCAGCCCGCCATGGTCGCGCTTGCGGTGCACCCAGCCGGACAGCCGGACGGTCTGGCCGGCGTCGGAGGCGCGGAGCGCGCCGCAGGTATGGGTGCGGTAGGCGTGCATGGGGAAGAACCGTGTTGCTGCGGTGGGAAGCCGCGCAAAGGGACCGACCGGCCGCGCCGTGTCAAGGAGGACGGCTGCGCGTGCGCGCGCTGATGGTCCTGTCGCGGACATGACTGGAGTGGGCCTTGCCCCCTCCAGGCCTCCCCCACCAAAGGCCTAAGGGCCTCTGGACACCTTGAATCCGCATGGGGCCAGACGGTGGTGCCGGGACGGGCAGGCAGCGCCGGGCACGACGGGCGTTCCCTCCCGCGAGAGATCCCTCGGCCCAACACCAGGTATCGGTTTCCAAAGGCCTCGGGCCTTTGGCGGGGTGGTTTGGAGGGGCAGCGCCCCTCCAACCTTCAGGCGCTCGCCGCGTCCAGTTCCGCCATATCCGCCGCGCCCAGCACCAGTTCCGCCGCCACCGCCAGTTCCGCCAGCTGCTCCGGGCTGGTCGCACTCGCGATCGGTGCCGTGATGCCCGGCCGGGCGATCTGCCAGCCCAGCGCCACCGCCGCCTGGCTCACCCCATGGCGCGCCGCCACCGCATCGACCGCGGCAAGCACGGCCATGCCCTTGTCCGTCATGTGCTTGGCCACGCTGCGCTCGCCGCGCACGCTTTTGCCGAGGTCCGCCTGGGTCCGGTACTTGCCGGTCAGGAAGCCCGAGGCCAGCGACGAATAGGTGATCACCCCCACCCCCTCGGCCAGGCACAGCGGCAGCAGGTCGGCCTCGATGCCGCGATCCATCAGGTTGTAGACCGGCTGGTGGCTCTCGAAGCGAGGCAGGCCCTGCGCCACGCTGGTGTCGAGCGCCTCCTTCAGCCGCGCCGCCGTGTAGTTGGACGACGCCGATGGCGGTCACCTTGCCGGCCTCGATCAGCCGCTGGAAGGCGCCGAGCGTCTCGGCCAGCGGCACCGTCTCGTCATCCTTGTGCGCCTGGTACAGGTCGATCCGCTCGATGCCGAGGCGCCTGAGCGAATCCTCGCAGGCCTTCGCGATCCAGGCCGGCGCCAGCCCCTTGCCCTGCCCCGGCATCTCCATGCCGCATTTGGTCAGGATCAGCACCTTCGCCCGCGCCCCGGGCCGCGCCTTCAGCCACTCACCGATCACGGTCTCCAATTCGCCACCGACATGGCCCGGCGCCCAGGCCGAATAGATGTCGGCGGTGTCGATCGCGATGAGACCGCGCTCGACGCAGGCATCCAGCAGGCGGAAGGACATCGCCTTGTCCGTCGTCCAGCCAAAGACATTGGTGCCGAAGACCACCGGCGGCACCGACAACCCCGACCGCCCAAGCGCGCGCATCTGCATGGCGAACGTCCCTCCGTGAACGGAGCCGAGGATGCGCCAGCCGCTGGCAGCCCCGCCAGCCCCACCCAGTCTGCGCCTTTCCCTGGCGGGCGGCGGGGTCTAAACCTGTCTGGATGAGTCGTCGCCCTGCCGCCACCGCCACCGCCGCCACCGGCGAGGCGCCGCCCGCCCTGATCACCGAAACCGAGGAACTGGCCGCCCTGTGCGCGCGCCTGCGGACCGAACGTTTCGTGACCGTCGATACCGAGTTCATGCGGGAACGGACCTATTGGCCCGAGCTCTGCCTGGTCCAGCTCGCCGGCGACAGCGAGGTTGCCGAGGTCGATGCCCTCGCGCCGGGGCTCGACCTCGCCCCGCTTGGCGAATTGCTGGCCGATCCGAACGTGGTGAAGGTGTTCCACGCCGCCCGGCAGGATGTGGAAATCTTCCTGCTGAAGTTCGACGCGGTGCCGATACCGCTGTTCGACACGCAGATCGCCGCCATGGTCGCAGGCTTCGGCGACCAGGTCTCCTATGACGGGCTGTGCCGCTCGCTCGCCGGCGTCCAGATCGACAAGGCGCACCGGTTCAGCGACTGGTCGGCGCGGCCGCTGTCGGCCGCCCAACTGGCCTATGCGGCCGCCGATGTGACGCATCTGCGCAAGATCTACACCGCCCTCGACACCAAGCTGCGGCGCGAAGGCCGCCTCGCCTGGGTGGCCGAGGAAATGGCGGCGCTGGCCGACCCCGCCACCTATCGCCAGGACCCCGAGACCGCCTGGGAGCGCCTGCGCCCACGCACCGGCAACCGGCGCTTCCTCGGCGTTCTGCAGGCCGTCACCGCCTGGCGGGAACGGGAGGCGCAGCGCATCAACATCCCGCGCCAGCGCCTGGTGAAGGACGAGACGCTGCTCGAGATCGCCGCCACCACGCCGGCGAATGCGGCCGACCTCGCCCGCGCGCGGGGCATCTCGGAAGGCTTCGCCAAGGGGCGGTCCGGCGCCGGGCTGCTCGCCGCCGTGGAGGCCGGGCGCGAGATGCCCGACGATGCCCTGCCCGAGGCGCCGAAGGACCGCGCCGGCCCGCCCGCCTCCCCGGCCCTGGTCGCGCTGCTCAAGGTGCTGCTGGCTGCGAAGAGCGAGGAACACCACGTCGCGCCGAAACTGCTCGCCAGCAGCGACGACCTCGACCGGCTCGCCGGTGGCGACGGCGCCGAGGTGCCCGCCATGCATGGCTGGCGGCGCGAGGTGTTCGGCGAGGCCGCGCTGGCGCTCAAGACAGGCCGGCTGGCGCTCGGCGTCGACGGGAAGCGGGTCAAGCTGATCCCGGCGGGTTGAGACCGGGAGGCTGGAGGGGCGCCGCCCCCTCGGTCTCCGTTTGCCGAACCCGACGCCAAGGCGTGAACGCCGTCGCCGACGCTGGCGTCCGGCGCGCAGGTATCCCTGCCGCGTTCAGCGCCGCCGCGATGGCGCGCTGATGATGACCGGCGATGGCGTCGTCAAAGATCAGGCGGAGGATGGCGGCCCTGGCGGGTTCTGGCACCTCGGCTATGTCGCCAAGGGCTGCAAGGCATTGCCCGGCGAGTCGCCGCCGGGCGGGGCGGCGGACCTCTCGCCGACGCGATACTTGCCTGTTTCGGATAGCGACGGCCACCTTCACCTCGTTCCGCGATGGGGTTCGGATGTGCAATAGTGCGGCGGCGGGTCCTGTTCCGCCCGGATGCACATGAGGAGACGAGGCGTGGCAAGGAAGAGCGCAGCCGGACGGGCATTGCTGCTTGCGACCGTGATGCTGGCGGTGTCGGGGGCGGGCGCCGTCGCGCAGCAGGTCCGCGGCGCACCGGGTTCGCCCGCTGCCGTCATGACGCCGCAGGGGCTGCAACTGCCGGCCCCGACGCCGCCCTTCACCGGCACCATCCTGCCCAATGCCATCGACAGCACGCCCGGCCTGGCCGCCGCAGATCATGCCGCCGGAACGCGCGCCGAACGTGCTGCTGATCCTGACCGACGATGTCGGCTTCGCCGCGCCGTCCACCTTCGGCGGCGTGATCCCGACCCCCACGCTCGACCAGCGTCGCGCAGAACGGCCTGCGCTACACCACCTTCCACACCACCGCGCTGTGCTCGCCCACGCGCGCCGCGCTGCTGACCGGGCGCAACCACCACCAGGTCGGCTTCGGCAATATCGGCGAACTGTCCACCGGCTACCCCGGCTACAACTCGATCATCCCGCGCGAGACGGCGACGATCGGCGCCATCCTGCAGGCAGAACGGCTACGCCACCGCCTGGTTCGGCAAGAACCACAACGTGCCGGCCTGGGAGGCCATCGGCCGCCGGGCCCTTCACCAACTGGCCGGTCGGCATGGGCTTCGACTATTTCTACGGCTTCGTCGGCGGCGACACGAGCCAGTGGCAGCCGGGCAACCTGTTCCGCAACACCACGCCCGATCCACCCCTATCATCGGCACAGTCCGGGCTGGAACCTGATCACCGCGATGGCCGACGACGCCATCGACCTATATCCGCACCAACACCGAGATCGCGCCGCACGCGCCCGTGGTTCATCCACTACGCGCCCGGCGGCACGCATGCGCCGCACCACCCCACGCGCGAATGGGTGCAGCGCATCGAGGCGATGAACCTGTTCGACGACGGCTAGGAACGCCTGCGCGAACGCATCTTCGAGAACCAGAAGCGGCTCGGCGTCATCCCGGCGAACGCGCAACTGCACGCCCTGGCCGGACAGCGTGCCGCGCGTGGGACAGCCTGTCGGACGATCGAGAAGCGGCTGTTCATCCGCCAGGTCGAATGTCTACGCCGCCTACCTCGCCTATACCGACCACGAGATCGGCCGCGTGATCGCCGAGGTCGAGCGGCTCGGGCAGCTCGACAACACGTTGATCATCTACATCAGCGGCGACAACGGCAGCAGCGCCGAAGGCTCGCTCCACGGCACGCCGAACGAGGTGATGTACTTCAACGGCGTCGCGCTCACCGCCGAGCAGCAGATGCCCTGGTACGACGCCTGGGGCACCGACCAGACCTACAACCACATGGCGGTGGGCTGGACCTGGGCCTTCGGCACGCCGTATCGCTGGACCAAGCAGGTCGCCTCGCATTTCGGCGGCACGCGCAACGGCATGGCGATGTCCTGGCCGCGCGGCATCACCGACACGCGGCGGCATCCGCACCCAGTTCCACCACGTGATCGACATCGTGCCGACCATCCTGGAAGCCGCCGGCATCCCGCGCCGCAGCGCGGTCAACGGCATCACGCAGCGGCCCGATGGACGGCACCTCGCATGGCCTATACCTTCGCCGCGGCGAGCGGCCAATGCGCCGTCCACGCCGCCGGACCCAGTATTTCGAGATCCTGGGCAACCGCGGCATCTATCACGACGGCTGGTTCGCCAACACGACGCCGCCTGCGCCGCCCTGGAACGCCATGGCGCCGCGCCCGACCGACGTGATGAACGGGCTGCAATGGGAACTCTACAACCTCGCCGACGACCCGACGCAGATGACGCAGCGTCGCCGGCGCAATTCCCCGACCGGCTGCGCATGATGCAGCGAGATCTTCATCATGGAGGCGACGCGCAACCAGGTCTTCCCGCTGAGCAACTCCACGCTGACCGCGATGATCACGCCGCGCCCCGGCCCCGCCGCCGGCCGCCGGCAGTTCGTCTATACCGGCCCGTCCTGCTGCACCCAGGCGAACGCGGCGCCGAACATCCTCAACCGGTCCTACCGCATCACCGCGGAGATCGAGGTGCCGCAGAGCGGCGCCAATGGCGTGCTGGTGACGCAGGGCGGCCGCTTCGCCGGCTGGGGCCTGTACCTGCGCGAGGGCACGGCCGGTCTTCACCATGAACCTCCTCAACCTCGAGCGGGTGAAGTGGGAGGCGCCGGCGGCCCTGCCGCCTGGCCGGCACACCGTCGTCTTCGACTTCGCGCTCGACCCGCAGGGCGCCATCCCCTTCGGGCATGGCGGCACCGGCACGCTCTCGGTCAACGGGCAGGCAGGTGGCGCAGCACGCGCTGCCGCGCACCATGCCCTTCACCTTCGCCTGGGACGAGACCTTCGATGTCGGGCTCGACACCGGTACCGGCGGTGGATGACCGCGACTACCAGGTGCCCTTCGCCTTCACCGGGCGGATCGGGCGCATCACGGTGGACCTGGGCGATGGCTCGGTGACGCCGGCGGCGGTGCGGGGTTTTGCCGAGGAGATGGCGGCGCGCGCCCGCGCCAGCGAGGGCGCCGTGCAGCCGGCGCAGCCGAATGCGCCGCCCGCCGCACCAGCGGCGCCAGCGCCGCCGCGGCGCAACTGATGCCCGAAGCCCCGGGCAGTTCGGCTGCCCGGGGATGCCTGCACGCGTGACGCGAAGCGAGCCAGTCCGCAACGATATCCGGCCGCCACTATCTTGGGAGTTCACAATCATGACGACACGCCGTGATCTGGCCATGACCGCAGCCGCGGCGGCCATCCTGGCGGCGGCAAGCGGCCCCGCCAGCGCGCAAACGGCGCCGGCCCCGCCTGCGGCGGAAGCCTCCGGCAATGCCGACTTCCTGTTCGTCCAGACCGCCGCGCGCATGAGCTTCGACACTGCGTCCAGCAAGCTGACCCTGCATGATGTCAGCCCGGTCACCTTGGCTTTCACCGACCGTCCGGACCGCATCGCGGCCAACATGCGGACCGCGGATTTCGTCCCATTCTGGAGCGAGGGGCGCGACAGCTTCCTGAAGGACCCACCCAACGCCGACCTCTCCATTCTCGAGGGCAACCAGTTGCGCCAGGTCGTGGTGGTGCTGCGAGACCCGGTGATCGACGGGCGGACCCTGAGCTACACGGTGCAGGTCCTGGAAGGCACGATGCCGGCGAGCGGCAACGACGTTTCGGTATTCATCGATATCATCGGCATGCCTTTGACCCCCTTCTCCTTCGCCGGACGGCGTCGCCGCGTATTCCGCCGCGCCGTCATGTTCCGTTGAGGATCGCACCATGACACGCCGTTCCAGCCGCGTACCTTGCCGCAGCGTCAGCGCTCATGGCGATCGGCGCCGCCTCCGGCGCCGCGGCGCAGGACAGCGGGCTTCGGCCGGGCTGGAGCTTCGAGATCTCGCCCTATGTCTGGCTGCCCTCGGTCAGCGCGAACCTTCGCTACAGCCTGCCGGCCGGCAGCGGCGGGACAGCGGACGTCAGGGCCAATGCCGACGACTACTTCGCGAACCTCAACGCCGCCCTCGCCCTGGCCGGGACAGTCCGTTACGACCGCTTCTCGGTGCTGACGGACATCATGTATGTCAGCGCCAGCGCCGGATCGAGCCGTGTCGAAACGGTGAACCTCGTGGATGTCGGGCGCGATCCGGTATCCAGCACGGCTGAACGCCAGCGGGAATTCGACACTCAAGACAACGCTCTGGACGCTCGCTGGCGGATACACGGTCGCGAGCGGTGCCTGGGGCAATGTCGATGTGCTGGCGGGCTTCCGCTACCTCGGCATCGATGCGACCACCGACTACAATCTCGGCCGTCACGCTGGTCGGGCCGCGCGGCAATGCCGGGCCGACCTTCGGCGGGGCGGGGCGGCTGTCCGGCAGCGACAACATCTGGAACGGCATCGTCGGCGTGCGCGGGCGCATCAACGTCGCGGATACGGGGGTCTTCATCCCCTATTACCTCGATCTCGGCACGGGCAGTTCGAACTTCACCTGGCAGACCTTCGCCGGCATCGGCTACCAGTCCGGCTGGGCGGGCGTGCAACTGGGCTGGCGCTACATGTCCTACGACCAGGGCGGCAATTCAGTGGTGCGGGACATGACCATGAGCGGCGCCTACCTCGCCGTGAACTTCAGCTTCTAGAGCAGATCCCGCTCAGGTTGATTTACCTGGGCGGGTGAAGATGCTCGCAAAAACAACGTGCCAGAGCGGAGACCGTGAGCCGGGGCGAACGGAATCCGCTCCATTGCAGATCCCGCTCAGGTGGCATCACCTGGTCGGGTGAAGGCACTCGCGAAAACAACGACATAGAGCCGCTGCCGGGGGCCGGCGCAAACGGAAGCGGCACCAGGCCGCCAGCCGCGCGCCTTGCGCGCCGCCATTGGAACCGAAGCGCCCAGCGCCGCGCGATGCCGGCGCGCTGGGCTACCCGCGCACCGGCATGGTCTTATGCCCGGATGCCCAACCCAGGGACAACACCGCGTGCCGCATGACAGCAGCCCCCGACCGAAGGCCTGGCGCCGGGGCATGCTGGCGTGCAGCGGCCTCGCCATCGCCATCGCCCTGCCCTTCCTGCTGGCGGCGCTGCTGACCGGCGGCGCACCGGTCGCAGCAACCGAACGCGCGCGCCCCGGCTTCGCTGGCACCGCCACCTGCGCAGGCTGCCACGCCGCCGAGACCGCCGCCTGGCGGGAAAGCGACCACGCCCGCGCCATGGCGGTGGCGACACCGGCCAGCGTGCTCGGCGATTTCTCCGGCGCAGACCGTGACCGATGGCCGGCACAGCGCCACCTTCCTGCGCGACGGCGATCGCTTCGTCATCCGCACCGACGGTCCCGGCGGCGTCGTCGCGGATTTCCCGGTCAGCGAGACCTTCGGCGCCGACCCGCTCCAGCAATACCTGGTGCTGTTCCCCGATGGCCGTCGCCAGGCGCTGCCCTGGGCCTGGGACAGCCGCCCGCGCGCGGAGGGCGGCCAGCGCTGGTATCATCTGATGGCGCAGGACCCGCTGCGCGCCGGTGACCCGCTGCACTGGACCGGGCGCGACCAGACCTGGAACTTCATGTGCGCGTCCTGCCATTCGACAGGGCTCGAACGCGGCTACGACGCGGCCACCGACCGCTACGACACGACGTGGACCGAGATCAGCGTCGGCTGCGAATCCTGCCACGGCCCGGGTGCCGCGCATGTCGCCTGGGCGCAGGCCGGGGCGCGCGCCGATGTCGCGCATCGCGGCCTGTCGGTCGCGCTGCGCGATGCCTCGGGCGGTGCCTGGCGCTTCGCGCAGGACGACGCGCGCGGCATCGCCCGCTGGGACGGCCCGCCGCGCCAGGCCACCGCCGCGCAGGTCGAGACCTGCGCCCCGTGCCACGCCCGCGCGCGGCCCATCGTGGCCGACCCGCTGCCCGGTGCCCGCTTCCTCGACACCCACGCGCCGATGCTGCTGCGCCAGGGCGAGTATCACGCCGATGGCCAGATCCAGGGCGAGGTGTTCGAGTGGGGGTCCTTCGCGCAAAGCCGCATGCAGCGCGCCGGCGTGACCTGCGGCGACTGCCACGACCCGCACAGCAGCCGCCTGCGCGCCGAGGGCAATGCCGTCTGTGCGCAATGCCACCTGCCGGCGCGCTTCGACACCGCCGAGCACCACCACCACGCGCCGGGCACGCCGGGCGCGCAATGCGCGTCCTGCCACATGCCGGCGGTGACCTACATGGGCGTGGACCAGAGGCGCGACCACGCCTTCAGCCTGCCGCGCCCGGATGTGGCGGCGCAGATCGGCGCGCCGGATGCCTGCACATCCTGCCACACCGGCCAGCCGCAGGCCTGGGCGGCGCGGCACATCGCGACCTGGTTCGGCCCGCGCCGGCGCGATGATCCGCATTGGGCGCTGGCCATCCATGCCGGCCGGGAAGGCCGGCCCGGTGCCGATGCGGCGCTCTCGGCCATCGCCACCGACCGGACGCATTCCGCCATCCTGCGCGCCACCGCCATCTCGCTGCTGCCGATGCCCCCGTCGCAGGCCACCGCCGGGGCGATCGGCGCGACGCTGCTCGACCCCGACCCGCTGGTGCGCGCGACGGCGCTGCGCAGCCTGGACGGGCTGCATCCGCGCAACCGCCTGCACGCCGCGCGCTTCCTGGCCGATGATGTCCGCCTGGTGCGCATCGAGGCTGCCCGTGCGCTCGCGCCCGTGCCGATCGAGGCGATGCCCGAAGCGGCCCGCCCGGCCTTCGCCCGCGCCTGGGAGGAACTGATCGCCAGCGAACGCGTCGCCGCCGAACGCCCCGAGGCGCATGTGAACATCGCCGGCCTGCTGGCCGCGCGCGGCGATGCGGCGGGCGCCGAGGCCGCCTTCCGCGATGCACTGGCACGCGATCCCGCCTTCCTCCCCGCACTCGTCAACCTGGCTGATTTCGAGGCACGGCGCGGGCGCCACGACGCCGCCGAGGCCGCGCTGCGCCGCGCCATCGCGGCCCATCCGCGCACCGCGGAACCGCATTATGCGCTGGCGCTGGCGCTGGTCCGGCAAGGCCGCGCGGTCGATGCGATCGCGCCGCTCACCGAGGCCGTCGCGCTCGACCCGGCCGAGCCGCGCTATGCCTATGTGCGCGCGATCGCGCTGAACGACCTCGGCCGTCGCGACGAAGCCGCGCAGGCCCTGCGCGAGACGCTGGCGCGACACCCGCGGCATCGCGACAGCCTGCTGGCGCTCGCCACCTTCGAGCGCGACCGCGCGAACATCGCCGAGGCCGAGCGCCTGGCCGCCGCGGCGGTGGCGCTCAATCCCGCCGACCGGGAAGCCGCCGCGCTGCTGGCGCAACTGCGCGGGCTGCGCCAGCGCCTGCCGGGGCTGCGCTGAAGGTCAGGGTGGGGCCGGTACGCGCGGGCATGGGCGACGAATGATGCCCCTCCACCCAGGAGTTCGGCGGCCTTGGCCGCAACCGGCCGTGCCGTGACGTCGACCGCCACGCCAGGCGGAAAGCGCATGATCAGGCGGAAATGCCGCTGGCGATCCAGCGGCATGAGCCCTGGCTCGTGACGAATTTTGGCATCCTGAGCCTGCGCGGGAAGCCGGCTTCGGAGCCTGTCGCCGACCTGATCAGCGCGATTTGGGAAATTGATGTGGAGGGCTGCGCCCTTGCGATGTCGCTGATGCCGGATTTGTTTGCCAGGATCAGCGCCGAGCACGCCTCACCCCGCAGGCGGCTGGGACGGGCGACGCAGGAGAATTGTGCCCGCCGCCTGGATGAGGATGAACTGCCCGGTTCCTGTCGCGGGCTTGCGCTCCCGGAAAGGGATGGATTGCGGTTGTCACCGCTGGATTGGTCGGAGCCCTACCCCAGCCTACGCATCCCGTCGCGCGTTCAACCCAGCCGGGTTCGGCATAAGCCGGTGCGCCTGTCCCCGCTCTCCTGGTCCGTCCCGCGCCAGGGCCCGGCTCGAACGGGGCGGGCGGCGGGTGAGGTGCCCGGCGGGCCAGGGCGCCTTTCCGCCACCGCGGGGCAGCGACCTTGCGCGCGAACCACAGGCCGGTCCGGCCAGCCCCCCCGCGCGTTGAAAGGCAGTTCCGCAGGGCCCTACAGCGGCGACCCGTCCCGGAGCGCCGCGCGCAGCACTTCGGCCCGCGCATCGTCCATCCCGACATGGGCGGGTGTGAAGAAGCGCGGATCCGGGGTGAAGACCATGTAGGCCATCGCCTCGTTCAGCATCACTTCCTCCAGCGTCGGGTCATAGCCCTCCTGTTGGAGGAATGCGCGGAAACGGGCGCGCTCGGCATCGGTGAAGACCTCCCGCCAGACGCGCGCGACATGGGCGGCGAAGGCCGGGTTGGTGAAGAAATACCCATGGCCGAGTTCGTGATGCAGGATCGCACGGCGCATCGAGGCATCGACCCGCGTCTCGATGCCCGGCACGGAGATGAAGGCGAATTCCTCCCCGGCCGGCAGATGGGCGCGAATGCGCGCGACCTGGGCACGCAACCACTGCTCCTCGGCCGTCAGGGTGATGCCGTCGCGCGCTGCCAGCGCAAGGAAGCGCTCGATGTCGCTGCCCCGGTAGTTGTGGCCGTAATAGTAGGTCGCCGGCGTCTCCCCGCTGCGCGCGATGGCAACGGCGAGTTCGGCGTCAGTCAGCACCCGGTCGCGCGGCGCGCCGGCCTTCTCGATCAAGCGCCGCGACACGGTTCAGCGCGGAGGCCTGCAGGTCGAGGTCGGGAAAATCGGCGACGAATACCCGCGGATTTGCCGCCAGGGCGAACAAGGTCGGCTCGGTGGCGCGATGCGCGCGGATCTCATCCTCGGTGGCGACCGCCGGCGGGGAGAGCGCCATCGGCGCCGGCCGGCCCACGGGGCCTGGGGTGACAGCCGGCGGCGCGACTGGTGCCGGCTGGACCAGAGGGCGCGGGACCGGCGCCGGCGCGGCGACAACGACATCAGGCTTGGGCGGCGGCTCGCCAGGACCGGCGTGCAGCCAGCACCAGGCGCCCGACGCCGGCGGCGACCAGCAGCAGCAGGCCGCCGGCCGCGACCAGCGCAACCGGCAGCGCGCGGCTGGGCCGGGTCGACGGGCGGCGACGGCGAGGCTCGCCTCGGCCGGAACGTTCGAGGCGGACCGTCGCGTCCGGGTCGTCCACGCTCGGCGCCGTCAGCTGCCGATATTGACGACCTGCACGCGGCGATTGCGTGCGTTGGAGGTCTGCGGCGGGGTCGGCACCAGCAACTGTGATCTCGCCCAGGCCAACGGCCTCCAGCCGGTTCGGGTTCACGCGGAACTTCGCGATCAGGTATTCCCGCACCGCCGCCGCGCGACGTTCGGACAGCGCCTGGTTGGAGGCGGCATCGCCGACATTGTCGGTATGGCCCTCGATGCGGAAACGGAAGCCGGCGAGGTCCTGCGACGACAGCGCGCGGCCAAGCGGCGCCAGCGCGCGCTCCGCGTCCGGCGTCAGCGCCCAGGAGCCCGGTGGCGAAGGTGACGGTGATCGAGGCCGAGGGCGCGTCCGACGTCGTCTCGCGCACCGGCGCGCGCGCCGCGGCGGTCATCGGGGCGACGGTCGGCGTGGGCGGCTTCGCCATCGGCGCCCCGGGGCCGGCGACCGCAGGCGCCGGCGCGGGCGCGGCGGGCTGCTGGCCGTACAGGGGTGCGGGCTGGACCGGGGCCTGCGCGGCGGGCGTGCGCCTCGACGGCGCCGGGCACGCGGATGCCGCGGGTCTGGCCGCCGGCCTGCGGGCGCAGGCGTTCGATCAGCTGCAGCGCGGCCGGGTCGGATTGCGCCTGTACGCCGGGGGCGACAGTCACGAAAGCCAGCGCAGCGGCGCCGGCGAGAAGCAGCGAGCGGGTCATGAATTGCCCTCCTTCGATCCAACCATCAGTAGCATGCAAGCCATGCCGACGCATCCGAAGCCGTTCACACCATCCCCAGGCCACGCCAGGCCGACAGGCGCAGCGCCAGCAGCCGTTCGATCGCCGCGGTGGCATTGGTCAGCGCCTCGGGCGGCATTTCCGGCGGGATCAGCCGCGCCGCGATCGCGGCAGGCTCGGCCGGCGCGCCCTTCTGCAACTCGACGATCACCGCGAGGTCGGACGGCGAAGCGGTGATGGCGCTGCCCAGCGCCGGCACGACGGCGCCGAGCACCGCGCCGCTGCTTCCCACCTCCCCGGCCAGGATGGTCAGCAACGCCTCGTTGGAGCGCAGCAGCCGGGCCATCGCCTGCCGGGTCCGGGGCGATGGGCCGCCATAGCGGATGGGCCGCGCCGCTTTCGATCAGCATCAGCGCGACCTCGGCAAGGGTCAGGTCGCCCAGGCCCGGCAGCGCGGCCAAGTCGCCCAGGGCGCGCGGGCCATCGGCCAGGGCGCGGGCCAGGATCGCATTGTGCTCGTCCTTCAGCGTCGCCTCCCCGGAGGAGGTGGTGACCGCGGTGTCGAGCAGTCCGGCCGCCATGCCGAGCGCGACCGGGATCTCGGCCAGCGCCAGCGGCCGGGCCGGGCGCCGGCCGCGCACGAAGATGTCGGCGCGGAAGCGGCGCTGGAGGAACATGTCGGCCAGCGTCTCGCGATGGATGCCGGCCGGCGCGTCCTCGATCACCTGGCGCTGCGCCGGGGTGAGCTGCAGGGAAGGCATGCTGCGCGACGGATTGGCGCTGCCGCCGAATTCCAGCCGCGCCGGCACCAGCGCCTTCGCCACATCGGCGTGATAGGCCGGCCGCCAGAACGACGTCAGCCATTCATGCACCATGTAGGAGGGCGAGCGCTTCGCCGAGGCCAGGATATGGCCGAGCACCTGCTCGATCGGCAGGTAGTGGGCGCCGGCCTCCTTCAGCGCCTCGATCGCCTCGAAGGCGGCGGCGCCGCGTTCATGCGGCGTGCCGCGGATGTCGCGGCAGGCTTCCTCGATCAGCCGCTGCATCACCACCGCGTCGGAGAAGCCGGGCAGCGCGTTATAGGCCATCAGCACGATGCCGCCCGGCTTCAGCCGGCTTTTCAGCAGGCGGACGATGCCATCCCGCACGGCGTCGGGCACCCAGGTCCAGACGCCCCAGCACAGCACGATGTCGGCCTCGGGCAGGTGCGCGGCGAAGCCGGCCTCGTCCAGTTCGGCGACGTCCATTTCGAGGAAGCGGACATTGTCGATGCCGGCCGCCGCGGCGCCCTCGCGCGCCTCGACGACATGGACCGGCTGGAGGTCGAGACCGATCACGTCCCAGCCGGGATTGGCCGCCGCCAGCAGCCGCGCGGTGACACCCCGCCCGCACCCGATGTCGAGCACGGTCAGGCGGTCGCGATCGGCCGGTTCCCAATGCGTGTCGGCCAGCGCCAGGGCGAAATGCAGCCGCGCCGGGGAAGCCTCCGACTGGAAGGCGGTGACATAGCGGACATCGGCTGCGCCATAGCGCGACTTGGCGTCACTCATCCGGGCGCCTATCGGCGGCTTGGCTGCGCAGGCACTGATTCGATTTCGGGCAGGTCGGCGCGTCACACCACTTCCCGCGGTTCGAACAGCGCGTCGCGGGCATCGCCGCGGCGCGGCTTGGACGCCCCCATCCAGGAGGTCCAGCCGAGCCGCGTCGAGGCGCCGAGCGCCCCCGCCGGCACATCCTCCGCGCGCAGCACCAGGTTGACGGCGAAGGCGGTATCGGGCCCGACGAACAGCCGCGCGAGTTGCGTCACCCGCAGCCAGGCCGGCGTGCCGGGCAGCAGCGAGTCGAAGGCCGCGCGATCGAGCGGGCCGAAGCGGATGATGAGCCGCGCCTGCGGATCCCACACCTGCGCCCCGGCGGTGGTCGAGACGCCGAGCGCGCAATGCTGCGGCGCGCCACGGCCCTTCGGCATGCGGGTGCGTTCCTCCTCCGGCAGGCGGATGAAGCCGCCGGCGAATTCCTCGATCTCGACCCGCCGGCCGGTCTCGGCCTCCAGCATGGCGCGCAGGCGCTCGGCGCTGCGCGTGCGGGCGGCGAGGTTGCCGGCATGGTACAGCAGCGCCGCCTGCGGGATGCTCGTGCGGCCCTGCAGATGCGGCGTGCCCATGCCGATGGTCGGCGGCAAGCACCCGCGCGGCCGGCTCCGGGTTGCGCGGTCGGGCGGTACTTCGCGCCCGCCTTGCTGTGCAGGCCGGTGACGCGACGGCCCAGCATGTCGAGGAAGACATGCAGCGCGAGGGACCGCTTGCGCTGCTCGGCGGCGACCTGCGCGGTGTGGTGGCGCGGCAGCACGCCTCCGGCGCCGACCAGGCCGAAGGTGCCGAGGGTGAGTTCGCCCTGCTCCGGCTTCGCGGCGAGCACCGCACCGGCCGGCATGGCCAGGCGCGCGGTGGTCCGCAGCACCAGGGCCTCGGGTTCGTCCGGCGGCAGCCCGGCGGCGCGCAGCGCGATGGCGGTCGCCTGGTCGATGTCGAAGCGCGCCGGCTCGCGCTTCAGCCGGTCGAGCGGCGCGACAGGGGCGAGGGCGGGCGATGGCGGCGGCTCCGACGGCGGGCCGCGCGGCGGCCGCCGCCTCGGGCGTCGCGACCGGCGAGCGCGGTGACGTCGGCATGGCCTCGGGCGTCGGCGGCGGACCCTGCGGGCTCGGCTGTCGCTCACAACAGCGTCCTGGTGCCGCTGCGGGGCGCGAAGCGGGCCACGAGGCCGGGCCGCCCGCGCAGCGCGACCAGGGTGCGGGAGAAGGCATTGACCGAGACCTGCAGCGCCAGGAAGCGTTCCAGCACCTGCGCCAGCGGATACAGCCCGGCGGCCTGCCAGGCCTGCTGGTCGAAGGTGAGCGTCACGTCGAGGCCGCGCGCGAAGGCGCCGGCCCGCCCGCCCGGCAGCCGCGCCACGCCTGGGCGCGTATCGACCGCGACAAGGGCGGCCAGCGCCGCGCGCGTCTCGGCGGTGTCGCGCAGGTCGTGCAGGCGCAGGATCTCGCGCAAGCGCCGCCGCGCCGCCCTCCCCGCCGGTGACCGACAGGTGGTTGAGCGCGAGGTGGGAGATCAGCCGCCAGGCGCCGCGATCGTTCAGCCGCGGGCGCAGGGTGGGCGTCGGCGGCGAGATGCAGTCCACCATCGAGACCGGCGAACCACCCTGCGCCACGCGCAGCCGCGGCTGGCCGGCGCCGAAGGGCAGCAGGGCCGGCAGGTCGCGGTTGCAGCACAGCGCCTCGATCGTCAGCACGCCCTCGGCGGCCAGGGCGGGGTCGAACTCGGTGTCGCGCAGCTCGATCCAGGTCTGGGTGCCGGTGACCGGCGGCGTGGCGCCGCGGCGGAAGCTGACGAAGTTCAGGTCGGCCGTCTGCTCCTCATCGGTTTCGGTGCGGCCGAGGCGGTAGAAGGGCAGCACGGCGCGGCGGCGGCCATCGGCGCGGCTCTCGCGCACCGTCTCGACGGAATAGATCTCGAGCGCGCCGGGGCGGCGCGCATCGGGCACCACCATCCATTCGGATTGCGTGCCGTCGAGCGCGATCGGCTCGCAGCGCTGCGGGAACAGGTTGATCGCGGGCGTGCAGCCGAGTGCCACATTGTCCACGCCGACCGAGCGTTCGAGCTCGGGCATGGCGCGCGAGAGATAGATGAAGATGTCGAGCTTGTCGCTCTCCTGCAGGAGGGTCCGCGCCTCCAGCCCGTCGAGATCGAGGTAGAGGAACTTCTCCGGGAAGGCGAACCACTCGGTCAGCATCCGGTAGCCGGCGAAGGAACGGTTGGGCCAGGGCAGCGCGGCTTCATCGGCGGTGAAGCCGCCGGGCGACAGCGCATCCGCGTCGAGCAGCGTCGGGCGCGGATCGGCCGGGCTGTCGGCCAGGGCGACGCCGAGCGTCGAGGTGCACAGCAGTTCATGCAGCAGCGCGCCCTGCGCGCCGACGCCGCGCAGGTGCAGCCGCAGCTGGTCGAGCCCCAGCTTGGCGAAGGTCAGTTCCGGCGTGGTGGTGCGCAGGGTGATGCGCAGCACCGCCATGGCGCCCTGCACGCGGTTGTTGGCCGGCGCGTTGATCGGCAGGCCGGACAGGCGGAAGCCTTCCACCGCCACCGGCCAGACCGTGACGTCGTGGCAGGTGCTGAAGCGGACCGGTTCGCCGCGCACCGGCTCGGTCTCGATCGTCAGGCCGCGCGCCGACCCGGGTCGGGCCGGTCGCATTCGGCGGGTGCGGCGATCTTCATCGTCGTCATCGACGGCACCGGCGCCAGCAGGTGCGGCGCCAGCATCTCGAGCAGCGTCTCGCTGAATTCAGGCAATTCGTCGTCGAGGCGCTGCTGCACCCGCGCGGCGATGAAGGCGACACCTTCGAGCAGGCGCTCGACATAGGGGTCGTCCACCGCCTCGGGCGTGACGCGCAGGCGGGAGGCGACCTTCGGATAGGCCTCGGCGAATTCGCCGGCGAGTTTGCGGATCGCGCGGAGTTCGCGGTTGTAATAGGGGAGCAGCGATTCAGACATCGCTCAGCCTTCCCGCACCGAGACGTCGAGCGTGGTCGGGCGCACCACCGTCTCGAAGGAGATGTGCTCGGGCACCGGGTCGGTGCGCAGCACGGCTTCGATGCGCAGGCGCAGCACGCGGTCGATCGATTCGCCCTCGTTCTTGTGCAGCTGCACCTTCACCGCGGTCAGGCGCGGCTCGAAGCGGGTGATGGTCGCCTGGATCTCGCGCGACAGGGCGGCGCGGCGTTCCTCCTCGGTGAAGGAGCCGGCGGTCGGGTCGGGCACGCCATAGCCGATCGGCGAGAGCGACAATTCGGTCAGGCCCGGGGGCGGCGGCAGGCGGCGGCGGCGCGCATTGAGCAGCGCCTCGAGGTCGCGCCGCACGGCGGTGCGCAGCAGGTCCACCGCGAGGGATTGCGACAGCGGCGGATCGCGCGGGCTGTCCGGGTCGGCATCGAGCAGCCGGTCGAGCAGCGGCAGCCGGATGCGCGGGCTGGAGCGGTATCGCTCATGGTCCTGCCCTCAAGCGCCGGGCGCGGCATCGCGCCGTGCGCTCCTGGCTGCGACGCAGGGCATCGGTCGAAGGCAGGCGGCGCGCATGCAGGGCGCGATACGGACCGCGCGCCGCGCACGCCGTGCGCTCGCCGCCCGATGCGAGGCCTCGCGCCGGAGCGGCGGCGCGGCGATGGGCGCGGCGCTGGCTCAATCGAAGGTGATCTCGGTCAGCTCGGCGAGCGATCTTCGCTTCCTCGCCGATGAGGAATTCACGCATGCCGAGGCCGCGCACCAGCCCCCCGTCGTCCTGCCATTCCGTGCCGCGGCCAAGGCGCAGCGGGTTCGGCATGTCCTTGGCCGTCCAGGGATAGATGGTCGGCATGTAGACCACGCCCTCCTGGCCGTCCTTGGTCTCGATGGTGCAGCGGCGCCAGTAGAGGTCGCGCGGGCGCTTCGGCTCGTCGAAGGACAGCGCGCGCAGGCGTTCGACCGGCACCCACATGTATTCGCCGGCGGCGGTGTGCACCTCGACGATGGCGGCGAGCACGTCGTCGGCGTCGCGCAGGTCGTCGAAGGCGACGCCGTCGATCTTGCCCGGGGCGCGCGGACGCGCCGCTTCCACCTCGGCCGCGGCGGCCGCGGCGCCGGCATGGTCGCCGGCGCGCAGCATGGTCACCGCCCGGGCGGCGGCCTTCTGCGCCTCGGTCGGGTCGTCACCCTGGAACTTCGGCACGCGGCCTTCAAGCATGACCTGGCGGCGCACCACCTCGGCGCGCAGCAACTGGCGGAACTCCATCACCGTGGGCGACGGGCTTTCCTCGATCACCGCATCCAGCGCGCGGTCGGCGCGCTCGAACTCCCCGGCGAACAGCAGCATCTCCGAGAGCAGCCATCGCGCGCCCGCCTCGCGCGGGGTGGCCTTGACCGTGGCGATCGCCGCCGCGACCGCTCCCTCGATGTCGCCTGCCTTGAACGCCTCGCCTGCCGTGGTCATGCCGCTTGCCTCGCCGCCTGGAGATCCGTCACGAGGCGGAAGGCCGCCCCCACCTCGTCCAACTGGTAATGCGGCTGCAGCAGAACCGTGCAGCCGAAGACGCCGGGCTGGCCCGGCTTTTCGCGCACCTCGACCTGCGCTTCGCGCAGTGGATAGCGCGCGCCGCTGTCGCCCGCGCCGCCGGCCGAGAGGTTGGTGAAGCCCTGCAGCCAGCGCTGCAGCCGCCGCTGGATGTCGTCCGCCGTCTTGAACGACCCCACCATGTCGCGGCCCATCAGCTTCACGCAATGGGCGAAGCGGCTGACGCAGAGCATGGCGTTGAACTGCGCCGACAAGGCGCTGGTTCGCATTGGCCGCCACCGCCGTCTCGCCCGACATGCGCGGCGGACGATGGATCGAGGGCGTCGCGGCGAAGGAGGCCTCGGGCAGCAGTTCAAGGCCGATGAAGGGGATGAAGCCGGCCTCGACCGCCTGGCGTTCCTGCTCGTCGGTCAGCGCGACTTCGACCGGCGGGCGCAGCGTGCCCAGCGCGCGGGTCGCCCGACAGGCGTTCGGCCGGCAGCCTGTCGATCACGCCGCCGGTGGCCTCGCGCGCGATCGCCGCGCCGCGGATATCGGCCGGCCAGGATGCCTTGGCGAAGGCGCGGATCGCCGCCGCGGCCAGCGCATAGGCCGGGCTGGTCCAGACGCGCGCCTCCGGGCCGGGCGCATATTCGCGGTAGCGGAAGCCATCGGCACGGGTCGCGTCGTCCGGCCAGGGCGCGCGGCCCAGGGCGCGCGGCAGCACGACGGAGAGAAAGCGGCTGTCCTCGCGCCCCTGCAGCGAACGCCAGCGGGTGCGGTCGGTGGCCCGCAGCACGTCGGTCAGGTCGGCCGCGGCGCCGACGCCGGCCCAGGTGTCGAAGCCGAGCAGCGCGGGGTGGGCGGATGATCGCCGCCGGCGCGAAGGCCGCCGCGGCGACGCCGGCCAGGCCGTCGAGCCCGTTGATGTCGTCGGTCGGGCTGTCCGGGCCCGGGTGCGTGGCGCACTTCATAGTCGGCCACCAGCATGCCGAAGGGCTCGCCGCCCGGCGTGCCGAACTCGCCCTCATAGATCTGCTTGAACAGCGGCGGATTGGTCGAATTCGTTGGCGCGCTCGAAGTCGCGGCAGATCTCCGCCCAGCGGGCGGTGAGGAAGCGGATCTTGATGCGCGCGCCGAAGGGCACGCGCTCGACCAGCCACATGCAGCGCCCGCCAGCCGCCTTCGAGGCGGCGCAGCCGTTCCTCGTGCAGCACGGCGTCGAGCTGGCTGCCGATCAGCCGGTCCAGCGCGGCGATGTCGCGGTCGACCGCCTCCTCCAGCCGCGCCATGGCCTCGGCCCGGCCGGCCTTGCTGCCGTCATGGGCGATGATCGCGGCCAGGCGCGGGCCGAACCATGCAGCCAGCGCAGCGCTGGCTGAACGCTCCACCACGAAGGCGGCGAGCGACCGGCCGCCCCCGCGCCTCCGGAGCGGCCGAGAAAATTCCCGGAAAGGACCTGTGCGCGCAGCGGCACGGGCGGGTCGGTGTCTGGCGGCCGTGGTGCCACGCCGCATTCCCCTTCCCGCCCCGCCGTCGCGTCAGGCCTTCTGCGGAATGCGCGCGACCATGCGCATGGAGGTCGAGAGTTCCTCCATCTGCAGCCACGGGCCGGAGATAGGCGACGGCGTTGTAGGACGCCGGGCTTGCCCGGCACCTCCTTCACCTCGACCTTCGCCTCGCGCAGCGGGTACTTCGCCTTGAGGTCCTGGCCGGCATTCTCGTTGGCGTTGACGTAGTTCTGGATCCAGCGGTTGAGCCAGATCTCGACAGTCCGTCGACTTCCATGAAGGAGCCGATCTTGTCGCGCGCCATCACCTTCAGGAAGTGCGCGAAGCGCGAGGTCGCCATCAGGTACGGCAGGCGGGCCGAGATCGCCGCGTTCGCGGTGGCTTCCGGCCGGTCGTACTTCTTGGGCTTCTGCGTCGACTGCGCCCCGAAGAAGACCGCGTAGTCGGTGTTCTTGTAGTGGCACAGCGGCAGGAAGCCGAGGCTCGAGAGTTCGGCCTCGCGCCGGTCGGTGATGCCGATCTCGGTCGGGCACTTGGTGTCGCTGTCGCCATCGTCCGAGGTGAAGACGTGGGTCGGCAGGTTCGTCGACCTTGCCGCCGCCCTCGGCGCCGCGGATGGCGATGCAGAAGCCGTACTGCGGCGAAGGCGTCGGTCAGACGCGCGCCCATGACGTAGGCGGCGTTCATCCAGCAGTACTGCTCGTGATCCATCGCCTTCGGCTTGCCGTCGGCGTCGTACGGCGCCTCCTCATAGGCGAATTCCTCGACCGGCTTCGGTGGCGGCGCCGTAGGGCAGGCGGGCGATGGCGCGCGGCATGACCAGGGTGACGAAGCGCGCGTCCTCGGTGTCGCGGAAGCCGCGCCACTTGGTGTATTCGGCCGTCTCGAAGATCTTGGCGAGGTCGCGCGGCTTGGACAGCTCGCGGTAGTCGTCGAAGCCGAACATGCTGCGCCGAGGCGGCGGAGATGAACGGCGCGAAGGACGCCGCCGCGACGTTGGACATCAGGCGCAGCGTCTCGACGTCGTCCGGGTGGCTCGTCCACTCGTAGTCGCCGATCAGCGCGCCGTAGGGCTCGCCGCCGGGCGTGCCGAACTCGTTCTCGTAGATCTTCTTGAACAGCTGCGCTCTGGTCGAACTCGACGGCGCGCTGCAGGTCGCGCGACAGCTCGCGCTTGCTGAGTCTGCAGCAGGCGCAGCTTCAGCGACGTGCCCGTCTCCGAGTTCATCACCAGGTAGTGCAGGCCGCGCCAGGAGCCTTCGAGCTTGCTGGAAGCGCTCGTGGTGCATGATCGGCGTTGAGCTGCTCGCTGACCTTGCGGTCGATCGCGGCGATGGCGCGGTCGAAGGTCTGGCGTGAGGTTGCGGCTCGAAGGTGACGGTGCCCTTCAGCGCCTCCTCGGTCGAGCGTCTTGAGCAGGTCCTGGGCGCGGTCGCGCTCGGTCTGCTTGGTGGCGCCGATGACCTGGTCGAGCAGGCCGAGGCCGCCTTCGGTTTCGGTCGTCGTCGGCGCGCCGGCCGGCGGCCGTCTGGGTGCCGCTCATGCGATCAGCCCTCCTTCTTGTCGAGGCCGAGCTCGGCCGACAGGCGCTGTCGAGCTTGTCCTTGTCCTGGAGCACCTGCTCGAGCAGGCCTTCCAGTTCCTCCGAGCGGTCGACCTTGGACATCAGGTCGCGCAGCTTGGCGCGGGTCTCGAGCAGCGCCTTCAGCGCTCGGCACCTGCTCGGCCACCTTGGCCGGCTCGAAGTCGTCCATCGCTGTTGAACTTCAGGTTGACCGCCATCTGGCTGCCGTCGCCGGCCAGCGTGTTGTCGACCTTGATGTTCAGGCCCGGCTGGATGCGGGCCATCACGTCGTTGAAGTTGTCGCGGTCGATCTGGACGAACTTGCGCTCGGCCAGCGGCTTCAGCGGCTCGCTCGGGTCACCGGCGAAATCGCCCATGACGCCGACGACGAAGGGCAGCTCGCGCTCGATCTGCGCGCCCTCCGGTCTCGACTTCATAGGTGATGTGGACGCGCGGCTTGCGGACCCGCGCGAGCTTGTCATGCACGCTGCTCATCAGCATTCCTCCTAAGGGCGAGGTCCGAGGCCCATGATTACGGTGGCGGGAGACTACGCACCCAGGATGATCGGGGTCAACGCATCCGCATCACACACGCGCACGTGGCTCATTGCTCCGGAACATGGATCCCGAGCGCGGTCAGCAGCATCCGCCGCGCCGAACTGTCGGGCAGCACCTCGGCCAGCAGGTCCGGCAGGCGTCATGCGCGCCCGGCGGACCGCGTCGTCAAGGGTGAAGGCCAGCGGCGACTGCGGTTCGGTCTGGCGGAAGAAATTCGCGATCTCCTCCAACTGGCGGATCGCGTCGTCGCGGGTGCGCAGGGGCTTCGGGCCGGCCGCCGCCGCCACCGGCCGCCGG
Organism: uncultured Alphaproteobacteria bacterium; assembly: GCA_963732425.1. Lineage (GTDB taxonomy): Bacteria > Pseudomonadota > Alphaproteobacteria > Acetobacterales > Acetobacteraceae > Neoroseomonas. The sequence goes on from CAVSZN010000024.1 coordinate 98,587, forward strand.
CGCGCCGCCGCCGGCATCGCCGCCGCCGCCGCGGCGGCTTCCTCCTCCTCGGCCGGCGCGTCGCTCGGCCGGGGCGCCGCCGATCCGGGTCTCCAGGTCGATGATCGCCTGCAGCGCCTCGGCGACGCGGCGGGTGGACGGCGCGCTGCCGCCGAAGCGGGCCGACACCGCGGCATCCATCGCCGTCCAGGCGGCCAGCGCCACCCGCGCCTCCTGCCCGGCAGCGCGCAGCGACGCGACGCTGGCGCGCGCCTCGTTCTGCAGGACGTCGAAATCGGGAACTCCGGCATCGATGCGGGCCTGCCGGCGCTCGGCATCGGCGATCGCCGCGGTCTCCTCGGCGCGCTGCCAGGTGAACAGGTCGCCATCCGACCCGTCGGCCGCGCTGGAACAGCGGATAGCGACGGATCGACGCCATCAGCGTGCCGTCGGCACCCTCGCCGGACAGGCCGCCGATCGGGGCGCCGCGATCCTCGAGCCCGTCCTCGCTGTCGAGGCCGGGGAAGCCGTGGTCCCAATACTGGTTGCACAGCCCGGTGATGACCTCGGCGGCGTCGGCGAGGCCGGGCAGGCCATCCACCCGCACCAGCGCCTCGGCCATCCAGCAGGCGATCTCGAAATCCTTCGACTTGCCGCCGATCACCTCGATGCCGAGCTTCTTCACCTCCCGCCAGGCGGTCGCGATGGCCGCCGGGTTGGCCTCGGGGTCGCCGCTGTCGATCGCGCGCTCGCCGGCGCGCGCGTCGTTCCGCTGGGTCCGGATGCGCTGGTACAGCGATGTCGGGGAATAGTCCGGACGCAGGTCCTCGCCCGCCCCGTTGCCATCGGCAAGCGGCGCGAGCAGCGCCTCGATATCGAGTACACCTTCACCCATCTGCAAACCCCCGTGTGATGCCTCTTACACCGAACGTCCGAGGCCACGTGACGGTCACGCTAGCACGCTGGACTCGTTTCGCATGCCCTCTTACCGTTCCGGCCCCGGAAGCGAAGCCGCTCCGCAAACTCCGAGCAGAGTGAGGCACGTCCGGCATGGTGGCGATCGATCTGAAATCCCTGGTCGGGCGCATGAACGCGCTCACGCGTCGGCAGTTGGAGGCGGCGGCGGGGCTCACGCTGTCGCGCACGCATTACAACGTCGAGATCGAGCATGTCCTGCTCAAGCTGGTCGAGACCGGCGGGTCGGACGTCTCGGCCGTGCTGCGCAAGGGCGGCGTCGATGCCGGGCGGGTGGCCAACGAGATCACCCGCGCGCTCGACAAGTTCAAGACCGGCAATTCCCGCGCGCCGTCGCTGTCGCCCGACATCGTCACCTGGCTGCGCGAGGCCTGGCTGCTGACCAGCCTTGAAAGCGGGCGCGCCGAAGATCCGCTCGGGGCACCTGCTGGCCGCGCTGCTGAATGACGACACGCTCGGCCGCACGGTGAAGGAAAGCGCGCCGTCGCTGCTGAACCTGCCGGCCGATGCGGTGCGCCGGAACCTCGGCGAGATGGCCGAAGGCAGCGAGGAAGCCGCCGAGGCCGGTGCCGAGAGCGAAGCCGGCCCCGCGGGCGGGCGGCGCGCCCGGCGGCGAGGCGCCGCGCGCGGGCGGCCCGCTCGACCAGTACTGCACGGAACTCGTCGCCCACGCGAAGGCCGGCAAGATCGACCCGATCCTCGGCCGCGACGGCGAGATCCGCCAGATGGTGGATATCCTGACGCGGCGGCGGCAGAACAACCCGATCCTCACCGGCGAGGCCGGCGTCGGCAAGACCGCGGTGGTCGAGGGCCTGGCGCTGCGCATCGCCGCAGGGCGACGTGCCGGAGGCGCTGAAGGGCGTGAAGCTCTACTCGCTGGACATGGGCCTGCTGCAGGCCGGCGCCGGCGTGAAGGGCGAGTTCGAAAATCGTCTCAAAGGTGTCATCGACGCGGTGAAGTCGTCGCCGACGCCGATCGTGATGTTCATCGACGAGGCGCATACGCTGATCGGCGCCGGCGGCGCGGCCGGGCAGAACGACGCGGCCAACCTGCTGAAGCCGGCGCTGGCGCGCGGCGAGATGCGCTGCATCGCGGCCACCACCTGGGCCGAATACAAGAAGTACTTCGAGAAGGACGCCGCGCTGACCCGCCGCTTCCAGGTGGTGAAGGTCGAGGAGCCGTCCGAGCCGCTGGCCTGCCGCCATGCTGCGCGGCCTGGTCGGCGACGCTGGAGAAGCACCACGGCGTGCGCATCCTCGACGAGGCGATCACCCAGGCGGTCAAGCTGTCGGCGCGCTACATCCCGGCGCGGCAGTTGCCCGACAAGGGCGTGTCGCTGCTCGACACCGCCTGCGCCCGCGTGGGCATGAGCCAGGCCTCGATCCCCGCCCCGGTCGAGGACCGCCAGCGCCGCCTGGCGCTGATCGACACCGAGCTTGGTGCGATCAAGCGCGAGGAAGCGACCGGCACCAACCACGAGGCGCGCCGCGTCGCGCTTGAGCAGGAGCACGCCAAGGTCTCCGCCGAGCTCGAGGAGGTGATGAACCGCTGGGAGGAGGAGAAGGCGCTCGTCGCGAAGATGCGCGACCTCCGCCACCAGATCGAGACGGCCGCGGTGCCGATGCCCGGCGCCCGACGGCACGCCGGCCGAGCCGGCGGACACCGAGGCGCTGAAGACGGAACTCGGCGAGACCGCGGCCGCGCTGCACAAGCTGCAGGGCGAGGAGCCGCTGGTCTTCCCGGTGGTCGATGGCCAGGCGGTCGCCGACGTCGTCGGCACCTGGACCGGCATCCCGGTCGGGCCGGATGGTCTCCGACGAGATCAACACCGTGCTGAAGCTCAAGGACCACCTGATGGAGCGCGTGGTCGGCCAGGACCATGCGCTCGATGCGATCGCGCAGGCGATCCGCACGTCGCGCGCCGGGCTGACCGACCCGCGCAAGCCGATCGGCGTGTTCCTGATGGCCGGCACCTCCGGCGTCGGCAAGACCGAGACGGCGCTCGCGGTCGCCGACCTGCTCTATGGCGGCGAGCAGAACATGACCACCATCAACATGAGCGAGTTCAAGGAGGAGCATAAGGTCTCGCTCCTGATGGGTTCGCCGCCGGGCTATGTCGGCTACGGCGAAGGCGGCGTGCTGACCGAGGCGGTGCGCCGTCGTCCCTACTCCGTCATCCTGCTCGATGAGATGGAGAAGGCGCATCCCGGCGTGCAGGACGTCTTCTTCCAGGTCTTCGACAAGGGCGCGATGAAGGACGGCGAAGGTCGCGACATCGACTTCCGCAACACCGTCATCATCATGACGTCGAACGCCGGCACCGACACCATCGACAAGCTCTGCGCCGATCCCGAGATGGCGCCGGAGCCCGACGAGCTGCGCGAAGCGCTGATGCCGGACCTGCTGAAGTCGTTCAAGCCGGCCTTCCTCGGTCGCACCAACGTCGTCATCTACTATCCGCTGCCGCCCGAGATCCTGAAGAAGATCGCCGGGCTCAAGCTGCGCAGCATCGGCCGCCGGCTCAAGGAGGCCTACAACGTGCCGCTGCAGGTGGATGACGCCGTCATCGACGCCATCGTCGAGCGCTGCAAGGAAGTCTCCTCGGGCGCGCGCAACATCGACAACATCCTCAGCCGCACGGTGCTGCCGGAACTGTCGGCGCGCATCCTCGCGCGCCTCGCCGACGGTCATGAAATCCTTCAGGTGAAGGTGTCCATGAACGACGATGGCTCGTTCCGGTACGACGTCGATTGAGCTAAGGTTCTTCGTATCAGGAGGCGACAGCGGGTCGCCTTCCGGGGGTAGGTTGGGAAAGGGAAAACGCAGATGCCGATTCTGATGCAGTACGCAGGGCGTTCCTGGCGAGAGCAAGATCAAGGGCTTCGAGAAGTACATCGAAGTCACCTCCTTCGAGTTCGGCCTCGGTCGCCGGATCACCTCCGGCGTGAACTCGGTTCGCGAAGGCTCGGTCGTGAACATGAGCGAGATCGTGGTGAAGAAGTCCACCGACGGCTCCACGCTCAAGCTGTTCGAGCAGGGCTGCTTCGGCAAGCTCAACAACGACGTGAAGTTCTCCTTCGTGCGCACCGGCGCGGGTGACCCGCAGGAATTCCTGGGCGTCTACCTGAAGAACGACCGGCGTGTCCGGCCTGTCCTTCAAGGCGGCCGGCGGCAGCGGTGTCGACAGCCGCCCGGGCGAGACGCTCCACCTGAACTTCGGCGAGATCGAAGTGAAGTACAACCCGATCGGCGACGACCTGACCGGCAGCCCGGCCTCGACGACCTGGAAGCTGTCGTCGATGACGAAGTGATGCCGCGCCGCTCGGCGGCGTGACATCGGCGGCGACGGCCTCGGCCGGCGCCGCACCAGACGACTGGACATGCCGTCCGGAGCGATCCGGGCGGCATGTCCATGAAGGACACCAAGACAGGAACGCGCGCGATGTCCGGCTCCGGTTCCGCCAGTTCGGTCTACATGTGCTACGGCTCCGTCCGTGGCGAGGCCGAGGTTCCCGCCAAGGTCAAGAAGGCGCCGGCCAGCGGCGGGTGGATGAAGCTCACCAGTTGCACCCTCGCCGCGGCCATGAATTACGGCCAGCGCTTCTCCATGCAGGTCGAGGGCGGCGGCGACGTGACGCCCGGTGCAGGTCGAGCAAGGTGACGGATGCCTCGTCGACCGGCCTGTTCCGCGAATCGCTGCTCGGCACCTTCGACAAGAACGCCGTGATCACCTTCCTGCGCACCGGCCCCGACGGGCCGCAGGAATACATGCGTCATCGAGCTCGAAGGCTGCGGCATCGTCGAGTTCTCGATCGACAGCAGCGGCGAGGAACGGGCGACCGAGAAGTTCGGCATCCGGTACGGCCGGATGTCCGTTATCTCCTGGGGCTTCGACGCGCGCGGCCAGGCGACGGGCCAGGCCATGGCCATGATCGACAATCAGCCTGACCGCTGACGGAGGAGATGGCGCCATGCCTCTGTTGATGAACCTTCCGGGCATCACCGGCGAAGGCACCGTGGAGGAGCCATGTCGGCTGGCTGCCGCTGGCTCGGCTTCGCCTGGGGCGGGACGCGCGTGTCGCGCAGCAATGGCCGCGGGCTCGCATCGCGCCGCGACGCGGATCTGGGCACCGCAACTGCGCAGCGCGACCGGCGCGCCGGAAGGCCGATGCGCAGTCCGCGCAGGATCTGGACCGCCATGGTCGGCGCGACCGAATTCCGATGGTCAAGTTCGAATGGCTGCGCACCGGCCAGGGCACGCCCGTCTGCTATTTCGCGGTCGAGTTCCGCGGCGTGCGCATCGCGCGCATCGACCGAGGCGTCGCATGGCGAGCATCCGATCGAGAGCATCGAATTCCTCTACCGGACGATCACGCTGGGCGTGCGGGATGTCGGCAACGCGCTGTCGGGGTCGCAGGACATCGTGACCTACCAGATCCCGCAGCACAGCGGCGGCTGATCGATCCGCCCTTGCCGGCGGGCAGGATCGACGAGCCGCCGCGACCGCGCAGCCCGCATGACCGTCGCGCTGTATGACGTGATAGGCCCGCCGCTCCGCAACGGGTGGGCGTGGCTCCAGCGGGACGGCACGGCCCCGGCCGTCACGCGATGCAATCGACCCCGATCGCGCTGACATTGTCGCGCGCACCGCGTCCGACCGCCTCGGTGACGATCGCCTGGACATCGGCGCCGTCCGTCAGCATGGCGACGATCTCGGCCTCGGCCATCGTCTTGAACAGGCCATCGGTGCACAGCAGGTAGCGGTCGCCCTCGATGATGCGGCCCGAGACCTTGTCGAGTTCCAGCTCCCCCTGCGCGCCGATGGCGCGGGTGATGACGTTGGCCTGCGGGTGGCTCTCGGCCTCGTCCTCGCTCAGCGTGCCCTGGTCCACCAGTTCCTGGACCAGGCTGTGGTCCTTGGTGACGCGCGACAGCGCGCCCTGCCGCAACAGATAGGCGCGCGAATCGCCAGCCCAGAGCATCGCGAAATGCTCCCCGCGCGCCAGCATGACCACGACGGTCGAGGCCAGGATGCGCCCGGGTCCGCGCCGCGCCGCTTCCTCCTGCAATTCCTGGTGCACGGCGGTCAGCCGCAGGCGGACCTGCGCCAGCAACTCCGCCGCGGAGAGCCCGGGCGGGATCACCTGCATCGCCGCGACGATGGCATTGGAGGCGACATCGCCCGAGCCATGCCCGCCGGCGCCGTCGGCGACGACCCAAAGGCCGATATCCGGCTCGATCGAGCAGGGCGTCCTCATTGCGCGGTCGCACCGCGCCGGGATGGGTCGCGGCCGGGGAGGCAAGGCGCCAGGTCATGCGTCGGCTTCCAGGAGGCTGGCGAAATCGGCCGCCGCCAGCAGGGCGGGCACGGGCCGGACCGATGCCGGCAGCCGGCCGCCGCCGCCGGTCCACCATCCGCCGCCGGGCGGCGCCGCGGGCGCCTCGGCCGCGGGACAGCCGGTTGCGGGGCGTCGGCCGCGTGGCCGGCATCCGCCGCATCAGGCACTGTGACACTCGGCGCAGGATCGACGCATCGTGCGGCAGGCCGGCGGCGGCGGCGCGGCGCGCAGCGGCGTATCGCCGGCCGCGATCAGCGCCGCCAGCGGATCAGTCCTGCTCGTCCGCGGCAGCCGGAGGCGCAGACGCGCCTCCCGCAGCACGGCGACAGGGTCCTCCGGCACGGCGCCTGGTTGCGCCCCGGCCAGGCCGGCCTCGCCCGAGCAGGAAGGCCAGCGTGCCATCCGACGCCATCCGGTCCGGTGCCGGGGGCGTCGCCATGCTCGGGAGCGGCGCCGAAAGGCCCGGCTGAGCGGCCTCATCGCTGGCACGGGCAGTTCCCCGCCGGTCGACCGGCCCAGGCGGCGCCGCGGCGCCGAAGAGGTCGAGCAGGTCAGCCTGGTCGGCAGGCTGGGCGTGCCAGGGTCGCCCGGCGCATCCGCCGCGGCAGCGCCGGACATCGCCCAGTGGCTCGGGCGCGGCCATCGACAGCGGCGCCCCGATCGGTCGCCTCCGCGACCGAATCGCCGGGCGGACCGGCCAGGTCGGACGCGAGCGGTGCCCAAGCCGCCGAGGGCGATCGCCTCGGCCCAGGGCGCGGCCGGAAGAAGGCAAGCGGATCCGGCTCCGGCGTCATGCCAGGGCGGCGGCATCGGCCAGCGGCGGTTCGCACACGTCTGGCCGGCGCCTCGGGCAGCGCCGCACCGGGATGCGGGATCGCCGCCGCCAGCGCATCGGCATCGACCTGGCCGGCCCGCCCGGCCAGCGCCGCGGCCTCCAGCGCCGCGAACCAGGCCGGGAGCCGGCGGCGCCGCGCCCGGGGCGACCAGCGCCGCGAGGGTGATCGGAAAGCGCCGACCGACCATGTCCTCGCTCGGCAGCAGCACGCCGACCACCGCATCCGGCCCGCAGGCGCCGGCCGGCAGGGCGAAACGCCAGGGCGGCGCGCCGTCCCACAGCGTCCGCCCAGCGCGGTCGCCGAGCCGCTCGCGCGCCGTCGCCATGCCATCCTGCAGCCAGGCATCCCAGGGCGCCGACGAAGCTCGTCGGCAGGCCACGGCGCACGAAATCGCCATGCGCCGGCACCTTGCCGAACAGGCCCGTCAGGGGGAGAGCGTCGGGCATCTGAACTCCGTCAGCTCACGCAGGCCGAAGGGGTGCTGCGTGCTGCCCGCGCGCAGTTCGAAGTCGATGACGCGGTCGCCCTGCGTCACCCGCAGCCGCAGCCTTTCGCGCTGGGGCGTGGTGGTCAGCGTGAACTGCCCCGGCGCATCACCAGGCGCAGCGCCGACCAGGCGCCGTCATAGGCCAGCGGGCCGGCCAGCGACGGCGGATCGAAGGTCAGCGTCGTGTTGCCGCGCGCCGGCCAGGACATCGGGATCGGCCGGAAGGCGGAGTTGCGGGTGATCTCGGTCCGCACGCCCTCGGCTTCCAGCGTCGCCGGAGATCGCGCCGGGGTCCATGTTCCGCGGCACCAGTTCGAAGCGCAGGCCGATCGAGGCGACGCCGGGGAAGAAGGCGTCGCGGATCGCCCGGGCGCGCTGGAACTGCACCAGGTCGGCCGCGCAGATCGGCGGCGGCAGGCCATCGGTCGCCACCGGCCGCCAGGGCAGGCTGGTGATGTCGGCATATTGCCGGACATTCTGGGTGAAGAACTGGTCGAACACCCCGCCCGGGCCGAACAGGCGGATGAAGTCATCCACCGGCAGGTCCTCGCCGCTGATATTGAACGGGAAGCGCTGGTTCGAGCCCGCGGCAGAAGGGCGCGATCTGCTGCGCGCCGGCGGCGGCGAGCGCCGCCTTGGCCCCGCCGCCACGCGCCGCGGCCGAGGCGGTGACCAGGCCGTTCAGCCAGCGTTGCAGCGGTTGCGGCTGGCGCACCGCCTCGGCCTGCAGGCGCTGGCCGGGGTCGAGGCCGACGCTGGGCGGCGGCAGCGTGCCCGGCGGCGTGCTGGCCAGGCGCTGCACCTGGACGAACAACTCATTGACGATGCGCAGGATGTCATCGAGCGGCTGGCCGGCGGCGGTGCGGATCGCCTCGAAGCGCGGTTCCACCACATCGGCCACCGGTTCGGCACCGGTCGGCTCGGGCGGCTGGGCCGGCTGGCCGGCGGCCGGGGCGGCGCGCGGCTGGGCGCCGGGCCGCGTCCAGCCCTGCGGCGGCGTGCCGACCGTCACCTGGCGGGCGATGCCGCGCAGCAGATCCTTGATCGGCGAATTGGGCGCGCCGAGGATGTTCAGCGCCTCGGCCTGCTGCGCGAGGGCGGGCGGCAGCGGCACGAGGTTCAGGTCCTCGAGCATCGCCTGCCACTGCCTCGCATATTCCTCGGCGTAGAGGCGCAGCACCGCCTGTTCCAGCGCCACCGGGTCGTCGGTGCCGAGATTGGCGCCCTCCGCCCCCAGCACCCAGTATTCGGCGACGCCCTGGCGCACCGCCTGGCCGAGCACCGGCAGCATGCCGCGATACAGGCCATCGATGGTGTAGAGGCCCGGGATGCCCTCGGTCAGCGGCTGGCCGGAGGCGCGCACGAAATAGCGCTGCCCCGACTGGCCCAGCGCATCGGCCGGCCGCCAGGGCTGGATATTCGCCCCGGCCGCCGCCGCCGTGGTCTGCAGGCGCGAGAAGACGCGCTGCGCCAGCGGCAGGCGGGAGAAGACGCGCCGCGCCTGGTCGACCAGCGCGCCATCGACCGGATAGCGCTGGAAGCTGCCGGCCAGCGTCGCGTCGAGATGCGCCATCAGCGCGTCGCGCACCGGCTGGTTCACCGCACCGGGGAAGGTGCGCTGCCAGTCACGCGCGAACCAGTTCTTCACCAGCTCGATATCGAGCGGGCCTTCCTGGCCGAGCATCAGATAGGCGCGCGTCACGTCATAGAGTTCGTCCGGCCGCTGGAAGGCGCCGCGCATCACCAGTTCCATCCGCGCCAGCAGGCGCGGCAGGAAGGAACGGTTGAGCGCGCGGCGATAGGCCGCACTGGCACCGGCGGCGAGCTTCTCCTCCTGGCTCAGCCCGAAGCGCGCCGCCGTCGCCCTGTGCCGCCGGCGGCAGGTCCCGCGCCGCGTCGAGGTAGGGCAGGATGCGGCGGAACTCGGCCTCGGTGATGCGGTCGAAGGGCATGCCCTGGGCCGCCTGCTCGGCCTTGCCGATCTGCTCGGCGAGGCGCTGGCGTGCGCGCCTGTTCCGCGCTCCAGGCCGTGTAGCCGAACAGGCCGCCGCCGGCGATCACCAGGCCGGCGATCGACCAGGCGGCGATGGCGACGATGCGGCGGCGCTTGTCGGCCGGCGGTCGTTGGAGGCGAGCCGCGCCTCGTTGAACACGACATCCTTCAGCAGCCGCGTGATGAAGTAGGCGCGGCCCTTCTGCTGCATCACCGCCGCCGGGCGGCGCGGATCGAAGCCGAAGGAACGCGACAGCGCGCCGGCCAGCCGGTCGAGCGGGCTGCCTTCCTGCGTGCCGGAGGTGAAGTACACGCCGCGCAGCATCGGCGCCGGGTCGAGCCGCGTGCCGCCGAAGGCCGCGGCGATGAAGGCGCCGAGCGGGCCTTCCATCGAGGCGAACTGCGCCGGGAAGCCTTCGAGCGCGGCGCGCTGCTGCGGGCCGCGCTCATTCTGCAGGCGTTCGAGCACGCGGTCCTGCAGGCGGCCGAGCAGCGCCTGGAATTCCTCGTTGAACTTCGCCGCGTGGCCGGCCTCGCCGGCGCCCTCCACCGGGAAGGTGAAGCCCCAGACCTGCTCGCGCGCGGTCTTGTCGAGGTCGTCGAAGAATTCCATGAAGCCGGCCAGCAGGTCGGTCTTGCTGATCATGAAATAGACCGGCAGGCGCTGGCCGAGCTTCTCCTCCAGTTCCTTGATGCGGCGCCGCACGGTGCGGGCGTGCTGCTCGCGCTCGGCCGGGCCGAGGCGGGAGATCATGTCGACGCCGAAGGTCACCAGCACGCCGTTCAGCGGCAGGCGCGGGCGGTTCTTCTTGAGCAGGCCGAGGAAGCGTTCCCAGCCGGCCTTGTCGGCCGCCGCGTCGGAATCCTGCGTCGTGTAGCGGCCGGCGGTGTCGATCAGCACCGCGTTGTCGGTCAGCCACCATTCGCAGAAGCGCGTGCCGCCGACGCCCTGCAGCTTGCCGCCGTCGGACAGCGGGAAGTCGAGGCCGGAATTGGCCAGCGCCGTCGTCTTGCCCGAACCGGGCGGACCGATGATGACGTACCAGGGCTGGTCGTAGAGGAAGCTGCCCTTCTTGCCGGAGGCGGATTTCAGGCGATCGAGCGCGGCGGTCAGCCGCTCGCGCATCTCGCTTCCTCCTCGGCGGCGCGGTCGGCCCCGGGGTCCGGCGCGGCGATGCCGGCGACCAGCAGCATGTCGCGCCGCGACTTGCGCTTCTCCATCGACCCAGATGACGACCAGGGCCAGGACGAACAGGACCACGCAGACGATCATCCGGTTGATCTCGGTCTCGAGCGGCCGGAAGCCGCCGATCTCGATCATCGGGCCGAACAGATAGACGATCGGCATCAGCAGCATGACCGCGAGCAGTGCGGCGATCGCGCGCCCCTTCAGGAAGGGCTGGAAGACGCTCAGGATCTCCATGGTCAGTTCGCTCCCCGGAGCAGGACGACTTCGATGCGTCGGTTCTCCTCGCGGCCGTCCGCTGTCCGGTTGTCGGCGATCGGCTCGGCGTCGGCGCGACCTTCGACGGTGAAGCGCCCGGCATCGCCGGTCGCGGCGGCGATGATCGCCGACGCCGCCTCGGCCCGCGCCGGCCGAGAGGTGGAAGTTGGACGGGAAGCGCACGGTGCGGATCGGCTGGTTGTCGGAATGGCCGATCACCTGCACGCGGCCCGGCTCGGTGCGCAGCCCCTGGCCGATGCGCTGCAAGCATCGGGATGAAGCGCGGCTCGACGGTGGCCGAGCCGGAGGCGAACATGCCGCGCGCCCTTGATGCGGACCGTCACCGAACGCGCATCGCCGAACACCGACAGCAGGCCCTGGTCGATTTCCGGCTTGAGGAACTCGCGCAGCGTCACGAGGAAATCCGGCGGTGGCGGCGGCGCATTGCGCGGCGGCGGCGGCGGCGGCGCGGGCGGCACCGGCGGGGCGGAGCGCTCGATCTCCGGCAGCGCGCCCGGCGGCAGCGCGGCCATGCGCTCATACAGCCCGTCCGAGCCTTCATTCATCGCATTGGCCAGCCAGGCATAGCCCATGCCGAGCGCGAAGACCGCGACGCAGGCGGCGACCCAGGCCGGGAATGCCGCGGCGCGGCCCGCGATGCGGCGCATCGACGCCCTTCCAATGCGGCGAGAGTTCGCGTTCCCAGGGTGGCCGCACCTGCGCCAGCAACTGGTAGAGCCCGGTGCGGATCTGGTCGAGTTCCGAGGCACCGCGCGGCGAGAGCCGGTAGCGCCCCTGGAAGCCCATCGACAGGCAGAGATAGGTGATTTCCAGCGCATCCTTCCAGCGCCCGGGGTCCTTCTGCATGCCGGCCAGCACGTCGAAGAAGCGGTCGCCCGACTTCACTTCCTGATGGAAGGTCGCGACCAGCGACTGCACCGACCAGACGCTGCTCTGCCCCCAATTGTAGGACAGCACCACGTCGTCGAGGCTGGCGCACAGGATGTAGTGCGCGGCGCGCACCTGCTCGGCGCTGACGCCGGCGTCGCGGGCATCGACCTCGAACTGGCGGAAGGCGCGCAGCGCGCGCTCGCGCAGTTCCTCGCCCTGCGGCGGCGCGGTCATGCCCGCATTGGCAAGCCGCCCGAGCAGGTCGAGCAACGGTTGCGCGGCGGCGGCGAGCGGGCCGATGCCGGTCTTGGGCAGGGCCTCCGCCTCGCCGGCCAGACGCGGGGCGGCTTCGGCGCGGCCGGCCGGGGCGCCGCCACCGGTTGGCAGGCCGCCGAAAGCCGCCAACCGGCGCCGAGGGCGCGCCGAAACCGGGCTGCGGCTGCTGTGGCCGGGGCGGCGGCGTGGCGCCGCCCGGCCCCCGCACCACCGTGCGGTCGCTGTCATTGGGCTCGGCGAAGGGATTGTCGCTCATCGCGCGGCGTCCTTCGGGTCAAAGCAGAGGCGGACAGGGGCTCAGCCCCTGATCGCCCAGAGTTCCATCTTCAGGCTGGGGAAATCGCCGGAGACATGGATGGCGAAGGCCCCGGAATTCTGCATCTGCGCCCAGTGCGGGCTGCCGCGGTCGAGTTCGAAATAGACCGCGGCCGAATGGAACGGGATCTGCCGCGGCGCGACGGGCAGCGGCCGCACCTGGATGCCCGGCAGCGCGACGTTGACCAGTTCGCGGATGTGCTCGACCGCGCCGATCTTGACCTGGTTGGGGAAGACGCGGCGCAGCTGCTCGGACGGCAGGTCCGCCTGCACGGACAGCACGAACTGGCTGGCGCGCAGCAGGTTGCGGTCGACGATCGGCCCGACGCGCACGCCGAACTGGCGTTCCTGCAGCGGGATCGAGACCGCGTTGGTCTCCAGCACCATCGACAGCGACCGCCGCAGGTCGGCGACGACCGGCGCGAAGGACCGCTGCAGATCCTCATGCCGATAGGCCGGATAGGTCGCCGCCATGCGCTTGGGGTCGGTGAAGGTGGCGAGTTCGCCCGCCAGCTGCACCAGCGCCGAATACAGCAGTTCGGGATGCACATTGCCCGCATCGGCCCAATGCGCGAGCAGCGGCTGCCAGCGATTGACCGCCTGCAGCAGCAGGAAGTCGGCGACCTCGGCCACGCCGCGCGCGCCGGGCTGGGACAGCCGCGCGCCCAGCGCCTCGGCCCGCTGGCCCAGCATGCCGACCAGCTCGCCCACCAGATTCGCCCAGCGGCGGCGTCGCCGAGACGCGCAGGCAGGGCGGGATGAAGCGTTCGTCGACGACGACGCGGCGGTCCGCCTGCACCTCGACGACGCGGGTCAGGCCGATGGTCGAGAAGCCGGCGCGTTCCTCGGTCTCCAGCATGAAGCGCAGGCGCGGGCGGCCGACCTGGAGTTCGCCCGGGACGGTCGCGTCGGAATGGGTGTCGAAGGCCTCGAAGCTGCGCATGGCGTAGCGCGCATTCGCCATGTCCGGGCCTTCGGTGAAGGCGATTTCGGGGCTGCCCGGCTGGCGCACCGGCAGCGCCAGGTAGACGACGCAGTTGCGCGTGCCCTCCGGCAGGTCGAGCGGTGCGGGCTGGTCGGCGTGGCCGGGCACGGAGAAGGCGGTGCCGTCCTCCATGATGCCGGTCGCCGAGGCGATGGCGAACTTGCCCGCCGCCAGCAGGTCGCGGTCGAGCGAGAGTTCCGTGATGCCCCAGGGATGCGCGCGCAACGGTGCGGCGCGCGCCTGGAGCATCCATTCGAACATGGCGGTCCTGCTGCTGGAAATGCTGCGCACGGAGGAACATGCCCTCCTGCCAGACCACCTTGTCGTGCCACAGCATCCGCGCCCTGCCCCCTTGTGCCCCGGCCTAGCCGTCCCGCCGCGACGCCTGTTCATAGGCTCGCGCGAATTCCTTGCCGAAGGCGCTGTCGAAATCGTCGTCGAACTGTTCGGTCACCTGTTGGTGAAGACGCTTGTAGGCTTCCCACAGGCGCTTGTCCTTGCTGGCGAACAGGCCGCCGCCGCCGCCATCGGTGCCCTCCAGCCCGCCCGGCGCCAGGCGGGCGAGCAGGGCGCGCGCGGCCGCCTGCGTCGCGGCGAGGGTCGCCACCTGGTGGGCGGTCAGGTCCTCGACCGTATCGCGCACCGCGCGCGGGCCGGCCTGCGGCCCGGCCGACAGCATCGCGGCCATCGCCTGTTCGTCCGAGGCGGCGAACTTCACCGGATTGTTGCCGGCGGAACGCAGCATGGTCTGCTCGATGCGGAACTCGCGCTTCACATCCGCCCGCGCGATCAACAACTGGCGCATGCCGGAGATGGCGGCGTGGAAGGCGGCGCCGAGGGCGCGCAGCGCGGCGTCCGGGTCGGCATTCGCCGCGAGGCCTGGCGGCAGCCCGGCCCCGGCGAGGAAGGCGGCCAGCCCGGCATCGGCACCGCGCACCAGACGGCACGGCGGCGGGACGCGGCGGCGCGGCATCGTGGGGGGGCGCCGCCGTCGGCACCGGGCGCGGCGGTTCGGCGAAAGGGTCCGGCTGCGCGGGCGGCGGCGCCGCGAAGGGGGCGGCGGCCGGCGGGCTCGCGAAGGGATCAGGGGTGGCGGGCCGGGGCCTCGGCGGCGGCGCAGCGGGCGGCGCGGCGAACGGATCGGGGCCGCCGGGCATCGCCGCGGGGGGCGGCGCGTGGCCCGCAGGCGCGGCGAAGGGGTCGCCCCCGCCGGGCGGGGCGGCAAAGGGGTCCGGCTGGCCCGTCGGCGGTGCCGCGAAGGGGTCGGGCGTCGGCCCACGCCCGTGCGGCGGCATCGCCGCGGCATCCGGGGCCGCAGGGTGCCGCGCCGGCGGTGGCGCGGCATGGGCGTCCGGGCGGGCGGGCGGCGGCGCGAAGGGGTCCTGGCCCGCCGCGGGGCGGGCGTGGCGGCGCGCCGCCGCGGGCCCTGCCGGTCCGGGCGAGAGGTCGATGTTCCAGTCGTCGGGGATGCGCGATGCGCCGCCCGATGGGGCGGGTGGCGGCGGCGCGGGCGGTCGGCGCCGCCGGTGTCGGGCCAAGGTCCCAGCTGTCCGGGATGACCGGCACCTGCTGCATCGGCTTCGGCGGCATGAAGGCATCCGAGGAGGCCGGCCGATGGTCCGGCATGGCCGGGCCGTCATTGAGCGGGTCGAAATCCGTCGGCAGGCCGGTGCCGCTCGGCAGGCCCGGCACTGCCGGCGCCGGGCGGCTTCGCGCCGAGATAGGGGTCGCCCGGCAGTCGCGGCTGCAATGGCTCGTCGCGCGGCGGCGCGGCTCCCCAGCCGCCCTGGTCCTGCCCGCCCCAGGCCGGCGGCGGGCTCGCGGGCGCGGCGGCCCAGCCCGGCGTGGCGGCCGGCTGGTCCCAGCCACCCCCGCCCTGCGGCGGCGGCGCGGCCGCGGGCAGGGCGCCACTCCAGGCGGCGCCGGGCGATTGCCCGCCGGCCATGGCGACACGCACCTCGATCTCATAGGCGCCGAGCCGCAGCCGGTCGCCGTCGTCCAGCGGCTTGACCTGGTCGCGCCCCACCGGCGCATCGCGCATGGTTGATGTAGGTGCCGTTGGTGGACAGGTCGCGCAGCTGCCAGCCGCCGCCGCGGAATTCCACGACGCAATGATGCTTCGACAGCAGCCGGTCGGGATCGGGCAGCACCCAGCTCGCGTCGGCGCCACGGCCGATGACGTAGTCGCCGCCGGGCACGCGGCGCTGTTCGGGCACCACGCTGTCGGGGCAGCGGATCATCGTCAGGGTCAGTTCCATAGGCTTGCTCCCTGCCTGACCTGCCGGCACGCGATGCGCCGTCACGGCATGCTCGACCGCGGTGCGGCTGGCGGCGACGGCGGCGGCGGGATCGCCGGGCGCTCGACGGCCCGGGCGATGGCGCGGCCGCGGCTGGCGGCGGCGGCGCTTCCTCCGGCTGCAGGCGGCCCGCGCCGCCACCGGCGATGTCGCGCGCGCTGACGACGAAGCGTTCCAGCCGGTCCTGCCGCTTTTCCGGCACGTGGCGCACGGCCGCGAGCATCACCGCGCCGGTCACCGCCGTGGCGGTCAGGTGGTCGGGCGGCGGGACGACCATCTGGCCTTCCGGCGCCATGCTGCCGCCGCTCCAGAACGCGCCCATGGCGGTCCAGGATTCGGGCGTGGCGAACTTGGTCTTCTCGGCGGCAACCGAGCGCCGCGCGGCGGGCCGGTTCATCCGGCCGGCGCACCCAGGCTTCCGCCGCCTCGATCGCGGCGGCATCGGGCTGTGGCAGCGCGGCATCGGGGACGGCGCGCGCGCACATGCAGGCCCACCAGACGGCCTCCCGCTTGGGCAGGGCATGGGCGAGCAGCTTCACGGCATCCTGGTGGCGCCCGGCGGCCATCAGGCGCTCGACCCCGGCGGCCGCGGAATCGGCACCGGCGATGGCCTTCTCGCCATCGCCGTCGAGTTCGAGCCGGGGCACCAGCGGTGCAAGCGGCCCGGCGAGTTTTGCAGGGACCTGGTTCATCAGTTGATGAGCACGATGCCCCCCTTCACGATCGTCACGGCGCTGCCCTCGACCTGGTTCATCATGGCCTCGACCTTGCTCATCAGGCCAGCCTTGGCCTCGAACATCATCTGGGCGTCATTCTTGATCATCATCGACTTCAGCTCGATCTGGAAGGGCGACATCTTGATCGAGCTGCCGCCGCAGACCAGTTCGATCGCGGCCGGGGCCGTCAGGGTGATCTTGCCCGCCTTCGCCTCGATCGCGATGTTGCCGGTCTTGGACGTATGCGTGATGTTTCCATTGACCGTGGATGACTGGTTGCCCTGCCCCACATCGGTGTCGTGGTGGCCCTTCTTGACGTAAAGGGCGGCATTGCCTTCCTCGACCCAGGCGGCCATGTCGCCCTTGTTGACGACCGTGCTGTAGTTGCCCTTCTCGACGAAGACACCGAGGTTGCCGGTCTCGACGACGATGTTGCGGTGGCCCTTCTGGATCCACTCGTTGTAGTCGTCCTTCTCGATGATGACGTATTTGTAGCCGGTCTTGACGGTCAGCGTGTCGTTGCCGTCGCGGATGGTCTCGGTCCGGTTGTCCTTGACCAGGACATTCATGTCCTTCTCGGCCTGGATATAGAATTCCTCGGACCCCTTGGTGTCGTCGAAGCGCAGGATGTTGGCGTTCGAGGTGCCGCCCTTCTTCGAGGACCGCGTCGAGAAGCCGCCCTGTTCCTTCTTGCCGGGCATCGGGAAGGGCGGCGGCGCGTCGTCGCTGTAGAGCGAGCCGACGATCACCGGCTTGTCCGGGTCGCCATCGACGAAGCCGACCAGCACCTCGTCGCCGATGCGCGGCAGGAAGAAGGTGCCGCCCCACTTGCCGGCGAAGGGCTGCGCCACGCGCACCCAGATCTCGCAGGCGGTGTCGTCCTTCGGCCATTGCCGGTCCCACAGGAAGCGGACCTTCACCCGGCCGAGCTTGTCCGTGTAGATCTCCTCATTCGCCGGCCCGACCACGATGGCCGATTGCAGGCCCGGCACCACCGGCCGCGACCGCGGCGCGGGCGGGCGGTAGGGCCGGTCATCGGGCATCAGCGTGACCGAGCAGGAATAGCCGGCCCCGCCGCCATCGACGACATGCGTCTCATCGAAGGCGCTGTGGACGACGCGCGTCAGCAGCCAGGATGTCGTCGCGTCGTCGTTCGGGTCGAGCTGGACGGTGATCTTGGCGCCGGCGATGAAGGCGGGGTCATAGCCGGTCGCGCGGGCGACATCGGCCTCCGCCTCAAAGGTCTGCATCGCGAGCAGAGCGGGGTCGGCATCCGTCTTGGTGTGCTGGCCGCCCGGCCACTGGAACATCTGGAAGGCGGCGTCGTTGTGCACCTCGCTCAGCACGGTCGGCGTCGTCGCGTCGAGCAGCACCGAATGCTTCGCGAGGTCGTAGTCCAGCGTGCGCACCGCGCCCGGCTGCAGCCGGGTCCGCGTGCTGAAGCCGCTCAGCGAGTCCCAGGCATTCGAGGCCGCGTTGACCTTGTAGGGGCCTGAGGAGATCGGCAGGTAGTCGGCCGAGGAGGAGGCGACGAGCATGACATGCTCGTTCTCCCCATGGATGAAGTAGTAGCCGCAGCCGATCTCATCCATCAGCCGCTGGCAGAAATCGAAATCCGTCTCGTTGTACTGCATGCAGTACACGCGCGGCGTGTCGGGCGCCGACATGAAGACCGGAGCGGCCGCCTGCGCCTCCTGGCACAGCTTCTTCACGATCGTCGGCACGGACATGTTCTGGAACACCCGCGCATCGGATGTGCGGGTCAGGTTCCAGAAGGTCGGCACGATCTCGAGGCCATAGGCGGTGTAGCCGGTGCCGAACTTGCCGATCTTGCGGAAGGAATTGATGACGCCGTGGAAGCGCCGCGGCTCCAGCGACTCGTCGCGCGTGACGGTGACGCAGGCGGTCTGGCCGATAACGTCGGCCGCGGTGACGCCGGCATCCGTGCACAGCACCTCGGCCTGCACCACATAGGGACGGGAAATCGCTTCCACGGCCTCGACGCGACGCAGGACGAAGGTCTTGCCGGTCGAGGTGTCGATCCGCAGCAGACGCAACTCCTGGCTCAACTCGACGGACATCAACCCGCTCCTTTGCCCCGGGCGCAGCATAGCCGCCTCTCTCCGCGTCTTGAAACAGCGGCGCCCGGTCCGGCGTGCCGGAGGATGAAGCGTTTCAGCCGCCCTGTCCCGGTGAAACGACCGGCCGCCTTGCGCGAGCGCAAAGCGTGCGATCGCGTCACATGGGCGATGGTCCCGCCATGCCTGCCATCGCCGCGCCCGCCGACGACACCCTGCTGCGCCATGCCGCCATGCCGCTGCCGCGCTACACCAGCTATCCGACCGCGCCGCATTTCGCGCCGCTGGCCGCCGGGGTCGACGCCGGATGGCTGGCCGGCTGCGGCCCGCAGGATACGCTCTCGCTCTATGTGCATGTGCCGTTACTGCCATGCGCTGTGCTGGTATTGCGGCTGCCACACGGCGGTGACGCGCTCGGCGGCGCGCATCGCCCGCTACGGCGCGGCGCTGGAAGCGCGAGGCGGCGATGGTCGCCGGCGCTGCTGCCGGCGCATGGCGGCGTCACCGCGCTGCATCTGGGCGGCGGCACGCCGACGACGCTCGGCGCCGACGGGCCTGACGCGCCTGGTCGCTACGCTGCGCCGGCTGTTCCCGTTTCGCGACGGTGCGGAGGTCGCGGCGGAACTCGACCCGCGCAGCCTCGAATGACGCGTCGATCGAGGCGCTGGCCGGCGCTCGGCCTGACGCGGGCGAGCCTCGGCGTGCAGGACATCAGCCCGGCGGTGCAGGCGCTGATCGGCCGCATCCAGCCGACCGCGCATGGTCGAGGCGCGCGGTGCGCGGCCTGCGCGCGGCGGGCATCGCCGCCATCAACATGGACCTGATCTACGGCCTGCCGGCGCAGGGCGTCGCGCGAGGTCGAGGCATCGGCCCGTTTCGCCGCGGATTGCGGCGCCGACCGCGTCGCCGTCTTCGGCTATGCGCATGTGCCCTGGATGAAGGCCCACCAGAAGGGCATCCGCACCGAGGACCTGCCCGGTGCCGCCGAGCGCGATGCGCCAGGCCGAGGCCGCGGCGCGGGTGCTGACGGCGGCGGGCTATGTCGCCATCGGCCTCGACCATTTCGCGCGGCCCGGCGATTCGATGGCGCGCGCGGCGGCGGCCGGCACGCTGCGGCGCAACTTCCAGGGCTACACCACCGACACCGCGCCCTATCTGCTCGGCTTCGGTGCCTCGGCCATCGGCCGCACGCCCGACGGCTTCGTGCAGAACGAGGCCGATGAGCGGCGCTGGCTGGCCGCGGTCGAGGCCGGGCGGCTGCCGGTCGCGCGCGGCCGCCCGCTGAGCGGCGGAGGACCGGCTGCGCGGCGCGCTGATCGAACGGGTGATGTGCGAGGCGGCGATCGACCTGGCCGCCGTGCCGCCGGCCGTGATGGCCGAGGCCGCGCCACGCATCGACGGGCTGGTGGCCGACGGCCTGCTGCGCCGCGAGGCCGGGCGGCTGGTGGTGACCGAGGCGGGGCGGCCCTTCCTGCGGCATTTCGCCGCCTGCTTCGACGCCTTCCTCTCGCCCGCTGCCGGCCGCCACAGCGCCGCCGTCTGACCGGCCGCGCCCGGCCACATCACGACGGCCGGCTGGAGCGGGCGCCCCGGTGGAAGACCACGGGGCGCTTCATCGCCCCGCCACAACGACCAACCGGGCGCCGGGGCCTATCGCCGGCGTTCGCACATGACCGCCAGCATGGCGGTCAGGTCGGCCGGGTCATAGGGCTTGGGCAGCACCAGCGCGTCGCGATGCGTCGCCGGCAGGCCCGGCCGCGCCATAGCCGGTGGCCACGACGAAGGGGATGCCGCGCGCAACGAGCGCGTCGGCCACGGCGACGGAATTCTCGCCCGCCAGGTTGAGGTCGAGCACGGCGGCATCGGGCTTGTCCGTCTCCAGGGACTCGAGCGCCTGGGCCACGGAGCGGACCGGACCGATCACCGCGAAACCGGCGTCCTCCAGCGCGTCCTCGACCAGCATCGCCACCAGCGCCTCGTCCTCGACGACCAGGATGCGTCGGGCGGCGTGTCAGAGGGCATGCAGCGGCTTCCTTCGATAGCGCGGTCATGGGATTCCGGCCACGCCTGCATCGCTCCGCTCACGAATCGCATACCACGACCAGCGGTTGCGGGCACAAGGCGCGCAGCGCAACCCGGCTCAGCGTCGCGTGAGCAGCAGCACCAACGCCAGCCCGGCCAGCCCGATCATCGCCATGGCCGGATCGCCAGGCGCGGCCCCTGGTCATCGGCCAGGGCGCCCACCAGCAGCACGCCGAGCGGCCCGGTACCGATGCAGGTGGTGGTCAGGCCCAGGATGCGCGACCGCGCCTCGGGCGGCGCCTGCATCATCACGATACCGGTCTGCAGGCTGGCGAAGGCGGCGGTGCCAAGCCCACCGATCAACAGCAGCAGCACCGCGAGCGGCAGCGACGGCGCGAAGGCGGCCAGCACCAGGACGCACAGGAAGCCGCCGCGTGCCCGGCCGCCAGCATGCATCCGGCCCGGCGGCGCGCCGCGCCGCATCGCCAGGGCGAGGCCGGTCAGCAGCGCGCCGAAGGGTTCGGCGGCGGCGAGCAGGCCGATGCCGAGCGGGTCCGCCTGGAAGGCGACGGCGCCGAAGGCCGGCAGGATGCCGGTATAGGAGAAGCCGAAGACGTTCATCACCACGGTGACGCCCAGCACCATGCGCAGCGCCGGATGGGCGAAGGCGATGCGGGCGGCCTCGGCGATCTCGGCCAGCAGGCGCCATGGCTTCAGCGGGCGGTGCTGCTGGCTGTGCGCGGCGCCATGCACCAGCGACGAGCGCGGCGAGGTAGAGCATCGCCGCGATCAGATAGGCCGCGGTGACGCCGACCGTCTGGTAGAACAGCCCGCCGGCCAGCGGGCCGACCATGCGCGTCGTGCTGCCGGTCATGGTGTCGAAGGCGACGGCCTGGACGATGCGCTGCGGGCCGGCCACCTCGGCCACCATGCGCCGGCGCGTCGCCAGTTCATTGGTCCAGGCGAGGCCGCCGACCACGCCGTTCAGGAACAGATGCCACGGCGCCAGCCAGCCGGCGGCGGCCAGCGCCGGCGATGGCCAGCGCGCCCACCGCCTGCGCCGCCTGGCCGGCCATCAGCAGGCGCTTGCGGTCGAGGCTTTCGGCCAGCGCCCCGGCCAGCGCGCCCATCAGCAGCATCGGCAGGGCGCGCGACATCAGCACCAGCGAGACGGCGAAGGCCGACCCGGTCAGTTCATAGGTGAAGAGGCCGCTGACCAGCATCTCCACCCAGCGCATCGAGTTGGTCAGCCCGCCGGCGCCCCACAGTCGCCGGAAGGCCGGATCCGCGAGCAGGTCGCGGATCGGCGAGCGGTCCGGGTCGGCGGCAGGCTGGCTCAATACCCCGAATCGTCGAGCCGCAGCAGCGGGAAGGCGCTGTGGACATGCGGCATGTTGGTCGGCATCGCCGCATGCACGAAGCCCGGGCCAAGCTGGTCGATGGCCGTGACACCCATCAGGCCGAGCGCGGAGCGCATCTCGTTCTCCAGGATTTCCAGCATCCGCACCACGCCCGCCGCGCCATCGGCCGCCAGCGCATAGCAATACAGCCGCCCGAGCCCGACCAGTTCGGCGCCGAGGCACAGCGCCTTCACCACATCGGTCCCGCGCGAGAAGCCGCCATCGACCCACACCTTGGCGCGGCCGCCGACGGCCTGGACGACCTCGGGCAGCACCTCGATCGACCCGCGCCCGGCATCGAGCTGCCGGCCGCCATGGTTCGAGACATAGACGACCTCGACACCGTGCTGGACGGCGATCTGCGCGTCCTCCCCGGTCGCGATGCCCTTGAGGATCAGCTTCAGGTCGGGGTGCTGGTCCTTGATGCGCTTCACGTCGTCCCAGTTCAGCATCGCCTGGCGCATCTGCGCCTCGCCGGTCGCACTCGCGCGCCAGGGCTTGGCGAAGCGGCGGACGATGTCGCGCTCGCGCCGCGAATAGATCGCGGTGTCCACGGTCAGGCAGAAGGCGTCGTAGCCATTGCCCTTGGCGCGCTGGATGCTGTCCTCGATGAAGGACGCGTCGCCGCGCACGTACAGCTGGTAGATCTTCATCCCCGGCGTCGCCGCCGCCACCGGCTCCAGCCCCGGCTTGGAGACCGAGGACAGCATGATCGGCACGCCGAAGGCCGAGGCCGCCTCGCCCGCCGTCACCGCGCCGTTGTGGCCGACGGCCATGAATTCCAGCCCGCCCACCGGGGCGAGCATCACCGGCAGGCGGATGGACTTGCCGAACAGCGTGGAGGTGCTGTCGATGCTGGACACGTCCCGCAGCACGCGCGGGCGCAGCGCGAGCGCGTCGATCCCCATGCGGTTGCGCCGCATGGTGGTCTCGGTTTCGGTCGCACCGACCAGGTAGTCCCACATGTTGGCGTCGAGGCGGTTCTTCGCCGCCTTCACGAATTCATGCAGGGCCAGGTACTTGGTCTGGGTCTCGGCGAGGGCTTCGGGTTCGATCGTCATGGCGCTGTCTCGTCCAGGTCAGAGGAAGTCGCGGGTCCAGGCGGCGTAGTCGGCTTCCCGCGTGACGGTCTTCATCAGCGAGGCGGGCGCGACGCCCTTCAGTTCGGCCGGCGGCGTGCCGTCGCGCAGCGCCTTCAGCGTCGCATGGATGGCGGCGACCGCGGCGGCGAAGGGCTGGTGGCCCTGCAGCGCGACGCGCACGCCGTGGTCGGCGAGGCGCGCCTTGTCGGCCATCGAGGCCGGCGTGCCGCCCAGGATGATCGGCATCCCGTTCGCCACCGCCTGCAACGCCGCCAGTTGTTCCCAGTCGTTCACGCCGGTGAAGAACAGCGCGTCGGCGCCGCAGGTCGCGTAGACCTTCGCGCGGCGCACCGCCTCATCGAGGTTCACGAGGTTCAGCGCGCGAGGTCCGCGCGATGACGATCGAGCCCGGCATCCTCGCGCGCCGCGACCGCCGCGCGCATCTTGCCCAGGCCGGCTTCGAGGCTGAGCAGGCCGGGTTCGGCGACGCCATGGCCGCGCGGCAGGTCGGTGTCCTCGATGGTCAGCGCGGCGATGCCGGCGGTCTCGAGTTCCTGCACCGTGCGCATCACGTTCAGCGCGTTGCCGTAGCCATGGTCGGCATCGACCATCAGCGGCGGGGCGCCGCCGCGGCAGATGCGCCGCGCCTGGTCGGCGAATTCGGACAGTGTGAGGACGATGATGTCCGGCGCGCCCAGCACGGTGAGCGAGGCGACGGAGCCGGCGAACATCGCCGCCTCGAAGCCAAGGTCGGCGGCGATCCGCCCGGCGATCGGGTCATGCACGGAAGCGGGATGGATGCAGGCATCGCCCGACAGGATCGCGCGAAAGGCCGCACGGCGCTGCGCCGTGCTGGTGGACGTTCCATCCCGGATGTTCCTCGAATTTTGTCGCGCGCACTCTGCAACCGGCGCGCGATGCGGGTCTAGGCTGCCGCCGGACATGCGAAGGATGCGTGATGAGCGACGCGGTGGCCGAGGCGCTGGTGGCCCGCAAGGACGAGATCCTGGAACGGCTGAAGGCGCTGCTGCGCCTGCCCAGCGTCAGCACCGACCCGGCCTATGCCGAGGGCATGAAGGCGACGCGGGACTTCCTGCATGGCCCGGCTGCGCCAGGGCCGGGTTGTCGGATGTGCGCCTGCTCGACGGCGGCGGCCAGCCCGGCGATGACCGGCGCCTGGAACGGGCGCGCCCGGCAAGCCGACGCTGATCATCTACGGCCATTACGACGTGCAGCCGCCCGACCCGCTCGACCTGTGGAAGACGCCCGCCCTTCGAGCCGACCATCCGCGACGGCCGGCTCTATGCGCGCGGCGCCTCGGATGTGAAGGGATCGACGCTGATCGCCATCGAGACCGTCGATCGCCTTCATCGAGGCCGGCGGCTGCCCGGTGAACATCCGCTTCTTCCTGGAGGGCGAGGAGGAGATCGGCAGCCCGTCCCTGCGCACGCATCATCGAGCGGCATCCGCGACGCGCTGGCCGGCGATGCGATGATCTCGGCCGATGGCGGGCGCGCCAGCACCACGCTGCCCACCATCAATGTCGGCTCACGCGGCCTCACCAAGTTGCAGGTTCACGCTGCGCACGGCGTCCAAGGACATGCATTCGGGCCGCTATGGCGGCGCGGTGCGCAACGCCATCCACGAACTCGCCCGCCTGGTCGCGACGCTGCATGACGCGCAGGGCCGCATCGCCGTGCCGGGCTTCGCCGACGACCTCGACCCGGTCGGCCCGCGCCAGGCCGCCGACGCGGCGGCGCTGGCGATGGATGAGGGCGCCTTCTACGCCGCGATCGGCGCTGCCCCCTACGGCGACCCTGACCGCACCTTGCGCGAGAGGCTGACCTTGCAGCCCACCATCGAGGTGAACGGCATGTGGGGCGGCTATACCGGCGCCGGCAGCAAGACCGTGCTGCCTTGCGAGGCGCATGCGAAGTTCACCATGCGGCTCGGCCCGGGGCAGGACCCGGTGCGCGTCCAGCGCCTGCTGCGCGACCACCTCCTGGCGCTGGCACCTGCCGGCGTGACGCTGGAGTTCGAACCGCTGGACGGCGGCTCCCCGGCCTTCACGCTGCGCGAGGGCCATCCCCTGCTGGTTGCCGCGGAACGGGTGGTGCAGCGCACCACGGGCCGCGCCCCGGTTCGCGCGCGGATCGGCGGCACGCTGCCGATCACGGCGATCTTCCAGGAGATGCTCGGCCTCGACACGCTGATGTTCGGCTTCGCCATGCCCGATGAGGACGTTCACGCGCCGAACGAGTTCTTCAGGCTGTCGTCGCTGGAGGAGGGGCTGCGCGCCTGGCCGCTGCTGCTCAGCGAATTGGGGGATGTGGCGCCGGAGGATCTGCGCGGGGCGTAGGGCGCCTGCCGGTCAGGCCGGATCGCCCGGCGTTGGCGCTCGGGGTGACGTCATGGCACGCATCGCCGAGGCACGGCGAAGCCAGGCCGCGCGCCAAGCCAGACGCCTTGCTTCGCGCGCGCGGGGCGCGACGGCTGCCATCAGGCCGAACGGGGCTCGCGGCGGCGGCGAACGAGCGCGCCGGCATCGAGGCGACAGCCGGTCGGGCGGCGCCACGATGGCTCACACCGCCTTCAGCGCCTCCACGAAGACGTTGCAGTAGCGCGCCGCCGTCACGTCGAACACCGCGCGGCGCAAGGCGGCGTGGCGTTCCTGGCGTTCCTCGATCGGCATCTCGAGCGCGGTGTTCATCGCATCGGCGATGGCATCGGGGTCATAGGGGTTGACCAGCAAGGCGTCGGTCAATTCCTCGGCGGCACCGGCGAATTGCGACAGGATCAGCACGCCGGGATCGGCGGGGTCCTGGGCGGCGACGAATTCCTTGGCCACCAGGTTCATCCCGTCGCGCAGCGGCGTCACCAGGCCGATGCGCGCGATGCGGAACAGCCCGGCGAGTTTCGTCCGCGCCACCGTCTGCGTCATGTAGCGCAGCGGCACCCAGTCGAACTGGGAGAAGCGGCCGTTGATGTCGCCGGCCAGGCGGTCGAGTTCGCGCCGCAGCACCTGGTATTCGGCCACATCCTCCCGCGAGCGCGCGGCGATCTGCAGCATGGAGATGTTGCGCTGCTGCTGGGGATAGCGCGAGAGCAGCCGGGCAAAGCCCTCGAAGCGGTTGGGCAGGCCCTTGGAATAGTCGAGCCGCTCGGCACTGATCGCGAGCGCGCGGCCCGAGAGGCTCTCGCGCATCCGCTGGATATAGGCGGTGCCGGCAGCACGCCCCGCGACGCGGGCGAAGCCTGTCGCGTCGATGCCGATGGGGTCGGCGATGGCGCGCACCCGCCGGCCATTCGTCACCACTTCCTCGCCTTCCACGGCGAAGCCGGTGAAGCGCCGGGCGCAGTCGAGGAAATCCTGCAGGTGCGTGTGCGTCTGGAAGCCCACGACGTCGAATGCGCAAAGGGCGCAGAGCAGGTCGTAGGCCGGCGGCAGCGCCTCCAGCACCGAGGCGGGAACGAAGGGGATATGCAGGAAGAAGCCGATGCGCCCGGTGAAGCCGCGCGCACGCAGCGCCGCGGCCAGCGGGATCAGGTGATAGTCATGCACCCACACCATGTCGTCGGGTCGCAGCATGGGCAGCAGCGCGTCGGCGAAGTCGCCGTTGACGGCGAGGTAGCCGTGGAAATCCTCCCGTCGGTAGCGCATCAGCCCGAGGCGGAAATGCAGCAGCGGCCACAGCGAGGAATTGGCGAAGCCGACGTAGAAGCGGTCGTAGTCCTGCTGGCTGAGGTCGATGGTGGCGTAGGTGACGCCCTGCCCGTCCACGACCAGCGGCTTGCTGGACGGCTTTTCCGACACGCGACCGCTCCAGCCGAACCACAGCGTGCCGGGTTCGACGAAGGATTGCAGCGCGACGGCAAGGCCGCCGGCGCTTGCCGCGCCGGTCGTTCGCGGCGGCGGGACGCGGTTGGAGACGATTACGAGGCGCGCCACAGGCCTTCCTCCCAGCTTCGGGACAGGCGCATCGCGGACAGGATAAGCCCGACCTGCGAATAGGTCTGCGGGAAATTGCCCCACAGCGCGCCGGTTACGGGTTCAACGTCCTCCGAAAGCAATCCGACATGATTGCGCCAGGTCAATGCCCGCTCGAACACCGCATGGGCCTCCGCGGTCCGCCCGATGCGCGCGAGCGTGTCGATGTACCAGAAGGTGCAGACCAGGAAGCCGACCTCCGGCTTGCCGAAATCGTCGAGGTGATCATAGCGCAACACGATGCCATCGCGCACCAGGCGGCGTTCCAGCACCTCGACGGTGCGCAGGAACAGCGGGTCGGTCGCCTTGATGAGCCCGATTTCCGGCAGCAGGAAGGTCGATGCATCGGCGACCGCATGGCCGTCCAGCACGCCGGAGATCCAGCCTTCGCCCGGCACCGTCGCGGCCGCGATGATGCGTTCGCGCAGCGCGGCAGCCCGCCGCTCCCAGTCGACGGCCTCCGCGGCGAGGCCGAGATGCTGGGCGATGGCGCCAAGCCGGTCGAGCGCGGCCCAGCACATCGCCGCCGAATGGGTGTGCGGCGCGGCCCGGCCGCGATACTCCCAAAGCCCGGCATCGGGCGCGAAGGCAGCGCCCTCCGCATGGTGGCCGATGCCGGCGAGTTGCCGATAAAGCGCGACATCGCCCCTGCGGCTGAGCCGCTGGTCCCAGAACATCTGCGTCGCCGTCATGATGATGGCGCCGTAGCTGTCGTTCTGGCGTTGCAAGGCGGCGGCATTGCCGATGCGCACCGGCCCGTCGCCGCGAAAACCGGGCAATGCCGTGGCGATCCGTTCCTCGACCAGGGTGCCGGGGGCGATCGGGAACAGCGGCGGGATCGGCCCGGCGGCGCCATCGGGGACGGAATCCATGATGAAGCGGACGAAGCCTTCCATGGTCCGGGTCGCGTTGAGGCGGTTCAGCGCGCCGACGGTGAAGAAGGCGTCGCGCAGCCAGCAGAAACGGTAGTCCCAGCAGCGACCGCTGCCCGGCGCCTCGGGGATCGAGGTGGTCAGCGCCGCGACAATCCCGCCGGTATCCTCGTAGGAACACATCTTGAGCGTTATGGCGGCGCGGATCACCGCCTCCTGCCAGTCGAAGGGCAGGTTCAGGCCACGCACCCAGTCGAGCCAATAGCCTTCGGTTTCCATCAGCGCCTGGCGGGCGACCGCATCGGGCGATTCCGGCAGGGTCGCATCGGTCCCGAGAACCAGGCTGACCGGGCGATCGAGGCCGAACTCGGCTTCCTCCGTCACATAGGACAGTGGCGCGTCGGTTGTCAGGCGCAGCACCGTGCCGGCGCCACGATACCGGATGTGGTTGCTGCCGATGGTGCTGACACCGGGTTCCGCGCCATAGCCGAAGGATGGGCGGATGCGGATGCGAATGCGCGGGCGGCCGGTGACGGGCTCGATCCGCCGCACCAGCGCCGGGGGGCGGTGCATGCGGCCGAAATGGCGAAACCGCGGGGCGACGTCCAGGATGCGCACGCTGCTGCCGCTGGCATCCGTCAGCACCGTCTCGAGCACCGCGGAGTTGCGGAGGTAGCGTTGCCGGCTGCCGGTCTGGTCGCGCAGCACCGCGTCCATGAAGCCGCGTTCGGGCGCCTCCCCGCCCAGCAGGGCATTGAACACCGGCTCCGCGTCCAGGCGCGGGAAGCAGAACCATTCATGCCGACCGGCCGTTGAGATCAGCGATGCGACAGCGCAATTGCCGACGACCGCCAGATCAAGACTTGGCATTCGCGGCCTTCTGCGCGAGGCGCGCGCCGCCACGGGCAACCCACTCCCGCACCTCGGCCGGCCCGCCCAGGAAATTGCGCCCGACATGCAGGCCGAAGCCGCCCAGGCGGCAGGCGGCCCGCATGCCGTCCTCATCGGTCACGTCGTCACCCACGAAGACCGGGCGGCGGCCCTGGAAGGGCGGCGTGCGCATCAGCACCTCCACGGGCCGCGCCTTGTTGGCGCCGCGGGGGCGGATCTCGAAGGCCATGTGTGCGGGCAGCAGGTCGAACTCCTCATCATGGCCTGCCATCAGGGCGGCGAGGGCCGCATGCGCATCATCGCGCCGTTCCGGCGCGCCACGATAGTGCAGCGCCATGCCGTGCGGCTTGCGTTCGAGGATGACACCCGGCCAGTCGGCCGCCTGCCGCGCCAGGCGCGCCGGCCAGGCTTCCGGCACCCTCGGCAGCGCGTGGTCATCGAGGATGCGGCCGGCAGCGTCGCGCAATTCCGCGCCATGCCCAAAGCCGCCAGGCGGTTGCCAGGGGGCGAGCAGGCGGTCGGCCGTTTCCCGCGCGCGCCCGGTGACGATGGCCAGCGCACCATCGAGATCACCGGCGAGATTCATCAGCAGATCGGGCAGGCCTTGCTGGACGATCACCGAATCGGGCGTCGGCGCGAAGTCGATGAGGGTGCCGTCGAGGTCGAGGAAGAGCGCCCAATCGGCCTCGATTTCAGGAACACCGGATGCATGCATGGGCTTTATTTAGGCGCCCGGGCGCGAAATTTCAGTCTATTAATTCATGCGCCGATGGGGCAGGCGCAGCCAAGTCGGCGCCCGGCGGCTTTTCGCCAGGGCGTCTGCCCCGGATTGCCGTGAATGGCAGATTTTCAAGAAATGGTGGAGTGGCGCGCCCGAAAGGATTCGAACCTCTGACCCCCAGATTCGTAGTCTGGTGCTCTATCCAGCTGAGCTACGGGCGCCCTGCCGCCACCGCGGCGAGGCCGGGGAAATAGCGGAGGCGGCGGCGGGGCGCAACCCCTCCGCCGCCAAAGTTTCATGCCGCGAGCTTGTCGAGTTCGCGGACCACCGCCTCACCCATCACCGAGGTGCCGACGCGGGCCATGCCGGTCTGCATGATATCGGCCGTGCGCAGCCCGCCGGACAGCACCGTGGCCACCGCGTTCTCGATCAGCGTGGCGTCCTCGTCCATGCCGAAGGACCAGCGCAGCAGCATCGCGAAGGACAGGATCTGCGCCAGCGGATTGGCGATGCCCTTGCCGGCGATGTCGGGCGCTGAGCCGTGGATCGGCTCGTACAGCGCGTGCCGCTTGCCGGTGGCCGGGTCCACCGCGCCGAGCGTCGCCGAGGGCAGCATGCCGAGCGAGCCGGTCAGCGCCGCCGCGAGGTCCGACAGCACGTCGCCGAACAGGTTGGAGCCGAGGATCACGTCGAACTGCTTGGGGCGCGAGCACGAGCTGCATGGCGCAGTTGTCGGCATACATGTTCTCGAGCTCGACATCGGCGTATTCGGCCTTGTGGATCTCGCCCACCACGGCGCGCCACAGGCGGCCGGACTGCATGACATTGGCCTTCTCGACCGAGGTCACCTTGCGGCGGCGCTGGCGCGCCAGGTCGAAGGCGACGCGGGCGACGCGGGCGATTTCATCCTCATGGTAGACATCGGTGTCGAAGCCGCGGCGCTTGCCGTCGGGCAGCGTCTCGATGCCGCGGGGCTCGCCGAAATAGACGCCGCCGGTCAATTCGCGGACCACCATGATGTCGACGCCGCGCACGATCTCGGGCTTCAGGGAGGAGGCATCGACCAGCGGGTCGAGCACCACCGCCGGGCGCAGGTTGGCGAACAGGCCGAGATCCTTGCGCAGGCGCAGCACGCCGAGTTCGGGGCGCTTCTCGAAGGCCAGGCCATCCCATTTCGGGCCGCCGACCGAGCCGAACAGCACCGCGTCCACGGCCTTGGCGCGTTCCACCGTCTCGTCGGAGCAGGGCGTGCCCTCGGCATCGATCGCCGAGCCGCCGACCAGGCGTTCCTCGATGTCGAAGGTGACGGCGCGGCGGCGGTCCATCCAGTCGATGACGCGACGGACTTCGCGCATCACCTCGGGGCCGATCCCGTCGCCGGGCAGGATGAGAAGCTTCTTGTTGGACGGCATGCGACAAGGACGTCTCCTGGTCAGTCGGGAGACGCCCCGGGAGGACGCCGCCCGGGACAAGGTCAGGTCAGGCGTAGAGCCAGGGCTGGGCGGCCTTCTGCTTCGCCTCGAAGGTGTCGATCGCCGGCGCGTGCTGCATGGTCTGGCCGATGTCGTCCAGGCCGTTCAGCATCAGGTGGCGGCGCAGCGGGTCGATCTTGAACGGGATCTCCTCGCCATTCGGCCGCACCACCACTTCGCGTTCGAGGTCGACGGTGATGCGGGCATTGGCGCCGAGCTTCGCATCCTCCATCAGCTGCGCGCAGACTTCCTTCGGAAGCCGCACCGGCAGCACGCCGTTCTTGAAGCAGTTGTTGTGGAAGATGTCGGCGAAGTCCGGCGCGATGACGCAGCGGATGCCGAAATCGAGCAGCGCCCAGGGCGCGTGCTCGCGCGAGGAGCCGCAGCCGAAATTCTCGAAGGCGATCAGGACCTCGGCGCGGCGATACGGCTCCTGGTTCAGCACGAAATCGGGGTTCTCGGAGCCGTCTTCCTTGAAGCGGAAGTTGGCGAAGAGGTTCTTGCCGAAGCCCGGTGCGGCTGATCGACTTCAGGAAGCGCGCGGGGATGATCTGGTCGGTATCGACATTCGCCTTGGGCAGCGGCGCGGCGATGCCGGTCAGCGTCGTGAAGGCCTGCATCACACGCTCTCCTTCGGCTGGTAGTCGCGCACATCGGCGAGGTGGCCCGACACCGCCGCCGCCGCGGCCATGGCCGGGGACAGCAGATGGGTGCGCCCGCCGGGGCCCTGGCGGCCCTCGAAGTTGCGGTTGGACGTGCTGGCCGAACGCTGGCCCGGCGTCAGCTTGTCCGGGTTCATGCCGAGGCACATGGAGCAGCCGGCCTCGCGCCATTCGAAGCCCGCTTCGCGGAGGATGCGGTCGAGGCCCTCGGCCTCCGCGGCCTTCTTCACCAGGCCCGAGCCGGGCACGACCATGGCGCGCACGCCATCGGCGACGCTGGCGGCCCTTGGCGATGGCGGCGGCGGCGCGGATGTCCTCGATGCGGGAATTGGTGCAGGAGCCGATGAAGACCGACATCGACCTTGAGGTCCTGCAGCCGCTGGCCGGGCGTCAGGCCCATGTACTGGACCATGCGCTCCATCTGGCGCGCGCTTCGCCTCGTCCGTCGACATCGGCCGGGTTCGGGCACCACGCCGGTGATCGGCAGCACGGCCTCGGGGTTGGTGCCCCAGGTGACCTGCGGCGCGATGTCATGCGGCGTCGAGCGCGGATCTCGGTGTCGAAATGCGCGCCGGCATCGCGACGGCAGCGTCTTCCACCATGCCACCGCGCGCGTCCAGCGCCGCGCCCTTCGGGCCGTCCGGCGTGCGGGCGATGTAGTCGAAGGTGGTCTCGTCGGGGGCGATCATGCCGGCGCGCGCGCCGCCCTCGATCGACATGTTGCACACCGTCATGCGCCCGGCCATGTCGAGCGCGCGGATCGCGTCGCCGGCATATTCGATCACATGGCCGGTGCCGCCGGCCGTGCCGATCTTGCCGATGATGGCCAGGACGATGTCCTTGCCGCGAACAGCCGAACGGCGAGGTTGCCATCGACGCTGATGCGCATGTTCTTCGCCGGCTTCTGCAGCAGCGTCTGGGTGGCGAGCACGTGCTCGACCTCCGAGGTGCCGATGCCGAAGGCCAGCGCGCCCATCGCGCCATGCGTGGAGGTGTGGCTGTCGCCGCAGACGATGGTCATGCCCGGCAGCGAGCGGCCGAGTTCCGGGCCGATCACATGCACGATGCCCTGGCGCTCATCGAGCAGCGGGATCAGCGGCATGCCGAATTCGGCGGCGTTCTTCTCCAGCGTCTCGACCTGCAGCCGGCTCTCGGGATCGACGATGCCGGTGTAGCGGGAACTGTCGGTCGCGATGTTGTGGTCGATCACGCCGAGCGTCGCGTCGGGGCGGCGGATGCCGCGCCCGGCGGCGCGCAGCCCGTCGAAGGCCTGCGGCGTGGTCACTTCATGCGTCAGATGGAGGTCGATGTAGAGCAGCGCCGTGCCGTCCGGGAGCGTCTCGACGACGTGGGCGTCCCAGATCTTGTCGAACAGCGTGCGCGGCTTCTGCGCTGACATCGCTTTCTCCCGGACCATGTCGTCCAGGGCGCCGCGCGGATCGCGGCGCCCCTGCTCGGCAATCAGCCTTCGGTCGTCGGCGGCGGCGGCCGGCTTGCCGGCGCTCGACCTTCGGCGGCGAGCTTCTCGGCGATGCGCGCCGACTTGCCGGTGCGGCCACGCAGGTAATACAGCTTCGCGCGACGCACCTTGCCGCGGCGGACCACCTGGATCTCGGCCACGTTCGGCGAATAGAGCGGGAACACGCGCTCCACGCCCTCGCCGTAGGACAGCTTGCGCACGGTGAAGTTGCTCTGCACGCCCTTGTTGGAGCGCGCGATCACCACGCCCTCATAGGCCTGGGTGCGGGTGCGCTCGCCTTCGACGACCTTCACCATGACGCGCACCGTGTCGCCCGGCGCGAAGTCCGGCGTGGTGCGCACGGCGGTGAGGCGCGTGAGCTGCTCGGCCTCGAACTGCTGCAGCAGGTTCATGACAGTATCCTTTCCTTCGTTCGTTTAGGCGGCAGCGGGATGGCGGGCAATGGCCCCCGCGCCGCCGTGTTTCGCGTCATGCCGGGCCCACAGGTCAGGCCGGCGTTCCTTGGTGATCTTCTCGCTCTCGGCCCGGCGCCAGCGCGGCGATCTCCGCGTGGTGGCCGGAGAGCAGCACATCCGGGATGGCCCGCCCCTGCCATTCGGCCGGGCGGGTGTAGTGCGGGTATTCGAGCAGGCCGTCGGCGCCGAGGCTTTCCTCGGCCGCGCTGTCGGCCGCGCCCATCACGCCGGGCAGCAGCCGCACGCAGGCATCGAGCAGCACCAGCGCCGCCGTCTCGCCGCCGCTGAGGCACGTAGTCGCCGATCGAGACCTCGACCATGCCGCGCGCCTCGATGACGCGCTGGTCGATGCCTTCGTAGCGGCCGCACAGCAGGACGCAGCCCGGACCGTCGGCCAGCGCCGCGCACCATCGCCTGGTCGAGCAGCCGGCCGCGCGGCGTCAGGTAGATGAGCGGCCGCGCATCGCCCGCCGGCATGACGCCGGCGATCGCCGTGTCCAGCACGTCCGGGCGCATCACCATGCCGGCGCCGCCGCCGGCCGGCGTGTCGTCGACCGTGCGGTGGCGATCCGTGGCGAAGCCGCGGATGTCATGGGCGTCGAGCGACCAGGTGCCGTCGCGCAGCGCGCGACCGGCGAGCGACAGGCCGAGCGGCCCGGGGAACATCTCCGGGAACAGCGTCAGGATGGAGGCGCGCCAGTTCATGCCGCGTCCTCCGTCCCCAGGCTGCGGCTCGGACGATGATCTCGTCCGGCGGCACCACCGTGACCCGGCCGCCCGCGACATCCACCACCGGCACGACGGCGCGGGTGAAGGGCAGCAGATGCTCCCGTCCCGCGCCCTCGACGATGATGAAGGCGCCGGCGCCGTGATCCTCCACCGCGCGGATGGTGCCGAGCGCCTCCCCGCCTTCCGTGACGGCCGCGAGGCCGATCAGGTCGGTCAGGTAGAACTCGTCATCCTCGGGCGGCGGCAGGCGGTCGCGGTCCACATACAGCCGCGTGCCGGTCAGGCGCTGCGCCGCGTCGCGGTCGGCCACGCCCTCGATGGCGGCGATGTCGCCGCCCTTGAGCGTGATGGCGAAGCGCCTGGCCCCGGTCTCGTCGGTCAGCGGGCGAATAGGCGGCGATGGCGGCGGGGTCCTCGGTGAAGGCGCGCAGGCGCACGAGGCCGCGCACGCCATGCGGCCTGCCGATCTCGCCCACCATCACGCGCTTCACCGCCACGTCACGTCATCCCGCCGGCGTGGCTCAGCCGGCCGCGGCGGCGGCGGCGGCGGCGCGCTCCTGCGCCTTCTTCTTCGGCGCGGACTGCTTCGGCTGCTCGGCGAACACCGGCATCGGCGCCAGGCCGGCCTTGCCGAGGAACTTCGCGACGCGATCGGTCGCGACGGCGCCCTGGCTGATCCAATGCGTGATGCGCTCATCCTTCAGGCGGATGCGGTCGGCGTGCTCGGCCGGCAGCATCGGGTTGTAGGAGCCCGAGCTGCTCGATGAAGCGGCCGTCGCGCGGGCGAACGGCTGTCGGCCACCACGATGTGGTAGTAGGGGCGCTTCTTCGCACCGGCGCGGGAGAGGCGGATCTTGAGGCCCATGAGGCTTCCTTTCGTCGTATCTCTAGAAGGGTCGTTTGTTC
Source organism: uncultured Alphaproteobacteria bacterium (assembly GCA_963732425.1). GTDB lineage: Bacteria > Pseudomonadota > Alphaproteobacteria > Acetobacterales > Acetobacteraceae > Neoroseomonas. The sequence goes on from CAVSZN010000024.1 coordinate 133,879, forward strand.
GGCCATGCCGGGAAGAAGCGCGGCGAGCCCGCCACGCATCAGCCCTTTCTGGCCCATCTTGTTCATCCGCTTCATCATCGCGGACATGTCGTCGAACTGCTTCAGCAGCTTGTTCACGTCCTGCACGGAAGTGCCGGAGCCCGCGGCGATGCGCTTCTTGCGCGACGCCTTGAGGATGTCGGGCGTGCGCCGTTCGCGCGGCGTCATCGAGCAGATGATCGCCGCCTGGCGCGCCAGGATCGCGGTGTCGAGCTTGGCGCCTTCGAGCTGCTGCTTGATCTTGCCCACGCCGGGCAGCATGCCGAGGATGCCCTGACAGGCCGCCCATCTTGCCGATCTGCTTGAGCTGGGACGCGTAGTCCTCCAGCGTGAACTGGCCCTTCTGCATCCGGGCCGCGAGCTTCTCGGCCTCGGCCTGGTCGATGTTCGCCGCCGCCTTCTCGACCAGCGAGACGATGTCGCCCATGCCGAGGATGCGCGAGGCGATGCGGTCGGGGTGGAAATCCTCCAGCGCGTCGAGCTTCTCGCCGACGCCGAGCAGCTTGATCGGCGCGCCGGTGACGGCGCGCATGGACAGCGCCGCGCCGCCGCGCGCATCGCCGTCGATGCGCGTCATGACGATGCCGGTGACGCCCACCTTCTCGTGGAAGGCCTTGGCGGTGTTGCACCGCGTCCTGGCCGGTCATGGCGTCGACGACCAGCAGCGTCTCGTGCGGGTTGGTGGCGAGCTTGACCTGCGCCACCTCCTCCATCAGCGCCTCGTCGATGGACAGGCGGCCGGCGGTGTCGAGGATGACGACGTCGTAGAGTTCGCGCCGGCCGAGATCCATCGCGCGCATGGCGATCTGCATCGGCGTCTGGCCGGCGACGATCGGCAGGGAGGTGACCTCGGCCTGCTGCGCCAGCGTGGCCAACTGCAACTGCGCGGCCGGGCGGTGCACGTCGAGCGAGGCGAGCAGGACCTTCTTCTTGTCCCGCGTCCGCAGCCGCAGCGCGATCTTGCCGGAGGTGGTGGTCTTGCCCGACCCCTGCAGGCCGACCATCAGGATCGGCACCGGGGATGGCGCGTTCAGGTCGATGCCGCGCTTGCCGTCATCGCCCTCGCCGCCGCCGAGCGCTTCGACCAGCGCGTCGTTGACGATCTTGATGACCTGCTGGGCGGGGGAGACGGAGCGGATGACCTCCTGCCCGACCGCGCGCTCGCGGACCTTGTTGACCAGGTCGCGGACCACCGGCAGCGCGACGTCGGCCTCCAGCAGCGCGACGCGGACCTCGCGCAGCGCCTCGGCGACGTCGGCTTCCGACAGCGCGCCGCGGCGGCGCAGCCGGTCGAAGACCCCGTTCAGCTTGCTGGAGAGTGCCTCGAACATCGGGCGGTCCGTTCAGTCCTTCAACGCGTTGCGGTTGCCCCAAACGAATTTGCGCCGCTGCGCGAGTCTTCGCGGAGCGGCGGTGCCAACCCCATCAGGGGGCCGACAGACGGTTCAGGACGAACCAGAGGACGGTGGCGTTTAGCTCCGGCGGCCGCGGGTCAAGCGCCTCACGCTGCTGCTGGAGGCTCGTCCGCCTGCTTTGCGAACCAGAAGAAGGCCGGAATGGCAAAGGCGGAGAGAGCAAGCGCCCCAAGGCCTTGCTGCCAATCGCCTTGCGCAATATGCGCGCAACCGGCCATGGGGCCGAATAGACCGAACAAGCCCGAGAACACCATCGGCACCAGTAGCCTGCCTCGCCGAATGGCGAGGTCATCGCGGCGCGCCGCCTCGTCACTCGCGCCCCAGGCCGCCGAATTCACCAAGATGGGCCGAGAACTCAGCGCGGCGGCGTCTTCGGCCCGATCGTGGCCAGGACCCTCGACGCCAGCCACCCGAGGTCTACTTCGGCGACAGCACCATGATCATCTGCCGGTTCTCCATCCGCGGGAACTGCTCGACCTTGGTGGTCTCGGTCAGTTCGTTGCGGATGCGCTCCAGCACCTTGGCGCCCAGATCCTGGTGCGCCATTTCGCGGCCACGGAACCGCAGCGTCACCTTCACCTTGTCGCCTTCGGCGATGAAGGACTTCATCTGGCGCATCTTCACATCGTAGTCATGGTCATCGATGTTCGGACGGACCTTGATTTCCTTGATCTCGACGACCTTCTGCTTCTTCCGCGCCTCGTTCGCCTTCTTCTGCTGCTCGTACTTGTACTTGCCGTAGTCAAGTATCTTGCAGACAGGCGGCACCGCGTTGGGCGAGATCTCAACCAGGTCGAGGCCGACATCATAGGCGCGGATCAGCGCGTCGCGCGCGCTCAGCACGCCCTGCATCTCGCCATGCTGGTCGATCAGGCGAACCTGGGGAACGCGGATGTCGTCATTGATGCGCGGGCCGTCGCGGGTCGGGGTCTGGGCGGCGGGCATGGGGGGTCGGGCTATGGTCGTCTCCTGTGGCAGTTTCAGAACTGGTAACGGCGATATATGGAACGACGCCTCGCCGGCCGCAACATCAAGGATGCGCGGCCAGCGGGCATCGCGCCTGCGTTTCAGGCGCGCAAGGTCGGGCGGCGTCGCCTCGGCCTTCAAGCCGGGCCACCGCCTCGGCCAGCGGCAGCGTCTCCTGCTCGCGCCCCGGCAGGCGGCGCAGCACCAGGCTGCCCTCCTCGGCCTCCCGCCGGCCGACCACGGCGAGCACCGGCACGCGCTGCTCGATATGGTCCACGACCTTGCGGTTGATCTTCTCGTTCCGCAGGTCGAGCGCCACCGCCACGCCCGGCCTTCTGCAAGGCGGCGGCCGCCTGCGCGGGCGATAGTCGTCGGCATCGGAGACGATGGTCGTCACCACCACCTGCACCGGCGCGAGCCACAGCGGGAAGCGCCCGGCATGCTGCTCGATCAGGATGCCGAGGAAGCGCTCGAACGACCCCAGGATCGCCCGGTGCAGCATGACCGGGCGCTTGCGCGACGCCGTCCTCGGCGACGTATTCGGCGTCGAGCCGGTCGGGCAGCACGAAATCGACCTGCAGGGTGCCGCATTGCCAGTCGCGGCCGATCGCGTCGCGCAGGACGAATTCCAGCTTCGGGCCGTAGAAGGCGCCCTCCCCCGGGTTCAGCTCGTAGTCCACGCCGGCGATGCGGCAGGCTTCCTTCAGCGCGCCTTCGGCCTGGTCCCAGACCTCGTCCGACGCCGGCGCGCTTGGCCGGGCCGGTCGGAGAACTTCACGCGGAACTCCGCGAAGCCGAAGTCGCGGTAGATCGAGGACAGCAGCGCGACGAAGCGCACCGTCTCGTCGGCGATCTGGTCTTCCGAGCAGAAGATATGCGCGTCGTCCTGGGTGAAGGCGCGCACGCGCATGATGCCGTGCAGCGCGCCGGACGGCTCGTAGCGATGGCAGGCGCCGAACTCGGCCATGCGCAGCGGCAGTTCGCGGTAGGATCGCAGGCCCTGGTTGAAGATCTGCACATGGCAGGGGCAGTTCATCGGCTTCAGCGCGAGGACGCGGTCCTTCTCGGATTCATCCTCGACCGTGGCGATGAACATGTGCTCGCGGAACTTCTCCCAGTGGCCGGAGGCCTCCCACAGCGGCGGTCCACCAGCTGCGGCGTCTTCACCTCCTGGTAGTCGGCGATGTCGAGACGGCGGCGCATGTAGGCTTCGACGGTGCGGTACAGCCGCCAGCCCTTGGGGTGCCAGAACACCGAGCCGACCGCTTCCTCCTGGAGGTGGAACAGGTCCATCTCCTTGCCGATCTTGCGGTGGTCGCGCTTCTCGGCTTCCTCGATCTGCGTGCAGATAGGCGTCGAGTTCCTTCTGGTCGCGCCAGGCGGTGCCGTAGATGCGCGACAGCATGGCGTTGCGGTGGTCGCCGCGCCAATAGGCGCCGGCCACCTTCGTCAGCTTGAAGGCGGTGCCGACATCGCCGGTGCCGCGCATGTGCGGGCCGCGGCACAGATCGATCCAGTCGCCCTGCTTGTAGAGCGTGATGGTCTCGCCCTGCGGCAGGTCGCGGATCAGCTCGACCTTGTATTTCTCGCCCTTGGCCTCGAACAGCGCGATCGCCTCATGGCGGGTGGTGACGATGCGCTCGAAGCCGGCGTTGCGCGCGATGATCTCGCGCATCTTCGCCTCGATCGCGCGCGAAATCCTCGGGGGTGAAGGGCTCGTTGCGGGCGAAGTCGTAATAGAAGCCGTTCTCGATCGACGGGCCGATGGTGACCTGGGTGCCGGGAAACAGCTCCTGCACGGCCTCCGCCAGCACATGGGCGGCGTCGTGGCGGATCAGTCTCCAGCGCCTCGGGGTCGCGGCGGGTGATGAAGCGCACGGCGGCATCGGCCTCGATGCTGCGCGCCAGGTCCTGCGTCGCGCCATCGACCTGCATGGCAAGCGCGGCCTTGGCGAGGCCGGGCCCGATCGCGGCCGCGACCTGCGTGCCCGTCACCGGCCCATCGAAGGACCGGACGGAACCATCAGGCAGGGTGATCGCGGGCATCGGAAGTCCATCTTCTGTGGGTAAAAGCGGGCGCGGACCATGGGGATCACGCCCCGCCGGGTCAAGTCAGACCGTGCCACCGCGGCAGCCACCGTGGCCGGATCGAGCCCCGAAAGCGGCACATGGCGCAGGAAGGTGGCGCGGGGGCCACGCGGGGCGCACAGCGCCGGGTCACTGTCCTGGCCGAACAGCGCCAGGGTCGGGCAGCCGGCGGCGGCGATCAGGTGGGTCGGGCCGGTGTCGTTGCCGACGCAGAAGGCAGCCTGCCGGGCGAGGGCCGCGATATCCGCGAAGCCGGTCCTGCCGGTCAGGTCGAGCGTGCCCGGCGCCGCCGCGGCGATCACGGCGGCGAGCGGCGTCTCCGCCGGGCCGCCGATCACCACCGCCGGCATGTCGAACCCGGCCGCCAGCGCGCCGAAACGCTCCTCCGGCCACCGCTTGGCCGGCCGGCCGGGGGAGGCACCGGGCACCAGCAGGCAGAACCGCGCCGGAAGGCCGAAGCGCGACACATCGGCATCCAGCCAGGCCAGGTCGGGCGCGGGGAAGTCGCGGATGCCCGCCATCTCCAGCTGTTCGCGCTGGCGTTCGACCGTGTGCATCAGGTCGCCGCCGCGGATTGGCATGCGGGTGCGAGGCGCCGCGGCGCGATGCCCGACCAGGCCGCGCGCCGGCCGACGAACCAGCGGTAGCGGGACGACCGCGTGGAGGTCTGCAGGTCGTAGACGCGGTCGAACCCCGCCCCGCGCAGCCGTCGCGCCAGGCGGAACACGGCGCGGATGTCGCGTCCAATCGGGCCGCCCATCCTCCCACACCTCGTCGAACCAGGGCGACAGCCGCGCCAGTGCCGCATAGGGCTTCGTGGTCAGCAGGGTGATCCGCGCATCCGGATGGTGCGCCCGGATCGCCGCGAAGGGCCCGAAGGCCTGGGCGAAATCGCCCGAGCGCGGCGAGCTTGATGACCAGCACGCGCATCACAGCAATTCCCGGTAGACGGCAAGCGTCGCCGCCTGCATCCGCGCCGTGGTGTAGCCCGCCAGCACCGCCGCGCGCGCCCGCGCGCCGGCCGCGGCGCGCGCCCCGGGCGTCATCGCCAGCACGCGGCCGATCGCCTCGGCCAGCGCCGCCGGGTCGCCGGGCGGCACGCGCCAGCCGGTGACGCCCTGCTCCATCGTCTCGGTCGGGCCGCCGAGGTCGCTGGCGATGACGCAGCGTTCCATCGCCTGGGCCTCGATCACGGTGCGGCCGAAGGCCTCGGCATCGGTCGAGGCATGCACCACCACATCGGCCAGCAGCAGCGCCGCCGGCACATCCGTCGCGTGGCCGACCAGCCGCACGCGGCCGGCAAGGCCAAGGGCCGCGATGCGGGCGCGCAATTCCTCCTGGAAGGCCGGCTTGGCGCCGGCATCGCCGACCAGCAGCGCCTGCGCATCGCCTGGCAGCCGGGCCATGGCCTCGACCAGCACGCCCTGCCCTTTCCAGCGCGTCACCCGCGCCGGCAGCATCACCACCGGGCGGCCCGGCGCCACGCCCCAGGCCGCACGCAACGCCGCGATGCGGTCGGGCGCGACGGCGGCGGGGTCGAAATGCGCGCTCGTCCACGCCGCGGGGGATGATGCGCAGCCGGTCCTCGCCGACGCCGTGGCGGTCGCGCACCACGCCGGCGATGAAGCGGCTGATGGCGATCACGCGGTCGCCCCGCGCCATCACCGAATTGTACAGCCGCTTGCCCGGGAAACCCTCATTGTAGGTGCCGTGATAGGTGGTGACGAAGCGCGCCCCCGTCCGCCGCGCCGCCAGCAGCGCCGACCAGGCCGGCGCGCGGGATCGGGCATGCAGGATACGGATGCCTTCGCGCTCGCGCGATCGTCGGCAAGCCGCGCCGCGTTGCGCCAGATGCCGAGCGGCGACTTGGTGGCGAGCGGCAAGGTGATGTGATGCGCGCCGAGCGCCTCGAGCGCCGGCACCAGCGGCCCGCCGGCCGAGGCGACGAACGCACGCATGCCCGCCGCGATCTGGGCCTCGGCGATCTCCAGCGTGCCACGCTCGACCCCGCCCGAGACGAGCGAAGGCAGCACCTGCAGGATGGCGGGGGTGGTGGCGTGCAGGATGACGGTTCCCTGTCCTGGTCCACCGCGCATCGCCCGGCGGACCGCGCAGGGTCTTGCGCAGAAGCACGCGCGGGAAGCAAGAGGGGGCGATGTCCACCTATTTCCTGGCCATGATGCTTCTCTCCGCGGGGAGCTTCATCCGGACGCGGTCCGCCGCGCCGGAAATGCGGCCGGCGTCTGCGGCCTCCGACCTGGTCTGGGGCCTGGCGGCGCGGGCGGCCTTCTTCATGTGGCTGGCCCTGATCGTCTGGGGCTTCATGGCCTATCACTGGTCGCAGCCCGTCGCGGCGGTGATGGTGTCGCTCGCCGCCAATGCGCTGATCGCCATGCGTGGGCCGATGCGGACCTGGCCGGGCCTGTCACTGATGTTCTGCATCGCCGGGCTGCTGTCCGCCGTGGCCGTCTTCCTCGGCTGATGTCCTGATCCCGAGGGCTGGCGGGCGTCGTTCTCCGCCCCCGGCCATTGCTTTCGGCGGCCAGCCTGTCCGCTCCGCGCGCCGCAAGTCCCGCAGAGGTCGCGGACGGGACATGCGGCCGCTCTCTCGGGCGCCGACATCCGCGCCGGCAACGATGCCGGCAGGAAGACAGGCTGGACCGCGCGGTGCCAGGACACGCGAGGGCAGCCTGCCACAGCCGGCGACCGTTCCCCGCGCATCGCGGCACGCCCCCCGTCGCGGGCGGCATCACCCGGCCAGGCGGTGCCCGCCGACCGGGATCGGCCCCGGCAGCTCCCTCAGCCCAGCGGCGCCAGGTGCAGTGCGACGACCTCGCCATCCTGCCCGGCCACCGGCGGGAAGCGGTCGCGCACGGCCGGGTCGTGGCCGGGGATGACGCGGCTGTCGTCGCCACCGGCGAGCTTCTTCGCCGTCCGCCAGCCCGCCGCCATGGCACCGAGGTCGAAGATGATCGGGAAGGGATTCCCGCTCAGCGCATTGGCGTAGAAATGCATGGCGTCGGAGGCGATCACCACCGGCCCGCGCGCGGTCTCCACGCGCACCACCTGCAGCCCGTCCGAATGGCCGCCGACGCGATGGACCGTCACGCCGGGCGCGACCTCCGCATCGCCATCGTGGAACTCGACGCGGTCGGCATACAGGGCGCGCACCATGGCGACGACATGCGCCGCCTCGAACGGCATGCGGATGGCGTGGACGCACATGTGCCGGCCGACGGCGAAGTGCATCTCCCGTTCCTGCAGGTGGAAGCGCGCGGCGGGGAAGATATCGAGGCTGCCGGCATGGTCGTAGTGCAGGTGGGTGACGATGACGTCCTGCACCTTGGCCGGGTCGGTGCCCATCGAGGTCAGGCAGTCGCCGACCGAGCGCGACAGCTTGCGCCCGCGCTTCTCGGCGAGTTCGGCATCGAAGCCGGTATCGACCACGATCTCCCGCCCGTCCGGGCCGCGCAGCAGCCAGACGTAGTAGTCGAGCGGCATCGCCTCATGCGGGTCGGGCAGCGGCAGCAGGTGGTTGGACTGCGCGGTGCGTTCGTGCCGCCCGTAGCGGATGGCGTAGGCTTCCCAGGTCATTTTTCTTCGTTCCCCCCCAGCACGGTGCCGGACATCTGCTCGGACAGTTTCGCGACGGCCGTGTGGTCCTGCCCCGGCCCGAGCAGCGCGGCGGCCGAGGCCCACATCTCCCGGCACAGCGCCGAGAAGGGCGTGGGCGTCGTCGTCTCGCGGCCGACTTCAAGCGCGATCGACAGGTCCTTGACCATCAGGTCGAGGCCGAAGCCGGCGTCGAAGCGGCGCGACAGCACGTATTCCTTGAACTTCTTCTGCGTCGAGTTGTTCATGCCGGTGCTGGCGTTCAGCACATCGACCATCTTCGCCGGGTCGAGCCCGAAGCGCTGGCCGATCAGCAGCGCCTCGATGCCGATCAGGTAGCCGCCGGCGCGAGACCAGGTTGTTCAGCGCCTTCATCGCCTGCCCGGCGCCGATCGGCCCGCAGCGATGGATGGAGGTGCCCATCGCCTTCAGCACGGCATCGGCGCGGTCGAGATCGGCCTCCTCGCCGCCCGCCATGATGGCGAGTTGGCCGGTCTTGGCCCGCGGCACGCCGCCCGAGACGGGGCAGTCGATCATCGCGACGCCCTTCGCCGCGAGGCCCGCCGCGATCTCCCGCGTGCGGCCCGGCTGGCCGGAGGTCATGTCGATGACCAGCATGCCCTCGGACAGCGAGGGCATCAGCGCCTCCACCGCCTCGGCCACCTGCTTGCTGGTGGGCACGATGGTGACGACGGCATCGGCGCCGCTGGCGGCCTCGGCCGGGGAGGCGGCGGCCTTGCCGCCGGTCTCGGCCGCGAAGGCATCCGCGCGGCCGGGCACCACGTCGCAGACGGTGACCTCGAAGCCGGCCTTCACCAGGTTGGCCGCCATCGGCCAGCCCATGTTGCCGATGCCGACGAAGGCGACCTTCCTGATGTCGGCCATGGTGCTACTTCTTCCCCGGGATGGCGCCTTCGGCGACCAGCACCTCATGCGCCGCCTTGAAGGCGTCGAGGCCGGCCGGGATGCCGCAATAGGCGGTGGCGTGCAGCAGCGTCGCCTTGATCTCGTCCACCGTGATGCCGTTGTTCAGCGCGCCCTTCACATGCAGCTTCACCTCCGGGATCTTGCCCAGCGCGGTCAGCATGGCGAGGTTCAGCAGCGAGCGCGTCTTGCGGTCCAGCGTCGGGTCGCCCCAGGCCCAGCCCCAGGCCCAGGCGGTGGTGGCGCGCTGGAACGACATCATGAACTCGTCGGCCTTGGCCATCGACGAATCGACGTATTCCGCGCCCAGCACCGCGCGGCGGATGGGCAGGCCCTTGTCGAACAGCGCGCTGATCGTCGGACATCTTGCGTCCCTCCCTCGGGAATTGAGGGGCGCACGCTGGCCCGTCGGGGCGGGACGGTCAACGGGCGGCGCCGTCGGGACAGGCCGGGCAACGCCATGCGAGACTGCCAGCCAGGAGGGTGCCCGCCCGATGTTCTTCGAAGGCTTCACGCTCGAATACCAGGAGGCGGCAGGCACGCGCTTCCGCCTGCGCCGCGGCGGCGAAGGCCCGCCCCTGCTGCTGCTGCACGGCAACCCGCAGACCCATGCCATGTGGCACAGGGTGGCGCCGGCGCTGGCGCGGCGCTTCACGGTCATCTGCCCCGACCTCACCGGCTACGGCTTCTCCGCCAAGCCGCCGGTCAGCGCCGACCATGCGCCCTATTCGAAGCGGGCGATGGCGGCCGAACCTCGTCGCGCTGATGCAGGCCTTCGGCTACGGCCGCTTCCAGGTGGTGGCGCATGACCGCGGCGCGCGCGTCGCCCATCGCATGGCGCTCGACCACGCCGATACCGGTGGAACGGCTCTGCACCATGGACATCATCCCGACGCTCGAACATTTCGAGCGCGTCGATATGGCCTTCGCCATGGGCTATTGGCACTGGTTCTTCCTCGCCCAGCGGCATCCGGGGCCGGAGGCGATGATCCGCGCCGATATCGAGCCGTGGTTCGACTTCCACACCTCGCGCGAGCCGAAGCCGGCGGATTTCTTCCACCCCGAGGCGCGCGCCGACTACCTCGCCGCGCTGCACGAGCCCGGCACCATCGAGGCGATCTGCGAGGATTACCGCGCGGCGACGACGATCGACCTCGAGCACGACCGCGCCTCGCGCGACAGCCGCCAGACGGTCCGCTGCCCGATGCTGGCGCTGTGGGGCGCGAAGGGCAGCATTCCGAAATGGTACGACGCCGCCGAGGTCTGGCGACGCTATGCGTCCGGGCCGCTGGTGACGGGCGACGTCCCCTCCGGCCACTACCTGGCGGAGGAAGCGCCGGAGGCGGTGCTCGCCCATCTCGACGGCTTCCTCAGGCGATAGAGGCGTCCTCGGCCGGCAGCACCAGGTGCAGCCGGTTCCGACCATCGGCGGTCCGCTCATAGGCCAGTTCGGCGGCGATCCGCCGCAGCAGCGGCAGGCCGAGGCCGCCGATCGGCGCCCTTTCGCAGGCTGCCCGGCCGGTCCGGCAGCGCTGGCCGTCGTCGGGTCGAAGGCGAGGCCACGATCCTCGAGGTCGAGGCCGCAGCGCGAACCATCATGCCAGGCGGTGACCGCCAGTGCCGGCACATCGCCGGCCGCGAAGCCATGCCCCAGCGTATTCAGCGCCAGTTCCTCCAGCAGCAATTCGGCGCGCGCCACGGTGCGCGGCCCGGCCCCCTGCCCGCGCAGGAATGCGGCCAGCGCGAACTGGGCATCGCGCAGCGCCCCGGCGCCCTCGTGCAGGACGAAGCGAAGGCTCGCCGGCGCCAGGGCCCGCGGGCCATCACGCCGCGACGTGCGCCAGCGCCGCCTCCGCGTCCGGCAGGACGGGGATCAGGTCATCCAGGGCAACGGTGTGGAACACTTCGAGCACCGCGGGCTGCACGCCGAAGATGCACCACCTTGCGGCCGGCCCGGTCGGCGACGCGGGCGGCGGAGATCAGCATGCGGATGCCCAGCGAGCCGACGAAGCCGACGCCGGTCATGTCCACCAGGACATGGCCCGGCGCCGCGCGGACCTGGGCGGCGAAGACGATCTCGATCTTCTCGGTCCCGGCCGCATCGAGCCGCCCGGCCAGCACGCAGGCGCCTCGGCGCCCCGGCGTCATCGACCACCACCATTTCCATCAGCGATCTCTCCCTGTCGTCCGCGGCCCGACCTCGGCCGGTCATCGGAATGCCGCGTGACATCGCATGCGGTTCAGGCGAAATCGAGGGTCAGCAGCGAGACATCGTCATCGAGCGGACCGGGGCGTGAAACACTGCGCACCGCGCGCCACAGGCGCTCGGGCTCCGGCAGGCCGGGCTGCGGGGCGGCGGCGAGCACCGGCAGGAAATCCCCGATGGTCAGTTGCCGGCCGTCGGCCGTGCCGAGTTCGAAGGCGCCATCGCTGAACAGGTGCAGCCGGGCGCCGGGCGGGACCACGACCTCGGCCCGCCGATAGGGCCAATCCGGCGCCAGCCCGACACCGGGGCTCTTGACCCAGAGCGGCCGCGGCGACGGCTTCACCCGGCACCAGCAGGAAGCCCGGATGCTGCCCGGCGCAACCGAAGCCGAGGATCCGGCTGCGCGTGTCGTAAACGCCGTACCAGAGGGTGAAATACAGCCCGCCCTGGCGGTCCATCTGGAAGCGGTCGTTCAGCGCCGCCAGCACCGCCGCGGCATCGGTGAAATCCGTCCCCGGCAGGCTGTGGACGCGCAACAGGTTCATCACCGAGGCCGCCAGCAGCGCCGAGCCGACGCCGTGGCCGGACACATCGAGCAGCCAGACGGCGAATCGATGCTCATCCAGCCAGCCATAGCCGAACCCATCGCCGCCGATATTGGCCGAGGGCACGAAGCGCCAATCGGCCCGCACCGGCCCGTCCGCGATCGGCGGCGGCAGCAGCGCGGCGACATAGCGGCCGGCACGGGCGAGGTCCTTCTCCGCCTCCTCGCTGCGCGCGAATTCCGCGGCGCGGCCGCTGCGATAGACCAGGGTGAACGGCCCGAGCGTCAGCCGCGCGCCGGGGCTCAGGCGCACCGGGCCCTCGGCGCGCTTGCCATCGACGATGGTGCCGTTGGTCGAGCCAAGGTCGGTGACGATCGCGGCTTCGCCCTCAAGCACGACGACGCAATGGCTGCGCGAGACATCGCCCGAGTTGCAGCACCAGCCCCGACTGCGCGCCGCGCCCGATGGTCAGCGGTGCGGGGCCGATCATGATGCGGCGCGCGGCTTCGCCCTCGGCCGCCTCGATGTCGAGCAGGTGGATGATCGGCTCCGCCGTCACGGCCGGCACTGCGCGGCGGAGCATCGTGCGCTCCTCCTCCGGCGGGTCGGCTGCGGCTGCCTTGCCTGTCACGGCATGAGGCCGAGCGCCGCGAGGTCCACCACCCAGGGCAGGTCGGTGTCCTCGGTCGTCGCGCCGGCGGCGGTGACCAGGGCATGCGCCTGGCCGCGATGATGCGTCTGGTGATTGAAGAAATGCGTCACCGTGATCCAGAGCGGCTGGTTCATCTGCCGCTGCTCGACGACTGGAGAACCAGACGAGCCGGGCCGCGAGGCGCTCCCCGGTCAGCCCTGCCGCCCAGGCCTCGATGCGGGCATCCGCGGCGAAGCGCGCTTCCTTCAGCACGCCCCAATCCGCGACCATGCCGGCGCTGTCCTTGATGCCGGTGGCCGGCTTCTCCCACCCGTCGAAGCGGCTCATCCACTGGGTGTCGCCCCACAGCAGATGCGACAGCGTGCCATGCAGCGAGCCCCAGAAGGCGCCGCGGTCGGCACGCCGCGCCGCATCGTCGAGCCCGTCCGCCGCGCGATACAGGCGGCGGTTCATCTCCGCATTGTAGGCCGCCATCATGCGGCACCAGTCGGGACTGATCATCGGGCTCGCCTCCCTCGGGTCAGAGCGCCTTCCAGAAGAACACGGTGTCGTGCGGGCGCCGCTGCGCGTCGATCTCGAATTGCCGGGATGCGGCCGAGTTCGGACCAGCCTTCGGTGCGATACAGCGCGTCCGCTGCGCTGCCGGCCCGCGCGTCGAGGGTGACGATGCGCCGCGCCATGCGCACGCGCCGCCTGCTCCGCCCGGCGCATCAGCGCCCGGCCGATGCCGCGCCGGCGCGCGGCGGGGTCGACCATCAGCGTGCGGATCGAGGCGGCGTCGGGCGTGTTCTCCTCGGTCGCGAGGTCGAGGATGGCGCAACCGGCCAGCCGCCCGTCGAGCCAGGCCGCCAGCAGCACGCGGCTGCCCGCCGCGACCGCCGCGGAAGCGGCCTTCCAGAAGCCCATGGCGCGTTCCCGCGACAGCGGCGGCAGGAAGGTCAGTGATGCGCCATCGGCGACGCAGTCGATCAGCAGCGCCGCAAGGCGGCGTTCCGCGCTCGCCGCCCCGGCCGCGTCCAGCGCCTCCACCACCAGCCCCGCCGCCGGCTTGGCGTAGCGGAATTCGAGCGAGTTCGAGACATCGTCGAGGATGCGGATCGAGCCCTGCCGCACATAGCCGAACTTCTCGTAGAAGCCGTGCGCGCGGGTGAAGCGCGTGTCGGTCCACAGGATCATGCGCTGCGCCCCGGCCGCGCGGGCATGGGCTTCCGCGGTGTCGAGCAGCCGCGTCGCCAGGCCGCTGCCGCGCGCATCGGCATCGACATACATGCGGCAGATCTCCCAGGCCGCGTCCTCCTTGCAGCGGACGCGTGCCGATCATGCCGAGGATGCGGCCATCCTGTTCCGCGGCCCAGAGCGTGCCGCCCTGGTCGCGGAAATAGCGTCGCGAGCGCGCGCAGTTCCGGCACTTCCCCGTCCAGGTCGAGGATGCAGCCGGGGTATTCGGCCCAGCAGGCGCCGATCAGGGCGATGAAGCCCTCGGCGTCGCTGTCGCGGCCTTCGCGCAGGATCTGCGCCGCGGCGCTCACACGAGTTCCCTGCAGAACTCCTGGATGCGGCCGCAGGCCTCACGCAGGCTGTCGGTGTCGGTCGCGTAGGAGATGCGCAGGTAGGGCGACATGCCATAGGCGGCGCCCTGCACGGCGGCGACGTACTTCTCCTCGAGCAGCGCCAGGGCGAAGTCGGTGTCGGTCTCGATCTTCTTGCCGGCCTTGGTGGTCTTGCCGAGGCAGCCGGCGATGTTGGGGAAGACGTAGAAGGCGCCCTCGGGCTTGTGGCAGGCGATGCCCGGGGCGGCGTTCAGCATCTCGACCACCATGTCGCGGCGCTTGCGGTAGTCCTCGGCGCGCTCGCGCACCAGGTCCTGCGGGCCGTCCAGCGCGGCGGCAGCGGCGGCCTGGCCGACGGAGGACACGCCGGAGGTCGCCTGGCCCTGCATGTTGATCATCGCCTTGATCAGCGCCTTCGGCCCGCCGCAGAAGCCGATGCGCCAGCCGGTCATGGCATAGGTCTTGGACGCGCCGTTGACCGTCAGCGTGCGGTCCTTCAGCGCCGGCTCGACCTCGGCGATGGTGCAGAACTCGAAGCCGTCATAGACGAGGTGTTCATACATGTCGTCGGTCATCACCCAGACATGCGGGTGCTTCTTCAGCACCTCGGCGATGGCCTTCATCTCGTCGCGCGAGCAGGCGGCACCGGTCGGGTTGTTCGGGAAGTTCAGCATCACCCACTTGGTCTTGGGCGTGATGGCGGCGTCGAGGTCCTCGGGGCGCAGCTTGAAGCCGTTGTTCTGCGGGCAGGAGACCAGCACCGGCTTGCCGCCGGCGATCTTCGCCATGTCGGCGTAGGAGATCCAGTAGGGCGCGGGGATCACCACCTCGTCGCCCGGGTCGAGCGTCGCCATGAAGGCGTTGAAGATGCACCTGCTTGCCGCCGTTGGTGACCATGATCTCGTCGAGCGCGTAGTCGAGGTTGTTGTCGCGCTTGAACTTGCGCTGCGACCGCCGCCTTGAGTTCCTTCGTGCCGTCCTGCGGCGGGTACTTCGTGTCGCCGGCCAGCGCCGCCTTGTGCGCGGCCTCGATGGCATGAAGCGGCGTGGGGAAATCGGGCTCGCCGGTGCCGAGGCTGATGACCTTGATCCCCTGCGCCGCGAGTCTCGCGCGCCTTCATCGTCATCACGACGGAAGCGGAGATGGAAACCTCGTTCATACGAGCGGCGAGGGCTGGCATTTTCGTTCGGTGTCCCTTCGGGAGAACAGATTGCGCGAAACTAGGCCGCAGGCGTCGCGGCGCCAAGGCTGGCCGGGCGTTCATAGAGCCAGTCGAAGGGCTGCTCGCCGGTGCGGATGAAGCCCTGCCTTTCCCAGAAGCGATGGACCGGGCTGCCTTTCAGCACCTCGATCCGTACCGGCAGGCCGGGATGGCCCGCGGTGACGGCGGCGAGGACGGCGGCGCCCAGGCCACGGCCCTGCATCGCCGGCTCGAGATAGAAGGAATGCAGGTCCACATGGTCGGGAGCCCGGCGGCGGCGATGCAGCCGACCAGCCGGCCGTGCACGTCGATGGCCGACAGGGTCGCCGGGTCGAACCCGGCACGCATCCGGGCGCGACGCCGGTCGGCATCGAAGCGACCGACACGCTCGAGGTCGGCGCGCAGCACCCGGATGGAAAGGTCGAGCAGAGGCTCGAAATCCGCCTCGGCCACGGGGCGCAATTGGAACATCGTGTTCATGCCCGTGCCCTTGGGGGCGCCGCCGCCCGCCGGCCCGGCTGCACGGCAATGACGAGCAGAACGGCGATGGCAAGGCCCGATATCCACATCGAGACCACCATGATCGACGGTGGCGCCCAGACCAGGCGCAGCCGCATCGTGCCGGCGGGAGCGGTGAAGGAGAGCAAACGGTCCGCCCCATATGGCTCGAGTGCGGGCCCGGCGCCGCCATGCTCGGTTTCCAGTCGCCAGAACGGATAGTAGAAGCGCCGGAGCACGACGCGCGCCGGCGCATTGGCCTCGACGGACATCGCCAGAGCACCGCGCAACCCGTCGGGTGAGGTCGAGACGCGGCCATCATCAGGCTCCAGCCAGGCCGTGCCCCGGTCCCGCGCGGCTTCCGATATGGCGAAGACCGCGTCCCAGGACGGGCCCAGGCGCCCATCGAACCCCACCGGATGACCAAGCGGAAGGTATTCGATGGCATCCGGCTTCAGGTCCAGCAGGCGGGCCTCGATCGCCTGCCATTCCGCATTCACGAGCAGCACGCGATAATTGAGCACCGTCAGGCCGTACAACAGAAGGATCGCCGGCGCCGCGATGATGGCCGAGACGGCGCAGGTGACCGCCACCTGCCGCTTGCGCCAGGTGCGCAGCGCCTCGGCCAACGCCGTGACGGCAAGGAAATCCCCCATCAGCAGGATCCGCCAGGGAAACTCGATCCTGGCAAGGGGGGAGCCGGGCAGCCAGATCCATGGCACCAAACCCGAGATCGCCACGACGATCACGATGATCAGGACGGGCCAGAAAGCCGCGTCGCGCGACGCCGCCTGCCCGCGCAGGGCCAGGGCAGCCACGGCCAGCCAGAGCAGCGCCAGGCTGACCGAAAGCACAAAGGCATAGACGAGGATGTCTGGCCACAGGCCGGGCGCCAACAGCAGCCAGCGGCGCAAATCGTACTGACCTTCATGTACATAATCCATACCGGCGATGCCGAGCAGGCCAAGCGCCGGCAGCACATAAATGGCCGCGATCGCGCATCCGAGCAGCCCGGCGCCAACCGTGCGCGCCAGCATCCGCGCCGCCGCGATCGGCGTGCGCGATTCCCGCCACAGGGCAAAGGCAATACGCGCGGGCACATAGAACACGCCGACCAGCAGCGCGCTCGGAAGATGGCTCAGCAGCAGCAGCGCGCAGGTGCCGGCGAAACGCGCGGTGCCGCGGGGGCGTCCGTCCAGGACATCGTCAAGCGCGCCCGCCAGCAGCGGCAGGATCGCATAGGCCGCCAGTTCACCGACCGATCCTCGAACGAAGGCGTCGTAGAGATGGTACGGCGCGACCATGTAGAGCACGCCGCAGACGGTCGCGACGGCAGGGCCGGCCCGTCGCCGCAGCCAGTGCCGCATCGCCAGGCCCGAGCCCAGCAGCATGGCCGCGCAGGCCAGGCCGACGATGCGCCGCGGGTCGAGGAGGCCCAGCGTCAGCACGTCCAGCAGGCCGGCAAGATAGAACGGCAGCGGCGCATAGAAGACGAAGCTTGGGCTGCCAAGGCCGCCGAAGGCATCCGGCAGCCATCGCGGATAGGCGACGCCGTCGCGCAACAGCGCGATGAACTGCGCCGTCCACGCCATGTTGAAGCCGGCGCTGTGGGTCGCGGGCGCACCGATGAGGATCAGCGGTGCAATCGCCGCGAGGGCCAGAACGCAGGCGCATGCCGCGAGCCGACGGCCCCAGGGAGCGTCAGGATGGCTCGATGCGGTCGCCATGCCCTGGCAACAGGCCCGCCGGGGCCGCGGCCGCCGTCACTTCATTCCGGCGCAGAACGCCTGGATACGCGAGCAGGCTTCCTTCAGCGCCTCGTCGGACGTCGCGTAGGAGATGCGGAAATGCCCCGGCGAGAGGAAGGCCGCGCCATGCACCGTGGCGACGCCGGTTTCCTCCAGCAGCGCGATGGTGAAGTCCTCATCCGTCTCGATCGTCTTGCCGCCGGCCGTGGTCTTGCCGATGCAGCCGCGCATGTCCGGGAACACGTAGAACGCGCCTTCCGGCTTGTGGCAGCGCAGGCCGGCGCAGGCGTTGAGCATGTCCACCACCATGTCGCGGCGGCGTTCATAGACGACGCGCATCGCCTCGATGCTCTCCTGCGGGCCGGCCAGCGCCTCGACCGCGGCCGCCTGGGAGATGCGAGGAGGTGCCCGAGGTGGACTGCCCCTGCAGCTTGTCCATCGCCTTGATCAGGCGCGACCGGCGCGCCGGCGAAGCCGATGCGCCAGCCGGTCATGGCATAGGCCTTGGAGCAGCCGTTCATGGTGACGGTGCGGTCGCGCAGGCCGCGGCTCGACCTCGAGGATCGTCGCGATCTTGAAGCCGTCATAGACCAGCTTCTCGTAGATATCGTCGGTGAAGATCCAGACATTCGGGTGCTTCATCAGCACGTCGGTCAGCGCCTTCAGCTCCGCGGCGGAATAGGCCGCGCCGGTCGGGTTGCAGGGGTTGTTCAGGATCAGCCACTTGGTCTTGGGCGTGATGGCGGCTTCCAGCTGCTCGGCGCTCATCTTGAAGCCGGCGTTCTGGCCGCACTGCACGATCACCGGCTTGCCTTCGGCGAGCTCGACGATGTCCGGATAGGACACCCAGCACGGCGCCGGGATGATCGCCTCGTCGCCCGGATTGATGGTGGCGAGCAGGGCGTCGAAGATCACCTGCTTGCCGCCGGTGGAGACGATGATCTCCTCCGGCGTGTAGTCGAGACCGCTGTCGCGCTTGAACTTGGCGCAGACGGCCTTGCGCAGTTCGATCGTGCCGGCGACGTCGGTGTACTTGGTCTCGCCGCGCTGGATGGCGGCGATCGCCGCGTCCTTGACGTTCTGCGGCGTGTCGAAATCGGGCTCGCCCGAGGACAGGCCGATGATGTCCTTGCCCGCCGCCTTCAGCGCGCGCGCCTTGCCCGTCATGGCGATTGTCAATGACGGCGAGATCCGGTTCAGGCGGTCGGCGATCAGGTTCATGGCGGTCCCGGTGGGTTCTGGCGGAAGGGCCGGACCCTAATCCCCCCCTCTCCGGCCATCAACCCGGCTTCACCACAATCGCAACGGCCGCAGGCCCTGGTAGGTCCAGCCGCCCTCCTGCAGGCAGGCGGCGCGCGCCGCGCTGCGCGGGCCGGTATTGGCGTCGACCCAGCCATACCGCGGGGGGATGTAGCGGGCCGGACGGTAGACGCACTCCGTCTCACCGTTCCGCGTCCGGCAGCGGCGCTCGGCAGCCTGCCAGTAGCCGGCTGCTGTCTGGGCCCAGACCATGGCAGGCGGGACCTGGGCGGCGGCGGCGGCGCTGCACGCCTGTTGGGCGGCTTCGGAATCGGCCTCGGTCGCTCCGGGGCGCTCCCAGCGCTCGGCGCAGGCGGTCAGCAGAAGCATCAGCAAGACGAAACGGGCGGCCATGCGCTGATGATGCCACGCCACCGGGGCGGAAGCATGGCGCGGAACGTCAGAAGCGTCGCCGCATCAGGACCGCCGCCAGCGCCAGCGTCGCGCCCACGCCGATCACCACCACCGCGCCCAGCGCATTGACCTCCGGCGTCAGGCCCAGCCGCAACATGGCGAACAGGGCCATGGGCAAGGGTGGTCCCGGCCGGGCCCGAGACGAAGGACGCGATCACCACGTCATCGAGCGACAGGGTGAAGGCCAGCAGCCACCCCGCCCCCAGCGCCGGGGCGATCAGCGGCAGGGTGATGGTGCGGAAGGCGGTGAAGGGCGTCGCACCGAGGTCCATCGCCGCTTCCTCGAGGCTGCGATCGGTCTCCGCGAGGCGCGCCTGCACCACCACCGCGACGAAGGCCGCGCCGAGCGTGGCATGGGCCAGCAGCACGGTCAGCGCGCCGCGCCCTGCCGGCCAGCCGGTCGCGACCTCCAGCGCCACGAACAGCAGCAACAGCGACAGGCCGGTGACGACCTCCGGCAGCACCAGCGGCGCGCCGATCAGCGCCCCGAACAGCGGCCCGGCCGCGGAACGGGCCGAACCGCGCCAGCACCCAGCCGGCCGCGCCGCCGAGCAGCACCGCCAGGCTCGCCGCCCCGGCCGCGACGCGCAGCGACAGGCCCGCCGCCTCGATCATCCGCTCATTGGCCGCCAGTGCGGCGAACCAGCGCAGCGAGAAGCCGCCCCATTGGAACGGAATGCGGTCGGCGCTGAAGGCGTAGATCACCAGCAGCAGGATCGGCAGCCAGAGGAAGGCGAAGCCCGCACGCCATCGCCACGGTGACGAAGCGGCCGCGCCTCATGGCCGCGCCTCAAGCCGCTGGAACAGGCGGATCGGCACCAGCAGCAACGCCAGCAACGCGACGGCCAGCGACGGCCGCCACCGGCCAGTCGCGGTTCTGGAAGAATTCCTGCCACAGCACGCGCCCGACCAGTTGCGCCTCGGGCGGACCCATCAGCTCGGGGATGACGAATTCGCCGGCGGCCGGGATGAACACCAGCAGGAAGCCCGCCGCCGCCGCCGGCGCGGTCACCGGCAGCGTCACGGTGAAAAAGACGGTCGCCGGCCGGGCGCCGAGATCGGCCGCCGCCTCCCCCAGTGTCGGGTCGAGCCGCAGCAGCGCGGCGAACAGCGGCAGCACGGCGAAGGGCAGGTAGGAATGCACCATGCCGACCAGCATCGCGCCCTCGGTATAGAGCAGCGGCAGCGGCGCCTCGGTGATGCCGAGCGCCGATCAGCACGCCATTGATCCACCCCTCGTCGCGCAGCAGGCCGATCCAGGCGCCGACGCGCAGCAGGAAGCCGGTCCAGAAGGGCAGCATCAGCAGGGCCAGCAGCAGCACCCGCCGCCCGGGCGCCGCCCGCGCGATGCCGATCGCCATGGGATAGGCGATGAGCAGGCAGCCCGCCGCCGTCATCGCCGCGACGCGCAGCGCCGTCAGCAGCGCATCGAGGTAGTAGGTGTCCTCGACCAGCGTGCCGAAGCCCGCCAGCGACCAGGCCAGGCGGAAGGGCGGCACGCCGGGATCGGCCTCGGCCAGCGCGATCGCCAGCAGGATCGCCGCCGGCGCCGCGACGAAGACCAGCAGCCAGGCCCAGACCGGCGCCAGGATCGCCAGCCGCCCCCTCATGAGGCGAGCGGCACCACGTCGGCGCCGTCCCAGGCGAGGGCGACCTCGGCGCCGCGAGCGGGTGGCGCGCCATCCTCCTCGGCATGGGCCACGCGCAGCACGGCGCCGCCGGCCAGGCGCACCAGCAGCAGCGTGTCGTCGCCACGGAAGGCGGCGTCCTCGACCACGCCGCGCGCCGTGTTCGGGCCCGTCGCACCCGGATGCGAGCGCGGATGCGCTCGGGCCGCAGCGCCACCGCCACGGTGCCGGCCGGGATGGCGCCGGCGAAGGTCGCGCCGGCCTCGGCGCTGTCGAAGCCGCCGGCGCGGCGACGCCCTCCAGCACATTCGCCGCCCCCAGGAAGCGGGCGACGAAGCGCGAGGCCGGGCGTTCATAGATCGCGCGCGGCGGGCCGAGCTGCGCGATGCGCCCGGCCTCCAGCACGGCGACGCGATCGGCCAGCGCCAGCGCTTCCTCCTGGTCATGCGTGACCATGACGAAGGCGGCGCCGGTCTCGCGCTGCAGGGCGCGCAATTCGAAGCCGGTGCGTTCGCGCAGCCCGGCATCGAGCGCGCCGAGCGGCTCGTCGAGCAGCAGCAGCCGCGGCCGCATCACCAGGCTGCGCGCCAGCGCGACGCGCTGCTTCTGCCCGCCCGAAAGCTGGTGCGGGCGCCGCCGGTCGAAGCCGGCCAGCCCACCATGGCCAGCGCCGCGGCCATGCGCGACGCGGCCTCGGCCCGCGCCACGCCGGCACGGCGCAGCCCGTAGGCGACGTTGTCGGCGACGCTCAGATGCGGGAACAGCGCATAGGACTGGAACATCATGTTCACCGGCCGCGCCCAGGGCGGGGTGGCGCGCGATGTCCGCGCCATCGAGCAGCAGCCGGCCGGCATCCGGCGTCTCGAAGCCGGCGATGATGCGCAGCAGCGTGGACTTGCCGGAGCCGGAGCCGCCGAGCAGGGCGAAGAATTCACCCTCGCGCGATGGTCGAGGTCGAGCGCGTCGAGCGCCAGGGTCGCGCCGAAGCGCTTGGTGATCGCCTCGGCGCGCAGCAGCGGCGGCGGCGCGGCCGGTCAAGCTACCGCCCCGCCTTGAAGCGCGACCACAGCCGCGTGCGGGCGCGCTCGGCCTCGCGCGGCGGCGTGCCGGCGACGAAGGTGCGCGACAGCGCCTCGGCCGATCGGGGAAGACGTTGCGGGTCGTTGCGCACCGCCTCATCGACCAGCGGCCGGCTGGCCGGCACCGCATTGGGTAGCGGACCTGGTTGGTGATGCCGGCCATCACGTCCGGCTGCAGCAGGAAGTTGATGAATTGCTGCGCGGCTTCGGGGTTCGGCGCATCGGCCGGGATCGCCATCATGTCGAACCACAGTTGCGCGCCCTCGCGCGGCATGACGTAGCCGACCTCGACACCGCGGCCGGCCTCGCGCGCCCGCGCGCCGGCCTGGATCACGTCGCCGGAATAGGTGAGCGCGACGCAGGCCTCCCCGGTCGCCAGCGCATCGAGGATCGAGGAGGAGGCGATGATGGCCCGCACATGCGCGGCGGATGCCCATCAGCGCCTGCTCGGCGGCGCGCAGGTCCTCGGCCGCGTTGCTGTTGGGGTCGCGGCCGAGCCAGCGCAGCACGGAGGGCATCACATCCGTCGGGCTGTCCATCACCATGATGCCGCAGCGCGCGAGGCGGGCGGCATTCTCCGGCTTCAGCAGGATGTCGAGATTGTCGAGCGGCACGTCGCCGAGCGCCGCGCGCACGCGGTCCACCCGGATGCCGAGGCCCGACCGTGCCCCACAGGTAGATCGCGCCATGCCGGTTGCCGGGGTCGATCGCCGCGACGCGGTCCATCAGCACGGGGTCGAGGTTGCGCCAGTTCGGCACCGCCGCGCGGTCGATCGGCCGCAGCGCGCCGGCGCGCACCAGGCGGGCGAAGGTCGGCTCGCTGGTCGGCACCACGATGTCGTAGCCCGACCGCCCGGCCGACAGCCGGCCCTCCAGCGTCTCCAGGCTGTCATAGACGTCGTAGCGGACGCGGATGCCGGTCTCCCGCGTGAAGCGGGCCACCGCATAGGGGTCGATGTAGTCCGACCAGTTGTAGACGTTGAGCACGCGGTCCTGCGCGACGGCCGGCATGGTCATCGGCAGCAGGGCAAGCAGCGGCAGCAGGCGTCGGAACATCGGCGCGGTCCCTCGGGCAGCGGTCGGCGGATCGGGCGAGACTAACCATGCGCGCGGCCCCTGCCATCCCCCGACGGCACGGCGCGAAACATAGGATTATTTCCCTTGACTTCGGGGCTATTTTTCCTGTACTCGACGCCACATCAAGGGGCGAACTGCGTCCGACGCCCGCCCCGCCCATCCCCGACAGCCCGACCCCCAGCACCCGCCCCGGCGGAAGGCCCGCGCCTTCCGTCTGCGGCGGGCGAGGAGCCATGCATGCCCTTCCTCTCCAGCGGCCTCGCGGCACTGACCACCGCGAACGGCTTCACCCTGTGGCACTACCGCACCGATGACGACCGGGCGAGCGTGCTCGCGCCCGGCTACTTCGCGCCGGCCGCCACGCGCCTGCTGCCGGGCGACATCGTCATCGTCCAGGCGGCGGATGCGACGGCGATGGTGCCGATCCGCGGCGGCTCGATCGCCGGCGGCGGCGTCACGGTCGATGCGACCGGCGGCGCGCCGGCGCTGCTGCGCTCGGCGACGCTGCTCGCCGATGTCGCGCTCGCCGCCTCCGTGGTGCCGCGGGCGATCGTGCTCGACGCGCCGCCGGACCTGCTGTTCCCGGCCGATACGCTGCGCGGCGGGTGCGACCATCACCGGCCCGATCAGCGCAGATCACCTTCTACTTCCGCACCGCGAGCGGGGCGGAGGTGGCGGCGGCGCAGACGGTGCCGGTGATCGCCGGCCGCGCGGTGGCCAACTTCGTCGCGCCGCAGCCCGGCGGCGGCTTCCACCTGCTCGCCGTCGATGCCGCGGACCCGGCGAACTTCGCCCTCTCGCCGCCCTTCGCCGTGAGCCCAGCCGCCGCGCCTGCTGCGCGAGGCCGGCGGCACGCTGCTGCTCGAGAACGGCGCCCGCCTGCTCCTCTAGGGTCCTGCCCGCGAACTGCCGCGGAGGTCGATCGCAGGCCACCGGCCGTCGCTTCCGGTCGCCTGCCTGGTCGCCCGGCTCGCCGGAGATGCCGCGAGCGCCGCACGCGGGAAACAAGCGCCCGCCCCCATCCCTTCCCGTCCCCAGCCCCCACAGGGAGACCTTCATGTCCGATACGAAGATCAGCGCGCTGCCGGCGATCAGCACGGCGGCGGATACCGACCTGCTGCCCATCGTCCAGGGCAGCGGCGGTTCGGCCGTCACGCGCCGGACGACGCTCGCGCAGCTGCGCAGCGGCATCCTGGCCGACCGCGCCTATCATGTGCGGGACTTCGGCGCCGTCGGCGACGGCACGACCGACGACGCGCCGGCGATCCAGGCGGCGGTCGACGCGATGAACGCGGCCGGCGGCGGCATCCTGGAATTCGGTCCGCGCGCCTATCGCCTCGCCAGCCCGGTGGTGGTCGACAGCGTCGCCATCATCTTCCAGGGCGCCGGCTTCACCGAGGGCTCGGCGATCGCCGACGGCACCTGGCTGTC
The DNA here is from genome assembly GCA_963732425.1 of uncultured Alphaproteobacteria bacterium. Classification (GTDB taxonomy): domain Bacteria; phylum Pseudomonadota; class Alphaproteobacteria; order Acetobacterales; family Acetobacteraceae; genus Neoroseomonas. Next base: position 158,252 of record CAVSZN010000024.1, read on the forward strand.
GCATCGACACCACCGGCTTCACGCCCTTCACCTTCACCGGCGGCGGTGCGCGCGGCTCGACCGTGCGCGACATCGCGGTGCGCCAGACGCACATGCCGCCGCGCAGGTGCCGGGCTGGGCGCCGACCGACTACGACTTCGTCTTCCGCGTGCAGGATTGCCAGGGCGCGGTCGAGTTCAAGAACGTGCTGCTGGTGGCGGTCAATCGCGGCATCTGGTGCGACAATTCCGGCCGGCTGAACATCGAGAGCCTGCGCGGCCAGGTCTTCACCACCGGCGTCGAGATCGACCGCGCCTACGACACCTGCCGCATCCAGCATGTCCATTTCTGGCCCTTCGCCAGCGCGGATGACGACGTGGTGCGCTGGCAGCAGCAGAACAGCGACGCGGTGGTGCTGCGCCGGGTCGATGGCATCTTCATCGACGACGTCTTCGCCCTCGGCGCGCGCTCGGTGCTGCGCTTCGCTCCGGTCGGCCGCGGCACCATCTCGAAATTCTATGTCGGCAGCCTCTATGCGGATTTCGCGCTGTACCCGATCTGGATCGAGAGCAACGGCGTCACCGGCCAGATCGCCAATGCCACCACGCAGTCGGAACTGTTCAATTCCGGCGGCCAGCCGCTGGCGGGCGGCACCGGCATCCGCATCGACGGCAACAATGCGCGGCTGCAGATCGGCAACCTGCGCATCGACGACGCCGAGAGCAACGCGATCCGCGTGAACGGCACCGGCAGCCGGCTCGACATCTTCTCCTTCCGGGCCGAGTACTTCAACCGGCTCAACGACGGCTCGGCGGCGATCCATCTCGCCAACGTCGCCAGCGGCACGCCCAATGCGGTCCATCTCGGCAGCCCGGCACTGCTGGGCAACGGCAATGCCGGGCCGCTCCTGAACAGCGGCACCAATGGCCATGTGGCGCTTGGCGCGCCGGCCGGGCGCATCGACCGCCCCGGCGTCATGCTCGGCACCGACAACAGCGGCCTCTTCGCGCCCTCCGGCGACCGAAGTCGCGGCGTCGGCGGCGGGGGTCGAGGTGCTGCGCGCATCCTCGGCCGGCACGGTGACGATGGGCGGCGCATCAGGCGCGCACGGCTTCGGCGTCACCACGCCGACCAACAGCGTCAACCGCGTCATCGTCACCGGCGCGATCGCCGCCGGTACGCCGTCCATCGCGGCACACGGCACCGACACCAACATCGCGATTGACGATCGCCGCCAAGGGCACCTCGACGATCCGGCTGCAGACGCGCGGCCAGACCGTCCTTCGAGGTGAACGCCACCGGCACGCCGAGCAACTACATCCGGGCCGACGCCGCCGCATCGGGCGGCACGCCGCGCTTCATCGCCGCAGGGCACCGACGGCAACATCGCGCTGCAGCTCTCGCCCAAGGGCACCGCCTTCGTCGAGAGCACGGCGCCCTTCCGGCTGCCGACCTACACGGTCGCGACGCTGCCCGCGGCGGCGACCTTCGCGCGCTGCCTGATCTACGTGTCGGACGGAACGGCGAACAAGCGCTTCGCGATCAGCGACGGCGCCAGCTGGCGCTGGCCCGACGGCGCGGTGGTGAGCTGAACGCAACGCGAGCGAAGGAGACACAGCCATGACCGCGCTGACCGACTACGCGAAGAACCTGCTCGCCCGCTCCCTGACCGGGCGGCAGCCTGCCCTGCCGACCGCCATCTGGGTCGGCCTTGGCACCGGCGGCACCGATGCCGCCGGGCTGACCGGCGAACCCGGCGCCGTCGACCGGCTATGCCCGCCTGCCGGTGTCCTTCACCGGCAGCGGCACGCAGCGCAATGCGGCGCCGCTGCGCTTCGGCTTCACCGCCGCGGTCGGCACGCTGACCCATATCGGCCTGTTCGACGCGGTGGCGGGCGGCAATGCGCTGGCCTGGGCCGCGCTCGGTTCCCCGGCCACGCTGGGCGCCGCCGGCAGCGTCACCGTCCCGGCCGAGAGCCTCACTGTTCTGGCGGATTGACGGCCGGGCCGGGACAGATCCCGGCCTGGTGGAATCACCTGGCCGGGTGACGATGACCGCAGGGATGCGGGATCAGAGCCAGGGCGAGCCAAGACGGCCCTAATACCCAGGCGAGCGCCCCCGGATGCCGGCCCCGGCCGACTGGCCCGCATCCAGCAGCGCCTGGGTGCGGTCCATCGCCCAGGTCGCGCCCATATGCGGCCGCAGGTCGCCGTCCCGTTCATCGGTGACCGCATAGGTGACCAGGTAGCCGCGCCCGGAACGCCCGGCGATGACGGCCAGCTCGACCACCATGAAACTGACATGCAGGTCGGGCGTGCAACTGTCGTTGCGCTCGATCTGCATGCGCACGGCGCGCTGCACGCCGGCGCTGAAGGCCAGCGCATCGTCACGCGCCTCGGCATGGCGGACCACCTGGATGCAGGACGCCGCCACGCCGCCCGCCGGGAGCATGAGCCCCAGCATCGCCGCCACCCGCACCGCCACCATCCGCACACGCTGGCCCATCGCCCGAGGATGCCCCGGAAGCACCGTCCGGGGCCAGCCTTCCCCACTCTCCGAGGATGACCCATGGACCCCCGTCAGACGCGCGGCTACCGCAACCGCAACCCGGGCAATATCGACCACCTGCCGGCCAATCGCTGGCAGGGCTGGACGATCCGCCAATCGAGCCGGCGCCGCCGGGCGGCCGCGCCCGCTTCGCGCGCTTCGTCTCGCATGAATACGGCATCCGCGCCCTGGCGCTGCTGCTGACGACCTACCAGGACCGCCATGGGCTGCGGACCATCCGCGGCATCGTCACCCGCTGGGCGCCGGGGGCCGAGAACGACACGGAAGCCTACATCGCCGCGGTCGCGCGGCGGATGGACCGCCACCCGCGCGCCGAACTCGACCTGCATCGCCACGAGGACCTGCGCCCGCTGGTCGAGGCGATCATCGTCCATGAACTCGGCGGCAACCCGTATGACCGGCGCGACCATCGACGCCGGGTTGCGCCTCGCCGGCGTCGTGGCCAGCGGGGCGTGCGGCGGTGGCGCGCAGCGGCACGGCCCGCGCGGCCGCCGGCACCGCGGCGGCCGGCGTCGGCGGCGTCGCGGCAACCGAGGCGCTTGCCGCAGGTCGCCCCGCATCTGGGCGGCGCGGCGGACCTGGCCCGCGCCCTCGGCCCCTGGGTCGCCGCGGCGCTGATCCTCGCGGCGGCGGCCTGGTTCATCTGGCAGCGGTCGCGACGGGCGGCATGAGCGCGATCATCGCCCTGCTGGCCGCCGCCTGGTCACGCGCGGCGGGATGGGTCGCGGCGGCGGGGGCGGCACTCGCCGTGCTGCTCGCGGCCTATGCCGCCGGCCGGCGCGACGGGCGCACCGCATCGAGGACCGCAACGCTGGAGCGCGCCGCCCGCGCGCGGGAGGTCAGGAATGAAGTGGACCGCGCTGTGGATCGCGCTGGCGATCCTGCTGACGAGTTGCGCCGGGACTGGCGGCGCGGGCTGTGACGCCTGGCGGCCGATCCTGGTCGACGTGCAGGACGGGCTGAGCGCCGAGACCGCGCGCCAGATCCTGGCGCATAACCGGACAGGGCGGCGGCTCTGCGGCTGGTAGGGCGGCGCGCCCCGCCATCGGCGGCGCAGGCAGGCATGGTCAGCGGCGCCGGTTTCGGGAACCATGGCGCCTTAAGGGGAACGCCATGACCGAAGACAGCCGCCTTGACCCGCCGAGCCTCGAGATCGCCGGGCGCCGCGCCACCATCCGCCTGCACCGCGCCCGCCACCGCAACCGCATCGAGCCCGGCGACATCACCCGTATCTTCGAGCATTTCGATACCGTGGAGGCGAATCGCGACCTGCGCGTGCTGGTGCTCGCGGCGAGCGGCCCCGCCTTCAGCGCCGGCTTCCATCTTGGCGGCTTCGCCGAGGACCGTGAGGCCGCCGCCCGCGCGCCGGGCTTCGACGCCATGGTCGACCGCTTCGAAAGGCTGCGGGTCCCGACGATCTGCCGGCTGCAGGGCGGCGTCTATGGCGGGTCCACCGACCTTGCGCTGACCGCGGATTTCCGCATCGGCGTCACCGGCATGGAGATGTTCATGCCGGCCGGGCGGCTGGGCGTGCACTACTATCCGGGCGGGCTTCGGCGCTACGTCTCGCGCCTTGGCCTGAACAACGCGAAGCGCCTGTTCCTGACCGCCGAGAAGCTCGGCGCCGAGGAATTGCTGCGCATCGGCTACCTGACGCAGCTGGTCGGCCCGGATGCGCTGGATGCGGCGGTGGATCGCCTGGCCGAGACATTGTCGTCGATGGCGCCGCTCGCCGTGCAGGGCATGAAGCAGGCGCTGAACGAGATCGGCCACGGGGCGCTGGATGTCGCGGCCTGCGAGGCGCGGGCACGCGCCTGCAAGGAAAGCGCGGATATCCAGGAAGGCCTGGCGGCCTTCCGGGAAAAGCGGGCACCGGTGTTCCGGGGGGCGTGAGCGGGCGCGGCCCGGTCAGCGCACCAGCACGGTTGCCAGGTCCGGGATGAGGGCGACCAGCACAAGCGCCACCCCCATCACCGCGACGAAGGGCAGGGCACCGGTGAAGACGGTCTCGATGCCGATGCGCGGGTCGGCGATGGTGGTCTTCACGGTGAAGACCGAGATGCCGAAGGGCGGTGTCAGCAGCCCCATCTCGACCGCGATGATGACGACGATGCCGAAATGCACCAGGTCGAAGCCCATCGCCTGCGCGATCGGCGTGCCGATCGGCACCATGATCAGCAGGATCGACGTGCTGTCGAGGATCATGCCCATCAGCAGCACGATCACGACGAAGGCGGCGAGGAACCCGTAGGGACCGAGGCCGAGATGCTCGACCATGTCGCCGATCGCCTGCGGGATGCCGGCCATGGACAGCATGCGCGAATAGAGGCCCGCGGCGATCAGCAGGAACAGGATGGAGGCGGAGACCAGGCCCGTCTCCTTCAGCACGCGCCAGAAGCGCGCCCAGCCCAGTTGCCGGCGCATCAGCGCGATGACGAGCGCGCCGGCGGCGCCGACGGCGCCGGCCTCGGTCGGGGTGAAGAACCCGCCATAGAGCCCGCCCAGGATCAGCACGACCAGCATCATGATCGGCACCGCCTTGGCGACCATCTCGCCGCGCCGGCATCACGCGTTCGCTGATCGCCTGCGCGGCGACCGCGTCATCATAGACCCATCGCGGGAAGAAGGTGGCCATCAGCGAAGATCATCACGGCGAAGCCGAGGGCGATCAGGATGCCGGGGATGATGCCCGGCGATGAACATCCGCCCGATCGAGACCTCGGCGAGCACGCCGTAGACGATCATCAGCAGCGAGGGCGGGATCAGCATGCCGAGGATGGACGAACCCGCGACGGTGCCGGTCGCGAAGCGCGCGGTATAGCCGTGGCGCGTCATCTCCGGCACCGCGACCTTGGTGAAGACGGCGGCCGAGGCGATGGATACGCCGGTCACCGCGGCGAACACCGCATTCGCACCGACGGTCGCCATGCCGAGGCCGCCGCGCACGCGCCGCGTCAGCACCTGCGGCGACCTCGAAGGTGTCCTTGCCGACATTCGAGACGCTGACCAGCAGACCCATCAGCACGAACAGCGGGATGGTGGCGAACAGATAGTCCTGGATGCCGGAATAGGTCGCCATCGCGGTGAAGCGGAAGGCGAGGTCCGGATTGTCGCGGATCAGCCAGACGCCGACGGCGGCCGAGGAGATGAGCGTGATGCCGATGGGCAGCCCGATCAGGATGAGCCCCACCATCGCGCCGACGAGCACGAAGCCAAGCGTTATCTCGTCCATGCCGGTCAGGCCGCCCGGACCGTGAGCAGGCGTCGTGCCTCGAACAATGCGAGCATGGCATAGGCCAGCGCGCCCGCCGCGCCGCCGAGCACGATCAGCGCGCGGAACGGCCAGGTCGCGATGGTGAAGACACCCTGCACGCCGAAGAACTCATGCAGCGTCGACCGAGTTCCACAGGCCAGGCCAGGCCGCCTGGGCGACGAAGGCCATGGTCAGCGCGCCGACCACGAGGAACAGCGTTTCGAGCAGCCCGCCGAGCACGGGCAGCCGGCGCGTGATGCGCTCGATCAGGAAGTCCGCCCGCGTCATGCGACGGTGGTAGATGGTCGCCCCGATCTGCAGGAAGACGATGCCGACGACCGAATGCGCGGCGATCTCGGACACGCCGGTGATCGGCGCATTGAGGAAGGAGCGCCCGATCACGTCGGCGCAGATCAGCAGCATCAGCGCGAAGGTCCAGATCGTGCCGATGGCGGCGAGGCCATCGAGCAGCATCCGCACCGGGTCGAAACCCTGTGGTGGCGCATCGGCGTCGAGCGCCGCCATGTCCACGTCATCGGCCATAGCGGCGCCCCTTCCTGATCGTCAGACTTCCTGGTCCCAGTTCCGGCCCGGGGTCTGGCCGGCGGCGCGGATCGCGGCGAAATAGGCACGCAGCACGTCGGGCGCCGCCGGGCCGGAGCTGTCGACCCAGGTCTTGGCGATGTTGGGCAGGCCGCTGATCCAGCGCGCGCGCTCGGCCGGCGGCAGGGTCGAGACGATCGCGCCCTTGGCGACCATCTCGCGTTCGGCCGAGGCGATGCGCTGGGAGACGTCCTCGATGTGGCGCTGCGTCGTCGTCTTGCCCGCGGTGACCATCGCCTGGCGCACCGGCTCCGGCCAGCGGCTGTAGCGCTGGCGGTTGGCCGCGATGCCACCGACATACATCGCGCCGATGTCCACCTTGGTGATGTACTTCGCGACCTCATAGACGCGCGTCGGCAGGATGCCGACGAAGAAGGACAAGCGCGCCTTCGGACACGCCGGTCTGGATGTCGGTGTAGTAGGTGGTCAGCGCGCCATCGACCGGCGTCGCACCCGTGCCCTGCAGCCAGTTGGCCGAGGTGCCCGGCGCCGAGATCTTCCGGTTGCGCAGGTCGTCCACCGATCGCACCGGGAAGTTGGTCCACAGGTGGTAGCTGTCGGTGATGTAGGAGGTGAAGGGGATCATGTTGAGCCCCTCCCAGTTCTGCCGGATGGCGGGCACCGTCTCGTTCATGCGCTCGAAGGCGTTCGCCACCACGCCGTGGTCGCCGGTGGCGAAGGGCGTGAAGTAGGTGACGTTCTGCAGCGGCATGGTGCTGCCTTCCCAGAGCGTGCCGACGTAGCCGATGTCGGTGATGTTGTCGCGCACCGCCTCCATCGTGTCCTGGAAGCGATACAGCGTGCCGCCATAGGCTTCGCGCCAGTTGATCTTGTGGGTGTTGCCATTGTCGCGGAGGATCTTGTCCACCTCCGGCTGGAACACGTTCTTCATCATGGCGACCCAGAACACCGCGACCGGGTGGCTGGAGGCGATGGTGATGTTCAGCGTCGACTGCGCCTGGGCGCGGATCGAGAACAGCGGCAGCGCGGAGGCGCCGACCAGCAGGCTGCGGCGGGGTGTGATCATGTCTTTGGTCCTCCCAGGGAATTTTTTCAGATCGTTCCCAGCGCGCGCAGGATGCGGGCCGGGGTGAAAGGCTGTTCCGTCACGACGCGCGCCGAGCGGGCGCAGCGCGTCGTTGATCGCATTCATCAGCGCGCCGGGCGCGCCGGCGGTGCCGGCCTCGCCGGCGCCCTTGGCGCCGAGCAGGCTTTCCTTCGTCGGCGTCTCGACGTGGCCGACATGGATGTCGGGCATCTCGGCCGCCATCGGCACCAGGTAGTCGGCCATGGTGGTCGGTCAGCAGATTGCCCTGCTCGTCATAGACGCAGTGCTCGTAGAGCGCGCCGCCGAGGCCCTGCACGATGCCGCCGCGCACCTGTTCGTCGACCAGCATCGGGTTGATCACGCGGCCGCAATCCTCGACGCACCAGTGCTTCAGCAGCTTGACCATGCCGGTCGTCGACATCGACCTCGACCCAGCAGGCCTGGATGCCGTTGGTGAAGGCGAAGGGATAGTCCTTGGTGATGTAGTGGCGCGTCTGGACGAATTCGCGCGGCAGGTCCTTGGGCAGCGTGTCGCCGCGGAAATAGACGATGCGGCCGAGCTCGGCGAGGCGGCATGCGCGGCGCGCCGGTCGCCTTGTCGACGACCTCGCCGAGGACGATGTCGAGCGTGGCGGGTGCCGCCTGCAGCATGGCGCCGGCGACCTGCAGGATCTGGTCCTTCAGCGCGAGCGCCGATTGCAGCGCCGCCTCGCCGCCGATGCCCGCGCCGCGGCAGGCCCAGGTGCCGCCGCCATAGGGCGTGTTCTGCGTGTCGCCGGTGACGACGCGCACCTTGCTCGACCGCCACGCCGACGCCGTGCGCGACGATCTGGCGCGAGGATCGTCTCGGTCCCCTGCCCCTGCTCGGTCACGCCGGAGGCCGCCACCACCGATCCGTCCGGGTCCATCCGCACCGTGCAGCCATCCTGCGCCGAGATGCGCGCGCCGCCGATGCCGTACATGAAGGGCGAGGGGTTGGTCAGTTCGATGAAGGCTCGCGAATGCCGAGGCCGCGATAGACGCCCTTGCGCGCGCTGCGCCGCCTGCTCGGCGCGGATGCGATCGAGCGGCATCATCTCCAGCAGCTTGGCCAGCGACGCGTGGTGCGACAGCCCCTCGAACTTCATGCCGGCCGGCGAGGTGAAGGGATAGGCGTCGTCGCGCATCAGGTTGCGCCGGCGCATCTCGATCGGGTCCATGCCGATCGCATCGCGCGGCCATGTCCACCAGGCCCTCGGTCACCGCGGTGGCGATCGGGTGGCCGACCGCGCGATACTGGCAGGTCGGCACCTTGTTCTGCAGCACGACCGTCGTCGTGCAGCGGTAGTGCGCGAAATCGTAGGGCCCGCCGCACAGGTTGACGACCTGGTTGCCCTCGACCGCGCTGGTGCGCGGATAGACGGAATAGGGGCCGATGCCCGTCAGGTCGTCGATGTCGAAGGCGAGGATCGTGCCCTCCGCATCCACGCCGATGCGGCCCTTGATGACGATGGTCGCGCGCATGGATGTCGGAGGCGAAGCTCTCGAAGCGGTCGGCGATGAACTTCACCGGGCGGCCCAGGATGCGCGACATCGCGGCGACCGCGACCTCGTCGGGATAGACATGCACCTTGATGCCGAAGGAGCCGCCGACATCCTTGCAGATGACGCGGACGCCGCCCTCCTCCATGCCGCAGCTGCTTGGCGAAGACGCCCTGCATCATGTGCGGCGCCTGGGTCGAGTGATGCACGGTCAGCGTGTCGTCGGCGCGGTTGTAGTCGGCGATGATCGAGCGCGGCTCCAGCGTCACGCCGGTATGGCGGCCGCTGACGAAGCGTCGCCTCCACCACCTTGTGCGCCGCGGCGAAGGCCGCCTCGACGTCGCCCTGCTCGGCGGTGCGCTGGAAGGCCAGGTTGTCGCCGAGGTCCGGATGGATCACCAGCGCGCCGGGCGCGAGCGCCGTCTCCATGTCCGTCTGCGCCGGCAATGGCTCGAAGGTCACGTCCAACGCGGCGACGCCATCCTCGGCCGCGGCGCGGCTGTCGGCGACGACGGCGACGAGCGCTTCGCCCTGCCAGGTCGCGCGATCCAGCGGCAGCGCGTATTGCGGCGCCGACTTCATGCCCTTGAGATGCGCCAGCACCGCCACCCAGGGGTCGCAGACCTTGGCGATGTCGGCGCCGGTGAAGACGCGCACGCACGCCCGGCACCTGCATCGCCGCCGCGGTGTCGATGCGACGGATCCGCGCATGCGCATGCGGGCTGCGGTACGAAGGCGGCGTGCAGCATGCGCGGCAGCACGACGTCGTCGGTGTAGGTGGCGCGCCCCTGCACCAGCTTCGGCAGGTTGGGCCGCGGCACCGACCGGCCGATATAGGAATTCGGCAGGTCCTCGCGCGACAGGCCGATGGTCTCCGGCGTCCGGATCTCATTCATCGCGCGTCCTCCCGACGCGCGGCCAGCGTCTGCTCCACCGCGTCGACGATCGCCTGGTAGCCCGGTGCAGCGGCAGTAGTTGCCCGACAGATGCTCGCGGATCTCCGCCCGCGTCGCGGTCGGGATGATGGCGCAGGATGTCGGCCGCCGCCATCACCATGCCCGGCGTGCAGAAGCCGCATTGCGCGGCGTTGCGCGCGACGAAGGCGTCCTGCAGGTCGGCGACTTCGCCGGCTGTCGGTCAGGCCCTCGATCGTCGTCGACCTCGGCGCCGTCGAGGCTGGCGGCCAGCACCAGGCAGCCGCGCACGATCTCGCCATCCACCCGCACCGTGCAGGCGCCGCAGACGCCATGCTCGCAGCCGGCATGCGAGCCGGTCAGGCCGAGGTCGAGGCGCAGGAAGTCGATCAGGTGCCGCCGCGCCTCGACGCTGCGCGACACGCGCTCGCCATTGACCGTCAGGGTGATGTCCAGGCGCTTCGCTCATGCGGCGATGCTCCTTGGCGGGCAGGAATGCTGACAAGGCGCGCTGCGTCAGCACGCGCGCCAGATGGCGCTTCATCGCGGGCGGGCCGTGCATGTCGGCGGGCGGGTCGAGGTCATCGGCCAGCGCGGCCTGTGCCGCGGCGATCGCCGCGGCATCCAGGATGCGACCGTCCAGGGCCGCGCCGGCGCGTGCCGCCAGCACCGGGCCACTGCCGACGCCGAAGAAGACGAGCCGCGGCGACGCCGACCCGGCCATCGCCGTCGAGCGCCAGCGCACGCCGCCAGCCCCGCCATCGCATAGTCGCCCGACCGGCGCGCCACCTCGATGATCGTGCTGCGCGTCGTCGGCCGCCGCGCAGGGCACCTCCACCGCGGCGATGATCTCGCCGGCGCTCAAGCGCCGTCTGCAGCAGGCCGGTGAAGAAGTCCGCGGCCGGGATGCCGCCGCTCGCCACGCGGCGACACGGCGAGGATGGTCGCGCCAAGCGCCACGACGCAGGCCGGCAGTTCCGCCGCCGGATCGGCATAGGCCAGGCTGCCGCCGATCGTGCCGCGATTGCGGATGGCCGGATGGGCGATCAGCGGCACGGCCTGCGCCAGCAGCGGGGCGTGCCGCGCCACCAGCGGATCGCGCCCGAGTTCGGCGTGGCGTCGTCAGCGCGCCGATGCGCAGCACGCTCACCCTGCACGGTGACGCCGCGCAAAGCCGCGATGCGCGTGATGTCCACCAGGATCCTCGGGTCCGACAGCCGGAAGGCGAGCGTCGCGAGCAGCGTCTGGCCGCCGGCCAGCAGCTGCGCCGCGGCGCCATGCTCGGCCTGGAGGCGCCACAGCATCGTCGAGGCTTGCCGCCCGCACATACCCGATGGCTGGCCACTTCATCCGGAACGTCTCCCTGACGGCGCATTCGGTCGGCGACGTCGCTTGTTGATCATTTGATCAACGAAGGCCATGATCATGTCAAGCATGGGGTTGGGGACGCATCGCCTTGGACGGAATCGCGCCGCCCACGCGCCGCCGACTGGATCCGGAAGCGCGCCGGGAGCAGATCCTGTGCGCCGCCGTCGCCTGGTTCGCCGAGGTCGGCTTCGCCGGCACGACGCGCGACCTCGCCCGCCGCGCGGGCGTGACCCAGGCGTTGCTCTACAAGTATTTCGCCAGCAAGGCGGAACTGACCGAGGCGGTGTTCGAGCGCGTCTATCTCGGCCGCCTCGACCCGCGCTGGATCGAGGAGATCCGCGACCGCCGCGTGCCGCTGCGCGAGCGGCTATGCCACTTCTACCGCCAGTACACCGCGGCGATCTTCACCTATGAATGGATGCGGATCTTCATGTGGGCGGGGCTCGCGGGCGATGCGCTGAACCGGCGCTACCTCGGCCATGTGGGCGACAGGCTGCTCGCGCCGATGGCCGACGAGATCGCCGCCGCGCGCGGTGGGCCGCGCCCCGCCATGGAGGATATGTGGAACCTGCATGGCGGCATCGTCTATATCGGCATCCGCCGCTTCATCTATCGCCTGCCGACGCCCGACGATCCCCAGCCGGCGATCGAGGCCGCGGTGGCGCGCTTCCTCGGCAACGACCAGGCCAAGACCTGATGGCCAGACCCGCGCCGGCGACGGTGCGGTTGGGTCGATGGCGGCTGCGTTTGGCTGAAGCGGGTTCCATTGGCATTGGCCAACGAAACCAACGCCCACGACCTATTGCCGCGAGATCCGTTGCCAGGATCGGCTGGCCCGACCTGATCGGGCCCTGGCATGGTGTCCTGCCAGCGACGGCCGCCGGAACTCCGGCGAGCGGCGCGTGCAGGCAGGCCGTTCAAGACACGGGATGGTGGCCCGAGAACGTCGTCCGCGGGACTTCAGAAGCAGGAAAGTGGAGCGGCTGTCGTTCGCTCCGCCTCCCGAACATCTCTCTGGGCCGTTGCTTCGGCGAGCATCTTCACCCGATCAGGTGATTCCACCTGACCGGGATCCGCTCTAGCGACGTGCCTTTCGCGCGGCGTAGCGCGCGTCGCGCAGCGCCTTCTGCTCGGCCGCGAGGGCGAGGGCGCGCGCCTTCTTCTCGGAGTCGAGCAGCGCGGCACGCTCCTCCTGCTCCATGGCCGCGGCGGCGGCTTCGCGTGCGGCCTCGGCATCGCGCTTCGCCTGCTCGACGGCAAGACGCGCGATCTCGGCCTGGCGAGCGGCTTCCTCGGCGGCCAGGCGCGCGGCTTCCGCGGCCGCGGCTTCGGCCTGCGCAGCCCGCTCGGCCTCGCGTTCGGCGCGGCGCTGCTCGCGAGCCTCGGCGACGGCGCGCTGTGCGGCCAGGCGTTCCTGCACCACGGGGTCGTCCGGGCGCGGCTGCGCGCGGAAGCGCTCCAGCGTTGCCTTCCGGGCGGTTTCCGCAGCCTCGCGGCGGGCGTTGAAGTCGTCGCGCTTTAGACCTTGCATCGTTATCTACTACTCTCCTGCTTCAGGGGTTCCGGTTGGACTTTTCCAGGTCGTCCAAGCCGTTCGAAGATGATCTGGGGCATCGCCGTTGTCGAGAGTCCGGCCACCCCGCGTGGCGCGTTCATTGCCAGACAAGCGGCCATCCTGCACGCAGGCCGCATGCCCAGGCCATGAATGCCGATATGCCGCCCTGAGTAGTTGGATTTCCCGGCGAAGCCAACCTCCATATTGGTCCATGGCGCGCCATCGGCGCCGATCATGGCTGTTCCCCCGCTCCATGCCGGGCCTGCCCCCCATGCCCGGGCCTCCTCGGCGGCCGCCGAGAGGCGCCATTTGCCAGCAGGTGTGCACCGCGACCGCCCGCCGCGCATGGGCACCCCGCGGGGTGCATCCGAATCCGTGAAGCCGGCCTGGGACAGCGGGTCCCTTGATGGATATCAAGCCGCCGGCGTCGCGGCTCCGGCACCATCAATACTTGCCCAACCGTGATCGGGTCGGCGCAAGGTTTCGCCCCACCCCGCTCACCGACGCCCCGCGGTGGGCGCAACCCCGAGGGAACCCCGTCCATGAGCGTCGATGGCAACAATCTGAGCGCCCAGGCAATCTGGGACACCATCGCCCAGACCCGCAAGGCCGCGGAGGAGCAGCGCCATGCGCAGGAGGCGGCGGCCAAGGCCGAGCGCGACGCCATCCGCGAATCCTTCCGGGAACGCGAGGTGCAGCCCGAGGCGATGGAACGCATCGCCGCAGCCGTGCGCCGCGCGATCGAGAATGGGGAGAAGCGCGCCCAGGTGCTGCAATTCCCCTCGGAATGGCTGCCGGATTCCGGTCGCGGCATCACCACCCACGACCCGAACTGGCATGAGAAACTCGACGGCTTCCCCAGGCGCGCCTACGACTTCTTCAGCACGGAACTGGCGCCACGCGGCTTCCAGCTCCAGGTCGAGATCATCGATTGGCCAGGCGGCATGCCAGGGGACGTAGGCTGGTTCCTGACCTGGCGGCATCCGGACGAATAGGCCGCGACACGACGGGCAGCACGGGAGCCGGCCATGAGCAAGAAGCATCGCAAGGGCGCGAAGGACGAGGCCGCGGCGCCGGGGGGCGCAGCCAAGGCGCAGCCCACGGGCGTTGCGCCCAAGGCCGCGGAAGGCCCCGTCGGGGCGGACGGAAGGCTGAAGCGCAAGCCCTATGAACGCGCCCTGCGCGAGCTGCATGTGGAACTCGTGAAGGTGCAGCTGTGGGCGCAGCAGACCGGCGCCAAGGTCTGCATCGTCTTCGAGGGCCGCGACGGCGCCGGCAAGGGTGGCACCATCAAGGCCCTGACGGAGCGCGTCAGCCCGCGCATCTTCCGCGTCGTGGCGCTGCCGGCGCCGACCGAGCGCGAGAAGTCGCAGATGTATATTCAGCGCTACATCACGCACCTGCCGGCGGCCGGGGAGATCGTGATCTTCGACCGGTCCTGGTACAACCGCGCCGGCGTCGAGCGGGTGATGGGCTTCGCGAACGACCAGCAGGTGGAGCGTTTCCTGCAGATGGCGCCCGCCGTCGAACGGGCGATCGTCGATTCCGGGATCATCCTGCTGAAGTATTGGCTGGAGGTCAGCCCCGAGGAGCAGACGCGCCGGCTTGAGGCGCGGATCGACGACGGCCGCAAGCTGTGGAAGCTCACGCCGATGGACCTGAAGTCATACAGCCGCTGGCATGACTACTCGCGTGCGCGCGACGCGATGTTCCAGGCCACCGACAGTTCCTGGGCGCCATGGTATGTCGCCCCTTCGGACGACAAGAAGCGCGCGCGGATCAACATCATCCGGCACATCCTGCGCCATATCCCCTACGAGGCGCCGAAGCGGGAGAAGATCGCCCTGCCGAAACGGCAGAAGCCAGGCGACTATGTCGAGCCGGACTATCCGTGGAAGATCATCGCCGACACGCTCGGTGCGGATGGCGAAGCCCTGTCCAGGGCGGCCGGCTGACGCCAGGTGCCCCCGGTGGGGTTGCGCATGCCGCGACGATGACCGGGCGGCGGCGGGTCATTTCAAGATGCCGCCGGCTCGGTAGTATGGGTGCCGATGCCACCGAACGAGACCACGACGACCGAGGCGAGGCGGCGGCGGGCCTGGATCCGCTCCCTCGGTATCGCGTCCGCCGCCGCCTTCGCCGGCGGCGTTGCCGTTGTCGGCGTCCAATACACCGTCGGCCTGGTCAGCGCCGGCTACCCGCCCGTGGTGCAGGCGCTGATCTGCGGCACCGAGGACGATGATGGCACCGGGACCATCGCCCTGGTCGCGGAAGGCGGCACGATGATCCCGGTCGCCGATGTCGCCGCCGGCCGCACGCTCGTCTGCCGCATCGACGCGCCGAGCGCTGACTACGCGACCTGGAACGTCATCGGCCCCGTCGCGGGAAGCCGCTCCGGTCCGCTCGACACCACCCTGCCCTGCCAATCGCCCGAGGACTTCGCCGACCAGGACCCGGCGTCCCTGCGGCTTTCCGCCTGCCAGCGGATGACGACCGGCCGCCCGGGCCTGCACCTGCTCTCGGTGACGGTGATGCTGCGCGGGCAGACCGCGGCCGACCGGGCCCGCATGGTCATCCGCGTCGTCGCGCCACCGCAGCCTGCGCCGGCGACCGAACTCCATAGGGAGCCCATCGCGATGGCGCTCCGCCTGCCGGCGATGACGACCGAGGAGACGCGGGACGCCGACCTCACCGCCTCCTTCGGCGAGCACGGCCTCCTGCCGCAAAGCCGCGGTTTCGAACAGGTCGTCTATCGGCTCGCCTCCGGGGAGACGTTCGTCGGCGCCGTGTTCCGGGCGCGCAGCGCCGCCAACGCCTCGGCGGTGCGCCTGGCCTATGTGCCGGAATCGGGCGCGGTGACGGCGCGCTTCACGCTGCGCAGCGGGTCACTGGTTGACCGCTGGCGCGGCTGGGTCAGCGGGACGGCGGTGGTGACGGTGCGGCTGCAGCAGCCGGCGCGCGACATCGCCTTGCCGGGAACCGACCTCGTCGTGCCGGGGCGGACGGAGGTGCCGTTGCCGGAGGGCCTCGACCTCGCCCATGCGCGGGTGCTGCTGCGCCAACCCCGGATGGCGGCGCCGGTCGAAATTCAACCCGGGGAAGCCGCGGCGCTCGACGGCACTCGGGTCGTCGCGACGGTGGTCGACCGCATGCTGGTGCTGGAGGCGACGTCCGACTGAATCCGCTTGCGCGCCCAGCGACACGGCCGTCATGCGGCGCCGAGGGGGGCAACACGGCCCGGCGGGGATCGCGGTGGGGAGCGATGGCGCTGTGGCGCCGATGGCGGGACGCCCGTGCCAAGCCACGGGCCAGGCCGCGCCGATCGCGCCAGCCGCGCTGACTATGCCTCGATGCAGGCCTCGAACAAGGTGAACGCGTCCAGGGCTGCGTGGACCATGCCATCCCTGCCTTCCTGCATCGCGCCCAGTTGCTCGATGGCGTCGCACAGCGCGCGCCACATGGCACCGTGCCGCGCGCCGTAGCCGAGCAGAAAGGAACGCCCCGCCACGGTGCCGGAAGCGAACAGGCGGTCCAGGGCTCGCGCCAGGGACAACCCACCGAGCCGCGACCCCTCGCTGACGTAGAGATAGCCCATCGCGGCGGCAGCGGAGTGCGGCACCGGCAGGATCCTGGCCGCCAGCGGCGGCGACGGCATTGCCGCGGCGCCAAGGGCGGCGAGGTCCCGGCGGAGCAGCGGCGAACGGCAGCGCTCAGCCACGTCGATGCCGTGTTGAAGCAGGTCCGGCCCGCCGCTGAGCCTGCCTTCGATCGATTCGTGAAAGACCAGGAAGCGCTGCAGCAGGGCGGCGTAGTCCACGGCCGAGATGCTGCCGTCGGCCAGCCGGCTCAGGGCGGGGTGATGATGCAGTCGCTGATGGATCGCATCCGTCGCCTCGCGCAGGGCATCACGCGCGGAGCGGCCCGGAACGGGATGCTGCGGCATGGCCCCGTCCACGGTCAGGGCCGCTTCGACGCCAGATGCTGGGCATGACCGATCAGCACTTCGAGCACCTCCGCGGTCCGTGCGACGGAAGCGCGCACGCTTTCGAGCAGCACGGGCATCCGCTCGGGCTCCACGCCATCGGTGATCTCCAGCGCCGCCAGCTGGGCATTCTCCACCACCGCCGCGAGCAGGGTGCGGAAGACAAGGTCCTCATGCGAGCCGAGGCCGCCGGAGCGCGGACGGTGACCTTCGACGATGCCCTCCTGGAAGCGCCGGCGTGCCGCATCCGCCTCCTTCCGCCGGGTCAGGTCGTTGAACAGAAAGACGAAGCCGAGCACGCGGTCCGGCGCCGAAAAAACCGGATCGGCGCGCACGAGCAGCGGCAGGTCATCGCCCTTGCTTTGCTTCAGTCGCATTTCCCCCGCCAGCTGCGCAGGTTGCCGAGCAGGTCGCGCAGCCGCCGCTGGATCAGCTCGTCATCGGTCAGGTGGCGCAGCAATTCGGCGATGTCGCGGGGGACGGGGCGCGCCGCCTCGGGCAGCAGCCGCTCAAAGGCGGCATTGGTCAGCTCGATGACGCCGGTCGGGTCACAGATCAGGACCGGCAGATCCGAGGCGAGAACCTGGCCGCGCACCAGGTTCAACTGGTCCTGCGCGATCAGCATGCGGACGGATCGGAACTGCAACACCACATCGGTGACCGTCTCGCCGATCATGCGTGCGGCGGTCAGGTCGCGCGTGGTCCAGGGATCGCCGGTGCCTTCCACCAATTGGCGCCACTGCGCGAAGGATCGCCGTGGCGAGAGGTCGAAGGGGCTGTTGCCGACGACCACGGGCTTGGTCGGATCGCCGCCCCAGGTCACTGTTCGCTTCTGCTCGGGACGGAACCACAGCAGGTATTCGCCCGGCACCGTGGAGATTGACGCAGCGATCAGTCCGCTGGCCACCGGCGCGAGGCGCGCCAGCGACGATTCCTGCGCGCCAAGCGCATTGATGGCGATCACCGGCGCCGGCGTTTGCGCATCCAGCCAGCGACTGATCTCCCGCAGTTCGGCGGTCCCTGGCACTTCGCCAACCGTCTGGACGTGGCCCTCGAACAGCAGGGCAGCGCCGGCCGCACCGACTGGCGCGAGGATTGCGTCGGTCGCGTCGAACAGCGCGACGCGCCAGTCGCCCTTGCGCGAGATCGCCTCGACCATGCGCTGCTCCAGCCGGCGCACGGCAATCTCGGCCTGGCCCTGCACGAAACTTTCCAGCGCGGCGATACGGGTCCCGAGCGCCTCGGCCAGCATCTCGCAGACGGCGCGGGTCTCGAATGAGGCGAAGCGCGGCACGTAGTGGTGGCAGGAGACCAGCCCCCAGAGCCGTCCGCCCACCATGATGGAGGCGACCAGGGTCGCCGCGACGCCCATGTTGCGCAGGTACTGGACATGGATCGGCGAGGAGCTGCGCAGCACGCACATCGACATGTCGAGTTCGACGCCGGTCAGCGGCGACAGGCGCGGTTCGATCGGCACGGGCGTGTAGTTGATGTCGATCAGGACGCGGACGCGGTTGCGCTCATACAGGCGCCGCGCGATCTGCGGAATGTCCGATGCCGGGTAGCGATTGCCGAGATAGGGCTCCAGGTCCTGCCGCCGCTGCTCGGAGAACACCTCGCCATGGCCGTCCTCGTCGAAGCGATAGATCATCACGCGGTCATAGCCCGTGACACCACGGAAGACGCGCGCCGCCTCGTCGCACAGGGCCTGCAGCGTGTAGGTCCCGAGCAGTCGCTGCAATGACGTCTCGACCTGCCGGGCGAAGTCCACCACCGCGCCGGCCGGTTCGAGTTCGACCGTCAGGCCACCGTCGGCCGGGCGATGCACCAGCACATCGCAGGCGATCTCCGCCGGTCCCAACACGCAGCGAAGGGCAACCGGCACGGTGCCGAGCCGTTCATCGAGGATGGAGCGTATCAGCGCGTCAAGATCGGCATCGATATCGGCCAGCGTCATGCCCGCGACCACCGGCCCGCGGCCGAGGAAGGTCGAGCAATTGGCGCTCGACTGCACGATCTCGAGGCCGGGTTCGCGCAGGACGAGAAGCGCGCCATGCGGCTGGATCGAACCGGCCAGGTGGATCTGCTCGCGTTCGCAGTTCGACAGATCGGCCTGTCCGAAGGCCGGCAGAAAAGCCCGTGCCGACCTGGAGGCGTCTGTCACCCCTGCCCCTCCGCCGCGTCGTCGAGATCGGTGTGGAAGCCGTAGCGGCCAAGCTTGGCGTAGAGGCTTTGCCGGCTGAGGCCAAGCAGCTCGGCCGCGGCCGTCCGGTTGTCGTCGGCGAGCTTCAAGGCGCGTTCGATGCAGTGGCGCTCCAGCGTCGCGGCGGTCTGCCGTACCAGGACCGGCAACGGCACGCGGCCGATATCCTTCTCGATGGCGGTGAATGCGTGACCCAGCGGCGTGGTCCCGTCGCGCGTCGATACCCGGCGGCTGACATCGCGGACCACCAGGCCAATGGCGCGCGCGCTGCCGAGCCCGCTGCTCGCCGCGGAGATCTCGACCTCGGCTTCCAACCCAACCTCGCCGGTGATGGCGGTGGGAAACTGCCGGATTTCGCCATGCTCGTGCAGGTTGGCCAGCAGCACGCCGAGGCCGGCACCCGGCCTGGTCAGCCACCGGCCGATCGATTGGCCCAGGACACCGCCCTCGGTCGCGACCTGAACCAGTTCGAGAAAGGCCTTGTTGGCACGCCGCACGGTGCCGTCCTGGTCGGTGACGACGAAGGCATCGGGCAGGCGCTCCAGGATCTCCTCGATCCGCAGAGCAGTGCCGCGCGCGGCGGTCTGGGTGTCGGTTCCGGCGTTGGCGAGCTGCAACAGGAACACGGGTCCCGGGTCCCGTGTCATCAGCGTTGCGCGCACGATCCAGGACGACCGCTCGGCGCCGAGATGCACCATGATGCCCGGCGCACGGCCGTGTTCACGTGCACGCGTGCAGCATGCCGCGAAAGGCCTCCTGGTCGCGTGGCGCGACCTCGCGCAGGAACTCCCATCCCGGTGCCAGGCCAAGCGCACGGATCGCTGCCGGATTTGCTTCGACAACCCGCAGCGATTCGGCCTCGACCACCAGCACCGCCTCGTTCGAGGCGTCGAACAGGAGGCGGGAGCGCGTCTCGATCTCGCGCAGCTTCCAGTAGTCCTCTTCACGAGCCTGCTGGGTCGCGATCAGGCGCGATTGAAGATCGGCCACGGCCTGAAGGTTCTTGCCGATGGCAATGAGCCCGCCCTCCTGGCTCAGCCGGACGGTGGTGTATTCGATCGGCAGCTCAAGGCCGCTCGGAAACCGCTGCCGGACCTGACGGAAGGCGGAGACGCCGCGGTCGCGCGCGTCGTCGAGCATGCGGCGTATCCAGTCGCCGCCGGCATGGCCGACGGTGTCGGTCCAATGGCGCCCAACCCACTCGCCAATCGGCTCGGCGGAGATTGAGCCGGCGCTCGCGGCCTCACGGATCACTCCTTCCCAGTCGAGCATGAGAGTGATGTCGGGTTGCGTGAAGTTGACACGGTTCATGGTACGTTCCCGCAGCGCCACCGATTCCGGCACTGACCAATGACAACCTTACAACATTTCATTGGTCAGTGCAGACAAAGACTTCGCTGCGCACGAATGACTTGACGGCGCGGCCCGATCACCGCGCCGCCGGAGCGGCAAACTCAGGATAGTCTCTCAACATCGACACACCCAGCAGCGGGCGGTTTACACCCTGGTGGCAGGTGGCGCAGTTGATCTGCAGCGCATCGCCCGCGGGACCAAGCCGGTTCGGCGGCAGCACGGTCCGTAGCGGGTTGACGTAGGTGTTGTTCAGATCGCGCACCATGCGGATGCCGTGCCAGGCGGTCAGGCGTGCCGGGTTGCTCTGATCCCAGGAGGAGAATGCACGCGTGTTGTGGCAGAAGGTGCAGTTGGCCCCCAGCGCCTCGGAGACATGGATCATCAGGCCATAGACGGATTCCGCGTTCTGGATCGAGTGCGGCGCGCCGGAGGCGAGCGTGGTCTGACTCTGGAGCCGGATGTTCTCCGCCCCCGAGAGGTAGTTGGTGAATGGGTCGTGTGGCAGCGAGGTCAGGCCGACGCTGGGCTCGGCCCGGTTCTGCATGTTCGCCGATGCCGCCATGCCGCGCGCGCCCTGCTCCGTTGCGGCGGCCCAGACCTGCTGCGGCACCATGTTTCCACGATGGCATGTATAGCAGGTGACCCCGGTCTGCTGGACGTGGCTTGTCCAACCGCCGTTGATGTGTTGCACCATCTGGATCATCCGACGCGCGACGACCTTGCGGTAATTGTCGTCCGAGGCGAAATCGCCTTCGACGTGGCAGCCATTGCATCCTGCCCCAGGCGTGACCCAATCCGTCATCGCCTGCATGCTGCGGCCGAACTGCTCGATGCTGAGATCGCCGAGCACCTGCAGGTTCTCGAAGATCGAGGAGGCGCGGTCACCCTCGGCGCTGGCCGGATCAAGCGCCGGCGGCACCTGGTTCTGCGCCCGAAGATGGGCTTCTGTCCGCGGATTGTGGACCTGTACCAGGCCGGTGCCGCGGAAGCCGTTCTGCGTGCTCAGCACCGGGGGGCGTTCGAAGGCCTGCAGGGTGAAGACCGTGCCGAGGAATGCCAGGAAGACGGCCGCGAAGGCCAGGGGAAAGCGGTATTTCATCGCGGGCCTCCCACGGCGAGCGCCGGATCGACCAGGTGAGGGCCGATCGAAGGATAGGTGGGCGCGTAGCCGCGTTCCACCGCCCAGGCAAACCAGTTGTCCACCACCGTGCCGGTCAGCAGAATGCCGATGCCGCCGGTGATCGGGCACAAGGCCGCAAACCACCAGGCCCAGCGATGCAGGGATTCGAAGGTGGCGTTGAAGCCCATCGTCCAGCGCCAGAAGATCGCGGCACGCTCGGCTGCCGTGCCGCGATCGACCGCCTGCTCCACCTCCCGCTCGCCGCCGAAGCGGCTGACAGCGAGGATGGTGGCGCCATGCATGGCAAAGAGCAGCGTCGATCCGTAGAGGAACGCGATCGAGAGAGCGTGGAACGGATTGTAAAACAGGTTCCCGTACTGGATCGAGAAGGCCGCCGTCCAATCGAGATGCGGAAAGATCCCGAAGGGCACCGCCTGGGACCAGCTGCCCATCAGCAACGGACGGATGAAGCCCAGCACCAGGTACAGCCAGATCGCCGCGGCGAAGGCCCAGGACAGGTGTGTGCCAAGGCCCAGTTGCCTGCGCCCGCCGATACAGCCTCGCCCACCACAGCAGGACCGACAGCGTCAGGAAGAAGCCCGCCATCAGCCACCAGCCGCCCTCGCGCAACGGCGGGAAGCTGCAAGCCGTAGCCGGGGACGGTGGCTCCAGCGCCAGCCACGGCAGTCGCCGGATGAACTCGACCGGGCTCCAATTCACCGAGGCCCACATGTTCAGCCCGATGATCTCGAACGCGACGAAGCCGAAGATCAGCGACAGCACGCCGAGATGACCGAGATACAGCGGGCCGATCTGCGCGTCGCCGATCTTGCCGAGCAGGTAGTTGAAGCCGCGCAACTGTGCCTCGGTATCGTTCGTCGCGCCCGATCGGCACCCCGGCATAGACCGGCCCGCGCACCTGCACACGGGTGAAGAGGTTGAGGTTTTCAGCCATCGCCCGTTCCTCCCTTACCGCGCCCACACGGGCAGGTTCAGCCACCAGCCCCACCATTCGGGCCAGCCGCGGGTCCAGAATGGACCGCTGATCACGATGCAGACTGCGCTCCAGAACCCGGCCGACAGCGCGATGAACAGCCCCAGGCGGTGGATGCCCAGCGTGCCGATCGAGTAGCCGATCGCGTCGCGGAAGAAGGTGTTCTCATGCTCGCTCGTCTTCACCGGTTCGCCCCGCGCGGGGTTGATGGCGGCGAGCACGACCGAGGCGTGCATCGACAATGCGAGCGTCGTGGCGAAGAAGAAGCTCACCGCGATCATGTGCGCCGGATTGTAGTGGAAGTGCAGGTACTGGTAGCCGACGTTCGAGACCCAATCGAGATGCGTCCAGATCCCGTATGGAAACGCGTGGCCCCAGGCACCCATCAGCACCGGCCGGATCACGACCAGCGTGAAATAGGCGAAGATCGCCATGCCGTAGGCGAAGGGGATATGCATCCCCATGCCGAGCTTGCGAGCGATCTCGGCCTGCCGCAGCGCCCAGGAGACGAAGGCGCCGAGCGCGCATACCGTGATCGCCTGCCAGAACCCGCCTTGGCGCAACGGCGCGAGGGCCAGGCCATAGTCGAGATCCGGCGGCGCCACCGAGATCTTCCAGGGATTCCATACGCCGTCCAGCGCCGTGGAATACAGGATCAGCGCGGTCCCCAGCGTCGCAAAGAAGATGGTCAGGACACCGAAGAACCCGACATAGAAGGGGCCAACCCAGAAGTCGAACAGATCACCGCCGATCAGCGTTCCGCCGCGGACGCGGTACTTCTTCTCGAATGACAGCATTGCCATGAGCATGTCCTCCCGCCTGCCGCGGCGACAGATTGTCGCTTTGAGGGAGCCCGGCGGCGGGTGACGCGGCACATGGTGCGGCGTCATCCCGTCGCCGGGCAGTCTCCACTACCGGGGCGCCGAAGCGGCCGGAGCGGGTCGCGGTCCCTCGATCCAGTTGAACCTGTCGGTGCTGAGCAGAATGAAGTGGATCAGCAGCGCCAGGGTCATCAGGAAAACCGAGAGCGCGACGAGTACACGACGCGGATCGAAGAGCAGCCAAAGTCGCCACATGGTCTTCCGCCTCCTTCAGACGATGAAGGTCAACGCGGTCGTGACGCTGTCCAGAAGCTCGGTGTAGCCGCGCGGCCCTGGAAGCCAGGGACGCCACATCCACACCAGGACGTGCGCAATGATCGCGATGACGGTGAAGGCGATGAAGCTCGAGACGAAGATTCCGTGGAATTCCTTCGCCTCGGTCTCCGTGAGGCCGCTGATCGATCCTTCCGGATTGGCCATCATGGGGCCTTTCGGATGGCGGCCCGAGGGCCGGCGGTTACCGCACATCTCCCGCGCGGCAAGGACACAGCCGGCCCACCGGACCGGTTGCGGCGGTCGGCCCGGCGAAGCCAGGTCGGCGCTCTGTCTCCACGGATGCAAGCATCGGCGGAGTTCGGGCGGCGCGAAGGCCACCCGAAATGGGTGCTGGGCGCGCTCATGCCGGCGCTGCCTCTCGTATGCGGCCCAACGAGGCCTCGACGCGCGCGCGCGTCACGCGCGCTTCGCCGGCGGCGCGGGCGGCTTCTTCCACCTGCTCGCGCAGTTGCTTCGCGGTGGAGATGCGCACCAGGAACGGCGCATTCTCGACATGGGCGTCGAGCAGGTCCCGCGCGGCATCATCCCAGCTTTCGGGATCGGCCGGGCGGGCCGGTGTCGCGACCGCCGCGCGGTCGAGCTGCGTGCCCAGCGGCAGGATGTTGAACAGCGCATCGAACAGCGCGTTGCAGTATTCCTGCACGAGGTAGGTCGCGCCGGCATAGCCCATGAAGGGCGTGCCGGTGGCACGACGAATGATCGCGCCGGGAAAGCTTGCCGCGATGTATTGCGAGCGGCCACCGGCTTCCGCCGCATACATGCGCTCGTTGATACGACCCGAACAGCACCAGCGGCGGTGTGCGGGCAATGGCCTCCCGTATCGCCGCGTTGTCGGTCTTCTCGCCAGGCTTGCGGCCGATTGCGAAGGTGCAGGGTATGCCGAGCTCATCTTCCATGAAGCGCCGGATGCCGAGCGCGTAGGTCTCCGTCGCGACGATGCGCGAAGGAGGCGGTCGCGAAGAAGTCCTGCGTGACGCTGCGCCACAGATCCCACAGCGGCTTCAGCGTCGTGTGCTTCTCGCGTTCGATGAAGGGTTCCGGGTCCAGGCCCGTCAACTCGCCGAGCTTGCGCAGGAAGTTCGTCGTCGCATGCATGCCGATCGGCGCCCGCAGCCAGGGCCGTTCCAGCGTCTCGCACAGCCGCGCACCGAACTCGCGATAGAGGCAGATGTTCACCTCCGCCTCGGTCAGCCTCGACACATCCTCGATGTGGCTGCCGAGCGGGAACACCAGGTTCACCTCGCAACCGATGCCTTCCACCAGGCGCCGGATCTCGGCGAGGTCCGAGGGCATGTTGAAGGTGCCGTAGATCGGCCCGATCAGGTTGACGCGCGGGCGCTCTCCTTCCTTGCGCGGCTTCGGTGCCTTGACGCGCTTCGGGCCGAACTCCGTCCACAGCCAGTTGATCGCGCGATCGGCGGCCTGCCACTGGTCCTCGTCGATGGTGCGCGGAATGAAGCGGCGGAGGTTCGAGCCTTCGGGTGTCACGCCGCCGCCGATCATCTCGGCGATCGAACCGGTGACGACAACCGCCGGCAGGTCCGGATCCTGCGTGCCGGCGGCGCGCGAGAGCAGCTTCTCGGTGCCGTTCTGCGACAGCGCATCCTCGTCGATGCCGGTGACGACGATCGGCAACTCGTGCGGCGGCAGACCATCCGTATAGTGCAGCACGGCGGTGACCGGCAGGTTCTCGCAGCCCACCGGGCCATCGATCACCACACGCAGGCCGCGCACGGCGCTGAAGGCATAGACAGCGCCCCAGTAGCCGCCGGCGCGATCATGATCGAGGACGAGCATCTCGTTCAGGTCCCCACGGCTTCTTCGGCCTTCGCCCGCGCCGCGCGCAGCTTGCGCTGGCGCTCGCGGAAGCCTGGCGGATCCACGGGGCGTTCACGAAAACCGTAGCCGGCGCCATCGGGCGTGCCGACGCCGGCGAAGAAGGACACCATGCGGCCGAAGCGTTCCCGCCCGCGCGTCTGCGCTGCGACGATCCCGGCCAGTGATGCCGCCCCGGCAGGCCCGAACAGTGGCCGCGCGGAGACCATGTTGGTGAAGTAGAGCGCCGGTATGCCGAGCTCCTTCGCCTTCTGCACCAGCGGCGTGGTGCCGAGCGCGAGATCCGGCTGGGCATCGCGCATCGCGGCCATGTCCTGCTCCAGGCTGGCGCGGTACTGGACGTGCGTGCCATGCGCGGCGAGCCATTCGCGGTCCGGATCGCTCCACGCCGTGCGCGGGCAGGCGGTGCCGACATAGGGCACCTCGGCACCGGCCTCGACCAGCAGCCGCGCGACCAGCAGTTCCGAGCCTTCATAGCCCGAGATCGTGATGCGGGCCCTGATCGGGTTGGCCTCCAGCGCGGCCCGGATCGCCGGCAGCGCGCGCGCCTTGGCCTCGTCGCGCTTGGCCTCGGCAACGCCGGCCGCCAGGGCGATCGCGTCGAGCCACGCGGCGGTACCGTCCACCCCCACCGGGCCGGAGCCCACCACCGGCCGCCCAGCCGCGCCGAACTCGCGGATCGAGGCGACGTAGAAGGGATGCACCGCCGCGGCCACGGCGCAATCCAAGCGCGCCATACAGGTCGCGCCATTCGCGCGCCGGCAGTTGCGGTGCGATGCCAAGACCAAGCGGCGCCAGCAGCGCGGCAATGCCCGGCGGATCGGCCGGGAACAACTCGCCGATCAGCGCGACACTCCGCGTCCCGTCCTTCAGCGATGTCGGGCGCGCGACGGGGCCGGCTTCGGCCTCCAGCCGCGCATGGCGCAGCATGGCGCCGGCGAGCACATCCTTGGCCTCGGCGTGCGTCGGCACGCCAAAGCCGGGCACGTCGATGCCGATGATGCGGACGCCGTCGATCACCTTCGGCAACAGGTCGAGCGGCACGCCCGAAGCGGTCGGCACGCAAAGGTTGATGATGACGACAGCATCATGTTCCGATGGATTCGCGACCTGGTGGACCGCGTCGCGGATATCCTCGAACAGCTTGCCGGTGACGAGCGTCTCGGAGTTGAAGGGCACATAGCCCACGGTCCGGCGAGCACCGTAGAAATGGCTGGTGAAGGTCAGCCCATAGACACAGCACGCCGAGCCCGAGAGGATCGTCGCCACGCGCCGCATCCGCAGCCCGACCCGGAGCGAACCAAAGGCCGGGCACATGGATTGCGGCTGGTCGTGCGGGCCGCGCGGATAATCCGCGGCCAGGCGATCCATCACATCGCTCTTGCCCGCGGCGCGTGCGGCGTCGAGCATCGTCTCTCGCCCGCCATGGCAGCCTGTCGCGGTGGGGGGGAGCGTGTCCACTGGCTCAGCTTCCCTCATAGACCACTTCGAGGGACGGCTTCTGCAGTACCTCCGCGGCGCACATGTCTTCCATCGTGGCCGGGTTCAGCACGACATGGCGGCCGACCGTCTCGCCCTTGAAAAGGCCGAGCAACGCATCCTGGGTGAGCGGCGTCGGCCGCAGCGGCGGCGCCTCGGCCACCTGCTCGCCGAGCAGTTCGAACAGGCTGGCCCACTGGCTGCCCGGCCGGCCGATGATCTCGTAGTTGGCCGATTTGCGGCGGATGTCGTCATCGGCAGGAATGGCGGCGAGAACCGGGATGCCCGCCGCGGCGGCGAAGGCTGCCGCTTCCCCCGTGCCGTCATCCTTGTTCACCACCATGCCGGCGACGCCGACATTGCCGCCCAGCTTGCGGAAGTAGTCCACCGCCGAGCAGACATTGTTGGCGACATAGAGCGACTGCAGGTCGTTCGAGCCGACGACGATGACCTTCTGGCACATGTCGCGCGCGATCGGCAGGCCGAAGCCGCCGCAGACCACGTCGCCGAGGAAGTCGAGCAGCACGTAGTCGAAGTCCCACTGGTGGAAGCCGAGCTTCTCCAGCAATTCGAAGCCATGGATGATGCCGCGCCCGCCGCAGCCGCGACCGACCTCGGGACCACCGAGTTCCATCGCGAAGACGCCGTCGCGCTTGAAGCAGACATCGCCGATCGCCACCGGCTCGCCCGCCGCCTTCTTGCGCGAGGAGGTCTCGATGATCGTCGGGCAGGACTTGCCGCCGAACAGCAGGCTGGTCGTGTCGCTCTTCGGGTCGCAGCCGATCAGCAGCACGCGCTTGCCCTGCTGGGCCATCATGTAGCTGAGATTGGCGAGGGTGAAGGACTTGCCGATGCCGCCCTTGCCGTAGATCGCGATGACCTGGGTCCGCTTGGTCGGCGGCGCGGTCGCCACCGGCTCGGGCGCGATGGCGGCCTCGGCGCGCAGCCGGTCGGCCATGGAGGCGCCGGCGGGCGCACCCTGCACGCTGGCAAGGGGAGCGTTCATGCGGCGTGTCTCCAATCGAGGGCGAGCTTGAGGCAGGCGGCGTCGTCGAAGGCGGTGCGATAGGCATGCTCGGCTTCCCGCGCATCGGCACGATGGGTCAGCAGCCCGTCGAGGCCGAGCTGGCCCTCGGCGATCATCTCCGCCACCGCGTGGATGTCGGCCTGGCGCCACTCGGCGGCGACGCGCAGTCGCACCTCCCGCATGAAGGCCGGCGGAAAGGCGAAGGACACGCGATCCGGCGTAGAAGCCTGCGAGGACGATCTCGCCGCCAGGCGCGAGCCGCGCGATCAGTCCGTCGAGCGCGGCGGCGTCGCCGCTCGCATCGTAGATGGAGCGGTAGTCGCGGCGCTCGTCGTCATCGGGCCGCATCACCGCATATCCGGCAGCGCCGGCGTGACGCGCCGGCTGAGTCTCCCAGACGACCGGCGGCGGCGCGCCCGTCAGCCAGCGTCAGCCGCGCCAGCAGGCGTCCCAGCACGCCATGCCCGATGATCAGATCCGGCGGCAGCGCGCCTGGTGCGGCGATCGCGTGCCAGGCGGTTGCCGCCAGCGCCATCAGGGTTCCGCGTTCACCCAGCGAGGGCTCGATCCGCGTGGTGCGCGCGCCGGAAACGACGAGTCGCTTCGAGGCGCCGCCGAACAGCCCTCGCACTTCCTTGCCATCGAGCGTGCCGAAGCAGCGCGCGCCGGGAACGAAGACGGCATCGCCCGGGCGCCGGCCGGAGTCCGCGCCGGCCTCGACGACCCGGCCCACGGCCTCATAGCCCGGCACGAGCGGGTATCCCATGCCCGGGAATGGCGGCATGCGCCCCGTCCAGAGCAGGCGCTCGGTGCCGGCGCTGATGCTGCTCCAATCGACCTCCACCACGACGTCGGCATTGCCCGGAGGCATCAGCTCGAGGCGTCGAAGCGCCAGTTCCTGCGGTGCCGTCATGACGATTGCGACGGTGTCCATCGTGGCATTCCACCCTGCCCGTTAGTGTCAGTTTAGAAAGACACATCGAAGTGTCAACAAGAATGGACGATCGGGAGGCAGCGATTGTCATGCCGGGCGTTCAGCCACCAGCACGCTCACGATCAACGGCACGCGCATGCGCAAGGCGCGCGGGCGCACGAAGCCGGCCCGACTCAGCCTCGCGAGCAGTTCCTCCGCCCGACGCGGCCGCCCCTGGCCCATGGCCAACAGGTAGACGCCGAAATAGGCGGCCCCCATGCGCTCCGCGCCCTGCGTGCCGGCCATCGGCTCGGCGATCAGGATGCGACCGCCTGGCGTGAGCGCGGCACAGGCGCGCCGCAGCAGCGCCATGACGACCGCATCGTCGTGGTCGTGCAGCACGCGCACCAGGGTCACCAGGTCGGCGCCTGCCGGCAGCGGATCGATGTCGGAAGTCCCCGCCGATCGCCTCGGCGCGATGTGCCAGGCCGGCCGAGGCGAAGCGGGTTTGTGCACGCTCGGCGACCGGCGGGACATCGAACAGGACGAGCGAGGCATCGGGCGCGCGCGTCGCGATCGCGGCGAGGAAACTCCCGTCGCCGCCACCGATATCGACGATTCGGCGATGGCGGTCGAACCGATAGGCGGCGGCGACTTGCTCGGCGACCATGGGCTGGGAGGCGCCCATCAGCGCGCTGTAGGCGCTGGCGGGCCCTGCCTCGCATGGCGCGCCCGGCGCGGTGCGGGCATAGTTCCAGAACGCGTTCAGCCCGTCGCCGTGGCCCCGGCGCAGCATCGCCACCGGATCGCGCAGGTCGTCATAGAGCAGCGCATGATGCTCGACCATCGCGGCAACCCCGGGATTGTCGAGCAACGCCGCGCCCAGCGGGCCCAGAGCGTAGTCGCCATCGGCAGTCGGCACGACGAGCCTCAGCGCCGCCGCGGCATCGAGCAGTCGGCCGGCGACCTCGGGGGCCAGGCCGGTGCGTCGGGCGATGGCCGCCACCGGCAGGGGCCCGCCGCGCAGCATCGCGAACAGGTCCAAGCGAAGGCAGGCCGTGAGGATCTGCGAATAGACAAAGCCGGCGCAGAGATCGAACAGGGCAGAGGCGCGTCGTCGCGCGATCGGCCTCGTCAGCGGAAACCGCGCGGCCCAGGCGCGGAAACGGGCATTCCCCGCCAGGCGCGCCTGCCAGGCGGCAAGCCGGTCGCGCAGCGCCATGATGGCCGCGGCACCGGGCATGGCCATCCCGGCGCGCAAAGCCATCACGCCGCTTTCTGTGCGAGTTTCGCCGGCATCAGGCG
This sequence comes from uncultured Alphaproteobacteria bacterium, assembly GCA_963732425.1. Lineage (GTDB taxonomy): Bacteria > Pseudomonadota > Alphaproteobacteria > Acetobacterales > Acetobacteraceae > Neoroseomonas. Next base: position 188,431 of record CAVSZN010000024.1, read on the forward strand.
ATGCATCTCGGCCTGGATGAGCGCCCCGAGCGCCGGGGCGGCCGGTCCGGGCGGAATTGCCGCGACGGCGGCACCGGCCAGGTCGCGCAGCCGCGCCACGGCGCCGTCGATGCCGCAGGCCAGCGCCGCGTTCGGGCGCCCCAGGGCAGCGTCGCGGCCCACCGGCTTGCCGAGTTCGGCCGCCTCGCCCACCGCGTCACGCAGGTCGTCGGCGACCTGATAGGCCTCACCAAGACGGTCTCCGAGCAGCCGCCACGGTTCGGCTTCCGCACCCGCCGCGGCTGCGCCGGCCATGGCCGCGGCCGCGAACAGCGCACCGGTCTTCTGCCGCTGGTATTCGGACAGGTCGGCGCGCGGCTCGCATTCCCAGGCCTGGCCGGCGACGATGCCGAACGGCACGCCCACCCCGTCGCCGATCACGGTCATGACGCCGGCCAGCCGTTCCGGCGCCGCGGCGGCCGCTCGCGCCAGGGTCTGGAACGCCAGCACGATCAGCGCATCGCCGGCGAGCAGGGCGAGCGGCGCGCCGAAGGCCCGGTGCACGCTCGGCTTGCCGCGTCGCGTCTCGGCATCGTCGAAGCACGGCATGTCGTCATGCACGAGCGAGGCGCAATGCAGCAGTTCGACGGCGGCCGCCGCGGCCGCGGACAAGGCCGGCCGGTCATCGCCGCAGGCGCCCGCCACCGCCAGGACAAGTCGCGGCCGGACCCGTGCGCCGCGCGGGAAACACCGCATGGCGCAACGCGGCGGCGAGGCGTGGCGGGGCGCCTGCCGCCTCCGCCAGCAGGACGGAATCGGCGAGGGCGTTCTCGATCCGGGATACTGCATCCATGGCCGACCTCCTGGAGGCGTGAGGGCCGCAGCCCCGCACTGTCTATTGGAACTGTCAGGCAAAACTGTCAGTCTGAGTTGACGTTCGTGTCAATCACTTTCGAACGACGCCGGCGCGTTGCACGGGGCAGCGGATGCAGGACGAACGGGTGGCAATCATCGGGGGCGGCATTGGTGGCCTGACGGCCGCGCTGCTGCTCGCCGCGCGTGGCCTCGATGTCGTCCTGCTCGAACGTGCCGCGGCGATCGGCGGCAAGATGCGGGAGACCGTGATCGACGGCCGGGCGATCGATGCGGGCCCCACCGTCTTCACCATGCGCTGGGTGTTCGACGAGATCCTCGCCAAGGCGGGCACGACGCTGGAGGACCATCTGACGCTGCGGCCCGCCGGCATCCTGGCGCGACACGCCTGGGGTTCGTCGGCACGGCTCGACCTGCATGCGGATATCGAGGCCTCGGCCGATGCCATCGGCGTCTTTGCCGGCGCCGGCGCGGCACACGGCTATCGCGCCTTCTGCGATCGCGCCCGCCGGATCTATCGCGTGCTGGAGCCGGCCTTCATCCGCGCCGCCCGGCCGAGCCCGGTCTCCGTCGCCATCGCCGGCGGGATCGGCGCCTTTCGCCAGGTCTCGCCCTTCGCCACGCTCTGGGGCGCCCTGGGGGAGCACTTCAGCGATCCGCGGCTGCGCCAACTCTTCGGGCGCTACGCCACCTATTGTGGCTGCTCGCCCTTCCAGGCGCCGGCGACGCTGATGCTGATCGCGCATGTCGAGCAATCAGGCGTCTGGCTCGTCGAGGGCGGCATGCACCGTATCGCGCGCATGCTGCGCGTGCTGGCCGAAGCGCGTGGCGCCACGGTCCGCACCGGCGTCGAGGTGGCGGAGATCATGGCCGGCGGCGGTCGCGTCAGCGGGGTGCGGCTGGCCGATGGCGAAATCATCGCCTGTCGACGCCGTCATCGCGAATGCCGATGTCGCGGCATTGGCGGCCGGCCGCTTCGGCATCGCGGCCGCAGCGTGCCGTGCCGCCGGCACCGCCGTCGCAACGGTCGCTCTCCGCCGTGACCTGGGCGATGCTGGCCGAGGTCGAGGGCTTCCCGCTCGATCGTCACAACGTATTCTTCGGCGACGACTCCGCCACGGAATTCGGCACGCTGTTCGACCATGGCCAACTGCCGCGCTCACCCACCGTCTATGTCTGCGCGCAGGACCGCGGCGCCGGCGAACGACCCGGCGGGGCGGCCAGAACGCCTGCTGTGCCTGGTCAATGCGCCGCCGCGCGGCGACTGCTTCCAACCCGATCCGACGGAGGTCGCCCGATGCGAGACGAACGCCTTCGCGCTGCTGGCAACGGCCGGCCTGCGCCTGAAGAGCTCGACGGACAGCGACGGTGGTGACGACGCCATCGGGCTTCGAGCAACTGTTTCCGGCGACAGGCGGGGCGCTGTACGGCCGGACGGTTCATGGCTGGCAGGCGAGCTTCCAGCGGCCGGGCGCGCGGACGCGCCTGCCGGGTCTCTATCTGGCGGGGGGCAGCGTTCATCCGGGAGCGGGCGTGCCGATGGCGGCGATGTCCGGGCAGCTGGCGGCGGAATGCCTGATGGCGGACCTCGCTTCGACACGGCGGTTCCTACCGAATGGCTATGCCTGGTGGTATGTCGATGGGCTGAGCGATGACGGTCGCCATGGCCTGACCGTCATCGCCTTCATCGGCAGCGTGTTCTCGCCCTGGTATGCCTGGGCGCGCCGGCGCGGGCCGGCCGATCCGTTGCAGCATTGCGCCGTCAACGTCGCGCTCTATGGCGCGGGCAAGCGGCGATGGACGATGACGGAACGTGGCGCGAGCGCGATCCGGCGCGACGCGCGGACACTCTCGATCGGCCCGAGCGCAGTGCAGTGGAACGGCACCTCGCTGACACTCGAACTCGCCGAGATCGGCGCGCCATGGCCACGGCGGGTGCGCGGCATCGTGCGCGTGCATCCCCTTGCGCTCGGCGACCGAGGCTTCCTGCTGGATGCCGCGGGACGGCATCGCTGGCGCCCGATCGCCCCGCGCGCGCGCATCGAGGTTGCGCTGGACTCGCCGCATCTGCGCTGGTCCGGGACCGGATATTTCGACACCAATGATGGCGACGCGCCGCTGGAGAGCGATTTCCGCGACTGGGATTGGTGCCGCGCTTCGGCAGGTGATGCGGCGGCCATCCTCTACAATGCGCGCCGACGCGACGGCGACGCAGCAATCCCTGGCCCTGCGGGTCGACCGTCACGGCCGGATCGAGGACATCGCGCCGCCACCCTGGCCGAATTGCCCCGCACGGCGTGGCGCCTCCGCCGGCCGACCCGCGCCGATGCCGGCACCGCGCCGCGCGTGATGGAGACACTGCAGGATGCGCCCTTCTATGCGCGCTCCGTCATCGCGACCGGGCTGCTGGGGCAACCTGTCGTTGCCGTGCATGAAAGCCTCGACCTCGACCGCTTCGCGGCACTGCCGGTCCAGATGATGCTGCCCTTCCGCGTGCCGCGGTCAGTCCGGTAACCCGTCCTGCCCCGGCTTCCTTGCCTCGCGCCGCAACAGGACCAGTTCGCGCACCCCCCAGCCGAGGGCGATGCCGAAGGCCAGGAGCAGGTCAAGCAGGCCAAAGACGGTATCGGACATGGCGCCGCTGCCCGACGCTCACGCGCGGTCGGCCGCCGGCACGCGCCGACGTTCGCGTTCATCAAGTCGGGAGAACATTTCCGCCACGCGCACGATGCGCTCCCCGATCGCCCACCAGGGGATCACCGGATGCAGGCGCGGCACGCTGGCGGCGGCATCCACCAGGAAGCGGTTGGCCGCCAGCGGCGCGGCGTGGCGCGCCGCATCCGTGGCGCGCCAGGCGAGCAGCGGCGCGCGAGCAAGCAGCGCGACCTTCCGCCCGCCGCCGACCACCGCGCGCGACGCGATCGGATCATGACCCTGGTGCTCCAGCACGCGGCCGATCTCGGCATAGATCAGTCGCGCCGCCGCGATGCCCGGCCGGCAATCCACCGGCAGCAGCGCGATGCCTGACTCGGCGCGCCGGTAATGCATGTCCGCGGCGCGCAGCAGGCGGGCGACGACGCCGCCGAGCGCCGGCGTGAAGCGCGGCGACGGCAAGCAAGGCCGCGGGCGCGATCCCGGCTTCCTGCAACCAGTCGCGCGGCAGGTAGAGCCGGCCGGCGCGGGCATCCTCGCCGACGTCGCGCGCGATGTTGGTCAATTGCATGGCGACGCCGAGATCCGCCGCGCGGGCGACCGCCGCGGACGATGTCGCGCCCATCAGCAGCGCCATCATCGCGCCGACACTGCCGGCCACGCGCGCGGCATAGGCTTCGAGCGCATCGAGCGTTGCGTAGTCGCGCCCCTCCGCATCCCAGGCGAGGCCTTCGAGCAAGGCTGCCGGCAGGGCGTGCGGAATGCCGAAGCGTTCCACCACCGCCGCGAAGGCGCGATCGGCAGGCCACGGGCCCGGACGCCCGGCGCAGATGCGCATCGAGCCGGCGTTCCAGTTCGCGAACCGCCTGGCGGCCACCGCCCTCACGGTCGATCAGGTCGTCGGCCACGCGGCAGAAGGCATAGAGCGCCGCCGCCGGCCGCGAGATGCGCGCCGGCAGCAACAGCGAGGCGGCACGGAAGCTGCGCGAGCCCGCCGCGAGCATCGCATGGCAGGCGGCGAGATCGGCGGGCGCGATGTCAGGCGAGGGCATCGGCATGGGGCACCACCTTGTCGAGCACGCGGGCGGAAGACAGCACGCCCGGCAGGCCCGCACCCGGATGGGTGCCGGCGCCGACCAGGTAGAGGCCGTCCACCTCCTCGCTGCGATTATGCGGCCGGAACCAGGCGCTTTGCGTGAGCACCGGCTCCAGCCCGAAGCCGGATCCGCGCCAGGCGAGCAGGTCGTCCTGGAAGTCCAGCGGAGTGAGGAGCTTCGAGGTGACGATCACCTGCTCCAGCCCGGGCAGCAACGTCGCCGACAGGCGGCGCTGGATGGCCTGCCGGTAGGGTTCGGCCTGATGCCGCCAATCGATCCCCGCCTGCAGGTTCGGCACCGGGGCGAGCACGTAGAAGGCATCATGCCCGGGCGGCGCGAGGGACGGGTCGGTCGCCGTCGGGCGATGCAGGTAGAGGCTGAAATCCTCGGCCAGCACCTTGCGGCGGAAGATGTCGCGCAGCAGGTCGCGATAGCGCGGGCCAAGCAGGATGGTGTGGTGGCCGACATCGGCGTAGCGACGGCGTGTCCCGAAATACCAGACGACCAGCCCCATCGAGGAACTTGCGCGGTCGAGCCGTCGATCCGTCCAGCGATGGCGCGGCGCGTGGCCCAGCAGATGCCTGTAGGTCCAGGCGGAATCGGCGTTGGAGACGACGATGTCGGCGCCGATCTCCTCGCCATCGGTGAGCCGGACGCCACGGGCGCGGCCGCCATCGACCAGGATCGAGGCGACCTCGGCGCCGACCCTCAACACCCCGCCCTGGCCGCGCAGCAGATCCACGAGCCCGGCGACGAGCCGGCCCGTTCCACCCATCGCCCAATGCACGCCCCATTGGCGTTCCAGGTGCGGGATCAGGGCGTAGATGGCGCTGGCGCGGAACGGATCGCCGCCGATCAGCAGGGGGTGGAAGCTGAAGGCGGTGCGCAGCCGCTCATCACGCATGTGCCGCGCCACGGTGGCATAGACGCTGCGCCAGGCCCCGAACCGCGCCAACGCCGGCACGACGCGCGCCATGTCGGCGAGGGAGGCGAAGGAGGCGTCGCCGAGTTGTTCGAAGCCGAGCCGGCACAGCGCCGCCGACAGCGCCATGAACCGTTCATAGCCCTCGACATCACCGGGCGAGAGACGCGCGACCTCCGCGCGCATCGCCGCAGGGTCGGCGGAACAGTCGAAGGTGCTGCCGTCGTCGAAGCGCAGGCGGTAGAATGGCGACAGCGGTCGCAGCGTCGACGTCGTCCGCCATGCGGCGGCCGCACAGCGACCACAGTTCCTCGAACAGCTGGGGCGCCGTCACGATGGTCGGCCCGGCATCGAAGGTGAAGCCGTCCTGGCGGAACACGCGCGCGCGGCCGCCAGGCTGGTCGAGCCGTTCGAGCACGGTGACGCGATAGCCGCGGGCACCGAGGCGGATCGCCGCGGCCAGGCCACCGAAGCCGCTGCCGATGACGATGGCATGTGGCCTCGGCCCCGTTGCCGACGTGGCGGGCAAGCGCACCACCATGTTCATGGCCGGCCTTCCCCCACTTCATGCGTCACCGCCCGTCGCAGCCGCCGCGTGCCCAGATAGACCATGAGAGCGATGACCGGCACCGAGGCCGCGACCATGACATCGTAGGGCACCGGCAGCCCCGATACCTTCACGCCCCGCAGGACATAGGCGAGCATCCCGACCAGGTAGTAGGTGATGGCAGCGACCGAGAGGCCCTCGACCGTCTGTTGCAGCCGCAGCTGCATGCGGGCACTGCGGTCCACCGAGCCGAGCAGGGCCTGGTTCTGCTGCTGTCGCGTCAGGTCCACCTGGGTGGACAGCAGGCGCGTCGCGCGGGCGATGCGCATGGCCAGCTGCTCCTGCCGGATCGCGACCGCCCGGCAGGTGTTCATCGCCGGCGCGAGGCGCCGTTCGGTGAATTCGCGGAAGGTCTGCAGTCCCTCGATGCGTCCCTCGCGCAGGTCCCCGATGCGCGACCGAACGAGGTCATGATAGGCCGCCGCGGCATCGAACCGGTAGCGGTCGCGCGCCTCTCGATTCTCGGTCTCGGCGGCAAGGCGCGTCAGCCGCGCGAGCAGGCCCGGCCTCGTCGGCGTGCCGCCCTTCGACCATGGTCGCGGTGATTTCGGCGAGGTCGTGCTCATTGGCCGCCAGGACATGCACCAGGTCGCGCGCGATCGGCAGCGCGAGCAGCGCAAGGATGCGGTAGCTGTCCAATTCGAGCAGTCGCTGGACGATACGTCCGGCCTGCCAGGGCGTCATCGCGCGATCGAGGATGAGAATCCGGCCGCACCCGTCGCGGTGGATGCGGAAATCGGTGAAGGCGAGGCCGCGATCGGCGAAGAGCGTCGCGCCGATCAGCTGGTTGCCGTCGAACAGCCGGGCGGCAATCTCGCCGGATTCGGCTGCTCCTTCCGGCGCCGGCAGCAGCAAGGCGTGCGTCGCCGCGATCAGTTCGCCCGGGCAGCGACGGCGACCCAGTCGGCCGGCAGCGAGGCCAGCGCCGGCGTCGTCGAAACCGTCGCTCGGCCAGCGCCAGGCACGATCACGGTGTAGCGGCTGAATTCGGTGTGCCGTTCCCATTTGAGCCGAAACGCACCGAAATCGGCACTGAAGTGCCGCGCCCGCGGATCCGGCGGGGCGACGCCGTGACGCGCCGCAAGGGCGCGCAGCGCATCCCAGGCCGCGCTGCGCGGCGTGCATTCACGCTGCAACAGGGCGAGCTGCGAGATTCGCAGCGGCGGCTACCAGTGCCTCGGTCGGACGGGCGTGAACTTCGTCATTCAGTTCGCCGCGCAGCGCGTGCTCGCGGCGGCAAGGCGAAGGCGGCGTGCCGGCCGTCGCTCATGCCGGTTCCGCCGCCTCGCGCAGGATGACCTCGGCGACGGCCTCGGGGCGCTCCTCATGCGCGAGATGACCGAGGCCCTGGAGGTGAACGATGCGCGCCGCCGGCACCAGCCGCTGCACGCGGCGCGCCTGGATCGGCGGGATGGCGCGGTCGTTCGTGCCGGTCAGCAGCGTCAGCGGTACCGCCAGGCCCGGCAGGTCGTGCAGCAGCGGCTTCAGGTCCCAATTGGCCATCATCCGCAGCGCCGCACCGATATGCGAGGCATGACGAAACAGCCTCGCATAGAGCGCGACGCCCCGCGCATCGATGCTCGAACCGGTGTCCCGCAGAAGCCGTTCGGCCACCGATTGGCGCGATGCCTGCCAGGCGAAGAGACGCGGCACGAGCGGCAAGCCCACCAGCAGCCGCGCGGTCCGGGTGAAGAAGGCGGCGTGCGCCTCCCCCAGCGGCATCAGGGCGGCATTCAGGCCGATCACCGCGCGCGGCGCCATGGCACCGTCGAGCACCATGCGCAGCAGGATCGCCGCCCCCGCCGAATGGCCGACCACCACGGCCGGCTTGATCTCCAGCGCCTCGGTCAGGGCGCCCACCGCCCGCGCCATGCCCGGCAGGGTGAGGTGGTGCGGCGGTGGCACGGAGGTGAAGCCATGGCCAGGCAGATCCGGCGCCACCACCGTCGCGTGCTGCGCAAGAAGGGGCATGAGGTCGCGCCAGGAATGCGTCGCCGCTGCGGTGCCATGAAGCAGCAGAAGCACGGGCCCCCGGCCCATGACCTGGACATGCCAGCGCAATCCACCGGCGTTGACGAAGCGGCTCGCCTCGCGGTTCGGCCAGTCGCGCCCCGTCGCGCGCCCAATCCGCGGCATCGGCTTCCCGCAGGGCGGCGCGCGAGCCGTCGGAACCTGCGGCCATGGCGGCGGCGGGGATGCGGCCGCTCATCTCACGCTGCCCGCCCGATGCCGTTGACCGCGGCGGAAAGTGCCGCCGCATCGGCCTGCGGCAGCAGCACATGTCGCCCCCCCATCGCCGCGGCCAGCGCGCGCGCAAAGGGCTGCGGCCGCGACGCCGTATCCACCAGCAGGCAGGGAAGCGCAGCGGCGCGCAGCCGCGTGGCCATGGCCAGGGCGTCGGCCTCGCCGGCGGCGCGCCCGGTCTGTCCGTCGCGGGCCATGTTTGCCCGGCCATCGGTCATCAGGATCAGCAGCGGCAGCCGGCCGTGGCGCCGCTCATCCTCGGCCAGGCCCTGCGCAGCCTCCAGGGCAGCGGCCAACGGCGTCGCGCCACCGCCCGGCAGGGCGGCCAGGCAGCGCCTTGCCCGCGCAAGCGCCTGGGTCGGCGGCAACAGCACCGTGGCAGCCTCCCGCCGGAAGGCGATCAGCGCGACGCGATCGCGCCGCGCGTAGCATTCGCCAAGCAGCATCTCCACGGCGCCCTTGGCTTCCGCCATCCGCTGCAGCGCGGTGGAACCGGAGGCATCGACGGCGAAGATGGCGGTCGTCCCACGACGTTCCTCATAGCGACGAAGGCGGATATCCTCGGCACGGATCAACACGGGTCGATCACCGCGCGGATCGTGCCGGCGACGGATCACCTGCCACGGAGCGGCCGCGCGCAGCGTCTCGATCAGCGCGAGCCTTGCGCCATCATGCAGGCGGCCGGCGCGGACGCCCCTTGCGCGGCCACGCCTGCCATCGCGGTTGGCGGCGCCGGAACGGCCGGCTGCACCGCCCCGGGCGACGGCCTGCTGGGCGGCCGCGAGCCTGGCCAGTTGCGCCGGCGCCATCGCCGCGCGCACGGCGTCGATCACGATGTCAGTCGGGTCTTCGCCGCGTGCCTGTTCCGCCGCTGGCCGGCTCTCCGAGACCGGCGCCTCGGCCGGGTCGGGCTCCGATGGCGCCTCGTCCGGCGCCGCCTCCGGCAGGCAGGTGGCGCGTGGTGCCAGGATCAGGCGCGCAGCCAGCATGGCGTCCTGCTCAAGCGTCATCCTCCGCCCGGCGAGCGCTGCGGCGGCGCCCATGGCGCGCAATGCCAGCAGCACGGCGCGCGGGGAAGCGATGCCGAAGTTCAGTCCGGTGGCGCAAAGCGCGGCCACCAGCCCGGGCTCCATCGTCACTTGCGGCAGCAGCGCACGGGCTTGGGCGATGGCCGCCGGTGCCGGCGACGCCACCAGGGCGCCGCGCGGCAACGCGTCGAGGTCAATCGCGAAGGCCAGCCTGTCGAGCAGCGGCGCCGGCGGCACCTCATCCGCATCGATGCCCTCATCCAGCGCGATGATGGCGATGCGGGCCGGCCAGCGTCGCGCGAGACCGTCGCGCTCGACCACGACCTCGCGCGCATCGAGCACCGCCGCCAGCCGTGCCGCCATCGCGGGCGCGAGGCGTTCGGCCATCGGCAGAACCACGACGCCGCCATCGGCTTCGGCGAGAAGGCCGCGCTCGGCGAGCGGCCGTCCGGCGGCCAGGGTGGCGCCAAGGTCCAGGCCGCCAAGCACCCGGCTGTCCGGTGCGTCGGGCGGCAGGCGCCGCCAGGGCGCCTGGGCGGGCATCGCATCGCGCAACAGTGCGAGCCACCGGTCACGCATCGGTCCCGGCGCGGCCCGCAGCGCCGCACCGCCGAGCCCTACCGGATCGACCGCCAGCAAGGCCAGGGCATGTGTCGCATCCTCAGCCGCCTGCGAGGGCATGTGCGTCGGATCGCGCTGCCCGCTGGCGGTCATGATGGGCCGAGGACCTCGCTGATGGCGCGTTGCACACGCGCCCCGCTGCCGGCTTCGTCGAGCGGGTTGCGTCGCAGCCGGTGGCACAGCGACGGGACCGCCACGGCCCGCAGTTCCGCGGCCGACACCACCTCGCCGCCCTCGAAGGCCGCGAGCGCCCGCGCGGCACGCAACAGCGTCAGTTCGCCGCGCAACCCGTCGGTGCCGAGGGCCATGCAAAGCCGTGCCGCGATCTCCAGGGCGGCGTCCGGCGTGCGGATATGCGGCAGGCGGCTGCGCGCCGCTGCGATGCGGGCACGCAGGTGTCGCTGTGGCTCGCGCCACTGTTGCGCGAAGGTCGCGGGCTCGCGCTCGAAGCTGTCGCGCCGGCGCACCACCTCGATGCGCGTGGCGAGATCCATCGGCGTGCGCACCTCGACTGACAGGCCGAAGCGGTCGAGAAGTTGCGGGCGCAACTCGCCTTCTTCCGGATTGCCGCTGCCGACCAGAACGAAGCGCGCGGGGTGGCGCAGGCTGATCCCTTCCCGCTCCACGACATTCTCGCCCGAGGCCGCGACGTCGAGCAGCAGGTCGACCAGGTGGTCCTCGAGCAGGTTCACCTCATCGACATAGAGGAACCCGCGATGGGCGCGGGCGAGAAGCCCGGGTTCGAAGGCCCTGACGCCATCCACCAGGGCCCGTTCGATGTCGAGCGAACCGGAAACGCGGTCCTCCGTTGCCCCAAGCGGCAGGTCCACGACCGGGATCGGTGCCATCCCGGCGGTGCGCGTCGTCCGCGTGCGGCAATCCTCGCAGAATGCCGCCAGGCGTGGCCGGGTCGCAGCCGAAGCGGCAGCCGATGACAACGCGCATGGGTGGCAGCAGCGCGGCCAGGGCGCGCACCGCGGTGGATTTGCCCGTCCCGCGATCCCCCTGCACCAGGACGCCGCCGATGGCGGGATCAATGGCCACGAGCAGCAGCGCCTGCACCATCTCCACCTGCCCCACCAGGGCCGCGAAGGGGTAGGGCGAGCGGATCGCGGGCGGCGCGGCAGGCGGGCGACGCGCCGACCTGCCGGGGCGCGTCGCCTTCGTTGCGACGCCGACCGTCGGCTCGTTGCCGTGGCTGCCGGCCCCGTCCATGGTCAGGCCGCGCGCCGGAGGCTGAAGCGCGCCCAGACATCCTCCAGCGCGGCCACCAGCTGGTCCATGTCGGCGTCGCTATGCACCGGTGACGGCGTGATGCGCAGCCGCTCGGTGCCGCGCGGCACGGTCGGGTAGTTGATCGGCTGCACATAGACGCCGTGCTCGTCGAGCAGCAGGTCGCTGATCGTGCTTGCAGACCACGGGGTCGTGCACCATCACGGGCACGATGTGGCTGGCATTGGGCAGGTGCGGCACGCCGACCGCATCGAGCCGCCGGCGCAGCGTTGCCGCGCGTTCGTGCAGCCGGTCGCGTTCGACGTTGCTGGCGCTGCAGATGGTCGGATGGCTGCGCGCGCCGCCGGCCGCGACGCCGGCGGCAGCGCGGTCGAGAAGATGAAGCCCGAGGCGAAGGAGCGCACGAAGTCGCACCATCGCCGCCGAGCCGGCGATGTAGCCGCCGATCACGCCGAAGGCCTTGGCCAGCGTGCCCTCGATCACGGTCAGGCGATGCGACGACGCCGTCGCGTTCGGTGACGCCGCCGCCGCGTCGGGCCATAGAGGCCGACGCCATGGACCTCGTCGCAATAGGTCATGGCGCCGAACTCATCGGCGACGTCGCAGATCGCGCGCGATCGGGCGCGATGTCGCCATCCATCGAATAGACGCTCTCGAAGGCGACCAGCTTCGGCGCGGCGGGGTCGAGGCCGGCCAGCACGCGGCGCAGGTCGGCGACGTCGTTGTGGCGGAACACGCGGCGCTCGGCGCGGGAGTGGCGCATGCCCTCGATCATCGAGGCGTGGTTCATCTCATCGGAGACGATCACGCAGCCCGGCATGCGCGAGGCCAGCGTCGACAGCGACGCCCAGTTCGACATGTAGCCGGAATTGAACAGCAGCGCGGCTTCGGTGCCGTGCAGCTCGGCCAGTTCGCGCTCCAGCAGGACATGCTCGTGGTTGGTGCCGGAGATGTTGCGCGTGCCCGCCGGCGCCGGCGCCGTAGCGGTCGAGCGCCGCATGCATCGCCGCCAGCACCGTCGGGGTGCTGGCCCATGCCGAGATAGTCGTTGGAGCACCAGACCGTCGACCTCGCGCGCGGCCTGCCGGCATCGTGGCGGATGGCACGCGGATACTGCCCGGCCTGGCGCTCGATATCGGCGAAAGACGCGGTAGCGGCCCTCGCGATGGAGACCGTCGAGCTGCGTACGGAAATAGGCCTCGTAGTTCATGTCCGGCTCCCATGGGGCGGCGGTGAATCGGTCTTGGCCATCGCGCCGCACCTGTCGCGATGGTCACCGTTCGGCATCAATGTGGCAGGCCAGGCGGCATGCCCTGGCCGGTTGGATATGACGGTCCCTCGGCCATTCGGCAGCAGCCCGCGCCACAGCGCCTCCGGCGGGAAGGGCAGCACCATGAAGGCATGTTCGAGGACGCCGAAGGCGGCGAGGCTCGCGAGCAGCGTGAAGCCAGCGGTGGTGCCGGCATCGGCGCCGGGCGCTGCCGCGACCCGGACCAAGGCGACGCACAGGACCACCCCTGCCACGACCGAGAACGGGAACAGCACATTCATCGGACGGCGCGCGAAGTAGGTTTCGATGTAGCGCAGATGGTCGGGCAGAAGCGCCTCGCCGAGATTGCGCACGCCGAGGAAGATGTTGAGCTTCGCGCTCAGCCGCATCCCCGCCAGCATGAGGAAGGTCCAGAGGCCGATCTGGTTCGGTGCGCCGGCGGTCAGCAGCAGGATGAGCGCAGCGCCGGCCAGGATGGCGAATTCGTGCCACAGGATGGCCGCCACCGCCGCCCGGAAGCGTCGCCAGCCGCGCGCACCGGGCGGGCATGGCGCCCGCCGCGGGCCGGTCAGCATGCCCATCAGGAACGTGACCTCGATCCAGGCCCAGACGAGGATGGCGCAGGTGAAGGCGACATAGGCGGCGGCTGCGCCGAGGCTGGTCGCGCTCAGCGCAAGCCCGGCCAGCCCCAGGATGAGCAGCAGGGTCGCGCCGAGCAGCGTCCAGCGAAAGGTCTCGCGACGCAGCCCATCCAGCACGATGATCGCACCCGTGCCGCCCCACCAGAGGAGCATCGCGAAGACCGCCGGCAGCAGGTGGTCGATCATGCTGCGGGCTACCAGCTCGGCGCCAGGCGCACATCCGCCGGAAGGGCCTTTCGGCGACCCGGCAGCAGGTACAGGTGCAGGAACTGCGCCCCCGCCCGCACCGCCAGGCCAGCCCGCCGCAAGCTTCCGCCGACACCCGTCTGCGCCTTCGCCGCGAGCATCCGGTCGCTGGTGACCCGCAGCCGCTCCATGCGCGCCTGGAAGGCAGGATGCTCCACGTCGAGCGTCACGGGGAACACCTGTTCGCAGATGCGCGAGGTGATGCGGAAGACCTCCTGGTCATACTCGGTCGGGTGCATCCCCAGGGCCTCGTGGAACGCGGGACGCTGGTGGTCGCGTACATACATCGTGGCGAAGACGGCGAGCTGGAAGAACTTGATCCAGAGCTTGTTGGTTCCTTCCAGCAGCGACGGGTTGGCGCGCATCAGCAGGGCGAAGGCCTCGCCATGACGGAACTCGTCGTTGCACCACTCCTTGAACCAATTGAAGATGGGGTGGAAGCGCCGCTCCGGATGCCGTTCGAACTGGCGGAAGATGGTGATGTAGCGCGCGTAGCCGATCTTCTCCGACAGGTATGTCGCGTAGAAGATGAACTTCGGCCGGAAGTAGTGGTACTTCTTGGCGCGCGTCAGGAAGCCGAGGTCGACGCCGATGCCGATATCCTTCAGGCTGTCGTTGATGAAGCCGGCGTGGCGCGCCTCATCGCGGCTCATGACGCCGAACAGGTCCTTCATGTCCTGGTTGGTTACGCGCTTGCGGATCTCGGCATAGAGCACGCAGCCGGAGAATTCCGCGGTCACGGAACTGACGAGGAAGTCCATCAGTTCCTTCTGCAAGGGTTCGGGCAGGGCCTTGATGTCGAAGTCGTCGAAGGCGTCCGTGCGCACGAAATGGCCCTTGTTGGGGTCGGCGCGGAACTCGGCCATCAGCGCGTCCCATTGCGTCCGCACCGGGCTGACATCGATGGCGTCCATCGCCTTGAAGTCAGTGGTGTAGAAGCGCGGGCTGAGCACGGTCTCGGTCAGCGCACCGCGCGTCGCGTCGTTGAGCGGCGCGCGTGGCGCCTGGGTGACGGCGTTCATGCTGCCTCCTTGGGCTCGAAGCCGCAGTGATAGAGTTCGGTCAGTTCGAACAGCGCGCGGAACTCGGTCCAGAACCGCTCGAGCCCGCTTGCACGGATGACCGTGGCGCGGCAGGTGAGGCTGCGGCTCTGGCCGAACGGCACCATGGTTGGCGCGTCATGCACGATGACACGGTCACCAGGGCGCAGGTCGATCCCTTCGGGGATCGCATGCGCGTGGAAGCTGTCGAAGCTCTGTTCGATATCGACGCTGCAGATGATCTCGATGCGCCGCTGCCGCCCGAACGGCAGCCAGGACGCCAGGCCTTCGGTGCTCATTGCGTTGCCCTCCCGTCGGTAAGCAGGTTGGCGAAAGCCTCGGCCTGGGTGTGGCCGAAGGCCTTGAGGTCGATGCGGCGGCCGGTCGCCGGATCGTCGAGGGTCAGCCTTCCGTCGTTCCAGGCGACCAGCCGAAACGGAATCTGCGGACCCTGATCGTCGCGCATCCTCTCGCGCGCCATGCCGCGCAGCGCGGAGCGGATGAAGCCGTTGGTCCCCGGCTCCAGCACCGCGAACGCCACGCTGTCGCTCGGTGAGCGAACGGTCACGGCGCCGTCGGCGCGGTCCTCGAACAGCAACTCGCGCTGCCAGACGGCGGTGGCGGTGTCCGGGGCGCGCGTGCCACCGACAAACGCCATCCCGATCGTCAGCATGAGCAGCGCGGCGACACCGACCAGCGGTGCCTGCGGGAAGGTGCGGTTGGTTGCCTGGACGGACATGGGGTGCCCCTGCCTCACGCCGCCGCGGTCGCTTCGGGTCGCCTCGCCCGGTCGTCATCCATCGATGCGCCGAGCAATGCCCGTGCCGGCATGGCGGCCGAGGCCGACAGGGCGCGCGACAGTGTCCGTGCCGCCGCCTGCGGGTCCTGCAAGGACCGCAGCACCGGTTCCGGGTTCGACAGGCGCGACAGCCGCAGATGCGGCCACAGCACGAAGTAGGAGATCCGGTATCCGGGCAGCAGGCGCAGCTGGATGTCACCGGTCCCATCACGGTACAGGCGCAGATCGGCGGCGCGGATGCCGGCGAAGGGAATGTTCACCGTCATCGGCAGGGCGACGCCCACGCGCATGACGATGCGCCGGTTCGTCACGGTGTACAGCGTGGTGCGCGCGGCGAGCTTGCCGAGGACCAGCAGTACCGCGATCGGCACCGCGCCCAGCGCGGCGAGACGAAGCGTGCCCAGCACGGCATCGCGCGGATCCGCGCCCCAGCCGTCGATCAGGTGCCAGCCTGCGAGCAACCCGAAATAGGCTGCCAGGGCGCGCAGGTGAAAGGCGTGCCGCGCGAAGGACCGCGCCGCCGGTGCCCCTTGCCAGAGCACGTTCTCGCCCTCGGGCAGGTGCTCCGGCAGGCCGGGCACCGGCTCGTAGTCATGTTCCATCATAGCACGGGCCCCAGCCGTCCGGGCGTTGCGTAAAGATGGCCGGACGCGAAGTAGGCCGAGATGCGGTCTTCTTCGCGCAGTGTGACCTGCAGTGGCTCCCGCGTTGCCGGCGCGGCGGCAATCTGCGCCGCTGTCACGGATGCAAGGGTCACGCGGCGACGCCGGTGGTCGATGCGCGCCAGCGGCATCGGCACCAGCACGCGCCGTGGCTGGCCATCGGCCATCGCCTCCACCTCGAGGTAGCGCAGCGCCATGTCGGACCGGTCGATCCAAGCATCCACCACCACGCCGCCGGCATTGTGGTCGAAGCCATAGACCGGCATGCCGCGCGGGTCGGGATCCTCCGGTTCGATGGAATATTCGGGGGCGATGCGCAGCGGCACGATCTTCGGCACGGCCTCGTCGAACATCATGTCCGGAACGTCGTGCCGCATCGCATAGGCAGCGGGGCCGACGCCATCGAGCATCGGATTGCCGGTCGGTTGCATCGGCGCGCCGGGGAAGCGCGCGGCAGGACGGGCCGCGAGCGGCGCTTCCTCCTGCAATCGCGGCACCTGCACGGTGCTGCCGTCGGACAGCCGGAAGGTCTTGGGCGACGGCACGGCGGGGAAACCCTGCACGATGCCGCGCCGCCCGCCATCGGCGACCAGCGGGTAGCCTTCCCGCTTGTCCTCCCGACGAAGGTAGAAGATCAGCCCGGCGAAGAAGATCCAGAACGCATAGAGGGCGATCAGGGCCAGGTCGATGGAACCTACGACGTTGCGCATGGCATCCTCCGCGATGTCACGGTGCAGCCTGCGGCCCGGCAAGGCCGAGCCGCGACGGGAAGCCGGCCTCGCCCTCACGTGCCCAATGCACGAGAGGACCAAGCGCGGCCAGGGTGGCAAAGAGCAGCACGATTTCGATCAGATAGACGGTGCAGTAGGAGGTGGCCGGGGTGGCAAGCGCCGACCCGAGCCCGCCGGCGGTCGCCAGGGCGCCGATGCCATCGCGCAGCAGCCCGCCAAGGGCGATGGCGAGCCCCGCGGCCGTTGCCTGCGCGGCGCCCCAGGCGCCGAGCGCCAGCCCGACCTGGCCCGTCGGCGCCGCCGTCATGAACGCCGTCAGCGTCGCATGGGCGAAGCAGCCGGCACCGAGGCCGACAACCAGCGTGCCGGCGCCGAACAGGGCCGCGCTTTCCAGTCGGCGCGGCGAAGATGATCAAGGCGAAGGCGAAGGCGCCGATCAACGTCCCGGCGCCGGCCACGCGGTAGGCGTCCATGCCACGCCCGAGCACGCGCGCGCCGGCGACGAAGCCGATGATGCCACCCAGCGCGAACAGCGCCGTCAACGAGGTTGTCGCCGCGACGCCCAGGCCCAGCACCTGGCCGCCATAGGGTTCGAGCAGCACATCCTGCATCGAGAATCCCGCCGTACCGATCGCCACCGCGATGAGCCGCCGGCGCCACGGGCCCGTGCGCGCTCGAGGCGCTGCCAACTCTCGCGGAAGCCCGGCCCCATCGCCGCGCCCGCGGGTGCAGCGACGGATCGCGCGCCTCCTGCTTCCACAGCGCGACGATGTTGAGCACCATGGTCGACGACGGCCGAGCCCTGGATCACCTGGATCAGGCGAAGCTGGCTGAAGTTCACGAGCAAGGCACCGAACACCAGCCCGGCAATCAGCATGCCCAGCAGCAGCATCACGGACAGCAGGGCCACGACCCGTGGCAGCGCCGCGTATCGGCGCAAGGTCCGCCGCCAGCGCAAGGCCCACCGTCTGCACCATGTGCATGCCGGCGCCGACCAGCAGGAAGGCCAGCGCGGCCGCGACATGCGCGGCCCAGGCAGGCCCGTTGCTGTCGCCCGACAGCAGGATCAGCGCGAAGGGCATGATGGCCAGGCCGCCGAACTGCATCAGCGATCCGAACCAGATGTAGGGTACCCGCCGCCAGCCCAGGACCGACCGGTGCGTGTCGGACCGGAAGCCGATCAGTGCGCGGAACGGCGCGAAGAGCAGCGGCAGCGACGACCATCGCCGCGACCAGCCCGGCGGAGACACCCAGTTCGACGATCATCACCCGGTTCAGCGTGCCGATCAGCAGCGCGGCGGCGATGCCGACCGATACCTGGAACAGCGACAGCCGCAGCAGGCGCCCCACCGGAAGCTCCGGCGTCGCCGCATCGGCGAAGGGCAGGAAGCGCGGGCCGAGCCGGGTCCAGGCCTGCGACGATCATGGCGCCGCCGCGGCTCATGTCGGGCAGTATCTCCATCGCCTGGGAGATGTAGAAGCCGCTGGCGACACGGTGCGCGCGGCCGACGCGCAGGCGGCCGCCATCGGCCAGCATTCCCGCCAGCCGGGCGTGCCGCACGGGTTCGATCGCCGGGGCGCGGTCGCCGCGCGGCAGCAGGCGCCCGACCATGTGCATCGCCGTCAGCAGCGCCGTGCGCGGCGCGAAGGTGAACAGCACCGATCCGCCGGCTCGCGCGGCGAGTTGCGCGACAGCGGCAACCATGTCCGCCGCGCGGTAGTGGATCAGGCTGTCCATCGCGACGACGTGGTCGAAGCTGGCCGATGCGCCGGTCCAGCATGTCGCCCACCAGGAAGCGCACCTCGCCACTGCCCTGCCGGCCCTCGGCGCGTTCCTTCGCCAGGCCGATCAGGGTCGGCGAGATGTCGACGCGCCGTGACCGAGGCGCCGCGCCGCGCCGCCTCGACCGCCAGCGCGCCGGTGCCGCAGCCGGCATCGAGCAGACGCATCCCGCGCATGTCCTGCGGCAGCCAGGACAGCAGCGTGCGCGCGCATCTCGTCGCGGCCGGCGCGCACCGTGGCGCGGATGCCGCTGACCGGCGCATCGGAGGTCAGGCGCTTCCAGGCCTCGGCCGCGGTGCGGTCGAAATAGGTCTCGAGTTCGCCCCGGCGGGCGCGGTAGCTGGCGGAGGTCATCAGTCGAACCCCAGCAGGTCGAAGATGTCTCGATCCTTCAGCGGCGCCGCGTCGATCGTATCCGTCGCCTTCCCACAGGGAGGTGGCCAGGCGGAGGTATTCATCCTGCGCCAGCTGCACCTCGGGTGAGTCCTCCATCTCGAACAGCGTGGACTTCTTCAGGCGCGACCGGCGGATGGCATCGAGGTCGGGGAAATGTGCCAGCGTCTTCATGCCGGTGGCCCGGTTGAAGCGCTCGATCTGATCGGTGCCCGGCACTGCGATTGACGATCACGCCGCCGAGCCGCACGGGATAGTTCTTCTCCTTCGCCTTGATCGCCGCGACGATGCGGTTCATCGCGAAGATCGAGTCGAAATCGTTGGCAGCGACGATCAGCCCGCGATCGGCATGCAGCAATGGGGATGCGAAGCCGCCGCACACAACGTCGCCGAGCACGTCGAAGATGACGATGTCGGTCTCGTCGAGAAGGTGATGTTCCTTCAGCAGCTTCACCGTCTGGCCGACGACGTAGCCGCCGCAGCCGGTGCCCGCCGGCGGGCCGCCCGCCTCGACGCAGAGCACGCCGCCATAGCCCTCGAAGACGAAGTCCTCGCGCCGCAGCTCGTCCGAATGGAAGTCCACTGCCTCCAGCGCATCGATCACCGTGGGCGCCAGCCGCTTGGTCAGGGTGAAGGTCGAATCGTGCTTCGGGTCGCAGCCGATCTGCAGCACGCGCTTGCCGATGCGGCTGAAGGCCACCGACAGGTTGGAGGAGGTGGTGCTCTTTCCGATCCCGCCCTTGCCGTACACCGCGAAGACGCGGGCGGTGTCGATCCGCGTGGCGGGATCGAGGTGAACCTGGAGGCTGCCCTCCCCGTCACCCTGGACCATGCCCGGCCGGGGCCGCATCACGACACTCATGTGGCGGCTCCTTCGGTGATGCCTTCAAGGCGGTCCTCGAGTTCATCGCAGGCACGCCGCAGCGCATCCATCATGCTCGGATCGGGCTGCCAGTAGCGGCGTTCATGCGCCTCGATGAGGCGGTTCGCGATGCGGGCCGAGGCGGTCGGATTCAGTTCCGCCAGTCGCCGGCGCATCGTCTCGTCGAACATGTAGGTCTGCGCCAGGTGCTGATAGACCCAGGGGGCCACGGCGCCCGTGGTGGCCGACCAGCCCATGGTGTTCGTCACCTGCGCCTCGATCGTTCGCACACCCTCATGCCCATGCGCCAGAAGCGGCTCGATCCACTTGGGATTGAGCGCCCGCGTGCGGGTCTCAAGCGCCACCTGTTCGGCGACACTGCGCACCTTGCCTTCCCCGCGGGTCTGGTCGCCGACATAGGTGCGCGCCGCCTGGCCCCTGACCGACTGCACCGCG
This sequence comes from uncultured Alphaproteobacteria bacterium, assembly GCA_963732425.1. Taxonomy (GTDB): domain Bacteria; phylum Pseudomonadota; class Alphaproteobacteria; order Acetobacterales; family Acetobacteraceae; genus Neoroseomonas. The sequence continues at coordinate 208,570 of CAVSZN010000024.1, forward strand.
CGGCTGATGCCGCCGAGCGTGTCGAAGTAGTGGTCCACGGTGGTGATGCCGAGCTCGATGGAATCGAGGTTCTGATATGTGGCATCCACCGTGCCGAGCATATGCGTCAGCACGGGATCATGCCGCTTCGGGCGGCCGGAAAGACCATAGGCGAAGCCCTTCCGGCGCTGCCAGGCGTCGCCCAGTTCCGCCTCATCCGTCCAGCCACCGTTCTCGAGGATCAGATTGACGTTCGCGCCATAGGCGCCCTCGGTATTGCCGAAGACGCGCAAGCTGGCCTCCTCGAGACTGCCGCCATGCGCCGCCTGGAACGCGAGCGCGTGCCGGCGCACGAAGTTGCGGGCCACCGGCTCGTCGGCCGAAGCCGCGAGGAATGCCGCTTCCGCCAGCAGCTTCGTCTGCAGCGGGAGAAGGTCGCGGAAGATGCCCGACAGCGTCACCATCACATCGACGCGCGGCCGCCCGAGCCGTTCGAGCGGCACCAGCTGTGCGCCCGCCAGGCGGCCATAGCTGTCGTGCCGCGGTTCCGCGCCCATCAGCCACAAGGCCTGCGCGATCGGCCCGCCTTCGGTCTTGAGATTGTCGGTGCCCCACAGCACGACCGCGACCGTCTCGGGCAGCGCGCCGCCATCCTGAAGGTGGCGCGCCAGCAGCCGCTCGGCCTGCCGCGCGCCGTCCTCGACCGCGAAGGCGGACGGGATGCGGAAGGGATCGAAGCCGTGCAGGTTGCGCCCGGTCGGCAGCACATCCGTGTTGCGCAGCAGGTCGCCACCCGGCGCGGGACGGATATAGCCGCCATCCAGCGCATGCAGGATGGCCGGTATCTCGTGATCCTCGGCGAGCAGCCGGTCCAGTTCCGCCCGCCGCACAGGATCGACGATGCCCGCAGCGTCCAGCGTCTCGGCCCGCTGCGCTGCATCGGGCGGTTCGCCGATCACGTGCAGCCCGTGCGGGATCAGGGAGTATTCGAGTTCCAGCAGCCTGTCCGACAGCGCCAGGATCTCGGCCGGTGCCGTATCGCCCCAGACAGGCTCGGCCTGCGCGAGGTCCACCTGGCTCGCCTGCGCCTGGATCAGCCCCGACAGCACCTGCGCGCGTCGCCATGGTCGGCGTCCTGCGGCAGGCTGCCGCCAGCGATCGATCGATGATTTCAGGTCCAGCAGGCCGCGATAGAGGCCGGCATGCGCAACCGGCGGCGTCAGGTAGGAGATCAGCGTCGCCGCCGCGCGCCGCTTGGCCAGCGAGCCCTCCGACGGATTGTTCGAGGCATAGAGGTTGAAGTTCGGCAGATCCGCGATCAGCCGGTCCGGCCAGCACTCGCCCGAAACGCCCGTCTGCTTGCCCGGCATGAATTCCAGCGCGCCATGCATGCCGAAATGCAGCACGGCATGGGCGCCGAAATCCTCGCGCATCCAGCGGTAGAAGGCGGAGAAGGCGTGGGTCGGCGCGAAGTCCCGCTCGAACAGCAGGCGCATCGGGTCGCCTTCCCAGCCGAAGGTCGGCTGGATGCCGATGAAGACATTGCCCAGGTGCAGCCCGTAGACGAGGATCGACGAACCATCGGTCTGCACGCGGCCCGGCGCCGGCCCCCAGGTCGCCTCGATCTGCGCCAGGTGCTTCTCCCGCCGCACATGGTCGTCGGCGGGGATGCGCGCCGCGACATTGCATGGCGCGCCGTAGCGGGCGGCATTTCCTTCGAGCACCACGGCGCGCAGCGCGTCGACGCTCTCGCGGGACATCGACCGTGTAGCCGCCATCGCGCATCGCCAGCAGCGTGCGATGCAGCGATTCGAAGACCGAAAGGTAGGCCGCCGTCCCGGTGGCCCCGGCATTGGGCGGGAAGTTGAACAGGACGATCGCCACCCGCTTGCCGGCGCGCTCGGTGCGCCGCAGCGCCACCATCTTCGCGACGCGCGCGGCCAGCATGCCGACCCGCTCGCGATGCGGCAACCATGCCGCTGGCATGGACGACCCCGCCACCACCTCGCGCGGCGTTCCGGGGCCGGCGACGCCGCTGCGCCCGCCGAAGGTGATCGGCGCGATGGCACCGTCCAGTTCCGGGATCGCCACCATCATGGTGGCTTCGACCGGCGTCAGCCCGCGCGCGTCGTTCTGCCATTGGTCCAGGGTCTGGAATTCGAGCGGATGCGCGGCGAAATAGGGCACGTCGAGCCGCGCCAGCATTTCCTCCGCGGCACGGGCGTCGTTGTAGGCCGGCCCGCCCACCAGCGAGAAGCCGGTCAGCGACACCACCGCGTCGACGGTGCCGCGCCCGTCGCGCAGGAAGAACTGCTCGATGGCCGGACGCTGGTCGAGGCCACTGGCAAAGGCCGGCACCACCGTCAGGCCCCGGGCTTCCAGCGCCGCGATCACGCCGTCGTAGTGTGCGGTATTGCCGGCCAGCAGGTAGGACCGCATCACCAGCAGGCCGACGGTGCCGGCGTGCCCATCGCGCGGCAGCGACGCGATGCGATCGACCAGGCGCCCCTTCGCGCGCGGGTGGTACAGCCCGACATCCGGATACTGCACCGGTGCGGCCACCGCCAGCGAACGCGCCAGCGCGCGCGCGCGGGCCGGCCGCGTAGCGGTTCACCAGCATGCGCATCAGGTTCGCGAGGTTCTCGCCCGTGCCGGCCAGCCAGTATTGCAGCGCGAGGAAATAGGCCCGGACATCCTGCGCGGTGCCGGGGATGAAGCGCAGCAGCCGCGGCAATTCCCGCAGCATCTTCATCTGGTCGCGTCCGGAGGACGGTGCGCCAGGCTTGCGGTTCCCGCGCAGGCGCTTCAGCAGGCCCGTGATGCCGCGCGCCTCGGCCGACATGTCGAACCGCCCGAGCCGCGTCAGGCGAACCACCTCGCCCGCCGACAGGCAGCACAGCATGGCGTCGCACTCGGCACGCCGCGCGGTCAGCGCCGGCAGCACGGCCCGGATGTGGTCGTCCAGGAACAGCATGGTCGCGATCACGATGTCGGCGCGCGCGATATCGGCGCAGCATTCGGCCAGCGCGTCCGCATCCGCCGCCCAGCGGTCGGCGGCATGCATCACCAGCGACAGGCCGGGCATGTCGCGCCGCAGCGCCTGCTGCGCCTGCTCCACGACACCGGCGAGATGGCTGTCCATCGTCACCAGGACGATGCGCAGGGGAATGCGCTCAGCGAGAGAAGTGCGCTTTGGCATCGTACAGCGTCTCGACGGTGATGGTGGCGAGGCCGGCCTCGGCCGCGAAGCTCTCCGTGTTGCGGCGGGCCTTGCCGCGCACGAAGAACGGGATCTTGCGCAATTCCTTTTCGGCATCGGCGCCCAGCGGGCCGCCTCGGCCTTCGTGCTCACGATCGGGCTCGCGGCGCCGGCGCCGAGATGCGACGCGCCGGCATCATCGTGGAACTCGAAATCGTCGCGGAACATGTGCAGCAGGTGTTCCTCGAGCCCCATCATCAGCGGGTGCACCCAGGTGTCGAACAGGACGTTCGCGCCCTCGAAGCCCATCTGCGGCGAATGGCGCGCCGGGAAATCCTGCACATGGACGGGCGCCGAGATCACCGCGCAGGGAATGCCGAGCTTCTTCGCGATGTGGCGTTCCATCTGCGTGCCGAGCACCAGTTCCGGCTGCGCGGCGGCGATGGCCGCCTCGACGGCCAGGTAGTCGTCGCTGACCAGCGCCTCCAGCCCATAGCCGCGCGCCGCGTCCCGCACCTCGCGCGCCTGCTCGCGGCTGTAGGTGCCGAGGCCCACCACCTCGAAGGCCAGTTCCCGCGCCGCGACCCGCGCGGCGGCGATGGCATGGGTCGCATCGCCGAAGATGAAGACACGCTTGCCGGTCAGGTAGTTCGAGTCGACCGAGCGCGAATACCACGGCAGGCGCGAGGATTCCTCGGCCAGCACCGCCGTGGTGTCGATGCCCGCCAGCGCGCCGACTTCCGCGATGAAGTCCCGCGTCGCGCCGACGCCGATCGGTATCGTCCGGGTGCGCGGCTGTCCGAAGCTGCGCTCCAGCCAGGCCGCCGCCTGGTCGGCGATCTCGGGATACAGCACGACATTGAAGTCGGCCTCGCCGAGCCGCGCGAGATCGGCCGGCGTGGCGCCGAGCGGCGCGACGACATGCACATCGACGCCGATCCGCGCAAGCAGCCGGCGGATCTCGACGAGGTCGTCGCGATGGCGGAAGCCCAGCGCCGTCGGGCCGAGGATGTTGCACCGCGGTTGCGTCCGCGCGACGCGCGGCGTGCCGGCGCGTGGCGCGGCGAAGGCGCGCACCAGGCGATACAGCGTCTCCGCCGCGCCCCAGTTCTCCTTGCGTTGATAGGAGGGCAGCTCGATCGGCACCACCGGCACCGGCAGGTCGAGTGTCCGCGCCAGGCCGCCGGGATCGTCCTGGATCAGTTCCGCGGTGCAGGAGGCGCCGACCAGCATGGCCTGCGGGCGGAAGCGCTCGAACGCATCGCGTACCGCCGCCTTCAGCAGTTCCGCCGTGTCGCCGCCGAGGTCGCGGGCCTGGAAGGTGGTGTAGGTGACGGGCGGGCGCTTGGCGCGCCGCTCGATCATGGTGAACAGCAGGTCGGCATAGGTGTCGCCCTGCGGGGCGTGCAGGACGTAGTGCAGCCCTTCCATCGCGGTCGCGATGCGCATCGCCCCGACATGCGGTGGCCCCTCATAGGTCCAGACCGCGAGCTGCATGGCCCTATGCCTCCAGCCGCGCGCGGCGCGCGAGCGGGCGCACGAAGAGCTCGGCGAGGTCGCCCGCCTGCTCGTAGCCCTGGATGGGTGAGAAGACGAGTTCGATCGACCATTTGGTCGCCAGGCCCTCCGCCTCCAGCGGATTGGCGAGGCCGAGGCCGCACACCGTCAGGTCCGGCCGCGAGGCGCGGAACCGGTCGAGCTGATTGTCGACATGCTGGCCCTCGCTGATCAGCACACCCGGCGGCAGCAGCGCCATCTCGGGTGCCATGTGCTCGCGATGCAGATAGGGTGTCCCGATCTCGACCGGGACCATGCCGAGTTCACGCGAAAGAAAGCGCGCGAGCGGTATTTCCAGCTGCGAGTCGGGGAAGAACCCCACCCGCAGGCCGGACAACCGCTCGCGCCGGCGAGACACGGCGCGTCGCGCGCGCTGCTCACCGAAGGCGGTGGCCTCATGGAAGGCGTGGGGAGTTACGCTCCAGTCTTCGGCCACTGCGCGGAGCCAGAGCGTCGTGCCCTCGGCGCCAAGGGGAAAAGGCGCCGGGAATCCGGCGGGCGCCGCGCTCATTCAGCGCACGGGCGGTCTCGGCCAGGAAAGGCTGCGCCAGGATGTAGCGCGTGCCCGCGCCGACCGCGGGCAGATCATCGGCGCGCCGCGGCGGCAGGAAGTGGACCGGCCTCGATTCCAAGGGCGCCGAACAGACGCCGGAACTGGTCCTCGACCACCTCGGCCAGGGCGCCGACGACGAGCAGCGACTTTGCGGCGCCCTCGGCCTGCGCCGGCATCTCCGGCACCAGCGCGGCCAGGCAGGCATCCTCGCCCTGGGTGAAGGTCGTCTCGATGCCGCTGCCTGAATAGTGCAGCACGCGGACGCGCGGCAGGAAGCGACGCGACAGGCGCTGCGCCGCCTGGCCGAGGTCGAGCTTGATCACCTCGGAGGGGCAGGAACCGACAAGGAACAGCAGCCTGATGTCGGGCCGCCGCGCGAGCAGCGCATCGACGATCGTCTCCAGCCCCTCATTGGCATCGGCCAGGCCGGCGAGGTCGCGCTCCTCGATGATGGCGGTGGCGAAGCGCGGTTCGGCGAAGATCATCACGCCGGCGGCCGATTGCAGCAGATGCGCGCAGGTGCGGCTGCCGACGACCAGGAAGAAGGCATCCTGGATCTTGCGATGCAGCCAGACGATGCCGGTCAGGCCGCAGAAGACCTCGCGCTGGCCGCGCTCGCGCAGGATGGTGGGCTCGCCGCAGCCCGCCGCCGCATCCGGCGCGGGCCATGCGGCCGCCGATGTCATGATGTCAGCCCGCGCGGCGCGAAGCCGCGTTGTTCGTCGCGCCGCGCGGCGCGCAGCTTGAGAATGAACTGCGCCGCATTGATCACGTAGGCGACGTAGGCCGCGAGGGCGATGAGCATCTGCGTCCGCGCATCGCCGAGCCCGACAAGCACCGCGCCGACATAGGCGGTGTGCAGGGCGATCACGAGCATGCTGAACATGTCCTCCCAGTAGAAGGCCTCGGCGAAGAGGTAGCGGCCGAAGACCTCCTTCTCCCAGACGGCGCCGGTGACCATGATGGCGTAGAGCGTCAAGGTCTTCAGGCAGACGGAGGCCGTCGCCAGCGCGAGACCCTCGCCGGTCGCGAGGAAGCGCAGCACCAGCGCGAGGCTGATGAGGAACACCGCGAACTGGGCGATGGCCAGGACATCCCTGGACGCGGGTCCAGGGCGAGAGGTCGCGCCGGCGCCGCTGGTCGGGCGTGTAGAGCGGCCGCGGCGCGTCGCGCCGGGCATCGCGGCAACGGCCGGTGGTGCTGCCCCAGGGGCTGCAGTCCAGCGTGTTCATCAGACGATCGATGAGTCGTGCTGTAAGCATGTCTTGACAACGCTCCGTCAAACGCGGTCCGCTTGAGCCAACCGAACGGAAAGCTTTGTGAAGCCAGCCGTTGACAGGGGGAGAAGATGTTCCAGGGCCACTCGGCTTGTTTTTCCCGTCATACCGCCCTCCCCAGGCGAAGCTCGTTCCGTGACGCTAGAGCGACGCCAGATTGAGTGTCAAGCAATATGGACGTTCGAAAAACTTGACACTTTTCAGCCTGCCAGTTTGAAGTCGGAAGCGGGAGAGTGGAGATGGTCGACAAGGCAATGTGCGCGTCGCAGTCCATGGCTCAGCCGGATGGCCAGACCGATGAAGGTGCCCGTTGGTCGCCGGATCCGCGCATCGCGTCGTTCCGCTCGTCGGACATGCGCGGCCCCGACGAGGACTGCCGCGCCGACACCATCTCATCGCGGCGCATCCTTCTGCTGGCCCGGACCATCGAGCAGGACGTCATTCCGCGCCTGGTCCTCGCGCACCGGACCTCTGCCGCGCCCGCCTATGTCGATCGGCCGCCGAGCCCGGCGCCCATGCCCCAGGATGTCGTGACGCTGACCGCGCTCGCGATCCGCGCCGAACAGCAGGACATCGAGGCCTTCGTCGATGGCATCCAATCCGCCGGAATCCCGCTCGACCGCATCTATCTCGACCTGCTCGCGCCGGTGGCGCGGCGGCTGGGGGAGATGTGGGAAACCGACGAATGCGACTTCGCGACGGTGACCATGGGCCTCGCCGCGCTGCAGCAGGTCGTGCTGAACAGCGGCCGCCGCTTCTCGCAGGCGCCGCAGCGGCCGCGTGACGGGCGGCGCGCCGTGCTCGCCGCCGCGCCGGGGGAAACCCACACCTTCGGCCTCGTGATCGTCGCCGAGTTCTTCCGCCGCGCCGGCTGGGAAGTCTGGAGCGGCAACGGCGCCTCCATACGGGAGATCAGCGCAAAGGTGCGCAGCGAGCCGTTTGCGATCGCCGCCTTCGGCCTGGCCAGCGAGGATCACATCGCGGCCCTTGCCAACCTGATCCATCGGGTTCGGCGCGCATCGCTCAATCGGCGAATCGGCATTCTCGTGGGGGGCGCCATCTTTGCCGAACGCCCCGGCCTGGTCTCGGATATCGGTGCGGATGCGACGGCGGCGGATGGCGAGGAAGCAACACTACAAGCGGAAACTCTATTGGCCATCCATGACTTACGGGCGTGAAGCACTCTGCCGCGGTCCCGTCGCGCGAGCAGAATTGACCTTGGGGAGGGTCGGATTGTCTATGGCATGCTCAGGCATGAAGGACGGGTCGCAGCGTGAAGTCGTTCAAGACTCCGAAGGCCGCTCTGGGCCATCTCGACGCGGAGGCGGTGGCGACGCTCGTCGCGGCGGCGGCGGACATCACGCTCGTGCTCGACGAGACCGGCACCATCCGCGACGTCGCCTTCAGCAGCGAGGACCTGCAGGCGGCGTTCGGCCATGGCGAGGCCTGGATCGGGCCGCACACTGGGTCGACACGGTCGCCCGGGACAGCCGGCCGAAAGTCGAGGACATGCTGCGCAGGCCGCGGGATCCGACGCGGCCGCGCTGGCGGCATGTCAACCAGCTCGGCCAGGGCGGCGCTTCCATACCCATTCTGTGCGCCTGTTGCCGGCTGGAGGGCCCCGGGGGCCTCGTCGTCTTCGGGCGCGACCTGCAGCCGATCTCGCAACTCCAGCAGCGCCTGGTCGAGGTCCAGCAATCCGTCGAGCGCGGCTATTCCCAGTTGCGGCAGGCGGAAACCCGCTATCGCCTGTTGTTCCAGACCGCCGATGACGCGGTGCTGATCATCGAGGGCGACAGCGGCAAGGTGCTGGAAGCCAACCCCGCGGCGCAGCGCCTGTTCGGCGTCGCCGCGCGCCGGCTTGTCGGCCGGCCGGTCGCCGAATTCGTTCGCCAGCGAAAGTCGAGAGTCGCGTGCAGGCCATGCTGGCCGCGCTGCGCGGCCTGGGGCGGGCCGATCAGACCGAGGTGCGGTTGAACGATGGCGACGTGCCTCTGCGCGCCACCGGCACCACGCTGCGGCACGACAATGGCCTGGTGTTCCTGCTTCGGCTGGCACCGGCATCGCCGCACGGCCAGCCATCCGACATCCCGGAAGGACAGCGCAACCTGCTGCGCCTGGCCGAGAACGGGCCCGACGCCCTGGTCGTGACCGATGCGGACGGGACGATCCTGACGGCGAACGCCGCCTTCCTCGACATGGCGCAACTGACATCGGAGGACCAGCTCCGCGGCGAGGCGCTCGACCGCTGGCTGGGCCGGCAGGGCCTCGAGGCGGAGGTGCTGCTGAGCAACCTGCGTGGCCGCGGCTCGGTCGGCTCTATGCCACGACCCTGCGTGGCACGCTGGGCACCGCGCGGGATGTCGAGATCTCCGCCGTCTCGGTCATGGATGGCGGCAAACGGCGCTTCGGCTTCGCGATCCGCGACGTCAGCGCCCGGTTGCGGCCGGCGCCGGGCGGCGCGACCGTGCCCGGCCGCTCGGTGCAGCGAATTGACGGAGCTGATCGGCCGCGTGCCCCTCAAGGAACTGGTGCGCGAGGCCGCTGACGCCATCGAGCGCCTGTGCATCGAGGCCGCGCTCGAGATCACCGGCGACAATCGCGCCTCGGCCGCCGAGATGCTCGGGCCTCAGCCGCCAGAGCCTCTACGTGAAGCTGCACCGCTTCGGCCTCGGCGATCTCGATGCCGAGCAGAAAGAGCCGGGATAGAGACGGCATGGCGCGCCCGACACCGTCGCCGGCCGCGCCTGCATCGCTCCGCTCGTCCTGGGCTGGCCCGGCCGCGGTGCTGGAGCTTCTCAAGCCGATCACCTGGTTCCCGCCGATGTGGGCCTTCGCCTGCGGCGTGGTCGCCTCGGGCGCCGCACTTCGCGCAGGCCTGGCCCCTGGCGCTGCTCGGCATCGTGCTGGCCGGCCCGGTGGTCTGCGGCATGAGCCAGGCGGTGAATGACTGGTTCGACCGCCATGTCGATGCGGTGAACGAACCGCAGCGCCCGATCCCATCGGGCCGGCTGCCTGGCCGCACCGGCCTGTGGGTGGCGATCGGCTGGACCGGATTGTCGATCGCGCGTGGGCTGGCTTGCTCGGCCCCTGGGGCTTTGCCGGGACGCTGCTCGGGCGTCGCCCTGGCCTGGGCCTACAGCGCACCGCCGCTCCGGCTGAAGCGCGACGGCTGGACCGGCAGCGCGGCCTGCGCGCCTGTCCTATGAAACGCCTGCCCTGGATCACCGCGGTGGCCGTGCTGTCGGGCGGGGCGCCGGATGCGCGGGCCGTGCTGGTCGCCCTGCTCTACGGCGTCGGCGCGCACGGCATCATGACGCTGAACGACTTCAAGGCGATCGAGGGCGACCGCCGCTTCGGCGTCCTGTCGCTGCCTGTTCGCCTGGGGCCGGAACGCGCCGCCCGGGTCGCCTGCGTGGTGATGGCCGTCCCGCAATTCGCCGTTGCCGCCCTCCTGATGGCCTGGGGGGCACCGTGGCATGGCGCGGCAATCGCCGGTTCGCTGCTGGTCCAATGCGCCTGCATGGTGCGGCTGCTGCGCGACCCGCGCGGCCTCGCCCCCTGGTACAATGCGACCGGCGTCAGCCTTTACGTGTTCGGGCATGATGGTCACCGCCGTGGCGTTGCGGGGGATGTCGTGACGGGCGGCGCCGCCTTCGGCTGGCTCGGCATCGTCCGGCTGGGGCTGGTGCAGACCGCGCTCGGCGCCGTGGTCGTGCTGACGACGAGCGTGCTGAACCGGCTGATGGTGGTGGAATTCGCGCTGCCGGCGACGCTGTCGGGCATTCTTGTCGGCCTCTACTACGCCATGCAGATGACGCGTCCGCGGATGGGCCATGGCTCCGATGTCGGTGGGCGGCGCACGCCCAGCATCGTCTGGCGGGATGGCGGTGCTGTGTGTCGGTGCCGTCCTCGCCGCGGTGGCCACCGGCATGATGGATGGGCCGCTGCTGCCGGCGCTTGCCCTTGCGGTCCCGGCCTTCGTGCTGGTCGGCGCGGGGGTCAGCGCCGCCGGCACCGCGCTGCTGGTGCTGCTTGCGGCGCGCGTCGCCCCCGCGCGCAAGGCAGCCGCGGCGTCGATCGTCTGGATCATGATGATCGCGGGCTTCGTGCTGACGACGGCGATCGCGGGCACGGATGCTCGATCCCTACTCCGCCGGCCGGCTGGTGGCGGTCACCGGCGGCGTTGCCGCGCTGGCCTTCGTGCTGGCCCTGCTGGCCGTACTCGGCCTCGAGGGGCCCTCCGCGCCCGGCGACCGGCGCGCCCCGGCCACCCTCGCCCGACTTCCGCACCGCGGCCGCCCAGGCATGGGCAGAGCCGGAGGCGCGCCATTTCACGCTCTTCGTCTTCCTGTCGATGCTGGCCTACAGCGCGCAGGACCTGGTGCTGGAACCCTTCGCCGGCAGCGTCTTCGGCATGACGGTCGGCGAGACGACGCAACTCGCCGCCTTCCAGCATGGCGGCGTGCTGGTCGGGATGGTGTTCGCCGCAGTGATCGGCGGCCTCGCCGGTGGCCGGCTATCGGCGTTGCGGGGCTGGATCCAGGCGGGTTGCGTCGCCGCCGCCGTGATGCTGGTGGCCCTTGCCGGTGTCGGCATGGCGCCGGGCGCGGTCCCGCTGCGGGTGCTCTATGCCGCGCTCGGCCTCGCCAACGGCATTTTCGCCGCGGCCGCCATCGCCGCGATGATGCAGCTGGCCAGGCGCGGTGCCGCGGGTCGCGACGGATTGCGCATGGGCATGTTCGGGGCGGCCCAGGCCATCGCCTTCGGGCTGGGTGGGCTCGCCGGGACGGTGCTGCTCGACGTCGCGCCGCCTGGTCGCGGGCAACACGCTGGGCGGCTATGCGACCATCTTCCTGGCCGACGCCGCCCTGTTCCTGTGCGCGGCCGTCATGGCGCAGCGCATCGGCCTGCTCGGCGGCACCGCATGGACCGCCTGCACCCGCTCACGCCAGCGACCCACGGACGGTGAGGAGACACGCCATGCCACAGGCGCTCGAGACTTTCGACGTGGTCGTGGTCGGTGGCGGCCCCGCCGGTGCCACCGCCGCCAGTGACCTGGCGCGGCCGGGCCGCTCGGTGCTGCTGCTCGACAAGGCCGGACGCATCAAGCCCTGCGGCGGCGCCATCCCGCCGCGCCTGATCCGGGATTTCGACATCCCGGCCGAATTGATCGTTGCGCGGATCACCTCCGCCCGCATGGTCGCGCCCTCCGCCCGCACGGTGGACATGCCGATCGACGAAGGCGGCTATGTCGGCATGGTGGATCGCGACGTCTTCGACGAATGGCTGCGCGAGCGCGCCGTCGATGCAGGGCGCGCGACGCCGAACCGGCACCTTCGAGCGCATCGAGCGCGACACCGACGGCACCGCGATCGTCGCCTATCGCCCGAAGGGCGCACCCGATGATGCGCCGCCGGTCCGCATTCGCGCCCGCTGCGTGATCGGCGCCGATGGCGCCCGCAGTCGCCGTCGGCCGGCAGGAGGTCAAGGGCGCCGATCGCGTGCCCTGCGTCTTCGCCTATCACGAGATCCTGCGCGCGCCGCGCGGCGACTCGCCGCGCTATGACGGCCAGCGCTGCGACGTCTATTACCAGGGCAGGCTCTCGCCGGATTTCTACGCCTGGATCTTTCCCCATGGCGACACGGTCAGCGTCGGCACCGGCAGCGCCCAGAAGGGCTTCTCGCTGCGCGGTTCGGTCGCGCGCGCTGCGCGGCGCGACCGGCCTCGACCAGGTGGAGACCATCCGCCGCGAAGGCGCGCCCATCCCGCTCAAGCCGCTGCGCCGCTGGGACAATGGGCGCGACGTGATCCTCGCCGGCGATGCGGCGGGCGTCGTCGCCCCGGCCTCGGGCGAGGGCATCTACTACGCCATGCTGTGCGGCCGGCTGGTGGCCGAGGCGGCCGAGGCGTTCTGCCGGACCGGCGATGCCCGCGTGCTGCGCCAGGCGCGCACGCCGCTTCATGCGGCTGCATGGCCGTGTGTTCTGGATCCTCGGGATCATGCAGTATTTCTGGTACGCCTCGGACCGCCGGCGCGAACGCTTCGTGTCGATCTGCCAGGACACGGATGTCCAGCGCCTCACCTGGCAATCCTACATGAACAAGCAGCTCGAGCGGCGCGACCCGCTCGCGCATGTCCGCATCTTCTTCAAGGACCTCGCGCATCTGTTCGGCCTCGCACGGGCCTGAGGCAGGGCGCAACCATGGCTGCGGGAGCACATCGATGATCGCCTTTCCTGCCGGCCTCGACCATGACGCGGCACTTGCGCGGCAAGGCCCGCGGGCACCCGTGGCGGGCGCCATGGTGCGCCCCCATCACCCCGAGCTGCCGCTGCGCATCGGCACGCGCGGATCGCCGCTCGCGCTGTGGCAGACGCGCGACTTCCTCGGCCTGATCACACGTTTCTGCCCCGTGCTGCGCGACGGCCGAGACCTTCCAGGAACACATCATCCTGACCTCGGGCGACCGCATCCAGGACCGGCGCGCTGGCCGAGATCGGCGGCAAGGGGCTGTTCGCGAAGGAGATCCACGAGGCGCTGCTCGATCGCCGGATCGATTTCGCCGTGCATTCGCTGAAGGACCTCGAGACCGCGCTGCCCCCGGGCATCGCGCTGGCCTGCACACTGAAGCGTGAAGACCCGCGCGATGCGCTGATCCTCGGCCCCGGGATCGAGACGGCGAGCGACCCGGCGCACCCCTTCGCCTGCCTGCCGCATGGCGCCATCGTCGCGACATCGTCGGTGCGGCGGCAGTCGCAGCTGCTGCATGCGCGGCCCGACCTGCGGATCGACGATCATCCGCGGCAATGTGCAGACGCGACTGCGCGAGGATCCACGATGGCGTCGCGGCGGCAACACTGCTCGCCTTCGCCGGGTTGAAGCGCCTCGGCCTCGCGCATGAGGCCGATGTCGTGCTGGATGAGCAGGCGATGCTGCCGGCCGCCTGCCAGGGCATCGTCGGCGTCACCGTCCGCGAGGATGACCTCGCGCTGCGCGAATTGCTCGCCGCCATCGAGGATCCCGAAGCGTCCGCGGTGTCCCGGGCGGAACGCGCCCTGCTCGCGGCACTGGACGGATCATGCCGGACGCCGATCGGCGGCCGCGCCCAGGCCCTGCCTGGCGGGCGGCTCGCCCTGACGGGGCTGGTGGCGCGCGCCGATGGCAGCTTCCTGCTGCGTCGGACCGTCGAGGGCCGCCAGGCGGACGCCGCCGCGATGGGTCACGCGCTGGGCGACAGCCTGCGGCGCGACGCGCCGGCCGATATCCTCGGCTGACGCCGCGGCGGGGTGGTGCCGAATCCCGACGGGTCCTCACTCCCGCCCGCCGAGGGCAAGCGAGGGCGGCAATGCGGCCGGCCAGGCCGGCGGATGCCGGCGCCGGCGTCTGGCAGCATGACAGGCAGGCCGGGTCCCCCGGATCGGTCACGATCGGCGGGATGTGGCGTCAGAGCAACGCGGCCGGCAGCCGGAAGCGGACGTCCTCGACGATGCCCGCCTGCTCCTCGACGGCCACATCGGCCCAGGCCGCGAGCGCGGCCACCACGTCCTGAACCAACGCTTCGGGCGCCGAAGCGCCGGCCGTGACGCCGACCGTCGCCGCATCCTCGAACCATTCGGGCCCGCAACGCCGTCGCGTCGGCGACCAGATGGGTGGGCACGCCGCAATCGAGGCCGATTTCACGCAGGCGATTGGAGTTCGAGCTGTTGGCCGCGCCAACCACGATCAGCACATCGACCTCGGCGGCGAGCGCCCGCAGCGCTGCCTGGCGGTTCTGTGTCGCGTAGCAGATGTCGCGCGTATCGGGGCCGACCACGTCCGAGAAATGCCCACGGATCGCCGCGATCGTCGCCCGCGTGTCATCCACCGACAGCGTCGTCTGCGTCACGAAGGCGATCGGCCTGTCACGCGGCAGGCCGAGCCGCGCCACGTCCCCGGCATCGGTGACGACATGCACCTCGCCAGCGATCTGCCCGAGCGAGCCGACCACCTCCGGATGGCCGGCATGGCCGATGAGCAGCACCGCGCGCCCTTCGGCGGCATAGCGCCGGCCTTCGAGATGCACGCGCGCGACCAGGGGACAGGTTGCGTCGATCACCGGCAGGGCGCGCCGCGACGCCTCCTGCTCGACGCTGCGAGGAACGCCATGGGCGCTGAAGATGGTGACGGCGCCGTCGGGCACCTCGTCGAGTTCCTCGACGAAGATGGCGCCGCGCCGCGCCAGCGCGTCCACCACATGGCGATTGTGCACGATCTCATGACGCACATGCACGCCGGGGCCGTGGCGTTCCAGCGCCTGCTCGACGATCGCGATGGCGCGCTGCACGCCCGCGCAGAAGCCGCGAGGCTGCGACAGCAGGACGCGCAGGCGGCGGCGCGACCGGGACACCGGCGCGGCCAACAGCAACACGCTCTCATCGCTCGGTGTCATGGAAAATGGACGCTACAGCGACATGGCATAGGATTGACTGGGCGCGTAGGCCGCCGGGTCCATCGCGTCGCGCCGGTGCAACTCATCGGTCAGCACCCGGCGCAGCATGGCGATCTGAACATCCGGCAGGCTGGCCAGCCAGAGCCGCGCGAAGCTTGGATCATGAACCGGGTCGAGCACCCTGCGCGGCAGCCCGATCGCATCCGCATGGGCACGGATCTCGCTGGCGCAATCCGCGCTATCGGCTGCGATGGAGCGCAACTTGCGCTCATCTGTCGCGATGCTGGCGACGAAAGCATCGAGTTCGGCATGGGCCCGGTCCAGGGCCTCGGCCTGCAGCGACCGGGCCGCTGCGTCGAGCGCCGCCTTGAGGCCTTCATAGGCAGTGCGATAGCCGCTCTTGCTCATGCCGACCGTCCTCCTGCTGCGCGCTTTCCGCTTGGCATTGTCCGTGCCGGGGGCATGTCCCGTCACGCATATCGAGCCAAAAACGCCGCCGAATGTCAATCTAAGATGACACTCGAATGATCGAGAGTTGACATCTCGTGGATCGTGCCGAGACTCCTCACGGGCCGGGGGAAACATGCAGGTCCGTGCGCTGCTGCGCGCGGATGCGCCAATGGAGATCCGCAAGATGAGCCAGCAACGCAGCGCCCAGCGAGATCGCGACCCATCCCCACCAGGCGCCGGTCAGCGCCGCACGCAAGGCCAGGGCCAGCATCATCCCCGGCACGGCCAGTGCCGCGATCGAGGCCCATGACAGGCCTCGCCCCGTGCGCCACCGCCAGACGCCGAGCAGCGACGCCTCGACGATGAGGCACAGCATCACCAGGTCGGCGACCCGGCCGGACTGGATGAACTCAGCCATGGTCGGCGTCCCCCTTATCGATATTCATTCTGACCGACGGATCGGAGAACGAAGCGTATGCGACATCTCATTCTTTCGGGATTCATCGGCTTGGCGCTGAGCCTGCCGACATCCTTGCACGCCCAGGAGGCCGGTGACGCCGAGGCGGGTCGTCGCGTGTTCAATCAGTGCCGTGCCTGCCATACCATCGACCAAGGCGGGCGCAACGGCGTCGGCCCCAACCTGTATGGCATCGTCGGCCGGCGGACGGCCTCCATCGACAGCTACACCTACTCGGAAAACATGCGCGAACTGGGCGCCTCGGGGCACGTCTGGACCGTGGAGAACCTGCGCCCGTACATCGCCAACCCGAAGGCCGTCGTGCCCCGCGGCAAGATGTCCTACCCAGGCCTGCGGAACGAGACGCAGCTCACGGACCTGCTTGCCTTCCTGCGGACGCAGGGCGCGCAATAGGCGAATGCCCGGTCAGGCGGCATAGCCTGATCGGGCGGACAGTCTCGCCAGTCAGCGATCTGGCGTGGATTGCGCGAGCCGCGGCGAACGGAAACCGCTCTAATGTCCAGGGATGCGCGGCGTCCATGGCATGCCCGCCACAGCCGCCAGATGACAGGCCCACTCGATGGAAGCGGCGGCTTTGGTTGGTTTCTTCGCTGCGGCGCTTGCCGCGGCCAGCACGGGCGGCTTGTTCCGGCCCGATGCCTGGTACGCAGCGCTCCGCAAGCCTTCCTGGTGCCCGCCGAACTGGCTGTTCGCGCCGGCCTGGGCGGTGCTCTATGCCCTGATCGCGATTTCGGGGTGGCTGGTGTGGCGCCAGGCCGGCTTTGGCGGCGCCGGCACGGCCCTGGCGATCTATGCGGCGCAGCTCGTCCTCAACGCCGCATGGTCGGGGATCTTCTTCGGCATGCGGCGAATGGGACTCGCCATGATCGAGCTCGTGCTGCTGTGGCTGTCCATCGCCGCGACGATCATTGCCTTTGCGGCCCACCACACGGGCGCGGCATGGCTGCTGGCCCCCTACCTCGCCTGGGTGACCTTCGCGGGGGCACTGAACTACGCGATGTTCAGGATGAACCCTCGTGAGGCGCAGGCGTGACCTGCACGCCCGGCGCGCGCTTCATTGCCCTGGAAACACGGTCCGTGCCCGCCCGCCCGCTGCCGCGGACGGGATGAGTTCCGGCATCCGGCAAGGCCGTCAGCCATCGGGGCGTGGAACCAGCTTCCGGCGGAGGCCTCGGCCGGCAACGATGCCCCGAGGCGGATGCCGACGGGATCGGGCGTAGGCGCGGCAGCGAGTTCGGTGCCATGGCCGAGGCTGCGCCGGCGCCCGGCATGCAGCGGAGGCTGAAGGCGCCCGGGGCACCTGCGCCGGAGAGCAGCCCGCTCCGGCAGCGGGGCCACACCCCGGCCTGGCCAAGGCCTTCGCGAACTCGGACACGGTGATGCGGTCGGCCGCCCCCCAAGCAAGGGACGCCGGCGCGCGCATCGTGAGCCAAGGAGAGGGGCCGGAGGCCCCGGCGCGGATCACGCCGGCCCTCATCTTGTCGAGATGCTGCGCGCCGCCGGCGGCGCGCCGGCCATGGAGGACGCCGCCATCCAAGCCGCGCCCGAAGCCTGCTCGCCAGGTTCGTCGCCAAGGGGGGAGAAGGGGCGGCGCATCCGCGGCCTTCGGCTCGCGTAATGTTTCACAATCGGTCCAAGCCGCAAGATTCGGCGTCCCGGGCTTGATCCGGCAGGGGTTTTCGGGATTGATGCGGCGCGATGCGGGCGGGCGGCGCAGGCCGACCGTGCGCGACCTTCAGGTCCAGGGATTCCGATGGCCAGCACCAGCCACGCGTCAGCCGATTCGGCGGCGCCTCACTACAAGCACCCCTACCATCTGGTGGACCCGTCTCCCTGGCCGCTGATCGGCGCCTTCAGCGGTGGCGCGCTGGTATTCGGCATCGTGCTCTGGGCGCATAACAACATTCACTGGATGTTCGGCCTGGGCCTGCTCGGCGTGCTTGCCACCATGTTCTTCTGGTGGCGCGACGTCGTGAAGGAATCGCGCACGCCGGGCCTGCATACGCCGATCGTGCAGACTCGGCCTGCGCTATGGCATGACGCTGTTCATCGCCTCCGAGGTGATGTTCTTCGTTGCGTTCTTCTGGGCCTATTTCCATTTCGCGCTGTTCCCCATCCATGTGTCGGGCGCCGCGGCGCCGCCGGTGTGGCCGCCGCGCGGCATCCTGACCTTCGATCCGTGGGGCCTGCCCTTCCTCAACACCATGATCCTGCTGCTGTCCGGCTGCACGGTGACCTGGGCGCATGCCGCGCTGATCAAGAACGACCGGAAGGGCCTGCTGCAGGGCCTGACGCTGACGGTGCTGCTCGGCATCTCCTTCACCTCGTTGCAGGCGTGGGAATACTCGATGGCGCCCTTCCCCTTCGTGGATGGCGGCATCTATCCCTCGGTGTTCTTCCTCGCCACGGGCTTCCACGGCTTCCATGTGATCGTCGGCACCACCTTCCTGCTGGTCTGCCTGATCCGTGCCTATCAAGGGCCACTTCACGCCGGAACGCCATTTCGGCTTCGAGGCAGCGGCCTGGTACTGGCACTTCGTGGACGTGGTGTGGCTGTTCCTCTTCATCTGCATCTACTGGCTGGGCGCCGGCGAGATCGCCCACCACTGACCCCGCGACGGATGACCGCGCCGCCAGAAGGCGGCCGGCGTCCGGGTTTCGATGACGCACCACTCCCGGCCGGGCCGCCATGCCCGGCCGGATCGCGTTTCGGCGCATGGAATGGAGCCTGCCGGTGAGTGAAAGACCCTCCCTGGTGACCGCCGCGCTGCTGGGGCGCTGCCCGCGCTGCGGCAAGGGCAGGCTGTTCGCGGGCCTGCTCGACATCCGGCCGCGCTGCGAGGTCTGCGACCTCGACCTCAGCGCGCATGACGCCGGGGACGGCCCGGCCGTGGCCGGCATCTTCGTCATCGGGGCGCTGGCGGTCGGCCTCGCCTTGTGGGTCGATGCGCATTACCGGCCGGCGCTTTGGGTGCATGCCCTGATCTGGCCGCTGGTGGTGCTGCCGCTGTCCATCGCCACCATGCGGCTCGCCAAGGCGGCGCTGGTCGCCCTGCAATGGCGGCATCGGCAGAATTCCGCCTGACCGGCGCCACCTGGCCGACCGGGCGCCAGGCCCCTGCCCCATCACCGACGCCGATCGGCCCTTCCGGCGGGCGGCGCGAAACCATATAGCCCCTCGACAATGCCCAAACGCAAACACCCCCACGCCGCGCCCGCCAAACCCCGGCGCCGATTGCTCATGCCGATCCTGGCCACGCTGCCGGCCTTGCTGGCGCTGTTCGGCCTTGGCACCTGGCAGGTGGAACGGCTGCTGTGGAAGACCGCGCTGCTGGACCGCATCGCCGCCGCCGAGGCCGCCCCGGCCCAGCCCGCCGGCGTCGCACCCGCCCCCTTCACCAGGGTCACCCTGACCGGCCGCTTCGACCACGCCCGCGAGGCGATGCTGGAGATCGAACTGCGCGGCACGACCCTGGGCGGGCGGCTGGTCACGCCGCTGATGCGGCAGGACGGCCCGCCGGTCCTGGTCGACCGCGGCTGGGTGCCCTTCGAGCGCAACCGCCCGGTCAGCCACCCTGAGGGGGAGGTCACGGTCACCGGCTGGGTCCGCCCCGCCGAATCGCCCGGCTGGACCTCCGCCGCCGATGATGTGTCGGGACGGCGCTTCTATACCTTCGATCCGCCAGCCATCGGCGCAGCACTTGGCCTGCCGCGCGTCGCATCCTGGGGCCTCGTGGCGATGGGGCCGGCGGTCGCCGACGAACTGCCGCGGCCCTCCCAGGCCCTGCCGCGGCCGAACAACAACCATCTTGGCTATGCCATCACCTGGTATGGCCTCGCCCTCGCGCTGCTGGGCGTGTTTTTCGTCTGGGCCCGCCGCCGCCTGAAGGAGAAAGACTGATGCCCAATGCCGCACTCGCCCGCCTGAAGGCCCGCTTCACGCGCATCGGCGCGCTCGGCGAAGCGGCGGGAATGCTGCATTGGGACGCCAGCGCGATGATGCCCCCGGGCGGCGGCGCGTCACGCGGGGAACAACTCGCCGTCCTGGCGGGGCTGTCGCATGAATTGCTGACCGCCCCGGTGGTCGAGGAGGACCTCGAGATCGCGCTGGCCGACGGGGAATGGGAGGAAGCCAACCTCGCCCTGATGATCCGCGCCCATGCCCGCGCCACTGCCCTGCCGACCGAGTTGGTCGAGGCCACCGCCCGGGCCAATTCGGCCTGCGAGAAGATCTGGCGCGAAGCCAAGGCGCGCGCGGATTTCGCCCTGGTCCGCCCGGCCCTGGCCGAGGTGGTGCGCCTGCAGCGCGAGACCGCGCAGGCGCTGGCGGCCGAACTCGGCATGGACCCCTATGACGCGCTGATGGATGGCTACCAGCGCGGCGTGACGGCCGCCGATGTCGAACCGGTCTTCGCCGCCTATGAGGCCTTCCTGGCCGAGGCGCTGCCGCGCGCCGAGGCGATCCAGGCGACCCGCCCGGCGCCGGTGCCGCTGCCCGGGCCCTTCCCGATCGAGATCCAGCGGCGTCTGTGCCGGTCGCTCTCGGAGCGGATCGGTCTCGACTACGACCATGCGCGGCTCGATGAATCGCTGCATCCCTTTTGCGGCGGCACGCCCCAGGATATGCGGCTGACCACCTTCTACGACGAGCGCGACGTGGCCAAGGCGCTGCTCGGCGTGCTGCACGAGACCGGCCACGCGCTGTACGAACGCGGCCTGCCCGAGGCCTGGGCGCGCCAGCCGGTCGGCGAGGCGGCGGGCATGGCGGCGCATGAATCGCAGTCGCTGATCATCGAGATGCAGGCCTGCCGGTCCGATGCCTTCCTGGGCTTCCTCGGCGGAGCACTGCGCCAGGCCTTCGGCGGGCCGGCGGAACCCTATGCGGCCGGCAATCTCGCCGGGCTGTGGCGGCATGTCGGGCGCGGCTTCATCCGCGTCGATGCCGACGAGATCACCTACCCGGCCCATGTCATCCTGCGCTTCCGCCTGGAACGCGCGCTGATCGGCGGCGAGCTTGAGGTCGCCGACCTGCCGGGGGCGTGGAATGACGGGATGCGGTCGATGCTCGGCATCACGCCGCCCGACGACGCCCATGGCTGCCTGCAGGACATCCACTGGCATGACGGGGCCTTCGGCTATTTCCCCTCCTACACGCTGGGCGCGATGGCGGCGGCGCAGTTGATGAAGGCGGCACGGGCCGCGGTGCCGGGGCTCGATGATGGCCTGCGCCGGGGCGACCTGGCGCCGCTGCTGGGCTGGCTGCGGCCGAACGTCCATGCGCAAGGGCTCGCTGCTGGGCTTCCAGGACCTGCTGCGGGCGGCCACCGGCAAGCCGCTCGACCCGGCGGACTTCATCGAGCACCTCACCACCCGCTACCTGGCCGGCTGATCGGGGTGGAAGGCGCGCAGATCACCCTCGTCGCGGGTTATCCACGCTCGGGCACCACCTTCACCGCCGGGTCCTGCGCTGCCTCCGAGGCGTGGTGGCACCAGGGGGAGGGCATCCTGGAACTGCGCGACAAGAAGCGGCCGCGCACCGGGTTCCAGCTCGATGCCGGCCTCGATCGCGCGGCCTTCGATCGTTCGGTGGCGAGCCTGCGGCGCTTCTCGGTGCGCACCCACAGCCCGCCCGCCACGGTGCGCGATGAGTTTCCGGAGGTCTGGGACCGCATCGCCCGCATCATCTATGTCCAGCGCCACCCCTTCGACGTGGCGCTGTCGGTCTGCCGCTACGTGATCGCGACGCAGGGCTTCGTGCCGGGCGTCGGCACGAAGGAGACCTCCTTCACCGCCGCCGCCGACCGCGGCGATGTCGCCGCCTTCTTCCGGCTGTTCTGCGACCATCGCGGCGCGCCCAACTTCGTGCCCGCCTGGGGAACCTGGTCGGACCACCTGGCGCAATGGCGCCAGGCGATGGACGAGGCCGGGCTGCCCTGCGTCGTGCTGTCGTATGACCGGCTGCTGCGCGAACCGGTCTCCAGGCTGGCAGCCACCGCCGGGATGCTCGGCCTGCCCTGGCAGGAGGCACATATCCGCAAGGCCGTATCCCAGATGGCGCCGGAGAAGGTGCGCAAGGGCATCGGCGCGTTTTTCGTCGGCAAGGATCCGGCAAGCCTGCGCTACCCGGACCTGCTCGCCGAGGATGACATCCGCCAGGGCTTCGAGGCCTTCGGCACCGAGATGCTGCGTTTCGGGCTGTAGCCGGGCCCGCCGCGACCCGGGGCGGCGTCGCTTCGCCCCTTGATCGTTCAGTCATCCTCCCCGGTCAGGTTGCTGCCACCTGGCAGGGATCCGTTCTGGCCCCTCGCCCCGATCGCACCGACCCGGTAAAGACCGCCCCATGCGCTATGTCTCCACCCGCGGGCAGGCTGCCCCGCGCGACTTCGAAGCTGTCCTCCTGGCGGGTCTCGCCGAGGATGGCGGCCTGTTCGTCCCGGCCGAATGGCCGGTCCTGACGCCGGCCGAATGGCGGGCGATGCGCGGGCCTGCCCTATCCGGCGCTGGCGGCGCGCATCCTGACGCTGTTCGGCGCCGGCGCGATGCCGATCCAGGCGATGTGCGAGGAAGCCTATGCCGGCTTCGGCCACCCGGCCGTGGTGCCGCTGGTGCAGCTCGGACCAGCGGACCTTCGCGCTGGAGCTGTTCCACGGCCCGACGCTCGCCTTCAAGGACATGGCGCTGCAGCTGCTCGGCCGCATGTTCGACCATGTGCTGGCCCGGCGCGGGGAACGGGTGACGATCGTCGGCGCCACCTCGGGCGACACCGGCTCGGCCGCCATCGAGGCCTGCCGCGACCGCGCCGCCATCGACATCGTCATCCTGCACCCGCGAGGGCCGCACCTCCGACGTCCAGCGGCGGCAGATGACCACCGTGCTCGCCGCCAATGTGAAGAACATCGCGGTCGCAGGGCGATTTCGACGCCTGCCAGGACCTGGTGAAGGCGATGTTCAACGACGCGCCCTTCCGCGCCGAGATGCATCTCTCGGCGGTGAACTCGATCAACTGGGCGCGCATCGCCGCGCAGATCCCCTACTACGTCTCGGCCGCGCTGGCCTTCGGCGCGCCGGACCGGGAGGTGGCGTTCTCCGTGCCCACCGGCAATTTCGGCAATGTGCTGGCGGCCTGGGCGGCGCGGCGGATGGGGCTGCCGATCAGCCACCTGATCATCGGCTCCAACCGCAACGACATCCTGGCGCGCTTCCTGGCCTCCAACGACATGTCGGCGCAGCCGGTCGAGCCGTCGCTGTCGCCGTCGATGGACATCCAGGTCGTCGTCCAATTTCGAGCGCCTGCTGTTCGAGTTGCTCGGCCGCGACGGGGCGGCGACCGCCGAGACGATGACGCGCTTCCGCGCCGAGGGCCGCATGCCGGTGCCCGACGCCGCCTGGCGCGAGGCGCACGGCCCTGTTCCGCGGCTTCACCCTGGACGATGCCGGGACGCTGACGGAAATCCGCCATCTGTGGACCAGCGCCGGCTACCTGGCCGACCCGCACACCGCTGTCGGCACCGCCGCCGCGCGCGCCCTCGCGCCGGCCGACCGGGCCATCCCGGTGGTGGTCGCGGCCACCGCGCATCCGGCGAAGTTCCCCGATGCGGTGGAACGCGCGACCGGCATCCGCCCCCCTCTGCCAGCGCGGCTCGGCGACCTATATGATCGGGAGGAACGCTTCAGCGTCCTGCCCAACGACCTCGGCGCCATCGAGGCCGCCGTCCGTGCCCATGCCCGTCGCAACGACGCCTAGATCCACTTCCGCCCGCCACGTCTCGCGTGAGGTGCTCCAGGCAATCGCTTCGGCGGGCACCTTCGCCCGATCCGGTGATGCCCACCGGTCCGGGATCCGCTTTCAGGGAACCCCCGCCCCATCATGACCGATGCCGTCCGCGTCACCCGCCTGCCCAACGGCCTGACCGTCGTCTCCGAGACCATGCCGCGCGTCGAGACCGTCTCGTTCGGCGCCTATATCGGCGTCGGCACGCGGCATGAGATCGCCCGAGGTCAACGGCGTCTCGCACTTCCTCGAACACATGGCGTTCAAGGGCACCGCGCGGCGCGATGCCGCGGCCATCTCGCGCGAGATCGAGAATGTCGGCGGCCACCTGAACGCCTACACCGCCCGCGAGCAGACCGCCTTCTACGCCAAGGTGCTGAAGGAGGACACGGCGCTTGCCGTCGACATCATCGGCGACATCCTGACCCATTCCACCTTCGCCCCCGAGGAGATCGAGCGCGAGCGTGGCGTGATCCTGCAGGAGATCGGCCAGGCCAACGACACGCCCGACGACATCGTCTTCGACCACTTCCAGGAGACGGCGTTTCCCTCCCAGGCGATGGGCCGCCCGGTGCTGGGCACCGAGGGCACCATCAAGGCCATGAGCCGCGATGCGCTGACGGGCTACATGCGCAGCCACTACGGGCCGGAGGCGATGGTGATCGCCGGCGCCGGCGCGCTGGAGCACGACGCGCTGCTCGACCTGGTCCGCACCCATTTCGCCGACCTGCCGGCGACCCATGCGGCGACGCCGGAAGCCGCCCGCTACGGCGGCGGCGAGTTCCGCGAGACGCGCGAGCTCGACCAGGTGCACATCGTGCTCGGCTTCCCCTCGGTGCAGCATGGCGACCCGATGCACTACCCGACGCAGCTGCTGTCCACGCTGCTGGGCGGGGGGATGTCGTCGCGGCTGTTCCAGGAAATCCGCGAGAAGCGCGGCCTGGTCTATTCGATCTATTCCTTCGCCTCGCCGTTCCGCGATGGCGGGCTGTTCCAGATCTACGCCGGCACCGGGGAGAAGGAGGCCGGCGAACTGATGCCGGTGACGATCGAGGCGCTGCGCGCCGTGCAGCGCGACGTGACCGAGGATGAGCTGAACCGCGCCAAGGCGCAGCTGCGCGCGTCCCTGCTGATGTCGCTGGAATCCACCGGCAGCCGGTGCGAGCAGCTTGCCCGGCAGTTGCAGGTGTTCGGCCGCGTCATCCCGGTCGAGGAAACCAAGGCGAAGATCGCCGCGGTGACGGTGGAACAGGTGCAGCAGGCGGCCGCGGCGATGTTCCGCGCGGCACCGACGCTCGCCGCGATGGGGCCGGCGGAGCATGTGCCCTCCGTTGCCGAGATCATGGAGAAGCTGGCGGCTTGAAGGTCGGGGGAGAGAACTCCCCCGATCCCCCTCCTTTTTCTGTCCATTGGCGCTGGCCCCCGCGGTCAGCGTCCAGCAGACAAGAACCGGAAGGGGGATTCGGGGGAGGTGTTCCTCCCCGTCCTGCTTCCTTGCCGCCTCGGGGGATGACGATGGACCGCCTCACCAAACTCGCCGACCTGATCGCCGCCGCGAAGCGTGCCGGTGCGGATGCCGCCGATGCGCTCATCGTCGCCTCCACATCCCTGTCGGTGCGCCGCCGCCTGGGCGCGATCGAGCAGTTGGAACGTTCCGAGGGCTTCGATCTCGGCCTGCGCGTCTTCATCGGCCAGCGCGTCGCGATCGTCTCCTCCACCGACCCGGACGCCAGCGGCTTCGCGGCGCTGGCCGAGCGCGCCGTCGCCATGGCCCGCGTGGTGCCGGAGGACCCCTTCGCCGGCCTGCCGGAAGCGATGGCGATCGCGCCGCGCGACCTCGACCTGGTGGATGACGCGGAACCGACCGCCGAGATGCTGCTCGCCCGCACCGCGGCGGCCGAGGAAGCCGCGCTCGCCGTGCCGGGCGTGACCAATTCCGACGGCGCCGATGCCGGCTGGAGCCGATACGAGATTGCGCTGGCCGGCTCGAACGGCTTCGCCGGGGCCTATGCGCGGACATCCCATTCCATCTCGACCACGGCGGTGGTCGGCACCGGGACGCGGATGGAGCGGGACTACGACTGGTCCTCGACCGTGCACCTGGCCGACCTCGACGACCCGGTCTCGATCGGGCGGCGGGCGGCGGAACAGGCGGTGCGCCGGCTGAACCCGACCCGGCCAAAGACCGCGCGCATCCCGGTGGTGTTCGACCCGCGCGTGGCCGGCAGCCTGCTCGGCCATCTGAGCGGGGCGGTCAACGGCTCGGCGGTGGCGCGCGGAACCTCCTTCCTGAAGGACCGGATGGGGGAGCAGGTGCTGGCCAGGGGGCTGGTGGTGCGCGACGACCCGACGCGCCGGCGCGGCCTGCGCTCCCGCCCCTTCGATGGGGAGGGGATGCCCGGCGAAGGCCGCGTCATCGTGGGTGACGGCGTGTTGAAGTCCTGGCTGCTGGACTGGCGCTCGGCGCGGCAGTTGGGGCTGGTCTCGACCGGCCATGCCAGCCGGGGCACCGGCGGCCCGCCGGGGCCGGGGGCGACCAACCTGTGGTTGGAGGCAGGCAGCCTGACGCCGGCCGAACTGATGGCCGACATCGCCGAGGGCCTTTACGTCACCGACCTGATCGGCATGGGGGTGAACGGCGTGACGGGCGACTACAGCCGTGGCGCTGCGGGCTTCATGATCCGCCACGGGCAATTGGCCGAGGCGGTCAGCGAAGTGACCATCGCCGGCAACCTCAAGGACATCTTCCTGAACATGACGCCGGCCAGCGACCTCGAATTCCGCCGCGGGACGGACAGCCCGACCGTTCGGATCGAAGGCCTGACCATGGCCGGTTCGTGACCGTTATCTTGCATTGCAACACAACCATAGGGTAGGGGCTTCAGGATGACAGGCCCCGTGCCCGACGCCGACCGGCCCATGCCGGAGATCCCCGTCGCCGAACTCGCCGAAGCCATCCGCAGCCTGCGGCGCGCCTCGGTGCTCGTGGTCGGCGACGCGATGCTCGACCGCTACGTCTATGGCTCGGTGCACCGGATCAGCCCGGAGGCGCCGGTGCCGGTGCTTGCCGTCGAGCGCGAGGTGGCGATGCCCGGCGGCGCCGGCAATGTCGTGCGCAACCTCACCGCGCTGGGCGCTGCGGTCGCCTTCGTCTCGGTGGTCGGCGACGACCAGGCGGGCAGCGACCTGACAGGCCTGATCGGCGGCCAGCCTGGCGTCGAGCCCTGGCTGCTGGTGCAGGGCGGGCGGGCGACCACGACCAAGACGCGCTTCATCGCCAATGGCCAGCACATGCTGCGCGCGGACCAGGAAGTGGTGCAGGGCATCCATCCGCGCCTCGCCGACCGCATGGTCAAGATCGCCGGGGATGCGGTGGCGGCGACCGCGGTGGTGGTGCTGTCGGATTACGGCAAGGGCGTGCTCGACGGCGCCACCGCGCATCTGCTGATCGAGGCCGCGCACGCCGCCGGCCGCCCGGTGGTGGTGGACCCCAAGGGCCGCGACTATGCGCGCTATGCCGGGGCCGACCTGATCACGCCGAACCGCACGGAACTGTCGATGGCGACCGGCATGCCGGTGGCAACCGAGGAACAGGTCCTCGCCGCCATGCGCGCGCTGAAGGCGACGCATGGCTTCCGCGCCGTGCTGGTGACGCGCAGCGAGGACGGGATGACGCTGCTGCAGGACGACATCGTGCATCATTTCCCCGCCGAGGCCGAGGAAGTGCACGACGTCTCCGGCGCCGGCGACACCGTGGTCTCCACGGTTGCCGCGGCGATGGCGGCGGGGCTGCCGCTGCCGGTCGCCGCGCGGCTGGCGAACATCGCGGCCGGCATCGTGGTCGGCAAGGTCGGCACCGCCGTGGTGCGCGAGGAGGAACTGGCCGAGGCGCTGACGCCCGAGCGCGGCGCCCTGCGCAAGGTGATGTCCCGCGCGGCCGCGCTGGAGCAGGTGGAACGCTGGCGCCGCCGTGGCTGGCGCATCGGCTTCACCAATGGCTGCTTCGACCTGCTGCATCCGGGCCATGTGCATCTGCTGGAACAGGCGCGGTCGTGGTGCGACCGGCTGGTGGTCGGGCTGAATTCCGATGCCTCGGTGAAGCGGCTGAAGGGCGCGGCGCGCCCGATCCAGTCCGAGGCGGCGCGCGCGGCGGTGCTGGCCTCGCTCGCGACGGCCGATTGCGTCACGGTGTTCGACGAGGACACGCCCGTCGAACTGATCAACCTGCTGAAGCCGGACGTGCTGGTGAAGGGCGCGGACTATACGGTCGAGCAGGTGGTCGGCGGCGACATCGTGCAGGATTACGGCGGCGAGGTGCGTCTGGCGCAGTTGCTGCCGGGCAATTCCACCACGGCGACCGTCGCGCGCATGAAGGGTTGACGGCCCGCGGCCGCGATCAATCGGCCTCCGGCGGACAGCGCCAGTTTCCGGTCACGTCGATGCGCTCCTCCCCGCCCTCGAAGGGCCGCAGGCCGCGCAGCGCGAATCGGCCGGTCAGCAAGCCGGGCGCGGGGAGGATCTCCGCGCCGAAGCCGGGCAGGCCGCCCACCCCATGCCAGAGCCGCCCGCCCGCCGTCAGGCGGATGATCGTCTCGTGCTCCCGCCCGCCGAGGTCGAAGGTCATGACGAAACTCGGCTCGGCGGCATGGCCGCAGGCGCGAAGCTGATCTCCCAGACCGAGATGTGCAGCGGCCCGCCATCGCCCGGCATGCCGTAGACGCGCAATTCGCGGCAATGATGCGCGTCGTCCACGGCATGGATGTAGGCACCGCGCCGCTCGATCGCGCCGCTGATCGCGACCTCGATGTCGAGCCGCGGCTGCGGCGCGGCGCACCCGGCCAGCAGCAGGCAAATCCCCACCATGGCCCCCTCGCGCGACCTGCCGGCGCCCCAGGCCGCGCCCGGCGCCCGCGGCCGCGCAACACGATGCCGGCGGTCATCGCGCATGGCCGCCGCCACGGTCAGCGCGGCACACCTCACGGCATCTGGCGGATCTGCGCCTGCGCCTCCTCCATCGTCTCCTGCAGGCAATCGAGCGGCACGCGCCCGGGTGTCCGGGCGCAGGCCTCGCGCGCCGCGCCGTAGCGCGCCAGCAGCGCCTCCAACTGTTCCTGGGCCGCCGGATTGCGCGCCAGCCGCGCCCGCGCCGACTGGGCATCCCGCATCACGGCCGCATCCAGGTCGCGCATCCCCGGCGTCGCGCAGATTTGCGTTGCGGCCCAGCCGGGCGTGCCGGGGCAGGACACGGCGCGCAACGTGGCCGGGGATGGAGGCGCGGCCGCTGCCGGCTTGCTGGCCGGCAGCGCCGTCCCAGGCGCCGCCTGGGCCATCGCCTCAAGGTCCCGGCTGCGGGCGCGCATCACGCGGCGCAGGCAGGATTGCGCCTGCCGCGCCTGGGGCGCCTCGCAGTCGCGCCGCTCGCCGAGCCAGGCGCGCTGCTCGGTCTGCAACCTTGCGCGTTCCTCGGCGCCGGCACGGTCCATCACGGCGCGCCAGGCCGCGGCGATGCGGCGATCGAGTTCCGCCAGGTCGGCCTGGGCGCAGATCTGCCGTTCGTCCCAGGCGCGGGCGCGGGCGCAATCGAAGGACGGGCCGCTCTGCGCGCGCGCGGTCAGCGGCAGCAGGGCGAGGACGGTCAGCATCAGGGCGCGGATCATGGCCGGCAGACCAGCACGCCCGGTGCTGGCGCGTCCATCACTCGATGGCGGCACCAGGGACCGGGCAGGCGAGCGTCGTCCGGCCGGTTCCATCACCGGCGAACGCGGCGCGCGATCGAGGCTCGACCAGGCCGGGGGCAGAATGCCGCTGCCGGGCGGCCCGGCGCGCCGGCGGGTTCGTGATCGACGGAACGCAACCGCGCCAGGACCACGCCCGGCGCGCAGCCTTGCCGCCGGCCGGGCTTTGCGCCGCGCGTGTCCTGCGCCACCCTGCAGCGGCAATCAAACCGGAGGAAACATGGTCGGCGCCCTGGATGGCCTGCGTGTGATCGATCTGACGCGGGTGGTGGCCGGGCCGCTCTGCGCGCAGATGCTGGGCGACCTCGGCGCCGACATCGCCAAGGTGGAACGCCGCGGCGATGGCGACGATCTGCGCGCGCTCGGCCCGCCCTTCGTGCCGGGCACCGACGACAGCGCCTATTTCGTCACGCTGAACCGCAACAAGCGCTCGGTCTCGGTCGATTTCGCGAAGCCCGAGGGGGCGGCGATCCTCAAGCGCATGGCGGCGAACGCCGATGTGCTGATCGAGAATTTCCGCCCCGGCACGCTGGCCCGCTACGGCCTCGGCTATGAGGATCTGCGCGCGGTCAATCCGCGCCTCATCTATTGCTCGGTGACCGGCTTCGGGCAGACCGGCCCCTATGCCACGCGCTCGGGCTACGATTTCGTCGCCCAGGCGATGACCGGGCTGATGGAGGTGACGGGGGAAGCCGATGGCACCCCGGGCGGCGGGCCGCAGCGCGTCGGCGTGCCGGTCGCCGACATGTTCACCGGCTTCGCCGCCGCCGTCTCCATCCTCGCGGCGCTGCGCCATCGCGACGCGACGGGCGAAGGCCAGTATGTCGATGTGAACCTGTTCGAGACGATGGCATCGCTGATGCAGGCGCCGATGTCGTCCTGGCTCAATGCCGGGCGCATCTTCCCGCGCACCGGCAATGACAGCCCCGTCGCCGTTCCCTACGGCGTGTTCGAGGGGTCGGACGCGAAATTCGTCATCGGCGTGCTGAACGACCGCGAATTCATCCGCCTGGCCGAAGCGCTCGGCCACCCCGAATGGTCCGAGGACCCGCGCTTCAAGCGGGCGCGGGACCGGGCGGAACATCGCGCCGCGCTGCTCGACCGCATGCGCACGCTGCTCAGGACGCGCCCGCGCGCCGAATGGCTGGAACGGCTGGAGGTGGCGAAGATCACCTCCGGCCCGATCAACACCGCGCAGGACTTCGAGGCCGACCCGCATGTCGCCGCCCGCGAGACCATCGTCGAGGTCCCGCATCATGCGGGGGGCACCGTGCGCGTCATCGCCTCCCCGCTGCATCTCTCGGCGACGCCGCCCGCCTATCGCCACGGCATCCCGGCGCCGGGCGGGAACACGGATGCGGTGCTGGCGGAATTCGCGGGCATGACGGAACAGGAGATCGCGGCGGCGCGCGCGGACGGGATCGTGTGACGCTGAGGGCAGCAGCGCGCTGCCTCTCTCCAGGCCGCTTCCCGCGCGATGGCACGGGCGCATCCGCGGTGCCGGAACCAGGCGCCAGGCGCTGCGGCCTCGCAGTCCGCCCCGGCGTGCCTGGCGGCCCGGGCGCCCGCTTGAGCATGCCGACGCGCGCAAGGTTCAGTGAGCGGCCAACCTCCGTCCGGTTGCCCGACGACGCCACGGCGAAGCCTGTGCCATGATGTTCCGCAGCAAGCATGAACAGCCGGGAATCACCGCATGAGCACAGGCCTTCTGGCGCTGCTGGACGACGTCGCGGCCATCGCCAAGGTCGCGGCCGCCTCGATCGACGATGTCGCCGCGCAGGCCGCCAAGGCGGGGGCCAAGGCCGCCGGCGTCGTCATCGATGATGCGGCGGTCACGCCGCGCTACGTCGTCGGCTTCGACGCGTCGCGCGAATTGCCGATCATCGGGCGCATCGCGATGGGCTCGCTGTTCAACAAATTCGTCGTGCTGCTGCCGGTGGCGCTGCTGCTGGCCGCCTTCGCGCCCTGGGTGATCACGCCGCTGCTGACGCTGGGCGGCATCTACCTGTGCTTCGAGGGCGCGGAGAAGGTTCTCGAATGGATGCGCCCGCATCCCGAGCACGCGCAATCCTCGGCCGTGCCGATGGATGCGAAGCGACTGGAGGACACGCGCGTCAAGGGCGCGATCAAGACCGACTTCATCCTCTCCGCCGAGATCATGGCGATCGCGCTG
The DNA here is from genome assembly GCA_963732425.1 of uncultured Alphaproteobacteria bacterium. Lineage (GTDB taxonomy): Bacteria > Pseudomonadota > Alphaproteobacteria > Acetobacterales > Acetobacteraceae > Neoroseomonas. The sequence goes on from CAVSZN010000024.1 coordinate 240,174, forward strand.
GCCACCATGCCCGAGGCGAATGTCTGGATCCAGGCGGGCGCGCTGGCGGTGGTCGGCCTGGCCATCACCGCCGGCGTCTATGGCGTGGTTGCGGTGATCGTGAAGGCCGATGATGTCGGCGCGGCGATGGTGCTGCGCGGCATGCAGTCCGGCGCGCTGCTGGTGCGCGGCATGCCGGTGGTGCTGAAGGTTCTCTCCATCGTCGGCACCGTCGCGATGATCTGGGTCGGCGGCGGCATCATCCTGCATGGGCTGGAATTCTTCGGCCTGGCCGCGCCGGCGCATTGGGTCCATGGCGCCGGCCTGGCGGCGGGTGGCGGCTTCATCGGCTGGGTCGTGGAAGCGGCGCTGTCGGGCGTGGCCGGGCTGGCGGTCGGCGTGGCTGTGATCCCCGTGCTGTCGCGACTGCTCGGCAAGGGGCATTGACGCGGCGCGCCCGACGGGGAGGATCGTGGCGGGAGTAAACGCCATGACCGGATTGCGCTTCGACCTTCGTGACCCGCCGCCCGGGGCCGCTGCCCTGCGCGCCGAGGTCCGCGCCTTCATCGCCGAACACGAGCATCGCTGGACGCCCGAGGTGCGCGCGCGCTCCTGGATGGGATTCGACCGCGATGTCTCCCGCGCGATCGGTGCGAAGGGCTGGATCGGCATGTGCTGGCCGAAGCAGTATGGCGGGGCGGAACGCAGCTTCCTCGACCGCAACATCGTGCTGGAGGAATTGCTCGCCGCCGGCGCTCCGGTCGGCGCGCATTGGATCGGCGACCGGCAATCGGGGCCGCTGATCCTGCGCCTCGGCACCGAAGCGCAGCGCCGGAAGTTCCTGCCGAAGATCACCACCGGCGACTACGCCTTCTGCATCGGCTTGTCGGAGCCGGATTCGGGCTCGGACCTCGCCTCCCTGCGCACGCGGGCGGATCGCGTCGATGGCGGCTGGAAGCTCAACGGGCGCAAGATCTGGACGACCTTCGGCCATCTGTGTGACTGGATGATCGCGCTGGTGCGCACCTCCCCCGCGCCGGAGGGCGGGTCCAGGCATCAGGGCCTGTCGCAGGTGCTGGTGGACCTGAAGGCGCCGGGCGTGACGATCCGCCCGATCCGCGACCTGGTCGGCGAGAAGGGCTTCAACGAGATCACCTTCGACGACGTGATGCTGCCCGAGGATGCGCTGGTCGGGCAGGAAGGTGCGGGCTGGGCGCAGGCGACCAGCGAACTCGCCTTCGAACGTTCCGGGCCGGATCGCTACATGTCGTCGCATCCGCTGCTGGAAGCCGGCATCGCCGCACTGCGCGACGACCCCGCCGCCGCCGGCACGCTGGGCCGTCAGGTTGCGCGGCTATGGACGCTGCGCTCGATGTCCACCGCGGTCGCCGGCATGTTGCAGGATGGCGCCGACCCGGTGCGCCAGGCCGCCCTGGTGAAGGACCTCGGCAATGATTTCGAGCAGGCGCTGCCCGACCGGATGCGCGACCTGATCGACACCGACGCCATGCCGGAGGAGATGCGCCGCATGCATGCCTATCTGACGCAGATCGTGCCGACCTTCTCGCTGCGCGGCGGCACGCGGGAGATCATGCGCGGCATCATCGCCCGTGAGCTGGGGCTGCGCTGATGGCCGACACGATCGGGGCGGAACTCGCCGAGCAGACGACGCGTGCGCTGGCCGATGCCGCCGGTGTCGCGGCCTTGCGCAGCGTCGAGGATGGCGCCTTCCCGGCGGAAGCCTGGGGCGCGATCGCCGCGCTCGGCCTGGGCGCCGCGCTGGTGCCGGAGGATCGCGGCGGGGCCGGGCTCGGTTTCCTCGATGTGGTGCCGCTGCTGGAGGCGCTGGGCCGCGCCGGCGCGCCGGTGCCGCTCGCCGAAGGGATCGGCGCCGCCGCGCTGCTGGCCGCCGCGGGCATCGAGGCACCCGAGGGCGTGCTGAGCTTCGCCGCCGCCGGCGGGCCGGTGCCCTGGGGCCGCCATGCGACGCATGTCGTGCTGGTCGATGGCGCGCGGGTCGCGCTGTATCCGGCCGCCGCGCTGCGCTGGACGGAAGGCGGCAACACCGCGCGTGAGGCGCGCGACCTGCCCGAGGTGGCCGGCGCGCCGATCGCCGAAGGCACGCTGCCGAACGGCTGGGGTGCGGAGGCGGCGATGCAGGTCACCGCATTGCTGCGCTCGGCGCAGATCGCCGGGGCGATGTCGGCGGCGCTGGCGCTCGCCGTGGACCACGCCAATACACGCAAGCAGTTCGGCCGGCCGATCGGGCGCTTCCAGGCGGTGCAGCAGCAGCTCGCTGTCTTCGCCGCGGAGACCTCCGCCGTCTCGGTCGCCGCCGCCGCCGCCGCGCGGGCCGCCGACCGGCGCGGCCTGGCCGGCGCCGCCTTCGAGATCGGCTGCGCCAAGGTCACCGCCGGGGAGGCCGCCGCCAAGGGCGCGGCCATCGCCCACCAGGTGCTCGCCGCCATGGGCATCACCGAGGAACATTCGCTGCATCACCTGACGCGCCGCCTGTGGTCCTGGCGCGAGGAGGGCGGCACCGAACGCTTCTGGTCCGCGCGCCTCGGCGCGTTGGTGCAGGCCGAAGCCGGCCCGCTCTGGACCTTCATCACCGCCCGCGACGAGGAACCCGCCGCATGACCGACTTCCTGAAGATCGAGCGCGACGGCCATGTCGTGACCCTCACGCTGAACCGCCCGGAGAAGCGCAACGCCATCTCGAACGCCGCGGAATGCGCCGAGGTGGCCGATGCCTGCCGCGCGCTGAACCGCGACCCCGATGTGCGGGTGGTGATCGTGACCGGCGCGGGCAGTTCCTTCTGCGCCGGCGGCGACCTCAAGGGCATGCGCGACAAGACCGGCATCACCCAGGGCGAGACCGGCGCCGAGATCCGCGAATCCTACCGCTTCGGCATCCAGATGATCCCGCTCGCGCTGTATGAGATGGACATCCCGACCATCGCCGCGATCAACGGCCCGGCGATCGGCGCGGGGCTCGATCTCGCCTGCATGTGCGACATCCGCATCGCGTCCGAGACGGCGCGCTTCGCCGAGATCCTTCGTGAAGGTCGGCATCGTGCCCGGCGACGGCGGCGCCTACCTGCTGCCGAAGGTGGTGGGCATGTCGAAGGCGCTCGAGATGTCGCTGACCGGCGATGCCATCAACCCGGCCGAGGCGCTGGCCTGCGGCCTGGTGTCGAAGGTCGTCGCCCCCGACCAGCTGCTGGCCGCGGCGCGGGACATGGCCGCGCGCATCGCGGTGAACCCGCCCCAGGCGGTGCGCCTGACCAAGCGGCTGCTGCGCGAGAGCCAGCACATGCGGCTGTCCACGTTGCTGGAGATGTCGGCGGCCTACCAGGCGCTCGCGCATGGCACGCGCGACCATCGCGAAGCGGTCGATTCAATGCTGGAGAAGCGCGCGCCGCATTTCGAAGGGCGGTGACCCTGCCCGATGTCGATGGCTCTCTCGTGCCGGTTCCGCTCCGGCGGCAAGCGCCGTTCATCGCGCTGGGCGAGCGGACCGGCGCGATCCTGAAGGCGCATGGCGCGCTGCGCATCGTCGCGTGCCGGATCGATGACCGATCGCGCGATGCCCGCCGGTTCCACGCAGCCGCTGCGCGGCGACCTCACCCATCGCACAACGGCCATGGTGCCGACCTTCGCGCAGGCGCCGTGCATTCAGCCCGGCGAGGCGGAGATCTTCGCCCGGACCTCCGGGAGCCCGTTTGGGATTTCCGGCACCGGCCGGTGCCGGAACCGGCAATGCACCTCGGGGCGCAGTCTCACCTGGTCCCTGAGCCGCCGCCTACTGCGCCGCCCGCCAGCGCGCCCAATCCGCCAGTTCCGGCTGGCGCCGCGGCGTCTCCGCCGCCCCGCTGACGCGCAGGGCCACCGCGGGTGCCTCGGCCGGCGGCGGCTGCACCACGAAACGCAGGTCGAGCGTGCCGCGGCGCAGGTCGATGCTGCCCTCGATGCCGCCCGACACACCGCCCTCCCCGGCGAGCCGCACGCCGTCGAGCGTCACCACCCCCGCCGCCGCACGCCAGCCGCCCTCCAGCCGTTCCAGGGCCGTCGCGCCGCCGTCCAGCGCCTTCGCGCATGGCGGCCTCGGCCTCGATCGCGTCCTCGCTGCCGGCAGCGTCCACGACCGCGCGCAGCGAGACGCCCGCCAGCACCCCGTTCACCACCGCGAGCCGCCCCTCGCCCGACAGGCTGCCGAGCAGGGTCGCCGGCGCGTGGCCGCTGGCGGTGAAGCGGCCCTGCGCCTCGACCTGCCCCGAGGCCAGGTCGATGGGCAGGCCGAACAGCGGCCTGCGTCAGCGTCGCCCCGGTCAGGCCGAGCGAGCCTGACAGCACCGGCGGCACCGTCGCGACATCGAGCGTCAGCGCACCCTCCAGCGCCCCGCCGCCGAGCCGCGCGCGGATCTCCTCCAGCGCCAGCCGCCCGCCCTGCAGGCGGAGCTTCGCCGACACGTCGCTCAACGCCGGCAGGTCGGGGGCGACGACCTCGGCCGCCTCGACCGCAAGCTCCGCATCGAGAAGGCCGAGCACGCCGAAGCCGAGCGGGTCGTTGTCGCGCAAGGCGAGGTCCGGCAGCGGCAGCCGTTCCGCGGCGAGCCGCCCTGTCAGGCGTGGCCGCGCACCGTCGAGCGCCAGGGCGAGTTGCCCGCGCGCGCGCAGCGCACCGGCCACCAGTTCAAGATTGTCGGCGGAGACCCCGGCGCGGCCGCCGGTCAACGCCGCGATCAGCGAGAAGGATCCCTCCCCCAGCCAGGCCGGCATCTGCCGTGCGCCCAGCAGCACGGCGAGGCGCGGCGCCCCCGGGTGGCGCAGCGTCAGGTTCCCGCCGAACCGCGCCTGCGCCAGGTTGAGCACCGTCTGGGCATCGAAGCGCAGTTCGCCGAGGTCGCCCTCCGCGCTCAGCGCCAATGCGTCGGTCGGTCCGCCACCGGTGACGCGCAGGCGCAGCGGCTGCGTCATCAGCCCCACGGGCAGGGCGATGACCGGCGCCGCGATGGCGGCGATCCCGGCGGCGCTCGCCCCGGCGGCCTCCAGCACCAGGTCGCCGAAGCGCGGCGTGGCGCCGGTCGCCAGGCTGCCCGCCAGCGTCACATCGGTCCCGCCGATCTGCGCCGAGGCACGGCGCAGGCCGATCCGCCCACGCTCCGTCACCGCGTCGATCGCCGCCCGTCCGGCGGTGACGCCGCCCCAGACCACCGCCTCGGCGGCCAGGCGCAGATTGGCGTCGATCTCGATGCCACCGGCCAGCAGCGGTGCCCAATCGGCGACCGGCGGCAGCAGCCCATCCAGCACCAGACGGTCGAAATTCAGCCCCAGGCCGAGCGCCGGCCGGGCCCCGAAGCGGAACACCCCGGCACCGCTGACGCGCGCGCCATCCACCGTCGCGGCAAGTTCCGGCACGCTGAGCTGGGTCGCTTCCAGCACAAGCCGCGCGCGTCCTTCATAGGCGCGCAGGCGCGACGGGTCGAAGCGGTCCACCGGCAGGCCGAAGGCGGCGCCGGTGGCGCGCAGGCTGGGCCCGGCGAAGCGCAGCGCCAGTTCCAGCCGCCCGCCGGCGGTGGCGCCGGCGGCCTCGATCTCGGTCTCGCCAGGCAGTTGCGCCGAGATGTCGGTCAGGGTGATCCGCTCGCTTTCGCGAAAGACGCCGCCGCGCAGCCTTCGGATGGTCTGGCCGCGGAAGGAGGCCGCCTCGGCGGACAGGTCGAGCCCGACCGGCAATGGCGGCGACTGCGCCCCGCGCAGCGCGGTGACCCAGGCATCGAGGTCCACGCGCGCCAGCGCAAGCGCGAGGTCGAGCCGCGCCTGCGGCCGGAAGCGGAAGGTCGCGGCACCCCGGCCGGTGACGCCGCCAAGGTCGATGGCGAGGTCATCCGCCGCGGCGACCTCCCCCGTCACGCTCAGGCGGCCGGCGGCGCGAAACGGACCCGGCGGGGCGGCCATCAACGCGGCGAGATCGCTGCCCGACACCTCGATGCGGCCCTCGAAGCCACCCTCGGCGACCAGCGCGCCGCGCGCCGCCACATGGGCGCCCTGCGCGGACATCGAGAGGTCGAGCGTGGCGACCCCGTCATAGCCGGGGCGGCCGAGCACCACCTCGAACCGTGCCGGCGCGCCGCGCCAGGTGAAGCCGCCTTCGGTGCGGATGGCATCGAGCGGGCCGGGTGCGGCGAGCCGTGCGGAGACACCCTCCAGCACCGCGCCGCCGACCTCGACGCGACTATCCTCGATGCGGGCGTCGAAGCCGGTCAACCACGGCGGCGGGCGCAGCGCGCCGATGCTCTCGGGTGGCCAGGGCAGGCGGATCTGGGCGCCGACCAGCACCAGGTCGCGCGGGGCAAGCCGGCCCGACAGCAGCGGCCACAGGCCCAGGCGCAGCCGCAGCACGCGGGCGGAGACGACGAGTTCCGTGCCATCCGCGTCGCCCACGCGCACCGCATCGGCTTCGAGCATCGGCTGCGGCAGCAGGGTGACGCGCAGCGGGCCTTCCACCGTGACCGGCCGGCCGAGCCGCGCCGTGGCGATCGCCGCGACCCGGCCGCGCTGGGCTTCCCAGTCGAACAGGCGCGGGCCGACCCACGCGGCCAGCAGCAACGCGACGGGCAGCAGCAGAAGGAGGAAGCGCTTCCTCACCCGGCCGGCGTCCCCCATCCGCCACCGCCCGGCGTCTCCAGGCCGAACACGTCGCCCGGAAGCAGGCTGGCGCGGTCGCTGCCCTTCAGCGTCTCGATGCTGCCATCGGCCCGTTCGACCCATTGGCGGCCGGCGGCACCATCGGCGCCACCCTGCAGCCCATGCGGCGCGACGGTGCGGCGGGAGGCGACGATGACCGCCTCCATCGGGCGCAGGAAGCGGATGCGCCGGCGCGAGCCATTGCCGCCATGGAACTGCCCGGCACCGCCGGAACCGTGGCGGATCGAGAATTCCTCAAGCCGCACCGGGTAGCGCAGTTCGAGGATCTCGGGGTCGGTCATGCGGGTGTTGGTCATGTGGGTCTGGATCGGGCCGGCGCCGTTGAAGCCGGGGCCGGCACCGACGCCGCCGCACACCGTCTCGTAATACTGGTAGGTGGCGTCGCCGAACAGCACGTTGTTCATCGTCGCCTGCGCGGAGGCGCAGGCGTTCAGGGCGCGCGAGCACCGCATTGCAGGTCATCTGGCTGACCTCGGTATTGCCGGCCACCACCGCCGCGCCGGGCCGCGGGCTGAGGAAGGTGCCCTCGGGGATGATGATCTCAAGCGGCTTGAGGCAGCCATCGTTGAGCGGGATGTCCTCACCCACCAGGCAGCGGAAGCAGTAGAGCACCACGGCGCGGCACACCGCCGAAGGCGCGTTGAAATTGTCCGGCCGCTGCGGGCCGGTGCCGGTGAAGTCGATCACCGCGCGGCGCTTCTCATGGTCGACGCGGATCGAGACCTTCAGCGGGGCGCCATCGTCGATGGTGGTCTCGAAGGTCCCGTCGGGCAGGCGTTCCAGCACGCGACGGACGGATTCCTCCGCATTGTCCATCACATGCTTCATGTAGGCGCGCACGGTGGCCAGGCCGAATTCGGCGACGGCGCGTTGCAGTTCCTGCACCGCCTTCTCGTTCGAGGCGACCTGCGCCTTGATGTCGGCGACGTTCACGTCCGGGCTGCGCGCGGGGTATGTGGCGCCCGCCAGCACGGCGCGGAATTCCGCCTCGCGGATGCGGCCGCCATCGACCAGCAGGAAGTCGTCGATGACGACGCCTTCCTCCTCCAGCGTCTTCGAGCCCGGCGGCGTCGAGCCCGGCGTCAGCCCGCCGATATCGGCGTGGTGGCCGCGCGAGCCGACGAAGAACAGAACCTCCGTCCCGGCCGCATCGAAGACCGGCGTGATGACGGTGATGTCGGGCAGATGCGTGCCGCCATTGGACGGGTTGTTCAGCGCCACCACGTCGCCGGGCTTCAGCGTCGCTGCTGCGGGATCGGATGACGGTGCGCACGCTCTCGCCCATCGCGCCGAGATGCACCGGCACATGCGGCGCATTGGCGACGAGGAAGCCCTGCGCATCGAAGATGGCGCAGGAGAAGTCGAGCCGCTCCTTGATGTTCACGCGACAGCGAGGTGTTCTGCAGCACGGCGCCGGCCTGTTCGGCGACGTTCATGAACAGGTTGTTGAACAGTTCGAGCATCACCGGATCGGGCCGGTCGGTCGTTGCCGCCGCCGCCGCCGCGCGGGGCGAGGTCCGCCGCAGCACGAGGTGGTCGAGCGCCGTCAGTTCCGCGGTCCAGCCCGGTTCGACAACGGTGGTGGCGATCGCCTCGCGGATCAGCGCCGGGCCGGCGATCCGGTCGCCCGCCAGCAGCGCGCCGCGGTCGAACAAGGGTGCGTCATGCGTGGCGCCCTCGCTCCACATCTCGACCGTGTCGATCGGTTCCGGGGTGCCGTCGCCGCGCGCGGGCAGGTCGGGTTCGCCGATGTGCTCGCCGGGCATGGTGACCTCGGCGATGCAGGCCTCGACGATCACCTCGCGTTCCGGCGTGGCGAAGCCGAAGCGGCGGCGATGGGCGTCGGTGAAGGCGGCGAGCACCGCGGCGTGGTCGCCGAAGGGCACCGGCAGGAAGGCGTCGGTGCCGGCGTAGCGCAGGTGCAGCCGGCGGACCACCTGCAGCCGCGCCGGATCGGCGCCCTGCAGCGCGAGTTCGGCGCGGCCATCCTCGGCCAGCGCGTCGAGCCGCGCGGCCAGCGCATCCATCGTCCCGGCGTCGAGCGGGGCTTCCACCGCGCCCTCGCGGATCGCCGCCTGGTCGGCGAGGCCCATGCCATAGGCCGAGAGCACGCCGGCGAAGGGGTGGATGAACACCGTCTCCATGCCCAGCGCATCGGCGACCAGGCAGGCATGCTGGCCGCCGGCACCGCCGAAGCATTGCAGGGCGAAGCGCGTCGCGTCGTGGCCCTTCTGGATGCTCACCTGCTTGATGGCGTTCGCCATGTTGGCGACGGCGATGCGCAGGAAGCCTTCGGCAACGTGGCGCGGGTCCTGCTCGGTGCCGGTGGCCTGCGCAATCTCCGCGGCCAGCGCCGTGAACTTCTCCCGCACGATGTCGGCGTCGAGCGGCTGGTCGCCGTCCGGGCCGAAGATCGCCGGGAAATGCCTGGGCTGGATCTTGCCGACCATGACATTCGCGTCCGTCACGGCGAGCGGCCCGCCACGGCGATAGCAGGCCGGCCCCGGCACCGCGCCGGCGCTGTCCGGCCCGACGCGCATGCGCGCGCCGTCGAAATGCAGGATCGAACCGCCACCGGCGGCGACGGTGTTGATCGCCATCATCGGCGCGCGCATCCGCACCCCGGCGACCTCGGTCTCGAAGGCGCGCTCGAATTCGCCGGCATACAAGCGCGACGTCGGTGCTGGTGCCGCCCATGTCGAAGCCGATGATGCGATCGAAGCCGCCCATCGCCGCCGTGCGCGCGGCGCCGACGATGCCGCCGGCCGGGCCGGACAGGATCGCATCCTTGCCCTGGAAGCGGCCGGCCTCGGTCAGCCCGCCATTGGACTGCATGAAATACAGCCGCACGCCGGGCAGTTCGCTCGCCACCTGGTCGACGTAGCGGCGCAGCACCGGGGACAGATACGCATCCACCACCGCGGTATCCCCGCGGGGCACGATGCGCGGCAGCGGGCTGGCCTGGTGGCTCAGCGAGACCTGGGTGAAGCCTTCCTCGGAGGCGATCTCGCCGATGCGCTGCTCGTGTTGCGGATGCGCCCAGGCGTGCATCAGCACGATGGCGACGGCGCGGATGCCGTCGGCGAAGGCGGCACGCAGCGCATCACGGGCGGCGGCCTCGTCGAGCGGCTCGATCTCGCTGCCATCCACCGCGACCCGGCCGCCGATCTCGGCGACGCGTTCGTGCAGCAATTCGGGCAGGCGCACATCGAGGTCGAACAGCCGCGGCCGCGCCTGGTTGCCGATGCGCAGCATGTCGGCGAAGCCGCGGTTGACGATCAGCAGCACGCGTTCGCCCTTGCGCTCCAGCAGCGCGTTGGTGGCGACGGTGGTGCCCATCTTCACCGCATCGATCAGCCCTTCGGGCACCGGGGCGCCAGGGGCGAGGCCCAGCGTCTCGCGGATGCCGGCCACCGCCGCGTCGCGATACCGTTCAGGGTTCTCGGACAGCAGTTTGCGGGTCGTCAGGCGGCCCTCGGGGTCGCGCGCGACGATATCGGTGAAGGTGCCGCCACGATCGATCCAGAACTGCCAGCCGCTCATGCCATCATCCCTTGATGCCCGCCGCCCCGGGGCCGGACGGCCGGCCCACGGCCACGCGAGGGCCGATACCGGCAATAGAGAGGCCCCGGCCGGGCGGCAAGGCGGGGCGACTGCCGCAATGCGCGACGTTGTGCTAGCACCACCCCACAATGAGCTTCTGGGGAAAAATCCTGGGCAGCATGGCGGGATTCGCCATGGGCGGGCCCTTCGGCGCCATGATGGGCGCGGCCCTGGGCCATGCGGCCGACCAGGGCGCGATCCCGGGTGCGGGGCGCATGCCGCCCCATGCCGCGGACATGGTCCACATGCTGGGCGGCAAGGAGAACCTGTTCTCCTTCGCCGTCGTCGTGCTCTCGGCCAAGCTCGCCAAGGTGGACGGGCCGGTGAAGCGGGTCGAAATCGAGACCTTCCGCCAGATGTTCCGCGTGCCGGATGATGGGCTGCGCGATGTCGGCCGGCTGTTCGACCAGGCGCGCGAGACGTCCGAGGGCTGGGAACCCTTCGCCGAGAAGCTCGGCGAGGCCTTCGCCGACAACAGGGCGATGCTGGAGGACGTGCTCGCCGCGCTGGTGCGCATCGCCCGCGCCGACGGGCCGGTGACACGATACGAAGGCGACATGCTGCGCGGCATCCATGCCCGCTTCGGGCTGGACGCCGCCGCCTGGCAGCGCGCCAAGGGCGGCACCCCGCGCGGCGTGAGCGCGCAGCAGATGGAGGACCCCTATCCGGTGCTCGGCCTGACGCGGGAAGCCAGCGACGAGCAGGTGCGCACCGCCTGGCGGCAATTGATGCGGGAGAACCACCCCGACAGCCTCGCCTCGCGCGGCGTGCCGGAGGAATTCGCCAAGCGCGCGACCGCCAAGGTGGCCGACATCAACGCGGCCTGGGATCGCATCAAGCGGGAGCGCGGCCTGTGAGAGGCGGTTCCGGAAATCCGGCACCCCCCGGGCGGGAGCACGGCGCCTGACACTTCACGTCACCGAGGCCCCCAGCCCCAACCAGGACGACCGTCCGCAGGGCACCCCCATCGACATGCTGGTGCTGCACTACACCGGCATGCGCAGCGGCGCGGAGGCGATCGCCCGGCTGCGCGACCCGGCCGCCAAGGTGTCCTGCCACTATGTCGTCGAGGAAGATGGCCGCATCCTCCGCCTGGTGCCCGATGCGCGCCGCGCCGCCCATGCCGGGGTGTCCCATTGGCGCGGCCATGCGGCGCTGAATGCGCGCTCGATCGGCATCGAGATCGTCAATCCCGGCCATGAATGGGGCTATCGGGCCTTTCCGGCCCTGCAGATGGCCGCGGTCTGCGAATTGTGCCTCGACATCCTGGGCCGCCACCCGATCCCGCCGCGCAACGTGGTCGGGCACAGCGACATCGCGCCCGACCGCAAGCAGGACCCGGGCGAGTTGTTCGACTGGCAGGGCCTCGCCGCGAACGGCGTCGGTCTCTGGCCGGGGGCCGATCCGGCACCGGTGGCGGAGGATGAGGCACGGCGCCTGCTCGGCACCATCGGCTACCGCACCGACCTGCCGCTGCCGGTGCTGCTCACGGCCTTCCAGCGCCATTGGCTGCCTGGCCGGGCGGACGGCATCGCCGACGACGCGACGCGGGCCCGCCTGGCCGCCGTGGCATCGGCCTGCACGACATGAACCATGCCGAGGCCGCGACCCGCCGCATGCGCGACACCGACGGCCTCGCCCGCTTCCTGCACAGCCAGCCGACCATGATGCGGCGGCTCTCGGTGGTCGCCCTGCACGGCCCGCCAGGGGCCTGGCTCGGCGCCGGCGTCCTGCGCAACGCGGTGTGGGATGCGCTGACGGGCCTGGATCCGGACAGCATCCCGCCCGCCGACCTCGACGTGGTGTTCTTCAACCCGGCCGATGCCTCGGCGGCACAGGATGCGATGGCGGAGGCACGGCTCTGTGCGGCGGCCCCTGGCCTGCCCTGGTCGGTGACGAACCAGGCGCGCGATGCATGGGCGCCATGGCCATGCGCCGTATCGCGACCTCGCCGAGGCGCTGGCGCATTGGCCGGAGACGGCGACGGCCATCGCCGCGCGGCTCGGGCCTGCGGGGGTCGAGGTCCTGGCCCCGCACGGCCTGGCCGACCTGCTGGCGATGATCGTGCGCCCGACCCCGGCGCATCGCGCGCGTCCGGCGGCGATGCTGTCGCGCATCGCCGCGAAGGGCTGGACCACGCGCTGGCCCGCGCTGCAGGTGCTGGCGCGGTAGCGGCGGCAGCGGGGCCGTCGGTCGGCGGCTTCGGCCCGCGGCCGGGCGCCGCCGCGGCTTGACGCGGAGGCACGCCTCGGCGCACAGGACGCGCGGCGTCAGACGGCCGGGCGGCCGCTGGTGCGGGAGCGATCCCGCACTGGAGGAAAGTCCGGGCTCCACGGGACTACGGTGCCGGTCAACGACCGGCGGGGGCGACCCCAGGGAAAGTGCCACAGAGAACAGACCGCCTGGACGTCGCGAGACCTCCAGGCAAGGGTGAAACGGTGGGGTAAGAGCCCACCGCGCTTCCGGCAACGGCGGCGGCACGGCAAACCCCACCGGGAGCAAGGCCGAATAGGGGTGGACGGCGAGGCGCCTTCGGGCGTCGTCGCAGGGGCGGTCCCGCCCTTCCACCCGGGTTGGCCGCGCGAAGCCCGCAGCGATGCGGGTTCCAGAGGAATGGCCGTCCATGCCCGGCAACGGGTGTGACAGAACCCGGCTTACAGGCCGTCTGACGCCACTCGCCGCCGCAGGCAGCTTGTGGCTGGATCCTCGCGCGGCCGTCTGACGGCGGGCGCCGGCGATCCGGCCGTCCTGGCTTCGCGCCAGGCGCGGGCGCATTTGCGGCAACAGGCGATCAGGACGCCGCCGCGCCACGCGATCCGGGCGCCGCCGCGCCACGCGATCCGGGCGCCGCCGCGCCACGCGATCACGTCGAGATCCAGGGCATCACGCCGAAGCGGAGCAGGGCGCTTGCCGGCTCAACGGGTGCCGCGGGCGGGCCACGCGGCCACGCCGGCCTGATTGCCGGCGTTCTCGAACAGCCCGCGATGCTGCCGTTCCCGGCCATGCCAGCACGGGGCCGTCACACCGTCCTGCGCCCTGGCAATCTCAAATTGATCGCTTTTGCTGAACAAGCAGTGCAGGCTCTGCTCTCAACCATCCGTATTCATTGTGCTTTTTAAGCAATATCCGTACGGCGCAATGATTCTTCTCCCTTGCTGTCCCGTATTTTCCCATGTTATCCCATGTCATCCCGTGAGGATCCCAAAACGCTCGGGGGGGCGAGGGGGTTTCGGAGCGGGATGGTCGGGCGAGCCGGCGGGGTCGGGGGGCCTCGCCGGCCGCTGATCCAGGGCGGAACAGATTTCATTCGCGGCATCGCAGAGCCGTATGCGGGGGGCGATGACCCAGTTCCTGGGCACGCACAAGGGCAAGTTGGACAAGAAGGGCCGCATCTCGGTCCCGGCCTCGTTCCGCGCTGCCCTCGAAGCCCTGGGCACCGCCGATATCGTGCTGTTTCCCTCCTTCCGCCATCCCTGCATCGAAGCCTGGCCGAAGCCCGCCTTCGAGGCGCTCTCGGCCGGCCACAGCAGCCTCGACATCTTCTCCGACGCCTCGGACAACCTCGCCGGCGCCCTGTTCGCCACGGCCCACCCGGCCCGACCCGATGCCGAGGGCCGGCTGGTGCTGCCCGAGGAGCTTATCGAGGAAGCCGGCCTTGGCGACACCATTTCCTTCCTCGGCGCCAACCAGTGCTTCCAGATCTGGAACACCGAGCGCGCCAGCGCCTACATGCGCGACGCCCGTGCCCGCGCCCGCGACTTCCGCCTGACCTTGCCTTCCCCCACCGCCACGCCCCGCGCGGACGGAGGCGCGGCATGAGCGGCCATCTCCCCGTCATGCTCGCCGAGGTGCTCGCCTCCCTCGGCCCGCGCGATGGCGCGACCTATCTCGACTGCACCTTCGGCGGCGGCGGCTACGCCACGGCTATCCTCGACTCCGCGTCGCGCTGCACGCTGTTCGCCATGGATCGCGACCCCGATGCCATCGCCCGCGGCGCCGCCCTCGCCGCGCGCTACGCGCCACGGCTGCGGCTCATCGAGGGCCGCTTCGGCGATATGCTGGAACACCTTGCTGAACGCGGGATCACCGCGCTCGACGGCGTGGTGATGGATCTCGGCGTCTCCTCCTTCCAGATCGACCAGCCCGAGCGCGGCTTCTCCTTCCGCGCCGACGGTCCGCTCGACATGCGCATGGAGAAGGTCGGCCCGTCCGCCGCCGACATCGTGAACACCCGCTCCGAGGCTGAACTCGCCGACATCCTGTATCACCTCGGCGAGGAACGCTTCTCCCGCCGCATCGCGCGCGCGATCGTCGCCCGGCGGCTCGAACAGCCCTTCACCACCACCGGTGACCTCGCCGCGCTGGTGCGTTCCAAGGTGCCGCGCGACCCCTCCGGCATCGACGGCGCGACGCGCTCCTTCCAGGCGCTGCGCCTGGCGGTGAACGACGAGCTCGGCGAGGTCGAGCGAGGCCTCGAAGCCGCCGCGCAACTGCTCGCCCCGGGCGGGCGGCTGGTCGTCGTCGCCTTCCACTCGCTTGAGGACCGCATCGCCAAGCGCTTCATGGCCGCCGCCACCGGCCGCGCCGGCACGACGTCCCGCCACGATCCCGGCGCGCTCGCCGCGCCGGTCGCGCCCCGCTTTCGCCTCCTCACCACGCGGGCGCTGCGCCCGGGTGAGGCGGAGATCTCGAACAATCCCCGCGCCCGGTCAGCCCGGCTGCGCGCCATGGAACGACTGGAGGAGGCCGCATGATCCGCCCCCTGACCCTCGTCACGCTCTGTGCCGCCGCCGGCGCGGGCCTGTATCTGTACCAGGTCAAGCATTCGGTCTCGGAACTCGACCGCGCGCTGCGCGACATCAACCGCCGCACCGAACTGGCGCGCGAACGGACCCAGGTGCTGCGCGCCGAGTGGGCCCTGCTGAACGAGCCGGACCGGCTGCGCCAGGTCGCCCAGCGCTACCTGCCGCTCGATGCGATGACCCCGGGCCAGTTCGTCCGGCTGAGCGAGGTCGAACGCCGCCTGCCCAATGCCCGGCAATTCGCCGGCCCGCCCTCGCTCTTCGCGCCGGCCGAGCCACCCGGTGACGGCAGCGCCACGGCGATGGCGATCGCCACCGCGCAACCACGCGGATTGCCCGCCGCGACACTCGCCGCCGCGGCCGCCGCCGTCGCGGCGCCGGAGGCGGCACAGCCGCCCGCCCCGGCTGCCCCCCTGCCTGCCGCCACGGTGCCGCGCGCCCCGGCGCCCGCCGCGCCGATGGTCGCCAGCGCCGAGCCTGCGCGCGCCGAGCCCGCCCCCGCCCAGCCCGTCGCCGCGCGCCCGGCCGCGCCGGCACGCGCCGCACCCGCCATCCAGCCGGCCGTGCATGTGGAACGCCGCCCGGCACGCCCCTCCCGCCCGCCGGCGCAGACGGTCGCCGCCAATGACGTCCGTCCCACCGCCGTCTCCTCGCTCGGCTTCTCCTCGCTGGGTGGCGGTGGCATGCCGTCGCTCGCGCCGCCGGTGCCGATCGCGCGTGCCTCGGCGGCAACCCTGCCGCCCGGCATGGCGCGCTAGCGCCACGGCCCGCGCATGACCGATTTCCCCCCCGCCCCGCCGATCCGCCCGCCGGAACCGCATTCCGCCCCGGCCAGCAACTATGGCCTGCACCGGGCGGCCGCCGTCGAGGCGCCCTCGCGCGCGCTGGTGCGGGTGTCGCAGCCCGACCTGATGCGCCGCGCCATCCTGGAACGCTCCCGCGGGCGGCTGGTCATCGCGGCGCTGGGCTTCACGGCCATCTTCGGCGTGGTGGCGATCAAGCTGGCCCTCGCGACCGTGCTCAACCCGGCCGATGGCCGTCGCGCCGCCGCCCTGTCCCGCCCGCCCGCGCCGGCCGCCGAGGCGCCTGTCGCGCGCGCCACCGTCACCGACCGCAATGGCGAGATCCTCGCCGTCTCGTTGCCGCTGACGGCGCTCTACGCCAATCCCCAGCAGATCCAGAACCCCGCCCAGGTTGCCGACCGGCTGCGCACCGTGCTGCCGCAACTCGACCGCGAGAGGGTGATCCAGCGACTGAGCGGCGAGCGCCAATTCGCCTACATCGCCCGCGCGCTGACACCGCGGGAGATGCTGCAGGTCAATGCGCTCGGCATCCCCGGCCTGTATTTCGAGGAGGCCGAGCGGCGCTACTTCCCGCAGGGGCGCACCGCCGCGCACATCATCGGCGGCGTCGATGTGGACGGCCACGGCATCGCCGGCGTCGAACGCAGTTTCGACGCGCGGCTGCGCGACAACCCGAGCGAACCACTGCGCCTGTCGTTCGACATCCGCGTGCAGCTCGCGCTGCGCGACGGGGTGCAGCGCGCCATCACGGAATACAACGGCATCGGCGGCGCCGGCGTGGTGATCGACGTCAACACCGGCGAAGTGCTGTCGATGGTCAGCCTGCCCGACTACGACGCCAACGACGTCGGCGCGGCGACGATGGACCAGCGCTTCAACCGCGTCACCGTCGGCGTCTATGAGCCGGGTTCGACCTTCAAGCTGCTGACCGCGGCGATGGCGCTCGAGAACGGGCTGCAGACCTGGCAGGGCTATGACGCGGCGCATCCGATCAGCGTCGGCCGCTTCACCATCAACGATTATCGCGGCAAGGGGCGCTGGCTCGCGCTGCCGGAAATCCTCGCCTATTCGTCCAACCTCGGTGCGGCCCGCATGGCCGCCGCCGTGGGCGTGAACCAGCATCGCGACTTCCTCCGCCGCATGGGCATGACGGCGCGGCTGGGCATCGAGATCCCGGAGACGGCGCTGCCGCTGGTGCCGTCCCAGCGCGCCTGGCGCGAACTCAACACCATGACGATCGGCTTCGGCCACGGCATCTCGGTGACGCCCGCTGCATGTCGCGACGGCCGGTGCGACGCTGGTCAATGGCGGCGTGCTGCGCCAGCCGACGATCGTCGCGCAGGACCCGGGTGCCGAGCGCCCGGGCGTGCGCATCATCAGCGAGCGCACCTCGGCGACGATCCGCCGGCTGATGCGCCTGGTCGTCACCGACGGGTCGGGCCGCAATGCCGAGGTCGCCGGCTATTTCGTCGGCGGCAAGACCGGCACGGCGCAGAAGACCGGCCCGCGCGGCGGCTACCTGCCCAACAAGCGCATCGCCGCCTTCGTCGGCGCCTTCCCGATGCACGCGCCGCGCTATGCCGTCTATGTCATGGTCGATGAGCCGAAGCCGAATGCGCAGAGCCACGGCTTCGCGACCGCCGGCTGGGTGGCCGCGCCGGCGGCGGGGATGGTGATCTCCCGCATCGCGCCGATCCTCGGCATGCTGCCCGAACCGGCGACGCCCGAGATCACCCGCGCCATCGCCATGCCGATGAACGGCCGTGGCGTGCCGGGTTTCACCCCGGCTGCACCCACCACGCCGGCGGCTACGGCCGCGCCCGCGGCGGCCCCGGCCCGCACCGCCCCCGCCCGCCCCGCCGCCGCCACGCCGCGCCAGGCCGTGCAGCGGGAGGCGAGCCTTGCGCCTCGGTGAGATCATGCGCCGCACGGGCCTTGCCGGACCGGCCGAGGATGCGGCAATCGCCGGCCTGACGGCGGACAGCCGCGCGGTCGGCGCGGGAATGGTCTTCGCCGCGCTGCCCGGCGCGCATGCCGACGGCCGCGCCTTCATCGCCGATGCGGTGCAACGCGGCGCGGCGGCGGTGCTGGCCCCCGAAGGCACCGAATGGCCGCCCGGCGTGCCGGTGCGCCCGCTGATCACCGCGGCCGACCCGCGGCGGGCGCTGGCGTTGATGGCGGCCGCCTTCCACGGCGCGCAGCCGCGCAGCGTGGTGGCGGTGACCGGCACCAACGGCAAGACCAGCACGGTCGATTTCCTGCGCCAGATCTGGATTGCGGGCGGCGAGCGCGCCGCCTCGATCGGCACGCTCGGCCTGGTTGCCGAAGGCTTCCCGCCCGGCCCTTCCCTGACCACGCCCGATCCGGTGGCGCTGCACGCGACGCTGGCGGCGCTGTCGCGGGCAGGTTTCGGCGCGGCAGCGATGGAAGCATCCTCGCACGGGCTGGACCAGCGACGCCTCGATGGCGTGGTGCTGGCGGCGGCGGGCTTCAGCAACCTCACGCGCGACCACCTCGACTATCATGGCGACATGGCGGCCTATCGCGCGGCCAAGCTGCGGCTGTTCGACACGCTGCTGCCCGGCGGCGCGGCATCCGCGGCCTGCACCGAGATGGAGGCGGAGACCCTCGCCGCCCTGCGCGACATCGCGCGGGCGCGCCGGCTGCGCCTGCTGACGGTGGGCGAGGCGGGCGAGGCCGTGCGCCTGCACGCCGCGCGGCCGCTGCCCGATGGGCTGGCGCTGGACATCACCGCCTTCGGTGCGCGGCACGCGATCCATCTGCCGCTGCCCGGGCGCTTCCAGGCCGACAACGCGCTGCTGGCGGCAGCCCTCGCGGTGGGCGCCGGGCAGCCGGCCGACCGCGTCTTCGCCGCCCTGCCGCGCCTGGCCGGCGTGCGGGGGCGGATGGAACGCGCGGCGGTGCTGGACAATGGCGCGGCCGTCTATGTGGACTATGCGCATACGCCCGATGCGCTGGCGCGGCTGCTCGCCGCGCTCCGGCCGCACACGACGGGGCGGCTGCATGTGCTGTTCGGCGCCGGCGGCGACCGCGACCCGGGCAAGCGGCCGTTGATGGGTGCCGCCGCGGCCGCCGCCGCAGACGTGGTCTGGGTGACCGACGACAATCCGCGCAGCGAGGATCCGGCCGACGATCCGCGCCGCCGTGCTGGCCGGCGCGCCGGGGGCGATCGATGCCGGCGCGCGCGATGGCGCGATCGCCGCCGCGCTGTCCGACCTCGGCCCTGGCGATGTGCTGGCCGTGGCCGGCAAGGGGCATGAGAGCGGGCAGGAGATCGCCGGCGTCCGGCATCCGTTCGACGATGTGACGGTGGTGCGCCGTCTCGCGGGTGTCGCGGCATGACCGCGCTGTGGACCGCCGCCGAATTGCGCGACGCGACGGGCGGGATGCTCAGCGCCGAGGCCGCGGTGATCGGGCGTGTCGATCGACACGCGCACCATCGCGCCGGGCGATCTGTTCGTCGCGCTGCGCGACGCGCGCGACGGGCATGATTTCGTGGCCGACGCCCTGGCGCGCGGCGCCGCCTGCGCGCTGGTGGACCGCGACCCGCCCGGTGCGGCGCCCGATGCGCCGCTGCTGCGCGTGGCCGATACGCTGGCCGGGCTGACCGCGCTGGGCGCGGCGGCGCGGGCGCGCAGCGGGGCCGTGTTCGTCGGCGTCACCGGCTCGGTCGGCAAGACCACGACGAAGGAGATGCTGCGCGTCGCCCTGTCCGCCTTCGGTGCCACGCACGCCGCCGCCGCCTCCTACAACAATCATTGGGGCGTGCCGCTCACCCTCGCCCGCCTGCCGCGCGACGCCGCCTTCGCCGTCATCGAGATGGGCATGAACAATCGCGGGGAGATCGCGCCGCTTGCGCGCCTCGCCCGCCCGCGGGTCGGCGTCATCACGAATGTCGGCACCGCCCATATCGGCCATCTCGGCAGCGAGGAGGCGATCGCCGAGGAGAAGGGCGACATCATCGCCGGCATCGCCCCCGGCGGCGCGCTGGTGCTGCCCGCCGACAGCCGCTTCGCCGGGCGGCTTGCCGCGCGTGCGCGCGAGGCCGGCCTCGATGTGCTGACGCATGGCGAGGCACCCGGCGCCGACGCGAGGCTGCTCGTCCTATGACGGCACGGATGATGGCGGGCGCGCCGAGATCCTGCTGCGCGGCGAACGCATCGGGCTGACGCTCGCCGCGCCGGGTCGGCATGTTGCGCTGAATGCCTGCGCGGTGCTCGCCGCCGTCGCCGCGCTGGGCCTGGCACCGCGGGTCGCCGCCGCCGCGCTGCCGGCCTTCGGCCCGCCAGCCGGGCGCGGGCGGCGGGTGCGCATCGCCGTGGCCGGCGGCGAGGCGCTGCTGATCGACGATTCCTACAACGCCTCGCCGCCGTCGATCCGCGCCGGGCTGGCCGTGCTCGGCGCGCAGGCGGCGGGCCGGCGCCTCGCGGCGCTGGGCGACATGCGCGAACTGGGTGACGACGGGCCGGCGATCCACGCATCGCTCGCGCCCGATGCCGCCGCCACCTGTGATCTGGTGTTCTGCTGCGGGGAATTGATGGGCCATCTGTATCGCGCGCTGCCGGAGACCAAGCGCGGCGCGCATCTTGCCGATTCCGCCGCGCTCGCCCCGGTGCTCAAGGCCGCGCTGCGGCCGGGCGATGCCGTGCTGGTGAAGGGTTCGCTCGGCTCCCGCATGGCGGTTGTCGTCGCCGCGCTGACGGAAGGGGCGCGGCCATGATCTACAACCTGCTGACGCCGTTCGCGGAGGATTTCTTCCTCTTCAACCTGGCGCGCTACCACACCTTCCGCGCCGGTGCCGCCTGCATGACGGCGCTGCTGATCTGCCTCGTGTTCGGCAGCACGATCATCCGCTGGCTGCGGTCATTCCAGCGCGGCGGCCAGCCGATCCGCGACGACGGGCCGGAACGCCACCTGATCGAGAAGAAGGGCACGCCCACCATGGGCGGCGTGATGATCCTGCTCGCGCTCGTGGTCTCGACGCTGCTGTGGGCGGACCTGCGCTCGGGCATGGTCTGGGCGGTGCTGATGATCACCGTCGGCTATGGCGCGCTCGGCTTCGCCGACGACTGGCTGAAGGTGACCAAGCGCAACACCAAGGGCGTGTCGGGGCGGGCCAAGCTGGTCGTGCAGGCCGGGCTCGGCCTGGTCGCGGCGCTGTGGATCACCGCGCTGATGCCGGGCCCGCTCGGCGACAGGCTGGCGCTGCCGTTCTTCAAGGAAGTGCTGGTGCCCTTCGGGCTGCTGTTCCCGCTTCATCGGCATGCTGGTGATGATGGGCGCCTCCAACGCGGTGAACCTGACCGACGGGCTCGACGGGCTGGCCATCGTGCCGGTGATGATCGCGGCGGCGGTCTTCGCGCTGATCGCCTACCTCGTCGGCAACCGCGTCTTCGCCGACTACCTGCAACTGCATTATGTGCCGGGCACCGGCGAACTCGCCGTGCTTCGCCTCGGCGCTGATCGGCGCCGCCCTCGGCTTCCTGTGGTTCAACGCGCCGCCGGCGGCGGTGTTCATGGGCGATACCGGCTCGCTGGCGCTGGGTGGCGCGCTGGGCGGCCTCGCCGTCGCGACCAAGCATGAGATCGTGCTGGCGATCGTCGGCGGCCTGTTCGTGGTCGAGACGGTCTCGGTCATCATCCAGGTGTTCTGGTTCAAGCGCACCGGCCGGCGCGTCTTCCTGATGGCGCCGCTGCATCATCACTTCGAGAAGAAGGGCTGGGCCGAGCCGACCATCGTCATCCGCTTCTGGATCATCGCCATGATCCTCGCCCTGGTCGGGCTCAGCACGCTGAAGGTGCGATGACCGCGCCGCCGACCCCCTTCACCCCGTTTCGCGGCGCGCGCATCGCCGTCGTCGGGCTCGGCCGCGCCGGGCTGCCGGCCGCGCTGCGCCTGGTCGAATGGGGCGCCGAGGTCGAGGCGTGGGACGATGGCGAGGCCGCCCGCCGCACCGCCGCGGAGGCCGGGCTGACGCTGCGCAACCCGGCCGAGGGCCGCTTCCGCGCCGATGCGCTGCTGCTGTCCCCGGGCATCCCGCACCGGCTGCCGAAAGGCCATCCGGCGGCCGCTCGCGGCCGAGGCGGCCGGGGCGCCGATTCTCAGCGATGTCGAATTCCTCTATCGCGCCGTGCTGGCGGCCCATGCCCGGGCACGCTTCGTCGGCGTCACCGGCACCAACGGCAAGTCGACCACCACGGCGCTGATCCACCACCTGCTGTGCGCCGCTGGCCGGCCTTCCCTGGCCGGTGGCAATCTCGGTCCCCCGGCGCTCGGATTCAACATCTTGGGGTCGGACGGGGTCTATACCCTCGAAATGTCGTCCTACATGTTGGAGCGAATCGCCACGCTGCGCTTCAACGTGGCTGTCATGCTGAACCTCAGCCCGGACCACCTCGACCGTCATGGTGACATGGCCGGCTATGCCGCTGCCAAGGCGCGAATCTTCGCCCGCCAGACCGCCGAGGACGTCGCCGTGGTCGGCCAGGACGACGCGGCGACGGTCGCGATGGGCCGCGGGCTGGCGGCCCGGATGGTGCCGATTTCGGGCCTGGCGCCGCAGAAGGGCGGCATCTGGGCCGAGGGGCGCATGCTGCGCGACGAGGCCGGCGCGATCCTCGACCTCGACGAGGCGCCCGCCCTGCCCGGCAGCCACAATGCGCAGAATGCCGCCGCGGCGGCCGCCGCCTGTTTCGCGCTTGGCCTGTCGCGCGGCGAGATCGCCGCCGGGCTGGCCAGCTATCCGGGCCTGCCGCATCGCCAGGAATGCGTCGCCACGGTGCGCGGCGTCGCCTTCGTCAATGACAGCAAGGCGACCAACGCCGACAGCGCGGCGCGCGCGCTCGCCTCCTATCAGCGCGTCGTCTGGATCGCCGGCGGCGAGGCGAAGGAGGGCGGCATCGATGCGCTGGCCCCGTATCTTCCCGCGCATCGCCCACGCCTTCCTGATCGGGCGCGACGCGCCGGTGCTGGCCAAGACGCTGGCCGCGCATGGCGTCGCGCATGACGTGGTCGGCACGCTCGATGCCGCGGTCGGTGCCGCCGCCAAGGCCGCCTTCGCCGGCGCGGCGCCGGTCGTGCTGCTCTCGCCGGCCTGCGCGTCCTGGGACCAGTTCACCGGCTTCGACGCCCGCGGCGACCGCTTCCGCGACCTCGCGCGCATGCATCGCGCAGGAGACCGTCTGATGGCCTTCTCCCGCGCCGATACCTCCGTGCTCGGCCGCTGGTGGTGGACGGTCGACCGCTGGACGCTGGCGGCGCTGCTGGCGCTGATCGGCTTCGGCTACATCATGATGCTCGCCGCCTCCCCGGCGGTGGCCGAGCGCATCGGCGCGTCGTCGCGCCACATGTTCTTCATCAAGCAGGTCGTCTACCTGATGATGGCGGCGGCGCTGATGATCACCGTGTCGCTGCTCTCGCCGCGCGGGGTGCGGCGCTTCGCGCTGATCGGCTTCGCCATCGCGCTGCTGCTGACCGCGGCGACACTCGTCGTCGGCGTCGAGATCAAGGGCGCGCGGCGCTGGCTGCCGATCCCGTTCCTGTCGTTGCAGCCGTCCGAATTCCTCAAGCCGTTCTTCGCCGTGGTCGCCGCCTGGCTGATCGCCGAGGGCCGCATGCCGGGCTCCAGGGTGTGGGGGGCGATGCATCGCGCTGGGGCTGTTCCTCGTCGTCGGCGCCATCCTGAAGGGGCAGCCGGACATCGGCATGCTGCTCGTCGTCTCGGCGGTGTTCTTCGCGCAGTTCTTCGTCGCGGGCATGAACCTGTTCCTGGTCGGCGCGGTGGGCGGGGTCGGCATCGCGGGCGCGGCTGGCGCCTACCTGCATGTTCCCGCATGTGCAGTCGCGCGTGCAGCGCTTCCTCGACCCGTCCTCGGGCGATTCGCTACCAGGTCGAACGTCGCGATGGAGGCCTTCGCCAATGGCGGGCTGCTCGGCCGCGGCCCTGGCGAGGGGCGCGTGAAGAACGTGCTGCCCGACGCCCATGCCGACTTCGTCTTCGCCGTCGCCGGCGAGGAATTCGGCATGGTGATCTGCCTGGTCATCCTCGCGCTGTTCGCCTTCGTCGTGGTGCGCGGGCTGACGCGCCTGCTGTCGGAGACCGACCTGTTCGTCATGCTCGCCGGCACCGGGCTGCTGACGCAGTTCGGCCTGCAGGCCTTCGTCAACATGGCCTCGACCCTGCACCTGATCCCGACCAAGGGCATGACGCTGCCCTTCGTCTCCTATGGCGGTTCCTCGGTGCTCGCCATCGCGATGGGGATGGGCATGCTGCTGGCGCTGACGCGCCGGCGCGTCGGCTCGCGCTCGGCGAGACGGCCGAGGACCACGGCGCCTCCCCCGCCCTGGCGGCGGGAGGGTCGCGGTGAGGGGCCCGGCCGTGCAACCCATCATCATCGCCGCCGGCGGCACCGGCGGGCACCTGTTTCCGGCCGAGGCGCTGGCGGCGGAATTGCTGCGCCGCGGCGAGCGCGATCGCGCTGATGACCGATGCGCGCTCCGCCGCCTATGACAGCGCCGCCTTCGCCAATGCCGAACGCTTCGTGCTGTCGCGGCGCCGGGCTGTCCGGGCGCGGGCTTCGTCGTGCGGCGCGCGGCGCGATGCAGCTGATGGCGGGCACCATGCAGGCGCGGCGGCACCTGGCCGCGCTGATGCCCTCCGCCGTGGTCGGCTTCGGCGGCTATGCGTCCTTCCCGCCGCTCGCCGCTGCACGGCTGATGGGCGCCGGTCGGCGCCCGGCCATCGTGCTGCATGAACAGAACGCCGTGCTCGGCCGCGCCAACCGGCTGATGGCGCGCGCGGCGGACCTGCTCGCGCTGTCCTTCGAGGGCACCGCCAATGTGCCGGCCGGCGCGCGCGCCGCGGTGGTGGGCAATCCGGTGCGGCCGGCGCTCGCCGCCCTCGCCGGCCAGCCCTATCCGACGCCGCCCGAGGGTGGCGCGCTGCGACTGCTGGTGACCGGCGGCAGCCAGGGCGCGCGCATCTTCGCCGATGTGGTGCCCGCCGCCGTCGCCGCCGCTGCCCGAGGCGATCCGCGCGCGGCTGCTGGTGACGCAGCAATGCCGCGCCGAGGATCTGGCGCGCACCGAGACCGCCTATCGCGAGGCCGGCGTCGTCGCCGAGCTCGCGCCCTTCTTCCCCGACATCGCCGGCCGGCTGGCCACCGCGCACCTGGTGATCGCGCGCGCCGGCGCCTCGACCGTCGCCGAGCTCGACTGCGCCGGGCCGGCCCTCGGTGCTGGTGCCGCTGCCCTCGGCGATCGACGATCACCAGACCGCCAATGCCCGCGCGCTGGCCGAAGCCGATGCGGCCTGGGTCTATCCGCAGCCGGCCTTCACCGCCGGCGGCGCTCGCCGAACGGCTGACGGCGCTGTTCAGCGTGCCCGAACGGCTTGCCGCCGCGGCCGCGGCGGCGGCGCGCCGCTGGCCCGGCCCGCAGGCCGCGCGGGACCTCGCCGACCAGGTGCTGGCGCTGGCGCGCCGCGCGACGATGGGGGTCGCCTGATGCGCGCGCTGCCACTCAATATCGGCCCGATCCACTTCGTCGGCATCGGCGGCATCGGCATGTCCGGCATCGCCGAGGTGCTGCACAACCTCGGCTACCAGGTGCAGGGCAGCGACATCGCCGACAGCGCCAACGTCACGCGGCTGCGCGACGCCGGCATCCCGGTCGACGATCGGCCATGACGCCGGCGAATCTCGGCGACGCGCAGGTCGTGGTCGTCTCGACCGCGGTGAAGCGCGACAACCCCGAGGTCGTCGGCCGCCGCGCAAGCGCCTGATCCCGGTGGTGCGCCGCGCCGAGATGCTGGCCGAGCTGATGCGCCTGAAATGGTCGATCGCGATCGGCGGCACGCATGGCAAGACGACGACGACCTCGCTGGTCGCCGCCGTGCTGGAAGCCGCGCGGCTCGACCCCACCGTGATCAATGGCGGCATCATCAACGCCTACGGCACCAACACGCGCCTGGGCGCGCGGCGACTGGATGGTGGTCGAGGCCGATGAATCCGACGGCACCTTCCTGCAAGCTGCCGGCCATCGATCGCCGTCGTCACCAACATCGACCCCGAGCATCTCGACCACTGGGGCACCGGCGAGGCGATGAAGCGAAGCCTACGCGCAGTTCGTCGGCAACATCCCGTTCTACGGCTTCGCCGTGCTGTGCATCGGACCACCCGGAGGTGCAGGCGATGATCCCGCGCCTGTCGGACCGGCGCATCGTCACCTACGGCTTCTCGCCGCAGGCCGATGTGCGGGCGGAGAAGATCATCACCGACCGCATGCGGCGCGACCTTCGAGGTCGACGGTCACCGACCGCGCCACCGGCCGCGTGCGCGCACGATGAAGCCGTTCCGCCTGCCGATGCTCGGCCAGCACAACGTGCAGAACGCGCTCGCCGCCATCGCCATCGGCGTCGAGATGGATGTGGACGACGGCACGATCCGCACGCGCGCTCGCCGGCTTCAAGGGCGTCAAGCGCCGCTTCACCCGGACCGGCGAGGCCGGCGGCATCACCGTGATCGACGATTACGGCCACCACCCGGTCGAGATCGCCGCCGTGCTGAAGGCCGCGCGCCAGGCCGGCGCGCGCGACGTGATCGCCGTCGTGCAGCCGCATCGCTATTCGCGCCTCGCAGTCGCTGTTCGAGGATTTCTGCACCTGCTTGAACGATGCCGGCACGGTGATCGTCGCCGACGTCTATGCCGCCGGCGAGCAGCCGATCGAGGGCGTCGACAGCGACGCGCTGGTCGAGGGCCTGCGCGCGCGCGGCCATCGCCGCGTCGTGCCGCTGCCGGGGCCGGATCGCCTGCCGGAGATGATCCACGCCATCGCCAAGTCCGGCGACTACGTCGTCTGCCTCGGCGCCGGCAACATCACCGACTGGGCGCATGCGCTGCCGGCGCAGTTGCAGGACCTGCAGCAGCGCTCGCGCGGCCGGCTCGCCGGGGCGATGAAGTGAGGCCCGGCATGCAGGCCCACGCCACGCTGCCGCCCGCTGCGCGGCCGCGTGCAGCGCGACGCGCCGCTCGGCGCCGGCGACCTGGTTCCGCGTCGGCGGGCCGGCGGATGTGCTGGTGCGCCCGGCCGATGTCGACGACCTGCTGCTGCTGCTGCGCGACCTGCCGGACGACGTGCCGCTCACGGTGCTCGGCGCGGCTCGAACATGATCATCCGCGATGGCGGCGTTGCCGGCGTCGTGGTGCGGCTGGCGCGCGGCTTCGGCGAGATCGCGGTGGAAGCCGATGGCATCGTCGCCGGCGCGGCGGCGCTCGACGTGACGGTGGCGGAGACCGCCGCGCCGCACGCGCCTGGGCGGGCTGGAATTCCTGGTCGGCATTCCCGGCACGATCGGCGGCGCCGTGCGCGATGAATGCCGGCGCCTATGGCGAGCGAGGTGAAGGACGTGCTGGACTGGGCCGAGGTCGTCGACGCCCGACGGCGCTGCTGCGCATGACCGCCGATGAGCTGCGCTTCGCCTATCGCCACGCCGAGCTGCCGGCGCGCGCCGTCGTCACCCGCGGCGCGCTTCCGCGCGGCACGCCCGGCGATGCCGCCGCCATCGCCGCACGGCATGAACGAGATCCGCGCCGCGCGCGAGGCAACGCAGCCGGTCCGCGCCCGCACCGGCGGCTCGCACCTTCAAGAACCCGCCCGGGCGACGGAAGGCGTGGGAGCTGATCGACGCCGGCCGGCTGCCGCGGCCTGACGCTCGGCGCCGCCAGGTCAGCGAGAAGCACTGCAACTTCCTGCATCAACACCGGCGGCGCCACCGCCGCCGAGATCGAGGCGCTGGGCGAGGACGTCCGCGCGCCGCGTGCGCGGCCGCGACCGGCGTCGAGCTCGAATGGGAAATCAAGCGCATCGGCAGTCGCCGGCCCGATCCGGCGGAGCTGCGCGCCATGACGCAGACGTCGCGGTCCTCTATGGCGGCAAGTCGGCGGAGCGCGAGGTCTCGCTCTCCTCCGGCCGCGCAATGCATCGCCGCGCTTGCGCGAGGCGGGCTTCGACGTCATCCCGATCGAGGTGACGCGACGACCTGCCGGCCGTCATCCACGCGCTGACGCATCCGCGCCCGGACGCCGTCTTCAACGCGCTGCATGGCCGCTTCGGCGAGGATGGCTGCATCCAGGGCGTGCTCGACTGGCTCGGCATTCCCTACACGCATTCCGGGCTGCGCGCCTCGGCGCTGGCGATGGACAAGGCGGCGGCCAAGGCGGTGTTCCGCGCGGCCGGCCTGCCGGTCGCCGAGCACCGGCTGGTCGACGCGCGACGAACTCGAAGCCGCCGACCCGCTGCCGCTGCCCTATGTCGTGAAGCCGGTGAACGAAGGCTCGTCGGTCGGCGTGCACATCGTGCGCGAAGGCGACAACCGCCGCGCCGAGATCGCGCGCGACTGGCGCTTCGGCGAGCACGCCATGGCGGAATCCTACGTCCCGGGGCGCGAACTGACGGTCGGCGTGATGGGCGACCGCCCGCTCGCGGTGACCGACATCATCGCCGACGCCGGCGCCTTCTACGACTACGATTGCGAAATACGCCGAGGGCGGCGTCGCGCCATGTCGTGCCCGCGCAGATGCCCGCGGACGATCTACGCGCCGCGCCCTGCGACATCGCGCTGCGCGCGCACCAGGCGCTGGGCTGCCGCGGCGCCTCGCGCGCCGATTTCCGCTATGACGAGACCGCCGAGGGCGCGCGGCCGCCTGGTGCTGCTGGAAGTGAACACCCAGCCCGGGCCTGACGCCGACCTCGCTGCTGCCCGAGCAGGCGGCGCATTGCGGCATTCCCTTCCCCGCGCTTGTGCGCCTGGATGGTGCGGGAGGCTCGCCATGGCGCGTGACCCCGCCCGCGCCGCGGCGCGCGAGCGCTCTCGCGCACATCGGTGCCGCAGAAGGACCCGAAGCGGCCGTCGCGCCTGCGCATCTGGGTCAAGCGGCGGCGCTCGCTGCTGCGCCCGGCGCTGTATGGCGCGCTCGGCTGCGGCGCGCTGGCGATGGTGGTGCTCGCGGTGCGCGCGATCGACCCGGCCGGGCGGGTGCGCGGCATCGCCGAAGCGCTTCGGCGGCATCGGCGACGGGCTCGGCCTTGACGTGCAGCAGGTGATCCTGGAAGGCCGCCGCAATACGCCGACCGACATGATCCGTGCCGCCCTCGGCGTCGCGCGCGGCGATCCGATGCTGGAATTCTCCCCCGAGGCGGCGCGCGCGCGCATCGAGACCATCGCCTGGGTGCAGCAGGCGCATGTCGAACGCCGCCTGCCCGGCACCATCCTGGTGCGCATCGAGGAACGCCGGCCCTTCGCCATCTGGCAGAACAACGGCGTCTTCGTGATCATCGACCGCGAGGGCCGCGTGGTCGCCTCCGACGGGCTCGACCAGTTCGGCCCATTGCCGCTGCTGGTGGGCACCGGGCGCCGACACCGCGGGCGCCGCGCTGCACGACCTGCTGCGCCGCGCAGCCCGAGGTCGCCGAGCGCGTGCAGGCCATGGTCCGCATCCACGAGCGGCGGTGGAACCTGCGCCTGCACAACGGCACCGACGTGCTGCTGCCCGAGGGCGCCGAGGCCGCCGCCATCCTCCGGCTGGCCGAATTGCAGCGCGAGGCGCGGCTGCTCGACCGCCCGCTCGCGGCGATCGACCTGCGGCTGCCGGACCGGCTGGTGCTGCGGCCGACCCGCCAGGCCGAACCCGCCGAGCAGCCGACGCAGCAACAGGCCAACAGGGCACGGCGCGGATGAACCAGATGACCCGCCTTCCCGTCCCCGTCGATCCGGGCCAGCCGCAGCGCCGCCGGCGCCATGCGCGCAGCGGCACCTTCGGCGTCATCGACATCGGCTCCACCAAGGCGGTGTGCCTGATCGCGCGCATCGAGAGCGACGGGTCGCCCCGCGTGCTCGGCTTCGGCTGGCAGCGCGGGCGCGGCGTTAAGGGCGGCTCGATCGTCGATCTGGAGGAAGCGGAACGCGCCATCCGCGCCGCGGTCGGCCAGGCGGAGGAGATGGCCGACACGCGCATCCCCGGCGCCATCGTCAACCTGTCCTGCGGCCAGCCCGACAGCCGCCAGCTCAACATCCAATGGGGCATCGGCGGGCGCGCCGTCACCGAGAACGACCTGCGTGCCATCCTGCATGAGGGCCGCCGGCGCACCTCCGAGGAAGGGCGGGAGACGGTGCACGCCATCCCGCTCGGCTTCACCGTCGATGCGACGCCGGGTGTCGATGATCCGCGCAGCATGATCTGCGACACGCTGGGCGCGCGGCTGCACATGGTCAGCGCGTCGCAGGCTTCCTTGCGCAACCTCGGCGCCTGCCTGATGCGCTGCGACCTCGAAGTCGAGGAACTGGTCTCGGCCCCCTTCGCCGCCGGCCTCGCCACGCTGGTCGAGGATGAGAAGCAGCTGGGCGCCACGGTGATCGACATGGGCGGCGGCACCACCTCGCTCGCCGTGTTCAGCGAGGGCCACCTGCTGCATACCGCGCAGGTCGCGATCGGCGGCGGCCAGGTGACCAACGACCTCGCCACCGTGCTGTCCACGCCGGTCGCCCATGCCGAACGCATCAAGACGCTGCATGGCAGCGTGCATGGCGGCGCGGATGACGACCGCGAATACCTGC
Source organism: uncultured Alphaproteobacteria bacterium (assembly GCA_963732425.1). Lineage (GTDB taxonomy): Bacteria > Pseudomonadota > Alphaproteobacteria > Acetobacterales > Acetobacteraceae > Neoroseomonas. The sequence goes on from CAVSZN010000024.1 coordinate 270,705, forward strand.
CCGTGCCGCTGCTCGGGGAGGATGAGCACGCCATCGCGCGCATCCCGCGCGCCATGGTCGTCGGCATCATCAAGCCGCGGCTCGAGGAAACCTTCGAACTGGTGCGCGAGAAGACTCGACGCCGCGGGGCTCGGCAAGGAAGGCGGCACGCGCGTGGTGCTGACCGGCGGCGCCAGCCAGCTCGTCGGCGTGCGGGAACTTGCCGCGCGCGTGCTGGACCGCCAGGTGCGCGTCGGGCGGCCGCTGCCGGTGCGCGGCCTGGCCGAGGCGGCATCGGGCCCGGCCTTCGCGTCGGCCATCGGATTGTTGCTGTGGGGCGCCGGTGAAGGCCGCCCCGTGCTCGACATCGCGCCCGGTCCCGCACGGGCCGGCAGCGGTTTCCGACGCTTCGTCAACTGGATCAAGGACCGGGTGTGATTCGACCTCTCGCCACGAATCGACGCGATCCCGTAGAGAATCTCAAGGAGGCCCGCCCATGACCCTGAACCTCACCGTGCCGACCAGCACGCATACGGACTTCAGCCCGCGGATCACGGTCGTCGGTGTCGGCGGCGGTGGTACCAACGCGGTCAACAACATGATCGCGATGGGGCTCGACGGCGTCGAATTCCTCGTCGCCAACACCGACAGCCAGTCGCTGTTCCACTCGCGCGCCGAACGGCGCGTGCAGCTCGGCCCGCACCTGACGCAGGGCCTCGGCGCCGGCGCGAAGCCCGAGATCGGGCGCGCCGCGGCGGAAGAAGCGATGGAGGAACTCGCACACCACATCGAGGGTGTGCACATGATCTTCATCACCGCCGGCATGGGCGGCGGCACCGGCACGGGCGCGGCGCCGGTCATCGCGCGCATGGCGCGCGAGCGCGGCATCCTGACCGTCGGCGTGGTCACCAAGCCGTTCGACTTCGAAGGCCCGAAGCGGAAGAAGTCCGCCGACAGCGGCATCGAGGAACTGCAGTCCTTCGTCGATACGCTGATCGTCATCCCGAACCAGAACCTGTTCAGGCTGGCCAATGAACGCACCACCTTCGCAGGAAGCGTTCAAGATGGCCGACAACGTCCTGTACATGGGCGTGCGCGGCGTGACCGACCTGATGGTCAATCCGGGCATGGTCAATCTCGACTTCGCCGATATCCGCACCGTGATGGCGGAGATGGGCAAGGCGATGATGGGCACCGGCGAGGCCGAGGGCGAGGACCGCGCCCGCAAGGCCGCCGAGGCCGCCATCAACAACCCGCTGCTCGAGGACATCTCGATGGCGGGCGCGAAGGGCGTGCTGATCAACATCACCGGCGGCCTCGACATGACGCTGTTCGAGGTGGACGAGGCGGCCAACCGCATCCGCAAGGAAGTGGACGAGGACGCCAACATCATCTTCGGCACCTCGGTCGATGAGGACATGAACGGGCGCGTGCGCGTCTCGGTCGTGGCCACCGGCATCGACATGGTGGCGAAGGAGCAGACTGTCCGGCCGAAGCTGGTCGTCAATGGCGGCCCCGCGCCGGTCTCGGCGGTCGCGACGCAGCACGTGGCCCCCGCCACGGCGCCGCGCGCGGCCGCCACCTCCTTCGTGCGCCGCGCGACGGAAGCGGCACCCGCCGCCATGCCGACGATGCGCCCGGCCGTGGTCGAGGCCGCGCCGGAGCCCGCGCAGTATGATGCGGAACCCGCCGAAGCGCCGGCCCCGGTGGCGATGGAACCCGCCCCCGTCATGATGAGCCCGGCCCCGATGCACCACGACCCGATCCCGGCGATGCGCCCGGCGGTGGTCGAGGCGCCTCGCGGCGGCGGCGCCGGCATCCGCGGCCTGTTCCAGAAGGCCACCGGCCTGGGCAGCATGATGCGCCGCAACCTGCCTGAGGCGCAGGCGCCGGCGCATCCCCACCAGGCGGCCCCGTCGGTTCGGATGGAGCCCTCGGTCGGCGGCCCGGCCTTCGCCGCGGCGCCGGCCGCGCGCCCCGCGGCGCGCCCGGCGCAGCATCAGGATGAGATGGGCCTCGAAATCCCGACCTTCCTGCGCCGGCAGAGCAACTGACGCCGCCCACGGCCAGACGCACTCCGCACGGACCCCGAATCCCGCGCCCCGAAGGCCCTCCGGCTTTCGGGGCGCGTTTCATTATGGCGCATGGTTCGGGCACGGCGCTGGGGGCGCCCCAATTTCGCCCCATTTCGCGACGCAGCAATTCAATAAATTCAACTACTTGCAGCGTAATACGGAGAAACAAGGCTTGAATGGCGTCCCGCACCGCACAGTGCTTCTGTGACGCTGGGTGTCAACAATTGCTGCAATTCGGACGGGCCTTCCCGGCCCGGACCGGCGACTTGGCAGAGATCACCCCGGAAAGGCGACGGGCTCGATGGACGGTTTCCTCACGGTTGAGACGGGGCGGCGCAAGACGCTGAAGGCACCCATCGGGTGCGTCGGCGTCGGCCTGCATTCCGGCCAACGCGCGAGCGTCACCCTGCGCCCCGCCTCGGCCGGCACCGGCATCGTCTTCCGGCGCGTCGACCTGGGCGGCATCGAGATACCCGCGCTGTTCGACCGGGTCGTCGATACCCGGCTGTGCACGGCCCTTGGCGAGGGCGAAGCCCGCATCTCGACCATCGAGCATGTCATGGCCGCGCTGGCCGGGACCGGCATCGACGACGCCATCGTCGAGGTGGACGGCCCCGAAGTGCCGATCATGGACGGTTCCGCCGCACCCTTCGTGTTCCTGATCGACTGCGCCGGCATCGTCACCACCGCCGCCCCGCGCGCGACGATCGAAGTGCTGCGCCCGATCCGGGTCGAGGAAGCCAACGGCGCCTTCGCCGAACTGCTGCCCGCCCGCGAGGCCGCCTTCGACGCCGAGCTCGAGATCGACTTCCCGAACACCGCGATCGGCCGCCAGGACCTCACCATGCGGGTGTCCGAGCGCGGCTTCCGCGAGACCCTGGCCGATGCTCGCACCTTCACCCTCGCCGAGGATGTCGCCCGGCTGCGGGCCGCGGGGCTTGCCCAGGGCGGCAGCCTTGCCAATGCGGTGGTGGTGGACGGGCCGCTGGTGCTGAACCCCGGCGGGCTGCGCCACGCCGATGAATTCGTGCGCCACAAGCTGCTCGACGTGGTGGGCGACCTGGCCCTGGCCGGCGCCCCGCTGCGTGCCCGCTTCCGCGGCAGCCGCTCGGGCCACGCCCTCAACAACCGCCTGCTGCGGGCGCTGTTCGCCGATGCCTCGGCGTGGCGTTTCGCCGGCCTGCCCGCCTTTGCCGAGGGCATGTCCGCCTCCCCGATGCGGGCGGCGGCGGCCCCCGCCATCGCCTGATCCGCCTTCCGCCACTTGGCGGCTTGGCGGGTCTGCCCCGGCGCATGATATAGAGCGGCGCGACATCATGGCCCCTGAGATGCTCCGTCGATTCCTGCCCATCATTCTCGTTGCTGTCCTGGCCGGCTGCGGTTCCAGCAGCTTTAGGCAAGGCACTGGCGCCGACCCGTCGCTCGCCCCGAACACGGCGCCCGCCGACGCGGCCGACCAGTCGCCCGAGGCGCTGTACGCCGCCGGCATGCAGGAACTGCGGAACAACCGCTACCAGCGTGCGGTGGACCTGTTCGATTCGGTTGAACGGGAGCACCCCTATTCCACCTGGGCGACCAACGCGAAGTTGATGGCCGCCTACACGGATTATCATCGCAACCGCTACACCGAGGCGATCGGCGCGCTCGACCGCTTCATCCAGTTGCATCCGGCGCATCGCGACATCGCCTACGCCTATTACCTGCGGGCGCTGGCGCAGTATGAACAGATCAACGATGCCGAGCGCGACCAGCAGCAGACCGTCACGGCCATGGCATCGCTGCAGGAAGTGGTGAACCGCTTCCCCGACACCGCCTATGCCCGCGATGCGCGCCTCAAGATCGACCTCGGCCGCGACCACCTGGCCGGGCGCGAGATGCATATCGGCCGCTGGTATCAGCGACAGGGCCTGCAGACGGCGGCGATCGGGCGCTTCCGCCGCGTGGTGGACCAGTACCAGACCACCAACCATGTCCCCGAGGCGCTGCACCGCCTGACCGAGATCTACATCGCCCTCGGCCTGACGGAGGAGGCGAGGCGCACCGCCTCGGTGCTCGGCCACAACTACCCGGGCAGCCCGTGGTACCAGGATTCCTACGCCCTGCTGGTCGAGGGCGCGCCGGGGGCGGCGCAGGACCGGCCCGGCTTCATAACCCGCTCGCTCAACTGGCTGTTCTGAGCAGGGGCACGGCGCAACCGTGCTCGCCAGCCTCGCCATCCGCGATGTGGTGCTGATCGAGCGCCTGGACCTTGCCTTCGGTCCAGGCCTCACCACCCTCACCGGCGAGACCGGGGCGGGCAAGTCGATCCTGCTCGACAGCCTCGGCCTCGCCCTCGGCGGACGCGCCGAATCCGGCATGGTGCGGGCCGGCCAGGCCCAGGCCTCGGTCGCCGCCGCCTTCCACCCCCCCACCGGCCATCCCGCCTTCGACCTGCTGCGCGAGCAGGGCATCGAGCCGGAGGACGACCTGGTGCTGCGCCGCGTGGTGCAGGCCGATGGCCGCTCGCGCGCCTTCGTCAACGACCAGCCGGTCGGCGTCGCCCTGCTGCGGCGCCTGGGCGCCACGCTGGTCGAGGTGCAGGGCCAGCATGACCAGGTCGGCCTCGCCGATCCGGCGAGCCATGGCGGGCTGCTCGACGCCTTCGGGGCGCTGGAACCGCGCCGGTCCGCCGCCGCCGAGGCGTGGGCGGCCTGGCGCACCGCCACCAGGCGCCTGCATGAGGCGCGCGAGGCGATCGCCGCCGCGCAGCGGGAGGAGGAATGGCTCCGCCACGCCGTCACCGAACTGAAGGACCTCAACCCCGAGGAGGGCGAGGATGAACGCCTCGCCGCCGAGCGCCAGCGCCTCCAGCAGGGCGAGCGCCGTGCGGAAGCCATCGCAGCCGCCATCGCCGAACTGACGCCGCGCGACCGCCGCGCCGGCTCGCCCGCGCGGGCCTTGCGCGAGGCCGCCCGTGCCCTGGAACGCCTGCCGGCGCCGAATGAGGAGGCGCAGCCCGCCCTGGTGGCGCTTGCCGCCGCCCAGGATGCGCTGGCCGAGGCCGAGACCGCCCTGTCCCGCCTGTTGCAGGAGGGCGGCCCCGATCCGCGCCGGCTCGAAGTCGTCGAGGAGCGCCTGTTCGCGCTGCGTGCCGCGGCGCGCAAGCATTCCGTGGCGGTGGTGGACCTGCCGGCCCTGGCCGCCGACCTGCGCGCGCGGCTCGAAGCGCTCGATGCCGGGTCCGGCCGTGTCGCCGCGCTGGAACGGGACGAGACGGCGGCGCGGCGCGGCTATCTCGCCGCCGGCGCCGCGCTCACCGAAGCCCGCCGCGCCGCCGCGACGCGCCTCGAAAAGGCGCTGGCGAAGGAATTGCCGCCCCTCAAGCTGGACCGCGCACGCCTGGCCATCGACATCGCCGCCAAGGACGAAGGCGCCTGGGGGCCGGACGGGCAGGACCGCATCGCCTTCCTCGTCGCCACCAACCCGGGGCAGACGCCGGGGCCACTCGCCCGGATCGCCTCGGGCGGCGAGTTGTCGCGCCTCATGCTCGCGCTGAAGGTCGTGCTCGCGCGGGGCTCGCCGGTGCCCACCCTGGTGTTCGACGAGGTCGATTCCGGCATCGGAGGCGCCACGGCCGCCGCTGTCGGCGAGCGCCTGACCCGCGTGGCCGAGCGGCTTCAGGTGCTGGTCGTCACCCATTCGCCGCAGGTCGCCGCCCGCGGCACGACGCATATGCGCGTCGCCAAGCAGGTGAAGGGGGGCCGCGCCGAAACCCGCGTCGAGGCCCTGCCGGACGGCGAGAGGCGCGAGGAACTGGCGCGGATGCTGGCCGGGGAACGGGTGACCGACGCGGCACGCGCGGCGGCGGAATCGCTGCTGGCGGACGGGCGGTGACCGGAAGGACGGTGGAGAGAACTCCCCCGTGCCCCCTCCTTTTTCTGGAACTCCGCCCTTGCCGGAGCGCGGCGCCGTGAGGGCGCGCAAGGCGGCGGGCGGCGATGCCGGCGCGTTGGGGCGGCTGATCGGGGCGATGAACCGGGAGCAGGGAGACCCGGTGACGGCGACCGACCTGCGGCACGACCTGATCGGGAATGAGGGGGCCATCGTCATGGTGGCCGAAGGCCCGGGTGGCGCGCTCATCGGCTATGCCACGGCGCATCCGACCTATGAGACGGGGCACGCCGAGCATGGGCTGTATGTCGGCGACCTGTATGTCGCGCCGGATCATCGGCGCCAGGGCGTCGCCCGCGCGCTGCTTGCCGCTCTCGCACGGCAGGGGCTTGCGCGGGGGGCGCGGCATCTCTGGCTGACCGCGAAGCCGGGCAACGCCGCCGCCCACGCCTTCTATCGCCGTCTCGGCGGCCATGGCGAGACCGTCATCGCCTTCGCGGTGGTGAAGCAGGACTTCCTCAACCTCGCCGCCGAGCCGCCGCGCTGACAATGACCATGCGCCACACCCGGGGCGACGCGACCGTCGCGGCGTTCTACATCTTCGGCGGCGCCGCGCGGGGCATCCCGCCAGGCGCCGCGATCGACACCCTCGTTGCCGAGGCCGAGACATGACCACGCCGCGCAGCCGCGACATCGACACGCTGACGGAAGAGGAAGCCGCGGCCGAACTCGCCGCCCTCGCCGCCGAGATCGCCCACCACGACGCGCTCTATCACGGCAGGGACGCGCCGGAGATCACCGATGCCGACTACGACGCGCTGGTGCTGCGCAACCGTGGCATCGAGGCGCGCTTCCCGGCCCTGATCCGCGAGGACAGCCCATCGCGCCGCGTCGGTGCCGCCACCACCGAGGGCTTCGCCAAGTCGCGCCATGGCGAGCCGATGCTCTCGCTGAACAACGTCTTCTCGGAGGGCGAGTTCGCCGAATTCTGCGCCTCGATCCGCCGCTTCCTCGGCCTGTCGCCCGAGGAACCCCTGCGCTTCGTGGCGGAACCCAAGATCGACGGCCTGTCGATCAACCTGCTGTATGAGAACGGCGCCTTCATCAAGGGTGCCACGCGCGGCGACGGCACCGAGGGCGAGGACGTCACGGCGAACCTGCTCACCCTCGCCACCCTGCCCCGGCGCCTGCACGCCCCCTTCCCCGCCCGCATCGAGATCCGCGGCGAGGTCTTCATGGACAAGGCGGATTTCCTCGCCTTCCGCGCGACGCAGGAACAGGCCGCCGCCGATCGCGAGCAGCGCCGCGCGCGCGGCGAGAAGTTGGGCGATGCGATCGTCGTCCCGGCCAATCCGCGCAACGCGGCGGCGGGGTCGGTGCGGCAGCTCGATGCGCGCATCACGGCGTCGCGCCCGCTCAAGCTGTTCGCCTACGCCATGGGCGCCACCAGCGAGCCGCCGGCCGAGAGCCACCACGCCTTCCTGCAACGCCTGGAGCATTGGGGCTTCACGGTGAATCCGCTCTCCACCATGCTGGAGAGCGAGGCGGCGGCGGCGTCATTCCAGCGCAGCATGGGCGAGCAGCGCGCCGCACTCGGCTACGACATCGATGGCGTGGTCTACAAGCTCGACCGGCTCGACTGGCAGCGCCGGCTGGGCTTCGTCGGCCGCGCGCCGCGCTGGGCAACAGCGTGGAAATTCCCCGCCGAGCAGGCCATGACGGTGCTCGACGCCATCGAGATCCAGGTCGGCCGCACCGGGGCGCTGACGCCGCGCGCGGTGATGCAGCCGGTCACCGTCGGCGGCGTCGTCGTCCGCCACGCGACGCTGCACAATGAGGATGAGATCGCCCGCAAGGATGTTCGCATCGGCGACACCGTCATCCTGCAGCGCGCCGGCGACGTGATCCCGCAGATCGTCGGCGTGGTGCTGGAAAAGCGCCCCGCCGGCGCGCTGCCCTTCGCCTTCCCGACCTTCTGCCCGGTCTGCGGCAGCCACGCGATCCGCGATGGGGAGGATGTGGTGCGCCGCTGCACCGGCGGCCTGGTCTGCGCCGCGCAGACGGTCGAGCGCCTGAAGCATTTCGCCTCCCGCCGCGCGATGGATATCGAGGGGCTGGGCGAGGAGAACATCCAGCTGCTGTTCGACCGGGGCCTGGTGAAGGGCCCCGCCGACATCTTCCGCCTGCGCGACCGGCGCGACGCCCTGCTGGCGCTGGAAGGCTGGGGCGAACGCAAGGTGACGAAGCTGCTCGACGCCATCGAGGCCCGGCGCCATGTGCCGCTGGAACGCTTCATCTTCGGCCTCGGCATCCGGCGCATCGGCGAACAGAACGCCAAGCTGCTGGCCCGCCACTACCATACGCTGGAGGAGTGGCGCGCGAAGATGATCGACGCGCACATCATCGGATCGGAAGCGCGCGAGGAACTCGGCTCCATCCAGGGCATCGGGCCCGCCATCGCCGAGGAACTGGTGGAATTCTTCGCCGAACCGCGCGCGGTGGCGGCGCTGGACGACCTCGCCGCCCAGGCATCGCCGCTGCCGGCCGAGGCCACCGCCGCCGCCGACAGCCCCTTCGCCGGCAGGACGCTGGTGTTCACCGGCACGCTCGAGACCATGACGCGCGACGAGGCCGAGGCGCAGGCGGAACGCCTCGGCGCCAAGGTCACGAAAGCGGTGTCGAAGAAAACCGATTTCGTCGTGGTCGGCGCCGATGCGGGATCGAAGGCGACCAAGGCGGCCGAACTCGGCCTGCGCATCCTGACCGAAGCCGAATACCGCGCCATGGCCGGGATGTGATGGCCGCGCCGGCGCGGCGCCTGGCCGCCGGCGACGACCGCGCTGCCGCTTGCCGATGCGCCCGCACCGCCCACCTGAAGGCGGCCAGAACATCGGAGGACCGCCGACATGGACAGGATCGACGCGAAATTCACCGCCATGGCCACCGCGACCGGCGGCCGCAACGGGCACACCGCCTCGGATGACGGCATGGTCGCGGTGGACCTGTCCGTGCCCAAGGCGATGGGCGGCCCCGGCAGGCCGAATACCGCCACGCCCGAGCACCTGTTCGCCGCCGGCTATGCCGCCTGCTTCGGCGGCGCGCTCGACTTCGTCGGCCGCCAGCACAAGGTGGATGCGGCCGGCGCAACCATCACCGCGGCGGTCTCGATCGGCCCGCGCGAGGGCGGCGGCTTTGGCCTCGCGGTGACGCTGAAGGTCGAGGACCCGGCGGTTCCCCAGGCAATGCTCGAAGCCCTGGCGAAGGAAGCGCATGAAACGATCTGCCCCTATTCCCATGCCACGCGCGGCAATGTCGATGTGACGCTCGCCATCCACGGGGCGTAGCGCAGGGCCCGTTCGCGCCCGCTCACGGCACCGTCGCCGTGGCTTCGTTGTCGCGAGCCCCTTCACCCGGCCCGTTGGTTGCACAGGACCGGGACCGGCTTTGGCGCCGTCATCAACCAGCCTGATGCATCCCATCAGGCCTATGCGTTGGACGAATGGCGATGGGCAGCGCATCACGCAGCCCATGCCCGTCGATCCGAGCCTGCTTTCCGGTTACCTCCTGGCCTGCGTGGTGCTCGTGCTGACGCCGGGGCCGGACATGGCCTTCGTGCTCGGCCAGACGCTCTCGGGCGGGGCCAGGCGCGGCTGGGCGGCGACGATCGGCGTGTTTTGCGGTGCCTCGGTGCATATCCTCGCCGCGGCGGCCGGGGTGGCGGCGCTGGTCGCGGCCAATCCGGTGCTGTTCACCGCGCTGCGGGTCATCGGGGCGCTGTATCTGCTGTGGCTCGGGGTCCAGGCGATCCGCGCGGCGCTGCGCGGGGTGGGCGGCCTCGGCGCGGCCGGGGCGCCGACGACCAGCCTGCTCGCCGCCTGGCGGCAGGGGTTCCTGACCAACCTGCTGAACCCGAAGGTGGGGCTGTTCTTCCTCGCCTTCGTGCCACTGTTCGTGGACCCGGCGCGCAGCGCGCCCTGGGTGCAGATGCTGATCCTGGGGCCGCTGCTGCCGGCCCTTTCCATCCCCTTCTTCGCCGTGCTGATCGCCGGCGCCGCGCGCATCGCCGGACGGCTGCGCGCGTCCTCGGCCGGGCGCTGGCTGGATGGCGTGGCGGGCACGCTGTTCGTCGGCCTCGGGGTCAGGCTGCTGGCCGGCATGCAGCGATAGCGTGCGGGCGGCACGGCAGGCACGCCGCCACGCCAAGGGCAGCGCCCCGATGAATGCCGCCACCCAGCACTGAAACCATCGGTCGGACCGCGCGCCGGGACACGCCCTGGTGCATGACGCGCGCCGTATCGAGGCCCGATCCCACCCCGCACGACACCCGGCACGGCTTCCAAAGGCCCCGGGCCTTTGGTGCGGGAGGTCCGTAGCGGGCAAAGCCCCCTTCGCTCAGCCCGCGGGCCCGGCCAGCGCCTCCAGCCCCGCCCGCATCAGCGCCACCGGGTCGCGCCCCGGCCCGCGGCTGACGCTGGCGATGTGGCTGCCCGGCAGCACGACATGCCGCGCGCCCGGGATCAGCGCGCTGTCCACCGGCACCAGCCCGTCATTCGGGCCGTAGCCCCGGCTTTCCATCCAATGCGCGGCAGCGAGGTGCAGCCGCTCGCGGCCATGCGCCTGCCCATCCTCAAGCGCCGTCGCCAGGCAGGCGACGGGCAGCGCGGCCAGCAGGCGCCGGATGGGCGCCTCGGCCGCCGCCATCCAGGCCCGCCGCGCCGTCGTCGTCAGGTCGCGCACACCCTGTTCCGAACCGATGCGCAGCAGCCGCGCCAGCCCGCCGGCCGCGGCTTCGAGCGGCTTGGCGCCGATCACCACATCGGCGACCGGACTGCCATAGAAGGGCGACTGCATGGCCAGGAAGCCGGTGCAGCGCGCCTGCGCCGCCGGGTCGAGCAAGGCCGCCAAGGCCTCGAGGCCGCCCTTGCTGTGGGCGATCACCAGGGCGGGGGCCGGATCCGCCAGGATCTCGGCGCGCAGCCGCGCCGCATTGGCCGAGACCGATTCCGCCGTGCGCAGCTTCACCACCGATGGCGATGCGCCCTGCCCGCGCAGCCAATCCGCCAGCGGGTGCATGTATTCCAGGCCGAAGGGCCGGAACACGGCGACCAGGTCGCCCATCAGGCCATAGACCAGCAACACCCGCTGGCCCTCCAACGGCAGTCCCGCACCCTGCGCGGTCACAGCGGCGCGCAGGCCTCGGTGAGCCACTGGCGCGTCACGGCATCGACCTGCGGCCCGACCTCGGCCAGCACCCGCGCGTGATAGGCATCGAGCCAGGCGCGCTCGGCTGCCGTCAGCAGGGCCGGTTCGATCAGCGCACGGTCGAAGGGGGCGAGGGTCAGCGTCTCGAAGGCCAGGAAGGGCTTGGCCGCCTGCGGCAGGTCGGCGGCGACCACCAGCAGCAGGTTCTCCAGGCGGATGCCGTATTCGCCGGCGGCATAGTAGCCCGGCTCGTCGGACAGGATCATGCCCTCGCGCAGCGCCACCACCCGGGCGGCGCGGCTGAAGGCGACAGGCCCCTCATGCACCGACAGGAAGGAGCCGACGCCGTGCCCGGTGCCGTGGTCGTAGTCGAGCCCCGCATCCCACAGGGGGCGGCGGGCCAGCGCATCGAGATGCGGCCCGGCGACACCGGCCGGGAAGCGCGCCGTGGCCAGCGCGACATGCCCCTTCAGGACCAGCGTGACGCGCTGCTTCAGCGTGGCCGGCGCCGGCCCGGGCCCCGACCACAGCGTGCGCGTGATGTCGGTCGTGCCGTCGAGGAACTGCGCGCCTGAATCGATCAGGTAGCACTCATCGGGCGCGATGCGGCGGTCGGTTTCGGGGGTGACGCGGTAGTGCACGATGGCGCCGTGCTCCCCTGCGCCCGAGATCGCGGGGAAGGATTCCGCCGGAAGTGCGGCAGTTCGGCGCGGAAGGCGAGCAGCTGCGCGGCGGCGGAGATCTCGGTCAGCCCGCCCTTCGGCGCCGCGGTCGCGAACCAGCACAGGAAGCGCGCCATGGCCGCCGCGTCACGCCGATGCGCGGCCCGCGCGCCGTCCCGCTCGACCGGGTTCTTGCAGGCGCGCGGCAAGCGGCAGGGGTCCTCGCCGGGGCAGATCTCGGCGCCGGCCTCGCGCAGCCAATGGGCGAACCAGGCGGGCGTGGCCTCGGCATCGATCGCGCACGCGCTGGCCGCGCAGCGCATCGAGCGCGGCGGGCAGTTCCTCGCGCGGGCGCACCACGACCTGGTTGCCGAGATGCGCGCGGGTTTCCGCCGGCACCTTCGCCGGCGCCATGAACAATTCGACCCGCGCATCGGCGTGCAGCAGGGCGAAGCCAAGGGCGAGCGGGGTATGGGCGAGGTCGCCGCCACGGATGTTCAGCAACCAGGCGGCGGAATGCGGGTCGGCCAGCACCACCGCCGCCTCGCCGGCATCGCGCAGGGCCGCGGCCGTCTCGGCGCGCTTCTCGGCCGAGGATTTGCCGGCAAAGGCCATGGGATGCGGCACGGCCGAGGCCATCGGCGCGGCCGGCCGGTCCTTCCAGGCGGCATCAAGCGGATTGGCCGCCAGCGGGACGAAATGCGCGCCGGGGAAGGACAATCGCTCGACGGCGGGCTCGGACAGCAGCCACGGATCGTAGCCGATGGCGAGGTCCTGGGCGTGGGCCTTCAGCCATTCGACGGCCGGCTGCTCGGTGATGTGGCGGCATTCCCAAAGGGCAGGATCGGTCTGCTCGCGGACCTGCAGGGTGTAGCGGCCATCGGTGAAGACCGCCGCGCGGTCGGGCAGCACGATCGCCATGCCGGCCGAGCCGGTGAAGCCGGTCAGCCAGGCCAGGCGCTCGCCGGCGGGCGGGACGTATTCGCCCAGGTGCTCATCGGAGCGGGGGATGATGAAGCCCTGCACCCCGGCCTCACGGAGGCGGTCGCGCAGGGTGGCAAGGCGTTCGGTCGGTGACAGGGCCGTGATCCTCGTTACCGCGTTGTTGCATGTATCCACAGGAAGCATCGCGTCTGACGCATGGCTATATCGTGACCTTGGCACATCACCTGTGGCCTCGGGGCATCTAGATACCGCCTGCGAAAGGTTGGCGTCCCCCGAACCGGGGGCAGCGCCCACACCAAGGACACTTATCATGGACGACCGTTTCACCAAGGCCGAGGCCGCCCTGCTGCTGCCCGCCACCACCGCCGCCTCGCGCCGCGAGACCGATGCCGAGGCGATCCGCCTGGCCGCCGTCGCCGCGCGCGACGAAGCCCTTGCCGGCTGGATCCTGGGCGGGCTGCGCGCGTTTGGCCGCCTGGTGGTTTCCCTGCCGACGCGCATCGCGACCTACAATGCGCTGAGCGCCCTGTCGGACCGCGAACTGCGCGACATCGGCATGAACCGCTTCGATATCGGCCGCGTCTTCGAGCCGAACTTCGATCCGCGCCCGGCGAACGACGCCGGCCAGCAGCCTTCCCCCCGGGTTGCCTGACGCGCGGCGGGGCCGCGGCATCGCCCCCTCGCCGCGGCCCTGCCTTCGCGGCCCGCCATCGGGCCGCCGGCGCGCAACAGCCATGCCGTCGTGTCGATTGCGGCATCGCAATATGGCGGCTGAGATGAGCGCATGCCCCCTGCCGCCTGGATCATCGTCCTGTCCGCCGCGGCCTCGGTCTCGCTGTCGCTCGGCGCGCGGCAGACCTTCGGCCTGTTCCTGCTGCCGCTCGGCATCGAGCACGGCATCAGCGCGACCGTGCTCGGCGCCTCGGTCGCCATCCACAATCTGATCTGGGGCATCAGCCAGCCCTTCGCCGGCGCGCTGGCGGACCGGCTCGGCACCGGGCGCGTCGCGCTGGGCGGTGCGGCGATCTACGCCATCGGCCTGCTGATGCCGGCGATCTATCCTTCCGCCGCCACCCTGGTCATCGGCATCGGCATCCTGACCGGGCTCGGCACCGCCGCGGCGGGCGCGGGCACCGTGCTCGGCGCGGTGGCGCGCGCGGTGCCCGAAAACCGGCGCGGCGACGCGCTGGGGCTGGCATCGGCCGGCGGCTCGGTCGGCCAGGCGGCGATGGTGCCCTTCGCGCAATGGGGCATCGAGACCGGCGGCACCTCCTTCGCCTTTGCGCTGCTCGCCTCGACCATGCTGCTGGCGCTGGTGATCTGCCCGCGGCTGGAATGGCGCGCGCCGATCCACGTCGGCAACGCCATGCCGGTCGGCATCGCGGGCCTGCCGGCGCTGGCGCGCCGCGCGCTGGCCGATCGCGACTTCGCGCTGCTGACGCTCGGCTTCTTCGCCTGCGGCTTCCAACTGGCCTTCCTGACGGTGCACCTGCCGGCGCATCTGGCCCTGTGCGGCCTGCCGACCGGCCTCGGCGTGACGGCGCTGATGCTGATCGGGCTGTTCAACATCCCCGGCTCCTGGCTGTGCGGGCGGCTCGGCAATGTCATCCGGCCGGAGGTGGCACTCGGGGGCATCTATCTGCTGCGCACCATCCTGGTGGGGATCTTCGCCATCAGCGTGCCGACCGAGTGGGGCACCATGGTGTTCGCGGCGGCGATGGGCTTCATCTGGCTCGGCACCATCCCGCTGACCTCGACCGCAATCGCGCGGCGATTCGGGGTGGCCGATCTCGGCGCGCTGTACGGGGTGTGTTTCCTGTCACACCAGGTGGGCGGCTTCCTGGGTGCCGGCGCGGGGGCGATCGTGGTGGACGTGACCGGCTCCTATGCCGCCTTCTGGCCGGTGATGCTGGCGGTCGGGCTGGTGGCGATGGTCAGCAACTGGGCCACCAGGGCGCCGCGGGTGGCGGTGGCCTGACGCGCCACTCATCCATCGGTAGGGGATGCGGCCCGGCACTGCCGTTGCAGTTGCGATTGTATTCCCTTTATCGTGCCCCGGTTACAATTCCGGGAGACACCAGTGAAACGGCTTTTCCTTGCCCTTGGCCTGGTCGCCACCAGCGCCGCGGCGGCCTTGGCGCAGCCGGCCTGTCCGGCCGATTTCCAGAATCAATCCGCCCCGATCACCTGTAGCTGCGCGCCCGAGGCGGCGCTGTCGGGCGCGGTCTGGGGCAGCCGCACCTACACCACCGACAGCCGGGTCTGCCGTGCCGCGGTGCATGCCGGGGTCATTCCCGCCGCCGGCGGTGTCGTGGTCGTCACGCCCGCCGCCGGCCTGCAGGCCTATGCCGGCAGCGCGGCGAACGGCGTCACGACGTCCAACTACGGGCCGTGGTCGGCCTCCTTCACCGTCGCGGCGCCCGGCGCGGCGGCGGCCGCCTGCCCGAACACCTTCCAGAACCAGAGCGCGCCCTTGACCTGCGCCTGCACCACCGAGGCCGCGCTGTCCGGCACGGTGTGGGGCAGCGGCACCTACACCACCGACAGCCGGATCTGCCGTGCCGCGATCCATGCCGGGGCCATCCCGGTCACCGGCGGCACCGTGACGGTCACGCCGGCGCCTGGCCTGCAGGCCTATGCGGGCAGCGCGGCGAACGGCATCACCACATCGAATTACGGGCCGTGGCGGGAATCCTTCACGGTGGCCGCCGCCGGCGCGGCACCCGCCGTCGCCGCCGCCCCCGCCGCCTGCCCCTCGAACTTCCAGAACCAGAGCGCGCCGCTGTCCTGCACCTGCGCGACCGAGGCGATCCTGTCCGGTTCGGTCTGGGGCACCGGCACCTACACCACCGACAGCCGGGTCTGCCGCGCCGCGATGCATGCGGGCGTCATCCCGGTGACCGGCGGGCTGGTGAACATCGAGCCGGCGCCGGGGCAGCAATCCTATGCCGGCAGCGCGGCCAACGGCATCACCACCTCGAACTACGGGCCCTGGGCCGCGTCGTTCAGCTTCCGGCCCGCCGGCCAGAAGTGAGGCATGGCGGCGCCCGCGACCGCAGCGGACGCCGCATTCTCAAACGGGCCGCGGCACCATAGCATCGGGCGAATTCAGGGAAGGAAGACGCCCGATGCAACTCGGCCTGTTCATGATGCCGCTGCACCCGCCACACCGGCCGCTGCATGAGACCCTCGCCGAGGATACGGAGAAGTCCCTCCTCGCCGACCGGCTCGGCTTCAATGAGTTGTGGGTGGGCGAGCATTTCTCGGCCAGTTCCGAACCCATTGCCTCCCCGCTGATGTTCATGGCCGGGCTGGTGCATCGCACGCGGCTGACCTTCGGCACCGGGGTGGTGAACCTGCCGAACCACCACCCCGCCATCGTCGCGGCCGAGATCGCGCAGTTCGACCACATGTCCGGCGGGCGGCTGCTGTTCGGCATCGGGCCGGGCGGGCTGCCGTCGGATTCGGAGATGTTCGGCGACCTGCCGCCGGCCGAGCGCGGCAAGCGGATGCTCGAAGCGGCCGCCACCATCCAGGCGATCTGGGCGCAGGACCCGCCCTATGACATCCCTGGCGCGACCTGGCCGATCAGGCTGTCGCGCACCGTCTCGCCCGACTATGGCATCGGCTACATGCCCAAGCCGTTCCAGAAGGGTGGGCCGTCCATCCATGTCTCGGCCCGCAGCGCCGAGAGCCAGGGGGTCGCGGTCGCCGCGAAGCGCGGCTGGGGCGTGATCAGCGCGAATTTCGTCGCGCATCGCATCATCGGCGGGCATTGGCGCAGCCTGGCCAAGGGCATGGCCGAGGCCGGCCACCCCGTCGATGGCCGGAAGTGGCGCGCCGCGCGCAACTTCGTCATCGCCGGCACCGATGCCGAGGCGCAGGCGCGCGCCACCGCGCCGGAAGGGGCGACGCGCTATTACTTCGACTATCTCGGCTCGATCGCGAAGCGCAGCGGCTTCGGCGACACCATGACGCCGCGCCCGGACATGGACCCGATGACCGCCACCACCGAGGACATGATCGAGGCCTGCGTCATCACCGGCAGCCCGAAGACGGTGCTCGACCGGCTGGTGGCGCTGCGCGAGGAGGTCGGCCCCTTCGGCCATCTGCTGATGGCCGGGCTCGACTGGACCGGCGTGAACGCGGCATGGGAAGCGGAGACGATGCAGCGCCTGGCGCAGGAGGTGATGCCGCAGTTTCGGCAGCATGTGACGGCCAGCGCGAAGGCGGCGGAGTGACCGGCTGCCCCACGCTGACCTTCGGCGGGCCGCGCCGACCGCCCACCGGGCTGCGGGTTCACGGGCCGGCGGCTAGCTCCGGTCGCCGATGAATCCGGCAACTCACCTGCAAGGCATGATGCCGTGCCGAACGAAACGCTGATCTGGGTTGCCTACGGCGCCTGCTGGCTGCTCGGCGTCAACAGCCTGGCGGTGATCGCCTTCCATCACGACAAGCGCATGGCCCGCCTGGGCGGATGGCGCATCCCGGAGCAGACCCTGCTCACCCTGGCCCTGGTCGGTGGGTCGCCAGGAGCGCTGCTCGCGCGCAGCGTGTTTCGCCACAAGACGCGCAAGCAACCCTTCAGTGGGCAACTCCTCGCCATCTTCGGCCTGCACTTCTTCACGCTGGCCGCGCTCGGCATGTATGGCCTGCAGGAATTGGTTGCGCCCTGGGTGCGGTGACGTGCCCGGCGGCGTTGGAGCGACCTCCGCGCGCTTCGGCTCGCGGAACCTTCCCCAGCCCGTTTTCTTCCCGAGCCTGCTCAACCGGCCGGATGATTCCGCCGGATCGAGGCCCGCCGTAACCGGCCGTTAACCTCCGTCCCGCAATCTGGGACGATGCAAATCGGTTCAAGCGCCCCCATCCAGGGCATGCAGCGCGCGACGGAACAGCTCGACCGCGCCGCTGCTGTCATCGCCAACCCGGTGCCGGAAACGGCGCGCGGCAGCGACCCCTCTCCCGCGCCACCCGCCGGCAACCAGGGGCTGACCGCAGCCCAGGCCAGCGGCGACCTGGAAAGCGCCATGGCCGGCGTGATCCAGGCGCGGCGCGCCTATGAGGCGAATGCCAAGGCCCTGGAGAGCAACGACGCCATCCGGCGCCGCGCGATCAGCCTCGGCGCCTGAGCACCAGCGTCGTCCACGGCCCGACATCGATGCGCCGTTCCATCACCAGCCCCTGCCGCCGATGCGCCGCCAGCACCATCCGCACCTGGGTGCCGAGCAACCCCGCCAGGATCGCCGTCCCGCGCGGCGCCAGGTGCAGCGCCAGGTCC
>CAVSZN010000025.1:0-31378 GCA_963732425.1 uncultured Alphaproteobacteria bacterium
TTTCGCATGGGCCCCTAGATACGAAGCCCAGCCCCCCGGGGCAACCGCGACGGGCTTCTGGCCCTCGGCCGCGTCCCGGCTGTAAGCACGGCGCGATGACCGACGCCACCGACCGGCGCCTCGCCGCGCAGTACGAAGCCTATCCCTATCCGGCCCGCGATCCGCGCGAGGAAGCGAAGCGGCTGGTGGTGGGCAGCCCGAGCCATTTGCGGGAGGTGGACCACTGGATCTTCGGCGCCCGCCGCTCCGCCACCGCTCCGTTGCGCGCGTTGGTCGCGGGCGGCGGCACCGGCGACGGCGCGATCATGCTGGCGCAGCAGCTCGCCTGGGCGGGACGGCCGGGCGAGGTGGTGTGGCTCGACCGCAGCGGCGCCGCGCGGCGGATCGCGGAAGCGCGGGCGGCGGCGCGCAGGCTGGACAACCTCCGCTTCGTCGAGGGCTCCTTGCTGGAATTGCCGGGGAACGGCCTCGGCCTCTTCGACTACATCGACTGCTGCGGCGTGCTGCACCACCTGCCCGAACCGGTCGCCGGCCTGCGGGCGCTGGCGGGCGCGCTGGCGCCGGGCGGCGGCATCGGGCTCATGGTCTATGCGCCGCACGGGCGCACCGGCGTCTACATGATGCAGGACGCGCTGCGGCTGCTCGCCCCGGCGGACGAGGCGCCGCGCGCGCGGGTGGAGGTGGCGCGGCGGCTGTGGCGGCAATGCGCCGGAGACCGCGTGGCTCCGCAAGAACCCGTGGATCACCGACCATCTCACGGGCGGCGATGCCGGCCTATACGACCTGTCTGCTCAATCCGCGGGATACGGCCTTCACGGTGCCGCGCTCGACGCGCTGGTGCGCGCCGCCGGCCTCCGCGATCGCCTGCCTGGTGGAGCCGGTGCGCTACGATCCCGACAGCTTCCTGACCGACCCGCGCCTGCGCGCCCGCACCGCCGCGCTCGATGCGGTGCAGCGGGCGGCGCTGGCGGAGGCGCTCACCGGCAACATGGGCATCCACATCGCCTATTGCGTCCGCGCCGACGCGCCGGACGCGCCGCCGCGCTGGGACGACCCGGACAGCGTGCCGGCGCTGCGCGAGATGGACGGGGCGGCGGTGGCGCGGAACCTGCCGCGCGACGGCACGCTGCCGGTGGCCTTCGACAGGCTGCGCGTGCCGCTGCCGCTGCCGCGCCTGGCCGCCGCGATCCTGCAACGGGTGGACGGGCGGCGCTCCTTCGGCGCCATCGCCGACGAGCTGGCGGCGAACGGCGTGCCGCGCGAAGCGTTCTGGCGAGACCTCGCCGCGCTGCGGCGGACGATGGAGAGCATGAACCGCCTGCTGCTCGCCGCGCGCTGAACCGGGCGGGCACGGCGCGTCCTCCCGCGGAGCCTCACCACCCGGGCCGCGGTGCCATTCCAAGGCCGGTCTCCCACACCGAGGCCTTGACCCCGGGAAGCCGCGGCCGCCTCGCGGGATGGGGCGGCGGCCGGCATCAGGCGCCAGCGTTCCGGCGCCCATTTCGCTCCGCCGCCACCTTGCCCTAGGCTCCCCTCCAAGGCCCGTGAGGCCCGGAGGAAACACGCATGATCACCCGTCGCGCCCTCGCCGGCGCCGCCCTTGCCGCGCTCGCCGCCCCTTCCGTCCGCGCCCAGGGCGCTTGGCCCGACAAGCCGATCCGCTTCGTCATCGGCGGCGCTGCCGGCGGCGTGTCCGACATTTTCGTCCGCATGATGGAGAACCGGCTGCGCGAGACACTCGGCCAGCCCGTCATCATCGACCCACGGCCCGGCGCCGGCGGCATGGTGGGCGCCGAGGTGACGGCGCGCGCCGCGCCCGATGGCTACAGCTACTACGTCAACCACGTCGCCTCCCATGGCATCGGGCCGACGCTGTATCGCCGGCTGTCCTTCGACCCGCTGAAGGACCTGCCGGGCGTGGCGCGCATCGCGGCGATGCCGAACGTCATGATCGTCAAGGGCGACGGGCCGGTGAAGTCGGTGGAGGAACTGGTGGCCTTCTGCCGCGCCAACCCGGCGCGGGCCAATTTCTCCTCGGCCGGGTCGGGCACGTCGTCGCATCTGGGCGGCCTGCTGTTCGGCATGCGGATGGGCGTGGACCTGACCCATGTGCCCTATCGCGGCACCGCGCCGTCGATGGCCGCGGTGCTGAACGGGGAGGTGCTGTTCAACATCGACAACGCGCCCGCCTCCCGCCAGCAGGTGCTGGCCGGGATGCTGCGCGCGCTCGGCGTCTCGACCGCGCGGCGCGCCAGCACCATGCCGGATGTGCCCGACGCTGCAGGAGCAGGGCGTGCCGGATTTCGACGTCGCCTCCTGGTACGGCATCGCCATGCCGGCCGCCGTGCCGGTGGCGATCCGCGACCGGCTGGGGGCGGAGATCGTCGCCGCGCTGAACGACCCCGCCATCGCCCAGCGCCTGCGCGACTACGGCGCGGAACCCTGGCCGCTCGGCCCGGTCGCCTATGACGCCTTCATGCGCGATGAGGTGGCGAAATGGGCGCCGGTGGTCCGTGCGTCAGGGGCGCAGGTGGATTGATCGGGGCGGCGCGGCGCCCTCGCATTCCCGCCACGCTGCGGGCATAGACCGGGGTTGGTGACCGGACCGATCCTGCTGCGCCGAATCCTGTTCATCGCGCTCGCCCTCGCCATCATGGCCGGGCTGCTGCGTCTGGCCGTCGCCGTACTGGCGCCGGGCGGCTGGACGCTGTGGGAGGTGCTGATCTGCTGTGCTTCCCCGGCACCATGCCCTGGAGCGCGCTGTCCGCCGCCAATGCGCTGGTCGGCCTGGCCATCCTGCTCTGGCGAAGGACCCGGTCGCCGCCGTGCTGCCGCGGTGCTGCGGCCGGCCCGCCCGGGACCGCCACGCAGGGCCGCACCGCCATCGCCATCTGCATCCGCAACGAGGACATGGACACCGTCCTGCCGCCGCTGGCCCGGCTGATGGACGGCCTGGCGCGCGGGAGGCCGGACCGCTTCGCGCTGTGGCTGCTGTCCGACACGCCCGCCGGCCCGGCCGCCGAGGCCGAGGAGGCCGCCATCCGCGCCTTCGCCGCAGGCCGCACCGACACGAACTACCGCCGCCGCGCGGCCAATGACGGCTTCAAGGCCGGCAACGTCATGGATTTCCTCGACCACCATGCCGAGGGGCTCGACCACTTCCTCTGCCTCGACGCCGATTCCGAGATGACGCCGGAGGCCGTGCTGCGGCTGGTCGCGCGTGCTGGAGGCCGACCCGAGACTCGCCATCGTCCAGCAGCTGATCCACGGCAGGCCGGCCACCGCCGCCTTCCCGCGGCTGTTCCAGTTCGGCATGCGCCAGGGCATGCGGACATGGGCGATCGGCCAGGCCTGGTGGCAGGGCGATGAGGGCCCGTACTGGGGCCACAACGCCGTCATCCGCATCGCGCCGTTCCGCGAGCATTGCCGGCTCGAGCCGCTGCCGGACGGCTCGCGCATCCTGTCCCACGACCAGGTCGAGGCGACCCGCCTGACCGCCGCCGGCTGGAAGGTGCGCGTGCTGCCCGACGAGACCGGCAGCAGCGAGGGCAACCCGCCGACCTTCGGCGATTTCGTCACCCGCGACCTGCGCTGGGCCGGCGGCAACATGCAGTATCTGGCGCTGCTGCGCCTGCCGGGCCAGACACTGATGGCGCGCTGGCAATTGCTGCAGGCGATGCTGCTGTTCGTCGGCGCGCCGCTGTGGTGCGCCATCCTGCTGTTCGCCGCGATGAACGCCCTGGCCGGCGGCGGTGCGGCGACGCCGACCGGCTGGCTTGTGCTGCTGCTGCTTGCCGGCTGGGCCTGCCACTACGCGCCGAAGCTCGCCGGCTATGCCGAGATGCTGCTGAACGCGGATCTCGCCATGCCTACGGCGGGCGGGACGACGTGCTGCGCGGCGCCGCGGCCGAGATCGCCTTCACCACGCTGATGGAACCGGCCCGGCTGATGGCCCAATCGCTGTTCCTGGTCGCGCTGCCCTTCGGGCTGAAGGTCGGCTGGGTGCCGCAGAACCGCGCCGACCGCGGCGTGTCCTGGGCCGATGCGGCGCGGCAGTTCTGGCCGCCGACGCTGGCCGGCATCGTGCTGGGCTGGGCCTTCGCCGCGGCGTCGCCGCTGGCGCTGCTGCTGGCGCTGCCCGTCGTCGCCTCCCTGCTGCTGGCGATCCCCTTCGCGGTGCTGACGGCGGATGCGCGCTTCTCCGCCTGGCTGCGGCATGAGGCGATCTGCGCCATGCCGGAGGAACACCTGGGCGCAACGCCGTCCCGCGCAGGCAACAGCCCCGCATGAACGGCGAACGGCGCTAGACTGCCCGGCATGCTGCACCTCCGACGCATCCTGCGCGCGCCCCTCCTGCTGCTCGCCTTCCTGTGGGTGGTGCTGGAGGAGACGATCTGGCACTGGGCCAGTCTGCTGGGCGCACAGATCGCCCGGCTGCCAATATTTGCCGGGCTGGAACGGCTGGTGCTGCGGCTTGATCCGCGGCTGGTCCTGCTGCTGTTCCTGGTGCCGCTGCTGGGGCTGATCCCGCTGAAACTCGCCGCGGTCTGGCTGATCGGCGGCGGGCACCCGCTCAAGGGCGTCGCGCTGCTGCTTTCGGCGAAATTCGTCGGCACCGCCCTGTCGGCGCATCTGTACAGCGTGGCCGAGCCGAAGCTGATGCAGATCGCGATCTTCGCCCGCGGGCGGAACATCGTCGTCGCGGTGCTGGCGCGCGCCCATGCCTATCTCGATGCCTCGCCCGCCTGGCAGGCGGCGCTGCGCTCGGTGCGCCGCGCGAAGGTGGCGGTGCGCGCACTCGCGGCGCGCGGGCGGGCGCTGGTATTCGGTGACGGGCCCGGCCTGGTCGCGCGCGTCCGTACCGTGCGCGCGCAATGGAAACGGCGGATGTGACGCCGTAGCGGCTTGATGGAGAGACCATGCCCCTCGATCCCGGCGCCCGGAGCGTCCTCGACCTGATCCGCGACAGCGGCCGCCCGGCCATCCAGACGCTGTCGCCGTCCGAAGCGCGGCAGGTCTCCGCCGCCGCCGCCCCCATCCTGCAGCCCGACCCGCCGCAGGTCGCGGATGTCGAGGACCTGGCCTGTCCCGGCCCGGCGGGCCCGATCGGGCTGCGGCGCTATCGCGGCCTCGGCACCGACCCGGCGGCGGCCCTGCCCTGCCTGGTGTTCATCCATGGCGGCGGCTGGGTGATCGGCAGCCTGTCCACCTATGACCAGCTGTGCCGCAGCCTGGCCAATCATCTCGGCGCCTGCGTCGTCTCGGTCGACTACCGCCTGGCGCCGGAGCATCGCTTCCCCGCCGCGGTGGAGGACTGCGCCGAGGCGATGCGCTTCATCGCGACGGAGGCCGCCGCGCTGCGCATCGACGCATCGCGCATCGCGGTCGGCGGGGACAGCGCCGGCGGCAACCTCTCCGCCGTGATGGCGCTGATGGGCCGCGACGGCATCATCCCCGCCCCCGGCTTCCAGGTGTTGTTCTATCCGGCGACCGACCTCGCCGCCGAGGCGCGGCCCTCCTATGACCGCTGCATCGAGGGCTATCCGCTGACCGCGGCGGCGATGCGCTGGTTCATCGACCACTACGCCCCGGAGCCGGCATCGCGCATCGACTGGCGTGCCTCCCCGCTGCGCGCCGCATCCGTCGCGGGCACCGCCCCGGCCTTCGTGATGACCTGCGGCCACGACCCGCTTTGCGACGAAGGCATCGCCTATGCCGAGCGGCTGGATGTGGAAGGCGTGCCGGTCACGCATCTGCACGTCGCGAACCAGATGCACGCCTACCTGACGATGGGGCGGTTGGTGCCGACCTCGGACATCACGCTGCGGCAGGCGGCGGCATCGCTGCGGGCGCATTGGGGGATGGCGTAGGTCCGATCCCGGGCAGGGCGAACACCTGATCGGGTGGCGCGCCCGCACGGGCAGGCGGCGCGATGGCGGTCGTCCTGACCCGAACGCCGTGCTTGGCGCCCGCGCCGCCACGCCATCGCCAGGACAGCCGCGAAGCGGCGCGGCAGCCATGCTCCCGACGAAGCGGCCTGCGGGCGCGCCCCGGCACCACGCCCGCCGGTCGCCGGCGGTGGCACGCCGGACCCTGATGAGCAGGATCGGACGGCGCCTTGCCCGCCCACCCCGCCCTGGCCGCAACCAGGTTTGGGACGCCCGCGCCCGACCATGCTATAGGGCTGGCGATGCCCCGTGCCGTCGCGCCGCGGGTGCGGCGAGCCCCCATCGCCGCCCCCGCCCGACCCGCACCCCCCGTTCGAGCGCGACGCCGCCTGGCGCCGCGCCTGTTCCGCTGGGCGGTCGTCCTGTGCTGTCTGGGGCCTGGTCGCCGCCTTCGCCGGGCTGATCTATTTCGCCTGGGACCTGCCGCGACCGGAGGATGCGCTCGGCACCACCCGCCGGCCCTCGGTCACCATGGTCGCCGCCGATGGCGCGCTGCTGTCCACCAGCGGCGACCTTTATGGGGAGACAGTGCGGCTGCGCGACCTGCCCGCCCATGTGCCCGCCGCCTTCATCGCCATCGAGGATCGCCGCTTCCGCGACCATATGGGCCTCGACGTGATCGGCCTGGTGCGCGCGCTGGTGGTCAACCTGACCGCCGGGCGCGTCGTGCAGGGCGGTTCGACCCTGACGCAGCAATTGGCGAAGAACCTGTTCCTGACGCCCGAGCGCAGCCTGCGGCGCAAGGTGCAGGAAGCGCTGCTCGCCCTGTGGCTGGAACAGCGCTTCACCAAGGATGAGTTGCTGACGATCTACCTCAACCGCGTCTATCTCGGCGCCGGGACCTATGGCGTGGATGCCGCGGCGCGGCTGTATTTCGGCGTGCCGGCGCGGCGGCTGACGCCGGGCCAGGCGGCGGTGCTCGCCGGCCTGCCCAAGGCGCCGTCGCGCTTCAACCCGCGCGTCAACCCGACCGCCGCGGTGCATCGCGCGGTCGAGGTGCTGGAGGCGATGGTCGAGACCGGCGCGCTCTCCGCCGCCGCCGCGATGACCGAGGCCGAGCGCCTGCGCTTCCCGCCCGCGCCGTCGCGCGACGCCGGCTGGTTCGCCGACTGGGTGCGCGACGGCATCGGCGACCGCGCCCCGCCGACCTCGGACCTGCTGCTGCGCACCACGCTCGATTCGCGCGCTGCAGGCGGCGGTGGAGGCACGGCTGGAGGTGCTGCTCGCCGCCCAGGGCCGTGCCGCCGGCGTCGCCCAGGGCGCGGTGGTGGCGATCGAGGCGGCCAGCGGCGCGGTGCGCGCCATGGCGGGCGGCCGCGACTACCGCAGCAGCCCGTTCAACCGCGCGACGCAGGCGCGCCGCCAGCCGGGCTCGGCCTTCAAGCCCTTCGTCTTCCTCGCCGCCATCGAGGCCGGCGCGCGGCCGGAGGACATGGTCTCGGACGGACCCGATCACCCTGGGCGGCTGGTCGCCGGGCAACGGCCACTGGCGCATGCGCGGGGAGATCACCCTGGAGGACGCGCTCGCCCATTCGGTGAATACCGCCGCGGTGCGGGTGATGCAGCGCGCGCGGCGGGGCGCGGTCCGTGGCGGCGGTGGCGCAGCGGCTCGGCCTGCCGGGGCCGTTTCCGCGCGATGCGTCGATCGCGCTCGGCACCGCCGAGGTGACGCTGCTCGACCTGGTCACCGCCTATGCGCCCTTCGCCAATGGCGGGCGGCGCGTCGCCCCCTATCGGCGTGGCCGAGGCGCGCGCCGAGGGCCGCCCGATCGCCTGGCTGCCGCCCGCGCCGGCACCGGTGATCTCGGCCGAGGCGGCCGAGGCGATGCGCCGCATGATGGCCGCGACCGTGTCGCGCGGCACCGGGCGCGCCGCCGCCGTGCCAGGGCATCGCCGTCGCCGGCAAGACCGGCACGACGCAGGACAATCGCGACGCCTGGTTCATCGGCATCGCCGGGGGGCTGGTCATGGGCGTCTGGCTCGGCAATGACGATGCGACGCCGATGGACGGCGTCGCCGGCGGCGGCCTGCCGGCGCGGCTGTTCCGCGACATCCTGGACACCATGCGCGGCAGGGCCGGATGAGCCAGGACCCGCGCGACCTGCTGGTCGCCCTCGCCCGCCCGGTGCGCCATGAGGTGAACAACCTGCTCGCCGCGCTGTCCGGCACGGCGGAACTGATGCTGCGCGCCAAGGATGGCGGCAAGCGCGGCACCGCCCGCGCCGAACGGCTGGGCGCCGCGACCGCACGGATGCAGGTGCTGCTGCATGCCTATCTCGCGCTCGGCGCGCCGCCGCCGGCGGACACGCCGGCCGCCACGGTGCTGGAGACCATGCAACCGCTGGTCAGGCTGGCGCTCGGGCGCGGTCGCGTCGCGGAGGTCGAGGCCGCTGCCGGCCTGCCGCGCCTGGCGGGCTGCCCGGGCGCGTTGCAGGCCGCGATCCTGCACCTGGCCTTCGCGGCGGCGCCGAACATGCCGCCGAACGGCTGCCTGCGGATGACGCTGGAACCCGCCGAGGGCGGCGCGATGCTGACCGCCCGCATCTCGCCGGAGGGCGACGCCCCGCCGCCGGTGTTCCTGCCGGCCGCGCCGCCATGATCGCCGCCCCGCGCGCGGTGGGCGGACGTGGCGGCACGCACCGGCCCTGCCTTGGGGATGGCGGCAGGGTGCCCGCGCGCCGCGCCGAGGGCGGTGGCGATGCGCCCGCGGGTCGCGGGATCGCGCGCAGCCGGGAAGGTCGTTGGCGCCAGGGCGTGGCCCCAGGGCCACGCCTGCCCATGCCAATCCATGCCGCTGTTGCTGAAATGCTGCCCCGGCAGGGGCTTCCCGTATAGTATTGCCAGCCAGGATCAAGACAAAGAACCGATGCCCCGCGCTGCCCTGACCGACCATTCGCCGGCTTCTGCCCGGCCCTCCTCATCCGGTTCCGGCCGTTTCGCCTCGGCGGCCGTGCGCGCGGTGCTGCGCCGGCGGGTCATGGAGATGTGCGGCCTGCTTGTGGCGATCGGCGCGATCGCGCTGGGCGTCGCGCTGGCCAGCCACAACCCGGCGGACCCGTCCTTCAACACCTCGACCCACGGGCCGACGACGAACCTGGCCGGACCGGCCGGGGCCATCGTGTCGGACGTGATGCTGCAATGCTTCGGCTTCGCCGCGGCGCTGCCCTGCCTGGCGCTGCTGGCCTGGGCGTTCCGGCTGGCGACGCATCGCGGGCTCGGCTCCGTCACCGCGCGGCTGCTCGGCCTGCTGGCGGGGCTGCCGCTGGCCGCGGCGGCGCTGTCGCTGCTGCCGCTGCCCCAGGGGCTGCCGGTCGAAGCCGGGCCGGGTGGCATTGTCGGGCCGGTGACGACGGGGCTGCTGGTGGATGGCGCTTGCGCAGCCTGCTGGGGCCGCTCGGCACGCTGGCCGGCCAGGGCGTCGTGATGGTGGCCGCCGTCGGCACCGCCTTCATCGCCTGCGGGCTGACCGTGGGCGAATGGCGCGGCGCCGGTCGTGTCGCGGTCGGCGCCGGCCAGGTTGCCGTCGGCGCCGCGCGCAGCGGGGCGGCCAGCCTGCGCCGCCAAGGCCCTGGCCGCTTCGAGGAGGAACCGGAGGAGGACGAACCCGAGCCGCCGCGCCCCCGCGGCCCCGGCCTGTTCGCCCGCATGGGCGCCCCCTTCCGCACCATGGGGCGCGGCGCCGGCGCGCTGCTGAGGCGCGAACCCACCACCACCTCGCTCGGTGCCATGCTGCGCGCGGCCGATGAGGCGGCGACCGCCGTCCCGCCCAGCCCCGCCGCGCCGCCCGCCCCGTTGCCGGGCCAGGAGGGCGACATCCGGCCGGGCACCGAGCCATCGGGCAAGCCGCGGCTGGTGTCGCGCGCCAAGGTGCTCGACCGCGCGCCCGACCGCGGCCGCCGCGCGCCGGAACAGCGCGCGCTCGACCTCGGCAATGAGGGCTGGAAACTGCCGCCGCTCGACCTGCTGACCGAGGCGCCGGCGAAGCGCACCGGGCGACCCTCGGAGGAATCCCTGCAGGCCAATGCGCGGCTGCTGGAATCCGTGCTGGAGGATTACGGCGTGCGCGGGCGCATCGCCGAGATCCGCCCCGGCCCGGTCGTCACGCTGTATGAACTGGAGCCGGCGCCGGGGACGAAATCATCGCGCGTCATCGGCCTCGCCGACGACATCGCGCGCTCGATGTCGCTGATCGCGGTGCGCATCGCCACCGTGCCCGGGCGCAACGTGATCGGCATCGAGATGCCGAACGCCAAGCGCGAGACGGTCTACCTGTCCGAGATGTTCGCCGACGAGTCCTGGGGACGGCACCAGGCGAAGCTGCCGCTCGCGCTCGGCAAGGATATCGGCGGCACGCCCGGTCATCGCCGACCTCGCGCGCATGCCGCACCTGCTGATCGCGGGCACCACCGGCTCGGGCAAGTCGGTCGGCATCAACACCATGATCCTGTCGCTGCTCTATCGCTTCGGGCCGGAGGAGTGCCGCTTCATCATGATCGACCCGAAGATGCTGGAATTGTCGGTCTATGACCGCATCCCGCATCTGCTCGCCCCGGTGGTGACCGAGCCGCCCAAGGCGATCGGCGCGCTGAAATGGACGGTGCGCGAGATGGAGCGCCGCTATCGTTCGATGTCGCCAGCTCGGCGTGCGCAACATCGGCGGCTACAACGACAAGGTCGTCGCGGCGCGCCAGCGCGGCGAGGTGCTCACCCGGAAGGTCCAGACCGGCTTCGACCCCGACACCGGCAAGCCGGTCTTCGAGGAACAGCCGCTCGCGCTGGAAGCGCTGCCGATGATCGTCGTCGTCATCGACGAGATGGCCGACCTGATGATCGTCGCCGGCAAGGAGATCGAGGCCGCCGTGCAGCGCCTGGCGCAGATGGCGCGTGCCGCCGGCATCCACGTCATCATGGCGACGCAGCGGCCGTCGGTGGATGTCATCACCGGCACCATCAAGGCGAACTTCCCGACCCGCATCTCCTTCCAGGTGACCAGCAAGATCGACAGCCGCACCATCCTCGGCGAGCAGGGTGCGGAACAATTGCTTGGCCAGGGCGACATGCTGCACATGCCCGGCGGCGGGCGGCTGGCGCGCGTGCACGGCCCCTTCGTCTCCGACACCGAGGTCGAGCGCGTGGTCGAGTTCCTGCGCGAGCAGGGCGAGCCCGCCTATATCGAGGAAGTCACCGAGGAACCGGACGAGGATGCCATGCAGCCCGGCATGCTCGGCGGCAACACCGACGGCGAGGCCTCGCTGTACGACCAGGCGGTGGACCTGGTGACGCGGGAGGGCAAGGCCAGCACCTCCTTCGTCCAGCGCCACCTGAACATCGGCTACAACCGCGCGGCGAAGCTGATCGAGCAGATGGAGAAGGCCGGCGTGGTGGGTGCCGCCAACCATGTCGGCAAGCGGGAGGTGCTGGCGCCGGGACCGCGGGACTGAGGCACGCGGCGCGCGGCGGGCGATGCATTTGGCGCTCCGGCCGATGCGGCGTATGACCCCCGCCATGCGCCCCGCAGGCATTCCCACGCTGTTGCTGGCCTGCGCGGCGTCCGCCGCTGCCGCCGAACCGCCACCCGCCGAGACGTTTCTCCAGCGCAGCGAAATCGGCTGGCGCGAGGTCGCCGCCACGGCACCCGGCGCAGCGCGCATCGCTGCCTGCGATGCCCAGGCCGAGGCCGGGTTCGACATTCCCGTCCTGGCGCGCGCCGTCGCCGGAGACTTCATCTGGCTTCGGCTCGGAGATGCCCGCCATGACCGCTTCATCGCCGCCCTGCGGGCACGCCTCGTGACCGACTGCGCCCGCGGGCGCGCCCCTGGCACGCTGACGCTTCTGGGCACGCGGCCACGAGCCGATGGCGTCTCGCTCACCGCGCGGCTGCGCGGCGCGAATGACACGGAACGCACCCTGGTCTGGCGGCTGCGTCCCGGCGGCCCCTGGGGCTGGCAGGCCACCGACGTCAGCGCCGATGGCGTCAGCCTCAGCGCGGTGCTGCATGAGGAAGTGCGCGCCGCCTACGATGCCGCCGAGGGCGATGCCGAAGCGGCGATCGCCGGCCTCGCGCGGGGCGCCCCTCTGCAATGACCGGCATCAGGCCCCCGCTGCTCACCTTCGAGCATATCTCACGGCAGTTCGATGGTGGCCGGGTGACGGCGCTGCGCGATGTCAGCCTCAGCATCGGGGCCGGCGAGCGCGTGGCGCTGACCGGTCGCAGCGGTTCGGGCAAGACCTGCCTGCTGAACATCGCCGGCGGCATCGACATCCCGACCAGCGGGCGCGTGCTGTGGCAGGGCCGGCCGGTCAATGCGCGGCGGGACTGGTCGGATCTGCGCGGCCAGGCGATCGGCATCGTGTTCCAGGAATTCAACCTGCTGCCGACCCTGACCTCCCTGCAGAATGTGGAACTGGCCCTGATGGGCAGCGGCCTGACCGAGCGCGTGCAGCGCGAGCGCGCCGAGGCCGCCCTGGCCCGCGTCGGCATGGCCGGCCGCGCCAGCCACCTGCCCGCCGAGATGTCCGGCGGCGAACGACAGCGCGTGGCCATCGCCCGCGCCCTGGTGCGCCGCCCCGCCCTGCTGCTGGCGGATGAGCCGACCGGCAGCCTCGACAGCGCCAATGCCGAGGCGATCGCGGCACTGCTGCTGAGCCTGCCGGAGGAGGACGGCATGACCTTGCTGATGGTCACGCACGACCCTGCCCTGGCGGCGCGCTGCCCGCGCCGCATCCGCATGCATGACGGCAGGGTGGCGGCCGATGAAGCCGCGGGGGTGCTCGCGGCATGAACCTGTTCGGTCTCGCGCTGATCAACCTGCGCCGGCGCCCGACGCGCACGGTGCTGTCGGCCATCGGAATCGGCCTCGCCGTCGGCGGCGCGGTCGCGCTGCTCTCGCTCGGCCAGGGCATACGCAGCGGGGTGGGCGACAGCCTGGATGAGCGCGGCGCCGACCTCGTGGTGTCGCAGCGCGCCTCGACCGATGCCTTCGGCGGGCGGCTGCCGGAATCCCTCGGTGCCCGCCTCGCCACCATCCCCGGCGTCGCCGCCGTGGACAGCGAGATGATCGCCTTCGCCGCCAATGCCGGCGGCCGGCCGATCCTGGTTGCCGGCGTCGCACCGTCCTCCCTGGCGGTGCGCCAGGCGCCCATCGTGGCCGGGCGCAACCTGCGCCCCGGCGACGACCGGCAGGTCGTGCTGGGCGATGTCATCGCCGAAAGCCTCGGCCTCGCCCCCGGCGGGACGATCGAATTGCAGGAGGAGCGTTTCGAGGTCGTCGGCATCGCCCGCTGGGCGTCGCGGATGAACCGCAGCGTCGTGCTGATGCCGCTGGCCGCATTGCAGGAGATCACCTTCCGCACCGGCCAGGTCACCGGCTTCCACATCCGGCTGGCCGAGCCGCGCAGCCCGGCCCGCCGCGCCGAGGTGCGCGCGGCGCTGGCCGCCGCCGGCCCGGTCATGGTGTCCGAGGCGGCGGAGGTGATGGACCAGGACCGCAACCTCGCGGTGCTGAACGCGGTGTCGCTGGCGGTCTCGCTGATCGCGCTCGCGCTCGGCGGGCTCAACGTGTTGAGTTCGCAATTGATGTCGGTGCAGGAACGCACGCGGGAGATCGGCATCATCTCGGCGATCGGCTGGTCCGACCGCCGGCTGCTCTCGCTCATCCTGCTGGAGGGCATGGTGCTCGGCATCGTCGGGTGCCTGCTCGGCACCGGCATCGGCATCGCCTTCACCGGGCTGTTCGAGGCGATCCCGGCGATCGGCCGCTACATCTCCTTCAAGCCGACCATGGGCGGGCTGGTCCTGCCGCTGGCCGGCGCGCTGCTGCTGTGCGCCGTCGGGGCCCTGTATCCGGCCTGGCGCGCGGTGCGGCTTTCGCCGGCAGCGGCCCTGCGCCGCGGGTAAGGCTTCGCGGCGCCGGGAGCCGGCGCGCGGAACACCGGCCGGCCGGCGCGCCGTTGCTGGCGGCGGGTCGGGACAAGGACGCAACCCCGGGGCCGTGGCGGCGTTGCACGCCCATGCCGGACCTTCCGACCGTCGCTCCATCAGGCGATGCGCCTGCCGCGCGACCGATGCGCGCGACCCTGGTCGTCAATCCAGCCGCCGGCTCGGCCAGGGTGGCCGGCAACACCCATGCGGACCTGGCCGCGGCACTCGGTGACGCCGGCTACATGCTGGTGGCGCCGGTGCGCGCCGGCCTGCCGCTCGGCCAGCAATTGCAGGCGGCCCTCGCGGCCCGGCCGGAAGCGGTTTTCGCCGTCGGCGGCGACGGCACCATTCGCGCCGTGGCCGAATGCCTGGCCGGCACCGGAATCGTGCTCGGCATCCTGCCGGGCGGCACGATGAACCGTCTCGCCGCGCGGCTCGACATCCCGCCCGACCCCCACGCCGCCGCCCGCCGCCTGGCCGGCGCGACGGTGGAATCCCTGACGCATGGCGTGCTGAACGGCCAGGTCTTCCTCTATCAATCGGTGGTCGGCCGCCCCTCGCGCCTGGTCCGCTTCCGGGAGATGCAGCGCGGCGTTGGCCTGGCAGGCTGGCTGCCGCTCATCCGCGCCATGCTGCGGGCGATCGCCCGCCCGCCCCGCCGCTCATTGGGGCTGCGCGCCGATGGCCGCCGCATCCGCGCCGACGCCGTGGTCGTGACCGTGCCGCTGCCTGGCGCAGCGCCGTGCATGCAGGTCGATGCCGTGCGCCGCGCCGGCATGATGGCCGGGCTGCGGCAGGGGTGGCGCTGGCTGCGCGGCCGCCTGGCGCAGGACCCGGATGTCACCACCGTCGCCCGGCCGCACCTGGCCGTGCAGGGCCTCGACCGGTCCCTGCGCGTCACCCTCGATGGCGAACAGCATCTGATGGCCCCGCCGCTGCGCTTCCGCCTGCGATCCGACACGCTGCGCGTGCTGCGGCCGCGGCGCGAATGATGCGCATCGCGCACCTCTCGGACCTCCACTTCGGCGCCCATCGTCCTGCCCTGGTGGCACCCCTGCTCGACGACATCGCGCGTTTCGCACCCGATGCCATCGCCATCAGCGGCGATCTCACCCAGCGCGCGCGGGAGGAGGAATTCCTCGCCGCGGCGGGCTTCATCGCCGCGCTGCCGGCGCCGGTCGTCACCGTGCCGGGCAATCACGACATTCCGGGCCGCGCCGTGCTCGAACGCATGCTCGACCCGCGGCGACGCTGGCGGCAGGCCATCTCGGCCACGACCGAGCCGGTCGTCACGCTGCCGGGCCTCGCCCTGATCGGGCTGGATACGGTGCGCCGGGCGCAACCGCATCTCGACTGGTCGGCCGGTGGCATCTCGGCGGCGCGGCTCGCGCGACTGTCGGCGCGCATCACGGCCGCGGCGGGGCGCTGCATCGTCGTGGTGGCGCACCATCCGTTGCGCCATCCGGCGGCGGCGCTCGGGCGCGCCAGGCCGCTCGGCGCGCAGGCCGCGCTGGCGATGATGGGTCGCGCGGGCGTCTCGGCCATCCTGTCGGGGCACCTGCACCGCGCGGCGATGCCGGCCGGCACGCCGCCGGTGATCATCTGCGGCAGCAGCCTGTCCGACCGCGTCCGGGATGAACCGAATGCCTGGGTGCTGGTGGAACTCGGCGACGGCCCGCCCCGCGTGAGGCTGCGCCTCGCCGATGGAACGCGCTGGCGGGACGCGGAGACGGCCTGAGGCCATCGGCGCGAGTGTTTGCATCGCGCCGAGGTCGCGGCGCGGCCGCGGCGCCGGCAAAGTCAGGCACGCCGGATCGTCGCGCCCGGCGCCCATGGCGCATGGAGATGCCGGATGCCGGCGGCAGCGGCAGTCAATCCGTGTCGTGCGGCGCGTCGGGCGCTGCTTGGCGCCACCGCATCCGTCAGGCCTGCACCCTGGCACCGATGAAGCGCGCCCGCCGCCGCTTCGTCCTTTCGCTGACGATGCGCGGCGCGGCGCGGCGGAAGCGCGCGCCACCCTCGCGCTTCTCCAGGGTGAGGGTGCGCGTATGGAAGGCTTCCAGGCCCGGCCGGTGGCCGATCGAGACGATCGCCGCGTCAGGCAGGGAATCGATGAGCAGCGTCATCATCGCGTCCTGGTTCGGCTCATCGAGCGCGGCCGTCGCTTCGTCGAGGAAGATCCAGCGCGGCTTGTGCAGGAGCAGGCGCGCGAGGGCGAGGCGCTGCTGTTCCCCGAGCGACAGCACGCGGTCCCAGCGCTGCTCCTCGGCCAGCCTCTCGCCGAGCTGGCCGAGGCCGACCACCGCGAGGGCCTCGACCTGCTCGGCTGTCCCGTAGGTGTCCGGCGCCACGGGATAGCACAGCGTGCCCGCCAGCGTGCCGAGCGGCAGGTAGGGCCGCTGCGGCAGGAAGGCCATGCCGGCGCGCGGCGGCGTGACGATGCGCCCGCCACCCCAGGGCCACAGCCCGCCGATGGCGCGGAACAGGGTGGACTTGCCCGAGCCGGATTCGCCCTTGATCAGCACGCGCTCACCCGGCGCGATCACCGCGGAGGCGCCGGCGATCACCGTGGTGCCATCGGCGAGGGCGATCTGCAGGTCGTCGAGTTCGAGCCGTTCCGGCGCGCCCTCGGCCATCTCCTCCATGGCGATGGTGGGCTGCGACGGGTCGGCGGCCAGCGCCTCGAGGTCGTCGAGCGCATCCTGGAAGGCGACCAGGCGCGAGGTGGCGCTGCGCCATTCGGCGATGTTGGGGAAGCGGTCGACGAACCAGTTGAGCGCAGCCTGCACCTGGGCGAAGGCCGCGCCGACCTGCATCAGCACGCCAAGCGACATGGCCCCGGAGAAATAGGCCGGCGCGGCGACGACGGTGGGGAAGATCATCGCCAGCGTGCCATAGGCGCTGGTCAGCCACATCAGGTTGCGCTGGCTGCGCATCAGCTCCGTCCAGGCGCCGCGCACCTGGCTGAACAGACGGTCGATGCCGCGGCGCTCATCGGCCTCGCCGCGGATCAGCGCGATGCTCTCGCCGCTTTCGCGCGCCCGCGTCAGGCCGAAGCGGAAATCGGCCTCGGCAGTGGTGCGGCGGACCTGGATGCGGACCATCGGCCGGCCGACCAGCCAGGTCAGGCCGGAACCGATGCCGGCATACAGCACCGCCGCCCAGACCATGTAGCCCGGGATATGCAGGGACATGCCGCCCAGCATCACGTCGAGCGGCCCGGACAACGACCAGAGGATGCCCACGAAGGCGACCAGCATGCTGACGGAGATGAGCAGGCCGACCACGAAGTCGATCGACAGGTCCGCGGCGAGGCGCACATCCTCGGAAATGCGCTGGTCGGGATTGTCGGCCTCGGCCGCGCCGGCCTCGAGCTGGTATTGCCGGCTGTCATGCAGCCAGGCCTCGGTCAGGCGGCGGGTCAGCCATTCGCGCCAGCGCGAGTTGCAGCAACTGCTTGAGATAAAGCTGGTACACCGCCGCCGCCATCGACAGGCCGGCCAGCACCAGGAACACCATGATCTGGCGTTCGAAGGCCTCGGCATTGCGCTTGTCGAGCGCATCGAAGAAGTCGCGGTTCCAGGTGTTGAAGCGGATCTGCACGGCGACCTGAGCGAGCGTCATGCCGACGACGCCCACGATCAGCAGCCGGGCATGGCCACGGTCGGGCGCGACAAGCCAGGCGCGCACCCATCGCCAGAAACCGCGCAGGTCATTGGTTGCCGGGCGACCTGCCGGTGCCGCGGGAATCTGCTCGTCAGCCATGCATCACCACTGTGACCAGCCGGAATGCGGGCGGCCGAGCCCGCGCCCCGGCGGAGGCGCGGCGCCGTGTTCAGTGTGTCGCCGTCAGCCGGCGAAGCCGCGCCCGGCGATCAGGGACACCAGGAACAGCACGAGGAAGATCACGAACAGGACCTTCGCGATGCCGCTCGCGGCCGAGGCGATGCCGCCGAAGCCGAGCACGCCGGCCACGATGGCGACAACCAGGAAAATCAGGGTCCAGTAGAGCATTGGTGTTCTCCGTTGCGTTCCTGGTCTGAGAACGCGTGGCATCGAGACGAGTTGCACGAAAGGAAGAACGCCGCCGGGTTGCCCCGGCGGCGTCCATGCAGGCGCTGCTGACGATGCGTCAGGTCAGAGCTTGCTCTCCCAGGCGGCAACCTCGGCTTCGGCCTTGTCCTTGGCGATGCCGTAGCGTTCCTGGACACGGCCGACGAGCTGGTCGCGCTTGCCTTCGATGACGGTCAGGTCGTCATCGGTCAGCTTGCCCCACTGCTCCTTCACCTTGCCCGTCATCTGCTTCCAGTTGCCGGCGATCCTGTCGCTGTTCATGGCGTTCTCCTGTGTCCGGCCCACCGACGCGGTGGCCTCGGTGCAGCAACGCCCGCCCGCCGAAAGGGTTGCCTCGGCCGGGCGCCGCCGGCGCCCGAAACGAGGATCAGGCGGGCAGCACGCGCCCGCCATGCACCGCCTGGAAGGTCGCGATGGCAAGGGCGAGAGGCTCGAACGGCTTGCTGATGACGAAGGCCGGCTCGACCCCCTCGGCCGTCAGCAGCCGCTCGGGATAGGCGGTGACGAAGATGACCGGCACCGACATCGCTTCCTGGATGCGCGCGACCGCATGGCTGCCATCCCCGCCGCGGCCGAGATTGATGTCGGCGAGGATCAGGCCGGGGCGCTTCTCCTGCGCGATCCGCACCGCCGCCGCCTCGCTCGCCGCGACGCCGACGACGCGATGGCCGCAGGTCTCGACCAGGCGCTTGAGATCGAGCGCGATGACCGGTTCATCCTCGATGACCAGGATGTCGGTGGCGGCGGTCGCGCGCAGCGCGGCGCGTCCCGCTTCCAATTCGCGCGCCGCCACGTCGCGCTCGATGCCGAGGATGACGGCGGCATCCTCGAGCGTGAGGTCCTCCAGCGCGGTGAGCAGCAGCAGGTGGCGCTGCATTCCGTCCGGCCCGCGCACCTGGCGCCGATGCGGGCGCCGCGCGCGCCACCGCCGCATACAATGCGAAACGCGGCGCCACATCGGGCAGCGGCGCGGACAGGGCCGCCGCGACCAGCGCATCGCCACTGTCGCGCGCGCCGGTCAATGCCCGCGCGTAGCGCCGCGCATAGGGAAGCGCGCGCAGCAACTCCGTCTGATGGATCGCGTTCATCTTGGCACCTTCTGGAACAGCCTTATGGTCGGATGGATGAATGCAGCGCACAGCAACGGCGCATGAAACAGCACGGCGACGGGTATCGTGAAGCGATCGTCGCGCTGGTGCCGCAGTTGCGGGCCTTCGCGCGCTTCCTTGCCCGTGATGTCGCGCGCGCGGACGACCTCGTGCAAGACACGGTGCTGCGCGCGCTCGAACGGCAGGAGGCCTGGAGCGAGGGAACGGACCTGCGCGCGTGGACCTTTCGCCTGTTGCGCAACCTGTTCCTCGACCAGCAACGGCGACGGCGGGTGGAACAGCGCGGGCTTGCCACCATGGCGCCGCCAGCGCAGGGGCTGGGCGTGCAGCCCGGGCGCGACGCGTTGCGCGACCTCGAATCCGCGATCGCCGCCCTGCCACCGGCCCAGCGGGAGGCTCTGATCCTGGTTGCCGCCCTGGAACTGGACATCACGGCGGCGGCCGCCGTGATCGGGGTGCCGGAAGGCACGGTGAAGGCACGGGTGTCGCGCGCACGCGCCGCCTTGGCGCGGGATTTCGACGCGCAACGGTGATGGCAGCCCTGGCCCGGTCGCCGCAGACATCTGCATGGAACCGCAACGCGCAGTTCGAGGGGATGGTTGCATGCGCGTTACGCAATGCTGTCTTGCATTTTTTGCGATCCTTCGATGCAACCGCAGCCCGCCACCGATCGTTTGTCGGTCATGAGCACCAACCTCGACATCCCCGACCCGGCTGTTGTCGCGAATGATGGCTGCCGATCCTTCCATGACGCGCTGGTCGCGCTGCTGCCCAAGCTGCGGGTGCAGGCGCTGTCATTGACACGCAACCGCGCCGACGCCGACGACCTGGTCCAGGCCGCGGTGACCAATGCCCTCGCCGCCCAGGCGAGCTTCATGCCGGGCACCAATTTCGGTGCCTGGATGTACCGCATCCTGCGCAACCGCTTCATCTCCGACCGGCGGCGGCTGCGCGAGACGATCGACATGGACGATGCGCCGGCCGATGCGTTCGCGCGGCCCGCGAGCCAGGAAGACAGCCTGGCGCTGCAGGAATTGCGCACCGAGATGGCGAAGCTGCCGGCCGACCAGCGCACCGCTCTCGTCATGGTGACGATCCAGGGCATGTCCTATGAGGAAGTTGCCGCGGCGATGGGCTGCGCGGTGGGCACGGCGAAATGCCGGGTGTTCCGGGCCCGCTGCACATTGGAAGCGCGCCTTCTGGGCGAACCGGAGCGTGGTGCCATCACGAAGCGGCGTCGCGGCGCTGGTGCTGCGGCCTCCGCACCGCGTAGTGTTCCACGTGACGCGAGGCACGCCGATGTGGCGCCGCCGGTGGTTCGGCATGGGATGTGATGGACCAGCCTGACGACGAAAGGAAGGACAAGGTGAACGGCAGGACCGGCGCCGCGCGTGGCCGCGGCGCCAAGAAGGCTGTTCCCGACGCCGCTTTCGACATCTGGCTCCGGCGCGGCCTGCACCAGATGTTCGACGACGTGGCGCGGGAACCGATCCCGCCCGAATTGCTCCGACTGATCGAGCGGGACCGCAGCAAGTGACCGATGGCGGCGGACAGCCGCCCAGGGCTCGCCGCGGCTGGATGCAGGTTCTGGGTGGCGTGCGCGGCCGGCTGCTGGCGCTCGTCGCCGCGGCGACCATCCCGATCGCCGCGATCGCCGTCAGCAATGCCTGGTCCGCCTTCCGCACCGCCGGCACCACCGGCACTGCGCGATGCCGTCATCCTGCGCGAGGTCGCCGCCGCGCGGCACGGTGCGGCCGTCGATGGCCTGCGGGAGATCCTGACAGGCCTGGCGCGGACCCCGCGGCTGCTTGAAATGGCGCCCGAGGACTGCGACCGCGAACTCGACCGGCTGCGGGACTTGTCCCAGCTGCGCTACTCCAATTTCTGGATCCTCGACGGCCAGGGCCGGCTGCTGTGCAGCGGCCTGCCGGCGCCACGCGGCGGCGACTACGCCGCGCTCGATTATGTCGGCGAAATCCAGCAGACGCGCCAGTTCGTGATGGGGCAGTTCACCATCGGCGTCATCTCGGGCCGTGCCGTGCTGCCGGGCGCGGCGCCGATCCTCGACGATCAGGGCCGGCTGCGCGCGATCGTCGGCGGCAGCCTGTACCTGGATTTCTTCCTGCTCGGCGACCGCCCGACGCCGGTGGCGGATGAGCACGATGTCTGGCTGCTCGATGCCGACGGTTCGGTGCTGCCGCTCGGCTCCGCCCGCGGCCAGACCCTGCCGCCGCCCGACATGCTGGCCCGGATGCTGGCCGCGCAGGACATGTCGGTGCTCGGCACTGCCCGCGACGGCACGCGTCACGCCTGGTCGATCGTCGCACTCGACCCGCGGCTGCGGCTGCTCGCCGGCGTCTCGATGGAGCGGTGGAGCAGGCGCGCCTGGAGCGCCTTCGCCCGCCGCCTGCTCGAACTCGGCCTGTTCCTCGCCGCCTGCCTGCTCGCGATCCTGGTGGGCGTGGAGCTCGGCGTGTCGCGGCCGTTGCGCCGGCTCGCCGCGCGGGTGCGCGACTGGGCGCCTGGCCGTGCCTTCGCGCCGGACCCGCAGACCAGCGGCCCGCATGAGGTGCGCGAGCTGGACCGCGCCCTGCTCGCCGCCGCCGGCGCGCTGCAGGAACGCGAGGCGGCGCTGACCAGCGCGCTGCACCAGCGCGACCTGCTGATGGCCGAGATCCATCATCGGGTGAAGAACAACCTGCAGGTCGTCGCCTCGCTGCTGAACCTGCAGGCCGACCGGCTGCGCAACCAGGCCGCCAGGGTCGAATTCGCGGTGGCGCGCGACCGCGTGCAGGCGCTCGCGACGCTGCATCGCCACCTCTATCTGCACCAGTCCTTCGAGCGGATCTCGCTGCGGCCGTTCCTGGTGGAGTTGTCGCGCCAGACTCGGCGATGCGCTTGGCGCCGGGCCTGATAGCGGCGTCGATATCGAGATCGACGCCGAGGATGTCGAGATGGGTTCCGACCAGGCCATCTCGCTCGCGCTGCTGCTGACGGAAGCGGTCAGCAATGCCATGCGGCACGGCTTTCCCGACGGGCGGCCGGGATGCATCCGCATCTCCCTGCATATCGAGAACGACAAGGCGCATCTGGTGGTGGAGGATGACGGCATCGGACTGGATGCCGTCCAGCCCGACAGCGACGGCGATGGCCTCGGCATGCGGCTGATCGAGGGATTCGCGAGCCATCTCGGCGGCGTCGCGGAGATCTCGGGCAAAGGCGGCACGCGCATCTCGGTCGAGTTCCCGCTGCATCGGCGCGACGGGCCGGAGACGATGCGCGGCGCGGCCTGACGCCGCGCAGCAGCGCGCGGCGATCGTGGGTTGCGCCGTCGCGCTCCCCTGGCCCGGGCCGCCTGCGTGCGGATCGGCCGCGGTCGCGCCCGGCCGCCGGTGCTGATGATGGCCCGCATGGACCCGGCCGGTGCCGCCCCGCGCTACGGTTGAGCGGCGCGCCGCTTACCGCCTGTCATCCGCGTCCGCCGGTCGCGGAGCACCGGGCGGCGTGCGGCCGAGCCCGGCGATGCGCTGCGCCGCGCATCGTCACGCCGGCGCGGCGATGCCGAGCGCCAGCGGGCGCTGATCGCCCGGCGGCGCCACCGGCGTCCGCTCGATGGATGCCTGGCCGAAGCGCGCCGCCACGGCCTCAAGGCTGCGCGAGACCGGGCCGGGCGCGATCACCGCGACCAGTTGCGCCGCCGCCGCCTCATCCGGCGCCAGGCCGAGCACCTCGCTTCCGACGCGCTGCGCCTCGGCCCGCGCGCGCCGCAGCCGCGGCGCCGAGACGGATTGCGACATGCACAGGACCGCCATCGTGGCGACCTCGTCCTGCCTCGCGTCGCGCCAGCCGCGCAGCCGCGCCGCCGCCGCCACCGCGGCCGCCAGGGCACGGTCGGCCGGGCCGGCGACGGCGATGGGCCGCACGGATTCGGCATTCGCGGGCGGCTCGACCTCCGCCACCAGGGCCGCGGCCAGCGCCGTCAGGTCCGCCGCGATGCGCCGCGCGGCAGGCAGCGAGAGCGCGCCCGCGGAACGATCGGCCGCCAGGGCCGCGATCGCCGGCACCACCAAGTCGCGCAGCGTCGCTGGCCGTGCCCTCGGCCTCGGCATGGTCCTCGGCGATCTGCTGGGCGCCCTCGGCATCCTCGGCGAGATAGCGCTGGTAGAAGCGCAGCGGCGCGGGCAGCGCCTCGCCGTCGCCGAGCAGGATCTCAAGGAAGCCGAAGGCCGGCACATGGCGGCCGAGGATGGCGAGGCAGGCGGTGATCGGCGGCGCCAGCAGCAGCCCGATCGGCCCCCAGAGCACCGTCCACACCGCTGACGAGACACAGCAGCGCCAGCGGGGAGATGCCGGTGGTGCGGCCATAGAACAGCGGTTCGAGGACATGGGTGATCACCCCGTCCACCAGGGCGAACAGCGCCAGGACCAGGACAGGCTCCATCCAGCCCTGCCCGGTGGCGACGGCGACGACGAAGGGCAGCGACAGCGCGATCCAGGCACCGAGGAAGGGGATGAAGCGCAGCACGAAGGCGAGCACGCCCCACAGCGGCGCATTCGGCACGCCGATCAGGGTGAGCCCGAGGCCCATGCCAAAGCCGAACAGCGCATTCATCATCATCTGCATCAACAGGTAGCGGCCGACGCGTTCCGTCGCATCGGCCATCGCGCGCGTCGTCCGGTTCAGGTCCCGCATGCCGGCCAGGCGCAGGAAGCGGTCGCGCACATCCTCCCGTCTGCATCAGCAGATACGCCATCAGCAGCAGCGCCACCGCGAGCGATGCCACCGGCGCGACGACAAGGCCCGCCATGTCGAGCATGGTCGCGAGGGTGCCGCTGCTGCCATCGGTGGCGGTGACCGGCACCGCCGGCGTGAAGGTGGCGCCGCCGCCGCCCAGTTCCTCGGCCAGGCGGCGCAGCGTCCCGGCCGCGCGGTCGATCACGCCGGAGCCTTCGGACAGCGCGCGCAGCTTGGCGCGCAGGTTGGTCTCCCAGTTCGGCAGGTCGCCGGCCAGGGTGAGCACCTGGGATATGACCAGCATGATCGTCGCGCCGATCGCCGAGAGGCTCATCAGCAGCAAGGCCGCGACGGTCAGCGGCCTCGGCAGGCCAAGGCGCTGCAACAGGCGCGCCGGCGGGATCAGCACGACCGACAGCAGCAGCGCGAGCGCCATCGGGATGAACACGTCGCGCCCCAGATGCAGCGCCGCCAGCACCATCAGCGCGGCGATCAGCCACAGCGGATCCGGTCCCGGCGCGTCCGGCCTCGGCGGCAATTCCCGATTCTGACGGCATGGAGGCTCTCCAGCGATGCGACAGGTGTTGAACGCCGCCCGGTCGCTTCGGTTGCAGGACCATGCAACCCCGGCCGGTGCCCCGCGTTCTGCCCCCGACGGACGCGAAAGGAGATTCGCCATGACCAACACCACCACCGCCAACCCCGCCGACCGCCTCGCCGAGGATGCCAAGGACGTCGCCCAGGCCGAGATCGCCGCGCTGCGCGCGAAGGTCGAGACGCTGATGGCCGAGCGGGTCGGCCCCGCGCTCGCCGATTTCGCCGGCCAGGCCGAGGAACTCGCGCATGGCGCGGCGACCATGGCGAAGCGCCAGAGCGACAACCTTGCCAGCACGGTGCGCGCGCAACCCTTCGCCGCCATCGGCACGGCCGCGATCGCCGGCCTTGCCATCGGCCTCCTGATGCGCCGGTAGGCACCATGCGCATGCTCCGGATGCTCGGCGTGGCGGCGCAGGCGGAAGGCATCCGCCTGCGCCGCGAGTTCGGCAGCACGGCACGCCAGGCCGGATGGATCGCCGGCGCCGCGATGTTCGGCGCGGCGGCTGTCGCGACGGCGCATGTCGCTTTCGTGGCGCAGCTGGCGCCGTCCTACGGATTGGGGATGGCGGCAGGGATCGTGGCGCTGGGTGATGTGGCGATCGCCGGGGTGCTGGCGCTGCTGGCCCGCCGCCGCGCCGACCCGGTGGCGGAGGAGGCGCGCATCCTGCGTGAAGCGATGCTTTCCGCCGCCATGACGCGCGACCCGATGCGCGATGCGCTCGGGCTCGCCCTGGGCAATGGCTCGGCGCCGCTGATCGGGGCGGTCGCGGCGGAAGCCTTCGCCACCTGGCTCAA
Organism: uncultured Alphaproteobacteria bacterium; assembly: GCA_963732425.1. GTDB lineage: Bacteria > Pseudomonadota > Alphaproteobacteria > Acetobacterales > Acetobacteraceae > Neoroseomonas. The sequence goes on from CAVSZN010000025.1 coordinate 25,180, forward strand.
GCGCCGCTGACGTCGGCGGCGCCCGAAGGGAGGGCCGACGCGGCAGTGGGCAACAGCGTGCCGGGTGGCCCCCACCGATGGCGATGGTGCGGCCGCATGACGATTTCACCCTCATGCGCCGCGGACGCCGGCCATCCGGCCACTTTGGCGTGGCCGGGCTGACGGCGGGCCGCATCGCGGCCGCAGGGCCGGAGAGCCGGGAGCCGGAGAGCCGGAAGCCGAAGCCGCAAAGCCGCAAAGCCGCAAAGCCGCAAAGCCGCAAAGCCGCAAAGCGAAACGTGGTGCGCTTGGTACCGTGCGCCAGTGCGACGATGCGCTGAGACCTTGGCTGGACCCGTCCAGCGGGCGAAGGGCCCGCCGGGGGCCGCCCTGTCGCGGGCAAGGCGCGCGGCGCGGCGCTGCTCATTGGGTCGACGCCATGCGCCGGGGCCCCGACGTCGAAGCCGGCTCGCGCAACCGGGTTCGGTGGGCGTGCGGGCGCTGCCGTGCGGCAAGCAGCCCATGGCGCCAACGGCCAAGCCGCCGGCGCAGGAGGCACCATCGGCTCCTCAGGCGATCACGCCCGGCGCACGGCGTGGCGTGTTGCCGCGCGCCGCCTCGTCACGCCGGGAAGGCGTCGTCCACCATGGTGGTCAACCAGCGCCCGGCCGGATCGCGGTAGATCACCCACCACGGATCGCCGGCACGCGACGGCTCGATGCCGAACCGCGCCAGGCAACGCCCATGCGGCGTGCGAACCGGGATGGGCAGCGTGAAGACACGAAACATCGTCGATCTCCGTCTTGCTTGTCAGCCGCAAGGAGAACGACGCGACCCGGGTTTGGTTGCGGCCCTGTCGCAGAAACGTGCGAAAACCCTGCGCCATGGGGCGCGTTCCACCTGCGACCGGCCGACCCGCCGGCACCATGCAGCAGGAGGATACCATCATGACCAAGTCCCACGGGATGCTCCCCGCCGCCCTGGCGGCGGCCCTCGCCCTCAGCCCGGCGCTGGCCCTGGCACAGGCGCGCGACGGTTCCGCCGCCAACCCGCCCTCCGACGCGGTCGGCCGCACCATCGACCGCGCCACCGGCCGCCCGACCGTCGCCGATGGCCAGCCGGGCAACCCGCCTTCCACCGCCGTCGGCCGCGCGGTGGATCGCGTGGCCGGCCAGCCGACCAGCCCGGACGGCACCGGCAACAACCCGCCCGGCACCGCCGTGGGCCGCGCGCTCGACCGGGTGGGTGAGGCGGTGAGCTCGGCGACCGGCTCCGCCACGCCGCAGCCGGCCCGCACGGCAGCGATCCGCGACGTGCGGCCAAGCAACCGTGCCAGCAACATCATCGGCGCCAACATCTACAATGAGGAGGGCACCTCGATCGGCGAGGTCGAGGACCTCATCGTCCAGCGTGACGGCGCGGCGCCGATGGCCGTGGTCTCGGTGGGCGGCTTCCTCGGCCTGGGGGCGCGGCTGGTGGCCGTGCCGCTCGCGGAGCTCCGCTTCGCCACGGACAATTCGCGCTGGACGCTGCGCGGCGCAACCAAGGAAAGCCTGCAGGCCCGCCCGGTGGTGGAGTTCGCGACGCGCGGCTGACGCCAGCCTTTCGCCAACGGCTGATGCGCCGCCCGGGGGTTTCTCCCCGGGCGGCGTTTCCGTGTGGGCGCGTCACGAAGGCCGGGCGGAGAAGCCAGCCCCGCCGGGGCCGTGCACAAAAACGCGTCGCCATGCCTGGCGGCCGCGCGGGCGCAGGGCCACCAGGCCCGGCACAAAAAGAGGCGGCACGCCCGCAGCGCACCGCCCTTCCCCAGGCCGCCCTTGCGATGGCGTCAGCGCAGCACGCCAGGCGCCGTCGCCGCGCCACCGACCGCGCCGACGGCGCCGCCGATCAGCGCACCCGTCCCGGCATTGCCGGAGAAGGAACCGATCGCCGCGCCGGTGCCGGCACCGAGCAAGCCGCCGGTGACCGCGCGCTCGCCGGGCGAATTGCCACAGGCAGCGAGGCCGAGCCCGGCGGCCAGGACGATGAGAGCGGGCATCTTGCGCATCATGGTAATTCTCCTGTCGTTCCTGTTGCTGCAACGCGCGACGGGGTTGGCCGTTGCAGCGGGGCGCGCAAAACCGCGCGCATGCGAAGGCGCATGGCAAGGCCGGCTTGCGGCCGATCCGCAGCGCCCGGGCCAAGCCTGTTCGACGTCAGGCCGCGCCCGGCACCGCGGTTGCGATGACGCGCGTGCGGCGGGCAACCAGGCGCGCGACACCCGGCGCCATCGCGACAATTCCGCCGAACAGCCCCGGCGCCTGTCGGAACACGAACCCCACCGAGCCGGCGATGCGCATCGGCACCGCGAGCCGCCGTCGCCAGGCGGCGTGGAACGCCGGCGCGGATTGGCCGGCCAGCATGGCCGCCGCCGCCGCCATGCCGCCGGCCAGCGCCATGGCCATGCCGTCGCCGAGCGAGGGACGGGATGACCGCGAACTGGTCACCGAGGCGCCACAGCGCCGGGTCGGCGCCCGCCGCGTCGCGGTGCAGGAAGCCATAGGGCACGCCCGCCACCGCCAAGCGGCCGCGGCATCACGGCTGCGGCACCCTCGCAGCAGCGCCGCGCCGAGGGCGAGAACCGGCGGCGCACCAGCGCCATGAACGCCGCCGCGTCGCGCAGCCCGGCGCCCTGCCCCGGCGCCAGCGCGGCGCACAGATTCGCGCCGCCGTCCGCCGCTCGGCTGCAGCCCGGCATAGCCGCCCGCGGCAGGGCAGCAGCGTGACGCTGCGCAGCGGCGCGCGAAGCCGCAGGTGCAGCTTCAGCGCCGATCCAGCCCTCGGCCGACGCCGGCGCGGACGAAGCCGCGCAGCGCGTGCTTGCCGGTGGCGAGCATCAGGTGCGGCGCGCGCAGCCGCGACCCGTCGGCCAGGCGCAGGCACCAGGCCTCGCCCTCGCGCATCGCGTCCCGCACGGCGACACCGCGCAACAGCCGGGCGCCGGACGCGGCGGCAGCCATCGAGCAACGCCTCATCCAGCAGGCGGCGCGGCAGGCCCCGGCGGCGAAGGGCAGCGCGCAGGATGCCGCGCCGGTGCCGCGCGCCACCCGCGCCTCGGCGATGCGCACGCCGCCGAGCGCGAGCGGATCGATACCCAGCGCGGCCAGGCAGGCCAGCGCATCGGCGCCGAGGAATTCGCCGCACACCTTCTCGCGCGGGCCGGGCTCGCGTTCCACCAGCAGCACCCGGCGCCCGCCGCGCGCGAGCGTGATGGCGCAGGCCGCCCCGGCCGGGCCGCCGCCGGCGACCAGCACATCCGCATCCCACACCGTCATGGTCACGATGCGATGTCCCGCGAGACCGCCCAGCGGAACGGGAACTGCCAGGCGACGCGCGGCGCGATGCCGGCTTCCGCCGCGAGCCGGCGCCAATCCGCGCGGGTGAAGGCGCGCGCGACGGAGACGGTCGAATCATGCACCACCATCGGGTCGCAGCCGCAGCAGCCGCGTGCCGGCCCACAGCCCGCACCACGGAATGGCGTGGCGATGCAGGTCGTTGATCATCCAGCCGCGCCGCGCATGCGCCTCCATCCAGCGCAGGAAGCGGACCAGTTCCGCATCGGGCAGGTGATGCGTGAACAGCGCGGAGAGGATGACGTCGAAGCGCGCCTCGCGCCGGCAGGTCGAACAGGTCGGCGGTGATCCATGCCGCCGGGCGTGCCGGCGCGCGCGCGCCGCGCGTCACCGCGGAAGGGCTGCGGTCGAGCCCGGTGAGTTCCAGCGCGACGCCGCGCGCCGCACCCCAGCGCGCGATCCGGCGCAGCATGTCGCCACCGCCGGCGCCGACATCGAGGACGCGACAGCGACGTCGCGCCCGTGCGCGCGACCAGCGCGTCGAGGAAGCGCAGCGTCGGCCGATAGCCGAAGCTGATGCGGTTGAGGAATTCGAGGTCGCGCAGCGCGCCGTGGAAGGCCGCCTCGCCCTGCGCCGCATCGTCCATCCATTCCGGATCGGCGCTGCGGGCGCGAGCCAGCCGGCGGGCATCACACGGTCATGAAGCGCATGGTCTCGGCCGACAGGCCCGGGCCGAAGGCCATGGCGCAGCCGCGCTGGCCGGGCGTCGCCTGCGCCATCATGTCGCGCAGCACGAACATCACGGTGGCGGAGGACATGTTGCCGTGTTCGCGCAGCACGGCGCGGCTGGTCGCCAGCGCATCCTCGGGCAGGTCAAGCCCATGCGCCACGGCATCGAGGATGCTGCGCCCGCCGGGATGCACCGCCCACAGGTCGATCTCCGCCGGGTCGACGCCGCCGAGGATCGCGTCGCTCCATTCCGGCAGCGCATGGGCGAGGGTGAAGGGCACCATGCCCGACAGCGTCATGTCGAAGCCGCTGTCGCCGATGCGCCAGGTGATCTGGTCGGCGGCCTGCGGCACCAGCCCGGCATGGAAGCCGTCCATCCGCAGGCCGACCGGGTCGGCGGTGACCAGCGCGGCGGCGCAGCCATCGGCGAAGATCTGGAAGCGACAGCAATTGCTCGATCGCCGAGGTGCCCTGCAGGTGCAGCGTGCAGAGTTCGAGGCAGATGACCAGCACGCGCGCCTCGGGCTTGCTGCGCACGATGTGCCAGGCGAGCTTCAGCGCGTTGATCGCCGCCTGGCAGCCCATGAAGCCGACGATGCTGCGCTCGACGTTGCCGCGGATGCCGTAGCGGTTGATGACCCAGCTGGTCGAGGCCGGGGGCGGCGAAGCCGGTGCAGCTGGCGAAGATCAGATGGGTGACGCGCTGGCGCCTCCTCCGCCAGGCCGAGCGTGTCGAGCGCGGCTTCGGCCAGCGCCGGGGCGGCGGCCTCGTAGCGCTGCATGCGGGCCTTGGTCGACGGGAAGGCCGTCGCCCCATTGGTAGAAGCCGCAGCTGGTGCCGCTGCCGAGCGGTTCGGACGGTTCCAGCACCGACCAGCGCTTGCTCGATCTGGCTGCGCTCGGCCATGCGGGCGAAGGTGTTGGCGTCGCGGCCCTGCAAGGCGTGGCGGCCCGCGAAAATGCAGAATGCCTCATGAACCTGGTTCGGCGGGACGGCGCAGGCAATGCGATTGATGAATGTTTCGGTCATCTGCCGCGTTGCATAGTCGCTGCACCCAGGTGCCGCAAGCGCACCAGGCCGCCGCGGACAAGGCTCCGGGCCGGCGCCGACCGGCGACAGCGTGATGCGGCGCGCCAGGACGGGCGCGGCGCGGCCCGCCGTGAAGCGCTTCATTCCTTCGCCATGATCGTCGCGCCAGAATGATCTCTGCGCGTCATCGGAGGGGCGCCCCGCCTTGAGGAGCCCACGCCATGCGCCACGCCATCGCCACCGCCCTGATCGTCGCCCTGCCCTTCGCCGCGCAGGCGCAGGACCGTCCGCAGATCTACCCGACGCGCGATGTCGCCGTGACCTATCGGGTCTCCGGCCAGGGCCAGGGCGCCGAACTGACGATGCAGTGGTCCGCCGCGCAGCAGCTGATGCGCATGAACATGCCCGGCGGCGTCGGCTACATGGTGGCCGACCACCAGAACCAGCGCGGCTTCATGGTGATGGAAGCGATGCGCACCATCATGGACGTGCCGATGCAGCAGGCCGCCGGCTACCAGCGCGACATGGAGAACGCCCGCTTCACCCGCGGCGGCACCGAGAAGATCGCCGGCACCGACTGCACCGTCTGGCGCTACCAGGGCCAGGCGCAGACGGGCGAGGCCTGCATCACCGCCGACGGCGTGCTGCTGCGCGCCCAGGGCAGCGCGCAAGGGCAGCAGGGCCGCATGGAAGCCGTCCGCATCGCCTACGGCGCCCAGGACCCGTCGCAGTTCCAGCGCCCGCAGGGCTACCAGACCATGCAGGTGCCGCAGGGCATGCCAGGCATGGGCGGCCCGCGCCAGGCGCCGCGCTGAGGGGCTTCCAACGACGGCGATGACGCGCCACATGCTTTGCCCATGAACCGCCGTCTCCTGCTGCTATCGCCCGCCTTGCTCGCCGCCCCGGCACAGGCCCAGCGCGCGTCCGCGCCCCCGCCGGCGGGGGCGGCGGCGCTGTCCGCCCAGGACCGCGCCGACCTCACGCGCGTCGAGGCGTATCTGAACGCCCTGACCACGCTGCGCGCCCGCTTCCTGCAGATCGCGCAGAACGGCGCCGCGGCGGAGGGCACCGCCTGGATATCGCGCCCCGGGCGGATGCGCTTCGAGTACGACCCGCCCGAGCCGCTGC
>CAVSZN010000026.1:0-39602 GCA_963732425.1 uncultured Alphaproteobacteria bacterium
TGGCGGGAAACCGCTACAGTTTCAAATTCCAGCGGTGTTTCCGGTTGAATCTCCGTCAGGCCATAATGCTTCAGGTTTTGCACGATATGAAGGGTTGCCTGAAACCGGGGGACATAGCGGGCCGTCTCACGGGGCAGTTTTTCATAAAGATCCCAGAAATTATCCAGGTAATTGATGCTCTGCGTGTTAATGGTCCGAAGCACCCGGCCTTCCCCGCAGTTATAGGCGGCCAGAACCGTTTCCCAGTCACCGAAAAGATGGTGAAGCTCCTTCAGATACAAAATAGCCGCTTTTGTGGATTTATAAGGATCCAGCCTTTCATCCACATATTTGTCACGGGAAAGTCCGAATCGATACCCGGTTGAAGGAATAAACTGCCATAATCCCAAAGCCCTGGCCGGAGACAATGCCTTGACATTATAGCCGCTTTCTATCAGAGGCAGCCATGCCAGTTCAAGCGGAAGACCTTCCTTGGCCAGTTCAGCCTCGATATATTTCCTGTAACGCCCGGAACGCTGATAGGCGTTGATGAAAAAATCTTTTTCGCCACCCTTGGTCAAAGACTCGATTTCCGCCTTCACGTAATCGTTCATGACCATGGGAATGGCATTGAGGCTGCCTTTTGCAACGACATTTCGTGACCCGTATATATCCTGAATCCGGCGGGTAATCAGATACCGGAGGTCTTCTTTCTGCTGAATGAGCCGGGGCCGGTTAAACGTGTCCACCTTGATAATCAGGGCATAAGCCTGATCCAGCGCAGACAGGGCGTTTTCAAGCTGGCCTTTCTGCCAGTAATTCTGAGCCAGCCTGGCAGAAGTCCAGGGCTTCATCCAGAATGTTCTGATTTTTGATTCCGAAATTGATGCGATCGCCATGTTTGTCGTCGTTTTCAGCAACATCGTCGTCGTCGTCCAGCTCGGCATCTTCGGATATGCGATAAGAGGCGGGGGAACGGCGGCCGGAAGTCGCGTCTTTTCCGGAATCGCTTGCAATTTTTGTTGAATCAGGGCCTGCTGTTTCCGGTTGCGTCGAAGAAAGCCCTTGAATCTGATGCGCGCAGCCGTTCAGCCAAATCAAGAGAATCCCGATAACCAGAATTGTCGCATATCTGTATGTTTTCAAATGTTGTTCCTCATGTCATATTCATGTTGAAAAATCAGATTCTAATACGTATGGTTAACAGCAATTTCAAAAAAACAAAATCGTTTATCCATATCGAATTACAAAATCCTTTGGCCCGTGTCAAGGTTTATCCTCCGGAGGAGGCTCTGGAGACACTGAGGAAAGTGCTTATGTGGAAGCCCGTTAGTCTGAGAACCCGAGTCTACGCCATCTTGTCCACGCTTATTGTCATTACGTTCATGGGCAGCATGATTACGGTGTGGTATACATTACGGATGGAAGAGATTTTGGTATCCATTACCCAAAAGCATCTAAAGACTTTTCAGAGAGCTGAATCCCTGGAAGTCGCGCTTATAAACCAGAAAGGCTTCGTGTCCTATTTTTTTATGGACGGCGATCCGGAATGGCTTCGAAAGCTTGGGGAACACCGGCAGATTTTCAAAGAAAGGCTGAACGCCGCCAGACAAATGGCGGACACCGATATCCAGATGGAGGCAATCGACCGGATAGACCATGAATACAGCGCCTACATAACCGCCAAAGACCGTGTTATCACGTATTATAAAGACGGTGACAAAGAAAACGGATTAAAACTGCACAAAGAAGTTCGCCAGCAGTTTTTTTCCATTCTGGAGTTATGTGAACAGTTCAAAGAAATGCAGGTGGCTCAAATTCATAAACACTCGGAAGACGGCCATGTTCAGGCCTCAAAACTGAGGCATGTTGTCGCATTGGTATCCATCCTTGTTGCAATGCTATCTATCATAATGATATTGTTTTTTATAAACCATATCCTGGCACCGCTTCGCAAGCTTGCCGGGGAGGCCAGTCGCATGGGAACATCTGGTGCCTCACAGAATGAAATCAAATCTCTCAGCCACAGCATCCGCGATTTGATCGAAGATGTGGATCAGACCCATATCGAACTTCAAAAAAGCCGCGAAACCCTGCTTCAGGCGGAAAAAATGGCGCTGGTCGGAAAGCTGGCTGCCGGCATGGCCCACAGCATTCGAAATCCATTCACTTCTGTGAAAATGCGCATGTTTTCTCTGGGACGGACGCTGAAGCTGACAGAGACACAAAAAGATGATCTGGATGTGATTTCTCAGGAAATCCGGCATATTGACACTATTGTTCAAAATTTTCTGGAATTTTCCCGGCCTCCGAAGCTTAAAATGCAGCAGGTCAGCCCTTCGGCAATCGTTGATTTGGTTATTCAACTCCTGGAGCACCGCCTGATTTCTTATGAAGTCCGCATCGAAGTCATTCGAAAATGCCCGATGCCGCCGATTCCTGCAGACCCGGAACAGCTTAAGGAAGTCCTGGTCAATCTTGTGGTCAATGCCTGTGAAGCCATGAAGAAAGGGGGACGGATTGTCATCTCGGAAGAAGAAGTCGTCGAAAGCCCAACTGAAAAAATGGTGGTGATTCGCGTCAGCGACAATGGGCCGGGAATCCCCAAACCTCTGATTGACAAAGTCCTACAACCTTTTTTTACAACAAAGGAGGAAGGCACGGGACTTGGCCTCAGTATCGCTTCTCGAATTATCGAAGAACATGGCGGCAGTCTGAATCTGACATCCGCTGAAGGAATGGGTACCACATTTACGATCACGCTTCCGGTGAGGGACTGAGCCTTGAGCAGAATACTGATTATTGACGATGACGACCAACTGCGAAAAAGTTTTCACAAGCTGTTGCTTCAGGAAGGTTACAGTATCGACAGCGCGGCCTCCGGCGAGGCGGGCGTTACGATGATCCGACAACGCCCACCAGACCTGGTTATACTGGATATGCGGCTTCCGGGAATGAATGGATTTGAAACCTTCAAGACAATACATGAGATTGAGCCAAAACTGCCGGTAATCATCATGACAGCCTACGGAACCACGGAAACCGCCATTGAGGCCACCAAGATGGGCGCTTTTGATTATATTCTGAAGCCGTTTGACATACCGGACATGCTCACTGTCATTGGCCAGGCCATCGAAGCCGGACGATTCATGCGCTCTCCCATTGACATGAACGGTGCACCGGACAAGGCAAACCGGGATGCGATTATCGGCCGAAGCGTTCCCATGCAGGAAGTGTACAAAGCCATCGGACGCGTTGCACCGACAGAGGCGACTGTTTTGATCCGGGGAGAATCCGGAACCGGCAAGGAACTGGTGGCACGGGCAATCTATCAGCACAGCCTGCGGGCAAACAAGCCGTTTCTGGTGATCAACTGCGTGGCCATTCCCGACAGCCTGCTGGAAAGCGAATTGTTCGGTTATGAAAAAGGGGCCTTTACCGGCGCCAATCATCGCAGGGTCGGCAAACTCGAGCAGGCCAACGGCGGAACCGTTTTTCTGGATGAAATCGGCGACATGCCGTTCAGCCTTCAATCCAAAATACTTGCGGCTGCTTCAGGAAAGAAGTATTGAACGTCTTGGAGGCCGCGAGACCATTCCGGTGGATGTCCGCATCATTGCCGCCACCAATCGGAACCTGGAAACAGCCATCGAAACCGGACGTTTTCGGGAAGATCTCTATTACCGGCTGAAGGTTGTCACCATCTGGCTACCCCCGTTAAAAGAGCGTTCCGGAGACATCCCGCTGCTTTCCGAATATTTTCTCTCAAGATTTTTCAAGGATCTGGGGTTGGACTGTCCGGGAATCACGCCGGAAGCAGCGCTGCTTCTTGCCGGACATCCCTGGCCGGGAAACGTACAGGGAACTGGCCAACACCATTCAGAAAACCGTGATCTTCAACCGGGGGGCGCCGCTCAGCGCCGATGACATTTCACACGCCATCAGCGAAAAATCTCCGGCAACCGAAGACAGCGATGAAAATTACGACCTGTTGCTCCGGCGCGTCATTCATCACGCCTTGATGAGCAGCGCCGGTGAAAATGTTTTTGACGCCATCATGGATCAGGTTGCCGGCATTATTATCAGCGAAACCCTGAACCTCAGCGGTGGCAATCGTTCCCGTGCAGCCAAACGCCTGGGGCTTTCCAGACCAACCCTGCATTCAAAAATCGAAAAATACGGGCTGAAATTTGAGACCTCCGTCAAATAAGCCGCCAAAGAACCATAGCTGTCCTTGGGTTTTTGTTTTTTTCAACGCAGTGGAGATTCCGGCAATCGCATGATAAACATCGTCCCATTGCCCAATGTTGATTTTACCAGGATGTCTCCGTGATGCTTTTCGACGATTTTTTTAGTTGTCATCAAACCGATGCCGGTACCTTTACTGCCCTTGGTGCTGAAAAAACCCTGAAAGAGTTTTCGGCGGGTATCCTCATCCATTCCGCAACCGTTATCTTCCACCTGATATTCAACTCCCCAGCCGGCTACCCGAAGGGTGCGAAGGATGACTGTTTTAATGTTGTCCGGCGGGGATTTTTCCACGCAGGCATCAATGGCGTTTGCAATCAGATTGTTCAGGCACTGATGAATGGCATCCGGGTCCAGGCATACGGATTGGAGCGAGTTTGATAAAACGGCATCAAGCCGAACACCCGATGCTTCAGCCAGAGGCGTCATCAAATCAACAATCTCCCTTGCAGGGTGATTGGGGTCGCAAATCCGGCAATGGATTTCAGAAGACTTTCCATAATTGAGCAGATCCATCGAGAGACTGGCGATTTTTTCAACATTTCCCTTGACCATTGACCATCCCTGGTAAAGATACTGATCGTTGTGAAGCTCGATCCCTTTTTCCAGGACAAAAGCCCCTCCTTTCAGCCCACCGGCAATATTCTTTATGGAATGTGAAATCCCGGCAATGGCCTCGCCAACAGCTGCCAGCCTTTCCGCTTCTATCAGCTTCCGGGTTTTTTCCAGAACCAGTTGTTCCAGATTTTCGGTATGGTCTCTGATCTGTTTTCGAATCGCAATACGATCCCAAGCCCGTTTCAGCGCTACCTCAAGGGCCTCGTCACTGATGGGTTTGGTTACAAAATCCGTGGCCTCGTATTTCAGGCTCCTGACAGCCAGATCCATGTCCCCATGCCCGGTCATCATGATCACTTCGACATCCGGGTTTTCACGCTTTACCGCCTGAAGCAGTTCGATGCCGCCCATGCCCGGCATTTTGATATCCGTCAGAATGATGGCGGGGTGGGTGTTGCGAAACAATTCAAGGGCCTGCTCACCGGTTTCCGCGGAATGAACGACATATCCCATATCCGAGAGGGTAATGCTCAGAACAACGCGAATTCCCGACTCGTCGTCGACAATCATTACGGTACGATTCATTTTACCCGCCTCATTCCTCAAAAGGTATCGGAGTACAGGGACAGGATTTCTTTTCCCGCAATCCGATACCTGCCCGCTGTGCCCTTCTTTATGCGTCCAGTGCCCTGGGAAAGGAAAGGATAAAAGACGATCCCCCCGCTTCGTTTTTAACAGCCCGAATATCTCCCTGGCATTCCTTGATAAAGCTGTAACTGATGGACAAACCCAGGCCCGTGCCTTTTCCCACTTTTTTTGTGGTAAAGAACGGTTCAAATATTTTTTCCAGCTTGTCCGGAGGAATTCCGATCCCGGAATCGCTGACAGTAATCGTAACACGATCGTCATCGGCGGTGGTCTTCAAGGTGATCCGCCCCATTTCATTGACGAACTGGAGAGGATCGCATTTTTCTTCGATAGCATCCCGTGCATTTAAGAGCAGATTGATAAATACCTGTTCCAAACGACCGGCGTCCGCCAGAATCAATGGAATATCCTGATCAAGATCCCATGCCACAACGATTCCCCGGACTTTGAGCTGCTGGCTGAATATTTCAAATGCGCTTCTCAGAATGTCGTTTACCTGGACTTTTCCCAGGATCATTTCGGATTTGCGTCCAAAAAGACGCATATGGTTGATGATTTTTGTGGCCCGATCCACATGACTGTCAATTTCCTGGGATAATGTATAGAGGATTTCTTCATTGATGGGTTCTTTGCGTTTTATTTTTTTCATAAAAAAGCTGCTGGCGGTTTTGATGACCGAAAGCGGCTGATTCAGTTCATGCGCCACACCCGTTGCCATCTCCCCCAGGGTTGCCATCTTGCTGGCCTGAATGATCTGCTGTTCCGCCTCAAGCCGCTTGGTATCATCACCGGTAGTCAGCAACAGGACTTTTTCACCGCGATATTTCGAAAAAGAAATCCGAATATTCACAAAAAGGGTTTTGCCCGATTTATGGATATGTTTGACGCGGTTCAAGACGGATGATGTCTGAATTTTGAACGCATAATATTCTCTTTCTTCTTCAGAAAACAACTCCAGAAACGATTTTGACATGATTTCATTTTTGACATATCCATACACGGACTTGACGCTCTGGTTGCAGTCAAGTATCTTCAAAGTATCGATATTCACGACAAACACCGGATTGGGGATATTGTTAAAAACAGCGTAATACTGTTTTTCGGATTCAGCCAGTTTTTCCTCAAGTTGCTTTGTTTGGGAAATATCAATGCACATTTCCATTGCGGCAACAATATTGCCCGTCATCATCCCAGATGGGAGATGTCCGGACAATCCAGTAGGTCCGGGTCCCGTCCTTGTTCACCCCGGCTTCTTCACTGTAATGCGAAAGACCGTCTTCAAAAGTCAGTTCCACGGGGCAAACCCTGCATTTTTCGATGCGTCCTTTATAGGCAGAATAGCAAAAATCACCGGGTTTGGGATCAAATCGCTCTGAAAATTCCCGATTATACCGCACCAGTCTGTAATCCCTGTTCTGCACGGAAATCATACAGGGAGCCTGTTCAAAAAGGATTTTATATTCATTTCGCTGTTTGCTCAATTCGCTTCGTTTTTCGCTGATTTTTTTTCCCATTTTCTGAAACGCAATGGCCAACTGACCCAGTTCGTCCTTGGATTTGATATCGATTCGTGGCCTGATATAACCCCCCGGCAATCACTTGCGTTCCTTCGATAAGTTTTTGAATCGGCAGTTTAATGAATTTTACGATAAAAATAAAAATAACCGCGGAGGTTACGGTAAAAATAAAACCGGCCAGGGCAAGGATCCCTTTTTCGAAAAACACGATATCATCGTCGGTTTCCTTCATCGAAACAACCACATCCAGAGCACCCAGAATCATTTTGTCCTGGGGATGAACATGGCAGGCGTCGGTCGAGCAACTGGCTTCGTTTCGAATGGGGGCAATCACGCCGATTATTCGGTAACCCGCTGGATCGTTGATAATTCTTATCCGCTCGGAGAGATCAAGGTTGGCCAGAGGCGGCTCTGATTTATGGCAGATAAAGCATGCTTCGGCCTTGATATTGGTTTTTTTCCCCAACCTCCTCCGCTGAATTTGAAAACTTGATTTCCCCTTCCTTGTTAAAAATGCGGATGTGGTCGATCGGTTTCAGCTTGCCTATGTTCTGGATGCTCTGGCTGATGTTGTCCCTGGCATTCATCAACATGGCATAGTGGGTCCCCAGCTTGATGGTTTCACTCAAACGCTCCGTCCATATAACAATGTCTTTCTCTGGCCTTATCTTTCTGGTATTTGATATTAAAATACGCCCATGTGGAAAAACTGACAAACAAGGTCAGTCCCATCATGAAAATCAACCGAGCGCAAGCGGCAGCAGCGCAAGGGCGATGAACAACGTGCGGCGCAAGACGGCAGCCTCCCTGTCTCGCGGCAGGATCGGCGTGGAGGTCGCTGTGTTGCAAGCCCCGCCGCGTGGCGTGGCGCCCGCCTGGCCGTCAGTAGAGGCGGCGGTCCGGCGCATAGGGCACGACGATCTCGTCGCGCCCGACCATGTTCAGCAGCGCCCGGGCGCGTTCGTCGAGTTGGTCCCGATCGACGCGGTCGCCGCGCAGGCCGGTGACGCGGCGTTCCATCGCGTCGCGATCATTCTCGGCGCGGGCCAGTTCCGCGCGGGCCGCGGCGATGTCGGCAAGGCGCTGTTCGCGCGCGATCAACCCACGGTCGCCATGCATCGCATGCCAGCCGAAATAGCCGGAGAGCGCCACGAACAGGCATGGCATGGCGATGGCCTGGAGAAACCGCTTGAGGAACCGCAACGCAAACACCTGACGTTTGGCAACCGGGGGGATTCTAAACACCCCCGCGAATCCGTGTCACGCAGTTCGACCGCCAAATCGTCGCGGCGCCACGTTTTTTTCACGGGCGCCGCGAAGGATTGGCTTCAGCGGCGCAGCACGCCGCGCCCGGCATAGCGCGCCGCATCACCGAGGCCCTGCTCGATGCGGATCAACTGGTTGTATTTCGCCAGCCGGTCCGAGCGCGACAGCGAGCCGGTCTTGATCTGCCCGCAATTCGTCGCCACCGCGAGATCGGCGATGGTCGCGTCCTCGCTCTCGCCCGAGCGGTGCGACATCACCGCGCGATAGGCGGCGCGGTGCGCCATCTCGACCGCTTCGAGCGTCTCGGTGAGGGTGCCGATCTGGTTGACCTTCACCAGGATGGCGTTGGCCGTGCCTTGCTCGATGCCCATGCGCAGGCGCTCGGGGTTGGTGACGAACAGGTCGTCGCCGACCAGTTGCACCTTGGCGCCGATCCGGTCCGTCAGCGCCTTCCAGCCGGCCCAGTCATCCTCGGACATGCCGTCCTCGATGGAGACGATCGGCCATTTGGCGGTCAGCGCCGCGAGGTAATCCACCATGCCGCCGGCATCGAGGGTCTTGCCCTCGCCATCCAGCCGGTAGGCGCCGTCGTGGTAGAATTCGGTGGCGGCGCAGTCGAGCGCGAAGACCACATCCTCCCCCACCCGGTGGCCGGCCGCCTCGCAGGCCTTGGCGATGAAGCCGAGCGCCTCGTCGGCCGAACCGATGTTCGGCGCGAAGCCGCCCTCGTCGCCGACATTGGTGGAATGGCCGGCGTCATGCAGCGCCTTCTTCAGCGCCATGAACACCTCGGAGCCGATGCGCACCGCATCCGCGATGGTGCCGGCGCCGACCGGCATGATCATGAATTCCTGGATGTCGATCGGGTTGTCGGCGTGCTTGCCGCCATTGATGATGTTCATCATCGGCACCGGCAGGGTGCGCGCGAAGACGCCGCCGACATGGCGGTACAGCGGGATGCCGAGATCGGCCGCCGCCGCCTTGGCCACCGCGAGGGAGACCGCCAGCATCGCATTGGCGCCGAGCCGCGCCTTGTTGGGCGTGCCGTCCAGCTCGATCATGGTCTCGTCGATCTTGACCTGGTCGAACACGTCCATGCCGGAGATGGCGTCGAAGATCTCGCCCTCGACATTGGCGACCGCCTTCAGCACGCCCTTGCCGCCGTAGCGGGCCTTGTCGCCGTCGCGCAGTTCCACCGCCTCATGCGCGCCGGTCGAGGCGCCGGAGGGGACGATGGCGTGGCCGCGCGCCCCGGTGTCGAGCACCACCTCGGCCTCGACGGTCGGGTTGCCGCGGGAATCGAGGACCTCGCGGGCGATGATGTCGGCGATGGCGGCCATGGGGGCGGCTCTCCGGTCGTTCAGGGATGCCGGTGGCTACACCGCGCGCCGCGGCGCGCCAAGTGCCGGTGCGGGCCTGACCCGCGCCGAGCCCCCCGACGGCCATCCGCTACCGCCGGTTGGCACCCTGCGCCACACGGGCGTCGACCGTTGAACCGGCCCGATGCCCGGCGCCGCCAGGCAGCCTGCCGCGCCCCCGAAGCGGCAGGGCACGCGCCCGGGTTGCATCCCTTACGCGGGCGACGACGCCCACCCGGGCAAGGCGACGGAAGCGCCAGGTGAGCCGGCCTGCCGGAGCAGAACCCCGGCAGGGTTCACCGTGCCTGCAGCGCCAGCGCCTGCATCCGCGCCACCTCGCCGGCGAAGGCCTCGACGCCGGCCGCATCCCCTGCCCCCGCTGCGGCATGGGCCGGCGGCAGCGCGCCGAGCAGCCGATGGAGTTCCGCGGCCGCCACCTCGGGCGGGTCCCCGGCCAGGCGTGTCTGGGCGGTGCGCCAGATCTCCATGCGCTGCTCCGGGCTCAGGTTGCGGTCGTTGCGGACGGTGTTGAGCATCGCCGTCTGCGCCGCGCGCCAGGCGTCGTGGCGCTGCGCCAGGGCGCCGCGCATGCCGCTGCGCGGGTCGTCGCCCACCACCGCGCGCATCAGCGCGGCGGCATCCGCCACGGCGCGCTGCCGCGCGGCGGCGAGACCCGCCGCATCGCCCCCCGGCGGCGCCGGCTCGGCGAGCAGCGCGAAACCCTCCATGCCACGCCGGCGCAGCGCTTCGGATGGCCAGCGACCGGGCACCGCGCGCAGCCCGGCAATCCCGTCCCGCAGGCGCAGCATCAGCGCCGCGCCCTGCTGGCCCTCGGCCAGCACCTGGCCGGTGGACAGGGCGGCCAGGCGCTGCGCCTGCAGCAGGACCAGCTTCATGCCGGGGTCGAGCACGGCGCCCGCGGCCGGGGCGGCCGGCGGCGGCGGCGCGGGCGGCATGGAACCGGCGCCGAAGCGAAGGGTGGAGGCCTCCTGCACTTCCCGCTGCTCGCGCCGCGCCAGGTGGTCCACCACCTGCCCGGCCGCCTGGTCGGCCGCGGCGACCAGCGCGGCCTGGCGCACCGCCGGGGTGGCCGGCGGCGGCGGCGGCGCGGCGACGCAGCCGCCGATCAGCAGCGCGAGCCCAAGCACGGCCCTGGGAAAACGGGAGGGGAGAACCATGGATCCAGAACTCCGGCGGGGCCGGGAGCCTGCGGCAGCGCTTGCCTCCTCGGCAAGGGCCACCATCGCCCCTGCGCGGCGGCGCCACGCAATGCCGCAGATACCGGCCTGGCCCAAAACGCTCTAGCGTGCCGGCGATGACCGACGCCATCCAATCGCTCGATGACCTCGCACCCGGCCAGTCCTGGGATCTCGGCACGCTCAGCCTGCCGCTGGACGAGGTGGTGGCCTTCGCCGCCCGCTTCGACCCGCAATTCTTCCACCTCGATGCCGAGGCGGCGCGCGAAAGCCTGTTCGGCGAACTGGTCGTCAGTGGGCTGCACACCCTTTCGGCCGTGTTCGGCCACGTCATGCGCAGCGGCCTGATCTCCGGCATCTCGGCCGGCGGCAACCAGATCGACAGCCGCTGGCCCGCGCCGCTGCGCCCGGATGAGGAGATCGCCGTGCGGGTGGCCGTGGAGGAGGTCCGCCCGTCACGGTCGGGCCGCCCGCTGGGTGTGGCGAAACTGCGCTACACCGCGCGCCGGGTGGCCGATGGCGTGGTGGTGCTCGACGCGGTGGGGACGCATTTCCTCAGGCGCTGAAGGGGCGTGACCGGACCGCGCCATCGTCGGTCCCGACCGCGACCAGCAGGTCTTCCGCCTCGGCTCCAGGCCCCGCCCAGCCGGCCAGCACCAGGGCCTGCGGCCCCGGCAGCACGCTGCGCAACCGCGTGATGGGCAGCGTGGCACGCCAGGCCGGCCGGCCATCCAGCCCGAGGCGGATCAGCGCCAGCGGCCCCTCGGCATTGCCGGACAGCACCAGCAGGCCGGGCGGGCTGGCCACGTCCAGGGGCGCAGGGGTGCCGGCCGTCAGGAAGCCGGCCAGTGCGAGCCTGCCCAAGCCGGGCATGACCGCCAGGTCGGTCACCTGTTCGGCCTGGCCCCACCGGTTCTGCATGTTGGCTGGCCAACCGGGCGGCGCGGCGGAGCCGAGCCGGACGGTGCCGCGCCAAAGCTGCTGCCCGCCCCCGGTCGGCACGGCACTGTCGGGCAGGAAGCGCCCCTCGCTGCGCGCGGCGAGCGGCGCGGCGAGTTTCGCGGTGTCCGTCGGCAGGGCCAGCCACTCCGCCCCGATGCGGGCCTCGATGACGCGAAAGGCGGTCGGGCCGCCCGACCCATGCGCGGCGGCGTCGTTGATCTGCGGCAAGGGGCGCGGCGACGGCAGGGTGGCGGCCGAGGTCCGGAAATCACGCGGGTCGATGCGCCAGGCACGCGGCGGCGGCCCGCCCTCCAGCACCAGCGCGTCGGCCAGGCGATAGGCCCGCCGCGGGGCGGTGGCGATGAGGTCGGCAAGGTCCGGGTTCAGTTCGGCGAGCCCCTCGGTGTCGGCCAGCACCTGCCCATCCATCGCCGAGACGGCGCCGAGCCCGCCAAGCCACAGCCAGATCGTCGCGCCCTGCTCGGCGAGCAGTTCCGCATCCGGCAAGCCACCCCGGGGGACGGAGGCGAGCGTGACGGTGAAACGCGGCGCCAGATCCTCGGCGGCGAAGGCGAGCAACTCGATCCGCTCACGCGGCGCCGGCGCATCGGGGGGGTCTGTTTCATCCTGCTCGCTGCGTCGCGCCAGGGCAAAGACCACGCCCACGCCGCGCAGCGTGGTGCGCAGCAGAGGCGGCACCAGGCGCCGCGAGCCGAGCCGCTGCGGCGCGGGTGGCGGGTCGCTGCCCGGCCAAAGCAAGGCCGCGGCGCCGCCCATGGCCAGCAGGCCCACGCCACCAGCCACCAGCCACTGCCGCCGGCTGCTGCCACCCTGCGGCGGCGGTGCCGGCAGGCCATGGCCCGTCGGCACGAGGCGGACGGTCTCGTCCAGCGGGTCGGGGCGCCCGGCGGTCACGGGCGCGGCGTCGCGTGCGGCGCGGGCGTCCTGTGCCGCGCCGCCCTGGCGTGGCGACGCCCCGCCAAACTCCGCCTCAGCGGCAGGAACAGGAGCGGCCGGCGCCGCCGAAATTGCGCTGCGCGAAATTCTGCGCATCGGAGAGGAAGCCGAACTTCGGCCCCATCTGGCAGGTGCCCGAGCCGCGCGCGCTGGCCATCTGCTCCGGGTTGCGGCTGTCCACCTCGATGCGGTTGTTGGCGCAATAGACGTAGTAGTCCGCGAGCGCCGCGGCCGGCGCGAACAGCGCCGCCACGGCAAGGGCTGCGAGGATGTGGCGCATGGCGGGGTTCCTCCGTGACGGGCGGCAGGAGCATGCGGCGGCGCGGGCCTGCGCAGCAAGCCATCGCTGCAACGAAAATGGCGCGGCAGGTTGCCCCACCGCGCCATCCCATGAAGCATTTCAGCCAGGCCACCGGTCCGCGCCGCATGGCGCGGGCCCGGCGGCCAGCCGGATCAGGCGGACTTCGCCATGATCTCCTCGGCGACGTTGCGCGGCACCGGGTCGTAGTGGTGGAACTGCATCGAGAAGGAGGCGCGCCCCTTGGTCATGCCGCGCAGGTTGGAGATGTAGCCGAACATCTCCTTCAGCGGGACATGCGCGCGCACGATGACCGAGGTGCCGGCCATGTCCTGCGACTGGATCACGCCGCGGCGGCGGTTGAGGTCGCCCACCACGTCGCCGACATGGTCCTGCGGGGTGGTGACCTCGACGTCCATGATCGGCTCGAGGATGACCGGGCCGGCCTTCTTCATGCCTTCGCGGAAGCAGGCCTTGGCGGCGATTTCGAAGGCCAGGGCCGACGAGTCGACGTCGTGGTACTTGCCGTCGATCAGCGTGTACTTGAAGTCGACCGTCGGGAAGCCGGCCAGCACGCCGGTGTCGGCCTGCATCTTGATGCCCTTCTCGACCGCCGGGACGTATTCGCGCGGCACCGCGCCGCCGACCACGCCGTTGACGAACTCGATGCCCGTGTTGCGCTCCTTCGGCTCGAAGGTGATCTTCACCTCGGCGTACTGGCCCGAACCGCCGGTCTGCTTCTTGTGGGTGTAGATCTCGGTGTGCGGCTTGCGTGATCGTCTCGCGATAGGCGACCTGCGGGGCGCCGATGTTCGCGTCCACGCCGTATTCGCGCTGCAGGCGGTCGACGATGATCTCGAGGTGCAGCTCGCCCATGCCGGACAGGATGGTCTGGCCGGTCTCCTGGTCGGTGCGCAGGCGCAGCGAGGGGTCCTCGCCGGCCAGCTTCTGCAGGCCGATCGTCATCTTCTCGACGCCTTCCTTGGTCTTCGGCTCGACGGAGATGTCGATGACCGGGACCGGGAAGGCCATGCGCTCGAGGATCACGGGGTCGTCGTTCGACGCCAGCGTGTCGCCGGTGCCGGTGTCCTTCAGGCCCACGAAGGCGGCGATGTCGCCGGCGGAGACTTCCTTGATCTCCTCGCGCTTGTCGGCGTGCATCTGGAACATCCGGCCGATCCGCTCACGCGAATCCTTGGTGGTGTTCTGGATCATGTCGCCCTGACTTCAGCGTGCCGCGATAGACGCGCACGAAGGTCAGGTTGCCGTACTTGTCGTTGATGATCTTGAAGGCCAGGCCGGCGAAGGGCGCGTCCGGGTCGGCCGGGATGTGGCGGCGCTCCTGCGTCTCGTCGAAGCCCTCATCCGGCGGCGACCTTGATGCCCGGGACGTCGATCGGGGACGGCAGGTAGTCGATCACCGCGTCCAGCAGCGGCTGCACGCCCTTGTTCTTGAAGGCCGTGCCGCACAGCACCGGGCGGAACTCGCCGCTGATGGTGCCCTTCTTGATGCAGCGCTTCAGCGTCTCGACCGAGACGTCGCCCTTGTCGAAGTATTCCTCCATCGCCGTCTCGTCGACGCCGACGCGCGGTGTCGAGCAGGATCTGGCGGTACTCGGCCGCCTTTTCCTTCAGGTCGTCGGGGATCGGCGCGTCATGGTACGTGGCGCCGAGCTCGTCGCCTTCCCAGATGATCGCCTTCATCTCGACCAGGTCGACGACGCCGAGGAAGGTGTCCTCGATGCCGATCGGCAGCTGCAGCGTCACCCAGTTGATGCCGAGCTTCTCGGTCAGCGTCGCCGCCGCCTTGTAGAAATCCGCACCCGTGCGGTCGAGCTTGTTGATGAAGATGATGCGCGGGACGTTGTAGCGGTCGGCCAGGCGCCAGTTGGTCTCGGACTGCGGCTGCACGCCGGCGACGCCCTCGATGATGAAGATGGCGCCGTCGAGCACGCGCAGCGAGCGGTTCACCTCGATGTTGAAGTCGATGTGGCCCGGGGTGTCGATGACGTTGATGCGGTGGTCGTTCCACACGGCGGTCACGGCGGCGGAGGTGATGGTGATCCCCCGCTCACGCTCCTGGTCCATGTAGTCGGTCGTGGTGTTGCCCTCGTGGACCTCACCGATCCGGTGCGACTTGCCGGTGTAGTACAGGATTCGCTCGGTCGTCGTGGTCTTGCCGGCGTCGATATGGGCGGTGATGCCGATATTGCGGATACGGTCGAGGGGAGTGCGCGCCACGAGGGCCTCCATAAGCAGAAACGGGCGCTCGCGCCGGAGCATCCGCTCCGCGCCGCCCCCAAGGGTTCACGCCGATTAGTCGGTGCGGCTATCTGCGACGTCCGGGCACGCTTTGCAAGCGCAACATGACCGATCCAGCCCCGCGGCGGTCATGGGAGGCCCGCGGACACTCTTTGTTGCGTGCCACCATGCACGCGAATTGTCTAAAATGATCGGAATGGATGCCCAGCCCGTCATCGCCGCCATTCGCTTCGCCCAGGGGCGGCGGCCGGCCGACCCGGTGCCAGCCGACCCGGTGGCCTGGCTCGAACTCGCAACTCGCCCCGGGCCTGCCCGGCCCGGACCTGCCGGCCGACCTGCCGGCAACCCAGCCCGCCGTCTTCGCCGCCGCGCTGGAGGACACCGCCCATATGCGCGCCGGCGGCATCGGCCGGCCGAACCAGGCGCGCATCATGCGCGAGGAAGCCGTCGCGGCGCTCGCCCTGTCGATCGGCGGCCAGCAGGGCTTCCGTGAGCGCCTGGTGGCGTTCTGGGCCAACCACCTTGCGGTCGCGCGCACCCGCGTGCGCGAATTTCGCCGGCCTCTATACGCGCGAAGTGATCCGCGCCCATGTCACCGGACGTTTCGAGGACATGCTGGTCGCCATGGCGCGACACCCGGCCATGCTCGACCTACCTCGACAATGCCGGCTCGGTCGGGCCGAACAGCCCGGTCGGGCTGCGGCGGCGGCGCGGGCTGAACGAGAACCTGGCGCGCGAGATCCTCGAACTGCACACGGTCACTCCGGCGGCCGGCTACAGCCAGGACGACGTGACGTCCTTCGCCAAGATCCTGACCGGCTGGAGCCAGGAAGGCGCGCGCGAGCCCTTCGGCTTCGTGTTCCGCACCCAGGCCCATGAACCCGGCCCAAAGACCGTGATGGGCCGCACCTTCCCCGAGGGTCAGGAGGGCGGCGTCATGGCGCTCACCTGGCTTGCCCGCCACGAGCAGACCCACCGCCACCTGGCCACCAAGCTGGTGCGCCACTTCGTCGCCGACGACCCGCCACCGGCCGCGGTCCAGCGCATCTTCGGGGTGCTGCGCGACACCCAGGGCGACCTTGGCGCCGCCTCTCGCGCCCTGGTCCGGCTGCCCGAGGCCTGGCAGACCGCCGCTGTCCAAGCTGCGCTCCCCGCAGGACTACATGATCAGCGTGCTGCGCGCGATCGAGGCACCACCCGACATGGCCGAGCGCGCCATGGGCATCGTGCAGTTCCTCGGCCAATCCTGGTGGAACCCGCCGGCGCCGATCGGCTTTCCCGACACCGCCGCGGCCTGGGCCGCGCCGGAGACTGCTGGTGCGCCGCATCGAATGGGCCAATGGCGTCTCGGGCCGCGGTGCGGGGCGGGATGCCGGCGGACCTCGTCGAAGCCGTGCTCGGGCCGCTGTGCCGCCCCGAGACCCTGCGCGCCACCGCCCGCGCCGGCTCCGCACGCGAAGCCCTGACCCTCGTGCTCACCAGCCCGGAGTTCCAACGCCGATGAGCACCCATCTGCCCAGCCTGAAGCGCCGCGGCTTCCTGCTCGGCCTCGGCGCGGCCATCGCGCTGCCGACCGCCCGCGTCGCCTTCGCCCAGGCGCCGGGGGAGGCACGGCTCGCCGTCGTCCTGCTGCGCGGCGGCCTCGATGGGCTGTTCGCCGTCCAGGCCTATGGCGAGGCCGGCTTCGGCGAATTGCGCGGCCCCCTCGCGTTGCCCGAGCCGGGGCAGGAAGGCGGGTTGCTCGACCTTGGCGGGCGCTTCGGGCTGCATCCGCGCATGCCGCAGTTCCACGCGATGTATCGCGGCGAACGAGGCGATGGTGGTCCATGCGGTCGCCGGCAACTGGCGCACCCGCAGCCATTTCGACGCGCAGGACCTGCTGGAATCGGGCGGCGACCAGCGGCTCGACAGCGGCTGGCTGAACCGGGCGCTGTCGGCCGTGCCGCCGCGGCCAGGCGCGCAGCCGAACGGCCTTGCGGTCGGCACCGACCTGCCGCTGCTGATGCGCGGGCCGACGCAGGTGGGCACCTTCGCGCCGCGCGGCGGCGGCATGCCCTCCCCGGACCTGCATCGCGCGCATCGCCGATCTCAACGCGAACGACCCGCTGACCGGGCCGGCCATCCCGAAGGATTGCGCGCTCGCGGCTATGCCACGGCGGCCCTGGGGGATGACGCGCGCGCGCGCCCCGAACCCGGCGGGGCCTTCCGCGCCCTGGCACTCTCGGCCGGGCGGCTGATGGCGCAGCCGGATGGCCCGCGCGTCGCGGCCTTCGAACTGACCGGCTGGGACACCCATGCGCAGCAGGTCAACCGGCTGAACGGCCCGCTGGCGCAGCTCGATGACGGGCTGGGCGCGCTGAAGCAGGCGCTCGGCGAGCACTGGCGCCGGACCGCGGTGCTGGTGGTGACCGAATTCGGCCGCACGGTGCGCATCAACGGCACCGCCGGCACCGACCATGGCACGGGTGGCGTCGCCTTCCTGGCCGGTGGCGCGGTGGCCGGCGGGCGCGTCGCGGGCGATTGGCCGGGGCTGTCGGAAGGCGCGCTGTTCCAGGGCCGCGACCTCGCGCCCACCACGGATTTCCGTTCCCTCGCCAAGGGGCTGCTGCGCGACCACCTGAAACTGCCGGCTCAGGCGGTGGCCCGCGCCTTCCCCGGCAGCGATGGCGCCGGACCGACCGCTGGGCTGGTGCGCGGCTGAACCGGCGCGCCCGTTCAGGACCCGCGATAGGTGGAGTAGGACCAGGGCGTGCAGAGCAGCGGCACGTGATAGTGCCCGACGCCGTCCGCCATGCCGAAATTGATCGCCACCACGTCGAGGAACAGCGGCTCCGGCGCCATGCCGCGCGCCCTGAAATAGGCCCCGATATGGAAGCGCAACTCGTAGCGGCCGGCGCGGAAGCCGCCGGGCGGCAGCAGGGGGTCCACCGTGCGCCCGTCGTCATTGGTCAGCGTTGAGGTCACGCAGGCCGGCTGGGGATCGAGCCGCCAAAGCTCGACGCGGATACCCTCCCCCGGAATGCCCTGAGCGGTGTTGAGGACATGGGTCGAAAGCGTGCCGGGGCCATTGCCTGCCATGAGTGTCCTCAAGATCCGTTCCGAAGGCGCCGGCACCCGGCCGCATCACCGCCTGGCCAGCCCTTCCCGCATGGGGGTCCGGGCGGAGGCGCGGGCCAGGTGCCAAGGACGCCTGCCACCCAGCCTCTCAGAAGCTCATGCCGATGCCGACGGAGGTGCCGGTGATGTTGCCATCGCCGATGAAATAGCGCGCCACCAGGCGTATGCGCGAGAGGTAGATGCCGAGCCCGCCGACCTCGTAGCGACCGACATCGATCTCGATGCCGCCACCGGCCTTGGCCGCCCAGCGGAAGCCGAGCACATCGGCCTGCTCACCGAGATAGTAGGAGAAGGACCCGTCGAGCACCCAGCGCACCGGCCGGCCGAAGGCTTCCCAGCCGGTCGGCCAGCGATAGCGCGCCCACAGGCTCGCGGTCTGTGCCATGGCCGTGCCGCGCGCCGCGCGGATCGTGTCCCCGAAGGTCTGCAGGTAGATCTGGGTGTAGCGCAGCTCGACATCGATATCGCGCGCCGGCTGATAGTCGTAGTAGGCGAGCATCAGCGACCCGCCGATGCCCCAGACATTCACATGCTGGTCCGTCAGCGCCGCGATGTCGCGGTTCGTGCGGAAGTTGACGAAATCCCCGAACAGCGCGGCGTCCGAGGCCGCATAGCCGACTGACGTGTTGAAGATCGGCCGCAGCCACAGATACTCGGCGAGCTTGATGTCGTAGCCGACGCCGACCGTCGACGCGAAATTGTTCCACCGCAGCGGCGATTGCCGCGGCGGCAGGTTGGTGAAGGCGGCGCGCGGGTCGTATCGCGCCGTGCCCATGTAGATCTCAAGGAACAGCGGAAAGCTCTCGGCCACCGTGAAGCCGAAGCCGAACTGGCTGAGCGTCATGGTCGGCGAGCCTTCCTCAGAGCTCGCGGTGGTGCGGTTGACCTGCAGCGAATTCGCCGACCCGTCCGGCGACATATTGTAGCCCATCAAGCCAAGCACGCCCGATCCGCGCTGGCCGAGCTGGGCGCGGATGCTGTCGATCCGCCCGAGGATCGCCTCGATCTTCTCGCCGCTCGCCTGCGCGGCGGCCACCGTCGGCAGCCCGGCCGACAGGACGACGGCGAACAAGCACGCCAGGAGCCGCTCGGCCGTCACGGCGACGGCGCGCCTGACGGCAGGGTGGGCCTCGGCAGGGACAGCATGGCCCGCCGCATGCGGTCCTCGGCGGCGTGGATGAGTTCCACCACCTCCTCATCCGTGATGTCGCCGGCGCGGGCCTTGAGCATCGCGTGATCCGCCCCGATGCGCGTGATGATCGCGGCGTATTGCGCGCGCGCCGTCGCGATGGCCGGCGCATCCTCCGCGCTGACATTGCGGCCGATGGCGGCGGTCAGCGATTCCACCAGCGCCTGCACCGAGGGGTCGGCGGCGCGGATCGCGTCGCGCAGTTGCGGCGCCTGCCAGTTGTCGCGCGTCGCATGCCGCAGATAGGCGCCCAGCGCGGCGACCGGCCGTTCCCCGCCGGTGCCCGCGCGCCCCGCCTGCGTCGCCAGGTCAACGAAGGGGTTTTCCAGATAGGGCAGCACGCCGTCATCGGCCATCCGCGCGAGCGCGGCGAGGTAGACGGCCAGTGCCTCGCGCATCGCCATCGCACCCTCGCGCACATCGGCCGATGGTGGCGGCGGCAGCCGCCCGGCCGGGAAGTCGGCGGCGAGGCTCGCGGTGCGCGCCCAGTCGCGCACGGGGGTATAGTCCGGTGCGCTGCACCCGGCGAGCAGCGCCAGCGCCCCCAGCAGGACCATGCGGGCGGTCACGGCTGCACCACCGCGCCGACCAGGCCGGCCGGGTCGGGCCGCAGGCCGACCGCCGGATCGGGTTCGAGGATGAACATGAGGCGACGCAAGCGGTCCTCCTGGGCCAGGATGTCGCGCGCCACCCCTCGCTGATGGATGTCCGACGCCCGCGCCTTCAGCATCGCATGTCCCTCCCCGATCGCCACCAGCACCTGGCGATAGGCGTCCTGCTCCGCGCCCGACAGGCCCTCGGTGCCGCGGGCCAGCGTGCCCACCAGCACCTGCACCGGCGCATCGGCGGCACGGATCAGCGGGCGCAGGCGCAGGTCCTCGACGACCGTCTGCGACCCGGCGCTGCGCGCGCGCGCGCCGGGCGGCAGGTTGGCGGCACGGGCGGCGGCGAGCAGCCGGCCGATCTCGGCGACGGCCGGCCCGGCGGCGGGGTCGGCGGCCGCCGCCCGGGGCACCAGCGGGGCAAAGGCCCCGGCGCGGAAGGTCAGCGTGCTTTCCTCGGTGGCGAGCACGGAGAGGGCATAGAGGTAGATCGCCAGCGCTTCCTGCTGCGCGATCACCCCGTCCCGGCCGGCAGGGGTGGGCGGCGCCACGGCGTCGGGATGGTCGGCCAGGATGCTGGCGAGGCGCGCCCAGTCACGCAGGGAGTTGTTGGGCGGCAAGGCACAGCCCACGCTCAGCAGGCAGGCGATGACGGCAATCGCGGACCGCTGCACGAATCGCTTTCCCTCACCCTGGCGACGATCCGGTTGATTACAGGCCGCGCCGACATGCCCGCAACAGCGCGTGAACAGGCCCCGCGGCGGCGTGTCAATCCGCCGGCGCGCCGGCCGCGACCCAGGCGATCAGCCTGGCCCGCTCCTCGTCGGTGATCTCGGTCATGTTGCCGGGGGGCATCGCCTCGGTCTGCACCTGTTGGCGCATCGCCGCGGCCCAGCGGCGGATCTGCTGGGGCGTTTCCATCATCACGCCCTTGGGCGGGACGGCGAAGCCATCCATGGTCGGCCGCGCGGCATGGCAGGCGACGCAGCGGGAGGCGACGATGGTCTGCACCTCGGCGAAGGCGGGGGCATCGCCGGCGCCGCCGCTGCCGCGTTCGGGCGCGCCGGTGACGATGAGCAGGGCGACCACCGCGGCCCCCGCGGCCGGCAGCCAGAGCGGGTTGGCCCCCTTCTGGCGCAGCACGAAATACTGGCGCACCAGCGCCCCGGACAGGCCGATCGCCAGCAGCACCAGCCAGTTCCACCGCGACTGGTAGGTCATCGGATAATGCGGGGAAATCATGATGAAGATGACGGGCAGCGTCAGATAGGTGTTGTGGACGCTGCGCTGCTTGCCCCAGCGGCCGTATTTCGGGTCGGGTGCCTCACCCTTGCGCATCGCCGCGACCATCTTCTTCTGGCCCGGGATGATGACCATGGCGACATTGGCGGCCATGATGGTGCCGGTCATCGCGCCAACCTGCAGGAAGGCGCCCCGCCCACCGAACAGGTGGCAGGCGATGAAGGCGACCGCCGCCAGCGCGGCCGCGCCGATGGCGCCCAGCAGCGCCTCGTTCTCCCCGAGTTTCGACCGGCACAGCAGGTCGTAGCCGACCCAGCCCCCGGCCAGCATCGCCGCGCTGAGCAGCACGGCGAGCCATGCCGGCAAATCCAGCACCGCCGGATCCACCAGGTAGGTCGCCGCCTGCCCCCAATAGATCAGCACGAACAGCGCAAATCCGCTGATCCAGGTCCAGTAGGCTTCCCATTTGAACCAGTGCAGCGTGTCGGGCAATTGCGCGGGTGCGAGCAGATACTTCTGCTTGTGGTAGAAGCCACCGCCATGGATGGACCATTGCTCGCCGGCGACGCGGGGATTGCCGTCCTTGGCCGGGTCCAACTGGTTGTCGAGGCCGATGAAGTAGAAGGATGTGCCGATCCAGGCGATGCCGGTGATCAGATGCAGCCAGCGCAGCAGCAGGTTGGCCCATTCCGAAAGATAGGCAGCGTCCATCAAAGCATCCCCGCGCGGCACATCCGGCCGCTGCGCTGCAACATGCCGGTTTCACGAATGGGCTTGCAAGGCCCGCGCCGCCGGGCCGCCAAGGCCCGTCCGGACGCCCCGCCCTTGTCTCGCAGGCGCGAAGGGCGCAGGAGATGGCCCCCTCCCCAGTACCGGCATATGCGATGTCCCCGACCCGCCTGTCCCTGCCCAAGGAAAAGATCCGCATCCTGCTGCTCGAAGGCATTTCGGACAGCGCGATGGAGCGCCTGGCCGATGCCGGCTACGCCACCGTCAAGCGGGAGGCGAAGGCGCTGGACGGCCCCGCCCTGGTCAAGGCGATCAAGGGCGTGCACATCCTTGGCATCCGCTCCCGCACCCAGGTCACCGCCGAGGTGCTGGAGGCCGCCGACAGGCTGTTCGCCGTCGGATGCTTCTGCATCGGCACCAACCAGGTGGCGCTGGAGGACGCGACGAATCGCGGCATCCCGGTGTTCAACGCGCCCTTCTCCAACACCCGCTCGGTCGCTGAACTGACGCTGGGTGAGATCGTCATGCTGATGCGCGGCATCTTCCCCAAATCCAACGCGGCGCATCGCGGGGATTGGGACAAGTCGGCGGCGAATTCCTGGGAAGTGCGCGGCAAGACGCTCGGCATCGTCGGCTACGGCAATATCGGCAGCCAGTTGTCGGTGCTGGCCGAGGCCTTCGGCATGCGCGTGATCTACTGGGACCACACCGGCAAGCTGCCGCATGGCAATGCGCACCCGATGACGTCACTGCACGCGCTGCTGGCGGAATCGGATGCCATCACGCTGCATGTGCCCGAGACCCCGGCGACGCGGAACATGATCGGGCCGGCCGAGATCCGCGCGATGAAGCCGGGCGCGGTGGTCGTGAACAATGCGCGCGGCACCGTGGTCGATCTCGAAGCCCTGGCCGCCGCGCTGAAGGACGGCCATCTGCTCGGCGCTGCGATCGACGTGTTCCCGGTGGAACCGGCCCGCAACGGGGAGGCCTTCGTCTCGCCATTGCAGGGCCTGCCGAATGTCATCCTCACCCCGCATATCGGCGGTTCGACCGGCGAGGCGCAGTGGCGCATCGGGGAGGAAGTCTCCCGCGCGCTGATCGAATTCTCCGATACCGGGGCGACCTTCGGCGCGGTGAACTTCCCGCAGGTGCAACTGCCCGCGCGGCCGACCGGGGCGCGCTGGGTGCATGTGCACCGCGACGCGCCGGGCATCCTGTCGCGCATCAACGAGAGCTTCGCCAAGCGCGGGCTGAACATCTCCGGCCAGTATTACCAGACCGCCGGCAGCGTCGGCTATGTCGTGGTGGACAGCGAGGAAGCGAAGCGCGACGCCGAGGCGATCCTGGCGGAATTCCGCGCGCTGCCGGGCACCATCCGCGCCCGGCTGATCTACGAGCGGCGATAGAGCGGTTCCCGCTCAGGCCTGATCACCTGAGCGGGTGAAGATGCTCCAAAAACAACATGCCGGAGCGGAAACCGTGAGCCGGGGCGAACGGAATCCGCCCTAGCCTGCGAAGGGCGGCGCAACCATCCGCGCCGCCGCCGCGTTCCTCCGCACGGACACCATTGTCATGCGGAGGAAGACCGAGATGAAATCGATCCTGTTGTGGCTGCTCGGCGTGCCGGTCACGGTCATCATCCTGCTGAACGTGTTCGGCGTGCTGGGCTGATCCGCCGGCCGCTCAGCGGATCGGCATGGCGTACATCAGCCCGCCGCGCGTCCACAGGTCGTTCACGCCGCGCGGCAGGCCGATCGGCGACCCGCCGCCGAGGTTGCGCTCGAAGATCTCGCCGTAATTGCCGACCGCCTTGATGGCGTTGTAGGCCCAGCGCCGGTCCAGGCCCATCAGCGGCCCGTGGTCGCCGGCATTGCCGAGCAGGCGGCGGATCGACGGGTTCTGGCTGTTCAGCATCTCATCGACATTGGCCTGGGTGACGCCGAGTTCCTCCGCCTCGATCAGCGCGAAGACCGTCCAGCGCACGATGTCGAACCACTGGTCGTCGCCATGGCGGACCGCCGGGGACAGCGGCTCCTTCGAGATGATGTCCGGCAGGATCATGTGCTCGCTGGGGTCGCGCAGGGCGGAGCGGATGCCGGCGAGTTGCGAGGCATCGGTGGTGAAGGCGTCGCAGCGGCCGGAATTGTAGGCGTTGCGCGTCTCCTCGTTCTGGTCGAACACCAGCGGCTGGATGCTGATGTTGTTGGCGCGCGACCAGTCCGCCAGGTTGAGTTCGTTGGTGGTGCCGGAGGTGACGCAGATGGTCGCCCCCGCAAGGTCGCGGGCGCGCTGCACATTGGCGGCGCGGCGCACCATGAAGCCCTGCCCGTCATAGAAATTCACGGCCGTGAAGTTCAGCCCGTTCGCGGTGTCGCGTGTCTGCGTCCATGTCGTGGTGCGCGGCAGCACGTCCACCTGGCCCGATTGCAGCGCCGGCAGTCGCGCCTGGGACGACAGCACGATCCAGCGCGCCTTGCTCGCATCGCCCAGCGCCGCCGCGGCGATCGCACGGCAGGTATCGGCATCGAGGCCGCGATGCACGCCCTGGCTGTCCAGCACGTTGAAGCCGGGCGCGCCCGGATGCGCGCCGCAGATGACCGCGTCGCGCGCGCGGATGGCGCCAAGGGTTGGGCCAGGCGTCGCCATCTGCGCCAGCGCAGGGCTGGCTGTCATCACGGCCAGGGCGGCCAGCAGGGTCCGTTTCATCATGCGTTCTCCCGAGTTCGTTCTGATGCACGTCTCAGGGCAGGGTATCGCCCTTCAGTACCGGTTCGCCAGGGGGGCAGGCCGATGGCGGCGCGCCGATGCGGTCCGGCCGGCGGCGTCGGAGGCCGGGCACCGGGACGCGTCGCCGGCCGCGACGCCGCGATCCGACATCGCGCGCGCTCAGGCTCGGCATCGCCGGCCTCGGCGCCACTGGCGGCCTCGCCATCACGAGGCAGCGCCGTGCAACGGCGGGTCAGACCACCGCGTTCCTGCGCGCCGCCAACAGTTGGAACGCGGCGATCCCACCGAGCGCCCCGACCGCGATGACCAGCCGAACCACGTCCGGCACGCCATGCGCGAAGGCCGCGAGAAGGCCCAGCGAGCCCAGCAGCAGGCGCGGCATCATGCCCATCGGCCTGATGATGTAGCCGGCATAGGCGCCGGTGATCAGCACCAGGGCCGCCGCCTGCACCCCGGCTGCCGCGATGATCTCGAACAGGTTGCCGCGCAGCATGATCCCGGGGTCGTAGATGAAGGCGAAACCCACGGTGAAGCCTGCGATGGCGAAGCGCGCCGCATGCAGCCCGGCCATCATCGGGCTCGACTTCGATATCGCCGCTGCCGCGAAGGCCGCCGCCGCGACCGGTGGCGTCGCATCCGCCAGAACCGCGAAATAGAACACGAACAGATGCGCCTGCAGCATCTCGACACCGAGATACCGCCCGAGTTCGAGGATCTGCGGCACGCCGATCGCCGCGGCGATGATGTAGGAGGGCGTCGTCGGGATGCCCATGCCGAGCACGATGACGGTGAGCGCCAGCAGCACCAGCAGCAGCGCCAGGTTGCCCTGGGCGAGTTCCTTGATGATGCCGCCGAAGGCGACGACCATGCCGGTCGCGGTCAATGCCGAGACAACGACCCCGGCGCCGGCGATCGAGACCGCGAGCGGCGCCATGGTCATGCCCGCCACCTGCAGGCTGCCCAGGATGTCGCGCCAGCCCATGCGCGTGCGCCGCCGCACCCAGGAGATGACGACCATCGCGATGGTCGCCCAGAAGGCGGAGTAGTTGCCGCTCCAGCGCTCCACCATCAGGTAGACGATCAACGCGATCGGCAGCGCCAGGTGAAGGTCGGCCAGCACTTCCTTCCAGGCCGGGATGTCGGCCGCCGCCATCGGCGCGATGCCCAGGCGCTTGGCCTCGAAATGCACGGCGCAGAGGATGGCGAAGTAGTACAGCACCGCGCCGATCGCCGCGGCGACGATGATGTCGCCATAGGGCACGCCGGCGATCTCGGCCATGACGAAGGCGGCAGCGCCCATCACCGGCGGCATCAGCGCGCCGCCGACCGATGCGGCGCTCTCGATCCCCGCCGCGACGCCGGGCTTGTAGCCGGTGCGGATCATCAGCGGGATGGTCATCGAGCCCGTGGTGATGACGTTCGAGACGGACGACCCGCTCATGGTCCCGAACAGGCCCGAGGAGATCACCGCCACCTTGGCCGGGCCGCCGGAATACCGCCCGGCGACGGCGCCGCCGAAATTCGAGAACAGCCGCCCGGTGCCGCTGCCCTGCATGAAGGCGCCGAAGATGATGAAGACGGCGATGGTCGTCGCCACGATCCCGGTCAACGGCCCGTAGACGCCGCCCGCGGTCGGCACCAGCCAGATGGCTTCGACGATCTCGGCCGTGGCGAACTCGCGCGTGTTCAGCACGCCGGGCAGGTAATGCCCCGTGAACATGTAGAGGATGCAGATCGCGACCATGATCGCGAGGCCGGGCTCGACCGCGCGGCGGATCGCTTCAAGCAGCGTGACCGTGCAGACGATGCCAAGCGTCATCATCTCCGTCGTCCACGGATCGACATATTCCATGCGGTCGTTGACGACGTTGTTGTTCCACAGCACCCAGGCATGCGGCGCGGCGGAGGCGACCAGCCAGAGGATGTCGGGCACGCTCGGCCGGTTCATCGGCGAGCGGCCCTTGAACGCCGGATAGAGCAGGAACAGTGGCGGCATCAGCACGAGAAGATGCAGGGCCCGCATCTCGACGGGCCCGGGGAACCCGAACCCGCCGAAGTAGAGATGAACGGCCGCCCAGAAGGCCAGCCACAAGGTGACCGCCCCTTTGAGCCAGCCCGGGAGTTCCCGCATCGTGCCGTGCCTGCCTCAGCCCGGAGGATTGACGCCGGCGGCCCGGAAGGCGGCGATCGCACCGGGGTGGAACGGCACGCCGCGGTAGTTGACGGCCTTCTGCGGCGTCCAGCCCCCCATGCTGGGATGGATGCTGCGCCAGCCGCGCGCCGGCGTTCTTGATCAGCGTCGCGGTGATCTTCTGCACGATCTCGGCCGAGACCGTCTCATGCGCGAGGATGACGCTGTCCATCATCGTCACCGGCAGGTCGGCGGTCATCATGGTCGGGTAGGTGGCCGCGGGCAGGATGCCCTGGGCATAGGCATATTCATTCGTCAGATGGTCCATGATGTCCTGCGGGAAGGCGACCATCACGCCGTTGCGGCGACCGCGGGCGATTTCCTGCATCATGGCCGCGGGCTTGGCCAGCGCCACGAAGATGTAGTCCACCTGCCCGTCATTGTAGGCGCTGGTGAGATCGGCGTAGGAGCCGTTCAGGTAGCGACCGCCCTCGGCGTTGATCTTCTCCGGGCTCGATCCCAGGAAGGTCAGCACGCGGCGCAGCGTCAACTCGTCGGTGCTGCTGCGCTGCGGCGCGCCGATCTTGAGGCCGCGCTGCGTCAGGATGGCGCGCATGTCCGTCGGGCCGTCGCCGGCATGGCGCAGGAAGTGGAACTCGGTCGGCGAATAGCCGGTGCCCAGGCACAGGATCTTCTCATGCTTCGCGCGGTACGGGTCGGTGCCCTTCACGGCGGAGGCGGAGAAGGTGTCGATGCCCCAGCCGATCTGCGACTGGTTGTTGTTGATGCGCGTCGGGTTGGCCAGGCCGCCACCGGGGACGACGCGCAGCTGGATGTCGGCGTTTTCCTCCCGGATCAGCGAGGAAAGGCCGGCGCCCATGGTGTACCAGCCGCCGCCCAGCGAACCGGCGACCCATTCGAGCGTCGTCTGCGCCGATGCGGTGCGGATGAAGGGCAGCGCCAATGCGCTGCCGAGTGCGATGCGGCGTGTGGTGATGAGTGCCATCGTCATGTCTCCCTGCGGGCCGGAATTGATGTTGTCTGAACAAGGCGGCGGGCGTGCGGGTGGCGCAGCCAGGCCCGCACCCCGAGGTCGTCGATGCCGCGGCCGGGCCCGGTCGGGATGCCGCGGCCGAACCGACGATCGAATGTTCCACTCCCACTGCCAGTGGCGTGGGTGTCGTCGCACGCCGGGCGTGCGGCGAGCGCCGTTGCTTCCATCGCGAGGGCGACAGCAAGGGGAGGCGCGGCAGCGCGCAGGATGATTCGCATCGCCAAGTCTCCCTGCCCCCATCGTTCTGGCATCACCGCGCCGGGCCGGCTGACGGATTGGCGGATGGGTGAACTGCGCGAACCGTTGCATGCGCCATGCCACACGCGCAAGCCACCCGGCCCGCTCGCCGCCCGCGTCACGGGTCGCGACCATTGCTTGCGGGCTGCGCAGGGAGCGCTGAAGATCGGCAGCCCCAGCCCGGAGGTCCCCATGAAGCGCAGATCGATGATTCTCGGCGGGGCGGGCCTCGCCGCGGCACCGCTGCCGCGCGCCGCGCTGGCGCAGGGGGCGGCAGCGCATACGCTGCGCTTCATCCCGCAGGCCGATGTGACGGCGGTGGACCCGATGTCCACCACCTCCTACGGCGTGCGCAACCATGGGCACATGTGCTGGGACACGCTGTATGGGCCCGACACCGATTTCGTGCCGCGGCCGCAACTCGCCGAGGGCCATGTCGTCGAGCAGGACGGGCTGCGCTGGGTCTTCACCCTGCGCGAGGGCATCCGCTTCCATGACGGCGAGCCGATCCGGGCAGGCGATGCCGTCGCCTCGATCCGCCGCTGGGCGCTGCGCGATTCGCTCGGCCAGTCGCTCGCCGAACGCACCGAGGAGATGCGCGCCCTCGACGACCGCCGCTTCGAGATCCGGCTGAAGACACCCTTCGGCGCCATGCTGGCCGCCCTTGCCAAGCCGTCATCCTACCCGTGCTTCATCTATCCGCAGCGTTTCGCCGAGGTTGATCCGGCGCGGCCCTTCACCGAGGTCGTCGGCTCCGGTCCCTATCGCTTCGTCGCCGAGGAACGGCTGTCGGGCGCGCGCGCCGTCTATCGCCGCTTCGAGGGCTACAGGCCGGCGCCGGCCCCGCCGTCGCTGCTGGGCGGTGGGAAGCTCGCGCATTTCGAACGTGTCGAGTTCCGCATCATGCCCGATGCCGGCACCGCTTCCGCTGCCATCCAGGCCGGCGAGATCGACTGGTGGGAACAGGTGGCCCCCGACCTGCGCCCGGTGATGCGTCGCCATCGCGACATCATCCTCGAACGGGTCGATTTCGGCGGGCTGATGGCGATGCTGCGCTTCAACCACCTGCACCCGCCCTTCGACAATCCCGCGGTCCGGCGTGCGCTGCTGCACAGCGTCAACCAGGCCGATTTCATGACCGCGATCATGGGCGACGACCGCAGCCTGTGGCATGACGGCATGGGCGTCTTCCCGCGCTCCTCCGCCCTGGCCAATGACGAAGGCATCGGCGCGGTCACCGGCCCGCGCAGCACCGATGCGGCGCGCGCCGCGCTTGCAGGCAGCCGGCTATGGCGGGCAGAAGGTGACGGTGCTGCACCCGACCGATGTGGTGAACAACAACACGCTGACGACGGTGCTGACCGACACGCTGAAGCGCTCGGGGCTGAATGCGGAAAGTGCGACCTCCGACTGGGGCACGGTGCTGCAGCGCCGCGCCAACCGCGAACCGCCCGATCGCGGCGGCTGGAACGCGCTGGTGGTGCTGTTCGGCGGCATCGACCTGGCCAATCCGGGCCAGCACCCGCTGCTGCGCGCGAACGGGTTGAATGCCTGGTTCGGCTGGCCGACCAGCCCGCCGCTCGAAGCCCTGCGCGACGCCTGGTTCGCCGCCGGGCCCGATCGGCGAACAGCAGGCCATCGCGCGGCGCATCCAGGCGCAGTTCTGGCAGGACCTGCCCTTCATCCCGCTCGGCCAGTATTTCGTGGACAGCGCCTGGCGGCGGGACATCAGCGGCATCCAGAAGGGGATGACGCTGCCGATCAATGTGCGGCGGGGGTGACGAAGGTCGGGGGAGGAACACCTCCCCCGAATCCCCCACCGTTTTCTGCCGGTTGGAGACTGACGCCCCGGGCCGGCGCCAATCGACAGAAAAAGGAGGGGGCTTGGGGGAGTTCCCTCCCCCAGCCTTCAATCCAGGATCGTGAAGATCGCCTCGATCTCCACCGGAATCCGGTTCGGCAGTGATGCGAAGCCCACCGCCGATCGCGCATGCCTGCCGTTCTCGCCGAGCACCGCGACGAACAGGTCCGAACACCCGTTGATCACCTTCGGATGATCGGTGAAGTCCGGATCGGCATTGACCATGCCGAGCACCTTCACGGCCTTCAGCTTCGACAGCCCGCCGGCGCCTTCGGCCGCCGCCGCCAGCAGGCCGAGGCCGACCATGCGCGCATGTTCATAGGCGTCCTCGACGCTCATCTCGCTCGGCACCTTGCCTTTCACCGGCACGCCGTCCGCCCGCCGCGGCCCCTGCCCCGAGGTCCACAGCATGTTGCCCTCGACGCGCCAGGGCACGTAGCTGCCGATCGGCTTGGGCACCGGCGGCAGGGTCAGGCCGAGGGCGGCCAGGCGTTGTTCAGGGGTCTCGTCCGGCATCACATCCTCCATCGATGAGGACGCCATGCGACACGCGCATGGGCGTCCCGGCAAGAGCGCGCATTTAGGTCAGCATTTCTGACATATGATCGCGCCATGGAGAACGCTCCTCCCGCTGCTCGGCTTCGCCATCGCCACCTCGGTCACGCCGGGGCCCAATGTGCTGATGGTCGCGGCGGCCTCGGCCAACCACGGCGTCCGCGCGACGGTGCCGCATATGTTCGGCATCGCCGATCGGCTTCGCGCGCGATGCTGCTGATCGTGGGGCTTGGCCTCGCCGGACCCTTTGCCGCCTGGCCGGTGCTGCACACGGTGCTGAAATGGGTCGGCGGCGCCTGGCTGCTGGTGCTGGCCTGGAAGATCGCGCGCGCCGGCGCGCCGGGCCAGGGGCCGTCCCGCCCGCCGCTCGGCTTCATCGGCGCGGCGCTGTTCCAATGGGTGAACCCGAAGGCGTGGATGATCGCGCTCGCCGCCATCCCGGCCTTCACCACGCCGGCCGGCGACACGCTGGCCGAGGGGTTGCGCATCGCCGCCGTCTTCGCCGCTGGTCGGCCTGCCCTGCACGCTGGTCTGGGCGGGGCTCGGTGCCGGCGCGTCGCGCATCCTGCGCACGCCGTGCGGCGCTGCGCGGCTTCAACATCACCATGGCGCTGCTGATGGTCGGATCGCTGCTGCCGGCCTTCCTGTGATGCCCGTCACCGCCGCACTGAAGCGCTTCATCCGGGCGGCAGCCGGCCGCGCTGGACCGGCAGCGCCGGGCTTCCTACCCTCCGCCGCGCCCGAGGAGAGGACAACGCCATGCGCCGCCTGACCCTTGCCTTCCTGCTGACCGCCTCCACCGCGCTCGCAACCGAATTGCCGGTGCGCAGCGTGACGCTCTCCTCCGCCGGCCTCGCGCAGATCGAACGCGCCGGGGAGGTGCCGGCCGATGGCAACGTCACCTTCCGCGCCCGCACCGATGATGTGGACGACCTGCTGCGCAGCCTGATCGTGGTCGATTCCGCCGGCACGGTCGAAGGCCTGCGCCTGCCCGCCCGCGACCTGACCGGCGAGGCCTTCCGCGGCCTGCCTCTGCAGGCCGAGGATTTCGACAGCCGCGCCCGCCTGCTCGCCGCCCTGCGCGGCCAGGAGGCCGAGGCCGGCAACGCGCGCGGCCGCATCGCCGACGCCGCCGAGGTCGCATCGGTCGCCGGCGCGCCGGGCGGCCTGCGCCTGACGCTGATCACCCCGCGCGGCCTCGTCACCGTGCTGCTGCGCGAGGGCGACGAGGTGAAGCTGCTCGACGAGGCGCTCGCCGGCCGGGTGGCGCGGGCGGCGGAGGCGCTGGCCGCCGCGCGCACCGCCGATGAACGGCGCATCGACATCCGCCTGCGCGCGGACCGCGCCCGCCAGGTCGCGGTGCTCTATGTCGCCGGCGCGCCGCTGTGGAAGCCGTCCTACCGCCTGCTGGTGCCCGCGCTGGGCGCCGCCCCCGCCGCACCCGGCACGCCGGCGCCCACCGGCCCGCAGGCCCGGCTGCAGGGCTGGGCGGTGGTGGAGAACGCCTCGGGCAGCGACTGGGACGCGGTGCGCCTCGCCCTGGTCTCGGGGGAGGCCGCCGCCTTCCGCCAGCGCATCTACGACCCGATCACCGTGCCGCGCCCCGAATTGCCGGTGCGCATCGCCGGCGCCGTGCAGGTCCGCCCGACACCGGCGGGCGGCCCATCCCGCTGCCCTCGCCGCCGCCGGCCCCGCATGGCCGTCGCGCGAATCCTTCGCCGCCGCGCCGCAGATGGCCCGCCGCGCCGGCGCGCCCGATGCCCCGGTCGGCGGCGCCATCGCCGGCACCTCGGCGCCCGGCCGGCGGTGCCGTCGCCGAGGCCTCGGCCGGGCGCGTCGCCTTCGTCCTCGCCGAGCCGGTGACGATCCGCAGCGGCGAGACGGCGAACGTCCCCTTCCTCGACATCCGCCTGCCGGCCGAACGGGTCTGGTGGATCCAGGACCTCAATGCCCGCAGCCCGTTGCAGGCGGTGCGCATCCGCAACGCCTCGCCGCACACGCTGCCGGACGGCCTCGCGACCGTGTATGGCGCGGAGGGGCCGGAGGCCGGCGTCTTCCTCGGCGATGCCGAGATCCGCGCCATGCCGGCCGGCGATGGCCGCATCCTCGCCTTCGGGCGCGACCGCGACGTGCAGGTGGCGCAGACCGCGACGACGAATGAACGCGTCACCGCCGTCGCGCTGCGCCGCGGCTTCGTGCGCGTCGAGTTGCAGCGGGTCGAGGAGACCGCGATCGCCATCGACCCGCGCGGGGTGCGCGGCATGGTGGTGGTGGACATGCCGCAGCGCCCGGGAGCGACGCCGCGCTTCCCCGTCGTCTCGCAGGGCGATTTCGGCCTGCGCTACGAAGCCACGCTGGAGGGCGGGCCGCAGACGCTGCGCCTCGCCTATGAGCGGCCGGTCCGCCAGGACATGCCGCTGTGGGATGCCGGCCTGGGCGAGCCGATCCTGCTGCGCTGGCAGCAATTCGACCTGGAGCAGAACCTGCGCCGCCTGCCCGGTGGCCCCGGCACCATGGAGCGCCTGCAGGAGGTTCTGGCCCGCACGCCCGCGGATGTGCCCGGCCGCGCCGACCTCGTCGCGGCGGTCGAGGCGATGGGCGAGTTGCGCCGCCTGCTCGACGATGCGCGCATGAAGCAGCGCGCCTATCGCACCGCCGACCAGGCCCTGGCCCGCGCCCGCCAGGCCGCCGAGGACCGCACCGGCACCGACCTGCAGGAGGCCCGCCGCCGCCTGAACGCCGCCAGCCGCGAGGCAGACCAGGCCGGCAGCGCCGCCGACCAGGCCTGGGAAGCCTGGCAGCGCGCGGTGGTCGAACTGATGCAGCGCGGGAGCTAAGGCAGGTCCCGATCGGTGGAATCACCGATCGGGCAACGCTACCCGCAGCGAATAGGGCCGAACGACGCGACCGCAGGCCGCAGCGAACAGATGCGGCGAGCGGCACGGCCCGACCGGGTCAAACCACCCGATCGGGCATGATGCGGCCTCGCCCTATTCGGGCCGGACGCCCGCCTTGCTCAGCACCTCGGCCACCCGCACGAGGTCGGCGCGCACGAAGGCATCGAAGGCCGCCGGGGTCGCGAGTGGCGGTTGCACCTCGACCGCCAGGTCGGCAAGCCGCGGCCCAAGCCGCCCCATCGCGGTGTTGCAGGCCGCATTCAGCGCGGCGACGGCGGCCGGCGGCGTGCGCGCCGGCACGAAGGCGCCGAACCACGCGGCCGCGTCCCAGGCCGGAAGCCCGGCCTCGCTGGCCGAGGACACATCGGGCAGCACCGGGGTGCGTGTCGGCCCGGCGACGGCGACCGCGCGCACCGTGCCGCCACGGATGTGGCTGAGCGCCGAGGAGACCGGGTCGATGCACATATGCGCATCGCCCGCGATCACCGCCTGCATGGCCGGCCCGCCGCCGCGGAACTGCACCATCTCCATCTCGATCCCGGGCGTCGCGGCGCGGAAGATCTCCGAGGCCAGGTGATTGCCGCTGCCGATCCCGGCCGAGGCGAAGTTGATCTTGCCCCGAATTGGCGCGCAGCCACACGAGCAGGCTGGCCATGTCGGTGATGGGCAGGCGCGTGTTGACCACCAGCACCTGCGGCACGCGCCCCAGATGCGCGACCGCCGCGAAATCCGCCAGCACGTCATAGGGCATGCGCGCGACGAGGCTCGGCGCGATGACATGCGCGTTGGAATGCAGCAGCACGGTGTGCCCGTCGGGCGGCGATTTCGCGACCGCGTCGCTGCCGATCAGCCCGGCGGCACCGCCGGCGCGGTTCTCGATGACGATCGGCTGGCCGAGCAGCGGCGCCAAGCGGTTCGGACAGCACGCGCGCGAGCACGTCGGTCGCGCCGCCCGGGCGCGAAGGGCACGACGACGCGCACCGGGCGGTCGGGCCGCCACGCACCCTGGGCGCGGGCGGTTGAAATGGCAGGTGTGGCGAGGGCGAGCGCGAGGGCCGCGCGGCGCGTGGTCATGGACGTTGGCCTCCCTGGGGCACGGCATTCAGGCGCCGTCCCTCAAGGACAATTCATCGCATGTTCCGCGCCGTTCGGCATCCCCCCGGTGGGCGGGCGCGTGGGCCTATTGCGGCTGCACGCCGGCCTGGCGCAGCACCCGCGTGTTCAGCCTCGACGCCCTCGCGAACCAGGTCCATCACCTTCGCGGAGGTGTCGTAGCCCTCGCGCGGGGCGACGCCGGCCAGTTCGATCAGCCGCGGGGCGATGCGCTGGATCGCGGTGCGGAAGGCGACACCGAGCGCGGCGACGATCTCGGGCGGCGTGTCCTTCGGCGCGAGGATCGGGAAGTTCTCCTCATGGATGAGGTTGGGCAGGCCGGCCTCGGCCGCGCTCGGCACGTCGGGCAGCGCGGGGCTGCGCTGGGCGGCAGCGACGGCGAGCGCGCGCACGCCGCCGCCGCGCACCTGGCCGAGCGAGGAGGCCATGGTCGGCAGGCCGAACTGCGCCTCGTTGCTCAGGATCGCGGCGACGCCCGGCCCGCCGCCACGGTAGTGGACGATCTCGAACTGCGTGTCGGTCATGGCGCGGAACAGCTCGCCGCCGACATGCACGCCGCTGCCGAGGCCGGCGGAGGCGAAGTTGTAGCGCCCCGGGCTGGCCTTCAGCAGCGCGACCAGTTCCTGGCGCGGTGCGCGCCGGCAGGCCCGGATTGACCGCGAGCACATAGGGCGAGAAGCCGGCGACCGCGATGCCGACGAAATCGTCGACCGAGTTGTAGGGCACGTTCGCGACGATGGCCGGCACCGTCGACTGCGCGCTGTTGATCAGCAGCGTGTAGCCATCGGCCGGCGCGCGCGCCGCGGCCTCGGCGCCGACCATGCTGCCGGCGCCGGCGCGGTTCTCGATGATCACGGGCTGGCCGAGCAGCGTGCCGGCCGGCTTCGGCGACCAGCCGCCCGACGATGTCGTTCGAACCGCCCGGGCGCGAAGGGCACGATCAGGCGGATCGGCCGGGTCGGCCGCCAGCCGGCGGTCTGCGCGCGC
Organism: uncultured Alphaproteobacteria bacterium; assembly: GCA_963732425.1. GTDB lineage: Bacteria > Pseudomonadota > Alphaproteobacteria > Acetobacterales > Acetobacteraceae > Neoroseomonas. The sequence goes on from CAVSZN010000026.1 coordinate 35,671, forward strand.
ACGGCCGGCGCGGCGAGGCCGGCGGCGAGAGCGAGGGCGAGTGTTGCGCGGCGATCCGGCATCATGGGGCTTCTCCCTGCGGCAAGGCTGCGTCCGCCCACCCCGGGCCTCCAACGCCTTGCTTCTGGACCCTTCATAGCGTGGCGTGCAGGTTCCGCCACCCCCTGCCATGGATCATCGGCGCGTGGCGCGCTATCGGAACGGCACGTCCGAAGGAAAAGCAGCCCGATGCCAACCGCCGCCGAACGACTGATCGACTTCCTCGCCGACCAGGGCATCGACCGCGCCTTCTGCGTGCCGGGCGAATCCTACATCGCGCTGCTCGATGCGCTGCATGCCCATGCCGGCGATCGACCTCGTCACCTGCCGCAGCGAAGGTGGCGCCGGCTTCATGGCGGTCGCCGACGCCAAGATCACCGGGCGGCCGGGCGTCGTGCTGGTCTCGCGCGGGCCCGGCGCCTGCAATGCCTCGATCGCGGTGCATACGGCCGAGCAGGATGCGGTGCCGCTGATCCTGCTGGTCGGCCAGGTGGAGAAGCGCGACCTGCGCCGCAACGCCTTCCAGGAGATCGACTACGGGCGGATGTTCGGCGGCATCGCCAAATGGGTCGGCGAGGCGACCGAGCCGCGACCAGATCCCGGAACTGATCGCCCGCGGCATATGCCATGGCGATGCAGGGCGTGCCGGGGCCGGTGGTGCTCTCGCTGCCCGAGGATGTGCTGGCCGAGCCCTGCACCGCCCCGGCCCTGCCGGCGCACGCTGCCGGCGCCCGCCATCCCGGCGCCGGCCGAGGTGGCGCGCCTGGCGTCGCTGCTGCGCGGCGCCGAGCGCCCGATCCTGCTCGCCGGCCACGCCTTCGACCGGCCCGGCGGGCGGGAGGCGCTGCGGGCCTTCGCCGAGGCCTGGAGGCTGCCCGTCGCCGTCTCCTTCCGCCGCCAGGATCTGTTCGCCAATGACCACGCGCTTTATGCGGGCGACCTCGGCCTGCGCAACCCGGATGCGCAGCGGGCGGCCTTCGCGGAATCCGACCTGGTGCTCGCCCTCGGCACGCGGCTGACCGACATCACCACCCAGGGCTGGACCTGGCCGGCCGGGGCCAGCGCCTGGTGCATGTGTGTGCCGAGCCGCGCTTCCTCGGCTGGCAGTTCCCGGCCGCGATGGCGCTGGCCGCCGATGCGCTGGCGCTGATCGACGCGCTGGCGCGCCGAGGCGCCGGGCGCGCCCGGCCACGCGTGACGGCTGGAATGCGCGGCTGCGGGCGATCCACCTTGCCGATACCGGCATACGGCCCGGCCACCACAATGACGGCGTCGCCTTCGCCGAGGTGGCGCGGCTGGTGGGCGAGGTCGCCGATGCCGATGCCATCGTCACCCTCGATGCCGGCACCTTCGGCGCGCCCTTCTACCGCAAGGTGCCCTGGGTGCCGCCGCAGCGGCTGCTGGCGCCGGTCTCGGGCGCGATGGGCTTCGGCGTGCCGGCGGGGGTCGCCGCCGCGCTGCGCTACCCGGACCGGCAGGTGATCGCGGCGGTGGGCGATGGCGGCGCGCTGATGACCGCGGGCGAATTCGCCGTGGCCGTGGCGCGCGGCGTGCCGCTCAAGCTGCTGCTGTCGGACAACGGATCCTATGCCTCGATCCGCATCCATCAGGAACGGGCCCATCCGGGGCGGGTGTCGGGCACCTCGCTGGCCAACCCGGATTTCGTCGCCTGGTGCGGCGCCTTCGGCGTGCCGGTGACGCGGGTGGACAGCAACGCCGATTTCCCGGCGCTGGCCGCGGCGCTGGCGGCGCCGGGGCCGGCGGCGATCGTGGTGCGCACCTCGCTCTCGGCGGTGCTGCCCGCAGTGGCGCAAGCGGCGGAATAGCAGCGCGCATGACGCACCCGTCCGAGGCCGAGGACCGGCTGGCCGCCGCCGAGGCCGCCCGGCGGCGCGTGACACCGAGGCTGCCGTCGCCCTCGCCGCCGCGGCGATCGACGACGCCGGGGTGATCCGCCGCTGAGGCTGCGCGCGGCGCTGCTGCATGCGCGGCTGGACCGGCCGGCCGCCGCCGCGCGCGCTGGCGCTGGCGGCGCTCGCCGGCGAGCGACGATCCCGGCCCTCGCGGCGCCCGGCATCGCGGTGCGCGGCGCAGTCTGCACGTGACCGGCGCGACGGCGGAAGCGACCGCGGTGCTGCGGCTGTGCTGGCGCGGCCGGCCGGACCGCGCGACGGTCGGGCTGCTGCTCGCCTCCGGCCTGCCGAGTTTCCGCCGCAGCCTGCAGGACGGCGCCGACCTGGCGCTGCTCGAGGACATGGTCGCGGCCGCCTGCATCGCCCCGCGCGCCGCGCCGGAGGCCGATATGGTCGAACTCGCGCGCCTCGCCGAGGAGGCCGGGCGGGACGACCTGCTGCGCGGCGCTGGGCGCGGCGGTGCAGGCGCGTGGCACCCGCGCGCTGGTCGAGCGGCTGACGCGGCCCGGCCTCGGCGTGACGCAGAGCCTGGCGGGGCTCGCGCATCTCGCGACGCATCGCCCGGCGCGGGCGGCGATCGCCTTCGCGGCGGCGCAGGCGGCGCTGCCGGGCGATCCCGTCGACGCGGTTCAATGCGGGCTATGCGGCACTGGCGGCGGGGGATGCGGCGGCGGCCGCGGCGCTGCTCGGCGGCTTGCCGGCGGCGGGGGAGCCGATGCTCGCCGGCGCCGCCTGGCCGCGCTTCGGCGAATTGCCCTGGCCCTTCGCCGCGCCCGCCCGAGGCCGCGCGGCGGGGCTTCGAGGCGCTGCTGCCGCCGGGCGGGCGCTGGCCGCGCATCCGGCTGGTGACGCCCTGCCTCAATCCGGGGCCGTGGCTGGAGGAGACGATCCTGTCGGTCGCCGCGCAGGGGTATCCGGCGGTCGAGCATGTCGTCGTCGATGGCGGGTCGACCGATGGCACGGCGGCGGTGCTGGCGCGCCACCGGGACCGGCTGCATGGCGTGATCGTCGAGCCCGATGGCGGGCCGGCGGAGGCGATCGGCAAGGGCTTTGCCGGCAGCGATGCCGACCTCATCGGCTGGATCAATGCCGATGACCTGCTGGCGCCCGGCGCGCTGCATGTGCTGGGGGCGGCTTTTGCGGCGGACCCGGCGGCGGATTTGGTGCATGGCTGGTCGGTGGCGCATCGCGGCGCGGCGGATCACCGGGTTGCAGCAGCCGCTGGCCGGCGGGCCGCAGGACTTCACCCTGGCGGGGCTGGCCGACGTGTTCGGGCGCTGGGGGGCTGGGCGGTTCTTCCTGCAACCCGAGGTGCTGGTCGCGCGGCGCTCTGGGACCAGCTCGGCGGGCGGCTCGATACCGGGCTGTCGGCGGTGTTCGATTACGAGCTGTGGCTGCGCGCGGCGGTGGCGGGCGCGCGCATCGCGCAGGCTCGCTGGCCGGTCGCCTTCTACCGGACGCATCCGGCGCAGCGCAGCGGGCAGCGCTCGGCGCTGGCCGCCGAGCAGGTGATGGTGCGCGACCGCTTCGCCACCCTTGCCCCGCCGCCGGCGCGCGTCGGCGAATGTGGCGGCGCGGCTGCGCGGGGCGCTGCGGCCGGCGGGGCGCCCGGTGCGGCTGTTGCTGGTCGACCCGCGTTGTGCCGAGACGATCTCGGCCGCCGCGAAGGAAGAGGCGCGCGCGGCGCTGGCCACGCGGCGGATCGCGCTGGAGGTGTCCCGGGTGCGCGCCGGAGGGCGGTCGAGGCCGACTCGTGCTGCGCCTGCTCGGCGCCCATGACGGGGAGGATTGGGTGCCGAGGCTGCGCGGGCAGGGGTTCGCCGGGCCGGCGATCGGCTGGTTCCTGGAGGATGACCGCGACGCGGCCTCCAATGCCGCGATGGCGCTCGCGCCGGATATCGTCGTGCCGTCGCGGGCGCGGCGGCGCGGGGTGCTGTTGCAGGAAATCGGCGCTGGTGACGGAGGCGATGGCGCCGCCCT
>CAVSZN010000027.1:0-15417 GCA_963732425.1 uncultured Alphaproteobacteria bacterium
GCGGCGGCATGCCGCATGGCCTGGTCGCGATCGGCATGACGGCCGCGGTGGTGCAGGGCGTCTGGTCGGCCATCACCACCCTGCTGGTGCGCTCGCCTGTCGGCGACGGAATCCTCGACGACCATCGTGCTGTGGCAGTCGCTGCTGATGACCGCCTTCACCCTGGTGGCGCTGCCCTTCTTCTGGACCACGCCGAGCCTCACCGAATTCGTGCTGCTGGTGCTGGTCGGGCTGATCGGCGGCGTCGCGCAGATCATGCTGACGGAGGCCTATGCCTCGGCGCAGGTCTCGGCGCTCGGGCCGTATTCCTACACCTCGATCCTGTGGTCGGTGGCGCTCGGCTGGGTGGTCTTCTCGGATGCAGCCGAGCTGGAGCACGCTGGCCGGCGCCGTGCTGATCGTCGCCTCGGGCCTGTACATCCTGCACCGGGAACTCAAGCGCGCGGCGATGCGGAGGAACCAGTGAGCATCCCCTTCCTCAAGGAGGACACGCCTGCCGCCCGGGCAGGTCGAGAAGACCGCGCCCGGCGTGCGCCGCGTGCTGTGCGGCAATCCCGGGCCCTTCACCTTTCGCGGCACCAATACCTGGATCATCGGCGGCGGGGTCGTCGGTCGCGGTGCTCGACCCCGGGCCGGAGGATGCCGGCGCATCTCGCGCGCCATCCTGCGCGCGACGGAGGGCGAGCGGATCACGCATATCCTCGTCTCCCACACGCATCGGGACCATTCGCCGGGCGTCGCCGCGCTGCAGCGGGCGACCGGCGCGCGCTCCTACGGCTTCGGCCCGCACATGACGCCGCCCGACCAGGGCGGCGAGGGCGGCGACCATGGCTTCCACCCCGACGTGACGCTGCCCGACGGCGCCGGCGTCGAGGGCGTCGACTGGCGGCTGAGCGCGATCCACACGCCCGGCCATTGCGCCAACCATCTGTGCTTCGCGCTGGAGGGGACCGGCATCCTGTTCAGCGCCGACCACGTCATGTCGTGGTCGACCACCGTGGTCAGCCCGCCGGATGGCGACATGGCGGCCTATATGGCGTCGCTGGCGCGGCTGCACGGCGCGCGACGACCGGCTGTACCTGCCCGGCCACGGCCCGCCGCTGCCCAACCCGCGGCCCTTCGTCGCCGCGCTCGCCGCGCATCGGCTGGAGCGCGAGGCGATGGTGCTGGACGCGCTGCGCGACGGCCGCGCCGCGCGACGGCGCGGGAGCTGGTGCCGCCGGTCTATGGCCCGGCGCTCGACGCGCGGCTGGTGCCGGCGGCGGCGCGCAGCCTGCTGGCGCATCTGATCAAGCTGGAGGCCGAAGGCGCCGCGATGCGCGACGGGGAGCACTGGGAGGCGCGGTGAAGGCCGGAGGGGCCTTGCCCCTCCAGACCACGCCCGACCAAAGGCCGGGGCCTTTGGACTGCGAGTCAGGCGTAGGGCGCTGCGGTCAGGATCCACGTCAGGGCGGACGATGGCCCTGCGGTTCACGATGCTGCGACCAAGGCTGCCGTCGAGGCCATGGCAGCCAGCACCAGGCGCCGGCGCTGCATATCGCCGACGCAGCCCGGCCCGACCCGGCCCAGCGCCAAAACATGGCATTCCAAATGGCACTGCATTTGGCGGGGTGGCTTGGAGGGGCGACGCCCCTCCAACCTTGCTCACTGCGCCGGCGGCCGCGACCGGCGCGCCGGCGCCTTCACCGGCTGCATCGGGATGATGTGGATATGCGCGTCATCGCCATCCGCCTTGCGCGCCGCGGCGGCGAAGCGCGCGGCGGCATAGGGCGCCACCTCGAACTGCGTCTCGCGCGACAGGATGCGGATGCGCCCGATCTCCTGCCGCGTGACATGGCCGCGCCGGCACAGGAAGGGCAGCAGCCATTTCGGGTCGGCACGCCCGTCGCGGCCGACATCCATGCGGAACCAGATGCCTTCCTGCGCCGTCGGCGACCGGGGGCGTGTTCTCGCGCCGGGGGATCGCCTCGCGCGGGGCGGGGCGCTCGTTGATCTCGCTCAGTTCCTCGGGCGCCGGCAGCGGGCCGCGCAGCACATGCAGCAGCGCGGCGGCGACCGCCTCCGGCCCGCGTGCGGCGAAGGCCGGGTCGGCGAGCAGGCGGCGCGCCAGGGCGATGTCGGCATCGGCCGGCTCGTCGGTCGACCAGGGCGAGGGCCTGTTCGCCCAGCCGTTCATCGTCGCGCGCGCGGATCGCCTCGACCGACGGCGCCGGCGCCCCAGCTGGCCTTCACCCGCGCGGCGGCGATCAGCCGCTCGCCGAGGCCGCCGGCGCGTATGCGGCACCAGCAGGACGCGAGACGCCCTTGCGCCCGGCGCGCCCGGTGCGGCCGGAGCGATGCAGCAGCGTATCCGGGTCGCGCGGCAATTCGGCGTGGATGACCAGGCCGAGGTCCGGCAGGTCGATGCCGCGCGCGGCGACGTCGGTCGCGACGCAGACGCGCGCGCGGCCGTCGCGCAGGTTCTGCAGGGCGCGATTGCGCTCCGCCTGGGACAGCTCGCCCGACAGCGCGACGGTCGAGAAGCCGCGTTCCGAGCAGGTTGCCGTGCAGGCGGCGCGACGGTGGCGCGCGTCGCGCAGAACACCATGGCGATGCGCGCATCCTCGAAGCCGCAGCACGTTGACCACGGCGCGCTCGATCTCATGCGGGGCGACCACGGCGGCGCGGTACTCGATGTCGCCATGCGGCTCGGCCTGGCTGGTCGCCTCGATGCGCAGCGCGTCGCGCTGGTAGCCCTTGGCCAGCGCGGCGATGCCGCGCGGCACGGTGGCCGAGAACAGCAGCGTGCGCCGTTCGGCCGGCGTCTCGTCGAGGATCGCCTCGAGCTCCTCCTGAAGCCGAGGTCGAGCATCTCGTCGGCTTCGTCGAGCACCACGGCGCGCAGCGCGGCCGGGGTCGAGGTTGCCGCGTTCGAGGTGGTCGCGCAGGCGGCCGGGCGTGCCGACGACGATATGCGCGCCCTGGGACGAGCTGCGCGCCGCTCGGCGACCGGGTCCATGCCGCCGACGCAGGAGACGATGCGCCCGCCGGCCGGGCCGTAGAGCCAGGCGAGTTCCGCCTTCACCTGCAGGGCGAGTTCGCGCGTCGGCGCGACCACCAGCGCCAGCGGCGGGCCGGCCGGCGGCAGGCGCGGCGCGTCGCCGATCAGCTCGGGGGCGAGGGCCAGGCCATAGGCGACGGTCTTGCCCGAGCCGGTCTGGGCGGAGACGAGCAGGTCGCGCCCCGCGGCCTCGGGGGTCAGCACGGCGGATTGCACGGCGGTGGGTTCGGCATAGCCGCGGGCGGTGAGTGCGTCGCGCAGCGGCGCGGGCAGAGTGGCAAAGGACATGAGGCAGGTTCCGGAGGGCGCGGCGGTGTGTTGTGCCTGCGCGGGCGGCGCGTCAGGCGCGCGATGGGGGAGTGTTTGTCACAGCGAAGCCTCCGGGTCGAGCCGAATGACGTAGGAACGCCAGTCGGCGCGCTCGGCGATGCGTTCATACAGGGCGATGGCGCCGCGGTCGGCCTCGGGCACGATCCAGCGCAGATGCGACCAGCGGCGTTCGCGCCCGAGGTCGCACAGCGCGCCGATCAGGGCGCGCGCGAGGCCGCGGCCGCGACGGTCGGGGCGCACGAACAGGTCGTCGAGCGCGCCGCAGCGGCGGGCGAAGACCACCTCGGGCAGGTCGAAGAAGATGGCGAAGGCGAGGATGTCGTCGGCCTTCGGTCGCGACGAGGATCTCGGTGCGCGGATCGGCGGCGAGCAGCGCGGCGGCCTCGTGCGCCGCGCGGCGGGCCGGCTGCCGGCCAGGGTGTCGCGCATCTCGCCGGCATAGGTTTCGAGCAGCGGTGCGAGGCGATGGCGTTCGGCCGGCGGCAGGGGCTGGATGGTGGTCATGATGCGGCCGGAGCTGCTCGAAAAGGCACGAAGCGAAAAGGGCGCCGCCCGCATGGCGGACAGCGCCCCCTCGCCGGGATCGGCGGTGGTCTCAGTCGGCCGGGGTTTCCGACACGGCCGGCGGCCGGCGGCAGCGGCGGCGGCGGCGGCCTTGGCGGCCTTGTTCGCGGCGCGCGTCGCGGCGGCCTTCTTCGCCGCCTCGACGCGGGCGCCGGACTTCACGACGGCCTTCTTCGGGCGGCCTTGGCGGCGACGGCCTTCTTCGGAGCGGCCTTCTTGGCGACGGCCTTCTTCGGCGCGGCCTTCTTGGCGACGGCCTTCTTCGGCGCGGCCTTCTTGGCAGCGGCCTTCTTCGGCGCGGCCTTCTTGGCGGCGGCCTTCTTCGGCGCGGCCTTCTTGGCGACGGCCTTCTTCGGCGCGGCCTTCTTGGCAGCGGCCTTCTTCGGCGCGGCCTTCTTCGGCGCGGCCTTCTTGGCGACGGCCTTCTTCGGCGCGGCCTTCTTGGCAGCGGCCTTCTTCGGCGCGGCCTTCTTGGCGGCGGCCTTCTTCGGCGCGGCCTTCTTGGCAGCCGGCTTCTTCGCGGCGGCCTTCTTGGCGGCCGGCTTCTTCGCGGCGGCCTTCTTGGCGGCCGGCTTCTTCTTGGCCGGTGCCTTCTTCTTCGCGGCGGCCATCGCCATCGGCTGGGCGCGCAGGCCTTCCTCGGTCTCGGTGGTCTCGATGATGTCTGTCATGGTGTGTGGTGTCTCCGTGCGTTCCGGTGATTGGGGCGCGACGCTTGGATGTGCGGCGGCTCCGTGGGGGACAGCAGGTGGGAACGGGCCGGCTTCAGGCGCGCGGATCCCGTGGCGCGCTCCGTCGGCTGTCTGGCGATCATCTGGATGCGGGCGGCGCAATGCGGCGCGATTGCGGCATATCCCCACCGCATGACGCTGCCGATTTCGCCGTCGCCTGGCTGCAGCACCTGCGCTGCGTCGCCGGCGATGCGGGATGGATGGCGTCTCGTCGCCGTCCATCCCATGAGCCTGCGGTCCATCGACCGTCCTTCCCTGCTGCGGCGGTCACCCTTCCCGATGCGTCGTTGGTCTCTGCTGCATGGCGATCCGACTGCTGTCGTGCGGAAGCGATGTGCGAGAGAGCGAGTCCGACGAATCGCGCAAGATGATTCGCGCGCTGAGCACGCTATCTGCACGCGCATATTGCGTGTCAACAGAATCCGTGCGCACGCGCGTGCAATTCGCACGTCATGCGTCGTCGCGATGCGGATTGTGTGTCGTGCGTGTCGCGTTCGACGCGCGACATGGCGGCTGGCGGCGGTGCAACGCATCGGCGCGCTGCGCGTTGCTCTCCCGCCGCGCTGCGTGTGCGCGGCGGGAGAAGGCGGTCATTGCCGGGCGCGCTACCCGCGTGACGCCAGCGGCACGACGGCGCGCTGCTCGACGCCGGTATAGACCGACAGCGGGCGGATCAGCCGGTTGTCGGCGGCCTGTTCCAGCACATGCGCCGCCCATCCGGTGATGCGCGAGCAGACGAAGATCGGCGTGAACAGCGGGATGTCGAAACCCATCAGGAAGTAGGCGGGGCCTGCCGGGAAATCGAGGTTGGGGTGGATGTTCTTGCGCTCCAGCATGATCTTCGCGAGCACGTTGGAGGTGTTCATCCAGCGCCGGTCGCCGACCACCTCGGCCATGATCTCGGCGTACTTCTTCATGGTGGGCACGCGGCTGTCGCCGGTCTTGTAGACGCGGTGGCCGAAGCCCATCACCAGCGCCTTGTGGTCGAACTTGCCCTCCAGCCACTCGCTCGCCGCCTCGGGGGAGGGGATCTCCTTCAGCATGTGCATCACCGCCTCATTGGCGCCGCCATGCAGCGGGCCCTTCAGCGCGGCGATGGCCGCGGTGATGGCGCCGTGCATGTCCGCCTGGGTCGAGGTGACGGTGCGCGCGGTGAAGGTCGAGGCGTTGAAGGTGTGCTCGGCATACAGGATCATGCTGACGTCGAAGGCGCGGATGACCTCCGGCTGCGGCACCTTGCCGAACACCATGTGGAAGAAGTTCTCGTTGAAGGACAGCGCGGTGTCGGGCGCGATCGGCGCCTGGCCCTTCGAGGCCCGGTGCGCGGCGGCGACCGCGGTCGGGATCTTGGCCAGCAGGCGCATCGCCTTGCGGCGCTGGGCGGCGTCGCCGATGTCGGCCCATTCCGGGTCCTCCATCCCCATGAAGGAGACGGCGGTGCGGATCGCATCCATCGGATGCGCGTCCTTCGGGAAGTCCGCGATCACCCGCAGCAGGGCCGGGGAGAGGGCGCGGTTCGCCTTCTCCTCGGCGCGGAAGGCGGCGAGTTGCGCTGGCGGAGGGCAGTTCGCCGTTCCACAGCAGGAAGGCGGTCTCGTCGAAGGAGGCGTTCTCGCACAGGTCCTGCACGGCATAGCCGCGATAGGTCAGGCTGTTGGTCTCGGGCATCACCTTCGAGATGCTGGAGACGTCGGCATAGACACCGACCAGGCCTTTCTTGATGTCGGGCGTTTCGCTCATGTCGTTCCTCGACCTTTGGAAGGGTGGGGTGGCCGGGCGGGTGCGCTGGCGCACCGCCCGGCCGGACGCGTTCAGAAGATGCCGGGCTTGGCGTCGAGCAGCGTGCCCGCCGGCAGCGCGACGTTCAGCGCGCCGAGTTCGCCCGCCTTCAGCTTCGGCAGGTCCTGCACCACCTCGATGAAGCGGTTGGTCTCCGCGCCGAGAGCAGCCCGTCGGTGATGGTGCGGAACTTGCGGATGTAGTCCGCCCGGCCGAACGGCTTGGCACCGTTCGGGTGGGCGTTCGCCACGCCCAGCTCATCGACCAGCTTCGAGCCGTCCTTGAAGATGATCTCGACGCGCCCGCCGAAGGCCAGTTCCTCGGGGTCCTTGGAATGGTACTTGCGGGTCCATTCCGGGTCCTCGGTGGTGACGATCTTGTGCCACAGGCGGACGGTGTCGGCCCGGCCGGCGCGCGGGGCGCGTAGCTGTCGACATGGTGCCAGCGCCCGTCCTGCAGGGCGACGGCGAAGATGTACATGATCGAGTGGTCGAGCGTCTCGCGGCTCGCCTTCGGGTCCATCTTCTGGGGGTCGTTCGCCCCCGTCCCGATCACGTAGTGGGTGTGGTGGGAGGTGTGGATGACGATCTTCTCGATCGCGTCGAAGTCGCTGATCTGCTCCCGCATGCGGAAGGCGAGGTCGATCAGCGCCTGGGACTGGTACTCGGCCGAATGCTCCTTGGTGTAGGAGGACAGGATGGCGCGCTTGGCCTCGCCCGCCTCGGGCAGCGGCACCTGGTAATAGACCGGGCCATAGACGTCGTCGCGGTTCGACCGGCCCGACAGCACCCAGGCGATGACGGAATCCTCGCCTTCATAGATGGGCGAGGGCGCGCCCTCCCCGCGCATGCAGCGGTCCACCGCCTCGATCGCCAGCTTGCCGGCATGGGCCGGGGCATAGGCCTTCCAGGACGAGATCTCGCCCTTGCGGGACTGGCGGAAGGAGATGGTGGTGTGCAGCGCCTGCTGGATCGCCTGGAACACCACCTCCTGCTTCAGGTTGAGCAGCGTGCCGATGCCCGCCGCGGCCGAAGGCCCGAGATGGGCGATGTGGTCCACCTTGTGCTCATGCAGGCAGATGGCGCGCACCAGGTCGATCTGGAGTTCATACCCGGTGGCGAGGCCGCGGATCAGGTCGCGGCCGGACTTCTCCATCGCCTGCGCGACGGCCAGCACCGGCGGGATGTTGTCGCCCGGGTGGGAGTAGTCGGCGGCGAGGAAGGTGTCGTGCATGTCGAGCTCGCGCACCGCGGTGCCGTTCGCCCAGGCCGCCCATTCGGGGGAGACGGTGGTGGCGGACTTCACGCCCATCACCTGCGCGCCGCCGCCCTTCTTCGCATGGCCGAGCGCCATGCCGCGCGCCGAGACGACCGGGCGGCGGTTGATCGCGGCGATCGCGACCGAGGCGTTGTCGATGACCCGGTTGATGATCATCTCCTGGACGTCCTTCTCGACCGCCACCTTGTCGGTGGCGACGCCGGCCATCTTCCAGGCGAGCTGGTCCTCGCGCTTCAGCAGCGACTTGGACGGGTGGACCTTCACGGCGTGGAGCTTCACGGGCGTTCTCCCTTCAGAGCGCAACTGCCCGGCTTTGTGCCCCCGTATGGCGTGATCGTCCAATCCGATTGACCGACGGGCGAGATAGGATTTCCGTATCGCGATGGATTTCCGCCTTGTCCGCCGCCTCGGGCATTTCCTCGCCGTTGCCGAAGAAGGGCATTTCGGGCGTGCCGCCGCGCGGCTGGGCGTATCGCAGCCGCCGCTGACGGCGCAGATCCAGGCGCTGGAACGCGAACTGGGCGTGCGCCTGCTCGAACGCACCGGCAAGGGCGCGCGGCTGACGCGGGAGGGGGAGGCGCTGCTGCCGCTGGCGCGGCGCGTCGCCGGCGATGCGGCCGACCTTGAGGCGCTGGCGCGCGAACTTCGCGCCGGGCGGAACGCACCGGTGGCGATCGCCTGCGTCACCTCGGCGCTGTTCGACTACCTGCCGCCGCTGGTGCGCACGCTGCAGGCCGCGCGGCCGGATGCCGCGATCGGCGTGCGGGAGATGGATACCGCCGATGCGCTGGAGGCGCTGCGGCGCGGCGAGGTGGACCTGGCCTTGCTGCGCGCGGACCGGGAGACGCCGCCGATCCGGCTGCGCGCGCTCGGCGAGGACCGGCTGGTGGCCGCCCTGCCGCTCGGCCATGCCGCGCTGGCGGGGCCCGACCCGCTGCCCCTCGCCATGCTCGCCGAGGCGCCGATGCTGGTGCTGCCGCGCGCGATCAGCCCGGCCTATTCGGATGCGATGACGGCGGCCTGCCGCGAGGCAGGCTTCGCGCCGGTGGCGGTGCGGGAAGTCGGCTCGGCGATGGCGCAGCTGGGCTTTGTCGCGGCGGGGCTGGGCGTGGCGCTGGTGTCGGAAGGGATGGCGCGGCTCGATCCGCCGGGTGTCGCCTTCCGGCTGCTGGCCGGGCCGGTGCGTGGCGTCGGCGTGGCGCTGGCCTGGAACGCGGAACGGGAAAGCGAGACGACGCGCCTCGCGCTGCGGATCGTCGATGGCCTGTTTCCCGCGGCGGCCGCAGCGTGAACCGCGCGTGGCAGGCGCTCGCCTTCCTGGCGGGGGTGCTGGCCACCGGCCTGCCGTATTGGCTGCTGCCGTATCGCGTGGCCGAACCGCCGGGCGCGCTGATCGGTCCGGGCCTTGCCGGCTTCGCGGCGATCGCGCTGCTGCTGGTTCTGTTCGGCCTGGCGACGGCGCGCCGCACGCTGGCGATCATGGCCGCGTGCCTGCCGGCGGCGATCGCGCTGCGCGTGGTGGTCGAGGCATGGCGCGATCCGACCGCGCATAACCTCTGGCCCTTCGAACTGGTCATCGGCGGGCTGCTCGGCGTCGCCGTGCTGCTGCCGGCGATCGGCCTGGGCGTGATGCTGCGCTGGGTCGTGCTGGGGCCGCGCACGCCGCGCTGACGGGGCGGTGGTGGCGCCGTTCTCCCGCCGGTCGTCAGCGCAGGAACCGCGCCTCGATCTCCCGCATCCGCGCGTCGCCCTGCAGGGCGAAGATGTCCTGCACGCTGGCGATGCGCCCCTCCACCCCGGCGATGCCGCCCTCGGCCAGGATGGCGGCGAAGGTCTCGCGCATCGCGGCCACCGCCGCGCGGATGGCGTGGTTGCCGCAGATGATGAGCCCGACCTTGTCGAGGGCCGCGACCTCGGCGAAGGAAAGCCGCGGATACGACGTCGGCACCAGCACCAGCGGCACCTGGCCGGGCCAGGCACGACAGAAGGCCAGGATCTCGTCCGGCGTCTTCTGCTTGGAATGGATCAGCACGGCATCCGCGCCGGCCTCGGCATAGGCCGCACCGCGGCGCAGCGCCTCCTCCTGTCCCAGCCCGGCGATCAGCGCCTCGGTGCGGGCGATGACCAGCGGGCCGCCGGCGATGCGCGCGGCTTCGATCTTGCCCTGGAATTCCGCGACCGGGACGAGTTCCTGCCGGCCGCCGACGCGCAGCGAGGAATCCTTGGGGAAGGTCTTGTCCTCCATCACCACGGCGGCAACGCCGGCCGCGGCGTAGCGTGGCACCAGATAGGCGACCGAGACGGCATTGCCGCTGCCGGTGTCGATGTCCGCCACCACCGGGGCGTCCTGCACCTCGACCATGGCGCGCATGGCGGCGAGGTGCGTCTCCCAGGACAGGATGGAGGCGTCCGGCACGGCATGGGCGGCGGACAACTCGAAGCCGCTGCCCCAGATGGCATCGAAGCCGGCCTCGGCGGCGAGCTTCGCCGCAAGCGGATTATGCGCGGACATCGCGATGGCCGGCTTGCCGGGGGTGAGGCGGGCGCGCAGGCGCGCGGCGGGCGTTTGCATGGCGCCATGCTCCACCCGCACGGCGGCGGCATCAAGACGGCGGCGGGGTGGGCAGGCCGGGCGGCTGGCGGTAGCCTCCGCCCATTCTTCTGCCGGGAGTCCCCGACCATGTCCGACGCCATCCCCTTCGACCGCGTGATCCGCGGCGACATCGTCCTGTCCGACCGCGTGCTGCGCGACGGCTATGTCGCCATCCGTGGCGAGACCATCGCCGCGATCGGGGAGGGGGCGATGCCGCCGGCCAAGGCCGTGGCGGACTACAGCGGCAAGTATGTGATGCCCGGGCTGGTCGATGGCCACATGCACACCGCCTCCTCGCGCGGCTGGCCGGGGATCAAGGGCGCGTCGATGTCGGCGGCGGCCGGCGGCGTCACCACCTGCGTCGACATGCCCTATGACGTGCCGCGCCCGGTGACCGACGCCTCGATCCTCGCCGAGAAGATCGAGATGGTGAACAGCCTGTCCCATGTGGACATGGCGCTGTACGGCACCATCCGGAAGGAAGGCGGCATCGACGCCATCGCCGGCATGGCGGAAGCGGGCGTCTGCTCCTTCAAGCTCTCTACATATGAGTATGACGCGGTGCGCTTCCCGCGCATCGACCACCCGACCATGGTCGCCGCCTTCCGCGAGATCGCCAAGACCAACCTGATGGTGGCGATCCACAACGAGGACCAGGAGATCGTGGTCCGCCTGACCGAGGAGGCGAAGGCCGCCGGCAACACCTCGCCGATCTGGCATTGCCGCACCCGCCCGCCGCTGTGCGAGACCATGGCCGACCTCGAGATCTTCGAGATCGGGCTGGAGACGGGCGCGCATGTCCATATCGCCCATTCCTCGCTCGCCCGCGGCTTCGAGATCGCCGAGGTGTTCCGCAACATGGGCGGCAAGGCGTCGGGCGAGGCCTGCATCCAGTATCTGTGCATGACCGAGGAGGACATCATCCGCCTCGAAGGCTTCGGCAAGTGCAACCCGCCCTTCCGCACGGCCGATGAGGTGTCGCGCATGTGGGAGGCCTTCGCCGCCGGCAAGATCGCCTATGTCTCGACCGACCACGCGCCCTGGCCGAAGGATCGCAAGACCTATACCGGGGACATCTTCACGGTGGGTGCGGGGCTGACCGGCATGCAGTCCTTCGCGCCGCTGATGTTCACCCTGCTGACGGAACGCTCGCTGCCGGTGACGCTGATGGCGAAGTACTGCGCCGAGCGCCCGGCGAAGTTCCACGGGCTGTTCCCGAAGAAGGGCGCGATCCGCATCGGCGCGGATGCCGATTTCGTGGTGATGGAGACCGGCGACTTCACCTTCGACGCGCGCCGAGATCCAGGACGACGAGGATGCCCGCTGGTCGCCCTATGACGGGCGGCGGATGGCGGCGCGCGTCGCCGCGACCTGGCTGCGCGGCGCCTGCATCTGGGACGGCACGACGGTGCTGGCGAAGCCCGGCGCGGGGCAGTTCGTGCCGCGCCAGCACAACGGGACCTATCTCGGCGATGAGTGACAAGCGCCCGCCCGGCCATTGGGTGAAGCGCCCGCCGCGCCCCTCGCGCGCCGGGGATGCGCCGCCGCCGCGCCAGCCGCCGGGCTTCGGCCAGGCGATGATCGCCGTCGCCGTCGGGCCTGGTGCTCGGCCTGCTGGGTGCCAGCCTGTCGGCCCAGGCCGGCATGCGCGAAGGCGTGCCGGGGCTGCTGCTCGGCGGCGGCTTCTGCCTTGGTGCCGCGCTGGTCTGGCGCGCATTCGGTGGCACGCTTCAGGATTTCAGGGACCTGTTCAAATGAGCCGTATCCTCCGCCTCGCCGGCGCCCAGATGGGCGCCAACCAGAAGGCCGACAGCCGCAAGCAGATCCTCGATCGCATGATCGCCCTGCTGGAGGACGCGGCGGGGAAGGGCGCGCAGCTCGTCGTCTTCCCGGAACTGCCCTTCACCACCTTCTTCCCGCGCTGGCTGTTCGAAACCCAGGCGGAGGTGGACGCCTGGTTCGAGACCTCGATGCCGGGGCCGAACACCCAGGCGCTGTTCGACCGCGCGCGCGGCGCTCGGCGTCGGCATGTATGTCGGCTTCGCGGAACTGACGCCGCAGGGGCAGCACTTCAATACGTCGATCACCGTCGGGCCGGATGGGACGATCCTCGGCAAGTACCGCAAGATCCATCTGCCGGGCACGGTCGAACCGCGCGTCGGCGACCGCTTCCAGCAGCTGGAGAAGCGGTATTTCGAGTATGGCGACCTCGGCTTCCCGGCCTTCCGCGGGCCGGATGCCTGGGGCCGCGCCATCCTGGGCATGCTGATCTGCAACGACCGCCGCTGGCCGGAAGGCTGGCGCGTCTATGGGTTGCAGGGCGTCGAGCTGATGCTGATCGGCTACAATTCCGCCGCCTATGACCCGATGGGCGGGACCACCGAGGACGCCTCGCTGCGCACCTTCCACTCGACGCTCGCGGTGCAGTCCAACGCCTATATGAATGCCACCTGGGCGGTCTCGGTCGCCAAGGCCGGCAATGAGGACGGCTCGGGGCTGATCGGCGGTTCGGTGATCGTCAGCCCGAACGGCATCGTTGTCGCCGAGGCGAAGTCGCTCGGCGATGAGGTGATCGTCGCCGATGCCGACCTCGACGATTGCCGCCAGGGCAAGGAGAAGATGTTCAACTTCGCCGCCCATCGCCGCCCGCAATGGTACCGGCCCATCATCGACCAGGTCGGCGCCGTGCCGCCCGCCTGACCCGCGCGGCTTGCCGGCCCGCCTGCCGGCGCCCAAACTCCGTCCCAACATTCAGGGACGGAGGGAACGGCGCCATGGACGGCATCCTCACCGGCAGTTCGACCGAGGCGGCGGCGCGGGCCTGGCTCGGAGATTTCGCGACAGCGCTCGATGCCGCCGAGCCGGCGCGCCTCGCCGCGCTGTTCGCGGCGGAATGCCACTGGCGCGACGTCCTCGCCTTCACCTGGGACCTGCGCACCGTCTCGGGTGCCGCGGCGATCGCCGAGCGGCTGCTGCCGGCGCTCGGCGGCGCGCGCGCCGCGCGACGTCGCCCTCGCCGCCGGCCGCACGCCGCCGCGCCGCGTGACGCGCGCGGGGACCGAGGCGATCGAGGCGATCTTCACCTTCGAGACGGCGACCGGCCCCTGCACCGGCGTCGTCCGGCTGGTGAACGAGGACGGCGCCGCCGCGCGCCTGGACGCTGATGACCTCGCTCGACGAGATCCGCGGCCATGAGGACCCGGCCGAGGGCAAGCGCTGGCAGAATGTCGACTGGAAGCGGAATTTCGGCGGCGAGAACTGGCTCGACCGCCGGCAGCAAGGCCGTCGCCTACGAGGATCGCGACCCGGCGGTGCTGGTGGTCGGCGCCGCGCAGGCCGGGCTGTCGGTGGCGGCGCGGCTCGGCCTGCTCGGCGTCGATACGCTGGTGGTGGACCGCGACCCGCGCATCGGCGACAGCTGGCGCCAGCGCTACCACGCGCTGACGCTGCACAACGAGACGCGCGTCAACCACCTGCCCTACATGCCGTTTCCGAAGTCCTTCCCGGTCTTCATCCCGAAGGACATGCTGGCCAACTGGTTCGAGCTCTATGCCGAGGCGATGGAGCTGAACGTCTGGACCGGCACGGAACTCGCCGGCGGATCGTGGGACGAGGCGGCGCGATGCTGGGACGTGACGCTGACGCGCGCCGACGGCAGCACGCGGCGGATGCGCCCGCGCCACATCGTCATGGCGCAACGGCGTCAGCACCACGCCGATCATGCCGGACCTGCCGGGGCTGACGGACTTCAAGGGCGCGGTGCGGCATTCCAGCAGGCTCGGCAGCGGGCGCGACTGGGCCGGCAAGCGGGCGCTGGTGCTCGGCACCGGCACATCGGGGCATGACGTGGCGCAGGACCTCGCGGTCTCGGGCGCGGCCGAGGTCAGCATCATCCAGAACCGCCCCTCGCTGGTGGTCAGCCTGAAGGAAGCCCAGGCGCCCTACATGCTCTACGACGAGGAGATCCCCTTCGAGGACAAGGACCTGCTCGCCACCTCCTTCCCCTATCCGGTGATGCGCCGGGCGCATCAGCGCATGGTGGTGATGAACCGGCACGCCGATGCGGCGCTGCTGGAAGGGCTGCAGAAGCGCGGCTTCCGGCTGAATTTCGGCGAGGACGGATACCGGCTGGCAGATCATGTATCAGAACCGGGGCGGCGGGTATTACTTCGACGCCGGCTGCTCGCAGATGATCATCGATGGCCGCGTCGGGCTGCTGCAGTTCGCCGACATCGAGCGCTTCGGCCCCGAGGGCGCGATCATGAAGGATGGCAGCGGTGACGCCGGCCGACCTGATCGTGCTGGCCACCGGCTATGAGGGCCAGGCGGCCGCCGCGCGGCGGCTGTTCGGCGATGCGGTGGGCGATCGCGTCGGCCAGGTCTGGGGCTTCGACGACGGAAGGCGAATTGCACGGCATGTGGCGCCCGACCGGCCAGCAGGGCCTGTGGTTCCATGCCGGCGGCCTGGCGCAATGCCGCATCTATTCGAAGGTGCTGGCCTTGCAGATCAAGGCGCGGGAATTGGGGCTGGTGGCGTGATCGAGGTGGTGCAGGACGAGCAGACCGGCCACTTCCGGGTGGTGACGCTCCGCGGGGAGACGCTCGGCATCACCACGACGCGGGCGGCGGCGGACGACCTGGCGGAACTGATGCTGGAAGCCTGGGAGGAAGCGGTGGCCGCCGCCGCCGCACGGGCGCGGCATGAAGCACGGCGCGGCGATCATCGAGCCGCGGTGACCCGCGCTGGCGGACAGGGCGCGCCGCCGCGCGGGGGGTGGGCGCGCATGGTCGTCGAACTGCATGTGAACGACCTCCCGGCCAGCCTGTCCTTCTGGCGCGGGGTGCTGGGATTCGCGGTCGCCTTCGAACGCACCGAGGAGCGGTTTGCCTATCTGGAGCACCCGCAGGGCCACCAGATCATGCTTTGCCAGCGGCATGGGCGCTTCGAGACGGGGCCGATGGAGCCGCCGCTCGGCCAGGGCGCCATGATCCAGATATACCTGTCGGATATCGTGCCGGTCATGGCGGCGCTCGCGGCGCGGCGCTGGCCGATCCATCTCGGCCCGCGCGACATCTGGCGCCGGACCGGCGATCGCGAGAGC
>CAVSZN010000028.1:0-111337 GCA_963732425.1 uncultured Alphaproteobacteria bacterium
GACCCGCGGCGATCGCGCCAAGGGTCAACCTCGTCCGCTGTCTGCAATTGCTCGGCCGCACCGAGGAGGCGGCCGCCGCGCTGCTCGATGCGATGCGGGCCGGGCTGTGGAACGACTACCTGCAGGACGCCCTGGTGCGGGTGGTGCAGCGCCTTGGGCGTGATTCGGCGCTGCTCGATGCGCTCGAAGCCGAGATCGCCGCGCGTCCGCGCGATGCCGACACATGCGTCCTGCTCGGTGATATCCACCTGGCGGCCGGGCGCCAGGCCGAGGCGGAGGCCGCCTTCCTGGCCGCGCTGCGGGAACGGCCCGGGCATCGCCAGGCGCTGGTTGGCCTTGCGGTCCTGGAACCCCTGCCGGACGAGGATGCGTCGATGGGGCCGCATCTGGCGGCGCTGCTCGCGGACCTTCTCGCCGAGGCGGCGCCCGAGGCCGACTGGGTGCAGGCGATGGACCGGCTCTGGCAGGCCGACCGGCACGGGGCGGCCATCCGCGGTGGCCGAGGCGCGCCGCGCGCATCCCGCCGCCACCATGCTGATGCTGCGGCATGGCCGCTTCCTGCTCGCGACCGCACAGCCGGGCCTGGCGCTGGCCTGCTTTCAACGCATGGTTGAGGTTGCGCCGGGGGATGCGCATGGCTGGCAGGGCCTGCTCGATGCGCTGATGGAGACGCGCCGCCATGCCGAGGGGCTGGATGCGGCGGTGCAGGCGGCGAGCCTGCACCCGGGCGACGTGCAGGTCGCCTTGCGGCATGCCGGCTTCCTGCTGGCGCTCGGTGACCATGCCGGGGCCGAGCGGGCTGCAGGCCGCGCCATCGAACTCGATCCGTCCGCCGAGGCCGGCCACCTGATGCAGGATCGATGTGCTGCGCCGGCAGGAACGCCGCCGCGACGCGATCCGGCTCGCGCGGGCGACGCAGGATAGCCTGCCGGGGAGCCTGCACCTTGCCATCACCCTCGGGCACATGTTGCTGGAGGAACGGGACATGCTCGGCGCGGCGGAGGCGTTCGAGCGCGCGACGGGCATGCCCAACGCGCCGCGCGAGGCCTGGATCGGCCTGGCCGAGGCGCTGGTGGCCGCCGGCCGTCCGGCGGACGCCGAGGCGGTGGCACGGCGTGGCATCGCCGTGCTGCCCGCGGCCCGGGAACTGCGCGCCATTCTCGGCCAGTTGCTGCTGGGCCGCGGCGAGGCCGATGCGGCGCGCGATGCGCTGGCCGAGGCGATCGAGCAGGATGTGGAATCCGCCGGCGGTGAACCTCGCCATGGCCGATGCCTGGTTGCGCCAGGGCCGCCGGCGGGAGGCGCTGCACCTGCTGCTCACCGCCGTGGAGGCCGCGCCGGGCCAGCCGGAGGCGGAGTCGCGCCTCGGGCAGTTGCTGCTGGCTGGAAGGCCGCATCGATGAGGCGGCGGCAATCTTCGAGCGCGTGACCGACGCGGCGCCCGACCTGCCGCGGGATGGGTGGGGCTGTCGGATGCGGAGCGCCTGCGCAAGCGCGTGAAGCCGGCGCTCGCGGCCTACCGGCGCGCGGTGGGGCCGGGGCCGATGCGGCGACGGTGCGGAACTGCGCTACCGCCTGTTCGGCGACTATGCGGTGGGACACCGCTATCGCTCGCCAAGTTCGTTGGATATCCAGCGCGGAAGCGGACAGGCAGGACGCCGGACGCGCGTAGGCGCCCTACAGGTACCGCAGGCGGCATCCAGGAAGGCGCCGTCCAGCGTGCCGGCCGGCGCGGCGCGGAAGCCGCCGCGCGGACGTTCGGCATGCACGGGTTCCTGCGCGTTCAGCCGGGCGAACCAGGCCCCTTCGACCGGGCGCCATTGACGTTGCGCGCAGCGGTATTCGCCGACGAAACGCACCGATTGCGCCTGCCCGCCGGTCTCCGGGATCGGGATCGGTTCGCGCAGGTTGAGCAGGATCCAGGCGCGGCGCACCGCACCCGGTGGTGACCAGGCCACGTTCCTGCACGAAGCCGCTGGCGATGGTGCCATCGGTGCTGAGCGCCGCGATCGGCTGCCAGCCGACCGGCGGGGGCGGCGGGGGCGGTGCCGCGACCGGCGGCGGGGGTTCCGCCGCGCAGCCTGCGAGCATCAGCGCAAGGAGACGGCGCGCGATGCATCAGCCATCACGCCATGTTCACCATGATGGTCTTCTTGTGCGTGAAGTGCTCGAGCATCGCCTCCAGCGATGGCTTCCTTGCCGAGGCCCGAGCGACTTCACGCCGCCATAGGACAGGTTCGCCTGCACCACGAGGTTCTGGTTGATCTGCACCAGCCCGGCTTCCAGCCGGTGCGCGAGATCCAGCCCGACCTTCAGGTTGTTCGTCCACAGCGAGGCGGCGAGGCCGTATTCGCTGTCATTCGCCTCGGCGAGCACCGCCTCGGGGGTGTCGAAGGCCTGGATCACGGTGACCGGCCCGAAGATCTCCTCGCGCACCAGGCGGCTGTCGCCGGTCAGGCCGGTGAAGATGACGGGCTGGATGAACAGGCCCTTCTTCAGCGCGGGGTCGGTCGGCATGGCCGAGCACACATGCGCGGTCGCACCCGGCGTCGCGGTGCCTTCGGCGATGAAGCCGCGCACCTTCTCCAACTGGCCTTCGGACTGACGATGGTGCCGATGTCGGTCTTCTCATCGAGCGGGTCGCCCATGACCATGCCGTTCACCGCATCGGTCATCGCCTTGACGAAGCGATCGAAGATCGGGCGCTCGACATAGATGCGCGAGGCGGCGGTGCAGGACTGGCCCTGGCGCGTGAAGCGCATCGAGGTCAGCGCGCCGGACACCGTCTTGTCGAAGTCGCAATCGGCGAAGACGATCATCGGCGACTTGCCGCCGAGTTCCAGCGTGACCGGGATCAGCTTCTCGGCCGCGGCGCGGGCGACGATCTTGCCGGTCTCGACCGAGCCGGTGAAGGTCACCTTGCGCACCAGCTTGTGCTCGACCAGCGGCGCGCCGCATTCCGGGCCGAAGCCGGACACCATGTTGAACACGCCGGGCGGCAGGATGCGGTTCATGATCTCGCAGATGCGCAGCACCGCGAGCGGCGCTTCCTCGGCCGACTTCACCACCACGGCGTTGCCGGCGACCAGCGCGGGCGCGACCTTCAGCGCCATCAGCAGCATCGGCACGTTCCACGGGATGATGGCGCCCACCACGCCGAGCGGCTCGCGCACCGTCACGGACAGCACCTTCGGGTCGAAGGGGACGGATTCGCCCTTCAGTTCGGAACCGAGGCCGCCGAAGAATTCGAAGACATCGGCGACGACGCCGGCCTCGACGCGGGATTCGGTGCGCAGCGCCTTGCCGGTTTCCAGCGCGATCAGCCGGCCGAGTTCGTCGACATGCTCCTTCAGCAGCTGCGCGCATTGATGCACCAGCGCGCCGCGCTTGCGGGCGGGGACCTTGGCCCATTCCTTCTGCGCCTTGGCCGCGTTCTGCACGGCGGCATCGACATCCGCCGCATCGCCCTCGGCGGCGCGGGCGACTTCGGCGCCGGTCGCCGGGTTCACCACGGCGAAGGTCTTGCCCGAGCGCGCGGGCACATAGGCGCCGCCGATGAAATGGACGCCGGACAGCGCCTTGGCGAGCGCGAAGGGGTCGGCGGACGGGGCGGCGGGGGTGGGGTGCGGGCGGTCGAGCATGGGGCGCTCCTCGGGTCTTGCTTCGGCGCGGCAGGAATAGACCCCTCCGGGCCCGGGAGGGAACCTGCGCGCGGTGTCGGGTTGCCGCAGCGCAGCGCGCCGACTAATCACGAAGCAGCCAAGGGAGTTCCGCATGACCAGCCCCGTCGGCCCGCTTTCGGGTCTCCGTGTCCTCGACCTCACCCGCGTGCTCGCCGGGCCGACCTGCACCCAGATGCTGGGCGACCTCGGCGCCGAGGTCATCAAGATCGAACGCCCCGAGGCCGGCGACGACACCCGCGGCTTCGCGCCGCCCTTCTGGCCCGAGACGAAGGAATCCGCCTACTTCCTCGGCGTGAACCGCAACAAGAAGTCGGTCACGCTGGACATGGCCAAGCCGGAGGCGCAGGCGATCATCCACCGCCTGCTCGAGACGTCCGACATCCTGGTCGAGAACTTCAAGGTCGGCGCGCTGGCGAAATACGGCCTGGGCTGGGAGCAGTTAAAGGACAAGTATCCCGCGGCTGATCTACTGCTCGATCACCGGCTTCGGCCAGACCGGCCCCTATGCGCCGCGCCCGGGCTATGACGCGCTGATCCAGGCGATGGGCGGCATCATGTCGCTGACCGGCGAACCGAACGGTTCGCCGCAGAAGGCCGGCGTGCCGGTGGCGGACCTGTTCGCCGGGCTGTATGGCTGCATCGGCATCCTCGCCGCGCTGAACCACCGCACCGCGACGGGGCAGGGGCAGCAGATCGACATCGGCATGCTGGATACGCATGTCGCCTGGCTGGCCAACCAGGGCATGAACTACCTGTCCACCGGCGAGAACCCGGCGCGGCTGGGCAACCAGCACCCCAACATCAGCCCGTATCAGGAATTCCCGACCAAGGATGGCTACATCATCCTCGCCGTCGGCAACGACCCGACCTTCGAGCGTTTCTGCCGCGCCTTCGGCCAGGAACACCTGCTGGCCGACGAGCGCTTCGCCACCAACCCCAAGCGCGTCGCCAACCGCGACCTGGTGACGCAGACGCTGACCCCGGTGATGAAGTCCCGCACCACCACGCGAATGGGTCGACGCGCTGGAAGCGCAGAAGATCGGCTGCGGCCCGATCAACACGCTCAAGGACGTGTTCGCCGACCCGCATGTGCAGGCGCGCAACATGACGCTCGAGATGCAGCATGGCAGCGGCGCCACCGTGACGGTGATCGCCAATCCCGGTGAAACTCAGCGCGACGCCGCCCACCTACCGCTCGGCGCCGCCGGTGCTGGGCGAACATACCGATGCGGTGCTGTCGGGCATCCTGGGCATGGGGGCGGACGAGATCGACGCCCTGCGCGCCAAGGGCGTCCTGTAGCCGGCGCGCGCCGGCGGGAAGGGGTAGGAATTGATGCGCGATGGCGCGGTCCGATGGCTCTCGCCGGCCGGCTTCTTCACCATGCGGTGGTGGGAATGGGGTCCGGCCGACGGCGCCCCCGTCATCTGCGTCCATGGCCTGACGCGATCGGGCCGCGACTTCGACCCGCTGGCACGGGCGCTGGGCGATGCCGGCCGGCGGGTGATCTGCCCCGACCTGCCCGGGCGCGGCGCCTCCGACTGGCTGCCCGACCCGATGCTGTACCAGCCGCCGGTCTATATCGCCGCGCTGTCGCATCTGCTGGCGCGGCTGGATGGGCCGGTGGATTGGGTCGGCACCTCGCTGGGCGGCATCTGCGGCATCGGGCTGGCGGCGACGCCCGGCCACCCGATCCGCCGCCTGGTGCTGAACGACATCGGTTGCTTCGTGCCGCGTCGAAGCGATCGCCCGCATCCGCGACTACGTCGGCAATGAGCCGGTCTTCGCCGATGTCGCGGCGCTGGAGGCGCATCTGCGCCGCGTCCATGCGCCCTTCGGCCGATCTGACCGATGCCGAATGGCGCCACCTGGCCGAAACCTCCGCCCGCCCGGCCAAGGGCGGCGGGGTCACGCTGCATTACGACCCGGCGATCGCCACGCCGATCCGCGCCCAGGAAGCACAGGCGCTGGACATGCAGGCGCTGTGGGGCCTGGTGAAGCGTGCCCGTGCTGCTGATCCGCGGCGCCGAGAGCGACCTGCTGCTGGAGGAGACGGCCCAGACCATGGCAGCCGGGCCGGATGTGCAACTCGCCGAGATCGCCGGCGCCGGCCATGCGCCGGCGCTGATGGACCCCGCGCAGATCGCGCTGGTGGCGGATTTCCTGGCTCAGTAGCCAGGCCGCGGGGTCAGCTCCAGGATCACCTGGTCGAGCCCGCCATCGACCAGCAGTTCCGCACCGTTCACATAGGCCGCGCGGTGGCTGGCGAGGTAGGTGACCGCGTCGGCGATGTCCTTGGGCGTGCCGACGCGGCGGCCGGGCACCATCGCCGCGCGCCGTTCGAGGATGCCCGGCGCCTGGTAGAAGGATTCCGACAGCGGCGTGCGGATCAGCCCCGGGCTGACCACGTTGCTGCGGATGCCATCGGGCCCCCATTCCAGCGCCAATTGCCGCGACAGCATCGCCACGCCGGCCTTGGACGGGCTGTAGGCACCGCTGCGCGGCTGCGGGTTGGATGCGGCGATCGAGGCGATATGGACGATGCGAACCGCCGCCGGCCTCCAGCATCTGCGACCGCGCCGCCTGCGCGCACAACAGGTAGCCGGTGAGGTTGACCGCGAGCAGCGCGTTCCAGGCGGCGAGCGGGATCTCGGCGAGCGGGCCGGGGCGCAGGATGCCGGCGTTGTTGACCAGGATCGCGGCCGGGCCAAGGGCCGCCTTCGTGGCGGCGAAGGCGGCGGCGACGCTGGCCTCGTCGGTGGTGTCGCAGCCGGTGGCGAAGGCGGTGGCGCCGGTCGGCGCGCAGGGCCTCGGCCGCTTTCGCCGCCGCATCCGCGTCACGGTCGAGCAGGCCGACCGCCGCGCCGGCCGCGGCCAGTTCGCTGGCGATGGCGCCGCCGATGCCGCCGGCAGCCCCGGTCACGATCGCAACCCGCCCCGATAGTCCAAGCCAGTCTGATGTCATGGAATGGTTCCTCCCGCCTGGGAGGGTCGCGCGGCTGCGCGCTGCCGTCCACCCGGCGCGCGGTGCCGCCGGCTGTTCAGTCGCGCCGCAGGCCGAGGCGCCGGCGCAGCTTCTGCCAACCGGACAAGGCGCTGACCGGCGCCGCCGGCAAGGGCGGGAGCCGCTCGCCTGTCGCCCGATGGCATGATCGCCATGCGCTTTTCCCGCAGCGTGGCGAGTCGGCGCCAGGCACGCGACTGTTCGCTGGAGCCGGGCGCTGCGCGGCGAAACGCCATCAGCGCCTCGATCTCCACCCGATGCAGGCGGATGGCGAGCACGCGCGGGTCCTCATCGCGGTCGGAGGCGCCGTGCCAGGGGCGCCTCAGCTCCTCGGGCGACAGGCGCGCTTCAGCCATGGCGCAACCGCTCGGCGGCCTCGACCGCGAAATAGGTCAGCACGCCGTTGGCCCCGGCACGCTTGAAGCCCATCAGGCTTTCCATCATGGCGCGCTCATGCTCGATCCAGCCATTCTGCACCGCGGCCATGATCATCGCGTATTCGCCCGACACCTGGTAGGCGAAGGTGGGCACCGCGAAGCGGTCCTTCACGCGGCGGACGATGTCCAGATACGGCATGCCCGGCTTGACCATGACCATGTCGGCCCCCTCGGCGAGGTCGAGCGCCACTTCGCGCAACGCCTCGTCCGAATTGGCCGGGTCCATCTGGTAGGTCTTCTTGTCGCCCCGCAGCGCCTTGCCGGAGCCGAGCGCATCGCGGAACGGGCCGTAGAAGGCCGAGGCGTATTTCGCGGCATAGGACATGATGCGCGTGTCGATGAAGCCCTGCGCGTCGAGCGCGCCGCGGATCGCGCCGATGCGCCCATCCATCATGTCGGACGGCGCGATGATGTCGATGCCGGCCTCGGCCTGGTTCACCGCCTGGCGCACCAGGATGGCAACGCTGTCGTCGTTGTGGACGTAGTCGCCGGTGCGCGTCTCGCGGATCACCCCGTCATGCCCGTGGTCGGTATAGGGGTCGAGCGCCACGTCGCCGACCAGCCCCACCTCGGGGAAGGCGCGCTTCAATTCGCGCGCCGCGCGGCAGATCAGGTTGTTGGGGTTGAGCGCCTCGGTGCCCTCGGCGTCCTTGGCCTCGGGCGGCGTGGCCGGGAAGATGGCGATGGCCGGAATGCCCAGCATCGCCGCCTTCTCCACATGCCGGGCGACGCGGTCCACGGTCACGCGCGTCTGGCCCGGCATGGAGGCGACCGGGCGTTCCTCGTTGGTCGCCCTCGATGACGAAGATCGGCCAGATCAGGTCATCGACGGACAGCGCGTTCTCCGCCACCAGGCGGCGCGTCCAGCCGTCGCGCCGGTTCCGCCGCATGCGGATGGCAGGATAGGCACCCGGGGTGGCCGGGGCCTCGATGGCGAAGGGCGCGCCCTGGCGGCGGTCGGCATTCATTCGGCGGCAGCCTTCATCGCCGGCCCCGTCGCCGCGGCAAGCGCCTGGTCGAGGTCGGCGAGGATGTCGTCGATGTGCTCGATGCCGATCGACAGCCGGATATAGCCGGGCGTCACGCCGGAGGCCGCCTGTTCCTGCTCGATCCAACTGGCTGTGCGTGGTGGTCGCCGGATGGATCGCGAGGCTGCGCGCATCGCCGATATTGGCGACGTGGTAGAACATCTTCAGCGCCTCGATGAAGCGCTGGCCGGCTTCCTTGCCGCCCTTCAGCTCGATGCCCATCAGGCTGCCGTAGCCGCCCTTCAGATAGGCCTCGGCGCGGCGCTTGGCCTCGCCGGTCATCAGGCGAGGGATGGATCACCTTCGCCACCGCCGGATGCTGCGACAGATGCGCCGCGACGCGCAGCGCGTTGGCGCAATGGCGCTCGATGCGCAGCGGCAGCGTCTCCAGCCCCTGCAGCGTCAGGAAGGCGTTCATCGGTGCCATCGGCGCGCCGAGGTCGCGCAGCAGGATCACCCGCATGCGGATGATGTAGGCGACCGGACCGAGCGGCTTGACCGCCTGCGTCCAGACCGCGCCGTGATAGGACGGGTCGGGCTTGTTCAGCGTCGGGAAGCGCTCGGCATGGGCCTCCCAGTCGAAATTGCCGCCATCGACGACGACACCGCCGATCGAGGTGCCGTGCCCGCCGATCCACTTCGTCGTCGAGTGCATCACGATCGCCGCGCCGTGCTGCAGCGGCTTGCACAGGATGGGTGCGGCGGTGTTGTCCATGATCAGCGGCACGCCGATCTTGCGCCCGAGGGCTGCGACTTCAGCGATCGGGAAGACGTTGAGCTTCGGGTTGGGCAGCGTCTCGGCATACCAGCAGCGGGTGCGCGTCATCGGTGGCGCGGCACGAAGTTTTCCGGGTCGGCCGGATCGACGAAGCGCACCTCGATCCCGAAGGATCTTCAGCGTGTTCGCGAACAGGTTCCAGGTGCCGCCGTAGAGATCGGTGCTGGAGACGATGTTGTCGCCCGCCTCGCACAGGTTCAGCACGCAGAAGCTCGTCGCCGCCTGGCCCGAGCCCAGCGCCAGGCCGGCCACGCCGCCTTCCATCGCCGCGACGCGCTTCTCCAGCACATCGACGGTCGGGTTCATGATGCGGGTGTAGATGTTGCCCATCTCGGCCAGGCCGAACAGCCGCGCCGCATGGCCGGTGTCCTGGAACTGGAAGGAGGTGGTCTGGTGGATCGGCACCGCCACGGAACCGGTGGTCGGATCCGCCCGCCAGCCCGCATGCAGTGCGATGGTCTCGGGGTTCGTCCAATTCGGTGCGGACATGGCTACCCTCCATTATGGCGTTTTCAGGCCCTCAAGTGCCACGGGACGGCGCATAGCGAAAGCGAAATGCAGGTTTGGCGCGCGGCACGCGAGCCGGAAAAGGCGTTTCGCCCGCGGCGGGCCGGGCGAGCAATGCCTTGCTTACCGGCAGGCCTGCGCCGCGCGAGACGCCGTGCGTCCGGTCACGCCGCCAGCAGCCGGCCGATCTCGCCCCAGATGCGCGCCCAGCCGGCATCGCGGCCAAATTCCTCGGTCGCGTCGTTCAACTCGGGCGGAGCACCGTCACGACGGTCCAGCGCGGCCAGCACAAGCGCCGCGGAGATGAAGTTGCGCGTGCGATAGGCCAAGGCCGGCGCCGTCGAGACGACGTCCGGCGCCGCGGGGTCGCCGATCCGCAGATGGGCAATCCGGCACCGCAGGGCGATCTCCCGCGCCGGCCGGGTCACGGCGGACCGGCCGTGTTCGACGATGAAGGCGGGCCGCTGCTGCCGCCACGACCGCGGGTCGAAGAAGGCCGCCGACTCGGCGCGGGAGATGCCATCGCACCGGACCGAGAGCGGGCCCTCGGTCGGCCAGTCCGGCAAGGGCCCCGTGGCGTCCCGCGTGAAGATCCTGACGGCGCGGCCCAGCGTCGTGGTCAGGTAGGCAAGCACCGGCACGAGGTCGGGCGCGGCCAGGTCCTCGGCCAGCAGGGCGACCGGCCCCGGTGCCGCGCCGCGCAGCGCCGCGAGCAGGCGGCTGTCCTCGCCGCGCCAGAACATCGGCACGGCTGCGCGTTCGGCCCCGGCCGCATGGATGATGACCGCCGCGGCGCGCG
The DNA here is from genome assembly GCA_963732425.1 of uncultured Alphaproteobacteria bacterium. GTDB lineage: Bacteria > Pseudomonadota > Alphaproteobacteria > Acetobacterales > Acetobacteraceae > Neoroseomonas. The sequence continues at coordinate 10,235 of CAVSZN010000028.1, forward strand.
AGGGTGCCTCCTCCAGCAACAGGAAGCGTGGAAAGGCGGCGGCCAGGCGCGACAGCCGGTCGTCGAGCCCGTCCTGCAGCGCCATCGCCGCGGCATGGGCGACACCCAGGCGCGTGCGGACCGGTCCCTTGGGCAGGGCATCGGGCAGGGACGCGAACCAGACCGCCAGGTGGGGCGCGCCCAGCAGGTCGTCGAGGCTCGCCATCCGCGGCTGCGTGTCGTCGAACAGCAATTGTCCGATGGCGGCGGGCAGCGGGGAGCAACTCGGATCCACCAGGACCCGGCCACGAGCCGTCAGCAACCGCAGCGCGGCAGGATCGGCCAGCGCCGGATCACCGGTGAGATGCACGGCGACCGGGGCACGGAAGCTCGCATACCGCGCGACATCGAGGGCGTGGTCGAAGATCAGGTTGCCCTGCTGCGCATGGTCGAAGCGCAGCGAGACAATCACCGAGGCCGGCAGTTTCGAGGCGATTTCCCCGGCGTGGCGCAGCGTGGCGGAAATGTCCGCCTCCGCCGCGGCGACCGAACTGCGCGATGCCTCCGTCAGTTCCGCGAGCAGCGATTCATCGCGCACCAGCCGATGCGCGGCACGCATCATCTCCTCGAAATCCGCGCATTCATGGAAGGCGTGGGTGGGGATGTAGCCCTCGAAGGCATGGACATGGCTGATGAGCGGCTTGCCGCGCGCCAGTGCCTCCCCGACCTTGATCTTGAGGCCGGTCGAGAAGGACAGCGGGGCGAGCACCGCATCGACCTGGTCGTAGAGCGTATCCATCGTCTCGAGCGTGCCGAGCTGGCGCAGGAAGGGCAGGCTGAGCCCTTCGAGCAGGCTGCACACCGAACCGCCCACCACGATCTCGATCGGCAGCAGCGTGCGGCGCAGATAGGCGTCGGCGACTTCGAGGAAGCGACGGATGTTGCTCGCGTTGATGTTGTTGCGGCCGCCGACGATGCCCAGGCGCAGCACGCCATCGGGCGCGCGCGGCGCCGCAACCGGTGCGGCCGGTTCCATGTGCAGCAGCGTGCGCACCGGGCGCTGGGTGAGCGTGCCGAAGAATTCCGCTTCCTGCGACTTGATCGCCCAAACGATGTCGGCGCGTTCGAGCGCGAGGCGCTCCTGCTCCTCGGTCGTGTGGAAGTATTCGGGGGCCAGCCCGTTCGCGGCCAGCAATTCGCGCCGGCCGGAGAAGCGGTCATGCGTGTCGAGGATGCGCAGCACGCCGATCGGGGCATGTTCCAGCGCCTTCGACAGCCAGGTGTAGTTCACCAGCAATGCATCGAAGCGGCCGACCTTCAGCAGCCAGTCGAGCATCTGGCCGATCGACGGGTCCCACCAGTCATCGGCGTTGTGGTCGAGGCCATCGGCCGGGCGCGTATGCAGCGGCCGGGTCGCCGGGCACAGGAAGACTTGGTCCCATTGCCGCGCCATCTCGGCCATGGCGTCGCGCGGCAGGCGGGTGCGCCATTCCTCGTCCGACGGATAGTGCAGCAGCGCGACATGCGCGCCTTCGCGCTGCAGCGCCTGGTTCACCTGGACGATGCGGTTCCGGTTGCCGAAGGTGACCGGCCAGGTCGGCACCGGCGACACGACGAGCACCCGGAGCCCTGCCCAGGCCCCGCTCGGCGCCGCATCCCCGCGCGGCTTAGAGGTCATCCTGCTCGTCCACCCCGGCCAGCAGCGCGGTGACAGCGTTGTAGACGGCCGAGATCTGCCAGCGGAAATCGCCGGCATCCTCCTGCCGCAATGCCAGGCCGCGCATCGTCCGGTCGGCCGGGTTGCGGGTCAGCAGGAAGGATTTGATCGCGGCCCACGACTTGTCGCGCTGCGCCATCTGCCCCTTGGGGTCGCGCATGTAGTCCGACACCGCCTGCCAGGCCGCGCGGCGGCGGAACCAGCGTTGCGTCAGCCGCTCGGGATCCACCCAGTGGTCCACCGCACCGAGCGGGTCATAGGCGACAAGCCCGCCCAGCGCCTTGATCCGGTCGGTCAGCGCGGTTTCCTCGGCCGAGAGCAGGCTGGCGCCGCCGCCCGTACGCCCGAGCGAGGTGTCGAACCCGCCGGCGTCGCGCAGCGCAGCGATGCGGAAGGCGATGTTGGCGCCGGCGACCCATTCGCCTTCACCCAGCAGGCGCCGCTGCGGGCCGAGGTCGACCACGGTGATGTCGCCCAGCATCTCATCGGGCAGCCAGGCCGGCCGTGGCGCACCCCACCAGGGGCGGATGCGCCCGCCCACCACCTTCACGACCTCGCCGAACTGGTCGAAGCAGCCGGCGATGTTTTCCAGCCAGACCGGATCGGCGCGGGCATCGTCGTCGAGATAGGCGATGATCGGCGAGGTCGCGTGGCGCGCGGCGACGTTGCGCGCATTGGACAGGCCGGGCCGCGCCTCATGCCGCCAGATCAGGTTGGGGTGCCCGGCGAAGGCGCTGGCCTCGCGCGCGGAGCGAGCGGCATCGGGGGAGTTGTCGATGACGATCACTTCATAGGCCGCAGCCGGCAGGGATTGCTTGAGAGCGGATTCGATGGCCCCGGGCAGCAGGTCGTATCGTTCGTAGGTGCAGATGGCGGCGGTGATGCGGCGCGCGGGCAGGGCCATGCGGGGCGCCTCAGCCGCGTTCGACGCGAAGGCGCTGGAACGCGATGCCGAGGATGCGCTTGTCGGCGAGGCCCCTTTCCGCGGGGGAATGCATATGCGCGACCCTGAGCGTCAGGCGTGTCGGCCCGTCGCCCGCGCGCACCGCGATCGGCTCGGAACGCAGCATCTTCTGGTTGGCCTGGCGGGCCAGCGGGTAGAGGACGCCATCGACCTCAAGCGCCAGGTCCTTCGTGTTCGCCGGAATGCCGAAGTGGAACACCCGCAAGGTCGCGACCAGCGGTTCGCTGCGGTCGAGCCAGCCTTCGAAATGCACCTCCGGCGCGGGGCCGGTCCAGCGGAAGGCGCCCTCGGGGCCCCATTCGAGCTGGTAGAAGCCGTCCTGGGCGGGAAGGAGCTGGTCGGCGGCGATTTCGAAATGCGCCGGCAAGGCGGGCTTCGCGGCAGCCGGTGCGGCCATGTCCGCGGCCGCAGCCGAAGCCGCAGCCGCCGGCTTCGGCAGGGCGGCGGCGGCATCGCGGATCTGCAACAGGCGCTCGTAGGCTTCCATGCGCGCGCGCAGATCGGCGACTTCCGACCTCAGGCTTGCGATATCCGCGGCGGCACCTGTCGCGACTGGGCTTCCTGGGTCCGGGATCGAGTCCATGGTATTCGCTTCTCGTGCATGAGCGAGGCGGAGGCGGCAAGCGTAGGGGTGTTACGTCGAGGCGAAAAACCTACCGCTTCTACCCGTGGCGGTCGAGTGCCTCGGCGACATCGGGAAGGCGCAGCCGAAGGTCTTGCAACAACGGCGCCAGCTTCTCGACGACGATCGCCCGGACCTCGTCGGTGTTGCCGTCGGGCTTGCCACCTTCAAAGACCCGCTCACGCGACTTCGGGAAATGCGCCTGCGAGAACGGCAATCCAAGAAAGTCGCAGGTGCGCCGAAGAACGCCCATCGGGTCGTCACGGATCAGCCCATTGTAGTCGATGTGCAGTTGCCCCGGCGGCAGCATGCCCTTCCAGCGCAGCAGCCAGCTGGCGTAGTCGGAATACCAGGACACGCCGTTCCACCAGTTGGACAGCGCAATCTCCTTCATGCGCCCGGCCGTCGGGTTCTTGCCGCACAGCATGGCCAGGTGCGACATGGCGCGCGCAACCGGATGGCGCAGCAGCGCAATGACCTTGAGGTTCGGGTTCATGCCCAGGGCGTGGCGGATGCCCTCGCGCGGCAGCACGCAATACTGCGGGGATATCTCGCCGCAGACCTGATCGACGCCGCAGCCCTCGAACAGGGTCGCATAGGCGGCGTCGTCCATCGGTTCCTGCGCCAGGGCATCGAGGCTTGTCAGCACGCGTGCGCGGATTTCGGCGCGCGGCGCCTTTGCGTCGGTTGCGCTGTCCGCGGTCCAGTGCTGGCGGGCCTGCCGCACCTGGAAGGCACGGTGGTCGGCATCCGCCTTTGCCCAGCCGGGAATGTACATGGTGGAGAAATAGGCCACCTCCTTGACCGGCGGCATCAGGATGCCCGGATGGCTCCGGAGATTCGCATAGAGCCATGTGGTGCCCGCCTTCTGGGCGCCGATGCACAGGAAGTCGGGCCGCGCGGCGCGTGGTGTCGCGACGGGCGCGTAGTGCGGGCTTCGGCGATCCGGCAGGGCGGTGGCCGCCGCGTCGTCCTGCGCAATCTTTTCGAGCATGAAGAACTCCGGAACAGGCGCCCATCGGGCATGCTTTTCCTTAACCTCCGACCATGCGACATGCAAAGACGTCATGAGCGATTCCACGGCACCCAGCGTGCGATTTCCCGATTTCCTGTGCATCGGCGCCCAGAAGGCGGGCACGACGTGGCTGGATGCGAATCTCCGCCGGCATCCCGGCATCTGGATGCCGTGGATCAAGGAACTGCAATACTTCAACGACATCTACATTCCCGGGCACCGTGGATGGACGCAGCGCCATCGCCACGCCCATGCGGAGAATGCGGCGCGACGGCTTGTTGCACGGAGTGCGGGCAAGACACCCGACACCAAGGCCCTGGAGCGGATCGCCGCGATCGCGGCCGAGCCCATCTCGGATGAGTGGTACGGGCGGATATTCGCCGAAGCCGGGCAGGGCCGCATCTGTGGCGAGGTGACGCCGGAATACAGCCTTCTGCCCCCCGAGGGCATCGCGCATGTACGGCGACTGAATCCGGGGATGAAAATCATCTTCCTGATGCGCGAGCCGGTGGAGCGCTGCTGGTCACATCTGCGGATGCTGGCCCGGGGGCGGCAGAATTTTGACCACCTGGCTGCCGCCGGCCTGCAGGACGTGATCGACCGGTCACGCTATGGGGATATCCTCGGGCGGTGGGTCGAGGTTTTCGGTTCCGATGCGGTCTTTACGGCGCGGATCGAAGATGTCTCGGCCGAACCGGAACCCTTCCTGCGCGCGGTCGTGGCATTTCTCGGTCTTGAATGGAGTCCGGCAGTCGCCGCGCGGGCATCCGAGCCTGTTTTCGTCGGCCCGGCGGCGGCGATGCCCGAGCCGGTGCGGGAGAGGCTTCGTGCCACGCTGGCCGGAAGCGACCCGATCCCCTACGCGGAGCGGCAAACTACATGGCCCGGCGTGGGCATGATGGGCTGATCGGCGGCCGGATGGGTCGAGGAACCGATCCCGCGGTGTCAGCGCGGCGTGGCTGCGTCGGTCCTCGAATCGTCAGCGGAGAGCCGGATCCGATCCATCACCTTCATCGCGGCATGGTGCATGGCGGGCCAGTTCCGGGAACTCTCCATGGCCGCCATGGCATGTAATCTTGCCCTGTCGGGTGCGCCGAGATCCAGATGGATATTGGCCAGCCTGAGTTGCCCTCGCGGGTCGCGCTGGTCTCGCTCGGCGGCCTTATGCGCGAAATGCAGGGCCTCGGACAACTCGCCCTTGGCCGCGAGCACGTCGCTCAAGGCGCTCAGCGTGTCGGCATTGTAGCGAAACCGGGCATGCGCCGCACGGATGATCCGTTCGGCCTCGCCCAGCGCGCCTTGGCGGATCAGGTCCCTGGTCAGGGCAACGTGGCACCCCGGGAACATCGGGTCGGTCTGCATGCCGCGTTCGAGCAAGGCCCTGCGAACGGCAGGGTTCGCGCGGCGCTGTGCGAGGCAGAGCCAGTGGTTGCCCAGGAGTTTACGGCGCCGCGCCATTGGCGCGAAGGAACTCGGCGTCAGGGTCCGGTTCAGCGTGCCGGCGAAGATCTCCTGGAGCACGCCCATCTTGTTCAGGATCGCCGGGATGCCGTGCCCGACGTACGGGATGTGGAAATGGCCGATGCGATCGCCCTCCAGGCGCTCCGCATGCCGCCGGTCGCCGACATCGTGGGGATCGTAGAAGATCGACACTTCCCGGGCTGTGGCACCTACGGCGGCGCCATCCGCGAAGTCGCCATCCCATTGTTGCTTGGTGCCTTCGGGAAAGCGCTGCTCCCAGGGAACCTTCAACGGATCGAAGTCGATTGGGGGTTCATGGCGATGACGGCCGCACCAGGGGCCACTGTCGAAAAGGCGAGAGCTGCGAATCCGCCCATGCTGCCACCGTAGAACACGGTGCGGCGGAAATCGGCGAAGACGCGGTCCCGATAGAATGCGCGGAATACCGCGCGAAGCGATTCGTCCCGATACCAGTCGTTCGCCTGTGGCTTCACCGACAACACATTGAAGCCCTGCCGCACGAGCCAGCGGAAACCCCAACCATCCCGGTCACGGCTGAGCGTCTGGTGCGCGAAGGACATGTGGTCGAAGGTTACAACCACGTCCGGACTATGTGAACTAGAGGCATGAAAATCAATTGTATGATTGTCGGTAAAAAGCCGCCGGCAGGATATTCCGCTCGAAGTCATCGATTCTGTCGAGAAAAAACGTAACATAGCTTTCATATTTCTTTGGGCTTCCTTGTCCGGTGCTGTCGTCTCGTGGTTATCGGTTGCAGCCTTGCTCGGGTACTTAGAGTTCGCGCGGGAGAATTAGCCGACGGAGCGGATCCTATTGCCCCATCTGTGCCAGTATGCTTTGGTCTCCAGGCGCTTAGCAAGGATGAGGCCTGTATGGACTATCGTCGGCACAACATTGAGTTGTTCCGGGATCGCTGCGATCTGGCGGGCGCCAGAGTGCTCGAGATCGGTGGAGACAGTCGCGGTGAAATGGCGCGCATGATACTTGATTGCGGAGCGCGAGAAGTTATTGTAACAAATGTTGCCCATGGTATTAGAAATGAAAGAATTTCCGACGGAATTTTACTGAAAAAAGTAGATGCTCGGTCCTTCCACGAGGAATTTCCTGAGAATTACTTCGATGCTGCGTTTGGTGTTGCCGTGGCGGAGCATATACCGAGTCCTGAAATTTGGACCAATTCCCTATCGAAGGTCATCGCGCCTGGTGGGGTGGCGGTGGTTCATGGAGGACCGTTGTGGTCTGGACCGCACGGTCACCATGTGTGGGTAAACAAGGATGGCGCTAGCTACCGCTTCTCGGACAAGACCAACCCGCTCGATCCCTGGGCGCATCTTCTTTATGATGAAGATTCGATGATCCCATATCTTGTGGAGGAGAAGAATCTGCCGGAGTCGCATGCGCGCGCGATTGTTCATTGGGTCTATAAGGATCCGAATATAAACCGGATTTCCTTCAACAAACTGGTTGCCGGCATGGGCTCCAACGGCATGAAAATGGCGGAAGTCGTGCCGAATATTTATCGACGGCCGGACGAAGCGATGCAGGCCCGGCTGGCGAAGTCGCCCTGCGGGCCGGATGAGCATTACGAGATTTCCGGCGCCGCGTTCGTGCTTCGCAAAAGCAAGTAGGATCCGCGCGCCGCTTGGCCCTGTCAGGCGGCGCTTGGCCAATTCGCCATCCGGTGGGCGCTGCGGAGAGTGCGGAGCCCTTCGACCGAACACGGGCCTGGTTTGTAGTCCGCTCGCGCCGGCAGACCGAACCCGCTTTGGCCACCTGGTTTGATGGGCATATTCAACCGATCAAATGCTTCCACCTGATCGGGACCTGCTCCGGTAGGCTCATCTACCCGGCGGCCTAGAAAATCCATCGGACACAGGCCGGTTGATATGCGCGGCATGCCTGTGTCATCTGCCTCCCATGCCCCAGACCCCGGCGCCTGCCATCCCCATTGCCTGCGACCACGGCGGCCTGCCGTTGAAGCCCGCCATCAAGGCGGCGCTCGAAGCCGAGGGATACGCGGTGCAGGATCTCGGCACCAATTCCAGCGACTCGGTCGACTACCCGGACTTCGCCCATTTGGTTGCGGATGCCATCACCTCCGGCGCCGCCCCCTTCGGCATCCTCATCTGCGGCACCGGCATCGGCATGGCCATCGCCGCCAACCGCCACCCCGGCATCCGCGCCGCTGTCCTGCACGACACCACCGAAGCCCGCCTGACCCGCGCCCACAACGACGCCAACATCGCCTGCTTCGGCGCCCGCACCATCGGCGTCGAAACCGCCCTCGATGCGCTGCGCGTCTTCCTCGCCACCCCCTATGAAGGCGGCCGGCACGACCGCCGTCTTGCCAAGCTCGACCCGCCAGCGCAAAACCACGCGCATGATGCGCCCCGCCCCCGCCCCCCTCCGCGCGCCGGACGGCCCTGCCGCCGGCGCCCCGCCCGATGCGCTTCTTCCGCGCCTCCCTGGCCGCGGCCGACCCCGACATCGCCGCCGCCGTCGCGCAGGAACTGACGCGCCAGCAGGACGAGATCGAGCTGATCGCGTCGCGAGAACATCGTCTCCCGCGCCGTGCTCGAGGCCCAGGGCATCGTGCTGACCAACAAGTACGCCGAGGGCTATCCGGGCCGCCGCTACTACGGCGGCTGCGAGTGCGTCGACATCGCCGAGACGCCTGGCGATCGAGCGCGCCATGCAAGCTGTTCGGCTGCGGCTTCGCCAACGTGCAGCCGCACTCCGGCGCCCAGGCCAACCAGGCGGTGTTCTTCGCGCTGCTGCAGCCGGGCGACACCTTCATGGGCCTCGACCTCGCCGCCGGCGGCCACCTGACCCACGGCTCGCCGGTCAACCAGTCGGGCAAGTGGTTCAAGGTCGTGCCCTACACCGTGCGCCGCGAGGACCAGCGCATCGACATGGACGAGGTCGCGCGCATCGCCCGCGAGAACGAAGCCGAAGCTGATCATCGCCGGCGGCTCGGCCTATGCCCGCGCCTGGGACTTCGCCCGCTTCCGCGCCATCGCCGACGAGGTCGGCGCCTACTTCATGGTCGACATGGCGCATTTCGCCGGCCTCGTCGCCGGCGGCGCGCATCCCAGCCCGTTCCCGCACGCCCACGTCGTCACCACCACCACGCACAAGACGCTGCGCGGCCCGCGCGGCGGCATGATCCTGACCAACGACGAGGCGATCGCCAAGAAGATCAACTCGGCGGTCTTCCCCGGCCTGCAGGGCGGCCCGCTGATGCATGTCATCGCCGCCAAGGCGGTGGCCTTCGGCGAGGCGCTGCGGCCGGAGTTCAAGGCCTACGCCGCGCGCCGTCGTCGACAACGCCAAGGCGCTGGCCGAGGACGCTGAAGGCGCAGCGGCCTCGACATCGTCACCGGCGGCACCGACAACCACCTGATGCTGGTCGACCTGCGGCCGAAGAAGCTGACCGGCAAGGTCGGCCGAGGCCGCGCTCGAGCCGCGCCCACATCACCTGCAACAAGAACGCCATCCCGTTCGACCCGGAGAAGCCGATGGTCACCTCCGGCGTCCGCCTCGGCACGCCGGCCGGCACCACGCGCGGCTTCGGCATCGCCGAGTTCCGCGAGGTCGGCCACCTGATCGGCGAGGTGCTCGACGGCGCTGGCGAAGGCCAACGACGAGGCCGCCAATGCGGCGTCGAGGCGCGCGGTGCTCGCGCCAAGGTGCTGCGAACTCTGCCGCCGCTTCCCGTCTATCCGGGCTGAGGCGCCGGACAAGCGGATGACGCTGCCCCTTCTGCGGCGCCGAGGATACGCAGGTGAAGGACAGCCGCCCGGCCGAGGACGACGCGGCGATCCGCCGCCGGCGCGCCTGCCCGGCCTGCGGGGCGCGCTTCACCACCTTCGAGCGGGTGCAGCTGCGCGAGCTCACCGTGGTCAAGACCGACGGCCGCCGCGTGCCCTTCGACCGCGACAAGCTGGCCCGCTCGATGCGCGTCGCGCTGCGCAAGCGCCCGGTCGATGAGGACCGCATCGAGCGCCTGGTGAACGGCATCGCAGCGCCGCCTGGAGACCGCGGGCGAGAGCGAGATCCCGTCGCGCAAGATCGGCGAACTGGTGATGGAAGCGCTGCAGGAGCTCGACCAGGTCGCCTATGTCCGCTTCGCCTCGGTCTATCGCAATTTCCGCGAGGCGAAGGATTTCGAGGCCTTCCTCGGCGAGCTCGGCGGCACCGACGGACGCGCCGACGCCGTGCGCCGGCAGCCACCGCTCGGCGCGCGACGCCGGCCGTCGCATGCGCGCGGGACAACCCGCAGCGCTGCATGCTCCGGCGACATCGCGCCATATGCGCGCCGCCCTGGCGCTCGCCCGCCGCGGCCTCGGCAATGCCTGGCCGAACCCGGCGGTCGGCTGCGTGCTGGTGCAAGCGACGGCCGCGTCATCGGCCGCGGCTGGACCCAGCCCGGCGGCCGCCCGCATGCCGAGACCGAGGCGCTGCGCCGCGCCGGCGCAGCGGCGCGCGGCGCCACCGCCTATGTCACGCTCGAACCCTGCTCGCATCACGGCCGCACGCCGCCCTGCTGCGATGCGCTGATCGCCGCCGGCGTCGCCCGCGTGGTCGTGGCCATGCGCGACCCCGACCCGCGGGTGAACGGCCGCGGCCTCGCCCTGCTGCGCGACGCCGGCATCGAGGTCGAGGACGGCCTGCTGGAGGCCGAGGCCCGCGCGCTGAATGCCGGCTTCTTCCGCCGCATCGAGGCCGGCCTGCCGCTCGTCACGCTGAAGCTCGCCACCACGCTCGATGGCCGCATCGCCACCGCCACCGGCGAAAGCCGCTGGATCACCGGCGCCGAGGCGCGGCGCGAGGCGCATGCCATGCGCGCCCGCCACGACGCCATCCTGGTCGGCTCCGGCACCGTGCTGGCCGATGACCCGGACCTGACCTGCCGCATCCCGGGCATGGAGCGCGTGCCCATGCTGCGCGTCGTCGCCGATGCCCGGCTGCGCACGCCCGCCGACCGCGCGGCTGGTCGCCACCGCCACGGCGGCGCCGACCTGCATCGTCACCACCCCCGGCCACCCGCCGGCCGCCCTCGCGCCCTTCATCGCCGCCGGCGTCGAGGTGCTGACCGTGCCGGCCGCCGAGACCGGGCTCGACCTGCGCGCCATGCTCGGCGCGCTGGCGCGGCGCGGCGTGACGCGCGTGCTCGCCGAAGGCGGCGCCGGCCTCGCCGCCGGGCTGCTGCGGGCCGGGCTGGTCGACCGCCTCGCCTGGTTCCACGCGCCCGGCCGTGATGGGCGGGGACGGCCATCCGGCGACCGAGGGCTTGCGCCTGGCCGCGCTCGCCGCCATGCCACGCTTCCGCAGGGTGGCCGTCCGGCCGCTCGGGGCGGATCTGCTCACCGAATTCGAACCCATTGCGGAGGTCGGCTGATGTTCACCGGGATCGTGACGGACCTCGGCACCGTGCGGGAAGTGCAGCCGATCGGCGGCGGCCATGACCTGCGCCTGGTGATCGGCACCTCGCCCGCCTTCCTGGCGGAACCGGCTCCGGCCGCGCTCGGCGCCTCGATCGCCTGTTCGGGCGTCTGCCTGACGGTGGTGCACCTCGGCCGCGGACGCCTTCTCGGTGGATTGCTCGGCCGAGACGCTGTCGCAAGACCACCGTCGGCGCGCTGGAAGCCGGGCACGCGCATCAACCTCGAACGCGCCCTGCGCATGGGCGACGAACTCGGCGGCCATCTCGTCTCCGGCCATGTCGATGGCGTCGCGCGAGGTCGTCTCGGCCACGCCCGGAGAACGCCTCGGTCCGCTGGCGCTTCCGCGTGCCGGCCGCACTCGCGCCGCTATCGTCGCGCCCAAGGGCTCGGTCGCGATCGACGGCGTCTCGCTGACGGTCAACGAGGTTGACGGCGACGTGTTCGGGGTCAACATCATCCCGCACACCGCCTCGGTCACCACCTTCGGCACGCTGCAGCCCGGCGACAAGGTCAATATCGAGGTCGACATGATGGCGCGCTATGTCGCGCGGCTCCGGGAGTATCGAGCGTTGAGCGCGACCACCGACACCGTCCGCACCTCCTTCTCGCGAGTTCCTCTCGCCCACCGAGGAACTGCTCGAGGAAGCGCGGCGCGGGCGCATGTTCATCCTGGTCGACGACGAGGACCGCGAGAACGAGGGCGACCTCGTCATCCCCGCGCAGTTCGCCACGCCGGACGCGATCAACTTCATGGCCCGCTATCGCGCGCGGCCTGATCTGCCTGGCGATGACGCGCCAGCGGGTCGAACAGCTCGGCCTGCCGCTGATGGCGCAGTCCAACGGCACCCGCCACGCGACCGCCTTCACCGTCTCGCATCGAGGCGCGCGACGGCGTCACCACCGGCATCTCCGCCGCCGACCGCGCGCGCACCGTCGCCGTCGCCATCAACCCCGACCTCGGGCGCGACGACATCGTCACGCCCGGCCATGTCTTCCCGCTGGTGGCGCGCGAGGGCGGCACGCTGGTGCGCGCCGGCCACACCGAGGCGGCGGTCGACTTCGCCCGCCTGGCCGGCCTCAACCCGGCCGGCGTGATCTGCGAGATCATGAACGACGACGGCACCATGGCCCGCATGCCGGACCTGGTCGCCTTCGCCCAGCATCACGGCCTCAAGCTCGGCACCATCGCCGACCTGATCGCCCATCGCCGCCGCACCGAACGCCTGGTGCGCCGGGTCGAGGAAGCGATGCTGCCGCAGGCGATCGGCGGCGACTGGCGCGCCGTGGTCTATGGCAGCACCGTCACGCCCGGCGAGCACCTGGCGCTGGTCAAGGGCGACGTGACGGCCGGCGACGGACCCGGTGCTGGTGCGCATGCACGCCGCCTCGCTGATCAACGACCTGGTCGCCGGCCGCACCATCGGCGAACTGCACGGCGCGATGCGCATGATCGCCGAGGCCGGCCGCGGCGTCGTCGTGCTGCTGCGCGACTGGCGCACCGATGGCCTGTCGGACCAGATCCGCCGCGGCCGCGGCCGCGCCACCGCGCCGGAACTGCGCGACTACGGCATCGGCGCGCAGATCCTCGCCGATCTCGGCGTGTCGCGCATGATCCGCCTTTCCAACCATCCGCGGCCGATCGTCGGCCTCGAGGGCTACGGGATCGAAGATGTCGAGATCCGGCCCATCACCTCGGACAGCACCAATTGAGCACCCTTGATTCCCCCGAGCGCGGCCCCGGCCATGCTCGCCGGCCCCGCGCCGCGCATCCTCGTCCTCTCCGCGCCCTATTACCGCGATGTCGTGGACGGGATGCTGCACGGCGCGCGGCGCGTCTTCGCCGACGTCGATGCGAAGGTCGAGGTGGCCGAAGTCGCCGGCGGCTTCGAACTGCCCGCCGCCCTGGCCATGGCGCTGAAGCTGCCCGGCCGCTGGGACGGCTTCCTGCTGCTCGGCTGCGTCGTGAAGGGCGAGACCGACCACTACACCTTCATCTGCGACGCCATCTGCAACGGCGTGATGGCGCTGTCCACCGCCGCCGCGGCGCCGATCGGCTTCGGGCTGCTGACGGTGGACAGCATGGACCAGGCGGTGGCGCGCTCCCGCGACGACCGCATGAACAAGGGTGGCCGAGGCCGCCCATGCGGTGCTGGCGCAGATCGCGCTCGCCCGTGGCTGGGGGATCGCGGAATGAGCCTGCGCCCCAAGCCCGCCGGCCGGCCGCGCACCGGCGCGCGCGTCGCCGCCGTCCAGGCCCTGTTCCAGTCCGAGCAGACCGGCGAGAGCGCCGAGACCGTCGCCCAGCAGTTCATCCGCCACCGGATCGGTGCCGGCGACGGTGACGGCGCCTTCGACGACGGCCAGGTCCCGCTCGCCCATATCCCGCTGTTCGAGGCGATCCTGAAGGCCGCGGCGACCCATGCCGAGGCGGCCGATGCCGAGATCCGCGCGCATCTGCAGCGGGACTGGACGCTGGAACGCCTGGACCCGGTGCTGCGCGCCCTGCTGCGCGCCGCCGCGGCGGAACTGATGTCGGGCCGGGAACCGCCGGCCCGCGTGGTCATCAACGAATACCTCGATATCGTGCGCGGCTTCCTCGATGAGGAAACCTCGCGCTTCGCCAATGGCGTGCTCGATGCCATGGCCCACACGCTGCGCCCGCAGGAGTTCGGGGCCGGCCGGTGAGCCTGCCGGCCGAATTCGCGCTGATCGCGCGCCACTTCCGCCCGCTGGCGGGGGAGGGGGCGCTCGACCTCGCGGATGACGCGGCGGTGCTCGACATCCCGGCCGGGCGGCGGCTGGTGATCGCGGCCGACGCGATGGTCGAGGGCGTCCATTACCTGCCCGATGACCCGCCCGGGACGATCGGCCGCAAGCTGCTGCGGGTGAACCTGTCGGATCTCGCCGCGATGGGGGCCAGGCCGCTCGGCTACCTGATGACGACGGTGCTGGCGCGCGGCACGCCGGATGACTGGATCGCCGGCTTCGCGCAGGGCCTGGCCGAGGACCAGCGCGACTTCGGCCTGACGCTGCTCGGCGGCGACACGGCGGCGACACCGGGGCCGACCTGCCTGTCGCTGACCATCCTCGGCACGGTCGCGCCCGACGCCGTGCTGACGCGCGCCGGCGCGCGGCCGGGCGATGATCTCTGGGTCTCCGGCACCATCGGCGACGGCGCGCTCGGGCTGCGGTGTTGCGGGGGGAACTGCCGGGCGATGCGGCCGGCCATCTCGCGCGACGCTACCGGCTGCCGGAGCCGCGGCTGGCCCTGGGGCAGGGGATTGCCGGCCTTGCCCGTGCCGGGATGGATGTCTCGGACGGGCTTGTGCAGGACCTGGGCCATCTGTGCCGCGCGGCCGGTTGCGGCGCGGTGATCGAGGCGGCGGCGGTGCCGCTCTCGGTGGCGGCGCGGGGCCTGCTCGCCGCCGATGCCGCCTTGCTGCCGGTCGTGCTGACCGGCGGCGACGATTACGAATTGCTGTTCGCCGCGGCGCCGGCGTCAGCCACCGCGCGTGCAGGATGCCGCCGCGCGCGCCGGCGTGCCGGTCACGCGGATCGGCCGGATGGTCGCGGGTCCGCCCGATGTCCGCGTGCTGGATGCCGATGGCCGGGTGATGGCGCTGGAGCGCGGGGGCTGGAGCCACTTCTGATGCCATGGCCGACGGCTTCGACCCTTGGCATCCGGCATTTCCATCCGCCCAGGTGCTCCCGGGCGGTCGGCGCCATCGTTTGATCTTACGGAAATCATCCGGGCTGCCGGCGGGCCGACGTCGCGGCCACGGCACCCGCCACCAATTCGGCCCGTTGGTATGACCCGCCCTGGCCGTGACGGGCGAAGGCACCGCCGGGATCCGATATTTGGCCGGCAGGTCCGACCCGTCTGTCAGGCCGGCCTGCCTCAGTAGCGCCCGCCCGAACTGGCCGGGTTGCCGACACCGGGCGCGCCGCCCATGCCCGGGCGGCCAAGATTGCCGAACAGGGATTGCAGGAGGTTGCGCTCGGTCCCCGGCACCGGTGTCTCGCGCGAAACCGTCCGGACCTCGCGGCCATCGGCTTCCGTCAACTCCCGCACGCCGCTGACCACGCCCTGGGTGTTGAAGGAGATGGCAACCACGCGCCGGTCCTCGACCATCAGGAAGCGGCCCGGGCGACAGGCGCGTCTGGGCGCTGATGTAGTACCAGTTGTCCTCGTCGAAGGTGCCGCGGGCGGAGGGGGAGCCAAGCAGCGCCTCCACATCGGTGCGGGTCTGCACCCCCGGCGTGATCTGCGCGAGTTTCTCGGGGTCCACGCGGTTGCCGCGCTGCGACCGGGGCCGGCCCCAGCACATCCGTGATCCAGCCGCAGCCCGAAAGGGCCAGCAGCAGGAGAAGCAGCGGGGCGCAACGCGATGCGTTGACCGAACGGGTATGGCGGGCCATGTCGCGGCAACCGATAGACACCTTGGGGCCGCCGGGTCAACCGCCGCGCGGCCGGAGCCATTCCAGATCATGGGCATCCTCGCGATGTTCCGCCGCCAGCCGCATGAGCGGCCCGGCTTCGAACTCTACGGCGCGGCGGTCGGCGCGGCCCGGACGCCGGCGCTGTTCGCCGTGCTCGGCGTGCCCGACACGCTGGAAGGTCGCTTCGACCTGGTCAGCCTGCATGTCGGCCTGCTGATCCGGCGGCTGCGGACTGACGGCGATGCGCGTGGCGCCGCCCTCGCGCAGGCGGTGTTCGACGCCATGTTCGCCGACATGGACGTGAACCTGCGTGAGATGGGCGTCGGCGACATGTCGGTCGGCAAGCGCGTGCGGGGCATGTGGGAAGCCTTCCACGGCCGCGCCCTGGCTTATGAAACGGCACTCGACTCGGACGACACCGCGGCGCTGGCGGATGCGCTGACGCGCAATGTCTGGCGCGGCGAGCCACCCCCGGCGGGCGCTGCGGACCGGCTGGCCGCGGTTGCCCGGGCCCAGGCGGCGCATCTGGCCGGGCAGGGCATCGAGCAGTTGGCGGCCGGGCGCGTCGCCTTCCTGCCGGCGGAGGGCCTGGTCGATGCCGCCTGAATTCTCGCGCCCGATTGCCCTGGCGCGCCTGGCGCCCGACGGGCGGCAGGAACGGCTGCGCGCGTCGCCGGCCGAATGCGCGGCGCTGGCGCGGCGCTTCGGGATCCCGGCGGTCCATCGCTTTGAAGCCGACCTGCGACTGGTGCCGGAGCCCGGCGGCGGCGTGGCGATCGAAGGCCGCATCAGGGCCGAGGTGGTGCAGGATTGCGTCGTCACCCTGGAACCCGTTGTCCAGCAGGTCGAGGAGGCGGTGCATCTGCGCATCCTCGGCCCCGGGGAGGAAAGCTCGGACGACCCGGAATCCCCCGACGACGTCGATGCCCCGGGCGGCGTGGCCGACCTGGGGGAGGCGCTCGCCGAGCAACTGGCCCTCGCGCTCGACCCCTATCCCCGCGCGCCGGGCGCTGTCCTGCCCGATGAGGTGGCGGCCGAGCCCGAGGAACCTCCCGAGCCCGCCATCAGCCCCTTCGCAGCGTTGGCGGCCCTGCGCGGGCGCAAATAGGCCCCAGGGGGCGCCTGCGGCTTGCGCATCGGGGGGGTGGGTGCTAATGCCCCGCGCTCCCGCTATCCTGCCAGATTGTAGATGAAAGAGGCTCGGCACCATGGCCGTTCCGAAGAAGAAGGTTTCGCCCTCCCGCCGCGGCATGCGTCGCAGCCATGAGGCGCTGAGCGCTCCGTCCTACCAGGAGTGCTCGAACTGCGGCGAGCTGAAGCGGCCGCACCACGTCTGCTCCCACTGCGGCCACTATGACGGCCGGGAGGTGGTTGCGGCCGAGCGTGTGGGCCAGACCATCCGCTCCTGACACGCGGTGGTGACCACACCGCGCAGGGGCCAATGAGCGTGTCCCGGTCGAGCCCGCCCTTCTCTCTGGCGATCGACGCCATGGGCGGCGATGCGGCGCCGGAGGTGGTTCTGGACGGCCTCGAACTGGCCGCCGAGCGCCATCCGGAGGCGCGCTTCCTGCTCGTGGGCGATGAGGCGCGCGTCGGTGGTGCGCTGGCGCGACGCAAGCGCGCCGCGCGCGCCTGCAGCCTGCGCCATGCGCCGGACTACATCCCGGGCGACATGAAGCCGACCGCGGCCCTGCGCGTGCGCGGGTCGTCGATGCGCGTCGCCATCGATGCGGTCGCCGCCGGTGAGGCCTCGGGCATCGTCTCGGCCGGCAATACCGGCGCGCTGATGGCGCTGTCGAAGATCGTCATCAAGACCATGCGCGAGATCGACCGGCCGGCGCTTGCCGCGATCGGGCCTTCGGCGCGCGGCGACGTGGTGCTGCTGGACCTCGGCGCCAACGTGCAGTGCGATGCGCGCAACCTGGTGGAATTCGCCGTCATGGGCGACGCCTTCGCGCGCGCCGTGCTCGGGCTGACCAATCCGACCATCGGCTTGCTGAATGTCGGCTCCGAGGAACTCAAGGGCGATGACCGCGTGCGGGCGGCGGCCGAGACGCTGCGCGACTCGCATATCGGCGCCAATTTCCGCGGCTTCGTCGAAGGCCACGACATCACCGCCGGCACCACGGATGTCATCGTCACCGACGGCTTCACCGGCAATGTCGCGCTCAAGACCGGGGAGGGCGCGCTCAAGCTGATGCGCGACCTGCTGCGCCAGGTCTTCACCTCCTCCGTCCCGGCGCGCCTGGGCTACCTGCTGGCGCGCCCGGCGCTCGACCGGCTGCGCGAGTGGATGGACCCGCGACGCTACAACGGCGCGATCCTGATCGGGCTGAACGGCGTGGTGGTGAAGTCCCATGGCGGGACTGATGCGCTCGGCTTCGCCCATGCCGTCGACGTCGCGATGGACATGGTGACGCACAGCTTCAACGAGCGTATCCGTGATGGACTGACCCGCCTGTCCACGACCGGACCGCGAATCGCGGCCGACACTCGCTGAGGTTGCCGCCTTCCATGGTTCTGCGTGCCACCATCGCCGGCTGCGGCGGCTACCTGCCGGCGAACCGGCTGTCCAATGACGAACTCGCCGCGCTCAAGGGGCTCGACACCTCCGACGCCTGGATCCGCGAGCGCACCGGCATCGGCTACCGCCATATCGCGGCGCCGGACGAGACCGCCTCGGACATGGGTGCGGCCGCCGCGCGCCAGGCGCTGGAACGCGCCGGCGTCGATGCATCCGAGGTGGATGCGATCCTGGTCGCGACCTCGACGCCCGATTCCGCCTTCCCGGCCACCGCGGCGCGCATCCAGGCGAAGCTCGGCGTCACCAGGGGCTTCGCCTTCGACCTCGCCGCCGCCTGCACCGGCTTCATCTACGGCGTCGGCATCGCCGACGCGTTCATCCGCACCGGCCAGGCGCGCTGCGTGCTGGTGATCGGCACCGAGGTCTATTCGCGCATCCTCGACTGGACCGACCGCGGCACCTGCGTGCTGTTCGGCGACGGCGCCGGGGCGATGCTGCTGCGCGCCGGCGAGGGGGAAGGTACCACGGCCGACCGCGGCGTGCTGTCCACCCACCTGCATTCGGACGGCAGCCTGGGCGACATCCTGCACATCGAGGGCGGCGCCGGGTCCACCGGCGGGACCGGCCTGCTGCGCATGGCGGGCAAGGAAGTGTTCCGCCATGCCGTCACCAAGCTCGCCGCGGTGGTGGATGAGGCGCTGGCCGCCAACGACCTCGGCCATGAGGATGTGCGCTGGCTGGTGCCGCACCAGGCCAATCGCCGCATCATCGACGCCATGGGCAAGAAGCTGCACCTGCCGCCCGAGCGGGTGGTCGTCACCGTCGAGCGCCACGCCAATACCTCGGCCGCCTCGGTGCCGCTGGCCCTGGCCGAGGCCTGCGGCGATGGCCGGATCACCGCCGGCGACCTGGTGGTGATGGAGGCGATCGGCGGCGGGCTGACCTGGGGCGCCGCGCTGGCGCGCTTCTGACGTGCTCGCGCCGCGCTTCGTGGTCGACGCTCCAAGGTCCCTGATACCGGTTTCCTTGGCGTTAGAACGGGTTGCGGGCGGTTTCAGGCATGAACACGGTAACGCGGGCACAACTCGCGGAAGCGATCTACGCCAGATGTCGGCTTGTCGCGGAACGAAAGTCGCCGCATCTGCTCGAAACCGTGCTCGAACGGATCTCGGCCGCGCTGGAGGCCGGGGAGGCGGTGAAGATCTCCGCCTTCGGCACCTTCCTGGTGCGCCAGAAGGGCCAGCGCGTCGGCCGCAACCCCAAGACCGGGGTCGAGGTGCCGATCCTGCCGCGCAAGGTGCTGTCCTTCCGCCCGTCCCAGGTGCTGAAGGCGCGAATCAACAACGAGCCGGTGGACGAGGACGACGAATGAGCGAGGACCTGCCCATCGAGGCCGAGGGCCGTGCCAAGCCGCGCAAGGCACCCACCGCTTTTCGCACCATCAGCGAGGTCGCCGACGACCTGCACATCCCGCAGCATGTGCTGCGCTTCTGGGAGATCGAAGTTCCCGCAGTTGAAGCCGCTCAAGCGCGGCGGCGGGCGCCGCTACTACCGGCCGGAGGATATCGCGCTGCTGCGGCGCATCTCCGACCTGCTCTACACCCAGGGCTACACCATCAAGGGTGTGCAGCGCCTGTTGCGCGACGGCACCGATGAAGGCCCGCAGGCGACGACCGGGGAATTGCCGCTCGGCGAGCCGATGCCGCCGCTCGCCGCCGAGGAACAGGAGACGGCGGCGCTGCGCGCGGCGCTGGCCGAGCTCGAGGCGATCGCCGGCGAATTGCGCGAACTGGTGGGCTGACGGCCGGAGGGGCGCCGCTGCCCCCGCCGCCGAAGGCTCTGCGCGAATGCCGTGCGTTCGCGCGAAGGGAAGCCGCCGCGGGCTGCCGTGATACCGCTGCGGTGCCGGACCAACGCCCGGATGGTGCATGGCTGCGCCGCCAGAGGGGGTGGAAACCCATCGCGCCGGGTGCTACACGGCGCGTCCGGTCGGAGCGTAGCGCAGCCTGGTAGCGCATCAGTCTGGGGGACTGGGGGTCGTGGGTTCGAATCCCGCCGCTCCGACCAATCAAATCAGCGACTTGGTAGGTCGATCGGTCCGCGCGAGGTGAGCGTGGTGACCAAATGGGGACCAAGCGCCGCGCGGGACTTCCCATTCTCAGCGGGCGAGGCCCGCTGGGTCAGCGCCGCGGGGGACCACCATCCACCGGGCCGCGGACGCGGCGGGTCAGGCGCTACCAGCCAGCACCACGAACCACGGCGCCCTGGCTGCGCACACCACGTCGGTCAAGGCGCTGGCCCGGGCGTTTCGGTGGGGCGGCTGCGTCGCCTAAACTCTTGGCCAGTCTGATTCAGGGACTCCAGGATTTCCCGTCCGGACCCGCCGGTGCCGCAGGCTCGCCGAAAATGGTGCTGAACTCGCTTCACCCGCGATCAACAAGCAGCGCCGATACGAAATCTGGATCTTCGTGCGACCTCGAACTGCGCTCGCCGAAGGAAACAAGGCTAACGTCGTGACGCGCGCCGTACGACGTCCAGTGGCGTTTCGCCGAAGCGGCGACGAAACGCGGTGGCGAAGCGTGATGCGTTCGTGAAGCCGTAGCGGTGCGCGATGGCGGCGACTGGGACATCGGACGCGCGCTGGCTTATGTCACGCATCACCTGATCCAGCCGGATGCCGTGCAGCGCGCCGAGCGCGGTATGGCCACGGAACTCCCGGAAGGTAGCCCCCAGGGTCCGCACACTGCATCCAGCGGCGGCGGCAACCTGGGCCATCCGGATCGGCTCCGCGCAATGAGCGCGCATGAATTCCTCCGCGCGCCGTACGTAGGCCGAAACCGCGCCGGCCGACCCGGCCGCCAGCCGCTCTGTATACTTATGCGGCACGGCGCGCAGCACGAGCGTGTTCAGCAGGTCGGTCATCGACGCCAGTGACACGGGGTTGTCGGCGATGCCGTCCGTTCGCTGGAACTCGCGCATCACGAAATCCAGTTGCCCCTTCAGGCTGGCGGCGAGCCCGCCGCTCCAATTGAGTTCGTGCCCGAACACGAGGGGTTCGCGAAGGCGCTCGTCGAGGATGTGCTCGAGCGCGCCCTCGACCTCCGCCACTTTGAGGAAGACATTCATGCGCAGCGAATCGTCACTGAAGAGGAACCGGGTGCCCGGGCCCGTGCGATAGGCGAGGCCATGGCCCTGCGAGCCCGTCGCCTGTGCCCCTTTCTCAGCCACCGATATCCAGCCGCGTACCATCGTCGCAAACCCGAAATGCTCGTCGGCCGTGCCGTCGGCGACCACTTCCGTGGAGAACTGGCTTGACGCTTGGCTGGCCATGATCGCGCCGGCGCTGCGGATCGCAATCCTGAAGATCGGCTGGTTGAACCGCATGCGCCACAGCGCAGGGTCCCGCAACCGGTACTTGTACGTGCGGCTTTGCCCCGGCAATCGCTCGCTGACGCGCGAGCGGACGTCCAATTCCTCTGGATCGGTTGCCTGGACGACGTTGAAGGCCGTCAGCCGCAAAGGGTCGATCACACGCGCCTCGCTCAGCATTGCGGCAGCTTTCTCGCCGATCGTGTCCGCGGGGCCACCGCCGCGCCACGGCAATCGACATTCAAATTCCGCAGCGCCTGGACAGATCTGGCCAGAAAATCACAGATGCATTTCCTTGGGGCATCTTATTGCTTCTCACAGCAAGAAACCAAGCGAAACAATGCCGGGATGCAGCACTTGTACCAAGTCCCGGTGATCAGGCACGACGAGCCCTTTCGCGCATTCCGATTGACATGATGCGCCAGGGTTGGTCGACGAGCCTGTCCCAGCCGTTGCAGCAATGGTCAACGATGCTGTCGTGGACCTGGAAGATGCGGTTCGCCAGCCAGTTGTCGCGCATGAACTGCCAGACGTTCGCCATCACGTTGATCTCCGGGCATTTCGGGGGCAGCGGCAACAGGGTGATGTTGATCGTCACCGCGACCGGATGCGAGAGGTGCCAGCCTGCATGATCGAGCAGCAGCACGGCGTGCTTTCCGGGGGGGACCATGGCGGCGAGCTCGGCCAGCTGCCAGCTGGGTTCCGGCTCGCCCATATCGAGGATCTGAGGGAACTCGAAGCCGGTGCCTACTGGCCACGGCTTGAGCCGCATTTCCTCAAGCCCGACTTCAGGCTGCCGCGATACCAGATACTCGAACGGGCCAGGGATTTCGGGACAGCGGAGCTCGCCTGGTCGGTGCGAGGCGCGAGCGGGATCGGTGAGCTCAACGTAGCCTACATTGCAGATCGGCTCGCCGCGACTTTGACGATCGCCGAGGGCGGCTTGCCCGACTGCTGCCTGGCCAGCGTAGGTCGTGGCTCTCTTGGCTTTACTGATGTGCAGGGCAAGCGCGCGTTACTCGACATCTACACCGAGGTCGGCCTGGTTTACCGCGGCGTGCCGGGCACGAAGTTGGCGGCCAACGGCGGCCATGAACGGCTCGCGGTCTGGATTCCTGCCGCGAGCCTCAACCAGCGCCTGGCCGCACTGCTGGACGGCCCCGTCACGAAGGAGCTTTGCTTCGAGCGCACCTTCCCGTGGCAGTCGGTTCTTGCACAAGACCTGCGGCGTCTGCTGCGGCTGCTGGCCGAGGAACTCGGTTCTCCCGCACCCTTTGCATTGAACGAGGTGGCCGCCAGGTCCTTCACCGATCTCCTGCTCTACACGCTGCTGCGAGCGGTGCCTCACGACCATGCGGACCGTTTGGAACTGACGAGCACCCCTGCCGCGCCAGTGACCATAAGGCGGGCAGAGGCCTACATCCGCGCCCATGTCCGAGAACCGATCGCCCTGCATGAGGTCGGGCAAGCGGCCGGATGCAGCGTGCGCAGTCTGCATCGGGGATTTCAGCGTTTTCGCGAAACGACGCCACTGGCGGCGATACGCCACGCCCGTCTCGAAGCGACCCGGGCCTTCGGCAGGGCAGTCCCGTGAGCGCGATGCTGCAGCTTCAGCCCGACATGCGGTCGGGCGCTGCGTGGAAGGTGCCCCCGCCGGTCCCGATGCGCGCGATACGCGTCGCCGAGGCGAGCCTGGCCGGCAATGCGTCGCGCAAAGGGGAACTTGCTCAGGGTTGGTGCGCCCTGGTCGGCGCCTTCCTGGTCAATATGGTGGGCTTCGGCGCGATGTATTCCTATGCCGCGTTCTCCGACGACCTCGCCGCGGCGTTCGGTGCATCCCGCACCACGTCCAGCCTGATCTTCGCGCTCTCAGGCGCATGCTGTTTCGCGGTGAGCGGCTTCACCGGGCCGCTGACGGACCGCTACGGGCCGCGACCATTCGCCATCGCGGGCATGACGGCGGTATCGCTCGGCCTGATGACCGCGTCGCTGGCGCATGGGATGATGGGCGTCGCGATGTGTTATGGCGTCCTGATCGGCATCGGCACCGGTTTCGCGCATGTACCGGCCATCGTCGCCATTCAACGCTGCTTCGTCGTGCGGCGCGGCCTCGCTTCCGGCATCGCGGCCGGCGGCGTCGGCGTCGGCACCGCGCTGGTGCCGCCAATGGCGGATCTGCTGGCGAATTACGGCGACTGGCGCTTCGCCTTCATTGCCTCAAGCATAGGTGCAGGCATCGTCGGCCTGGCCGGTGCGATGCTACTTCCCGGCATGCCGCCACGACGCGGTGCAACGGGCCTCCGGGCAGTGGCCGAACAGATTGCCACCCAGGCGCCGTCCAGGCCGGTCGGGGCCGGAGCACCTTCCCAGGGGGGCGTCGTGAGGCTGTACCTTGGGGTGCTTCTGGTCTCGATAGCGGTCATCCTGCCATTTGCGCATCTGGTGCCAACGGCCCGCGCCCTCGGGATCGCACGAGCCGATGCGCTGGGCCTCCTTGGGTTGATCGGCATTGCCTCCATCGCGGGGCGCTTCGTGCTGGGGGCGGTGGCGGATCTCGCAGGGAGGCGGGAGACCTTCCTCGCCTCCACGATGGCGCTCGTCGTGGCGACGATGCTCTGGTCGCAGGCCTCGTCGCTGATGGCGCTGCACGCCTTCGCCCTCCTGTTCGGGCTCGGCTGGGGTGGCTTTGTCGCGCTGCTGCCGGCCTTCATCGCCGATCAGTTCGGGGCGCGGCGGGCCGGCACCGTGATCGGGCTGCTCTACTCATTCCGGGCGATCCCGATGCTGGCCACGCCACTTGCTGCCGGCTACGCCATGGAGGCACTGGGCGACCACAGGGTTCCGGTTGCCGCCGTGGGGCTGCTCGGGCTTGTCGGGATGATCCTGATCGCCAGCATCCCGCGGCGGCAGTTGCGCTGACAACGCCTTCGGCGCTGTCGCCATCCAAGGCAGCTTTTTCCACGGCCTCGATGCCGCGCGCGCCGCAAGGCGCGGTTACGTCCCCGCGTCGGTACTGAAATGCCGGTCGTCGGTGGATGCACGATGATTGGCGAGGGTTAAGGCAGCGCCCATTGCAGGGCCTCCCGCTTCAGCTCGGATGGCGCGGCGCTGGATCGACGGGGGACACGACCGCGGCGGCTGCGGGCACCACATGCCCGGAACGCCGCCCCACGCCACGGCGCGCCCAGGCCAGGCCCCTCTCAGGCCGTGGCAACCGCCACCGCCACCGGCCCACCCCCCAGCAGGCCCGCCAGCCGCCCATCCAGTGACGATTGCTGCGGCATCCGGCCCGGGCGGAACACCCGCCAGCCGGATGCCTGGGTCAGCGCAGCCGGCAGCGCCAGCACGGTCGTCTCGAAGCCGGCGTCGCGCTTCGGTGCGAGGCTGGCGGGTTCCAGCAGCCCGGCCGGGTGCAGCAGGCCCGCCAGCAGCAGGACCTCCCCGCGCCCGACCCGCGCGATGCAGGTCACGCGGTCGCGCAGCGGCCCGCGGCTGGCCACCGGCAGCCAGGTGGCATTCTCGAACAGCGCCGGATGGGCGCGCCGCAGGCGCAGCAGCGTGGCGGTCCATCCCAGTTTCACGCCGCCATCCTGCCAGGCCCCGGCGGGCTGCCCGGCATCCATCGCCGAGAGCGCGGCGGCGCGTGCCGCAAAATCCACCGGGCGCCGGTTGTCCGGATCGACCAGCGACAAGTCCCAGAACTCGGTGCCCTGGTAGGTATCGGGCACGCCGGGCGCGATGCATTTGAGCGCCGTCTGCAACAGCCCCTTCGCGGCGCCCGATGCGGCGATCGCCTCGGCCTGGCTGGCGACGTCCCGATCGAAGCGCTGCGGCCGCGCCGGGTCCATCGCCGCGAGCAGGAAGCCGAGGCAGGCATCCTCATAGGCGGGGTTCGGCTGCGCCCAGTCGCTGTGGCGCTTGCCCTCGCGCAGTGCCTTGACCAGCCATCCCTTCACCCGTTCCAGATAGGCCGCCACGCCCGCCGCATCATCCGCATCGAGGCCGAGCGGCCAGGCGCCGAGCAGGGTCTGGTAGATGTGCAACTCATCCGCCGCGTCGGGTGCGTCGCCCGTCTCCAGCAGCAGGCGAAGCGATGCGTTCATCCGGCGCCAGCGCTCGGTGGTGGCGCACCAGGCCGTGGCGTCCTCGCTCAGCACCGCGAGGCGCGCGCGCACATCCTCGCCCCGCTTGTGGTCATGCGTCGCACTGGCTGACAGCGCCAGCGGCGTGCGCCGCCGCTCCCGCATGAAGCGGTGGAAGGCCGCCGGCGTCACCGAGAACTGCGACGGCACCGAGCCCACCTCATTGCGCGAGATCAGGCGCAGGTAGCGATAGAAGGACGTATCCTCGACCGACTTCGCCGCGACCGGCCCGGTCAACTGCTGGAAGCGGCGCACCGCCTGCAGGGCGTCGTGCCGCTCCGCGCCCGGCTTCGCGCCGCGCAGCGCCTCGCCCGACAGGATCGGCCGGATGCGCGCGAGCAGTTCGTGCTGTGTTGCCCGCAATTCCCGTGCGGCATGGCTGAAGGCCCAGTCGAGCACATAGGCATCGGCCTGCCGCCCGCCGGACAGCGAGGCATAGGTGCGATAGGTCGGGAAGGCGGTCACCACGGCGCGCAGCACGCGGCGCACCGCGGTCAGCGTGAAGTCGCGCGTGCGCAGGTCGCGCTGCAGCACGCGATGCACCAGCAGCGCCGTGCCGGCCAGTTCCGCGGCGAGGTAGTCCGCCAGGATCTGCCGCCGCGCGGCCGTCTCGACGGCATGGAAGTCGCTCGCCTCGGGCGCGGTCTCGGCCCAGGCGGCACTCAGCGCCGCCTCCCCGGCGGGGTCGTGCAGCAGGGCGCCGATGCGGTCCATCATCTCATAGCCGGTGGTGCCGTCGGTCAGCCATTCGCCCGGCAGATGTTCATGCCGGGCGAGGATTTTCTCGACCAGGATCCATGGCTCGCGCGACAGGCCCTCGGGTCGTTCGCCGGCGCGTGCCTCCATGGTCCGGCGCAGCTTGCGGCAATAGGCGCGCGGGTCGGCGAGGCCATCCACATGGTCGATGCGCACGCCATCCACCAGCCCCTCGGCCCAGAGGTCGAGGATCAGGCCATGCGCCGCATCGAAGGCGCCGGGCACCTCGACGCGGAAGCCGGCGAGGCCGTTGATGTCGAAGAAGCGCCGGTAGTTGATCTCATCGGCCGCCGCGCGCCACCAGCACAGCCGGTAGTTCTGCCGTTCGAGCAGCCCATGGAGCGCGGCGCCGTGATCGCCCGCCGCATCGAAGCGTGCCAGCGCGGCAGCGACGAGGGGCGCCGCCGATCCTTCGCATCGCCACGGCCAGGGCGCGCCTGGCGGCCGCCGCGCGCTGCCGGTGCTGGCTGCGCGGCGCGCGCGCCAGATGCCGCCAGGCGGAGATCGCCGCATCCAGCGCGGCATCCCCGCTCGGCACGGTCCGGCAGCACCGCGTGATAGTCGCGCGCCGCCAGCGGAAAGCGATGTTCGTGATACCAGAAGGACAGGCTGCCCTCGGCCGCGTCGGCCCGCAGCACCAGGTCGCCGGAGGCGAGCACCTCGCCATAGGATGCACCGAGGAACGGCGCGAGCACGCGCCCGCTCAGCCGCACATCGGCCGGTTCCCAGTCGATGTCGAACCAATCGGCATGGGGGCTCGCCTTGCCCCATTCGAGCACGTCGAGCCACAGCGCGTTGTCGGCGCCGCCGACGCCCATGTGGTTCGGCACGATGTCGAGCAGCAGCCCCATGCCCCGCGCGCGCAGCCCCGCCACCAGCGCGCGCAGCGCCTCGATGCCGCCGAGCGCATCGCTGATCCGCCCATGGTCGGTGATGTCGTAGCCATGCGGCGAGCCGGGCCGCGCCGCCAGCAGGGGCGAGGCATAGACATGCGAGACGCCGAGCGCCTGGAGATACGGCAGGATCGCGCCGGCATCGGCCAGGGTGAAGTCATCGTGGAATTGCAGCCGGTAGGTTGCCGTCGGCGTCATGGCGCGCCCCCATGCCCGCGCCTGGCGGCGAGGGCGGCGAGGATGGCCGTCGCGGGGGCCTCGTTCAGCAGCACCTCGGCCGCCTTGGGCAGGCGTCGCCGCCAGTTGGGGTGGGCGTCGGTCGTGCCGGGCAGGTTCACCTGCGGCTCCGCCAGGGTGGCATCCTCGATCGGCAGCATGACCAGCGATGAGGGCGTCGCGCCGAGGAAGCGGGCGACCGCGGTGCCGAGCCGCACCTCCGCTGCTTCCGGCTGGTCGCCCTCGGCATCGCCATGGTCCCGCAGCGCATGCCACAGCGCATGGCGTTCGCGGTGCCGCGCGTGCCATTCGCCCTCCTCGTCGACGCCTTCCGACAGCAGGCCAAGCCGTGCCCGCAGCGCGATGTCGCCGCCGCGCCACCAGCCGGCCAGCGTCGGCATGTCGTGCGTCGTGCTGGTCGCGATCGCCTGTG
This sequence comes from uncultured Alphaproteobacteria bacterium, assembly GCA_963732425.1. Classification (GTDB taxonomy): domain Bacteria; phylum Pseudomonadota; class Alphaproteobacteria; order Acetobacterales; family Acetobacteraceae; genus Neoroseomonas. The sequence continues at coordinate 38,234 of CAVSZN010000028.1, forward strand.
GCGCATAGCGGCCGGGCGGCGCGAAGCCGCCGTTGGAATCCCGCTCGAAGAACAGCACCCGCAGGCCGAGCACGCCGTTGCCGATCAGCCGCTCGCGGTAGCCGTCCGGCAGGGTGCCGAGATCCTCGCCGATCACGACCGCGCGGTGGCGATGCGATTCGGCGGCGAGCAGGCGCATCAGGTCGCCCACGGGAAAGCGCATGTAGGCGCCGTGCGAGGCCTTCTCGCCCTCCGGCACGCACCAGATGCGCGCGAGGCCCATCACATGGTCGATGCGCACGCCGCCGGCATGGGCCATCGCGCCGCGCAGTTCCTCGAGGAACGGCGCGATAGCCCTCATCGGCCAGGCGGCCCGGCGCGAAGGTCGTCAGGCCCCAGTTCTGCCCCTGCGTGTTCATCAGGTCGGGCGGCGCGCCGATCGAGACGCCGTCCAGCAGCGCCGCCGTGCGCGACCAGGCGTGGCTGCCGCCCGCATGGGTGCCGACGGCGAGGTCGGTGACCAGGCCGATCCCCATGCCGGCCGTCGCGCGGCAGCCTGCGCCGCCTGCATCTGCGCGCGCGGCGAGCCATTGCAGGAAGACGTGGAAGGACACCTCCTGCGCGTGGCTGCGGCGAAGTCGGCGACGGCCTCGCCGCGCGGGTCCTGCAGCGCGGCCGGCCAGCGCCGCCAGTCCCAGTCGAAGGGGTTGGCGCGGAAGTGATGCGCGTGCAGCGCCTCGAACCGCGCGTGGTCGTCGAGCGCGCGGCCGCCGGCGCGCTGGAAGGCAAGGAACTCCGCCCCCAGCGCGTCCGGCACGCGAGATGCGCGGCGATGAAGCGCGCATGCAGCGCCCGCAGCAGCGCCATGCGCAGCGGCACGGCGGCGGGGTAGTCCACCTCCGGCTCCGCCTCGGCGGAGGCAAGCGCGGCATCGAGACCGAGCGACGCCGCGAGGTCCGCCTGCCGCGCCACCTCCGGCAGGCCGTCCGGGTCGGCGAGCCAGCCATTCAAGCGCGTGCGGCTCGACGGGCGAATAGGGGCTGTAGTGCAGCGGGTCGGCCGCGAACAGCGCGTGGGTGGGGCTCAGGGCCAGCGCATCCGCGCCCTTCGCCGCCGCCGCCCGGGCCAGCGCGGGCAAGGCGCCGAAATGGCCGAGCCCGCCCGATCCCGCCGCGCGCAACCCATAGACCTGCGCCCCCAGCCCCCAGAGGCGGCCACCGGCGAGCGGCCCCTGGAAGCACATGCCCGGCGCGATGGTGAGGTCGGTCTCGGCAGCCACGATGCCGCCGAGCATCAGCCGCGCCTCGCCAGGCGTGCCCGGCAAGGGCAGGTCGAGATGCGGGCGCGGTTCGCCGAGCAGCGGGTCGGGCGCACCGCATGCCGGATGCGCCACGCCCTCGGCCACACGGCCATCCGCCAGGTGGATCTGCCACGGCACCGGGCGATCCTGCGGGCAGTCGAGCGGCAGCGGGATGCGCAGCATGGTGCCGGCGATGCCGGTCAGCCGCGCCGGCCAGCGGTGCGCGCCGCGCGCGTTCGAGCGCACCGGCCAGCGCGGCGACCGGGCACGGCGGTGTCGACGCCTTCCGCCCGCAGCAGCAGGCGCAGGGTGTCGAGGCTCACCTGGCGATGCCGCCCGATGAAGTCGTGCCACTGCGTCTCGAAGCCGTGGATCTCGGCCAGTCGCAATGTGGCCTCGTCGTAGCCGCTCATGATGTCGCCATCTGTTCGAGGAACCAGAGTGTCGTGAAGCCGCCGAGCGTGCCGGACGCGATCTCCGCCGCACCAGCCGGCGGCGTTGCGTGCAGCGGCCGGCCGGGTTCCGGCGGCACGGCGACCGGCTCGGCGCCGAGGTTGCACAGCACCCGCAGGATGCTGCCATCGCCCAGGCGCCATGCGGCGCGCAGGGCGGCGGGGCCGATCGCATCGGCGCCGATCGCGGCGCTGCCGGGCAGCCGCGGCACCACCGCCGCATGGCGCAACGCCAGCAGGGCCATGGTGTGCGCGAGGGCTGCGGCATGGTCCGCCAGCGCGGCCTCCGCCGGGTCGAGGCAGGATGCCTCGAAGGTCGTGCGTGCATTGGGGTCGGGCAGGGCGGCGCGCGCCGCCTCGCCGGCAAAGGTGGCGAAGCGGGCGAATTCGCGCGCGCGGCCCTCGCGCACCGCATCGGCCAGCGCCCCGGTGAAGTCGGTGAAATACAGGAAGGGCCGGCGGCTCGCCCATTCCTCGCCCATGAACAGCATCGGCACCTGCGGGCAGAGCAGCAGCAGCGCGCGCGCCGCATCGAGCGCCCCCGGCGGCGCGAGCACGGACAGCCGATCGCCCATGGCGCGATTGCCGGTCTGGTCGTGGTTCTGCAGGAACAGCACGAAGGCGTGGGGCGGCAGGTGGCTTGACGGCTCGCCACGCGGCGCGCCGTCGCGATGGCGCGACGGCTCGCCCTGATAGGCGAAGCCCTGCGACAGGCAGCGCGCGAGCAGGGCCGCCGGCGCCATCGGCATAGTCGCCGTAATAGCCGTCCTCCTCGCCGGTCAGCAGCACATGCAGGCAGTGGTGGCCGTCATCGTTCCACTGCGCGTCGTACAGATGCTGCGGCGAGGTGCGATGCCGCGTTCTCGTCATGCTCGAGCACCAGGTGGACGTGGCGGCCGGGTTCCGCGGCGGCGCGGATACGCCCGGCCATCTCCTGCAGGAAGTTCTCGCCCGGGGCGGATTCGATGGCGTGCACGGCATCGAAGCGCAGCCCGTCGAAGCGGTATTCCATGACCCAGTGGATGGCGTTCTCGATGAAGAAGTCGCGCACCGGCGGCTTCGAGAAATCGATCGCCGCACCCCAGGGCGTGTGCGTGCCCTCGGCGAAGAAGCCGGGCGCATAGGCGTGCAGCCAGTTCCCCTCCGGTCCGAAGTGGTTGTAGACGACATCGAGGAAGACCATCAGCCCGAGGCCATGTGCGGCATCGACCAGCGCCTTGAGGTCCTCGGGCGTGCCATAGGCCTCGTCGGGCGCATAGGGCAGCACGCCGTCATAGCCCCAGCCGCGCGTGCCGGCGAAATCGGCGACCGGCATCAGTTCGATCGCGGTGATGCCGAGCCGCGCCAGCCGCGGCAATTCCGCCATGACACCGCGGAAGCCGCCGAAGGCGCCGGGGTGCAATTCATACAGCACCGTCTCGTGCCACGGCCGGCCTTTCCAGCCGCCATGCCGCCAGGGATGCGCTGCGGCGTCGGTGACCACGCTCCAGCCCGCCACGTCGCCATCCTGTGCGCGCGATGCGGGGTCCGGCACGACGAGGTCGGCCGCCACGCGATAACGGTATCGCGTGCCGGGTGCCGCCGTGGTTGTCACGGCGAACCATCCGCCGCCCTCGGGCGGCATCGGTTCCTCGCGCCCATCGGCGAAGACCACGGCGACGGCGCGTGCGGCCGGCGCCCAGAGGCGGAAGCGGGTGGTGCCATCGTCCTCCGGCTCGGCGCCGAAGGGCAGGCGGTGGCGGAACTGCATGGCGCTCACGACGGCAGGATCCGCGCGGCGAGCACCACAAGTCCGCGGCCAGGCACCTCGAAGCCGCCATCGGTGCCCCGTGCGGGTGCCTCGGGGGCGCCGCTGTCGAGCACCAGTTCGAAGGCGGCACCCGGCACCGGTGGCACGGCGTAGTGGACCGTGTCGCCGCTGGCGTTCAGCAGGATGCGCAGCACGTCGATCGCGCCATGGGTGGCCGAGGGGCCGGCGAGTTGCAGCGTCAGGGCGCGGCGCGACGCATCGTGCCAGCCCTGGGGCGTCATCGGCGTGCCATCGGGCTCGGACCAGCTGATGTCCGCGATGCCCTTGTGCACCTCCCCGCCATGCAGGAAGCGGTCGCTGCGCAGGACGGGATAGGCGCGGCGCAGCGCCGCCAGCCGACCGGTGAAGGCGATCATCCCGTCGGCTTCCGGCGCCGCCTCCTCGCCCCAGGGCATCCAGGCGACTGGCGTGTCCTGGCAATAGGCGTTGTTGTTGCCGCCCTGGCTGCGCCAGGCCTCGTCGCCCATCAGCAGCATCGGCGTGCCCGTGCGAGAGGAACACCGTCGCCAGCATGGCGCGTGCGACGCGCAGGCGAACCTCCCTGATCGAGGCGTCGTCGGTCTCGCCCTCGACGCCCCAGTTGCCGGAATGGTTGTCGCCATGGCCGTCGCGGTTGTCCTCGCCATTCGCCTCGTTGCGGCGCTCGACATAGGTGACCAGGTCGCGCAGCGTGAAGCCGTCATGGGCGGCGACGAAGTTCACGCTGCTCCAGGCGCGGCGATGGTCGCGGTCGAACAGGTCGGCCGAGCCGGCGACGCGTGCGGCGAGTTCCGGACGCAGCCCTTCATCGCCCCGCCAGAAGCGGCGCACGCCGTCGCGGTAGCGGTCGTTCCATTCGGCGAAGCCGGACGGGTAGTTGCCGAGCTGGTAGCCGCCAGGCCCGATGTCCCAGGGCTCGGCGATCATCTTCACCGTGGCGAGCACCGGGTCCTGGCGCAGCGCGTCGAAGAAGCCGGCGCCGCGGTCGAAGCCGTTGTCCTCGCGGCCGAGGATGCTGCACAGGTCGAAGCGGAAGCCGTCCACGCCGTATTGCAGCGACCCAGTGGCGCAGGCTGTCCATCACCATCTGCAACACGCGCGGATGCGCCATGTTGAGCGTGTTGCCGGTGCCGGTGTCGTTGATGTGCCGCCGGCGGTCGTCGGGCAGCAGCCGGTAGTAGGATGCGTTGTCGATGCCCCGGAAGGACAGCGTCGGGCCGAGTTCGTTGCCCTCGCAGGTGTGGTTGTAGACGACGTCGAGCATCACCTCGATGCCGGCGGCGTGCAGGCGGCGGATGGCGATGCGCGCCTCCTCCGGGTCGCGCCGCGAGAGGAAGCGCGGCTCGGGCGCGAAGAAGCTGAGCGTGCTGTAGCCCCAGTAGTTGCGCAGCCCCCGCTGCACCAGGAAGCGGTCGTCGACGAAGGCATGGACCGGCATCAGTTCCACCGCGGTGACGCCGATCCGGTGCAGATGGTCGATGACATGCGGGGTCGGCGAGGGCGGCGAAGGTGCCGCGTTCATGCGCTGCGGCCTGCGGCAGCGTCGCGGTCATGCCCTTCACATGCGCCTCGTAGATCACCGTGTCGCGCCAGGCGTGGCCGGGCCGGCCGTCGTGGCGCCAGGGCGACATCGGCGGTGACCAGCGCCCTTCGGCACGCCGGCCGCGCTGTCGCGCCGGTCGAGCGAGAGATCGTCCCGCGGCGGCGCCGATGCGATAGCCGTACAGCGCGTCGCTCCAGCGCAGGTCACCGAGCAGCGCCCGCGCATAGGGGTCGAGCAGCAGCTTGTGCGGGTTGAAGCGGTGGCCGTCCTGCGGGCGTAGGGGCCGTGGACGCGATAGCCGTAGAGCCGGCCCGGCGCGCACGCCCGGCAGGTAGCCGTGCCAGACGCTCGTCGGTGCATTCGGGCAGGTCGAAGCGTGCGATCTCGCGTCGCCCGTTGCGGTCGAACAGGCAGAGCTCGACGCGCGTGGCGTGGTCGGAGAACAGCGCGAAGTTGACGCCGGCACCATCGAAGGTCGCGCCAAGCGGATAGGCCTGGCCGGCTTCCAGTCGTTCAGGGAGACGGGGCATGGACCGTTCAGTGTCCTTCGGGCAGCAGGATGAGCGTCGCGAGCGGCGGCAGGTTCAGCGAGATGGATTGCGCCTGGCCATGGGCGGGCATCGCCTCGGCCATCGGTCCGCCGCCATTGCCGACGCCGGAGCCGCCATAGGCGGTGGCGTCGGTGTTGATGCGTTCACGCCAGCGCCCCCCCTGCGGCACACCGATGCGGTAGCCATGACGCGGCATCGGCGTGAAGTTGCACACCACCAGCGCCGGCGGGTCGCCCGGCGCGCCGAAGCGCAGGAAGGCGAAGACGCTGTTCGCCCGGTCATCGCCGATGGTCCAGGCGAAGCCGTCCGGCGTGGTATCGCGCCGGTGCAGCGCCGGGACCTCCCGCATCGCGTGATTGAGGTCGCGCACCAGATGCTGCATGCCGGCATGCATCGGGTCGTCCAGCAGCGGCCAGTCGAGCTGGGCGTCGTGGTTCCATTCGCGCAGCTGGGCGATCTCGCCGCCCATGAACAGCAGCTTCTTGCCCGGATGCGTCCACATGAAGCCGAAATAGGCGCGCAGGTTGGCGAAGCGCTGCCAGCGGTCGCCCGGCATCTTGCCGAGCAGGCTGCCTTTGCCGTGCACCACCTCGTCATGCGACAGCGGCAGGACGAAGCGCTCGCTGAAGGCGTAGACCAGGCCGAAGGTCATCTCGTCGTGGTGATAGGTGCGATGGATCGGATCGCGCGCCATGTAGTGCAGCGTGTCGTGCATCCAGCCCATGTTCCACTTGTAGTCGAAGCCGAGGCCGCCCTCGGCGACGGCGGCGGAGACCTTCGGCCAGGCCGTCAATTCCTCGGCGATCACGCTGGCCCAGGGCGCGTGCTCGGCCACCGCCGCGTTCAGCTCCTTCAGGAAGGCGACGGCTTCGAGGTTCTCGCGGCCGCCATGCACGTTCGGCACCCAGTCGCCCGGCTCGCGCGAGTAGTCGCGATACAGCATGGAGGCGACGGCATCGACGCGCAGCCCGTCGAAGCCGAAATCGCGCAGCCAGTGCAGCGCGCGAGCCGATCAGGAAGCCGCGCACCTCGTTGCGGCCGAAATTGTAGATCAGCGTGTTCCAGTCGCGATGGAAGCCCTCGCGCGGATCGGCGTGCTCGTACAGCGCGGTGCCGTCGAAGCGGCCGAGGCCATGCGCGTCGGTCGGGAAATGCGCCGGCACCCAGTCGATGATCACGCCGAGCCCGGCCGCATGCGCGCGGTCGACGAAGCGGCGGCATGCCTCGGGCGGGCCGAGCCGCGAGGTCGGCGCGAACAGCCCGATCGGCTGGTAGCCCCAGGTGCCGTCGAAGGGATGCTCGGTGACCGGCAGCAACTCGATATGGGTGAAGCCGAGCCCGGCGACATAGGGGATCAGCCGATCGGCGAGTTCGTCCCAGGTGAGCGAGCCGCCATCCTCATGCCGCATCCAGGAGCGCGGCGTGCACCTCGTAGATCGACATCGGCGCATCCGGCGCGTGCGACGGCACCGCCGCCATCCAGGCCGTCGGCCGGGTCGAGCGGCTGCGGCACGATCGAGGCGGTGGCCGGCGCGCGTTCCGCCTGGCCGCCGCAGGGGTCGGCCTTCTGCGGCAGCAGCGCGCCGTCGGGTCCGAGCAGTTCGTACTTGTAGCGCGCGCCCGGGGCGAGGCGCGGGATGAAGATCTCCCAGACGCCGGCCTCGATGCGGCGCCGCATCGGGTGGCGCAGCCCGTCCCAGCCGTTGAAGTCGCCGACGACGGAGACGCGCTGCGCGTTCGGCGCCCAGACCGCGAAGCGCACGCCCGGCACGCCCTGCACCGTCACGGCATGCGCGCCGAGCACGCGACCGATCTCGCGGTGGCGGCCCTCGGCGATCAGATGGAGGTCGAGTTCGCCGAGCAGGGGCGCGAAGGCGTAGGGGTCCTCCGTCTCCTGCACCGCATCGGGCCAGGTGATGCGCAGCCGGTAGGGCACCGCCGCCGACACCGTGCCGGCGAAGAAGCCGGCGGGCTGGGTGGGGTTCAACGCCCCCAGCGGCGCGCCGTCGGCGGCGGCCACCACCGCGACGGCGCGCGCCCCCGGCAGGAAGACACGCACCACGCCTGCGTGCCGGCCGAGCCATGGCGAAGGGATCGCCGTGGCGGCCCTGCGCCAGCGCGGCAAGGGCATGTCGACGTCACCGGTCACCGGATCCATGTCACGCTTCCTCCGTGGTGGAGGGTCCGACACCCGCGAGGGCCAGCAGCGCGCGGATCGGGATGATCGCCCAGGCCGGCCGGTTCTTCAGCTCATAGGTGAGCTCATAGGCAGCCTTGCCGGCGACGAACAGCGCCGTCAGCCGTCGCGCTCGCCCGCATCCGCCGGCCAGGCGGGACTGTCGCCCATCGTCTCGTGGTAGGCGGCGAGAAACACCTCGCGCGCCTGCCGGCCCCAGCGCGCGACCAGTTCCGGCCGCGGGTCGGCGGTGCCCGGTGAGCGTGGCATGAGGTCGCGCAACGCCGCCTCCGCCGCGTAGTCGAGGCTGCGCAGCATGCCGGCGACATCGCGCGCCGGCGTGCTCTTGGCGCGCCGTTCCGCCAGCGGGCGCAGCGGTTCGCCCTCGAAGTCGACGATCACCGCATCGCCGGCGGCGACCAGCACCTGGCCCAGATGCAGGTCGCCATGGATGCGCGTGCGCAGCCCGCCATGCGTGGCCGCGACGCTGTTGCCGATCAGCGACAGCACCTGCTGGCGGGCGGCAAGCAGGGCAGCGCCGGCTTCCTGCACCTCGGCCGGCAGTTCCGCGAGGTGGTGCGTCAGCAGGTCAAACGCGGCCTCGGCCTCGGAGGTCGCGGCGGCACGCCAGGCTGCGACATCCGCCGCTTCCAGCGGCTCGGGCGCGAAGTCGGCGTCCTGCGTCTCCTGTGCCAGGGCAAGGTGCATCTGGCCGACGCGCCGGCCAAGCGTCGCCAGGAACAGCCCGAGCGGACCGAGCACGCCCTCGCCGGGTTGCAGCACCCCGCCATCCTCCGGCGTGCCTTCATGCACCAGCACGTCGTCGAGCAGCATCTTCAACTGGCCGAGCGTCCAGCCCCAGGCGTCGCCCTGGTTGCGCACGAAGGCCTGCGCCACCGCGAGGGTGCGCTCCGTGCCGTCCGGCTCGACATGCACGACATCGCCGAGGAGCGGCGGGCGTGCCGTCGAAGCCGCCTGGCCGGTCAGGTAGCGGCACATCTCGGCTTCCGGATGGATGCCGGCGCAGATGCGCCGCACCATCTTCAGCACCGCTCGTCGCCGAGCATGAGCGTGGAGTTGGACTGCTCGCCGCCGAAGCCGCGCGACCGGCGCCTCGGCGTCCGGCACGCATTCGCCAGGCGCGGCGGCGGGGCGGAAGCGGATCTCGCCCTGGCCGCTCGGCAGCGTCGCGCCGGCGGCAAGGCTGCCTGACCATGGCGTGGACGAAGGCGTCGCGGCGAGGTCGCGTCGGTCAGCGCAGGCCGACACGCCGGCCGCGCCGCACCCGCGCCAGCGCCAGCTGCGCCGACAGCGGCGCCATGCGTTCCTGCGTCCTCGAACACGCACGGCGAGCGGCATGAAATAGCGGTCGCGTGCGCCGGCGAACCGTCTCGATCGCCGGTCAGCACCATGTCGCCCTCGGCGGTCTTGCATCGACCGCCGTGGCGGCGAGCCGCGCCTCGGCGATCCGGCTCGCCCTTGCCCGGCGAACCAGCGGCGCAGCGGCAGGTAGGCCGGCAGCACCTGCTTCTCGAAGGTGACGCCGGTCCTGCTCGCCGAAGGCGGTCGTGCAGGCCTGTCGCGCAGCACGAGGGTGACGAGTTCGGGCAGCGGCACCGGCGTCGGCGCATGCCAGTTCGGCAGCGCGTGCTGCTCGGCCAGCACGAACCAGAAGAAGCCGTAAGGCGGCAGCGTCAGCAGGTAGGGGAGGTCGCCGATCGGCGGGAAGGGCGTGCCGCCGAGCAGTTCGACCGGCACCCGCGCCGCGCAATGCCGACAGGTCGAGTTCGACCGCCTGCGGCGAGCGCGACAGGTTGGCGACGCACAGGATCGTCTCGCCGTCGATGCTCGCGCAGATAGGCCAGGACCTTGCGGTTGCCGGGATAGAGGAAGCTGCAGCGCGCCGCGGCCGAAGGCCGGTGGCTGCGCTGGCGCACGGCGATCATCCGCCGCGTCCAGTTCAGCAGCGAGTGCGGGTCGCGCGACTGCGCCTCGACGTTGACCGCCTGGAAGCCGTAGATCGGGTCCATGATCGGCGGCAGCGAAGAGCGCGCGCGGGATCGGCGCGGCAGAAGCCGCCGTTGCGGTCGGGCGACCACTGCATCGGCGTGCGCACGCCGTCGCGGTCGCCGAGATAGATGTTGTCGCCCATGCCGATCTCGTCGCCGTAGTAGATCACCGGCGTGCCGGGCATCGACAGCAGCAGGCGAGTTCATCAGCTCGATCGCGCCGGCGGTCGTTCTCCAGCAGCGGCGCGAGCCGGCGGCGGATGCCGAGGTTGATGCGCGCGCGGCGGTCCGCGGCATAGGTGTTCCACAGGTAGTCGCGCTCCTCGTCGGTCACCATCTCGAGCGTCAGCTCGTCGTGGTTGCGCAGGAAGATCGCCCATTGGCAGCTCTCGGGGATCGTCCGGCGTCTGGCGCATGATGTCGGTGATCGGATACCGGTCCTCCTGCGCGATCGCCATGTACATGCGCGGCATCAGCGGGAAGTGGAACGCCATGTGGCATTCGTCGCCCTCGCCGAAATAGTCGCTGCGTGTCCTCGGGCCACTGGTTGGCCTCGGCCAGCAGCATGCGGTCGGGGTAGTGCGCGTCGATCTCGGCGCGGATCTTCTTGATGACGTCGTGCGTCTCGGGCAGGTTCTCGTTGTTGGTGCCTTCGCGCTCGATCAGGTAGGGCATGGCGTCGAGGCGCAGCCCGTCGACGCCCATGTCGAGCCAGAAGTGCATGACATCGAGGATCGGCGCGCAGCACGCGCGGATTGTCGAAGTTGAGGTCGGGCTGGTGGCTGTAGAAGCGGTGCCAGTAATAGGCCTTCGCCACCGTCGTCCCACGTCCAGTTCGACTTCTCGGTGTCGAGGAAGATGATGCGGCGTCTCGTTGTAGCGTCTGGTCGTCGTCGCGACCAGACATAGAAGTCGCGCTGCCGACGAGCCCGGCTTGGCCGCGCCGCGCGCGCTGGAACCAGGGATGCTGGTCGGAGGTGTGGTTGATCACCAGCTCGGTGATGACGCGCAGGCCGCGCTCGTGCGCCTCGCGCGACGAAGCGCTTGAAATCGCGCATCGTGCCGTAGTCGGGATGGATGCCGCGATAGTCGGCGATGTCGTAGCCGTCGTCGCGCAGCGGCGACGGATAGAACGGCAGCAGCCAGATCGCGGTGACGCCGAGGTCCGCGATGTAGTCGAGCTTGCGCGATCAGGCCGTCGAAGTCGCCGATGCCGTCGTCGTTGGCGTCGAAGAAGGACTTGACGTGCACCTGGTAGATGATCGCGTCCTTGTACCATTGCGGGTCGGTCGCGTCGATCATGGCGCGGCGGCCTTGCGCCGGATTGCAGCGAGACTGCGCAGGATGGATCGTAGGGCAGTGCCGCCGGGATCGAGCGCGATGCTGCTGGATCTTGCCGTGCCAGGTGAAGCGGCGGCCGGTGACCAGGTCTTCGACCTCGACGCCGGCGTCGTCGGGCAGGCCGAATTCCCACAGCGGCACCTCGAAGCGCGCTTCCTGCACGGCGATGCGGGTCGAGGTTGACGGCGACGAGGACGACGTTGCTGCGGTCCGCGCGTCGTCTTGCGGTAGGCGAGGATGTTGTCGTTCCAGGCGTTGCAGGAAGCGCGATGCCGAGATGCGTCTGCAGCGCCGGGTTGTCGCGCCGGATGCGGTTGAGCGCGGTGATCTCGTCGACGATGTTGCCGGGCCGGTCCCAGTCCCAGGCGCGGATCTCGTACTTCTCGGAATCGAGATATTCCTCCTTGCCCGGCATCGGCGGCGCCTCGCACAGCTCGAAGCCGCTGTAGATGCCCCACAGCCCGGACAGCGTCGTCGCCAGCGCCGGCGCGGATCAGAAGCCCGGCGCGGCCGCGCGTCTGCAGGAAGACCGGGTTGATGTCCGGCGTGTTGACGAAGAAGTTCGGGCGGAAGAATTCCGCCGCCTCCGTCGTGCGTCAGCTCGGTCAGGTATTCGGTCAGCTCCGCCTTGGTGTTGCGCCAGGTGAAGTAGGTGTAGGACTGCGGTGAAGCCGACCTTGGCGAGCCGCTTCATCATCTTCGGCCGGGTGAAGGCCTCGGACAGGAAGATCGCGTCGGGATGCGCGCCTGCACCTCGGCGATCATCCATTCCCAGAACGGCAGCGGCTTGGTGTGCGGGTTGTCGACGCGGAAGATGCGCACGCCCTGCTCGACCCAGAACAGGATGACGTCGCGCAGCGCGAACCACAGCGCCGGGCACGGCATCCGGCGCGTAGAAGTCGACGTTGACGATGTCCTCGTACTTCTTCGGCGGGTTCTCGGCGTACTTGATCGTGCCGTCCGGCCGCCAGTCGAACCACTCCGGGATGCTGCTTGAGCCAGGGATGATCCGGGCGAGCACTGGATGGCGAAGTCGAGCGCGATCTCGAGGCCGTGCGCCTGCGGCCGCCGCGACGAGCCGGCGGAAGTCGGCGAGCGTGCCGAGCTCCGGGTGCAGCGCGTCGTGCCCGCCCTCGGCGGCGCCGATCGCATAGGGGCTGCCGGGATCGTCCGGGCCCGGCGTCAGCGTGTTGTTGCGGCCCTTGCGGTTGGTGCGGCCGATCGGATGGATCGGCGTGAAGTAGAGCACGTCGAAGCCCATGTCGCGGACGTGCGGCAGGTGCCGCGATCACATCGTCGAAGGTGCCGTGGCGCGACGCGTCGTCCGAGGCCGAGCGCGGAAACATCTCGTACCAGGACGCGAAGGCCGCGGCGCGGCGATCCGCCATCACCGGATAGCGCTGGGTCGTGCGCACCGCCTGGGTCCGTTCCGCCCAGCGTTCCATCAGCAGCCGCGTCTCCTCCGACAGGAGGTCATGCAGCCGATCCCCTTCGGATGCCGGGCCAAGGCGCGCCAGCAGCACCGCGAAGCGCTTGGCGTCGGCACCCTTGGCCCGCGCGGCGGCCTGCTCGACCAGCGTGATGCCTTCGCGCAGTTCCAGCGTGATCGGCACGGCGGCGGCGTGCTTCTTCTCGACCTCGTCGCGCCAGGTGGCGAACAGGTTGCGCCACGCCTCGACGACGATCTGGTGTATGCCCGGCGCCAGCAGCGGGACATGCCCGCTCCAGCGGTCATTCTCGCCGCGCGCCATCGGCGCCTCGCGCCACGCCTCCTCGCCCGGCGCCTGCCAGCGCAGCGCGGCGGCGAGGATCTCATGCCCATCGCCAAGGATGTCGGCGCTGAAGGCGACCGCCTCGCCGGCCAGGCGCTTGACCGGGAAGCGGCCGTCATCGACGGCCGGGGCGACGCGTTCGATGGCGATGCGCGGCAGCGCACGCGCGACCTCCGCCTTGAGCGGGTGCATCGCCACGGCACGCGGCGCCACGGCGCGCCCGGCGTAGACGCGGACCTCGCCCGGGGCGAGCAACACCGGCTGGCCCGGGGCCAGCGCCTCATGGTCGTTGCCGGGAAAGACCTCCTGCAGGATGGGGAAGCGGCCATCGAGCGCCGCCAATGCCGCATCGGGCAGCACGCTGGCCGGGGCATGGAGGGACGCATTGGCGAAGACCAGCGCCACCGCCTGCGTGCGCCGCAGGTCGCCGCCCAGGGCACGGGCGAAGGTCGCGACCGGGGCGCCAGGCCCCGACAGCGGCATCATCTGCCCGGCCATGCCGAGCGGGGCGCAATCGCGCATCAAGGCGATCGCGGCCGCGATGGCGTCCGCCAGGCGGACATCCGCATCGCCATCACGCCAGGACCAGTCGGCCGGACGATCCGATGTCATGTCGAGCGGCCGCAGCGCGCCGTGCTCGAAGCCCATCGGCATCAACAACCCGGCCCCGGAGACCGCCGCCAGCGCCAAGGCACGCTCCAGCGCCACGCGCCGGGCGGCCTTGTCCGGCCCCGCCAGGCTGGCTGCGATGCGTGGGCCTGCCGGGTCCTCGACCAGCCCGATCGAGGGCAGGGCCATCCGCCTGTCCTCATATTCGCGCGCGAGCCACGGCGCGCGGCCATCCCACCAGGGCGCGCTGCCGACGCTGCGCGTGAAGCCGCAGGCCGACAGGGACGCGACGTCGGCCGGCGAAAGGCCCGGCGTCCAGGCAAGGGTGATCAGGTCGGGCCGCACCTCCCGCACGCGCCCGAGCACCGCCTGCCACAGGGCGGGCGGCACCTGCCGCGGCGCCAGCGCGCGGAAGCCGGCGACCCCGGCCCTGGCCCAGCCGGCCAGGATGGGGGCGAAGATGTCGGCCAGGCTCGCCACCGCCGCCGCGTCCTCGCATCGGGTGGCGGCGATGTCGGTGCGCTCCATCGGCCGGCGCGGGTCGATCGGCCCGGAGGCATCGTGGCGGGCCGGGCGGAACAGGCCGGGATGGGTGGCGACCAGCGGCGCATCCGCGGCCAGGTGATCGAGCACCACATCGACCATCAACGACATGCCATGCGCGGCAAGACGCTCCGACAGGTCGTGCAGGTAATTCATCCGTCGCGCCGCCGCCGAGTGCGGGATGCACGCGCGCCGGGTCGGAGATGTCGAACAGGCTGCCGCTGAGGCCCGGCTGGCAGGGCGGGGCGATCAGCAGCGTGTCGAAGCCCAGCCCGGCGATGCGGGCGATCTGCGGTTCCGCCGCATCGCCAGCGCCGATCACCAGGGGTGAGGCATAATAGATCGCCGGCGCAATGGTGGCCGCGGCGCTGCTGCCGGTATCCGGCGTGCTTGATTTGGATTGTGGCATAGTAACAACTCCCTGAGCCGGTCCTTGTATTTCCGGAACACAAGGAAATAAAAAATACCGCGTTCTTCTGATCGGATGGATAGAAGAATCGTGACTGGCATTTTTTGGAGGCCATATTGGCCCCGAAGGTCAGCAGGAAGCCTAGCCGCGGAAGCGAGGTTTAGTCAATAATTATGGAAAATGCGCCATATCATATTGCTGTGGCGTTGTTTTTCTGTAAGATATTGCGTGATGGGGCGCGGTGGCGACATCACGCCGTAAGGGCTGGAGCGCGACTCCAGCCCCGCCGGCGCAATCCCGGCGGCCGCCGGCCTTTACGGCCGCCAGAACGGCTTGCGACATTCATGCTCGACATCATAGGCGTTGAGGCCGGCGTCGCTGCCGTTCCCGCGCCGACAGTGAGGCCATCTCGGCGCGTTCCTGCAGCCGCGCCGTCCAGCGATCGGCCAGCAACCGCCAGGTCGAGGGCGCTGCCGTCGCCGGCGCGGCCCAGGCCATGCACTGCGTGTTCATGCCACCGCCTCCGCCGGCGCCATCTGCGCGATGCCCGCGCCGAAGGACCAGTCGACCGGCGTGTTCTCCTGCAGCACCACCATCACGTCCTCGGGCCGGATGCCGATGGCGGCCGCGCGCCGCGCCAGCGCGGCGTAGAGCGCGCGCTTCTTCTCCTCGCTGCGGCCGCGGCGGAAGGTGATGTGTCACCACCAGCGCGTCCGCGCGTGCGATCCACGCCGAAATAGGTGCGGTCCATGATCAACCGCTCGCGGCGCATGCTCCGTGATGATCTGGAAGCGGTCGGTCGGCGGGCACGTCCACGGTCTCGACCAGGGCGTCGTGCACGGCGTCGGCCAAGGCGGCGATGCGCGGCCCGGGCCAATGCTGCGGAATATCGATGCGAACCAGGGGCATGGGAGGGTCCTCCGTTGTGCCGCCCACTGTCGTCGCATCGTTCGTGCAGACGATAATTCGCTATGATGGACCGGATTGACGAATTGGAGTCCGCAATGGGCCAATCCGACGAGATGGCGGCCTTCCTGCGCATCGTCGAACGCGGTGGCTTCGCTGCCGCCGCCCGCGGTTCCCGTCTCACGCCCTCGGCCTTGTCGAAACTCGTCCAGCGGCTGGAAGCCAGGCTCGGCGTGCGGTTGCTGACGCGCACCACGCGCCGCATCGCCCTGACGCCGGAGGGGGAGACCTATGCCGCCCGCGCGCGCGACATCCTCGCCCTGATCGAGGCGACCGAGACCGAGGTGACGGCCGGGCGCGGCCGCCCGCGCGGGCACCTGCGCGTGAACACCGGCACGGCCTATGCGCGGCACCGGCTGATCCCGCTGCTGCCGGCCTTCTGCGCGGAATACCCCGACATCACCATCGACCTGACGGTGACCGACCGCCGCGTCGACCTTGTCGCCGAGGGGGCGGACGTGGTGCTGCGCACCGGGGCGCTCGAGGATTCGTCGCTGATCGCGCGCCGGATCGCCGATGGCCGCCGTGTCATCTGCGCCGCGCCGTCCTACCTCGCGCGTCGCGGCACGCCGCAGCGGCCGAAGCGACCTGCTGGCGCATGACTGCATCGTGCTGCATGGCCAGGCGCGGCTGACCATCTGGCCGTTCCGCGATGGCGAGGGCCTTGCCGCGCTGACCGTGGCCGGGCGGATCACCACCGACAGCGCCGAGGCGCTGCGCGACCTGGCGCTCGCCGGCCTCGGCATCATCCGCGTCAGCGACTTCGTCGTGCACGATGCCATCGCCGATGGCCGGCTGGTCCCGCTGCTGCAGGCGGAGCATGCCTCGGAGGAGGTCCCGGTCTGGGCGATCACCGCGCCCGGCCGTCACCGCATGCCGCGCATCCGCGCCTTCGTCGATTTCATGGCGGCGCATGCGGCGTGAGGCGCGCCGCATGCGCCATGCCGGTCAGCCGCGCGTCACCGCCTGCGGCAGGAATGCCCCGTTGTAGAAGGGCGTGACCGAGAGCGGCTTGCGCGCCGCATAGACATAGGCCGGGTGGTAGACCATGTGGATGATCGCCTCCTCGCCGATGGCGATCTCGGCCGCGCGCGCCAGCAGCGCGTTGCGCTTCGTGTCGTCCATCTCGGTCAGCGCCTCGGCGACCAGCGCATCGGCGCGCGGGCTCGAATGGCGCGTGCGGTTCGCGGTGCCGAGGCCGCGCTCGCGGTCATAGGTGTGGACCAGCGCGCGATAGGCATAGGAGACGTTGTCCGCGCCGTACTGCGCGAGCATGACGCTGAAGGCCTGGCGCGCGGCCTGCGGGAAATAGGTGGCGTTGGGCAGCGTGGCGACCTCGGTCCGCACGCCGATGCGCGTCCAGAACTGGGCGATCGCCTGCGCCACCTTCTCGTCGTTCGGGTAGCGGTCGTTGGTCGCGTGCACCGTGACCTGGAAGCCGTTCGGATAGCCGGCCTCGGCCAGCAGGCGCCGCGCGCGATCGGGATCATAGGGGGTGACGCCCAGTGCGGCGGAGGTGCCGGGCGTGCCCGGCGGCAGCAGGTTCGAGGCGACGCTCGCCGCGCCTTCCATCACCCGATCGACGATCGCCGCGCGGTTGATGGCCAGGGACAGCGCCTGGCGCACGCGCGCGTCCTTGAACGGATTGCGCGTCGTGGGCTGGCCGTTCGCATCGCGGATGAAGGGGGATGCGTCGCGGTCGATGTCCATCGCGACGTACATCACGCGCATGCCGGCGGTCTGGGTGACGTTGAGGCGGCATCGGCGCGCAGCCGCGCGATGTCCTGCACCGCGACCTCGTCGACCGCCTGCACGTCGCCGGCCAGGATCGCCGCGATGCGGCTGGCATCGGACGAGATGACCTTGAAATTCGCGGTCTCGATCAGGGGGCGCGCGCCGAACCAATGCGGGTTGCGCTGCATCGAGACGAAGTCGCCGAAGCGGTAGTCCGTCAGCGTGTAGGGGCCGGAGAAGATCTTCACCGCCTGGCTGTTGAAGTCCGCCGTGCGCAGGTTCGGCCCGAGCGCCTTCGAGATGATCGCCACCTCCGTCATGTCCTCGACCATGAAGGGGTAGGGGTTGGCGGTGTGCAGCAGGATGGTGCGCGGCCCGGTCACCTCGGTGCGCGTGATGGCGCGCACGAAGATGTGGTAGGCGCCGGCCGAGCCCTCGATGGTCGGCACGCGGGCGATGGAATAGGCGACGTCCTCCGCCGTGATCGGGCTGCCGTCGGAGAATTTCGCGTCGTCGCGGATGGTGAATTCCCAGGCGCGTGCCGTCCTGCACCGGCCGCCAGGACTGCGCGACGCCCGGTTCGGGCTTGCCGTCGGGCGTCATGCCGACCAGCCGCGCATGAATGGCGCGCAGGATGTTCTGTTCGCCCGACAGCCGGAAATGCGGGTCCATCGAGGTGGGGCTGAGCTTCAGCCCGGCGCGCAGCGTCCGCGCCGCGTCACCCTGCGCCGCGCCGGGTTTCGGCAGGCCCGCCACCACCAGGCCCGCCGCCGACAGGCGCAGAAATTCCGAACGCTTCATGGCATGGCCCTCCCCGATGATCCTTGGTGGCGATCCTTGGGGAAGGGGGCGGCGGACGCAAGGGCAGTGGCGTCAGCCCCTGTCGCCGGCGCCGTAATAGAGTGCGACGGTATGGGTCGCCTCGGCGAACATCAGCCAGCGTTCGGCCAGCAGGCCGAGCGTGACGAGCCCCGCCGCCGCGACCGCCAGCACGCCCGCCAGCACACCGCCCGACAGCAAGGCCAGCACCAGCAGCAGCGCCGGCAGCACGAAGCCCGCCAGCGCCGCGATGCGCCGCAGCCGCTGCGCATGCACGCGGCCGATGCGGAAGGCCATTTCCCGCAGCAGGTAGTTGGTCTCGGTATGCGGCGGGTCGAGCGTGCGGACCTTGCCGATGAAGCCGAGCCCGGTCGCGGATTCCATCGTCGCCACGGGTGGCCCGGCATCGACGCTGGCCCAATAGGCGCGCTTCAGCAGGAAGGCCGCCGCGCCGAGCACCGCGGCGATCGCCGCGGGGATCGCGGCCGCGCCCCAGAACGCCGCCAGCATGGCCAGGAGAGCCGCGCCGGAGAAGGCGCCGAACAGCAGGTAGCCCGGCGCCACAAGCGGGTGGTGCCATTGCCGGATGGTCGGCAGGCGAGGCGTAGATCATGCCCGTGCACCATACCGTCACCGCCGCGCCGGCCGCCGCCAGCAGCCCGGCCGGCAGCGCCAGCCATTCCGTCTGGCCGACCAGCGCCAGGAAGAACAGCCCGGCCGGCGCGAAGGTTGCCACCGCGGCGACGCCTTCGCGCGACAGCCAGGAGGACCGCCACTGGCTGAGCGCCCGCCAGGCCCGCTCCGGCCGCCCGAGATGGGCGGTGGAGGACAGCAGCCCGAGCATCACCAGCACCAGCGCAAGGCCGACCGCCAGCACGCCGAAGCCGGCCGAGCGCGGCACCATGCCGAGCGCCCTCAGCAGTCCCATCCAGAACAGCAGCCCGTAGCCCGCACCCGAGGCCACGGTGAAGAAGATGATGGAGGGAGCCGGATTCATCGGGACAGCACCTTGTCGACCCAGCGCAGCAGCGGGTTGGTGATCTGCGAGGGCAGGGGGCCGGCATCGCGCGGCGGCCCGGCATCGGCCTTGGGCGCGCGGCGCGGCGGCAGGTAGCGGTTGACCGGCTTGTAGTCGAGTTCCGGCATCAGCCCGTAGCCGCCACGATCGGCGACCAGCTTCGACACATCGCTGTTCGGGTCGCCGAGGTCGCCGAAATGCCGCGCATTGGCCGGGCAGGTCGAGACGCAGGCGGGAACGCGCCGCTCCTCCGGGATCGTCTCGTTGTAGATGCGGTCGACGCACAGCGTGCACTTCTTCATCACGCCGGCATCGTCGTCGAATTCGCGCGCGCCATAGGGGCAGGCCCAGGCGCACAGCTGGCAGCCGATGCAGATGTCGGTGTTGACCAGCACGATGCCGTCCTCGGCGCGCTTGTAGGACGCGCCGGTCGGGCAGACCGTCACGCAGGCCGGCGTCTCGCAATGCAGGCAGGAGCGCGGGAAATGGACGGTGCGGCCGTCCTCGCCATCGCCGGCCTCGTAGGAATGGACGCGGTTGAACCACACGCCTTCCTGCCCGGCCGAATACGGGTTGTGGTCGGGCAGCGGCGCCATGTGGCCGCTGGTGTTCCATTCCTTGCAGTTGGTCGCGCAGGCCTGGCAGCCGACGCAGGTGTCGAGGTCGATCACCAGGCCGAGCTTCTTGGCCCCCGGCAGGGCTTCGGGCAGCGAGGTCATGATTTTGCGCCCCCGGCGTTGTAGCGAAGGATGTCTGGTGGTTCAGGCATGTCGTCCGGCGGCGTCAGCAGGGTCGGGTAGGGGTCGGTCACCCCTTCCTCGCCCGGCGCGCATTTGGTCGACCTTCACGCGCAGGTCGTACCAGGCGGCCTGGCCCGTCACCGGGTCGGCATTGGCCAGCCGCGGCCCGGTCTGCGCCGGCAACCACTCGCTGATGACGTGGTTGAGCAGGAAGCCGCGCTGCAATTCCGCGGCGTCCGGGCGACAGCATCCACGCCCCGGCGCGCTTGCCGATGGCGTTCCACGTCCAGACGGTGTCGCGGTTGACGCCTTCCATCAGCGACAGCTGCGCCTTCACCCGCCCGCTGCGGCTTTCCACCCACACCCAGTCATCCTGGGCGAGGCCTTCGGCCGATGCCGCGTTCGCGCGACATGTACAGCTTGTTCGACCCATGGATCTGCCGCAGCCAGGCATTCATCGACCCCCAGGAATGGTACATCGCCATCGGCCGCTGCGTGACGGCCGAGAAGCGGATACGGCTCGGTGTCGTGCTGCTGCTGTTCGAGCGGCGCGTACCAGAAGGGCAGCGGGTCGCAGTAGGTGCGGACGCGCTCGCGCAGGTTCTCCGGCGGCTGCTTCGCGCCATGGCCTTCGGCGGCGAGGCGGAACTTCTGCAACGGCTCCGACCAGATCTGCAACACGATCTGGCTGGCGTTGCCCATCATCCCCATGCGACTTGGCGTTGTCGAGGTAGGTGCGATTGGCGTGCTTGAAGTAGGATTCTTCCGGCGCGAGGTGGTGGCGCCAGAAGCAGCCATTGTCGATGTAGCGCTGCAACTGGTCCTGGTTCGGCTCGCCGACGCCCTTCTTCGAGCCATCCTCGCCGCGCCAGCCGGCCAGCGGCCCGACGCCCGGCGTGCGCTGATGGTTCACGATGTAGTCGGGATAATCCTTGAAGCGCGGCGCTGCCATCCTCCTTGACGAAGGCCGGCAGCCCCAGCCGCGCGCCGAGCTCGATCAGCACGTCCTGGAACGGCCGCACATCGCGGTCGGGCTTGACCACCGGCTGGCGGATCGCATCGCCCGGCCCATGCGAGGACGCCGATCGGCCGGTCGAGAATGCTGATCGCATCCCAGCGTTCCAGATAGGTCGTGTCCGGCAGGATCAAATCGGCATAGGGCACCGTCTCGGAGAAATACGCGTCCGAATAGATGACGTGCGGGATGACGTAGTCGCCATTCTCATCCTGCTGCGTCAGGCAGCGGATCGTCTCCAGCGGGTTCATCGCGCTGTTCCACGCCATGTTCGCCATGAACATGAACAGCGTGTCGATCTTGTAGGGGTCGCCCGCCGCGGCATGGCCGATGACGGAATGCATCATGCCGTGCAGCGCCGAGCGGCGCTTCCCAGGAGAAGGAATGGTCGATGCGGATCGGCGTGCCGTCATCCTCGACCAGCAGGTCATCCGGCCCATGGGTGAAGGCGAGGATGTTGCCCGCCAGCGGCGTGTTCGGCTTGGCACCCCTTGCCGGCTGGCCCGGGCCCGGGCGGGATCGGCCGCGGGAAGGGCGACTTGTAGCGCCAGGAACCCGGCGTATCGACCGCGCCCAGCACCATCTGCAGGATATGCAGCGCGCGGCAGGTGTGCATGCCGTTGGAATGCGCGCTGATGCCGCGCATCGCATGGAAGGCGACCGGCCGGCCCACCATCGTCTCGTGCTGGCGCCCCCACACATCCGTCCAGGGAATGTCGAGCGTCAGCGTCTGGTTGAAGGCGACATCGGCGATCTCGGCCGCGAGGCGACGGATGCGCTCGGCCGGAAAGCCGCAGCGTTCGGCAACCGCCTCGGGCGCGTATTCATCGCCGAGATAGCGCTCGGCCATCAGGTTGAACACCGGCTTCACGACGCGCGGCCATCGGGCAGGGTGAAATCGCCCACCAGGACCGCGCTCAGCGTCACGTCATCGGCCGGGATCGCACCGCGCGCACGGTCCCAGGCCAGCGGCTTGCCGTCCGCGTCGCGCGCGAACAGCCCGTCATCCGCGCCGCCCGGGTTCCGCACCACCAGCCACGGCGCATTGGTGTAGCGGGCGAGGAACTCGCCATCGACCTGGTCGGTGCGGATCAGCTCATGGATCAGCGCCATGATGAACAGCCCGTCGGTGCCCGGACGGATGCCGACCCATTCATCGGCGATCGGCCGAATACCCGGTGCGCACCGGATTGACCGAGACGATCTTCGACGCCGCGCCCCTTCATCGAGGCGAGGCCGGTCTTGATCGGGTTGGAATCATGGTCCTCGGCGACGCCGAAGATCATCAGGTACTTCGCGTGTTCCCAGTCCGGCTCGCCGA
This sequence comes from uncultured Alphaproteobacteria bacterium, assembly GCA_963732425.1. Taxonomy (GTDB): domain Bacteria; phylum Pseudomonadota; class Alphaproteobacteria; order Acetobacterales; family Acetobacteraceae; genus Neoroseomonas. The sequence goes on from CAVSZN010000028.1 coordinate 60,320, forward strand.
ATTCCCAGAACGACCCGCCGATGGTGTAGAGCCCGCCGGCCGCCATGTTGACCGAGCAGAACCCGCCATGCGCGGCGAAATTCGGCGTGCCGAACTGCGCCGCCCAGAAGCCGGTCAGCGACTGCGACTGGTCGCGCCCGGTGAAGAACGCCAGCTTCTTCGGGTCGGTCTCGCGCACATGCTTCAGCCAGCCGGTGGCGGTCTCCAGCGCCTCCTCCCAGCTGATCTCGGCATATTCGCCCGACGCCGCGCGGCCCGACGCGCTTCAGCGGCGCCTGCAGCCGCGCCGGCGAATACTGCGTCATGATCCCGGCGCTGCCCTTGCCGCAGAGCACGCCCTTGTTCACCGGATGGTCGGGGTTGCCCTCGATGTAGCGGACCCGGCCGTCCTTCAGATGGACGCGGATGCCGCAGCGGCAGGCGCACATGTAGCAGGTGGTCGTCTTGACCTCGTCGCCGATCGGCGCCGAGTAGATGATCTTGTCTGTCGCGCCACCATCCGCCGGCATGGTCTTCCCCTGAACGTCGCCCCCGAAGTAGCGCATGCCGTGCCAGCCGCGCAAAGGGGGGTGCGTCGCGGCCCGCGAGACCCATCTAAGGTCGATGCCATCGATCACCGCCCGCCTCGCCGCCCTGGCCTCCGCCCTCGCCCTCGGGGCATGCTCGGTCGTGGGCATTCGCAGCGGCACCGAGGAACCGGCCTTCACCGTGGTGGACCGGGTGGGTGAGGTGGAGATCCGGCGCTACGCGCCGCGCATCGCCGCCGAAACCATCGTCGCGGGGAATGAGGAAGCCGCACGCAGTGAGGGCTTCCGCCGCCTGGCCGGCTACATCTTCGGCGGCAATACGCGGCAGGACCGCATCGCGATGACCGCCCCGGTCGCCCAGGACCCCGCCGGCGAGCGCATCGCCATGACCGCCCCTGTCGCCCAGCAGGCGCGGCAGGACGGCTCGCGCATCCGCTTCTTCATGCCGGCGCGCTTCACGCTCGAAACGTTGCCGTTGCCCAACGACCCGCTGGTCAGGTTGGTGACGGTGCCGGAAGAAACCGTCGCCGTGCTGCGCTTCGCCGGCTCCACCGGCGCCACGGCCGTGGCGAGCCGCCGCGCCGAGTTGACCGCCGCGCTGGCGGCAAGCGCCTGGGTGCCCAGCGGCGAGGTCCAGGCCTGGTTCTACGACCCGCCCTGGACCCTGGCGCCGCTGCGCCGAAACGAGGTCTCGGTCGCGGTCACCCGGCGCTAATTCGCCCGCCCGGCCGAAAACGCCAGCGTCATCTCATCCGTCCGCGCCTGGTAGGTGATGCCCTGCCGCATCGCCCAGGTATTCACCTGGAAATACAGCGGGATCAGCGCCGTCTCGTCGCGCAGCGCCCGGCGTGTCGCCGCCTGCGTCAGCCGCTCCCGCTCCGCATTGTCCATCGTCGCGCCGGCGCGCTGGATCATGGCGTCGATCTCGGGGTTGCTGAACCGGCCGCGATTGGCCGTGCCCATCCCCAGTTCCCGGTTCCAGCTGTGGATCTGCGTCGTCAGCATCCCCAGCACCTCGGGATTGGGCGAGAAGCCGGCGAGATTCACCGAATACTGCAAACGCGCCGCCTCGCTCAGCCACACCCCACGCGGCTTGACCTCGACGCTCGCCTGCAGCCCGGCGCGCGTCCACATCTGGGCGATCGCCTGCACCACCTGCTCGTCATTGACGTAGCGGTCATTGGGTCCGTTCACCTGCACGGCGAAGCCGCGCGGGAAGCCGGCCTCGGCCAGCAGCCGCCGCGCCTCGGCCAGGTCGAAGGCCGGCGGCGTCAAATCGGGCGAGGTGCCGAAATACCCCGCCGGCCCCAGATCGCCGGCCGCCACCGCCTGGCCCTGCATGGTGCGCGACACCAATGCATCGCGGTTGATGGCGATGGACAATGCCCGGCGCACCCGCGGGTCGCGCAGCGGGTTGCGCAGCGGCGCACCCTCCGGCGCGCGGACATGCGGGCTCTCCTCCCGCGCGGAGTCGAGCGTCAGGAAGATCAACCGGTTCGACGGGCTCTGCGCCGTGGCGAAGCGCGGATTGGTCTTGAACCGCTCGAACTGGTCGGGCGGGACGATCTCGATCAGGTCCACATCGCCCGATTGCAGCGCCGCGACGCGCGCCCCGGCATTGCCGATCGGGCGAAACTCGACGGTCGGGAAGGCCGGCGCCGTGCCGGAGAAGGCTTCGTTGCGCGCATAGCGCACCGGCTGCCCCGGCTGCCACGACACCAGCCGGTACGGGCCGGAGCCGATCATCGCCGCGCCCGAATTGAAGTCCGCGGTCGACACGTTCGGATTGGCGCCGGGAACGACCATCACCAGCGCCAACTGGTTCAGCAGCAGCGGCGTCGGCTCGAAGGTGCGCAGGCGGATGGTGTGCGGCCCGACCGCCTCCAGCGCCGAGACGGCGCGCGTCGCATAGGCGGAAGGATGACGGGCTGTTCGGCACCTCTCCGGCGCGGGCAATGGAAAAGGCGATGTCGTCGCTGGTGACCGGGCTTGCCATCCGAGAACCGCGCATTGGGGTCGAGTTCCAATTCCCACGTCGTGTCGTCCACCACCCGCCAGGACCGCGCGATGGCCGGGCGCAGCACTTGGCGCTCATCCTGTTCCACCAGCGGCTGGAACACATGCCGCGCGAAGGCGATGTTGGTGATCAGGCTGGCGTAATGCGGGTCGAGGCTGGTCGGCCCGGTCTCGACGCCGATGCGCAGCGCGGCGCGGTCCTGCGCCTGGGCGGCGAGGGGGGCGAGGGCCGCCACGGCGGCGAGCAGCAGGCGTTTCATGCGGCGTCCTTCCCGGACATCAGGGGGCAGAGGTCGTATCGGCGCACTCCCGGCGCGCGGCATCCAGCCGCCGGGCGTGCGTGAGAAGATCGGTGTCGGGAATGCCGCGCGCACCGGGATGTCGGCCGGCCAGGTGGCGCGCCACCGATCGCCCTGCGCCATGCCCACCAGCAGCCCGACCGGCCGCGCGCCAACACCGTCCAGCAGCGCCACGCCGGCCAGCGCCGAGGAGCCGGTCGAGATCACGTCATCCACCAGCAGCGCCCGCCTGCCCGCCAGCCGCGGCAGCAGGCGCGGATCGAGCCACAACCGTCGTTCGGTGGGCGCGGTGGAGGAGGAGGCCGGCACGGACAGCGCGTCGTCATACCAGCGCTTGCGCGACCAGCCCGGCGCCACCCAATTGGCGTGCCCCAGCCCCTGCGCCACGGCCGGTGCGAAAACCTGCCCCAGCGTCGGCAGGCCGACCACGATCTCGGCCCCGAGCCCGCGCGCCGCCTCGGCCATCCAGCCGCCGATCCGCTGGGCCACGGTGATCGCCGCCTGGTTGGCGATGAAGCCGGCGACGGCAATCTCGCCATAGTCGCGCAACGGCAGCACCAGCCGCGACCCGTCGGGCATCGGCGCCGGATAGCGGTCGGTGAAGGGGCCTTGCTCGCCGGTCGCGGCGGTGAAGGCCTGCCAGAACTCCATGATGTCGGCCCGTGGTGGAATGGCCGCCAGCGTGGCATCTTCGCCGCAGCGCAGCAACGGAGAGCGACCATGCCCACGCCGGAGGATCTTTCGCCCCTCGCCGAGGACATGACCGCCTGGCGCCGCGACTTCCACCGCCACCCCGAACTCGGCTTCGAGGAAACGCGCACGGCGGGCATCGTCGCCGGCCTGCTGCGCGACTGGGGCATCACGGTCGAGGAAGGCATCGGCGTGACGGGCGTGGTCGGCACGCTGACCGGCTCGCGCGGGGCGGGGGGCAACCGCGCGATCGGCCTGCGCGCCGACATGGACGCGCTGGCCATGCCGGAAATGACCGGCGCGGACTACGCCAGCACCGTTCCGGGGAAGATGCATGCCTGCGGCCATGACGGCCACACCGCCACGCTGCTGGGCGCGGCGCGCTGGCTCGCGGCCAACCGGGACCGCTTCGGCGGCACGGTCCATTTCATCTTCCAGCCGGCCGAGGAATCCCTCGGCGGCGCGGCGCGCATGGTCAGGGAAGGGCTGTTCGAGCGCTTCCCCGTCGATGCGGTCTATGGGATGCACAACCTCCCCGGCCTGCCGGTCGGCACCATCGCGGTGCCGAAGGGCGCGGTGCTCGCCTCCTCCGACACATGGGAGGTGACCTTCCGCGGCGCCGGCGTGCATGGCGCGCGGCCGCATCTGGGCACCGATGCCCCGCTTGCCGCCGCGCAGTTCATCGCCGCCCTGCCGATGATCGTCGCGCGTGAGATCGACCCGTTGCAGGCCGCCGTGCTGAGCGTAGGCCACATGGCCGCCGGCGCCCGCCGCGCCCCCAACGTCATCCCGTCGGAGGTGTTCCTCTGCGGCACTGCCCGCGCCTTCACCGAGGAGGTCCGCAGCCACCTCGAATCACGGGTGGTCGAGGTCGCGAACAGCGTCGCCGCGACCTGCCGCGTGCGGGCCGAACCGCGCTACATCCGCCGCATCTCGCCGACCATCAACCACGCCGACCAGGCCGCGGTGGCGGTCCGCGCGGCCCGCGGCGCGGTGGGCGAGGCGCTGACGATGGACGACCATCCGCCGCTGACGCCGGGCGAGGATTTCTCGGAGTTCCTGATCGCCCGTCCCGGCGCCTATGTCTGGCTCGGCACCGGCGCTCCGGCCCATCCCGAGGGCTTCCACCACAACCCGCATTTCGACTTCAACGACGCCGCGCTGGCGCATGGCGCGGCCTTCTGGTGCACGCTGGTGGAACAGGAACTGGCATGACCGGCCGCGTCTGCATCATCGACACCGATCCGGGCACGGATGATGCGGTCGCGCTGTGGCTGGCGCTGGCCGCGCCGGAACTCGATGTCCGTCTGGTCAGCGTGGCCGGCGGCAATGTCGGGCTCGGCCATACGCTGCGCAATGCACGCGGCATCGTCGGGCTTGCGGGCGGTGCGATGCCGGTTGTCGCCGGCGCGGAAGGGCCGCTGCTCGGTGCCTTCATCAGCGAGACGCGCGTGCATGGCGCCGATGGGTTGGCGGGCGTGGCGCTGCCGGAAGGGCCGCCCGCCACACCGGGCATCGCGGCGGATGCGATCCGCACCCTGCTGCGCGCTGAACCGCGCGTGACGCTGATCGGCATCGGCCCGGCGACAAACCTCGCCCTCGCGCTGGCGACCGAACCCGCCCTGGCGGCGCATGTCGAGGAGATCGTGCTGATGACCGGCGCCTGGTCGGAGGGCAACATCACGCCCTCGGCCGAGTTCAACGCCTGGTCGGACCCCGAGGCGCTGGCCATGCTGCTGGGCTGCGGCCGCCCGGTGACGCTGGCGACGCTGGAACTGACGGCGCAGGCGCTGGTCACGCCGGCGCGCATCGCCACGCTGCGCGCCGCGGGCTCCGGTCGCTGCCTCGATGCCGCCGTGCGCATCATGGCCGGCGTGCCGGCATCCCGCCGCTTCGCCCATCGCGGCCATCCGCTGCACGACCCCTGCGCCATCGCCTGGCTGATCGAGCCCGACCTGTTCACGCATCGCGCCGTGCATGTTCATGTCGAATGCGGCGGCGTCGCGCGCGGTCGCACGGTTGTCGACCGCTGGCAGCGCAGCGGAGTGGCGGCCAATGCCCGCCTGCTCGATACGCTGGATGCCGATCGCTTCTTCGCGCTGCTGACGGAGCGCCTCGCGACATTGCCGTGAGCCGCCCATAGCGACGCCGGGCCGCGCTGCGCCTGGTCAATTCCTGCGATGGGGCCGGCTTCCTGCCCTGGCTGGCAGGGCGTCGTGCAGCGCCCAGCAGCGCGTGTTCACCGGGCCTTAACCATCCGCCCGTCAAATGCCGGTGAGGGCCCGGCCCGGCGCTCGCGGCGGTTCAGCAAGCCGCCCGCGGCGCCGCGACCGGGATCGCTCGATGGCTGGCAGGATGCCTGGCCCGCAACACCTCTCGCGCGTCTCGATGGCGCGCGCGTCCTCGGAGATCCGACGATGATGAATACGATTGCGGCGCGCCTGTCTGCGCTGAAGGCCGACACTCGCGGTGTGACGGCGATGGAATACGGGCTGATCGCGGCCTTCATCGCGGTGGCGATCATCGGTGGGCTGACGCTGCTCGGCGGCAACCTCGATGCCATGCTGAACGGCATCGCGGCCAAGTTCGTCGCGCCGGCCTGATCCGGGCGGTGCATCGCACCGGCATGGTCGCGCGCAGGGCCGGTGTGGTGGCTGCGCGCATGCCATGGCACCGGCGCGGGGCGGCAGGCGAGACACCTGCCGCCCCGTGCGCTCGGCGGCTCAACCCTTCCTTCATGCGGACCGGCGATGATCGCTGCGATGGTCCTTCTGCCCCCCCCTATCCTGGCTGATGCCCTTGCCATGCTGGCGCTGGCGCTGCTGCTGGCGGCGGCCTTCAGCGACATCGCCGTCCGCCGCATTCCGAACCCGGTCGCCGCCCTGCTGGCGCTGACGGGGTTGCTGCGCCAGGCACTGGCCGGCGGCGGTGGTGCCCTTGGTGTTGCCGCGCTGGTGGCCGCCGCCCTTCTGCTCGGCGGCGCCCTGCTGTGGTTGCGCGGGGTGTTCGGCGGCGGCGATGTGAAACTGCTCGCCGCCGCGTCGCTGTTGCTGCCGACGGCCCTGATCCCCGCGCAGTTGCTTGCCGTGGCGCTGGCCGGTGGCGTGCTGGCGCTGCTGCACCTCGCGCTGCGCCCGGTGCTGGGCGGCGTGGCCGCCGATGCCCGCAGGCGCGGCCCGCTTCGTCGGGCGCTGCGCCGCGAGGCACGGCGCATCCGCCGCGGCGCCCCCTTGCCCTATGGCGTGGCCATCGCCCTTGGCACGGCCTTCCTCCTGCTGCGGCCGGAGGCCTGACGCATGGGCCTGCGCCTGGTGCTCATTGTCGTCATGCTGGTCGGTGTCGCCGGGCTCGGTCTGCTCGGCGTGATCGCCATGGCGCCGGCGCCACAGGCGCCGCAGCGCGCCGCCGAGGCACCGCCCGAGCGTGTGAGCATTCTGGTCGCCGCCCGCCCCGTGCAGGCCGGCACCCTGCTCAAGCCCGAGGATCTGGCGGCGCGCGAGGCGCCCGTCGCCGATGTGCCGGACGGCGCCATGCGCGATGCGCCTGCGGCCCGCATCGAATTCATCGGCGCCATGGTCCGCCGCACCCTGTCGCAGGGCGACACGCTGCGCTTCGATGCGGTGCTGCGGCCGGGCGAGAACGGCTTTCTCGCCGCCGTGCTGGTGCCGGGCATGCGGGCGGTGACGGTTGGCGTCGATGCCGTCTCGGGCACCGCCGGGCTGATCTGGCCCGGCGACCGCGTGGACGTGATCCTGACCCAATCCTTCGACGAGCATGACGCCGCCCCGGCACGGCGCGTCGCCGGGGAGGCGGTGCTGACCGCCGCGCGCGTCATCGCCGTGGACCGCCACCTGGTGCAGGGCATGCAGCCCGGCCAGGTCGGCGACGCGCTGCGCGAGACCAACCGGACCGTGACGGTGGAAGTCACCGCCGAGCAGGCGACCCGCGTTGCGGTGGCGAACCGGCTGGGCCGGCTGTCGCTGGCCCTGCGCGCTGCCGGCACGCCGATCGAGGAACGGCTCGACCAGCGGCCGGTCTGGGGTGGCGATGTCAGCGGCGCCTTCGCGCCGGCCAGTGCCTCGGCACCGGCCGAAGCCGGCGGGGCTGGCTCCATGATCCGCGTCTTCGGGGGCCCAGGACGGGTCGAGGAAATTCGCTTTCGATGAGGACGATCATCACCCGCGGCCTGGTCGCATGGCTGGCGCTGGCCTCGCCGGCGCCCGCCCAAACGCCGCCCGACGCCGCGCTGCCCGTCGCGCAATCACCGCCGGGCCTGCGCGTCGAACGCCTGGCGCTCGAGGCCGGGACGGGGCGTGTGCTGGTGCTTTCCGCCCCCGCCGCGAGCCTGTTCGCCGCCGACCCGCGCATCGCCGAGATGCGCCCGGCCAGCCCCACCAGCGTCTTCGTCTTCGGCGTGGCGCCGGGGCGCACGACGCTGGCCGCCATGGATGCGGCGGGGCTTCCGCTGGTGCAGTGGGAGGTGACGGTGCGCCCCTCGGCCTTCCTGCTGTCGGACATCACATCGGCGCTGCGCCGCAGCTTCCCCGGCAACCGGACCATGCGTGTCGAGTCCGGGCCGGGCGGCATCATCCTCAGCGGCACGGTCAGCGCCCCGGCCGATGCCGAGCGCGCGCAGACATTGGTGCGCTCGCGCGTCGACAATGACCGCCTGCCGATCGACAACCGCATCGCCGTGACCGGCGCGACGCAGGTGAACCTGCGCGTGCGCGTCGCCGAGGTATCGCGGGAGGTGACGCGCCAACTGGGCGTGAACTGGCAGGCGCTGGGCACCATCGGGCGCATCGGCACGCTGATCGGCTCGCCCACCTCGGCGGCGCTGGAGACCCTGAACTTCGCCTTCGACCGCACCGCGCCGTCGGACCGCATCGGCTGTCGGCTTCCGCACCGGCAATGCGGAACTGCGCGACATCAACGCGGTGATCGACGCGCTGGCGCAGGACCGGCTGGTCACCATCCTGGCCGAGCCGAACCTCACCGCCACCTCGGGTGAGACCGCCTCCTTCCTCGCCGGGGGCGAATTCCCCATCCCGGTGTCGCAGCGGGAGAACCAGGTCACCATCGAGTTCAAGCAGTTCGGCGTCGGCCTCGCCTTCGTGCCGACGGTGATGTCCGATGGCCGCATCTCCTTCCGCATCCGCTCGGAGGTCAGTGAGTTGTCGGATGCCGGCGCGGTGCGCCTGCTGTCGGGCAACAACAACACGGTGACGGTGCCGTCGCTGACCGTCCGGCGTGCCGAGACGACGGTGGAACTCGGCTCCGGACAGGCCTTCGCCATTGCCGGGCTGCTGCAGGATACATCGCGCAACACCGGCCGCGCGCTGCCGGGGGTGGGGGAGGTGCCGATCCTCGGCGCGCTGTTCCGCTCCGACCGCTACCAGCGCAACGAGACCGAACTGGTCATCATCATCACGCCCTACCTGGTGCGCCCGGCGGAGAACCCGCGCGCGGTGGCCTCGCCGCTCGATGGCTTCAGCCAGCCCAATGACGTCGAGCGCATCCTGCTGCTGCGCCAGACCGGGCGCGGCGGCGCGGCCCCGGCGCGCACCCTGTCCGGCACCCCCGGCTTCGTGCTGGATTGAGGGAGGCAGCCATGCGCCGCGCAACCATCGCCCTGCTGCTCATCGGCCTCGGCGGCTGTTCGGCGATCGACCCCTACACGCGTGAAGGGGTGTGGCGGCCGCGCGCAGGCGAATGAGGCCAATCTCCGCCTGCACGTCGCCGACCCGCTGATGCTGGAACGCGGCGTGGAGGACCCGCGCTCGGATGGCCAGGCCTCGGTCGCGGCGATCCATCGGTTGCGGACGGGGCGGGTGCATCCGCTCGCGGCCGCGTCGGTCGCACGGTTGCAGGCAACGGGCACGGCTGGCGCGGCCCCTGCCGCCGGAGCGGGCGATGGCGGGCGTTGACGGTCCCGATCGCGCGGCGCCGGCGCCGGCGCAATCCTCGGCGCCATCGGCCGATCGCGCGCCGCTCGTCGCCTTCGTCACCGATTTGGTCTCGGATGCGGTACTGCGCGAAACGCTGCTCACCGAATTGGGCGAAGGTGCGGAGGTTCGCCGCGGCGACGTCATCGCCGCCACCCGGACGCTCAAGCGCAGTTCCACCCCGCAGGCGCTGATCGTCGATGTCACGGGCGTCGAGCAACCGCTGACGGCGCTCGAGGAACTCGCCCTGGTGGTGGAGCCCGATGTGCGCGTGCTGGTCATCGGCGAGCGCCAGGATGCCGCCTTCTACCGGCAACTGACGCGCGGGCTCGGCGTGCTGGAATACCTGTTCAAGCCGCTGACGCAGGAGATGGTGGCGCGCCATCTGCTGCCCTATCTGCGCCAGGGCACCGCGCCGCGGGACATGCATCTGCGCGGCGGGCGCGTCATCACCGTGACCGGCGTGCGCGGCGGGGTCGGCGCGACGACGCTTGCCGCCAACCTCGCCTGGCATCTGGGCGAGGAGGCGCGGCGCCACACCGTGCTGTTCGACGGCGACCTGCATGGCGGCGCGGCGGCGCTGCTGCTTGGCGCGCGCACCAGCAGCGGGCTGCGCGCCGCATTGGAGCATCCGGAGCGTGTCGATGAACTGTTCGTCGAGCGCACCGCGCAACCGGCGGGTGAACGCCTGCACGTCATGGCGGCGGAGGAGAAGCCGCTGGAGCCTGTGCTCGCGCAGGCCGGTGCCGCGGCGCGGCTGATGGCCATGCTGCGCCGGCGCTACAATTTCGTGGTCGTGGACCTGCCGGCGCGCAGCACCCCGATCGCCCGCGAGATCCTGGAGATGGCGCATCAGCGTGTGCTCGTCACCGATGCGACGCTGGCCGGCGCGCGGGAGATGCTGCGCTTCGCCGCCATTCCCAATGCGCCGACGCAATCGCGCCGCGCCTTCACCGTGCTGAACCGCGTCGGCCAGCCAGGGCCTGCTGACCGCGGCGCAGATGAAGGAGGCGTTGGGTGAGGAGCCGGACCTCAGCGTTCCCTGGCTGCCCAAGGTGGTGCCGGCCGCAGCCGATCTCGGCGAACCGGCGGGGGCACGGCGCGGGCCCTTCCGCTCCGCCCTGCTGCGCCTGGTGCAGGAGGTCGCCTCCATCCGCGCCGAGGGCGAGGAGGAGGTGAGGAAGGGGCTGTTTGCGCGATGGTTCCGCTAGACCTGCCCGCGCCGGCCTTCGGCCGGCTGGTGCGCCATGACGCGCCGGAGGAAGCCCCCGTTCCGCCGCCTGCCGCCGAGCAGCCGGCGGCCGCCCCGTCGCCCGCCGCGCCCGCCACGGTGCAGCAGCGCCAGAAGGCGGAACTGCGCACGCTGTGCCTGGCGCGCATCGACCCCACCTCGGTCGCCGCCCTGCCGCAGGAGGCCCTGTTCGCCGAGGTCGAGCGCATGATCGCCGAGATCGCCGACCAGCAGCGCATCGGCCTTTCGGCGCGCGAGCAGCGCGAGGTGGCGGCGGAACTGGTCGACGACATGCTCGGCCTCGGTCCGCTCGCGCCGCTGCTGGAGGATGAGACGGTCACCGACATCATGGTGAACGGCCCCTTCCGCGTCTTCATCGAGCAGAAGGGGCAGGCTGACCCTGTCCGAGGTGCGCTTCCGCGACGCGACGCACCTGGCCGGCATCGCGCAGCGCATCGCCGCCCAGATCGGCCGGCGCATCGACGAAAGCAGCCCGATGGTCGATGCGCGCCTGCCCGACGGCAGCCGCGTCAACATCATCTTCCCGCCGCTGTCGCTGCTCGGGCCCTGCCTGTCGATCCGCAAATTCGCCAAGCGCAAGATCGACTTTCAGCCAGATGGTGCGCAACGGATCGCTCAATGCGGCGATGGCGCGCGTGCTGGAGGTCGCGGCCCGCGCACGGCTCAACATCATCGTCTCGGGCGGCACCGGGTCGGGCAAGACGACGATGCTCAACGCGCTGTCGCGGCTGATCGACCCGACGGAGCGCATCGTCACCTGCGAGGACGCCGCCGAACTGCAGCTGCAGCAGCCGCACGTCATTCCCGCTGGAGACGCGCCCGGCCAACCTCGAAGGCCGCGGCGAGGTGACCCAGCGCGACCTCGTCAAGAACGCGCTGCGCATGCGCCCCGACCGCATCATCCTGGGCGAATGCCGCGGCGCCGAGGCCTTCGACATGCTGCAGGCGATGAACACCGGCCATGACGGCTCGATGTCCACCATCCACGCCAACACCACGCGCGATGCCGTCACCCGCATCGAGAACATGGTGCTGATGGGCCAGACCGCGCTGCCGGCGCGCGCCATCCGCCAGCAGATCGTCTCCGCGGTCGACCTCATCCTGCAGATCGAGCGCATGCGCGACGGCGTGCGCCGCTGCACCCAGATCACCGAGGTCTGCGGACTGGAAGGCGAGGTCGTGGTGCTCAACGACATCTTCCAGTGGGAATACGAAGGGCGAGGAGCCCGGCGGCAAGCTGCGCGGCTCCTATCGCGTCAGCCGCGCGCGGCCGGCCTTCGCGCCGCGGCTCGCCTATTTCGGCCTCGAGCGGTCGTGGTTCAGCGCGCTTGAGGAACCCGAGGCATGAGCGGCATTCTGGCCCTGTTGCTCGCCATCCTGCTCGGCCTCGGCCTGGCGGTCTGGGGGCTGCACAGCACCGGCAGCCGTGGGCGGGGGCGGCGCCTGGCGGCGCGCTTCGCCGCGCATTCCCTGCCGCATGCGCGCATGCGCATGGCCAGCCGCGTGGCGCAGCGCGCACCGCAGGCGATGTTGCTGCGCATGCCGGAGCCGCTGGAGCGCCGCCTGTCGCGCCTGTTCGGATGGGATGTCGAGCGGCTCGACCAATACCCGATGGCGCCGGCGCTGATCGTGCTGCTCGGCGCCGCGCCGGCGGTGATTGGCGCGGCCTATGGGACCACGCTCGCCGGATCGGTGGGCTGGCTGCTGGCGCCGGTCCTGTGGCTGGTGGTGTGCCGCTGGTTCTTCGCGGCGGCCCATCGCAAGCGGGCGGACGCGCTGTACCGGCAATTGCCCGACGCGCTTGGCATGGTCGTGCGCGCGGTCCGTGCCGGCATCCCGGTGGTCGAGGCGCTGCGCACCATCGGCCGCGAACTGCCCGACCCGACCGGGGCGGAGTTTCGTCGCCTGTCCGACAGGCTGGCGATCGGCACGCCGATGGAGGAGGCGCTGAAGCGCCTTGCCCGGCGTTCCGGCCTGCCGGAATACCGCTTCTTCGCCGTCGCGCTCACCTTGCAGAACAGCGCCGGCGGCAACCTCACCGAAACCCTCGACAACCTCGCCGATGTGGTGCGCAAGCGGGTCGCGACACGGCTGCGCGGTCATGCGCTGGCGTCGCAGGCGCGGGCCAGTGCCTATGTGCTGTCCGCCGTGCCGGTCTTCGCGGCCTGCGCGCTGCTGCTGATCAACCCGCGCTATGTGCTGGTGTTGTTCAATGATGCGCGCGGCAATGTGGTGCTGGCCTCGGCGTTGGCCTCGCTCGCGCTCGGCCTCGGCACGATGAAGGCGATCATCCGGCGGTCGCTGTCATGAACCGCATGCTGCTGATCCAGGCGGCCGTCGTGATCGTGCTGGCGATGCTGGCCTGCGCGGCGCTGCTGGTGCCGCGGCTGCGCCGGCTCGAACGGATGCAGGCGCGCCTCGCCGCGCTGCGCGGCCTGGGCAGCCAGAACCAGCCCGAGCGTGCGCCGTGGCCGCAGCGCGCCGCCCGTGCGGTGGGCCAGGCCGTGCTTGCCAGCGGCATCGTCAAGGGTGAGACGCTGGCCGAATTGCAGCGCACGGTGATGGCCGCAGGCTTTCGCGGCGCGCGCGCCGTGACCGTGTTCATCGGCGCCAAGGTCATGCTGATGGTCGGGCTGCCCGTCATCGCCGTGCCGCTCTCCACCGGCATGGCGGGGATGGGGCGCAACCTGCTCGTCGCCGGCGCTGCCGTGGCCGGGCTGGTGCTGCCCGACATGGCGCTGCGCAGGTTGCGTGAGATGCACGCGAAGCAGGTCGAGCGCGGCCTCGCCGATGCGCTCGACCTGATGGTGATCTGCGCCGAGGCGGGGCTGCCGCTGGAAGCGGCGGTCGAACGCGTCGCCACCGAGATGGCCGAGGCGAACCGCGCCGTCGCCGCCGAATTCGGCAATGTCGGCACCGAATTGCGCATCCTGTCCGACCGCCGGCAGGCGTTGCAGAACATGGGTGACCGATCGGGCCTCGATTCGTTGCGCCGGCTCGGCGGCACGCTGGCGCAGACGCTGCAATACGGCACGCCGCTGTCGCAGGCGCTGCGCACCCTGGCCACCGAGCTGCGGCATGAGACGCTGATGCGCTTCGAGGCGCGCGCCGCCCGGCTGCCGGCGCTGCTCACCATGCCGACCATCGCATTCATCCTGCCCTGCATCTTCCTGATCGTCGGCGGGCCCGCCGTGCTGCGGGTGCTCGACATCGCCTCGCGTCCCTGAGCCGAAGGAGTTGGCCATGCGCCTGACCGTGATCCCCGTGCTGCTCGCCGCATCCCTCGCCGCCTGCGCCGGCGGTGGCGATGACGACCAGCGCCTGCGCATGGCGAGTGCCGCGCTCGCCACCGGCAACCAGGCCGCGGCGACCGCGATCACCGGCGGCCTGGCGCAGGACAACCCCGGTGACGCGCGGGCACAGCTGCGCCATGCCGAGATGCTCGCCGGCAACGGCCGCTGGCGGGAAGCGGCGGAGGCCTATGTCCGCGCGGTGCAGGCCGATGGCGGTTCCGCGCCGGCACGGCTTGGTCTTGGCCGCGCATTGCTGCGCGGGGGCGACGCGGCGGCGGCCGAGGCCGCCTTCCGCCAGGCGGTCGCCGCCCTGCCGCGGGAGGCCGGCGCACAGTCGGGGCTCGGCGTCGCGCTCGACATGCAGGGCCGCCAGCCGGAGGCCCAGGCCGCCTATCGCGCGGCGTTGGCGATCGACCCGGGCCATGCCGGCGCACGCACCAACCTCGCTCTGTCGCTCACCCTGTCCGGCCAGGGCGCGGAGGCGGTGCGGATGCTCGAACAGGTGGCCCGCGCGCCGCAGGCCACGCCACGGCAGCGGCACAACCTCGCACTCGCCTATGCCGCCTCGGGCGATGCGCCGCGCGCGGCGGAACTGCTCGCGCCCGAACTCGGCGGGGAGGCGAGCCGGGAGGCAGTGGTGGCCTGGCGCGCCGCGCTGTCGGGGTCATGACCCGGCCGTGCCCGGCCGGGCGGCGCGGTTCCATCATGCTGGAATTCGCGCTGACCGCCCCGCTGCTGATGGGCCTGATGATGACCGTGCTGGAAGGCGCCTGGCAGGCGCTGACGGCCGCGACACTCGATATCGGCGCGCGCGAGGCAAGCCGCTTCGGCGCGACCGGGGAGGCGGCGCCCGACTGGCTGCCGCCACCCGCCCCGACCACGCGCGAGGAAGCGGTGCGCCGCGTCGTGCTGTGGTTCGGCCCCCATGTGCTGAACGCGGACCGGCTGTCGCTGCGCGTCACCGCCTATGCCGGGCCGGCGGCGCTGGCCTCGCCCGGCCCGGGCCAGGCCGGTGCCGGCGGCGCGGGGGAGACGGTGCTCTACGAACTGACCTACCAGCAGCCCTTCCTGTCGCCGTTTCCGGCCCTGCTGCTGGGGCGCGGCTCGCTCGACCACACCTCGCGGATGATCGTGCGCAATGAACCCTTCCCGGCGTCCTGACCGCCGCCGGCGCCGGCTCGGTCGCGGTCGAGTTCACCCTCGTCGCGCCGGTCATCGCGCTGCTCGGCCTCGCCGTGCTGGACGTGGTGGATTTCCTGCGCGTGTCGCTGCGCCTCGAACGCACGGCGGGCGAGGTGGCCAATGTCGTCGCCCAGTACCAGTCCTTGCGGGAGGCCGACTTCGCCACGGTCTTCGACCTCGCCGGCCGCATCGCATCGCCCTATCGCGTGACGGATGCCGATGGGGCGGTGGTGGTCTCGGGCCTCGCCAACCAGGGCAACGGGGTGGTCGTGCTGTGGCAGCGGCGCGTCGGCTCCTCCGGCTATCCGCAGCGCCTTCGGCGCGCAGGGCGGCGCCGCGACGATCCCGGCGCGATCGGCCGACCTGGTGCTGGCGATCGGGCAGGGGGCGGTGGTGACCGAGGTGTTCTACGCGCGCGAACCCTGGCTGCTGTCGGGACGCTTCCTGTCGGGGGATCCGTTCTCCCGCCTGCAATCCTTCGCGCTGCAGCGCCCGCGCATGGTCTCCATCCTGCGGGTCTCGGCGTCATGAGGCGGCTGCGACGCCTGCTGCGCGACCGGCGCGGCGCCGTCGCGATGCTGGCCGGGCTGTCGATCATCCCGTTGCTGACCATGGCCGGTGCGGCGGTGGACCTGACGCGGCTGTACATCCTGCATTCGCGCCTGGTCACCGCGGTCGATGCCGCGGCGCTGGCCGGTGCGCGGGTGATCAACGAACTCGACCGCGACACCCAGATCCAGCGCTGGTTCTGGGCGAATTTCACGCGCGACCGGCCGGGCCTGACCACCGGCTTCCTCGGCGCCGAGGTGACCACCTTCTCCATCTCCGTCGATGCGGAAAGCCGCGCGGTGCGCGTGCAGGTGCGCGCCGCGCTGCCGACCACGGTGCTGCGCCTGTTCGGGCAGGACACGCTGCATGCCAGCGTGGACCAGACCGCGCGCCGGCAGGATCGCGGCATGGAGATCGCGCTGGTGCTCGACGTGACCGGCTCGATGGCCGGCGCGCCGATGACCTCGCTGCGCAATGCGGCGAGCGAGCTGGTGAACATCATCTACGGGCCGAACGAGACGGTGCCCAATCTCTGGGTCTCGGTGGTGCCCTATACCTCGACGGTGGATATCGGGCGGGGCCGGACGGGCTGGCTCGCGGCCGGCAGCCTGAACGCCTCGGCCTATGGCAGCACGGTCTGGCGCGGCTGCGTCTTCGCCCGCCACCAGAACCGGGAGGACGAAACCGACACGCCGCCCACCGGTGGCACCGTTCCGGCCCTTCCTGTGGCCTTCCACCTATGGCCGCTACAGCCCGAATCTCGGCGACAATGAATGGACCAACAGCACCATCACCGAGCCCAACCCGGAGAACCCGCCCAGCGACACTGCGCAGAACGCGCTCGGCAACGACGCGAAGGGGCCCAATCTCGGTTGCGGGCGGGCTATCCTGCCGCTGACCGCCGCGCGCGGCACCGTGCTGAACGAGATCGCCAATCTGCGTGCGACGCATCGCGGCGGCACCATGGCCAATCTCGGCCTGCAGATGGGCTGGGCGACGATCTCGCCGCGCTGGCAGGGGCTGTGGGGCACGGCGGGCCTGCCCCGGGCCTATGACACGCCCTACATGGACAAGGTCCTGGTGCTGATGACCGACGGCAACAATGAATGGTACGACTGGCCCGACGGCGCGCCGGGTGCCTGCCGCACCACCGGGCACCAACCCGCCCTGCCGCAGCACCTACCGCTCCGACGGCGATGCCGACATGACCGCCTATGGCCGGCTGCGGGAAAACCGCCTTGGCCTTGCCGGCGTGACCAACGCCAATGCGCTGGCCGAGATCAACGCCCGCATGTCGCGCCTGTGCACCAGTATCAAGGCGACCGGCGTCATCCTCTACACCATCACCTTCAACGTCACGAACAGCGCCACACGGGATCTGTACCGCAGTTGCGCGACGCAACCGGAGTATTACTTCAACAGTCCCGACAGCGCGGCGCTGCAGGCGGCCTTTCGTGAAATCGCGGGGCAATTGGCAAATCTGCGCCTGGTGCACTGAAATCCTTGCCCCCGGGCGGGCGGCGCGCTACGGCGCGGCTACAGGCCCCAAGGGAGCAATACAGTGAACCGTCGTCATGTACTGACCATCGCGGCGGCGACGCTGGCCGCGCCGCGCCTGGCCTTCGCGCAGGACAACTGGCCGAACAGGCCGGTGACGCTGCTGGTGCCCTTCGCCGCCGGCGGTTCGAACGACGTGGTTGCCCGCTTCATCGCCCCGGCGCTCGAGCAGAAGTTCGGCCAGCCCTTCATCATCGACAACCGGCCCGGCGGCGGCGGCTCCCTCGGCATGGGCATGGTCGCGCGCGGGCGGCCGGATGGGCAGACGATGCTGATCTCGTCCGCCTCCAACCATGTCTTCCATCCGCTCGTCTCCGGCGATGTCGGCTACGATCCGCGGCAGGCGCTGGCCGGCGTCGCCATGCTGACCGACGTGCCGACGGTGCTCGCGGCCAATCCGCGCGTCGGCGTCTCCACCGTGCAGGAACTGATCGCCAAGATCCGGGCGACGCGCGACGGCTTCTCCTTCGGCTCATCGGGCGTCGGCACGTCGAACCACCTGGCGGGTGAGCTGTTCCGCATGCGCACGGGGCTCGACCTGACGCATGTGCCCTATCGCGGCGGCGGGCCGGCGCTGACGGACCTGGTGGCCGGCACCATCCCGATCGCCTTCATGAACCTGCCGACCGTTGCCCCCGCGGCAGGGGACGGGCGGGTCACGATCATTGGCGTCTGCACCGGTGAGCGGGTTTCCGTCCGCCCCGAACTGCCAACGGTCACGGAACAGGGGGTGCCCGATTTCGCGGTGCGGTCCTGGACCGGCATCTTCGCGCCGCGCGCCACGCCGCAGGCGATCATCACGCGCCTTGGCGCGGCGGTGAACGAGGCGCTGGCCACCCAGCAGTTGAAGGCGCGGCTGACGGCGATCGGTGCCGAGCCCATCCTGATGACGCCGGCCGAGACGGACGCCTTCGTGCGGATGGAATTCGACCGCTGGGCTCCGGTGGTGCGCGCGGCCAACATCTCGGCCCACGGCTGAGCAGCGGATGACGCCGGCCGAGGCCGCCGCGCTGGCGCTTCTGCTGGCGGCGGCACGGCGAGACGGGCGGCAGGTGTTGCCGCCTGCCATGCTGCCGGCGACGGCCGAGGAGGGCTACGACGTCGCCGAGGCGGTCTCCACCTGCCTCGGCTGGCCGCGGCGGGGCTGGAAGGTGGCGGCGACCACGCCGGAGATGCGCCGCCGCCTGCGCGCCGACGAACCGACGCGCGGGCCGATCTACGCCCCCTTCGTGCAGGCCTCGCCGGCGGTGATGACCTTCGCGTCGCTGACCGACCCGATCATTGAATGCGAGATCATGCTGCGCCTCGGCCGCGGCCTGCCGCCGCGGGCCGAGCCCTGGACGGCGCATGAGGTCGAGGCCGCCATCGCCGCCGCCCATGGCGGGATCGAGGTGGCGGAATGCCGCTTCCCGATGGACGCGCTGCCGGCCATGCCAGGGATCCTCGCCGATGGGGCGGGCAATGGGCGGTATGTGCTGGGGCCGGAGATCCCTGGCTGGCGGGATGGCGACCTGGCGGCGCTGCCGGTTGCCCTTGAGGTCGATGGCGTGCTTCGCCGCAGCGGCACGGGTGCGGAAGCGATGGGCCACCCGTTCCATGTGCTGCTGTGGCTGGCCGAGGCATTGCGCCGGCGCGGGCAGGGCCTGGCGGAAGGCGACCTTATCAGCAGCGGCACCTGCACCGGCATGCTGCGTCCGGCCGCGGGGCAGCGGATGCGGGCCCGTTTCGGCGAGGGCTGCGAGGTCGCGCTGGACCTCGCCTGAGGCGCGTTGACGACCGGTGGCCCTTGTCGCAGCGTCGCGGCGCGCAATGCAGGAGCACGCCATGAAACTGCCAGCCCATGGGCGCTACGCCCACAGCGCCATCCCGGACCGCCCGACCTATGAATGGCCGAATGGCGCGAGGCTTGCGCTGGTGGTGTGCAACAACATCGAGGCCTTCGCCTTTCGCGCCGGCATGGGGTCCGACAGCACCGGCGCGGCGGCGCCGCAGGGCCAGCGCAACTACGCCTGGCGCGACTACGGCAACCGCGTCGGGCTGTGGAACATGCTCGACATGCTCGACGAGCTGGACCTGCCCTGCGCGCACAACGTCAATGGCGCGGTGCTCGATGCCTGCCCGGAGATCGCGACCGCGCTCAAGGCGCGCGGCGACGAATTCATCGGCCATGGCCGCACCAATGCCGAACGCCAGGACGGGATGTGGGAGGAGGATGAGCGCCGCCTGATCGCCGAAAGCCGCGATGCCATCATCCGGCACAGCGGCGTCGCGCCGCAGGGCTGGCTCGGGCCGTATATCGCGCAATCGGCGGTGACGCTCGACCTGCTGAAGGAGGAAGGCTTCTCCTACGTCATGGATTGGCCGGCCGATGACCAGCCCTTCTGGATGACGACGCGGGCCGGGCCGATGCTGTCGGTGCCCTATTCCATCGAGATCAACGACAGTCCGGCGCAGATCTTCCGCCAGCACACCGGCCGGCAATTCGCCGAGATGATCGTCGACCAGTTCGACGAGATGCTGGAGCAGTCGCGCCGCCGCCCGCTGGTCTGCTCGGTGGTGCTGCATCCCTTCATCGCCGGCCAGCCCTTCCGGCTGCGCGCGCTGCGCGGTGCGCTGCGCCACATCCTGTCGCATCGCGAACGCCTGTGGGTGACCCGGCCCGGCGACCTGGCGCGCCATGCGGCATCCCTGCCGCGCGGCGTGGTGCCGGGCTCCGAGGCGCTGTGATGACGGACGGGCAAGCCGGCCGCGCGCGCGACTTCACCGGCTATGGCCGCAACCCGCCCGACCCGCGCTGGCCGGGCGGCGCGCATGTCGTCTGCAACTTCGTCATCAACTACGAGGAAGGCGGCGAGGCGAGCGTGCCCGATGGCGACCCGAACAGCGAGGGTGCGCTGACCGAAGGCAGCACGGCACCGGTGAAGGGCCGCGACCTGGCGGCGGAATCCATGTTCGCCTATGGCAGCCGCGCCGGCTTCTGGCGGCTGCATCGCATCTTCACGAAGCGTGGCCTGCCCTGCACGGTCTTTGCCGTCGCACGCGCGCTCGAACGCAACCCCGAGGCCTGCGCGGCGATGCGCGAAGCCGGCTGGGACGTCGCCGGCCACGGGCTGCGCTGGGAGATGCACAACGCCTTCGACGAGGCGACCGAACGCGCCCGCATCGCCGAGGCGACCGAGGTCATCACCCGCTGCATCGGCGAGCGTCCGGCCGGCTGGTACACGCGCTATGCGCCATCGCTGAACACGCGCCGCCTGCTGCTGGACGCGGGCTACGAATACGACAGCGACGCCTATGACGACGAGATCCCGTACTGGGTGGCGTGCGCCGGGCGCGATGCGCTGGTGCTGCCCTATTCTCTGGTCCACAACGACGTGCGCTTCCCGCGCATGGGCATGACGTCGGGCACCGAGTATTTCGACTACATGCGCGACGCCATCGAATGCGTGCTGCGGGAGGACCCGCCGCGCATGCTCTCCTTCGGGCTGCACAACCGCATCATCGCCCATCCGGGGCGGGCAATGGGGCTGGCGCGGCTGCTGGACTGGATCGCGCAGCACCCCCGCGTCGCGGTGATGCGGCGTGTCGACATCGCCCGCCACTGGCGCAAGGAACATCCGCCCACATGACCCGCGACCTGCCGAACTGGCGTTCCCTTCTCTATGTCCCGGCCAGTGCCGGGAAGTTTGTCGCGCGGGCGCATGAGCGCGGTGCGGATGTGGTGATCCTCGACCTGGAGGATGGCGTCGCCCCCGATGCGAAGGATGGCGCCCGCGCCGGGCTGCCGGCCTCGGTCGCCAGCGTGCGGCGCGGCGGCGCCGATGTCGTGGTGCGCATCAACCGCCCGCTGCGCATGGCGGCGCAGGACATCGCGGCGGCGGTCTCGGCCGGTGCCGATGGCCTGGTCTGCACCAAGATGATGGGTGCCGACCATGTGCGGCTGCTGTCGGAACTGACGGCGGAATCCGAGGTCGATTGCGGCCGCCCGATCGGTTCCGTCCGCTTCATCGTGCTGATCGAGGATGCCGCGTCGCTCGCCCATGCGCAGGCGATCGCGGCGGCCGATCCGCGCGTGGTGGCGTTGGGAGTGGGTGGGGAGGATTTGGCGACCGACCTCGGCGCCGAACCGACGCCCGACGCGCTCGACCTGCCCAAGCGCATGGGCGTCGTCGCCGCGCGGGCGGCCGGCGTGCTGCCGCTCGGCTTCATCGGCACGGTGGCGGGGCTGAAGGACCTCGACGGTTATCGCGCCATGCTGCGGCGCTCGCGCGCCATCGGCTTCGCCTGCGCCTCCTGTGTGCATCCCTCGCAGGTCGCGATCATCAATGAGGAGTATGGCGCGCGGCTGGAGGAAGTGGAGCGCGCAAGGCGGCTGGTCGCGGCCTTCGAGGCGGCGCTGGCGGAAGGCAAGGGCGCCGTCGCCTTCGAGGGGGACATGATCGACAAGCCGGTCGTGGACCGCGCGCGGCGGCTGATCGCGCGGGCAGGTCACACCACCGCCGTCATCCCGCCATCCACATAGACCAGTTGCCCATGCACGAAGTTCGACGCCGGCGCGGCGAGGAACACCGTCGCCCCCACCAGTTCCTCGACCTTCCCCCAGCGCCCGGCGGGCACGCGCTTGCACAGCCAGTCGGTGAACTCGGCATTGTTCACCAGCGCGCTGGTCAGTTCCGTGTCGTAGTAGCCAGGCGCGACGCCGTTCACATTCACCCCATGCTTCGCCCATTCGGCACACAGCGTGCGCGTCAGCATCCGCAGCGCGCCCTTGCTGGCGGCATAGGGCGCGATGGTCGGCCGGCCGAGTTCGCTCTGCACCGAGCAGATGGTGATGATCTTGCCACCGCCGCGCGCGACCATCCGCTTGCCCGCCGCCTGGCAGCAATACCAGACGCCATCGAGGTTCGTCGTCAGCACCTCGCGCCAGGTCTCGGGCGGCATCTCCACCGACGGCATGCGCCGCATGATGCCGGCATTGGCGACCAGGATGTGCAGCGCACCGTGCGTGGCCTCGATGGCGGCGATGCCGGCCTCGACCGCGGCGGGGTCCGTCACGTCGAAGGGCGCGGTCTCGGCGATGATGCCGGATTCGGCCAGTTTCGCCCGCGCCACATCCAGCTTGCCGCCGTCACGGCCGTTCAGCACGACCTTCGCCCCGGCCTGCGCCAACCCCTTGGCCAGCGCGAAACCGATCCCCTGGCTTGACCCCGTGACCAGGGCGAGCCGCCCGGTCAGGTCGAATAGCGCATGCGACATCGGCGTCACTCCCTGTAGGATTGTCGCCAAGGCTAGGGGGGAGAGACCGTGATGGACAAGCCGGGGCTTCTGGTTGTGGGCGTGCTGCCCGATTGGGACCTTGAGGCGCTGGCGCGGCGCTACACGCTGCACCTGCTGTATGAAGCGCCCGACCGTGCCGCCTTCCTCGCCCAGCATGGCCCGACGATCCGCGCCATAGCGACCAAGGGCGAACTCGGCGCCGACCCGGCGATGATGGACGCCTGCCCGCAGGCCAGGATCATCGCCTGCTATGGCGTGGGCGTCGATGCCATCGACCTGCCGGCCGCCCGTGCCCGCGGCATTGCCGTCACCAACACGCCCGGCGTGCTCACCGAGGATGTCGCCGACATGGCCTTCGCCCTGCTGCTGGCGACGGCGCGGGCCATCCATGAAGGCGATGCCTATGTGCGCACCGCCGCCTGGACGAAGCGGGGGCCGATGCGCCTCACCACGCGGGTCTGGGGCAAGCGGCTCGGCATCGTCGGGCTTGGGCGTATCGGTCGCGCCATCGCGCGGCGGGCCGAGGGCTTCGGCATGGCCATCGCCTATTCCGGCCGCACGAAGCAGGACGTGCCCTACGACTTCCACCCGAGCCCGGCCGCGCTCGCCCCGCAGGTGGACATCTTCATCGTCTCGGCCGCCGGTGGTGCCGCGACGGCCGGCCTGGTCGACCGTGCCGCGATCGAGGCGCTGAACCCCGGCGCCATCTTCGTCAACGTCTCGCGCGGGTCCGTGGTCGATGAAGCCGCGCTGGTCGAGGCGATCAGGTCCGGCCGCATCGCCGCCGCCGGCCTCGATGTATTCCACAACGAACCGGATATCGATCCGGTCTTCGCCACCTTCCCCAATGTCGTGCTGTCGCCGCACCAGGCATCGGGCACGGTGGAGACCCGCAAGGCGATGGGAGCGTTGATGCTGGAGAACCTCGACGCCCATTTCGCCGGCCGCCCGCTGCCGACGCCGGTGGCGTGATGCGCGCCGTCGTCATCCATCCGCCGCACGATCTGCGCGTCGAGGACTGCCCCCTCGCCGATCCCGGCCCCGGGCAGGTGCGCGTCGCCATCCGCGCCGGCGGCATCTGCGGGTCGGACCTGCACTATTACCAGCATGGCGGCTTCGGCACGGTGCGGGTGAAGCACCCGATGGTGCTGGGCCACGAGGTGGCCGGCATCGTCGAGGCCGTCGGCGCCGGCGTGACGGGCATCGCGCCGGGGCAGGCGGTGGCGGTGAATCCCTCGCTGCCCTGCGGCGCCTGCTCCTTCTGCCAGGCGGGCGAGCAGCAGCACTGCCTGGAGATGCGCTTCTACGGCAGCGCGATGCGCGACCCGCATGTCGATGGCGGCTTCCGCGAGGCGCTGGTCTGCGAGGCCGCGCAGGCCGTCCCGCTGCCCGAGGGCCTGGACACCACCACCGCCGCCTTCGCCGAACCGTTGTCGGTCTGCCTGCATGCCGTGCGCCAGGCCGGGCCGCTGCTGGGCCGCCGCGTGCTGGTGACCGGGGCGGGGCCGATCGGCGCGCTGACCATCGCCGCCGCGCGCCTCGCCGGCGCGCGGGAGATCGTCGCGACCGACCTGACCACGCGCGCCCGAGACGATCGCGCGCGCCATGGGCGCGGACCGCTTCATCGCCGTCGGCGGCGCGCCGGACGCGCTGGCACCCTTCGCCGCGCGGAAGGGTTATTTCGACGTGGCCTTCGAGGCGTCGGGCAGCGCGCCGCGCCCTGCTCGGCATCCTGCCGGTGCTGCGCCCGCGCGGGACCATCGTGCAGATCGGCATCGGCGGTGATGTCGCCGTGCCGCTGTCGGTGCTGGCGGCGAAGGAGATCACCTGGCGCGGCACCTTCCGCTTCCACGAGGAATTCGTCCTCGCGGTCGAGACGCTGGCGCGCCGCGCCGATCGACGTCGCGCCGCTGCTGACCGCGCACTTCCCGGTCGATCGCGCGGCGGAGGCCTTCGCCCTCGCCGCCGACCGGTCGCGTGCGATGAAGGTGCAGATCGCCTTCTGACGCTTCAGCCGTGCGTGCCGCGGATCGGGAAGTTCATCTCCTGGATCCGCTTCGCCCCGCGCGCGATGGTGGCGAGGTCCGGCCGCGCGAAGGGCGCGTTGGAGATGTCGACGATCTGCACCGTCCCTTCCGGGTTGACCAGGAACAGCCCCGGTTCGGCGAATGGCCGGTCCGTCTCCTGCGCGCGAGCGCGGGTCGGAGACATACAGGCCGAGCGCGTGCATCTGCTCGATGGTCAACCCGTAGCCGAGCGGGAAGCGCCAGCCGAACTCGGCGACATCGGCGCTCGCCTTCTCCGCCGGGTCGGCCGAGACCGCCATCACCTGCACGCCGGCCTCGGCGAAGGTGTCGATCAGCCCGTCCAGCGTCGTCAGATAGGGCTTGCACAGCGGGCAATGCTTGCCGCGATAGACGACCAGCAGGCGCCAGCCTTCCATCGTGGCGGGCGCGATCTCCCCGCCGCCGAGGCGGGCGACGGAGATGGCGGGAAACGCCGCGCCGGCGGCGATCTTGTTGGCATGGGTCATGGGTCTGGTTCCTCAGGCAGCGCGAAGCAGGGCGCACTGCGCGCCGCGCCGCCGTTCAGGTCGAGCATCCGTTCCTGCCAGCCATGCAGCACGTCATCCTCCGCGAGCAGCCGCAGCGGGCTGACGCTGCGCGACCACATGAAGCTGCCGAAGACGATGCAATCGGCATAGTCGGGCGTGTCGCCGCCGAGGAAGTCGCGGCCCTTCAGCGCCTGGCGCATCGGCTGCAGCGTGGCGCGGAAGGCGGGCAGCTTCTCCTCGCGCCCTTCCGTCACCTGGGCCAGCGGCATGCCGAAGCGCTTCTCGCGGCTTTCGATGAAGTAGGTCTGTTCCTTCTCGCCCAGCAGCGGCGGGATGTCGGAGACGACCAGCTTCGCCACGCCCGGCTGCAGCACCGTGTCGTTCCAGGCCGCGACGAACAGATAGGGCGCGGGATTGCCGCGCAGCATCGAGACGCGTCTGCGGATAGGCCGCGTCGAGATGCTGCACGATGTCCCAGGATTCGGGGATGACCCGGTCGCCATCGACCAGCACCGGCACCTTGTCGTGCTGCGCGAAGGCGAGGCGCTCGGTCTCGGTGAAGCGCCAGGGCACGCTCTCGAAATCCAGCCCCTTGAGCGCGAGCGCCATGCGGATGCGCCAGCAGAACGGGCTGAACACGCGCGCCGGGTCCGTGCCGCACAGTTCATAGAGTTTGCGTGCCATGGGTATCACTCCGCCGCGACGGTCTTGGCCGTCTGGCCGAACAGGATGGAGGCCGAGGCGGCATTGACCGTCGGCGTGGTGTTGACCTCCTTCGCGCGGGCATAGGCGCGCTCGGTCGCCGGCCGTGCGCGGATCGCGTCGAACCAGCGCTTCAGATGCGGGAAGTCCTCCAGCTTCTGGCCCTGGCGTTCATGCGGCACGACCCAGGGATAGGTCGCCATGTCGGCGATCGAATAGTCCTCGCCCGCCATGAAGGCACGATCCGCCAGGCGCTTGTTCAGCACGCCGTACAGCCGGCTCGTCTCATTCACATACCGGTTGATCGCATACGGGATCTTCTCCGGCGCATACTGGCTGAAATGGTGGTTCTGCCCGGCCATCGGGCCGAGCCCGCCCATCTGCCAGAACAGCCATTGCAGCACCTCGGCACGCGCATGCACCTGCGCGGCCGGCGGGATGAACCGCCCGATCTTGTCGGCGAGGTACAGCAGGATCGCCCCGCTCTCGAACAGCGAGACCGGCCCGCCGGCCACGTCATGATCGACGATGGCCGGGATGCGGTTGTTCGGCGCGACGGCGAGGAACTCGGGCTTGAACTGGTCGCCGGCGGAGATGTTCACCGGGATGATGCGGTAGGGCAGGCCCGCCTCCTCCAGGAACATCGTCACCTTGTGGCCGTTCGGCGTGGTCCAGTAATGCAGGTCGATCACGATTGTCTCTCCACGGCGGGGGGGTCGAAAAGGGCAAGGGCCTGGCGCACGGCGCCGCGCAGCAGCGCGGGCTCGGGCCGCGCGCGCGCCAGGACGCGCAGCCCCATGGTCGTGGTCAGCAGCAGCCGCGCGAGGTCGCGTGCCGGATGGGCGCGGGCGATGGTCCCGTCGCGCTGGCCGCGCACCACGCATCGCCGGAAGAAGCCTTCCAGCTCGCCGAGCCGCGCCGCGACCACGGCGCCGATCTCGTCATCATGCGGGGCGATCTCCAGCGCGGTATTGACCAGCAGGCAGCCGCGCCGGTCGGTCAGCGACCGCTTCACGCTTTCGGCGAAGAAGGTTTCGATCGCCGCGCGGGGCGCGTTGCCTGCCTCATGCCGCGCGATGCGTTCGCGCATGTTGGCGTCGAGGTAGCGGTCGAGGCAGCGGGTGAACAGCGCGCGCTTGTCGCCGAAGGCGTTGTAGAGGCTCGCCGCACCCAGCCCCATCGCCTCACCCAGGTCGCGCACGGAACTCGCCGCATAGCCATGGTCCCAGAAGCGGGTCATGGCGGCGTCGAGGGCGGCATCCTCGTCGAAGGCGCGGGGGCGGGACAGGGCAGGGCTCCATAAATTCTGTATCAACCGATACAGAATTTATGGAGCGATCGCTTCAAAAGCAACCCCCGGCGTCAGGCCGCGGCCGGGCCACCTTCCCGCAGCACGCCCGTCGCGCGCAGCCGCGCGACCTCCTCGGCCCCAAGCAGCGGGGTCAGGATCTCGTCGGTGTGCTCGCCGATGCGTGGCGCCCGGCGCGCCAGCACGCCCGGCGTGCCCGACAGCCGCGGCACCAGCCCGTGCATCGGCAGCCAGCCGCCGGGCATCTCCTCATCCGGCACTTCGATCAGCGCCTCGCGCTCGATGGCGTAGTGGTCCTTCTCGAGCATGGCGGTATCCATGATCGGCCCGATGGTCACCCCCGCGCGGTCGAAATGCGCGAGGTTGTCCGCCAGCGTGCGCTGTCCGATCCAGCCGGCGATGATCGCATCGAGTTCCTGCCAGTGCTGCAGCCGCGCCGGATTATTGGCGAAGCGCGGGTCGCTGATCATGTCCTCGCGCCCGATGGAGCGGAACAACTTCTCCGTCATCCCCTGGGTGGACGCCGACAGGCACACCCAGCCGCCATCGAGCGTGCGATAGGCGTTGCGCGGCGAGGTATTGGTGGACCGGCTGCCGGTGCGCGGCTTGCGCTTGCCGCTGATGCGCCAATTCGCCAACTGCGGTTCCAGCACCGAGAACAGCGGCTCGAACAGCGACACGTCGATCACCTGCCCACCGCCGCCCGCCTCCGCATGGCGCAGCGCGATCATCGCGACCGATGCGCCATACAGCCCGGCATAGGCATCGCCCATGAACATCGGCGGCAGCACCGGCTCGCGGTCATCGAAGCCGTTCACCGCGGCGAAGCCGGAATACCCCTCGACCAGCGTGCCGAAGCCCGGCTTGTGGTTGAACGGACCGTCCTGGCCCCAGCCGGAGATGCGCACGATCACCAGCGCCGGGTTGATCGCCAGCAGCACGTCGGGTGCCAGGCCCATCGCCTCCAGCACGCCGGGGCGGAAACTCTCGACGAACATCGCGGCGTCGCGCACCAGCGCCTTGACCGTCGCGATGCCCTCGGGCTTGCCGGAAGTCGAGCGCCACCGACTTCTTGTTGCGGCAGATGGTCTTCCACGACGTCTCGACGCCGCCGACGCGCCAGGCGCGCAGCGTGTCGCCCTCGGGCGGCTCGACCTTCACCACCTCCGCCCCGTGGTCGGAAAACACCTTGGTCAGGACATTGCCGGCAACCAGGCGCGAAAGGTCCACCACGCGCACGCCATCCATGGCGCCGCGCGCGGCCGGGTCGAAGGATTTGCGGTGGATCTCGGGCATGCCGGCCTCAGTCGATGCGGATGTTCGCCAGTTGCGCGACGTCCCGCCAGCGGGCGATGTCGGTGCGCAGCATGGCGGCGAACGCGTCCGGCGTGCCGGGGGAAGGGCGGGCGCCCTCGCCCTGGTACAGCCGCGCCATGTCCGGGTCGCGCAGCGCGGCATTGGTCTCGGCGTTCAGCCGTTCGAGGATCGGCGCCGGCAGGCCGTGCGGCGCGAACAGCCCCCACCAGATGGCGATGTCGTAGTCGAGCCCGCTGTCCGTCACCAGCGGCGCGGGCGGCGCGCCCTCCGGCACGCCCTGCGAGCTGTAGGCGAGCAGCCGCACCCGTCCGTCGCGCACCACGCCCGCCGCACTTGGCAGCGTCGTGATCATCAACTGGATGTGCCCGGCGACGAGGTCGGTCACCGCCGGGCCGGTGCCGCGATAGGGCACATGGTTCATCTGCACGCCGGCGCGCTGGGCGAAGTACTCGGTGACGAAATGGTTGATGCCGCCGGGGCCCGAGGTGCCGTAGTCGATCCGGCCCGGCCGTTCGCGCGCGAGGCGCACCAGGTCCTGCACGCTGCGCACCGGCAGGTCGTTGTTCGCGATGACGATGAAGGGGGACCGGGCGAGCAGCGCGATCGGCGTGAAGTTCTCCAGCACGCCCCATGGCACGCGCTGCGAGACCGAGGTGGTGGCGAAGGAGGAGGAGGAGACCATCAGCGTGTAGCCATCCGCCGGCGCCTGCGAGACGGCGGTGGCGCCGATCGCCCCGCCCGCGCCGGCGCGGTTCTCGATCACCACCGGCTGGCCGAGCCGCTGCTGCAGCCGTTCGGCGAGCGGCCGCGCCACCACGTCGTTCGAGCCGCCGGGCGGGAAGGGCACCACGATCCGGATCGGGCGGCTCGGCCAGGCGCCCTGCGCGCGCACCGCCGGGCTCAGCAGGCCGGCGCCGAGCGCAAGCGCCATCCTGCGGCGGATGTGAAACTTGTTCATCGTGGTCCTCCCGGTCATCAGGGCGTCAGTCTCGCCGACCTCCGCCGCCGCCGGAAGACGGCATCGCTTCAGCGCCGCGTTAACCCGCGCCTGCGACAAGGCAGGCCTGTTCCACCGGGATGGGGAGATCCGGGTGACGGCCGCCCCGCAGCCGGAGCGTCCATTGCGCGAATGGCCGCTCGAACAACTGGCCGAGCAGGCCGCGTTGCACGCCACGGATGCCGAGGCCCTGGCGGCTCTGGCCCTGGAGGCGCGGCATCGTCGCGGCGCGCGCGCCAAGGCGCTCGAGGCGCGGCTTGGCCGCATGATCGCCGCCTGCGCCGCCGCCGCGCCACCCGAGCAGGACCAGGCCGCGCGGCATGCGCGACACGCTTGCTCGCCGCGGCGCGCGAGATCGCGGCGCTGCGTGCGCGGTCGCGGCGCTGGAGACGGCGGCGCCCACGGCGGGGCGGAAGGCGCCGAGCCGCCGATCGCCTACCGGCGCGTCCATCTCACCCCGGATGCCCCGGCCTGGCTCATCGTCGAGGTGCGTCGCGCCTTTCGCCGTCGCTACCACCCCGATACCGCGGCGGACCAGCAGCACCGGCAGCCGGTCCGAGGAGGTGTTCAAGCGCGTGGAGGCGGTTTTCGCGGAGATCGAGCGCATGCGCGGCGCATGACATGCGAACGTGCATCGACACGCAACCATCGCCGGCCCGCCGCAACCTCGAGCGTGTAAATTACTACCATAGGTATGTGGAACTTGCCGGTTCTGGCCTGTCAGTATAGCAGATTGAGACGGATTGGATGAAGCTCTCGCAATGTCCAGCGCGGCCCAGGACACCACGCGGCGGAACATCGGCAACTGGCCCTCGGGCCGGCTGCTCGAATATGCCGAGGGGCATCCGGATGACATCGAGCTTCTCGAATACATCCACAAGGAATTGCAGCGCCGCGACGTCGATATCGCCACCACCGCGGCGACGCGCGTCGCGGATCTGATCCGCCGCTGCGGCAGCGATGCCGAGACTGCGGACGTCGAGGAGCGGCGCCGGCGCGGTGACCCTGCTCCAGGCCGAACTGGTGGCGATGAAGGCGCGGCTCGACCAGGCCGAACGCCGCATCCGGGAGGCCGAGGCGCGCGCCTCCACCGCCGAACGCGCCCTGGCGACCGAGGCGTTGCCGTCACGCGGCGGCGGACTGCTGCGCCGCGTTCACCTGGCGGATACCGCGCCGATCTGGCTGGTCGATGCGGCGCGGCGCGCCTTCCGCCTGCGCTTCCATCCCGACCGTTTCGCCGATCCGGTGATGAAGGCGCGCGCCGAGGAAACCTTCAAGGAGGCGGAGGAACTCTTCCGCCAGATCACGGCCAACGGCCAGTAGGCCGCTTCGGCGCGCCTTGGTTCACGGCACCGTCTCTCCTCCATTGGCTTCGCCGGCAACTTAACCCCGTCAGGTGATGCCACCTGACGGGGATATGCTCTACGCCGCGAAGGCTGCGGCGGCCGCCTCCAGCACCTGGGCGGCATGCGCGTCCGGCTTCACCTTGCGCCAGATCCTTCACGATCTTGCCATCGGCGACCGACCAGGAAGCTGCTGCGCTCCATGCCCATGTAGGTCTTGCCGTACATCGACTTCTCGACCCACACGCCATAGGCCTCGGCGACCTTGTGGTCCTCATCCGATGCCAGCGGGAAGGCGAGGTTGTACTTCGCCGCGAATTTCTCGATCGGCGGGATCGCATCGGGGCTGACGCCGATCACCTCGAGCCCGAGATGGCCGAGTTGCGGCAGCGCCTCCTGCACGCCGCAGGCCTGCCTGGTGCAGCCGGGCGTATTCGCCTTCGGATAGAAGTAGATCAGGTAGGGCTTGCCCTTCAGCGCGGCGGAGGAGACCTCCGCCCGCCGCTCGCCTTCATCGTGAAGGCCGGTGCCTTGCCTGCCTTCGGTCAGTTCGCTCATTCCCGCTCCCCGCTGCTGTCGGGCCGGCCGAGGCGTCGTTCGAACACCGCGCGGACCTCATTCGCCCGTCGGGCCATCTGTGCCTGAAGTGCCGGGAGGTCAACCGGCGCGTCCTGCCGGATCCAGCCGCCGGCAGGCATTGAGCAGCGCCGCCGCGATGCTCTCGGGCAGTTGCTCCTCGCGCCAGCGGCCCGACGGTCAGGCGCAGCAGGCCGCTGATGGTGCGCCACAGCCGCTCGGCGCCGATCAGCATCGCGGCCTCCGCCGGCCTCCAGCAGCCCGGCCTCGGCCAGCCGCGCGATGGCGACGCGGGTGGTGGTCGCCAGCACGCCGGGATGCTCGCGCGCATGCACCAGTTGCAGCGCCTGGGCGACGAATTCCACCTCGACCAGCCCGCCGCGGCCGAGCTTCACGTCCCACGGCCCGTCGGGCGGCAGGTCGCGCAGCATCCGCGCGCGCATCGCCACCGCATCGGGGATCGCCTTGGCCGCGGCGTCGGGGCGCAGCAGCGCGGCGCGGATCGCGGCCTCCACCTTGCGCCGCAGCGCCGGCGGCGCGGCGACCACGCGCGCGCGGGTCAGCGCCATGCGCTCCCAGGTCCAGGCCTCCTCGGCGTGGTAGCGCTGGAAGGCGGACAGCGAGACCGCGACCGGGCCCTTCGAGCCCGACGGCCGCAGCCGCATGTCGACCTCGTACAGCTTGCCCTCGGCCCCCGGCGCGGTGATGCCGCCGATCAGCTGATGCGCCAGCCGGGTGAAATACTGGGTGACCGGCAGCGAGCGCAGCGGCGGCTGGCCGCGCTTGGCGCGGCCCTCGCTGATCTCCGCCTCGGCCGCATGGTCGTAGATCAGGATCAGGTCGAGATCCGACCCCGGCAGCATCTCCCGCCCGCCGAGCTTGCCGAGCGCGACGACGGCCAGCGCGCCGCCCTTCACGCGGCCATGGCGCTCGGCGAATTCAGCGGTGATGTGCGGCATCAGCCCGGTGATGGCGGCATCGGCCAGGGCGCTGCGCGCCTCGCCGGCCGCATCGACGTCGAGCGTGCCTTCGCAGCGCGGCGGCGTCGATCTCGAACTTGCCCTCCAGCACCAGGCGCCGGGCGGCATCCATCGCCTCCTCGATATGGCGCGCATCCTTGAGCTGGGCGGGCAGCATGGTCGCGGCATTGCCGATCGGTGCCGCCGGCGCCGACCAGCAGCCCCTCCAGCGCCGCGGTATGGCGCGACAGGTGGTCGGCCAGTTGCGGCGCCGCGCCGAGGATGCCGGCCAGCCGTTCCAGCAGCGCCGGGTTGCGCTCCAGCAGGCGACAGCACCTGCACCCCGGCCGCCAGCCGCCCGAACACGCCATCGAGCCGCGCCAGCGCCGCATCCGGCGCGCGCTGCTTGGCGAAGGCGCCGAGCAGCGAGGGCATCAGCGCGGTCAGCAATTCGCGCGCCCGTTCGCTGCGCGTGGCGCGCGTGTGGCCGTGATGCCAGCCGCGCACCATGGCGGCGACGCCCGACGGGTTGGCATAGCCCATGGCGCGCAGCGTCGCGATCGTCGCCGGGTCGTCCTCCACCCCGGTGAAGACCAGGCTGCCATGGGTGGTCCTCGGAGGCGAGCGTCGGCTCGGCCTCGAACATCCGGCCGTAGTGGCGCTCCACCTTGCGCAGGTGCTGGGTGAAGGCGGTGCGGAACGCCGCGGCATCGGGGAAGCCGAGGAAGGAGGCGATGCGCGCGATGCCCTCGGCATCCTCGGGCATGCGGTGCGTCTGGTGGTCGGCCACCATCTGCAGCCGGTGTTCGAGGTTGCGCAGGAACACATAGGCATCGGCGAGGTCGGCGGCGGCGCGGCGGTCGATCTTGCCGGCCGCGCGCCAGCGCCGACAGCGCGCCGAGCGTGGTCGGGTCGCGCAGCCCCGGGTCGCGCCCGCCCCAGATCAGTTGCAGCACCTGGGCGGTGAATTCGATCTCGCGGATGCCGCCGCGGCCGAGCTTCACGTCGTGGCCTTCGACCTGCACCGTGTCGTGCGCGCCCTTGGCACCCTTGTGCGCGTGGATCTGCCGCTTGATGGAATGGATGTCGGCGACGGCGGCGAAGTCGAGGTGGCGGCGCCAGACGAAGGGGCGGATCTCGCGCAGGAAGGCTTCGCCGGCGGCGCGGTCGGCCGCCACCGGGCCGCGCCTTGATCATGGCGGCGCGTTCCCAGTTCTGCCCCATGCTCTCGTAATAGACGATGCCCGCCGGGATCGAGACGGCGAGCGGCGTCGCCGCCGGGTCCGGCCGCAGCCGCAGGTCGGTGCGGAAAACATAGCCCTCGGCCGTGCGTTCCTCCAGCAGCCTCACGAGGTCGCGAGCGATTCGCACATAGACGGCACCGGCCCGATCGGCATGGTAGGCTGCCACCGAGGGGTCATAGAGCACCATGAGGTCCACATCGGACGAATAGTTCAGTTCGCGCCCGCCGAGCTTGCCCATGCCGAGCACGACGAGGCCGGAATTGCGCCCGACGAGGCGCGGGTCGGTCCGCGCCGCGCCGGAAAGCCGGATCTCGCCCCGCGCCGCGGCGTCGCGCAGCAGATGCGCGCAGGCGGCGTCGATGGCGGCCTCGGCGAGGTCCGACAGCGCCCCGGTCACGCGGTCGAGCGGCCACAGCCCGGTGATGTCGCCGACCGCGGCGGCCAGCGCGCCCTGCCGCTTGGCCTGGCGCAGCAGGGCGGCGACCGCGGCGCGCGGCGTCTCGGGGTCGATGCGCGCCAGCGGGTCGAGCGCGCGGTCCATCGCGTCATCCGGCCCGCGTTCGGCCAGCAGCATCAGCGCCGCCGATTCGCGCATCGCGAGGTCGGCGAGATAGGGGCTGTGCCCGCCCAGCGCCTCCAGCAGCGCCCGGCCGGGGGCCGAGGCGGCGAAGTCGCGCTCGGCGGCGCCGCGTTCGGCGAAACCCTCCCGCGCCATGGCGGCGGCGGCCGGGTCGAAGGGGCGGGGCAGGCGTTCGGTCGCGAAGCAGGCCTTCATGGCCGGGCAGGGAACAGGTGAGGCGGGCCGCCGGTCAAGCCGGGCGCTGGCTGAACCGCCTGGTGCGGGCGGTGCTCGGCGTCGCGCTGCTGGCCGGGCTCGGCCTCGGGGCGCTCGCCTGGCGGCTGCAGGAAGGCCCGCTGCCGCTGCCGCTGCTGGCGCGCGAGGTCGAGAAGGTCATCAATGGCGGCCGCGACGGCGTGCGCCTCGACATCGGCGAGGTCGCGGTCGCCTGGTCCGGCTGGCGCGAGGGCCATCGCTCGCCGCTCGCGCTCACGCTGCGCCAGGTGCGCGCGATCGGCGATGACGGCGCGGTGCGCGCCGAATTGCCCGATGCCGCGGTGTCGCTCTCGCTGCCATGGCTGCTGCGCGGCGTCGTCGCGCCGAGCGTGCTGGAACTGCAGGGCCTGAGCGTCGTCGCCGCGCGGTCGGCGGAAGGCGCGCTGCGGCTCGACCTCGGCGAAGCCGGCCGAGGTCGTGGCGGCCGAGGCCGCCGGCACGCCCGCCGGCCGCCGAGAGCGCGCCGCTGCTCGACCTGCTGGCGCAGCTGATGAAGCCGCCTTCGGACAACACGCCGCTCTCGGCGCTGCGCCGGGTGCGGCTGACCGATGCGCGGCTGCGCGTGGTCGATGCCCAGTTCGGCCGGTCCTGGACGGCCGAGATCGGCAGCCTCGCCCTGACCCGTCGCGAGGGCGGCGGCATCGACCTCGCCGGCAGCGGCGGGCTGGTGCTCGATACCGGGCAGGTCGGGCTGCGCGTGCGCGGCTCGATCGACGGCGCCACCGGCCGTGGCAGCCTGACCATGACGATGCCCGCGGTCCGCCCGGCGACGCTGGCCGGCAGCGCGCCGATCCTCGCCCCGCTCGCGGCGATCGACGCGCCGGCCTCCCTCGCGGTCGATGTGCGGCTCGACGGGTTGCGCATCCCGACCATGGCGCTGGCGCGGCTGCGCGTCGGCGCCGGCGTCGATCGACCTCGGCGCGCCATGGCCGCGTGCGCGCTGGCGGCGCTGGAGGCCGACCTCACCCTCGATGAGGATACGGTGCGGGTGGAACGCGCCGTGCTGCGCCCCGCGCCGCCGCCCGGCCGGACCATGGCCGGCGCGCCGCCGGTCATCACCGCCCAGGCACAGGCGCGCGTCGCGCAGGGACGCTGGCACGCCGAGGCGCAGCTGGGCATCGACCAGGTCGCGACCGCCGACCTCGAGCACTACTGGCCGGCCGGCGTGGCGCGCGGCGCGCGCGAATGGATCACCGAGAACGTGACCGGCGGCATCGCGCGCGACGGCACCTGGCGCGTCACCGGCGGAATGGGACCCGACCGGCGGCGCGCCGCGCATCCTCTCGCCTCGACGGCACCGCTCGATGCCGAGGACATCGAGGTGCATTGGCTGCGCCCGATCCCGCCGGCGCAGGGGGCCGCCGCCCGTGCCCGCTTCGGCCTCGACGCCATCGACATCGACGTGACCGGCGGCACCCAGGCCGGCACCGGCGATCGAGCTGCGCGAAGGGCGCGTGCGCATCGGCCTCGAGCACCGATCCCGAAACGGCGGAGATGGATTTCGTGCTCGGCGGTCCGGCCGCCGATGTCTGGGCGCTGCTGCGCCATCAGCGGCTCGGCCTGTTCAAGCGCGGCACGCCGCCGATCACCGAGGTGCGCGGCACGCTGCGCGAGGCACGGCTGTCGATCGGCTTCCCGCATGGTGGCGGAACTGCCGATCGAGGCGATGCGCATCGCCGCCACCGGCCGCGTCAGCGACATCCGCATCCCGCGCCTCGTGCTGGGCAAGGACCTCGAACGCGGCAATTTCGACTTCACCGCCGACCCGGCGGGGCTGCGCGCGAACGGCACGGCGACGGTCGCAGGGCATCGCCCTGCGCATCCAGCAGGAAGCCGATTTCCGCCCCGGCCCGCGCCGAACCAGCTGGTCTCGCGCGAGATCGTCTCGGGCCGGGCGCAGGTCGCGCAGATCGCCGCCTTCGGGCTTGACCCGCGGCCCTTCGTCGAGGGCACCGTCGGCCTCGACATCCGCAACGAGACGCGGCGCAACGGCACCGGCCGCGTCACGCTGCGCACCGACCTGGCGCAGGCGCGCCTGGCCGTCGATGCGCTGGCCTGGGCGAAGCCGCCGGGCATCGCCGGGCAGGGCGAGGCCACGATCGACCTGCGGAACGGGCAGATCACCGCGATCGACGGCATCCGCATCGAGACGGCGGATGCGCTGATGCGCGGGCGCGGCACGCAACTGCGCCAGAACATCCCGCAGGTGATCGAGATCCAGCAGGGCCAGATGGGCCGCAGCCGCTTCACCGGCGAGATCAACCCCCCCAACGGCCCGCGCGGCAACTGGACCATCGCGATGCGCGGCCCGGTGCTCGACGTGGCGCCCGTGCTCGCCAGGCCATCCGCGGCCGAGGCGGCCGAGGCGGTGGATGCGCGCGGGCCCGGTGTCGCGCTCGATGCGCGGTTCGACCGCGTGCTGCTGGAGGAGAACCGGGCACTGACCGGCGTCGTCGCGACGCTTGCGGCCAATGCCCGCGGCACGGCCCAATCCGCGCAGGCTGCGCGGGCAGGGTCGAAGGCGGCGGCAGCATCGATGTGACGCTCGCGCCGCAGGGCGGCCGGCGCCACCTGCGGCTGACCAGCGACAATGGCGGGGCGCTGCTGCGCGCCTTCGGCGTGCTGCGCACCGTGCAGGGCGGCCGGCTGCGCGTCGATGCCGCCTTCGACGATGCGCCAGCGCGGCGTGCCGCTGGTCGGTTCGGCCGAACTTGAGGAATTCGCCGTCGAGGACGCCCCGGCGCTGGGCAAGCTGCTGCAGGCGATGTCCGTGTTCGGCGTGTTCGAGGCGCTGTCCGGCCAGGGCCTGACCTTCGCCAGCCTGACCGCGCCCTTCGCGCTGACGCGCGAGGCGCTGGTGCTGAACGATGCGCGCGCCTACTCCGTCTCGCTGGGGCTGACCGCCAAGGGGCGCATCGACCGGCTGCGCCAGACGATCGACATGGAGGGCACCATCGTGCCCGCCTATGTGTTCAATTCGCTGCTCGGCCGCATCCCGGGGCTGGGGCGGCTGTTCAGCCCCGAGCAGGGCGGCGGGCTGTTCGCCGCGACCTATCGCATGCGCGGCCCGCTCGCCGACCCCTCGGTGAGCGTCAACCCGCTGGCGGCGCTGACGCCGGGCTTCCTGCGCGGCATCTTCGGCGTCGGCCAGTCCGGCGACGACGGCGCAACGCCGCAGCCCCGCGCGGTAGCCGCGCCCGCGATGCTCCGATAGCCTGCCCGCTTTGCAGCAAGGAGCGGATCATGACGGGCATCGCCAAGGGCGCCGAGGAACTGGCATTGATGGAAGCCGCCAGGCGCGTGATGCCCGGCGGCGGCTTCGGCAATTTCGCCAATGACATCATCATCCGCGACGGCCAGGGCGGGCATGTCACCGATGTCTCGGGCAACGACTACATCGACTACCTGCTCGGCTCCGGCCCGATGTTCATCGGCCACAACCACCCGGCGGTGACCGAGGCGGTGCTCGCGCAGATCCCGCGCGGCACCACCTTCTTCACCAACAACGAGCCCGGCATCCGGCTTGCCGAAGCGATCGTCGAGGCGGTGCCCTGCGTCGAGCAGGTGCGCTTCCTCACCTCCGGCACCGAGGCGGATTTCTACGCCATGCGCCTGGCCCGCGCCTTTCGCGGCAAGCCCAAGATCGTGAAGTTCGAGGGCGGCTACCACGGCATGTCCGATTGGGCGCTGATGTCCCTCGCGCCGAAGCGGCTCGCGAATTTCCCCGAGGCGGTGCCCGACAGCCCCGGCATCCCCGATGCCGTGCGCGGCGAGGTGCTGGTCGCGCCCTTCAACGACATCGAGGCAGCGGTGCGGCTGATCGAGGCGCACGCCGACGAGATCGGCGGCGTCATCATCGAGCCGCTGCAGCGGCTGATCCCGCCGAAGCCCGGCTTCCTGCAGGCGGTGCGCGAGGTGACCGCGCGGCTCGGCATTCCGCTGATCTTCGACGAGGTCGTCACCGGCTTCCGCTTCGCCTATGGCGGCGCGCAGGAATTCTACGGCGTGACGCCCGACATCTGCACCATGGGCAAGATCGTCGGCGGCGGCTTCGCGCTGTCGGCCATCGGCGGCCGTGCCGACATCATGGCGCTGTTCGACAAGGCGGCGGTCGGCGAGGAACGCTTCCTGACGCAGGTCGGCACGCTGTCGGGCAACCCGGTCGCCGCGGTGGCGGGCCTCGCGACGCTCGAGGTGCTGCGCGAGCCCGGCACCTACGACAAGGTGCTTCGCCATGGGCCGCGACCTGATGGACGGGCTGACGACACTGATCGCCGAGGCCGGCATCCCGGCGCAATGCCTGGGCGAGCCGGTGCTGTTCGACGTGGTCTATGCCGCCGGCGACATGCGCGACTACCGCGCGGTGCTGCGCCAGGACGCGGCGATGCAGAAGCATGTGAACACCGTGCTGCGCAGCCGCGGCATCCTGAAGGGGGACAGCAAGTTCTACCTGTCCACCGCGCATACCGCCGCCGACATCGCGCAGACGCTGGAGGCGTTCAGGGCGGCGATGGCCAGCATGCCGGCGTCGCGGAAGGTCGCATAGGACAGGCAGGCGGGGCGCCGCCCCTGCGAGCCGGCGCACCAACGGGTTCGCGGCCGCCTCGCGCGCGGGGGGCGGGCGCGGCCGCGTGCACGCGCCGGTCAATCGCCGGCTGGAGCACGCCGGGTCCGGGTGACGTCGTCCGGCCGCCGGCTGATGCTCGTCAACCAAGGCCCGGAGCAGGGGCCGCGACCGGATGGGCGCGCCCGATGCCGCACCCGCGCATCGGTCCGGCCGGCGTTCGATGGGCCATCGCCAAGCGCCTGGCGGGTGCCGGCCAGGCGCGATTGGCCCTATCGCGGCATCGAACCCGCCGCGTCGATCAGCGGCTGCGCCGGCACCGTGATGAAGCCGCGCGCCGGCCGGTCGAGATCGGCCACCAGCGTCATCACCACCCCCACGGTCATCGCCATCAACAGCGTGGCGACCGGCCGCCGGGCGCCCCGCACGCCCGAATGGAACCCGGTGAGCGCCATGGCGATCATGGCGACGCCCAGCAGCATCGCCATCACCTCGCCAGGGATGCGGTTGCGGATCGCCGTGAGGCGGCTCTCATGGACGTTGTTCATCTCGTTCAACGAGCCGACAAACCGGTACACGGGCAGGGATTGCGGCGACGCGGCCGTGGCCTCCACCGCGATCTCCCACAGCCTGGCCTGCAACGCGACGGAGCGGGCGACGTCCTGATCGAGCTTCGCGACGTCGAACGGCCTGCCGAGGCCGATCCGCACGGCGGTGTATTCGCGCAGCAGGTCGAAGATCGGCTGCCGCGTCGGCTCCGGCAGCATGAGGGCGAAATTCGCCGTGCTGCCGATCGCGTTGGCCTCCTGCAGCACCATGGAACGCCGCGCGTCGTAGCGGGACAGGGCGAGCGAGAAGCTGAAGGCGAGCAGCAGGGCCAGCAGGCCCAGGGCCGAGCCCGCCAGCATGGCCAGATCCTCCTGCTTGTTGCCGCGGCGGTTCGACCGATTGCCAAGCCATGCGCCGAGGCACGCGGCCGCGACGCTCACCGCCACGACGAGGGGATAGAGGACCGAAAAATCCAGGTCGTAGAAAGTGTCGGCCATGCCGGGCTGTTCCATTCTCGCTACAGGTCACGCGCTGCGGGTGCCGCCGCAGGCGCCAATGCTCGGAAACCTGCGCACCCGACGTCAGGGTCTTTCCAGGCTCGCGCGGTTCACTCTGCGTCAGCGTCCATCCCACGGCGTCAATGCCGGATTTCCATTGCCGTTGCATGCAACTTCTCGCGGTCGGACAGCCGTTGCGGCCGCGCGACCAGATCAGTGCCCGGGCGCGTCGGGAAGCCGATATCCGGAAAGCCGGAAATGCATGTTTTCAGTCACGGGGCCAAGACGCATCGCCTCACGCCGTTCCGAAAATCCGATCCCCCGCATCCCCCAGCCCGGGCCGGATATACCCGTGGTCGTCCAGCGCCCGGTCCACCGCCGCCGTCCAGACCTCCACGTCCGGATGCGCCTTCTGCAACCGGGCAATCCCTTCCGGCGCCGCCAGCAGGCACACGAAGCGGATCGACTTGCACCCGCGCGCCTTGAAGCGGTCGATCGCCGCCACCGCCGAATTGGCCGTCGCCAGCATCGGGTCGAGCACCAGCACCAACCGCTCCGCCACGTCGCTCGGCGCCTTGAAGTAATACTCGACCGCCTGCAGCGTCGCCGGGTCCCGATACAGCCCGACATGCGCGACGCGCGCCGCCGGCAGCAACGCCAGCATGCCGTCCAGCATGCCCAGCCCGGCCCGCAGCACCGGCGCGAGCACCAGTTTCCGCCCCGCGATGCGCGGCGCCATCATCGGCTCCAGCGGCGTCTCGATCGGCACCTGTTCCAGCGGCAGGTCGCGCGTCACCTCGTAGCACAGCAGCATCGCGATCTCGCCCAGCAGCCGGCGGAAATCCGAGGACGGGCATCCCGCTTCCCGCATCAGCCCGAGCTTGTGCTGGATCATCGGATGGGTCGCGACATGAACCGGCGCCGTCATGCCCGCCACGCCTTGCCGATTGCCACCATCGCGCCTGCCTCCTTGCCTGCGCGACTGCTTGGCCCAACCGTGCGCGCCAACGCCAGAGGCTTCGAGAAATTCGCCAATGGGTTGATTTAGTGTTTCATTAACAACAACTATGCGGCCATGCCCGACACCGGCCTCTTGCCCGATGCCGCCAGGACCGCCGCGGTTGCCGCCGGGCGAGGTCGTGGTCATCGGCCTCGGCTATGTCGGCCTGCCGATCGCCCTCGAGGCCGCCGCGGCGGGCTTCACGGTCACCGGCTTCGACCTCGACCCCGCGGCCATGCGCCTGGCCGAGGCGGCCGGCCTGCCGCGCGGCACGGTCGGCCGCCTCACGGCCACCGCCGACCCGCGCACCCTGCCGCGCGCCGAGACCTGGCTGATCTGCGTGCCCACCCCGCTCGATGCCGCTGGACCAGCCGGACCTGTCGCTGGTCGTCGCGGCGCTGGCCACCTGCCGGGCGGGCCTGGCGCCCGGCGCGCTGGTCTGCCTGGTGTCCACCTGCCAGCCCGGTGCGACCAACGGGCTGTGCCGGCGCGAACTGGAGCGCGACGGGCTGCGTGTCGGCCGCGACGTGTTCCTCGCCGTTTCGCCCGAGCGCGAGAACCCCGGCGGCGCCACCCCCGGCCCGCGCCACACCGCCGCGCCTGCTCGGCGCGCCCGACGCGGTCTCGCTGGCCCGCGCCCGCGCCTTCTGGGAACGCATCACCGATCGCGTCGTGCCGGTGGCCACCCCCGAGATCGCCGAATGCGCCAAGCTGCTCGAGAACACCTACCGCCTGGTCAACATCGCGCTGATGGATGAACTGCACCGCGGCTTCGCCGCCCTGGGCGTGCCGACGCGCGCGGTGGTCGAGGCGGCGGCGACCAAGCCCTTCGGCTTCGCCCCGTTCTGGCCGGGCGCCGGGGCGGGCGGCCACTGCATCCCGGTCGATCCCGCATTCCTGCAGATGGAACTGGATCGCGCGGGGGCCGCCTCCTCGCTGCTTGGCGCCGCCGCGCAGGCCAATCGCGCCCGGCCGGCGCGCATCCTGGCCGCGGTGGAACAGGCGCTGGGCGGGTCGCTTGAGGGCCGGCGCGTGCTGGTTCTGGGCGTGACCTACAAGCCTGACGTGCCCGACCTGCGCGGCGCCGCCCCGGTGGCGCTGCTGCGCGGCCTGGCGGCCCGCGGGGCGGAGGCGCTGTGGCACGATCCGGTGCTGGGCGAGACGCCTGCCGCGTTGCGCGCCCTGCGCCGCGTCCGCCACCCCGCCGTCGCGGGGCTGGATGCCGTCATCCTCGGCACGCCGCACCGGGCCTATGACCCGGCGCGCGTCGCGGGCCTCGCACCGCTGGCCTTCGATCCCTTCGGCCTGCTGCCGCATGATCCGGCTGGCCGCGTGCGGGTGGTCTGATACCCGGTCCACGGGTCGTGGCTCCTGCCCCCCCGGCAATCCGGCGAAGCCAGGACGGCGGCTGGAGGCATGACGGGTGGGCCAAATCCGCGGGATTTGGCCTGGCGCCATCGGGCGGATGCCGTGGCCGATGGCCGGGCCTGCTCAGCCGGCGCTGGCCATCGCGCCGAGCCGGTCCAGCAGCCGCAGCAGGCGCGGTGCCAGCAGCATGTCGAGCCCCAGCGCGTGGCGCGCGGCGCGATCCTGCGGCAGCGGGCCGTCGAGCAGGGCGGCGACGCCGGCATCCTCGATGCGCGGGGCGCGGCCGACGAGCAGGGCGAGCACCAGCGCGCCGGGGTCGTCCGCCGCCATCGGCCCGATGCCGCGCCGTGCCGCGGCCAGGCGCATCGCACCGGTCTGCCACGGCGCCGCCGCTTCACGTCCCGGCGTCGGGCCGGCGCCGAAGGCCGCGCGCGCCTCCGCCCCGGAGACCAGCCCGCAGGGTGGCGCCATCGCCTCGGTCACCAGCGCGACGTCCTGCAACAGCACGCCGCGCCGCGCCGCGCGCGCCGGCACCACGATATCCGGCGCCAATGCCATGGCGGCGTTGGAGGCGGCGTCCCCGTCATCGCCCAGGAACCAGCCGACCACCGGCCCGGCAAAGCCCTGCGCGCGCAGCCGGGGCACCCAGTCGGCACCGTCATGCGCCCCGAGCAGCCGCAGCACGAGATCCGCATCGATGCTGCCGCGCGGCGCGCGGGGGCGGACCTCCAGCGCCACGCGGCGCACCGCAAGCGCCGCGCGCGCTTCCTCCCGCGCGGCGGGGGAGATCGTCTCGGCGCAACGCGGGTCGATCAGCATCAGCCGCATCGGCCGGCCCTGCGGCCGCAGCGCGCCGCGCAGCCTGGCCGCGACATTGGCGATGCGCGCCGGCGGCGGGGCAGGGGCGGCGAAGCGGTCGCGCACCATCACCTGCTCGGTCGCGAGGGCGCTGCGCTGGCCGCTGCGCTGCGCCGGATGGGTGCGGTAGAAGGCAACCGGCCAGCGCGCCTGCGCGATGCGCGCCCCGGCCTTCGCCGCGCGCAGCCACAATTCATAGTCGAACACCGCCGACAGGCTGGTATCGAGCCGCCCGCCCAGTTGTTCCCAGAACCGCCGCGCGACCAGCACTTCCGGTTGCAGGAAAAACCGCCCGGCGCCCCACCGGCCGAAGATGTCGGCCAGCCCCGCCAGCGTGAATTCCTGCGGCCCATCGGCCAGCGGCAGTTGCAGCCCGGTGATGCGCCGGGCGCGATGCGCCACCGACCAGCCATGCACAAGGTCCGCCGCCGGGTCGGCCGCGAAGGCGGCGCCCAGCACGTGAAGCGCACCGGGGGCGAGCAGGTCGTCGGCATTGATCCAGCCGATCAGGTCGGCGTCGGTGCCGGCGAAACCCTTGCCGATCGCCTCGCGCCGGCCCGCCATCGGCCTCGACGATCACCCCGTGCAGCCGGTCCCGGTGGCGCGCCAGCACCGCCGCGGTGCCGTCGGTGGAACCGCCATCGACGATCACATGCTCGACCGCCGGATAGCCCTGCGCGGCGACCGAGAGGATGGTCTCCTCCAGCCAGGGGCCGGGGTTGAGGCAGGGCGTCACCAGCCGGATGCGCGGCCACGCCGCACCAGGTGGCAGCAGCGCCTCCAGGCCGCGCCGGGCGGCCTCGGGCGGCGCGGCGAAGGGCCAGGGCAATTCGCCGAAGCGCGGCCAGACCGCCCCGGCGAGCATCGGCTCACCCGCCGCGCGCAGGCCGCCGAGCAGCGCCGCCGCCGCCGCCGCATCGCCGGCGGCCAGCGCGTCATAGCCGGCGTTGAAGGTGGTGGACGGGTCGATCGGCAGCGACCGGTGCGCGGCGGCGAAGGCGATCGCGGCGCGGCCGGCGCGATGCGTCGCCAAATGCGCCACCCCCGCCAGGCTCTGCCGCATGCCAAGGCCGGGCCGCGTCAGCGCCTCGGACAGCGTTCGGGTGCCGCGCGCCTGGATGGCCGCACCCAGGCCGCGCAGCAGGTCGTCCCGCCCGGCTTCCTCGGTGAGGCGCGCGAGTTCGACCATATCGGCCTCCGGCGCGGCGCGCGGGGCGATGCAGGCGGCCGCGACCATGTCCTCGAGCAGCGCCTGGTCGGCGCCGCTTTGCAGGCCACGGCGGAAACTCGGCAGGCCGCAGGCGAGCAGCAGCCCGACCGTCGCGCGGTCAGGCCTGCCGCGCCAGCACCGCCGCAGCACCGCGGTCGCTTCCGCCGTCGCCCCGGTCATGTGCAACTGCGCCGCCACGGCGATGCCGGGCGCCGCAAGGGCGGCATCGTCGCCGCCGGCGAGTGCCGCCTGCGCCAGCGCGGCGGCGGCGGCCGGCCGGTCCAGCCGCGCGTGCAGCAGGGCGGCGCGCAGGCTCAGCGGCGGATCATCCCCGGCGTCGTCGATCGCCGCGCAGGCGAGCGCGATGGCAGCCTCGGTGTCGCGCGCCGCCGGGCGGCCTCGGCGGCGGCAAGCCGGTCCGCGGCCTCGGACGGGT
The DNA here is from genome assembly GCA_963732425.1 of uncultured Alphaproteobacteria bacterium. Taxonomy (GTDB): domain Bacteria; phylum Pseudomonadota; class Alphaproteobacteria; order Acetobacterales; family Acetobacteraceae; genus Neoroseomonas. The sequence goes on from CAVSZN010000028.1 coordinate 105,225, forward strand.
GCGCCATGCGCGCTGCTATTCCGCCGCTTGCGCCACTGCGGGCAACACCGCCGAGAGCGAGGTGCGCACCACGATCGCCGCCGGCCCCGGCGCCGCCAGCGCGGCGGCCAGGGCGGGGAAATCGGCGTTGCTGTCCACCCGCGTGACCGGCACGCCGAAGGCGGCGCACCAGGCGACGAAATCCGGGTTGGCCAGCGACGTGCCCGAGACACGGCCCGGATGGGCGCGTTCCTGGTGGATGCGGATCGAGGCATAGGATCCGTTGTCGGACAGCAGCAGCTTGAGCGGGACGCCGCGCGCCACGGCCACGGCGAATTCGCCCGCGGTCATCAGCGCGCCGCCATCGCCCACCGCCGCGATCACCTGCCGGTCCGGGAAGCGCAGCGCGGCGGCGACCCCGGCCGGCACGCCGAAGCCCATCGCGCCCGAGACCGGCGCGAGCAGCCGCTGCGGCGGCACCCAGGGCACCTTGCGGTAGAAGGGCGCGCCGAAGGTGCCGGCATCGAGGGTGACGATGGCATCGGCATCGGCGACCTCGCCCACCAGCCGCGCCACTTCGGCGAAGGCAACGCCGTCATTGTGGTGGCCGGGCCGTATGCCGGTATCGGCAAGGTGGATCGCCCGCAGCCGCGCATTCCAGCCGTCACGCGTGGCCGGGGCGCCCGGCGCCTCGGCGCCCAGCGCGTCGATCAGCGCCAGCGCATCGGCGGCCAGCGCCATCGCGGCCGGGAACTGCCAGCCGAGGAAGCGCGGCTCGGCGCACACATGCACCAGGCGCTGCCCCGCCGCCGGCCAGGTCCAGCCCTGGGTGGTGATGTCGGTCAGCCGGGTGCCGAGGGCGAGCACCAGGTCGGATTCCGCGAAGGCCGCCCGCTGCGCATCCGGGTTGCGCAGGCCGAGGTCGCCCGCATAAAGCGCGTGGTCATTGGCGAACAGGTCCTGGCGGCGGAAGGAGACGGCGACGGGCAGCCTCCAGGCCTCGGCGAAGGCCCGCAGCGCCTCCCGCCCGCCGGGCCGGTCGAAGGCGTGGCCGGCGAGCAGGACCGGGCGTTCGGCGCCGCGCAGCAGCGACGCCAGGCGCGCCACCTCGGCCGGCGCCGGGATGGCGGGCGCCGGCAGCGTGGCCGGCAGGGCCGGGGCGGTGCAGGGCTCGGCCAGCACATCCTCGGGCAGCGAGAGCACCACCGGCCCCGGCACGCCCTGCATCGCCATGGCATATCCGCGGGCGATCAGTTCCGGGATCTGGTCGGGCTCGGTCGCCTCGCCGACCCATTTGGCGATGCCGCCGAACATCCGCCCGTAGTCGATCTCCTGGAAGGCGTTGCGGCGCAGGTCGCGCTTCTCCACCTGGCCGACCAGCAGGATCAGCGGCACCGCATCCTGCTCGGCCGTATGCACCGCGATCGAGGCATTGCAGGCGCCGGGCCCGCGCGAGACCAGCACGACGCCCGGCCGCCCGGTCATCTTGGCGTCGGCGACCGCCATGAAGCCGGCGCCACCTTCGCTGCGGCAGGTGACGAGATCGATCCCCGCATGGGCATGCAGCGCATCGAGCAGCGCGATGTAGGATTCACCCGGCACGCAGAAGGCGCGGTCGATGCCCTGGTCGGCGAGGAAGTCGATCAATCGTTCGGCGGCGGTTGGCATCGGGCTGCTTTTCCTTCGGACGTGCCGTTCCGATAGCGCGCCACGCGCCGATGATCCATGGCAGGGGGTGGCGGAACCTGCACGCCACGCTATGAAGGGTCCAGAAGCAAGGCGTTGGAGGCCCGGGGTGGGCGGACGCAGCCTTGCCGCAGGGAGAAGCCCCATGATGCCGGATCGCCGCGCAACACTCGCCCTCGCTCTCGCCGCCGGCCTCGCCGCGCCGGCCGTGCGCGCGCAGACCGCCGGCTGGCGGCCGACCCGGCCGGTGCGCCTGATCGTGCCCTTCGCCCCGGGCGGTTCGAACGACATCGTCGGACGGCTGGTGGCGGAACCGGCAGGCATGCTGCTTGGCCAGCCCGTGATCGTGGAGAACCGCGCCGGTGCCGGCAGCATGGTCGGCGCCGAGGCCGCGGCGCGCGCGCCGGGCGATGGCTATACCGTGCTGATCAACAGCGCGCAGTCGACGGTGCCGGCCATCGTCGCGAATGTGCCCTACAACTCGGTCACGGATTTCGTCGGCATCGCTGTCGCCGGCTTCTCCCCCTATGTGCTCGCGGTCAATCCGGGCCTGCCGGCGCGCACCGCCCAGGAACTGGTCGCACTGCTGAAGGCCAGCCCGGGGCGCTACAACTTCGCCTCCGCCGGGCTCGGCAGCGGCGTGCATGTCGGCGGCGAGCTGTTCCGCGCCATGACCGACACGCAGTTCGAGATCGTCCACTATCGTGGCGGCGGGCCGGGCGTGGCCGCGATCCTGAGCAATGAGGCGCAGTTCGGCCTGCCGACCATGGCGTCCTCGCTCGGCCAGGTGCGCGGCGGCGGCGTGCGCGCGCTCGCCGTCGCTGCCGCCCGGCGCAGCCCCGCGCTGCCCGATGTGCCGAGCGCGGTCGAGGCCGGCCTGCCCAACCTCATCCATGAGGAGAACTTCCCGATCCTCGCGCCGAAGGACACGCCGCCCGAGATCGTCGCCGCGCTCGGTGTCGCCTTCCGCACCGCGATCCAGCGCATCGCCCCGCGGCTGATCGAACTGGCCGGCGTCGCCCCGCGCGAGGGCTACGACACCTCCGCGAAGGTGATGGACTTGGTTCGCGAGGGCGTCGAGGTGAACACGCGGGTGCTGCGCCAGGCCGGCGTGCAGCCGCAATAGGCCCACGCGCCCGCCCACCGGGGGGATGCCGAACGGCGCGGAACATGCGATGAATTGTCCTTGAGGGACGGCGCCTGAATGCCGTCCCCAGGGAGGCCAACGTCCATGACCACGCGCCGCGCGGCCCTCGCGCTCGCCCTCGCCACACCTGCCGTTTCAACCGCCCGCGCCCAGGGTGCGTGGCGGCCCGACCGCCCGGTGCGCGTCGTCGTGCCCTTCGCGCCAGGGGGCGCGACCGACGTGCTCGCGCGCGCGCTCTCGGAACCGCTTGGCGCCGTGCTTGGCCAGCCGATCGTCATCGAGAACCGCGCCGGCGGTGCCGCCGGGCTGATCGGCAGCGACGCGGTCGCGAAATCGCCGCCCGACGGGCACACCGTGCTGCTGCATTCCAACGCGCATGTCATCGCGCCGAGCCTCGTCGCGCGGATGCCCTATGACGTGCTGGCGGATTTCGCGGCGGTCGCCCATCTGGGGCGCGTGCCGCAGGTGCTGGTGGTCAACACGCGCCTGCCCATCACCGACATGGCCAGCCTGCTCGTGTGGCTGCGCGCCAATTCGGGGCGGATCAACTTCGCCTCGGCCGGGATCGGCAGCGGCAATCACTTGGCCTCGGAGATCTTCCGCGCCGCTGACGCCCGGGATCGAGATGGAGATGGTGCAGTTCCGCGGCGGCGGGCCGGCCATGCAGGTGGTGATCGCGGGCGATGCGCATATGTGCATCGACCCGGTCTCCTCGGCGCTCAGCCACATCCGTGGCGGCACGGTGCGCGCGGTCGCCGTCGCCGGGGCGACGCGCACCCCGGTGCTGCCCGACGTGCCTCGGCCAGCGAGGCCGGGCTTCCGGCCTGGGATGCGGCACCCGGGTTCGGCGCCTTCGTGCCGGCGCGCACGCCGCCGGCCGCGGTCACCGCGCTGAACGCGGCCTGCAATGCGGCGATGGCGCGGATCGGGCCGCGGCTGGCGGACCTGGCGGTCGAGCCGCAGCCGCAACTCGCCACCCCGGCCGCCTTCGATGCCTTTGTCCGCGCCGACCTGCTGCAAGTGGCCGAGGTGCCGCGCAAGGCCGGCGTGCGCCCCGAATAGCGCGGCCACGGGCGCGGCCCGATCAGGTGCTCCGGCCTGATCGGGATCCGCTTCAGCTCCCGCGCTGCATCAATTCGACCACCGCGCGCTGCCAGGCTTCCCAGGCCTGGTCGGCGGCGCTGCCGGCCTGGTCTGCCTCGCGGCTGGCGGCGTTCAGGCGGCGGCGGGCCTCCTGCAGGTCGGTGCCGGTGCGGTCCTCGGCGGCGGCGGGCGCGGGCCAGGGCCTGGTCGCGGCGCGAGAGGCGCGCTGCTTCATGCGCGCATCGTCGAGCAGGCGGCGCAACTCGCCCATCGCCTCGACCGCCGCGACGAGGTCGGCGCGGCCGGGCACATCCGCGGGCGTGCGGGCCAGAACCTCCTGCAGGCGCTCCATGGTGCCGGGGCCACCGGGCAGGCGACGCAGGTTCTGCTCCAGGTCGAATTGCTGCCAGCGCAGCAGGATCGGCTCACCCAGGCCGGCATCCCACAGCGGCATGTCCTGGCGGACCGGCCGCTCATAGGCGAGGCGCAGCGTCTGCGGCCCGCCCTCCAGCGTGGCTTCGTAGCGCAGGCCGAAATCACCCTGCGAGACGACGGGGAAGCGCGGCGTCGCTCCGGGGCGCTGCGGCATGTCCACCACCACCACGCCGGCGCACCCCGCGCGGGTCGATGGCGATCGCGGTCTCCTCGACCCGCTGCAACTCGACGCGCACGCAGCCGCGGCGCAGCGCGACGGCGGTGACGCGTTCATTCGTCGTCGCGGTCTGCGCCACCTGCACGTCGCGGTCGCGCCCGAAGGCGAGGATGCGGCCATCGCCCGCCGGCATGGCGCGGATCTGGGCATCGCCGAGGAAGACGCCGGCCTCCGGCCCCTCCGCCAGTACACGGTCGCGAGGCCGTCCGGCAGCGTGTGGGGCGAGGCGTTGCGGATGCGCACCGCCTGCAACGGGCTGCGGGCATTGAGGTCCTGGATCCACCAGACCCGTTCGGCCGGCAGGCGGATGTCGAGGAAGGGGACGTTGGCGGTTTTCCGCCGCTGCGGATCGTCACCGGCTCGGCGAGGACGAAGGCGACGCGCCCGGCTGAGGCCTCGGCGACGGCACCGCCGGCCGGCGCCGAGGTGCCGGCGATGGCGCCGCCGACCGGGGCATCGGGCGCGCCGGCGCGGCGGGCCATCTGCGGGGCGGCGGCGAAGGATTTGCGCGAGGCCATGGGGGCCGGCGGCGGCGAGGGCAGCGGGATGGGCCGCCCGCCGGTGTCGGGGCGGACCTGCACGGCGCCGGCGATGCGCACCGGCAATTCGGGGCGCGGCACGGTGATCGGGTCGTAGATGCGCTGGCGGAAGGCCGCGGCCTCCCCCGAGACCAGGGCGAGGCGCACCGCGTCCCAGTCGCTGCCCGAGGCGTTCTCCACCACCGCCCATCCCTGCAGCCGGGCCTGCGGGCCGGTGGGCGCCGGCGTGCCGGGTGCGGCGGGGGGGCGCAGCGCGGGCACCAGCAGGCGGTAGGACGGCTTCCACAGCGGCGCGCCGGCGACATAGAGCACCGCGACCTGGCGGGCGCGGTCCGCGCGCAGGCGGATGTCGATGCGCCGTTCATCGGCGGTGCGCGCGGCGGCGAGCGCCTCCGCCGCCCGCGCCACCCGGGCGGCGAGCGCCTCGTCGAGCAGCTTCACCTCGTCGCCCTCGCGCAGCAGCACGGTGACGAGGCCGCGCGGGGTGATCAGCGTCAGGCGCAGGCCGCCCGGCGCGCCGGCGACCGATGCGACCTCGGTGGCGTCGGCGATGCGGCCGCGCGCGTTGCCGGCCTCGGCTTCCTGGCCGCGCAGGGCGGCGAGCAGGCGGGCGCGGCTGTCGAAATCCTCGGCCTGCAGAGGCAGGCCACGGAAGGCTTCCCCCGTCAGGTCGCGTGCCGGCAGGCGGAGGCCTTCGACGGTGCCGGCGGAATTGACCACGATCAGGCTGCGCAGCAGGTCGTCCACATCATCGGCGCGGGGGCGCCGGGAGTGACGTTGCCGTCGGCCGGCACCTCCCCGGCGCGTTCGATCTGCGCGAGGCCGGCGGAGGAGAGCGTCACGCTTCGCACCGGCAGTTCGGTTGCGAGGGCGGTGGAGGCTGTCAGCAGGAAGGCCAGGGTCAGGCGGCGCATGGCGTTGTCCTCTCCTCGGGGCGGCGGAGGGTAGGAAGCCCGGCGCTGCCGGTCCAGCGCGGCCGCTGCCGCGGGATGAAGCGCTTCAGTCGGCGGTGCAGGCATCACAGGAA